>JBDWUA010000016.1:0-628678 GCA_039984715.1 Paracoccaceae bacterium | reverse complement strand
GCCTCACTTACCTCTGATTTTATCATCGCCTCGTTGCTCTGGATCGTAACCCTCGGCCCGTCTGGCGTCTGGCGTTGCTTGTCTGCGTCGCCGTTGAAGGGGGTTCTAGAGTTACTACCAATAACCCGCAACCCCTTTTTTGATAACTAACCCACTTTTTTTGATTTAATTTCTCAACCTGCAAAAACCCTATATTCTACAGGGGTTTTGATGGCCAACTTTCCTTTTTGATTGTCCAAGGGACGGCAATCTTGGTTCGAAACCTCGTCATTTCTGTGGATAAGTATGAGGATCAAGTTCAACCCCCTGCAAAGTGGCGAGTCGCCTTCTGTTTCGCGATGTTGAAATCGAGTCCGACCACCCTGCCCCGGTGACATCTATCCCCGAGAATGCTGGCCCGAAGAGTTGAACCCGAGAAAACCACACCTGATACAGATACAAACCATATGAGACTTGGTTGCCGCCCGAACTATTCGGTTCTCTATTTATAAGAGAACACCCCCTATTGTCTGGAGGCCTATTGTCTGGAGGAACGTCGGCGCAGCGCCCAAACCCTTAGGTCAATGAAGACCTTCGACGTCGCCACTATAACCAATAGACAAAGCACAGCCTTTGAGATCGGCTCCATCGTTCCTTCGATCAACCACGCATGGACAGTGCTGGCGACAACGATGATCGCGGCCAACGCAGTATGAGCAACGCGCCAGACTCGTGGGCGCAACCGGAGGCGGGTTCGTAACAATGCTAACAGCGCCGCACCAAACACAGCCCACATTGCCAAGGCCCCCCAAATGGCAAATGGCGTGGGCGATGCAAATAATAGGACATCGATGACATCTGGCGGGCTGGTGATCCAAAGCGCTGCGACATGGATAATGACCGCGACCACAAGGGCGCTGCCTATTCTGCGGTGCAAGCCTCGACCGCGCGGACCAGATAACCCCGGCAACTTACCCCCGGCCAGCAAAGGCTGAAGTAGCAATAGCGCCATGCCGATGACGCCAGCAAATCCTGCGAGGATATAAATAGGATCACGCCACGCCAACAAAGGGCTGAGGGCCGCCGCAATCATCGCCGCAGCGATTGCTATTATAACGACGCTCCAAACCAGAAACGGTCGGGCAATTTTCACCGGCTGGTTCGCCACAGCATTCAGGCAGGTTGCAGGACGAATTCTACGTTCAGGCTTGTGTCACGGGCACTTGCCATAATCGGGCGCAGAAAGACCGTGTCAAATTCATCGTCGTCATAGGCCAGATGGGCGTGCGGTTGACCAAATGCGGGAACGATCTGAGGCATCTCAAGACGGAACATGCCGTTCTCATCCGTCAAAGTGGCCCCATGGCTTTGCGGATCGCGTTCATGGCCTTCTGTCGTATGCGCCCAAATTTGAATGCGCTGTCCCGGCAATGCGGCCCCGTCACCGGCCCGGCGCACCGATCCCGTCATCCAAAACCCGCCCTGCCCGATCCGATCCACTATCGGCGCACCCGGACGGTAATTGTTGGACCCACCGCGCATTGTAACCGTCGCGGCCAAACCAGCCGCATTGGCGTGGCCAATCAGACCTGACGCCCCCGTCACCGCAACAGCCCCCCCAGCAACAAGGAATTTTCGGCGGGCGACAATGGCGTCAGTCATAAAGGTGTCTCCTACTGGCGTTTGTAAAAGCTCAAGCGGTGCATCACAGATGGCGTTAAAACATATATAACATGCTCTTGGTCGAATCCGAGCGGAACAGGCGGTAAAATTCAACCGTGACACCTCACGCTTGTGTGAGCATCTGATTTGCAGGTTTCAAATTACAGGACGTTCCCCTGTTCAATCACCCTGCGCAACGCTGGGTCTGGAACTGGCACATGATTACACATTCCCAGCAGCATTTAATTGGGATTCACTCGATACCAAGATGAGTGAAGACACAGACATCAAACCGCTCTTGGCAGTCGAAACAGCGGCTTGGCCGTAAATTGGGGCGAGATCGTATGCACGACACGCACCGAGACAGAGCTACTTTCTTACCAAAATCGAAAAACCAAAAAAGGACGTCATGTGCGCCACGGATCAGGCATTGGTTCGGCCCACGACGCACGGCCAACCTGTTCACCATCCCAAGGACGTCTTGACGTGGACCTTGATGATAAATTTGGGTATTGCGGCTTTCGAACACAGAATTTCAGAGGAAAACGAAGATAAATGGAAAATCCCGACATCGTATACACAAAGGTCGACGAAGCCCCTGAACTGGCATCTGCGTCATTGCTGCCAATTATTCAGCGATTTACAGCCGCTGCTGGCGTGAGTGTTGGCACTCGGGATATTTCACTGGCCGGGCGCATTATCGCGACATTCCCTGAAAACCTGACCGATGCGCAAAAGCAGACAGATGATTTGGCGTTCTTGGGCGAATTGGTGAAAACACCCGAAGCAAACGTCATCAAGTTGCCCAATATTTCAGCCTCTGTTCCGCAATTGGTCGCCGCCGTGTCCGAGCTGCAGTCGAAAGGCTATGCGTTGCCAGACTATCCCGAAGCGCCGAAAACCGACGCTGAAAAAGCCATTCGTGCCCGTTACGACGCAATCAAAGGGTCAGCCGTGAACCCTGTGCTGCGGGAAGGCAATTCAGATCGTCGTTCAGCCGTTGCCGTCAAGAAATTCGCGCAATCCAACCCGCACCGTATGGGCAAATGGTCGTCAGACAGTAAGACAAGCGTCTCAACAATGTCTGGCAATGATTTCCGGTCCAATGAAAAGTCGGCAACGCTGACCCAAGCTGGAACTGCCCGGATTGAATTGGTGGCTGAAGATGGGACCGTTACCGTTCTAAAGGATGGCGTCAGCTATCCAGCTGGCACAGTTGTCGATGCGACCTTCATGTCGGTCAAAGCATTGGCCGCATTTCTTGAGGAACAGGTTGCCGCGACGAAAGCGTCGGGTGTTTTGTTCTCAATCCACCTAAAAGCCACCATGATGAAGGTTTCGGACCCGATCCTTTTTGGACATGCGGTCAAAGCGTTCTTGAAGCCCGTGTTCGAAAAATATGGGGATGATCTGGCCGCTGCTGGCGCCAACCCCAATTCGGGCTTGGGGACTATGTTGGATGTTATCGCATCATCGCCAAAAGCGGATGAAATCCTTGCCGCTATTGAAACCGTGATGGCAGGCAATCCGCCCCTTTATATGGTGAATTCAGACACCGGGATTACCAACCTGCACGTTCCTTCAGATGTTATCATCGATGCCTCGATCCCCGCATTGATCCGCGCAGGCGGAAAAGGTTGGGGACCAGACGGCGCAGAAGCGGACACCAATTGCGTTATTCCAGACAGCTCTTATGCGGCGGTCTATGATGAGGCGATCAAGGATTGCAAAAAGCACGGCGCCTTGGACCCGGCCACAGCAGGCACAGTTCAGAACGTTGGCCTGATGGCGCAAAAAGCCGAAGAATACGGATCGCACCCAACCACGTTTGAGGTTCCTGCAAACGGCGTCGTTCGTATGGTCATGGACAATGGCGATGTGCTGCATTCCCACACAGTCGAAGCTGGCGATATCTGGCGTTCAGCCTCTGCGCGCCAGGCCCCTATCGAAGATTGGGTGCAATTGGCGATTGATCGTCAGGCCTTGGAAAATTGCGAAGCAATCTTTTGGCTGGATGAAACCCGCGCCCATGACGCAGAATTGCTAAAATACGTGCGCCCATTGCTGGACAAAGCCGGTGTTGCGGACAAATTCAAAATCCTCGCCCCACGCGAAGCAACAGCCGTGTCGTTCGATACCATCCGAGCCGGTGGCACATCGATTGCCGTCACAGGCAATGTTCTGCGCGACTACCTGACAGATCTCTTTCCGATCTTGGAATTGGGCACATCGGCCAAAATGCTGTCGATCGTAAAGCTGATGCAGGGCGGTGGATTGTTCGAAACAGGTGCCGGTGGGTCCGCGCCCAAACACGTCCAGCAATTGATGGAAGAAAATCACCTGCGTTGGGATTCTCTTGGTGAGTTTTGTGCATTGGGCGAAAGCTTGAAATACCTCGCGCAGGTCAAAGGCAATGCCAAAGCCAAAGTGCTTGGTAATGCGGTTGACGCGGCAACTCAGGGTATTTTGGACAACGATCGTTCGCCTGGCCGCAAAGTGGGTCAACCCGACAACCGCGACAGCCATTACTATTTCGCGCTGTATTGGGCCCAAGCTTTGGCGACACAGACGGATGATGTGGAACTGGCAACCGAGTTTGAACCTTTGGCCAAGGCCCTTGCGGATAACGAAGACAAAATCGTTGCCGATCTGGCCGCAGCTCAAGGCGGCGTGGCCGACACAGGCGGATATTTCCGCACAGATAGCAGTAAAACAACAGCTATTATGCGCCCCTCTGCGACCTTGCTAAATATCATCGGATAATAAAAACGCCCCCTGCCAGAACACTTTGGCAGGGGGTTTTTCCTTTGTACCTAAGATATTAATCATTTCGCCCGACGAAACTGACAAAACGCGCATTCTCTCCAACAGTCTCAAAAGAATGTAGAGTGGCATTTGATTGCTCCAGCCAGAGCCACTGGCTATCAATGGGTTAAATCCTTTTGACCTGAGAGCCACCAAATGACTGAATTCGTGATCCCCCCCCCTGCCCCGGCATCCATTCCTGTGGCGGGCGGCGGCGCATTTCCTGTGCGCCGCGTGTATTGCATCGGACGCAACTATGCGGCCCATGCAGTCGAAATGGGGCATGACCCGGATCGTGAGCCGCCATTCTTTTTCCAGAAAAACCCCAACAATCTGGACGCAAGCGGACAGTTCCCATACCCAACCCAAAGCAGCGACGTCCACCATGAGGTCGAATTGCTTGTCGCGTTGAAGTCAGGCGGCACGAATATCAAACAAGACGACGCGCTTGATCATGTATGGGGCTATGCGCCATCGCTCGACATGACGCGTCGCGACTTGCAAGGCATTGCGAAAAAATCGGGGCGCCCGTGGGAAATTGGAAAAGCCTTCGAACGTTCAGGGCCCGTAGGTCATTTGCAATCCGCCGCCGATGTTGGACATCTAAACAGCGGTAAGATCGAGCTTTTGGTCAACGGAGACATCCGCCAGACCGGTGATCTGAACCAAATGATTTGGAAAGTGCCGGAAATGATCGCGTATTTGTCAGAGTATTTCGAATTGGCCGCCGGCGACGTCATCATGTCAGGCACACCAGCCGGTGTCGGCCCAGTCGAACCCGGAGACAAATTAGTCGCCTCGATACAAGGCCTGAGTGACCTAAGTGTTGCAGTCGTTTGATGGGCAAACGCATCCGAAGCCGAAAGAAAAGTTTCAACGCGGCCCACTAAGCAAATTGCGGCGCGTGAAATCACGCGCCCTACGGCTTGCTGCATGGCCCATGTGCAGCATAACTGCGATTGCAGGCACCCTGCAGAGCGCCATCACAGGACGGGCACCGAAGAACTCCTTCGGCGGAATTTGATCGATTGTACAGAAGTGCGGTGTGTGAAATCACACACCTTACCTCGCTGACCAAGCAAAGTACTGATCACTTGAATCTATATTGAATTATAGTGCTCGATATTGGAACGTCAGGGTTTTTCAGATTACCGTTCACTTTCAATGAAAGTACTAAGTTGCAAAAATAATCTAATTCACCTCTATATAATGGAGAAGAGTGAATTGAATTTAACTCCTGCAACCTTTCCTCCGGGCGAATTTCAGAAACGAGCTCGCTTGTCTCGTCCAACCATCTCTCAACATATGACAGAAAATAATCGAGGCCTGTCGTTGCCGATATTTTTTCGGCGGTTTGCAAGAAAATTAGAAAATATCTAGCAGAGTCTATTATATCTTGATAATCTTCTTTATCCGTATCTTCACATTCTGCCGCCAAATTATCTAGCTCATCTATGGCATCCCGGGTGGCTAAATTAGCACCTGCACCGGATTCAGCTATTCCGAAATCTTCCATAGTTTTCAATTGAAACTCGACAATTAAAAGCGGCCAAATTCTCTTCAAGTAAGTTCTGCAGAAAATACCCAGCTTCTCAGTAGATAAACTGTCAAGGTATTGGCCATACCGCAAGCTGTTCATGTATCACTGTCCCTTTAGTAGCTCTGATGAGTTTGTCGCAAGCGGGGCAGAAACGACGAGTTGCCGCTATTGCCAACGGCGAATAGCCTAGTCCCAAGGCTCGATCAATCAGCTTTACTTCTGAATGCAATCAAGGCGTTCAGTCAATTACTTCGAAGGCATTTGCCGGCAACATAGCCAATTGTGGCCCTCGAAGCGTGTTTTTTCCGTTTGCCCATGATTTGATGTGGCAGACGTTCGTCCCAGTAGGGACGTTTGCTAGGCATTCGGTTCTTCCCCAAAACTTAAATGACGCACACGATATTAGTGGTGTATTCCCCGGGCGAATATGCACCGGAACTTTGGGGGGATGGTGTCAAATTAAAGAACAAGTGGGGATAGAATCTGGAGTTTGGCCGGTGCTTGATCTCACGTTCCAGCCCCCAGCGACACAATCGCGCAAATTGGCAGAAAACCACAACGCTTTAACTCTTTTAACGCCTCTACGCCGACCGCATTATTGAAAGCCAGCTTTCAGCGCCCAAGGCTGGCATTGGTTGACCTTCAACTCATGCCCTCCAAATCCACACTCTGTGAAAGACCGCTTTCATGCTCCAAAGCTGGCTTTCAGGCCAGTTTCTGCGCCCAGAACGGTCCCAAAACCCCGATTAACGAACCGTACGGTGGGTGTGCCTTGACCCAAGCAAAATGCGGGCCTCAAGAACGATCATCTCAGGACCGCTCACGGCTTGCGCGACAAAAGCAAGGATAGGTTTGGGGGCCGCTGCATATAGCGACTAAATCCACCGAGAGGTCTGTTCCAGATAAGCTTTTGAGTTGTCTCCAAAAGTGTCCATCAACAGCTGTTCTTCTTTAGCGGCAAATCGACGATCAAGGATGAACCACAAGACAACAGCGCTTATCCCTCCTATGACCGACCCGTTGCTGATGGCGGATGAGACCGTCAACAACACCAGCGCCAAGTAAATCGGATTGCGCGACAGCCGATACGGTCCCTCAACAATCAGGGTTTTAGGCGTATGATGGGGTTCGATGGGTGTTTTTTTGACCCAAAACCAAATCGCTGACCAGATGATTATGGTCAAAGCAGCAAGCAAAATCAGACGTGATACAAGTGTCAGAACGCCTGCTTGGACATGCCATTCCGGGATCAACCATTTGAAAAAATAAATGACCGCGATACTGGCTGCCCACCAAATTGGCGGAAGATCTGGAAATCCCTTCACCCGTCTAACCTGTCCCACAACATTTTGGCGCGCCCGCCCGTCTTGCAAAAAGCAAGGATAGGTTTGGGGGCCGCTGCATAAAGTTTCCGAAACTCGGCAAAATCTGGCTCTGTTATCTGATTTGGAACAACAGGCTGGTGATGGGTCACCAGACCTGCGGTCTGGGCCACCTTCATCAAGTCATGAAACATGGGTTGATCTTGCTCTTCGCTGTCTGGGCGAAAACAAAAAACAGACGCAAACCCCTGTTCTTTCAGGGTTTGGATGTCATTTACAGTGATCTGGGCGCTCACCGCAAAGTCCTCAGAAAGAAACTGCATACCATGCTCCTTGGGTTACTTTGCTGGGCGCAGCCTGCATTACAGGCCGCGATCCATCAACGCTTGAATCTGGCTTTCACTTGTGCCGGCGACGATCCGCCCTAATTCTTTGTCACCGCGCAAAACGATCAAAGTTGAACGTCGTGGAATTCCGCGCGAAGTGGCCACTTTGTGACGTCCAAAATTGTCCCAGTCGACTTTGAAAAAGACCATCGCGTTGTCGTATTTTTTGTTCCTGTCGCGCAAAGAATTGATCACGCGTTCTTGGCGGTGGCATGTGCTGCACCAAGCGGCTGAATAATCGACAAACACTGTTTGACCCGCAGCAAGAGCCGCTTTGATCGCCCCTGGTGTATAATCAACAAATCCATTGGCGAATGCCGATGCGGGCGCGAAAGTTGCCGCCGCTGACAAAGCGAGGAATGCACGTCTTTCCATGAGTTTCAGTCCTATTTTAGAGTATGACGGAGAGATCTTGGAGCCAATACGGCATGATGGACAAAAGCCATCCATCAAGCATGTGGTGAAATTTGAAAAACAGCATCAGGCCAACCGCGATGAACGTGGCCCCGATGATCGGTTTTGACCGCTCGGCGATGCCGCGCAACGCTTGTGCGCGGCTTCTTATTGTTTCGCGTGCGCCAAATCCCAATGCAAGGATCAGCGTTGAAACACCAAATGCAAAAGCCGTCATAATCAAAGTGACATAGCCAAGATGTTCACCTTGTGATGCCAAGGCAATCGCGCCCCCAAGAGTTGGGCCGATACAGGGCGACCAAACCGTGCCCAGCAACACGCCGCCAAGGAACTGTCCCCTAAGCGAATTGGACTCCAATGCGTTGATGCGATTGTCCGCCCCTGCGGCCATTCCAGCGGTTGCCTGTTCGAAAGATCGCGCAAACATCGGCACAACCAAGATAACCCCGAACGCGACCATCAAAACGGCGCCAATTTGCGCCAACACATCCTGTGTCAGACCGATACCTGCCCCAAACGCGGTGACCAGCACGCCAAAACCCACGAAAGACAGGCTCATTCCCGCAGCCAAGGCCAATGGACCTTTGTTGCTTGCATTAAGCGCACTGACCAAAACGATGGGCAACACCGGCAAAACGCACGGATTAATAAGGGTCAAAAGACCCGCGATATAGGCAAAGAGAAATTCCATATTCCATCACAGTGCGCTTCGTTGATCAGACAGATGCTGAAAGTGAACATCTATGTAAGTGACTATGTCACATACTCAGAATTTAGATCGATGAGATCACGCGCTTGTGACAAAATCTACCTTATGGCGTGACGGGCGAACCTTAGATATAGCTTCGATCTTCTGGACACACAGTGATCCAACAACACCAAGGGGCCATCATGTCAAAACTCGAGGATTATCTCGCTGAAGGCGATGTTCTTTCCGTCCCTGATGGCACGTTAATATTTGCACCCGGTGATGAAAGCCGCGCGTTCTTAATTGTCACTGAAGGTGTTGTGAGGGTTGAGCAAACCAATCACGCCGGGCGCACAGTTGTTCTTTATCGGGTCGAGGCTGGCGATAGTTGTGTTCTGACAACCACGTGTCTGTTGTCTGATCGTCCGTATTCTGGATTTGGCTATGCGGATGGCGATGTTAAGGCGATTGCAATATCGCCCACGAGGTTCAGAACCCTCCTCCAGCGCGACCATTCCTTTCAAGAATTGGTGTTTCAAGGCTTTGCCCAACGTGTTGGCGAACTTACGGATGTAATTGACGATTTGCTTGAACACAGAACCGACTTGCGTCTGGCAAGATGGCTTGCTGGGCGCGTCGAAATTGACATCAAGAAGAAACAAAACGAAATCGCGCAGGAACTTGGAACCGCTCGGGAAGTCGTTTCCCGCTCTTTGAAATTGTTTGAGGAAAAAGGGTGGATCAAGGTGGGTCGGGGTGTCGTATCAATCCTGAACCGCGACGCATTGCGAAGTCATGGAATTCCCACCGACATGTGACAAAGTCACTTATAGCTGCGCATTAACTCGTTAAGCAGGTCTTATCGTTTCATTGAGGAGACATGTTATGACGCGTAATCTTGCAAACTGGGATCGTATCGCACGTTTCGTTTTAGGTGCTTTGCTCATACTTCTGGCGGTCACTGGTTCAATCGGTGTCTGGGGCTATATCGGCGCTATTTTCATTGGCACAGCATTCGTTAGCTTTTGTCCAATTTATCGGATTTTTGGCCTGAAGACGTGCCAAGACTGCTGATCATCTGGGGTCTTAGAATTATCTTAGCAGTGCTTGCTTTGGCCTTGTTGTTGGTCACTGCAAGCACTGTAATATTTTCCGACCACGCATTTTCATCTGGCGAACAAGGGCCTCACTTCGCTCACAGATTTGTGTCGCGTTGTGTAGCCTGAAACGTGACTTAGTCACAGAACCTAATCCTTACGCTTTGTAACTTGGCTTCAAAGACCAACATTTGCGAAGGACAATACCATATGAAAAATGCAACTAACATGACTTCAAGGCGATCTCTGATGATGTCCGCAGGAGCGTTTTTCATCACCAACGGGGCCGTCGCGCAATCTGTCCCAACCGCTGGCGGAGATTTGACACCGCCTGACGCACACGCATTGGCGCAGTCGAAACAAATTACGTTGGTCGATATTCGCAGGCCGGATGAATGGGCAAAAACTGGCAGCGGACAAGGCGCGAACCGCCTCGACATGCGACGCAAGGATTTTGTGCCCGAATTGGTTAAGCTCGTGAAAGGTGACACCACCGCACCTGTGGCATTAATTTGCGCGCGCGGACATCGGTCTGCCCGGATGACCCGTGCACTGAAGAAGGCTGGTTTTACCAATATTATCGATGTACCCGAAGGTATGTTGGGCTCGCGTGCGGGGCCCGGCTGGATCAAAAGAAAACTGCCTTTGAACAGGGGTTAAGCACTCAAGCGGCAGCTTGGTGGCAAGTGGCACGACACCCCAACGTGAGCAAGAAAGCATTGTTTTCTGGGACCGAAACAAGAACAGAAATTGTTCAGGTGCAAAAATCCTAAACACTTTTTCAAGCTAAACGGTTGCTTTTAAACGATTTAAAGATTGCATGGTGGACCGTAGAGGATTCGAACCTCTGGCCTCTGCCTTCGGAGGGCAGCGCTCTATCCAGCTGAGCTAACGGTCCATGCGTGTTCTATATCGCCGTGTGTTCAGGCCTGCAACGGACAAATCTTGCGCGTCACTAAGAAGTCGGCGCCAAGGTAGGCCCTTAGGCAAAGAGATCGTGTGCAAGTTCCAGTGCCTCGACGAGCACGTCGATTTCATTTGTCGTGTTGTACATTCCAAACGAAGCGCGGCAGGTTGCTGTGACGCCCAAGTGATCCATCAAAGGACCTGCGCAATGGTGCCCGGCGCGCACGGCGACGCCTTTTTTGTCCAAAATCGTCGATATGTCATGCGCATGGGCCGCCCCGTCCAAAGTGAACGAAAAGATCGCCCCCTTGTCCACGGTCGTTCCTTGCGTTTGCAGCCAGTTCAACCCACCCAGACGTTTCACCGCATAATCACGCAGTTCATTCTCGTGATCTGCGATCTGCTGCATGCCCACACCCATCATGTATTCAAGCGCGACGCCAAGACCGATGGTCTGCACGATGCCCGGTGTGCCGGCTTCGAATTTCATTGGTGGATCATTATAGACGACGGCATCCTTGGACACCTCTTTGATCATGTCGCCGCCCCCGATGAAGGGACGCATTTCTGCCATGCGTTCGGATTTGACATAGATCGCGCCGGACCCCGATGGCCCGTAAAGCTTGTGCCCTGTGATGGCAAAGAAATCTGCATCAATTTCTTGCACATCCACTGGCATGTGCACGGCACTTTGTGATCCGTCCACCAACACAGGCACGCCTTGCGCATGCGCGCCATGACAAATCGCCTTCACATCAACACGCGTGCCAAGAACATTGGACATATGGGTGACAGCGACAAGTTTGGTGCGCGGTCCAATCGCGTCGATCACGGCCTGTGGGTCCAAAGCGCCCGATGCATCAACATCAACCCACTTCAGGACAACCCCTTGCCGTTCACGTAAGAAATGCCAGGGCACGATGTTGGCGTGGTGTTCCATAACGCTCAGCACGATTTCATCACCGGCTTCGAGACGTGGCATAGCCCATCCATAGGCGACCATGTTGATCCCTTCGGTTGTGCCCGAATTCAACACGATTTCGTCTTCTGACTTGGCATTCAAAAACCGCGCAATGACGCCACGCACGCCTTCGTATTTTTCTGTCGCAAGGTTGGACAGGAAATGAAGACCCCGATGCACATTGGCGTATTCTTCTGCATAGGCGCGCGTGATCGCATCGATCACCACTTTGGGTTTCTGCGCCGATGCCCCATTGTCCAAATAGACCAGAGGTTTGCCATTTACCTCGCGGGACAGAATGGGGAAATCCTGCCGGATTTTGTCTACATCATACATCTCATCGCACTCCTGCAATTCCGTAGATCAACCCGCCCAGCAGGCTGACAACAAACGAAACGCCAAACAAAAATCCCACAAAGGACACGACCAACACACCGGCAGCTTTGAACATTGACTGAAGCGCATGCGCCACATCGACAAATGTCACAAAGCTCCACAACCACCAGCCAATAAACATGAGCAGCCCAAAGGCCGACAACATTGGAATCAATGACCCAAG
The DNA here is from genome assembly GCA_039984715.1 of Paracoccaceae bacterium. GTDB lineage: Bacteria > Pseudomonadota > Alphaproteobacteria > Rhodobacterales > Rhodobacteraceae > JABSSA01. The sequence continues at coordinate 616,359 of JBDWUA010000016.1, read as the reverse complement.
AAGGACCAAAAAGATCACAAGTATAAGCGCCACAAAATGAAGCCATGCGACCAAAGCCAGAACATTCGCCCGTGAACCGGTTCCGCCAAATATCCGACCAATCCAATGTACCACAAAGATCGAGATCACGGACTGTCCCCACTGCATCACAGCGGCCAACAAGGGCGAGGAATAGATCGGGGATTTGATCAAAATCAAACCGAATTCATTGTCGGGAATAGGCGACAATCGCATCATCCCTGCAACGATCAGCGTCGAAATAACCGACACAAATGTCAGAGCTTGCCACAAAATGGGATCAGGCAGCCGCATCGACAGGATGGTTTCACCGGCCAATCTCGGGTCGCGAATAGACAGCGCAATCAGGGACTTCAAACGAATGTCGGTCATGTGACCCTAGGTCTTTCTGAGGCCCACAGTCCGGCCCCCCAAAACCAAACGAACATCACACACCAGATCAACCCGACAGCCTGCAATTCAAGGCCGGGCCCAATGAACCCTGCCACAAGGCCGTGCAACAGAACCAATGGTGATGCCGCAAGTAAGGCCCAGAACAATGCCAGACGCGCGCCATACATGTTGCCCTGACCGCCAAACAATCGGCCAATGATCCCCACAAAAGCCGCAAGCCCATACAAAAGCAATGGCGCGATAAACATCCAAGCCATCAACGTCGCACCGAGAAGCATGTTCAGGTCTTCCCCGTCCAAATGTGCTTCGCGGGCGAGCTTGGGGGTCTGCGCAATAAAAATCATCACGCATGCCCCCATAAGATAGGCCAAGGCACGGTCTTCCCGTTGACCCAGCGACAAAAGACGTTCCATGACGCGCCTTGGTCTGCGGTAGGTTGCCACGATATTTTGGCTTAGACTCATGCTTAACCCCGACGGCGCTCCAACCAAGCTTCAAGCCGCTCGGTCAGTTCATCACGCAATGTCTCGTCTTCGATTTCTTCAACCGCTTCGGCCAAGAATGCCAATGTCAGCAAATCCGTTGCAACGTCCGCAGGAACGCCACGCGAGCGGAGATAGAACAGCGCCGTATCGTCAATCGCACCAGACGTAGACCCATGCGAACAGGCAACATCATCTGCGTAAATCTCAAGCTCTGGTTTCGCCAGAAACTGGCTGTCTCCATCCAGCAGCAAGGATTGGCTGATCTGATACCCATCGGTCTTTTGTGCGCCGTTTTTGACAAGGATTTTACCTTGGAACACGCCGGTCGCGCCGTTGCGCAACACCTTTTTGAACACCTGACGGCTTTCACAATTCACCGCGTCATGCGTTACAAATACCGTGTCATCGTGAAGGAATTCACCGTCTCCGACACATGCGCCAGCCACATGTGCAATCGCATCGTCACCCGTCAGTTCAATGATACATTCATTGCGGGTCAACCGGCCGTTCACGGTCAACGTAAAGCTTTTAAAGGTCGATTCCGTACCAAGGCGCGCGAAGTTATGCGTGACGGCAAGACGTTCATGATCCCTACCCTGCGCACGTACATGATGAAACGCAGCTTTGTCCGCGACATCGACTTCCATCACTTTATTGATGCGCGCCGCGCCCGGACCGCTTTCCAGTAACGTCAACGACGTGCCTTCTTCAAGCTTGATGACATGGTGCAACATTGCGTCTGATTGTTCGTCCCGATGTTCATAAGTCAGATGAACGGGTTTTGAGACAGGTCCAGTGACATGGATCAAAACACCATCTGTGGCATAGGCCGTATTCATCGCGGCCAATGGCCGATCGACTGGGGTTTGACCTGCCAGCTCCAGAACTCCGTAAACACCTTGGGCCCAATGGATGTCGCTTTTCGCGGTGGCAAGACGGTCAATTTCGATCCCCTCAAGGGACAAATCATCCGACGCGTTTTCATCAAATACGCCGTCTACAAATACAATCCGCAAACGATCCATTGCATCAAACAACGGAGTCTCTTTGTTTTGAAACAAAGCGGCGTGAACCGTGGGTGCCGTCAACGCGTCCGGACGCGTGAACCGCCAATATTCGTCGCGACGCCCCGGCAAACCAGATGCAACCAGACGCTCATGCGCTTCGCGACGTGCAGGTTCAGACCACCCACCAGCGGGCATTGACAGCCCAGCCAGTCGCGCATCCGTCGCCGATTGCTTTTCAGCAGCTGCTGCCATTAGGCCACCTCCGCCAGAATATCTGTGTAACCGTTGTTTTCGACCTCAAGGGCCAATTCAGGTCCGCCGGTTTTCACGATACGACCATCCGCCATGATGTGCACCACATCAGGTTTAATGTGATCCAGAAGGCGTTGATAATGCGTGATAACTAGAAAACCGCGACCCTCTGAACGCAGCGCATTCACACCTTCGGCCACCAGCTTCATCGCATCAACGTCAAGCCCGGAATCCGTTTCGTCCAAGATACACATCTTGGGCTCTAACATCGCCATCTGCAGGATTTCATTGCGTTTTTTCTCACCGCCCGAAAAGCCTACGTTCACAGGGCGTTTCAACATATCCGCGTCGATCTTCAGCTCTTTGGCCTTGGCACGCACAAACTTCAGGAAATCTGCCGCGCTCATCTCGTCTTCGCCACGGGCCTTGCGCTGAGCATTCACCGCTGTGCGCAAAAAGGTCATGTTGCCAACACCGGGAATTTCAACAGGATATTGAAATGCCAAAAACAGGCCAGCCGCCGCGCGTTCTTCTGGTTCCATGTCCAACAGGTCAGCGCCGCTTAGGCTTGCCGTTCCCCCGGTCACTTCATAGCCGTCGCGTCCAGACAAAACATAAGACAAGGTCGATTTTCCCGACCCGTTTGGCCCCATGATCGCGTGCACTTTGCCCGCTTCGACAGTCAGATCCACACCTTTGAGGATTTGCTTGTCCTCTTCTTCGAGTTTGACCTGTAAGTTTTTGATATTCAGCATAGTGCCCTCATTGGAATATACGTGCGTTGGCTGCATCCGCGGCGCAAACGCTTTTGGCCCGTGCAGATACTGCACAGGCTGGTTGTTGATGTTGACTGTGAGACGGAGGAGCTAGAAAAAGTCTAGAAATCCAAACGTTAGAAGTCCTGAATTGACGTAAGAAACATACTCTGACGAGTAAATCATGGTTGCCACGCCCGGAATTATCGCAACGAACAGCCCTTCCGAAAAAAAGTGCCCAAAGACGCCGACGACCATCGCGACAAATGAAATTGTGTCGGTCAATCTCGCCCAGGCGGCAAGTATCGTGATAAGCACAACAAAAATGATCTGCCCGGCAAGTCCACTTTCGTCGTTGAAATAGATCCACGCGCTGCCTTCTGCGACGAAGTGGAATTCGATCACGTTGGCCAGAAAAGAGGACACAAAGCCGACGAGCACCCCCATTATGATATCGCGCAGCGGAGAAGTCTCGTCGTCCTGCACTGACGCGCTGCTCGATGGCTCGTATGTCGCGGTTGTATCGCTGTGTTGCGCGATGCGCGACAACCTGTCCTGAAAGTCCGTTTGTCCCATAATATTGCCGTGCTCTGTTGATTGGCAGAGACACTGACGGTTGAATCGGGCGTAAAAATGGCGGGAACAGGATCATTTTTCCGTACTCCGACGACCGAGCACTGGCGCAAAGTTCACCGTGCCATGGGCCTCCCGCCATATGGTTACGATCCCAATCATGATCACTCCAAAACGACCGCAGTGCCCGAGGCAGAGACCATCAACATGGACTGCCCCACGACTTCGTAATCCAGATCAACGCCAACCACGGCGTTCGCCCCTTTTTCACGCGCACGATCTTCCAATTCGCCCAACGCGGTGTCACGCGCGTCTTGCAATTTGCTTTCATACGCACCTGACCGGCCGCCCACGATATCTGTGATCTGCGCAAACACGTCCCGAACGATATTTGCGCCCATGATCGCCTCGCCGACCACAATCCCGCGGTAGTCGGTGATAGTCTTACCTTCGACACTTGGCGTCGTCGTCACAATCATTGCACTATGCCCCCGTCAGATACGTGATCAGCATCATGATCAACAGCGCCGCACCACCCGCAGCTGACGCCGTCAATGGAACAGAATTGCTGAGCAACCCATCAGTTTTTCCAGCACGCTTTCGCATACCAAGCCCAATGAGACATCCAGCAAACACACCGACGCCTGCACCGGCTGACGCTTGAACCAATTCAGCAATCATACCGATGCATTCCCTTCTGCCCTAAGCATAGCGCCCGTTAGATCCCGCGCCTTGGCGACAAGGTCACGTCGCAGCTGAAAATAGGAATGTTGTCCCATCTCATTCGAGGCTTCGATGTCGAGGACAATTAGTGTTTCGCTTAACCGTTGGGCATTCATCTCGACGTAATCTACATCGTCACGGGTCACATTGTTGACCAAGCGGCCAACGATGCTTTCTGATCGCCGGACGGCCTGCTCCATTTCCACACATGCATTGTGAAGGAACAGATGAAGACCCTCTAAATCCAGAACGGCCGCTTCTATTCCTGCGCCAATAATCCTTTGAGCCGATGGTTCTTTATCGTGAAGTAAGGGGCGAATTGCGGGTTTCCGATCAAGATCGTTCATTGACCACCCCCATCATCGCGGTGAAACCGCTACATTCTGGGTGCCGCCGGTTAAGCCCAACAGATCCGGTTGCCGCTTGCCCTAAGATTTTGAATGAATCAGCAAAGATCATTGTGGCATCTCGATCTTTTTCACAATCTCAGCCAAGCGCTCGCTCTCTTGCTCGCGATCTAAGGTCATCTTAGCTCTGTTGTATAAAGTCACGGGAATGGCTGCGATCAAAAGGCTAACAATCAACGCAGGCGCCAACGCGCCCGGTTGTATCAAAACAATGTCCGCACCAGCTTCCAATACCATGGCAGCCAACACCACAAAAACCGGCACCGAAAACACCAGAGCAGTGCGATAACGGGTCTGAACACGTTCTTTTATGGACTTCAGAGGGTCAGTCACCGACTATTTCACCAACTTTTGCAGCAAATCTGCCAACAACCGACCATCGATCAGCGCGCCGACTGTGTGCGATCTTGTTGCCAGACACAGAGAGGCTTTTGAAATTGGATGTGGCGGTGAAGATCATTTACCTTTTTCTTTCATGAACTCTTTCAGCTGACGATCTTTCTCATCCTGCAAAGATTTTCTTATTTCGGCGTGTTTCTCGGCCTGTTTCTTACGTTCCCAGCGCTCAAGATACACTCCGGATACAACGCCAATTGACACACTCAGGACGACCATTGCGATCCAACCGTAAAATGAACCAATAATCGGATGTGTGGATGTTGTGGCAATAATGGATGAAGTGGCAACTAGGACTATTACGAGGAAAATACCAAACCGAATCCCCCAGTCTTTCCGATCTGGGTACAACGCTTCATTTAAAGCACCAGCGCCATCGATTGAATTTTCGAACATTGGATTACCCCACAGACCCCTCAAGCGAAATTGCGACCAACTGCTGCGCTTCCATTGCGAATTCCATTGGCAGCGCTTGCAGCACTTCCTTGCAGAACCCGTTCACAACCAAAGCCACAGCTTCTTCTTCGTCCATCCCGCGCGAGCGGCAATAGAACAGTTGGTCATCGTCCACCTTGGATGTCGTTGCTTCGTGTTCGACGCGGGACGAGTTATTCTTGACCTCGATATAGGGAACCGTGTGCGCCCCACATTTGTCGCCAATCAACAACGAGTCACATTGGGTATAGTTGCGCGACTCCTGCGCCTTGGGGTGCATGGACACCAATCCGCGATAGGTATTTTGCGCTTTGCCCGCGCTGATCCCTTTGGACACGATGCGCGATTTGGTGTTCTTGCCCAGATGCACCATTTTTGTGCCAGTGTCGGCTTGCTGCATGTTGTTGGCAATCGCGATCGAATAAAATTCGCCCTGACTGTCGTCACCGCGCAGAATGCAGGACGGGTATTTCCAAGTCACAGCAGATCCGGTTTCAACCTGCGTCCACATCACCTTTGATCGCGCACCACGACAATCGGCGCGTTTGGTCACAAAGTTATAGATGCCGCCTTTGCCTTCTTCATCACCGGGATACCAGTTTTGAACAGTCGAATATTTGACCTCTGCATCATCAAGCAAAACAATCTCGACCACGGCTGCGTGCAATTGGGACACGTCGCGTTGTGGGGCCGTGCAGCCTTCAAGGTAGCTGACATAGGATTCTTTATCAGCGATGATCAAAGTCCGTTCGAATTGACCCGTGTTTTCAGCATTGATGCGGAAATAGGTGCTCAGTTCCATTGGACAGCGCACGCCCGGTGGGATGTACACAAACGAACCATCTGAAAAGACGGCAGAATTCAGTGTGGCGTAAAAATTGTCCGACACCGGAACAACTGATCCTAGATATTTCTTGACCAGTTCGGGATGTTCGCGAATGGCTTCTGAAATCGAACAAAAGATGACGCCAGCTTTTAACAGTTCATCCTGAAAGGTTGTGCCGACGGACACAGAATCAAACACCGCGTCCACAGCAACCTTGCGCCCTTCGGCAGGCGCGTCTTCTGCACCTTCAACACCAGCAAGGATCATTTGTTCCTTTAGAGGAATGCCCAGCTTTGCATACGTGGCCAGCAGTTTCGGATCGACTTCATCCAGCGATTTTGGCTTCACTTCCATCGATTTGGGACGCGCATAGTAATACTGGTCCTGAAAATCGATCTCAGGATAATCGACCATGGCCCAATCTGGTTCTTTCAACTGCAACCAACGGTCATAGGCATCCAAACGCCATTGCAACATCCATTCCGGTTCTTCGTTCTTTTCCGAAATCAGACGTACGATATCCGGGGTCAGACCTTTCGGAGCGTACTCCATTTCGATGTCTGTTTCCCAACCGTATTTGTATTTGCCGCCGACTTCGCGCACAGCATCGACCGTTTCCTGATCGACACCCTCTTTGACATTCACCACGTCATCCACGTCAGACATCCCCTCAATGCGCGCCTAAGCAGCACGCGATTCTTGTTTCTTTAACTTTTCGCCCCACGCTTGTGCAAAGCGCAAAACATCATCTTCCGTAGTCTCAAGACCCAATGACACCCGCACAGCGGACGCCGCCTCAAGATCTGAATATCCCATCGCTTTCAACACCCGGCTTGCCTTAACTTTACCTGACGAACAGGCAGAGCCTGCCGAGATGGCAAACCCTGCTAGATCCATCTGCATCACTTGAGTGTCGCCCTTCCAGCCGGGCGTAATGAAACAGGACGTGTTAGGTAATCGCGGGACTTCTTTACCGACGAAAATAGTCTTCTTTGAAAAAGCCTCAAGAGCTCTTTCTAGAATATTTCTAAGTTTCTCGACTTCGGTCCATTTTCCAGCCATCACATCATGGTGTGCAGCTTGTGCCGCTGCGCCGAATCCTGCGATGCCGATGACATTCTCGGTGCCCGAGCGGCGGTTTTGTTCTTGGCCTCCACCGCGCAAGATTGGAATCGGATCTTGTGCAGTCAAATTGATGAAAGCGCCGACGCCTTTAGGACCACCGATTTTGTGGGCGGACAATATCATGTATGAGGGCTTCTCTTCCCCTAGAACCACAGGCAACTTACCTGCAAGTTGCGTAATATCAGTGACAACTGCAAAATTCGCTCTGCGCTCACCACAAGGCATGATATGTGCCCCAGGCACGCAGCCGTCATAAGTCCCGGGCGCGCGCTCAGCCAAACGCCCTGTTTCACCATCTGCGGCTGTCAATGCCCACAATGCGTTGTCATTGTTGTCCGCTGACGCCAAAGACCAAGCGAAATCCACAAAGGCCTGTTCATCAGGGTCGTAATCATCACCATCAGATTTTTCAAAGGTTCGTTGTGGCGCCTCATCCCAAACCCGAAAACAATCGTGCTCAATGTCCGACGCGATAAACACTCCACCATGCCGATCTTTTTGGGCAGCGACCATCGAAGCCGCCTCAGTCGCAGACCCTGTAAAAATCACCTGTGTCGGCAAACACCCCACAAGCACCGCCACTTGCGCGCGCGCGCGCTCCACCATCATCTTGGCCGCGCGCCCCTCGGCATGCACAGAGGACGGATTACCCACCACATCCATCGCGGCAATCATCGCATCACGCGCCTCAACCCGCAAAGGCGTGGTGGCATTATGATCCAAATACAGACGGTTCACACGGCATCTCTTTCCAGCGGGCGCATGGGGTCAATCATTCGTCGACGACATCAAATAGGTTTGGAACAGCCGGACATGGAACCAAATCGTTTTGGATCACGTCTGACAAACGGGTCTGGTGCAAGAACACATACACATGCGCGCTTAGACCTTCCCACAGGCGATTGGTCAGTGATTGCGCACGGCTACCAGACAGCCCACCTGATGCACCTGCCCCTTTTTGCATCGCATCAACGGTTTCATCCACGGCACTCAAGATATCCACCACACGGATTTCGGCAGGTGATCGAGACAATCGATATCCCCCACCCGGTCCACGGACAGACGCGACAAGATCAGCGCGACGCAATTTGACGAACAATTGCTCCAGATACGGCAATGAGATCGCCTGACGTTCGGCAATTTCACCCAGACTGACCAGTTTGTCAGCCGGTTGAAGGGCTATATCGGCAAGCGCAACCATTGCGTACCGTCCCTTGGTTGATAATTTCATTGCATCGTCTCCCGATTGACCTTTCAGGTTGGAGCCAATACATCCGTTACACCGTCGGCTCACGAATGCTGGCGCAACAAATTAGAACCGTTCTAAGTTAGCCGAGAGATTTCGTCAAGAAATCCAATAGCACTCGTAAGAGGGACAAGAGACACCATATGCCCGAGGTCATTTTTCCTGGACCCGAAGGCCGCCTAGAAGGCCGCTATCACCCTCAAAAAGAACGCGATGCCCCTATTGCGATTGTGCTTCATCCGCACCCGCAATTTGGTGGCACCATGAACAACAAGGTTGTGCATGCATTGCACTATGCCTTTTACAACATGGGCTTTACCGTTCTGCGTTTCAATTTCCGCGGCGTTGGCCGCAGCCAAGGCGAATACGACCAAGGCGTAGGAGAGTTGAGCGACGCGGCATCCGCGTTGGATTATCTGCAATCGATGAACAACAATTCCAAGCATTGTTGGGTCGCCGGGTTTTCGTTCGGTGCATGGATCGGAATGCAATTGCTTATGCGTAGACCGGAAATCACAGGGTTCATTTCTGTTTCTCCGCCTGCGAATATGTATGACTTTTCGTTTCTTGCACCCTGCCCGTCTTCTGGACTGATCATCAATGGCGCCGCAGATCGCGTGGCCCCTCCAGCGGATACTGAAACGCTCGTTGGTAAACTACACGAGCAAAAAGGTATCACGATCACCCATACGCAGGTCGAAGGCGCGGGGCATTTCTTTGAAGATCCGCATTTGGATACAATGATCGATCACACATCCACCTATGTGAAACGTCGTTTGACCGAGTCGAGCCGATAATGTCTGATCCTGCTGTAACTCAAATGGCCAACGAAATGGCCGAGGAATGCATTCAGGTCCAAGTTGAAATCGGCAATGACCGGTTGTTCATGGAGCTTGGTCAAGTTTTGGGATCTTCGTCCCAAACCCTAGAAGAAGCATTTTTGACTGCGGTGCGCACGCGAATGGCAAATGCCGCGGGTAAAAAATTCCTTGAACGCGCTTTGAAAGCACATCGTGATCAAGCCGGAAAAAATGACCCGGCTTGATCGCCAACTTGCGTTTCTGACAGAAGCAGACCGACTTAAAACTGTAATCCGCGCCACAACATTGGTGGACGGATCACGTCGGGAAAATTCCGCAGAGCATTCTTGGCACCTTGCATTATACGCGCTTGTTCTGGCCGATCAGGCTGATCCCGATGTCGACATCAACAAAGTCATAATAATGCTTATCCTGCATGATCTTGTTGAGATCGACGCAGGTGATAATCCAATATTTGGAACCGTTGACACAGATAAAATGGAAGCGCAGGAACAGGCGGCAGCGGATCGTCTTTTTGGAATGCTGCCCCCAGATCAAGCGGTCGAATTGCGCGCCATCTGGGAAGAATTTGAAGCGGCCCAGTCACCATCAGCACAATTTGCCAAGGCCCTTGATCGCGCCCAACCACCAATGCAAAATCTTGCATCCGGAGGTGGATCGTGGATTGAATACAACGTTTCACCAGAGAAAATCGAAGCGCGCGTTGCCCCTGCAATTAAACGTGGCGCGCCGCAGCTTTGGTTGTGGTTGCGAGCACAAATAGAAGAATTCTTCCTTAACAAATAGGAAGAAATTCAGCGATATATTAGGGTGCGACATATCAGTATACGTTCGTATACAGCTTCCCAAACGCGCTCAGACAGGCTAAGCGAAAAGCAATCGAATATTGTCGCAAAGGATGCCTCCGTGACCAAAATCAAGGTGGAAAACCCGATCGTTGAAATGGACGGGGATGAAATGACCCGCATCATTTGGCAGTTCATCAAAGACAAGTTGATTCTGCCATATCTGGACATCGATCTTCTGTATTACGATCTCGGCATCGAAGTCAGAGACGAAACCAACGACCAGATCACAATTGATTCTGCCGAAAAGACCAAAGAAATTGGCGTCGCAGTAAAATGCGCGACGATTACGCCAGACGAAGGTCGCGTCGAAGAATTTGGGCTTAAACAAATGTGGCGGTCCCCCAATGGGACGATCCGCAACATTCTGGGCGGCGTCGTATTTCGCCAACCGATTATTTGTTCCAACGTTCCACGACTGGTGCCCGGTTGGACAAGGCCTATCGTTATTGGCCGTCATGCGTATGGCGATCAATACCGCGCAACGGACATGAAATTTCCTGGGCCAGGCAAACTGACCATGAAATTCGTCGGTGAAGACGGCACAGTGGATGAACGCGAAGTGTTTGATGCACCGTCGTCAGGTGTCTACATGGGGATGTATAACCTCGACAAATCGATCGAAGATTTCGCGCGTGCCTCGTTGAATTACGGCCTGAATTTGGGCTGGCCGGTTTACCTGTCGACCAAGAATACGATCCTCAAACAATATGATGGTCAGTTCATGTTGATCTTTGAACGGATTTATCAGGAAGAATTTGCTGACAAGTTCAAAGAAGCGGGAATCACATACGAGCATCGTCTGATTGACGATATGGTCGCGGCCGCGATGAAGTGGTCAGGTGGATTTGTTTGGGCCTGCAAAAACTATGATGGTGACGTACAATCCGACACCGTTGCCCAAGGGTTTGGGTCGCTTGGCTTGATGACATCGCAGTTGATGACGCCAGATGGCAAGATTGTCGAAGCCGAAGCGGCGCACGGAACAGTTACGCGCCATTACCGCCAGCACCAAAAGGGCGAAGAAACATCGACGAACTCAGTCGCGTCCATTTACGCATGGACTGGTGGTCTGAAACACCGTGCGAAGCTGGATGAAAATCAGCCGCTTATGAATTTTGCGGAAACGCTGGAAAAGGTCATCGTCGACACCGTTGAAAGCGGCTTTATGACGAAGGACCTTGCCCTGTTGGTTGGTCCTGATCAGAAATGGCTGACCACAATGGGTTTCCTTGAAAAGATTGACGAGAACCTGAACAAAGCATTGGCCGGGTAATTCTGATCTTGGATGATTGAAAACTGGGGGTCGCGCATACAGCGCGATCCCTTTCGCGTTCAAGAGGTGTGAGTGTTCAAGACTTGCGGCGCAAGAACGCAAGTACACCGAGCCCAGTCACCAAAAAAGGCATTCCGGCAGGCAGTGGCACAACATCGAAACTGCGCGCACCGCGTAGGATTGCAAGTCCATCTACTGCGGCATTTGGATTGAAAAATTGGAATTCTGCCAAAAAGACCCCGCCCACATTGGTCAATTGATCGGGGCCCAATAAATTAATCAACAAAGTGTTTTCTGGGCAAGGTTCTGTTCCGTTAAAACAGCCGTCCGACGTGGGCGTGAATATTTGTATCTGTTGTGGCGTATTCAATGTTGCAGTGTGCAGGTCCGGTATTGACGAAACCGGCACATCGCCACGTGTCCCAAACGCAAATGCAATGTCGTCAAAAGCCTCAGTATCTGCGTCATAGGTAAAGCTGCCATGCAACGTCACGCTTGCCGGACCAGAAAACCCGAACCCGGTTAACGTCACTGCATCTGTTGTGTTCCACGACACAGGAACGGCGTGTCCAACCCCGGCCCATCCAAGAGAAAACAAAACCGCCAAACAACCCAAAACGAAAGAACGCATCTTCACACTCCAAATACGATGATGACGTGATCCTTAGGCGTGAAATGACGAAAAGAGGGTTAACAAGGGCGGATTTTGACATTCGAGCTCCCAATGTCTGCGCTAAAAGCATCCACATACAAACCGCCCGACAAGGATGGACCGATGCCACCTCACTATCTGTATTTGATCTTTGCTGTTGCCGCTGAAACGATTGGAACAACGGCAATGCAAGCGAGCCATCAATTCACGCGGCTTGGACCATCGGTTGTTGTGGTCATCGCCTATGGGCTGGCATTCTATTTGCTGTCGCTGACACTGCGTACGCTACCGGTCGGACTTACGTATGCGATCTGGTCTGGCTTGGGCATTGTGCTGATTGCCTTTATCGGATGGGTTGTGTTCGGACAAAGGTTGGATTGGCCAGCCATACTGGGAATGGCAATGATTTTGGCCGGTATCCTTGTGATACACCTCTTTTCCACCACCTCGACGCATTAGGGCCTAGCCTTCTGCACCGCAGCAGGATAAGGCCGCGCCAACCAAGCATTCGAGGCCCCAATGGAACTGCGCAATATCGCCATCATCGCTCACGTTGACCACGGCAAAACCACACTTGTGGATGAGCTGCTGAAACAGTCGGGCGCATTCCGCGAAAATCAAGCTGTGGCGGAACGCGCCATGGACAGTAACGACCTTGAACGCGAGCGCGGGATTACCATCCTTGCCAAGGCAACGTCCGTCGAATGGAAAGGCACGCGCATCAACATCGTTGATACGCCTGGCCACGCGGATTTCGGCGGCGAAGTTGAACGTATCCTGTCGATGGTCGATGGTGTTGTGTTGCTGGTGGACGCTGCCGAAGGGCCGATGCCTCAAACCAAATTCGTGACCTCAAAAGCTTTGGCATTGGGTCTGCGCCCAATTGTTGTGTTGAACAAAGTCGACAAGCCGGACGCGGAATCAGATCGCGCTTTGGATGAATGCTTTGACTTGTTCGCCAATCTTGACGCGGATGACGACCAACTGGATTTCCCGCATCTTTATGCGTCAGGACGATCAGGCTGGGCCGATGCAGAGCTGGACGGTCCACGCAAGGACCTGTCCGCCCTGTTCAATCTTGTCGTGAACCATGTCCCTGCCCCGCGTCAGGTTGCAAAGCAGGACGAAGATTTCCGGATGCTGGCCACGACATTGGGCAATGATCCTTTTGTCGGCCGTATTCTGACTGGTCGCGTCGAAAGCGGGAAATTGAAGGTCGGTGCAAGCGTTCAAGCTCTCAGCCGCATTGGCCAAAAGATCGAACAATTCCGTGTCACCAAGATCCAAGCCTTCCGTGGTCTGCAAATGCAAGACATCGACGAAGCAATGGCGGGCGATATCGTATCGCTTGCAGGTATGAGCAAAGCGACAGTGGCCGATACAATCTGCGCCTTGGCCGTGGACACCCCGATTGAGGCGCAGCCAATCGATCCGCCGACAATCACGGTGACCTTTGGCATCAATGACAGCCCGCTGGCCGGGCGCGACGGCAAAAAAGTGCAATCGCGTGTGATCCGCGAACGCCTTATGAAAGAGGCCGAACAAAACGTCGCCATCCGTATCACCGACACGCCCGGCGGCGAAGCCTTCGAAGTGGCTGGTCGCGGCGAATTGCAGATGGGCGTTTTGATCGAAAACATGCGTCGTGAAGGCTTTGAATTGTCGATTTCACGACCACAGGTTTTGTTCCGCGACATCGACGGCCAACGGATGGAACCCATCGAAGACGTCACCATTGATGTCGATGACGAATATTCGGGTTCGGTCATTGAAAAGATCACGGGGTCACGCAAAGGCGAATTGGTCGAAATGCGCCCTGCTGGCGTTGGCAAAACGCGTATCATTGCGCATGTGCCATCACGTGGATTGATCGGGTATCACGGTGAATTCCTAACCGACACACGCGGCACAGGTGTTCTGAACCGCGTGTTCCACGAATGGGCCCCTTACAAAGGCGCTATTCCGGGACGTCGGGCTGGTGTCTTGATCTCGATGGAAAAAGGTCAGTCCGTGGCCTATGCGCTGTGGAACCTAGAAGACCGTGGTCGCATGTTCATTGGCCCGCAAGTCGAAGTCTATCAGGGTATGGTCATCGGTGAACATTCGCGGGAAAACGACCTAGAGGTGAACCCTCTGAAGGGTAAAAAGCTGACCAACGTGCGTGCCTCAGGCACAGACGAAGCGGTGCGCCTGACCACGCCGATTACAAAGTCATTGGAAGAGGCAATCGCCTATATCGATAATGACGAGCTGGTCGAAGTCACACCAAATGCAATCAGATTGCGCAAGCGCTACTTGGACCCCCACGAACGCAAACGCATGGCGCGCGCGACCTAAGAAATTACCGGCTCCGTTTGGATCGCCTGAAAACGCCGACACAGTATGAAACCTGTGTCGGCGTTATTTTTTGTCAGCTTCACTGTGAACTCTCTAGTAAGCGCAATCCGCACCGCATCTTGGCGAAATTCGTCCACCAGTTTCAGCCCCCTCTCAGGATCATGCTTTGCATTGCCCTGTTGGGCAGCTCTAACTCAGCGTCTTTTGTTGCCGTAAATGCTGTCCAAGGGGCGGTATCAAATCGCTACAGGGCCAAATTAGACCAAAACAGGTATTTATGGCCTATTGAAAACCGTTCAATTCGACGGAAGCCGTCCTTATTCCATGCTTAGTCAGCAAACTTGTCCGAAAAGGTGTGACTACTTCAAAATCGGGACTTCCGCTCAAAACCAACCTTGCCGTACGGAAGATTATTGTTCGAAGCTTGGAATCCGATCAGTGGATTTCGCATCAAACAAGTGCAATTTTTCAAGCTCGTAACCTACGATCAGCGTTTCACCCGATTTTGCGGTGACGCGTTCGGATGTGACCATTTTAATGGGCAGTCCCTGCTGTGTCGTCGCCGAAATATGCGTTTCTGAGCCAGTCGGTTCGATTTCATTCACAATGATCGTTAACGACCCATTCGGATCAAGGGTCAGATGCTCGGGGCGAATTCCGACAATCACGTCGCCTGCGACATCATCCGCGATCTGTATTTGCACGTCTGTTCCATCGGCTAGATGTACCTGACCACCCCCGGCTTTGGCGGACAGGAAGTTCATTGCAGGCGCACCGATAAAACCCGCCACAAACAAATTCGCCGGATGATCATAGAGATCGAGGGGCGCGCCAATTTGCTGGGCATAGCCATCGTTCATGACAATGATCTGATCGGCCATCGTCATGGCCTCTATCTGGTCATGGGTCACGTATATCATTGTTGACCCCAAACGCCGGTGCATGGCGCGCAATTCAGTCCGCATCTGACCACGCATCTTGGCATCAAGGTTCGACAGCGGTTCATCGAAAAGAAACACCGACGGGTCGCGGACTATGGCACGCCCCATGGCGACGCGCTGTCGTTGCCCACCAGAGAGCTTTTGAGGTCGGCGATTAAGGTATTCAGTCAAACCCAGCATTTCTGCGGCATCTTTGACCTTTGCGGCGATTGTGGCCTTGGGAAACCCGGCAACCTTAAGCGAGAAACCCATGTTCTGCGCAACTGTCAGATGCGGATAAAGCGCGTAGTTTTGGAACACCATTGCGATGTCACGCTTGGGCGACGACAAATCGTTCACAACCTTATCACCGATGCTGATTTCACCGCTGGTGATAACCTCCAGCCCTGCAATCATCCGCAGCAAAGTCGACTTCCCGCAACCGGACGGCCCGACCAAGATTGAAAAGCTGCCATCAGGTATATCGATGTCGACCCCGTGAAGGACTTCGTTGGTGCCGTACGCTTTACGGACCTGCGCGATTTTGACTTGAGCCATTTGGGATAAGCCCTTTGTTATTTGATGCCGCTGGATGCGACGTTGCGGATGTAAAATCGCTGGAAAACGAGGAACGGCAGTGCCGCGATCACGCACACGATGCTCATCGAAGAGAACAACAAGCCCCAGTTCGCGCCTTCAAGACTGATGTTCTTTGCGATTTCCACTTGGGCCACAGTCAGCTCGGCTGAGGGTGCGGCGACCAGCGGCCAGAAAAATGCCTCGAATTGTGTGATGAAAATCATGATCGACCCAGTCAGGATGACCGGCCAAGACACAGGTAAGGCGATGAAAAAGAAAATCCGCAACCAAGACGCCCCGTCTATCCGCCCCGCTTCGTACAGTTCGCGCGGGATGGCCGCGAAGAATTGGCGGAACATCAAAATAACAAAACCGTTCGCCAGCTCAGGCACGATAAGCACCGAATAGGTATCGATCATCCCCAGCCCGTTCACCAGCATATAGAGCGGCAGCACGATGGCCTCAAAAGGCATCATCGCGGTCATAAGAACCAAAAGAAATAACGGCCCGCGAAACCGGAATTCAAACGTGGCAAAGGCAAACGCCGCGGCTGCGTTGACCAGCACACCGATCACCATGGTCACGCCAGCCACGAACAGTGAATTCCCGATGGCCCGTGGAAAACCAGTTTCCAGAAGGCCTGTGTAATTTGAAAAGGTGAACGTCTCAGGCCAGATTGTGTGCCATGAAAAACTGCCCGCATAGGAGAACATCTCTTGGGTCGGACGCAAAGATGACAGGAACATCCAAAGCAGTGGGGCCAGTGCAAGAAAGGCCAAGGCGCACATGAGAGCATAGCGCCCGGCATGCTTTACAGGGCTGTACGTACCTGGGCGGAGAGTATCGCTCATTCGCCTTCTCCGGGTTTAAAGAACAACATTTGCGCGGCGGCGACAATGACGACAAGAGCCAGCAGGATGCATGACAATGACAGCGCACGCCCCCAGTCAACAAAGGTAAATGAGCTCTCATAGGCGCGGTACATCAGTGTATCGGTCGACCCATTCGGCCCACCGCGTGTGATGATATAAACAGGCGCAAAGAACAGCAGGTTGACCGTGGTATCGGCCACAAAGACAAACAAAAACGTACGTTTCATTTGCGGCAAAGTGATCAATCGCAGCTGTTGCCACGGGCTTGCGCCATCAACATGCGCGGCCTCGTATAGCTCTTCGGAAATGCGGAACAAACCGGCCAAGAGGAAGATCATATAATAGCCGGCCCCTTTCCACGTCGATATCCAGATCATAGCGCCAAGCGCTTGATCTTCATCGAAAAAGAACCCCTGACGCCCCAGAGGGGTTTGCGCGAGGATAGAATTCACAAGGCCCAAATTCGGATCAAACAAAAGGTTCCACATCACAGCGACCAGCGCGGTCGACATGGTCATCGGCAGAAAAAAGGAAACCCGGAAAAACGTCAAAAACCGCCCCGGCGCAAAGACGAGAAGCGCCATGATAAACGCGACAAATATCTGAAGCGGGTTGATGATAATGTTGAACAACAGGGTCACACGAACGGAATTCCAAAACCCCTCATCCGTGAACAAAGTGTTATAGTTTCCCAATCCATGAAAGGTCGTTTCCCCCAACAAGGATTGGCTGGAAAAACTGCCCCCGATCGAGATTGCGATCGGGGCCAGTCTAAAGACAATAAGAAGACTGATCGCCGGCAGAAGAAACATCAAAAGCGTCGCCCAGCTTGGTCTTTGCGGATCAAGCATTGCGCGTTTTTTGGATGCCTTCGCGACCGATTTGGCCGCCGAAGATGCTGCTGACGTGTCAGTCATCTCTGATCTCACTTCTTGTATTTCAGAAGTTCGCGATCCATTTCAGCCGCCGCAGCATTCAGCCGTTCCGTGACATCAGCACCGCCCTGAATTTCACGCAATGCGCTGCGCAAGATCGAGTCATACTCAAGCCAGCCGCCAATGGACGGACGCGCCACAGCCGTGTTGTTGATCTCGTAACGTGCCAGTGTCCAAAGTTCGCCGTCCAACTGATCGCCAAGGCTTTCCCAAGCTGATTTCAGAACCGGTGGGTTGGCACGAGCACCGAAATACGCCGATACAAAATCTGGCTGTGCCAGAGCTTGGACCAACTGAGCGGCTTTTTCAGGATTTTTGGACCGTGGGTTAACACCAATGTGCCAGCTGCCGGTTGGCGTCACAGGGGTGCCGCCCGCAAAGTATGGCAGAGGCGCAACCGTCAGATCCAAACCGTCACGTTTACCGGCGGTCACCGCATCTGACACAACGCCAGCGAACATGCCGACTTTGCCAGTCAGGAAAAGCTCCAGTGCAAGGCTGTAATCATACATGCCTGCCGGTGCGATGCCGTCGCTGTACAGCGCAGAATACACGTTGATCGCTTCGATGAACTCGGGGCTGTTGACATAACCCGATGCGGTCACGCCATCCTCGCCGATCAAAGTCGCACCTTTGGACTGTGGCATGATAAGTGCCATGTACGGGCTGTCACCAAAGTGGAAGTTGAACCCCCAAGTGTCTTCGCCCAGTGCGGAAATTTTCTTGCCTGCGTCGGCGACTTGTTCCCATGTCCAGCGCTCTTCTGGGTTGTTCGACGGCGCATCGATCCCGGCTTGTTCAAACAAGGCGTTGTTGACCAGCATCACAACCGTGCTGCTTTCAAGGGGAACAGACATCAATTTACCGTCGACCGTCCCCTGTTGCAGCGCAGCCGAGGTATAGATCTCGGATGCATTTGGCAGGATATCGTCAAGGGGGGCCAAGTGCCCGCGCGCCGTATAAGAAGCGGTCAAAGGACCATCTACGTAGTAGAGATCAGGGTTTTCGTTGCGCGCCTGAAGTCGGACTTCGATCGCGGAAAACAACTGCCCAAATGGCAGCAGTTCGGTTTCAACCGAGACACCATCAACATTTGCGGCAGCGTCGCTCAATAGGCTGACCAAAGCACCATCCGAAAAGGACAGACCGATTGCACTCAGCTCGGCATCTTCTGCGGTCGCGGCACCAGCGATGAGGGTTGAAGCCGCCAGCGCGAAAGTAAACTCTCTTAGATGTTTCATGTGTACTCCTTATTGGTAGACCGCAATCTGCGCGGCATCAGGCCCTTCTGTGGGGCGATTATTTGTTTCTCTTAGGCCTATTCATATTCCAGAATCGCCTCGATCATGGCCTCAATGCAGGCTGGGCCATCAGCACGCACACCGACTTTTACATTCGGCTTGGGCAACGTCTCGCCCGGGAAAGGGTCAATTTCGCGCATATCGCATATTGTCATCCCACGAAGCGCGGGACTGACCAGTTCAACCGAAACGGCTGTGTCGCGAAATTCGAATAAGTCCGGATGAACCAGAGAGATGACCGCGGACGGGTCATGCATGGGCGCATCAGGGCGTCTATAGCGCGCCGAATGCTGTTTTAGGTAAAAGGTCAATATTTGAGCCGCGTGCCCACCGACTTTCGTGCCCGCCTTCGCCATCTGATCCGCATGGGCCTGCGATAAACGGGCCTGCCCTGTCAAGTTCAGTCCCGCCATACGCAAGGGAACCCCCGAGGCCAAAACCATTTGCGCGGCTTCGGGATCTTTCCAGACATTGGCTTCTGCAAACGCGGCCACATTGCCGGTCCCGGTTGAGCCGCCCATGAACGATATTTCGGAAATCCACTCAGCGAGTTTTGGTTCGACACGAAGAGCCAATGCAATATTCGTCATTGGCCCAAGCACGATCAAAGACAGGTTTCCCGCGTGTGCGCGCGCCATTTCGATCAGATACTGCACGGCCCCGCGCGGGTCCATGTCACGGTTGGTCGAAGGAATGGATTTGCCGCCTTCCAGACCGTCATTGCCGTGGATTGGGGACACCACGAAGTCTCCAACAATTGGTTTTCCAGCGCCCATGGCAACCGGAATATCAAGCTTTGCCAAATCGCAAATACGCAACGCGTTTTGCGTTGTGTTCTCAACCGTTGAATTGCCAAACACCGTCGTTAGCCCGATCACGTCAAGGCGACGCGCGGCATAGAGGATGGCAAAGAAATCATCATGTCCGGGATCAGTATCAATGATATATTTCACTTAAACGCCTCCACTTTTGGTGGGGCGTCTTTGGGTGAAGTTATCCAGTTTAGTGGCGGCCGGCGAAACATCGGCTGCACCCGATCTGAGGCGTCTGATTGCTTCTGGATCATCGCCCCGAACTGCACCAACATGCCCAACCGCACCAACATGAATGACCGAACCACCCGCCAGCGCAATCGCACCGGATTGTTTTAGCTCTTTGCTGTCCATACCTGATTGAAAATTCTGCGCTTCGATCGTCTCGTCCGCAGTTCGGACATGCGGAACCTTGAAGAAAACGTCACGATTTATCGAACCGATATTCGCGACTGTCATCCATGCATCTCCAATTTCAGGCACCACACCTGTCGTGAATTTCCTGCTAATTTCAGCTCCGGATCACCGGAAAACCTCGCTTGCGCAGCAGAGGCGAGTGCAAAATTCACCTCGGATAACGAGCGTAAATCATTTCTAATATTTTGTTTGTATAGACACAAGTTTTTTCGCGGTCATATCCCGAAAATCGCACATCCAACGGTTGCATCCATGTCAACAAGTCGCCCCAAGGCATTCTGTGTAACTGGGCCTTCAAAACTAGTTTTTTGAACCAAGGTCAAAAACTGCATCGCTGTAAGATTGTCAGCCATGTGTTCGAAATAAATGTCCATATCCGCTGATACACCGCGCGAAAGTTAGACCAGACCTATCTCGGCAATCCGACCAAAGCGGTGCTTGTCCCGGTTGAATTTTGACGTGGTACAAGCCTCAGCCATGCCGCAAAACCACGATCCTCGTCGAAGCCCCTTATATGTGACCCGCTACTTCTACCTCTCGGCGTTAATGATGAGGTGTCGCACAAGCGACCAAGACAATCGTACAGTTCGCTATCTCGAGCAGGAATTTCCAAAACCGAGCGCGACTGAATGTCTTGCGACATAGAACTTCGCCCGTCCCCATCTGCGCCTTGCTCGTCTAATTGGGCAGCAACGAATGTCCACTTCAAACCCACCTGCACAATACATGAACGACTGCTTCGTAGTAATTCACTCGTCGGACTTCTATCGCCTGTTTTGAAGTGCGATATGGGTTATCACCGCGCCGAACACGATTGCGCCACCTGTCATCGTTTCAATGCTCGGGATTTCAGAAAAGAACAGCCAAACCCAGATTGGAGCGAGTGGAGCATCCAATGCGCCGATCAGCGCTGTTTCTACTGGCGGCAGCAGTCGAGATCCGATTGTAAACAGGGCCAAGCCGACCGCAGAATTGACCAAACCAAAGAGAGCGAGGAGGCCAAGATCGGTACCGCTGACCCCAAGACTTTGGCTGAATGGAATTGCGACAAGCGCGCTTAACACAGCGGATACAGCTGCGGCAGGCATTGTGGGAATATCGTTGTACTTGCGCGCAATTACCATCATGGCTGCAAGGGAAAGTGTCATTCCGAACGCCAGTATATTCCCGCTTAGCGCGCCCTCGCGTCCCAGTCCAACGATGATCGCAACACCAACCAATGAGACGAGGCTTGCGACGATTGCGCTGCGAGACGGACGTTCTCCGATCACCAACCAAGCGAGAGCTGCGGCAACAAATGGAACTGTCGCATAGATGATCGAGACATGAGCAACCGTAGTGAGCCGCAGGGACGTGATGAAACACAGCATCCCAAAGGCCGACACCGTTGCAAAAATCCACCCGGGCCATCCCATTCTTGTGAAATCGTTAAAAGCGCTGCGTCCTTGCAATGCAACGGCAACCGTAAAAACACCGATTGCTCCGAAAATCCCGCGCCAGACTAACATTGTCGCCACATCAAGCGTGATAATGCGTGTGAACAGGCCCGCCGTGCTCCATGCAATGGCCGAAGCGGTGACAAGAATGATGCCCAATCGGTAATTAGGTGATGAAGGGGTCATTGCATCAATCATCGACTTGTTTCCAGTCACCGTCCTTGTTCCACCAGCGATGCGGATTTGCTTTGTCATCAAGGCCCTTGCAGGTGCTGCGTAGAATGTCCTGAACAGTGATTACGGGCTCGTAATAGCTGTGAACCTCGTAGATGGCTTCAATGACTTGATCGAGAATACCTGTATCTCGCGGGATAAAAAACCGAAGTTCATCGACATTGGGACGCTTGCGTATGTCGTCCTCTGCGCCGGTTGGCGTGCCCTCTAATGGGCGATAATACTCCATTCCACCTGGTGCCCGGTACGCATTGCTATCCGTTTTCCCGTGTACCAACGGAACAGATTTTACGATCTCGTCAAAGACGCGATCCACGTCCTCACGCGGGGCTTGGAATGTGACCAACCAAAGGGGTTCCATCCTGATAGGCCGGGTATCAAAACCCGTCTGCATGATTGTATTTGCCATCTGTGTTCCCTTGTTCGCAGCCGTTCTTGAGCACAGATAGGTGATCACTGCTGACATGTATCTGTCAGCAGTGATGTGCTAATTGCATTTATTATCTGCCAGATCGGAGAACACATGCGGTCAGCACGGATGTTTGAAATAATTCAACTGCTTCGCAGCGCGACAAAGCCGCTCACAGCGCGTGAGATTGCAAAGGTGGTGGAAGTTACACAGCGCACTGTTTACCGCGATATTGCGTCTTTACAGGCCATGCGCGTCCCTATCGAAGGCGCTGCGGGCGTTGGATACGTGATGCAGCGCGGCTATGATTTGCCGCCCATCAACTTCGATATCGAAGAGGCCGAAGCGATCTCTGTTGGATTGAGCATGATTTCCCGCACTGGTGACAAAGGGCTAGAACGCGCTGCGCAACGGGCGGTTCGCAAGCTATCCGAAGCTACAGAAGTCAGTAAATCCTTGTTTTCATCAAGTTGGGGCAGCGAGGTTCCTAAGAACGTTGATTTGTCGGAAATTCGGGATGCCATTCGCGAGGAAGTCAAGTTGCGCCTGCGATATCAAGACGTGGCGGACAATCAAACAGAGCGAACGGTTCAGCCCATCGCGTTGATCTACTACGCCGAAGCTATCGTCATAGTCGCATGGTGCGAACTGCGCGAGGATTTCCGCCACTTCAGGGCCGATAGAGTTCTTTGCAGTGACCGTATGTCAGAGAAATTCACGAAGACTGGCGAAGAATTGAGAAACCAATGGAGCAAATTAAACGGAACTGAGTTTTAGCCATTCTTCAATCAATTAAATGGCAGCCAGGCCATGCGAACATCATCGCCGACTTCTGCGCATTACAAAACAGTTGAGCATTAATTCTCACCGTGGCTGCGCGCTCACAATTATTCGTAATGCGCGCGCAACACAGCTTTGGCCAGAAACGCGTAGGCTTCAAATATCGCAGCATTTTCGCGGCGCAGCGCAAGGTATCATTATCGCCCACGGCAACACACAAAATCTGATTGCCGAAATGAAAAAGGGGCGCCAAGCGCCCCTTCGAATTCAACGATATGATTGCGACTTAGCGTGCTCTGCGACGCAATAGTCCAACGCCAACCAGTCCCGTCAACAAAAGCGGTATACCCGCAGGTAACGGCACAGGCGATGGCGGGGGATTATTATTAACTGGCGGGATGAAAACAAGCTGGTCACTGCCGGATCCGGCATTGACTTGTTGGAACCTCAGACCCGCTTTCAGCGTCCCGTCTGCAAAGCCCGCCTCAAACTGGGCCGCCAAGTCAGACGCTGACAAAAGGGTTTCGAAATCAAACAACACCGTATCTATTTGACCTTCAGGCAGTGCGTTGTTCGCATTTCCGCCTAGAAAGTTGCTGTTGTCAGCGGCGACCAAATCGAATTGCGCCTTATTGACGCCGGGCGCATTTGAATTGAAACCGTCGTCTTGGATCAGCGTATCAAGATTGGCACCGCCCGTAAAACTGTCAAAGATTGCGCCCGCGGCCACATCAAATCCAAATGCGGTCAAAGTGCCCTCAGACGCGCCGGCACCAAAGTTTGTGTCATCGGTATCGTTATCGATTGTCAGCGTCAGGCGCACATCGCCCATAAGATCGCTAAAATCAAAACCAATGGTCGCCGATGATCCAGTTGGTGTCGCATTGGAGGACGCGACCGTCCCATCACCAAAAATCAAAGAGAAGGTAGCGGCGCTAGATATGCTTGCACCAGCAAGGCTGATTGCGCCTACGCAAAGTGCTAAACTAAATTGCTTCATGTGTTTCCCCCAAAATACAGAATTAACCAATGGAGGGAATCTGATTGAGACAATGATAAAGTGCAAACACAATTTGTTCACAAAACTGCTATAATCAATCATGGCGAGAATTTTGACGTAAATTAATTTTCGTTCAAAATTATTTGCCCTTCATACGGGAACATTTTGCACTTTTCTTTCCTTGTTCTGTCTCCATCTTGTTGTTTTACTCAATTCTTAAGGCGTCAGCACACACCGAATTTCAAGGGGAGCAACCGATTCGAAGTTCGGGAATACGTGCGCGCCTTTGATGGCCGTGACGGTTTTTCACGATCACGCGAACCATTTGCGCGCGCCACGTCAAACACGGTTTTGATCGCAATTCTTCCAGAAGCACAAATTGTCGGCTTAAAGCACGTCCTGACTACGACAAGGCACTAAGTGGGCATGAGACATCTGAATAATAAGTCTCAGATCGTAGGCAATGCCAGAAGGACGGCATTCAATTCGCGCATCAACTGCTTTTCAGATCAGCACTAAACATGGCAATCACGCCCTACGAGTTCGCAGTATCTGTGTCAGGGTATGCCTGCTCGGATTCGTTGCCACCACCACCCTGGGGCGACAAGAAATCCGCGCATCAATTATTCAGTGGTTTCTACGATGATCACTTCGCGGTTCGATGATTTTAGCGCCCATGTGACCGCCTCTTGATACTCTGGGTCGTTATAGGCGCCCAAAGCGGTGTCGACATCTGGAAAGCGCGCAACGACGTTGCGTTCGCGGCCCTGCCCCTCAACGGGTTCGACACGGCCACCACGCGCAATGAAAACACCGCCATGCGCTGGAATAACCTTTGACGCGACTTCGATGTATTTTCCATAAAGCTCTGCGTCGGTCACATCGACCCGTGCAATCCAAAGTGCTGGCATTGTTTATCCTTTCAAGACTTCTTTTGCAGCGGCAATCGCCGCATCTGCGTTTGTCGCATCCTTAGCACCACCCTGAGCCATGTCAGCGCGGCCACCGCCGCCCTTACCGCCCAGTTCACCCACAGCTGCCCGCACAAGGTCAACAGCGCTGAGCGATGCGGTCTTGTCGTCGGTGACACCAGCGGCGACGGCGACTTTCCCATCGGCATCAGCAATCAAAAGAACGGCCCCTGATCCCATGCGCGATTTATGTTCGTCGATAAGGGCTGGCAAATCGCGCCCCGTAACACCGGTCAGCACTTGGGCCAAGAACGTCGTCCCCCCAACATCTTCATCCTGCGGAGCTGCGGTGCCACCACCGGACATTGCAACCTCTCGGCGCAACTGAGCGACTTCGTTGGCCAAGGCTTTGCGTTCATCCAACAACGCCTTGATACGGGTTGGCACGTCTTGAGCCGGAGCTTTCAAGGCCAGTGCGGATTGCGCCAACAGAGTGTCCTGCGCCCGCAAATGATCCATCGCTGCCTGACCTGTCAGCGCTTCGATACGGCGTACACCCGCCGACGATGCGCTGTCACCCAAAGACACAAACGCTCCAATGTCGCCGGTCCGCTCAACATGCGTACCGCCGCACAGCTCAAGACTGTAGGTTTGGCCGTCATTGCCCTTGCCCGACCCGGCTTGGGTGCCCATGGACACCACACGCACTTCGTCGCCGTACTTTTCGCCAAACAACGCCTGCGCACCGATGGCACGTGCATCGTCAGGCGTCATGATACGCGTTTCAACCGAAGCGTTCTGGCGAATATACGCGTTCACTTCGGCTTCTACGCGGGCCAATTCGTCCTCGCTCAATGCCTTGGTGTGGGAAAAATCAAACCGAAGCCGATCATCCGCATTCAATGACCCACGTTGTGACACGTGATCCCCCAGGGCAGCACGCAATGCTTCGTGCAAAAGGTGGGTCGCTGAGTGGTTCGCACGGATCGCACGTCGGCGCACCTGATTTACATCAAGAACGGCTGCTTCACCCTTGGAAAGGCTTCCCTTTGTGACCGTTGCGATATGAATAAATACACCCGCGGTCTTGCGGGTGTCAGTGATCTGCGCCTCACCGTTTTCGGTGCGGATGACACCCGTGTCACCGACCTGACCACCGCTTTCCGCATAGAACGGTGTTTGGTTCAAAGCGATCTGGACGCTTGCGCCCTCGCCGACCTCGGAAACCAATGCGCCGTCTTGGACCAAACCGACGATCTGGCCTTCGGCCGTTTCGGTGTCATAGCCCAGAAAATCCGTTGTGCCCGTTTCGTCCGCAACATCAAACCAAACCGTCGCATCCGCAGCCTCGCCCGACCCTGACCACGCCGCGCGCGCCTTGGCTTTTTGTTCGGCCATGGCCGCGTCAAATCCGTCGACATCAACCCCGCGCCCTTTTTCGCGCAAGGCATCCTGTGTCAGATCCAATGGAAAACCAAAGGTGTCATAAAGCTTGAAGGCCGCCGCGCCGGGCAAATCCGCATCATCAGACAGCGACGCCAATTCATCATCCAGCAGTTTCAGACCCCGATCCAATGTTTGCTTGAACCGCGTTTCTTCCAGACGCAATGTTTCTTCGATCAAGGATTGCGCTTGGCCAAGTTCGGGATACGCCGCCCCCATTTGCTGAATCAAAGCTGGCACCAAACGGTGCATCACTGGATCTTTGGCCCCCAGCAAATGCGCATGTCGCATCGCGCGCCGCATGATCCGACGCAACACGTATCCGCGCCCTTCGTTAGACGGCATAACGCCATCCGCCATCAAAAACGATGTCGACCGCAAATGATCCGCGATAACACGGTGATGCACATTTTGATCACCGTACGGATCGACATTTGTGACATCTGCCGATGCTTCGATCAGCGATTTGAACAAGTCCGTATCGTAATTGTCGTGGCTGCCCTGAAGCAACGCGCCAATGCGTTCCAGCCCCATGCCCGTGTCAATCGATTGCATATCCAACGCACGCATCGATCCGTCTTCGAACTGTTCGTTTTGCATGAAAACGACGTTCCAGATTTCAATGAACCGGTCGCCGTCTTCCTCGGGGCTTCCGGGTGGTCCGCCCCAAATGTGATCCCCGTGGTCATAGAATATTTCGGTGCATGGCCCACACGGTCCAGTCGGCCCCATCTGCCAGAAATTATCAGATGTCGCGATCCGGATGATACGTTCTTCTGGGACACCTACTTTTTTCCAGATTTCAAACGCTTCGTCATCTGTATGATAGACTGTCGTATACAAACGCTCTTTGGGAATTTCGAATTCACGCGTGATCAATTCCCATGCAAACCGGATGGCGTCTTCTTTGAAATAGTTCCCGAAGCTAAAGTTCCCCAGCATTTCAAAGAAGGTATGGTGGCGCGCAGTGTATCCCACATTGTCGAGGTCATTGTGCTTACCGCCAGCACGCACACATTTCTGAGACGACGTTGCCCGCGCATAGTCGCGTGTCTCGATACCGGTGAACAGGTTCTTGAATTGCACCATCCCTGAGTTCACGAACATCAGAGTTGGGTCATTCCGTGGCACAAGAGGACTTGAAGAAACGACTTCATGTCCTTGTTTTTCAAAATAATTCAGGAAAGTAGATCGAATATCGTTTAGCGTGCGCATAGTCGTGCAATCCTAGGGCCATATAGGTGTTAGCCTGACATACCCTCACGCTTGCTGGGTGTCCACATACGACGCGGGATATGAAACGGGGTGCCAGTTGCCTGACACCCCGATGTTCTGTTCATAAAATCGCAATCGTCGGACCAACTTCCGTTGCCGATCTTGATTAGCTTTCAAGGATTTCGTCATCCTCGGCTTTGGGTTCAGGCATATCGAAATCCAACCCATGCGCTGCCCGAATTTTGTCTTCGATATCGAACGCGATATGGTTGTTGTCGCGCAAATATTGCTTGGCGTTTTCCCGACCCTGTCCGATACGTTCATCGCCATAGCTGAACCAAGACCCGGATTTGTCGACCACGCCCGCCTTTACACCCAGATCAAGCAATTCACCTGTCTTGGAAATACCTTCGCCATACATGATGTCGAATTCGACTTGCTTAAAGGGTGGCGCGACTTTGTTTTTGACAACTTTGACACGTGTCTGGTTGCCAACAATTTCATCACGATCCTTGATCGCACCGATGCGGCGAATATCCAGACGAACGGAGCTATAAAACTTTAGCGCATTACCGCCTGTTGTTGTTTCGGGGGACCCAAACATCACGCCGATTTTCATCCTGATCTGGTTGATGAAGATCACCATACAGTTGGATCGCGCGATCGAACCCGTCAGCTTGCGCATTGCTTGGCTCATCAAGCGGGCCTGAACGCCAACGCTGGAATCACCCATGTCGCCTTCAAGCTCAGACTTGGGCGTCAAAGCCGCCACAGAATCGACCACGACCATGTTCACCGCACCCGAGCGTACGAGCGTGTCTGTGATTTCAAGCGCCTGCTCGCCCGTGTCGGGCTGCGAAATCAGCAACTCATCCAGATCAACGCCCAATTTCTTGGCGTATTGAGGATCCAGCGCATGTTCCGCATCTACAAACGCGCAAACACCGCCCTGCTTTTGCTGCTCGGCCACACAATGCAGTGTCAGCGTTGTTTTACCGGAGCTTTCTGGTCCATAAATCTCGGCGATCCGACCCATTGGCAATCCACCGATGCCCAATGCAATGTCCAGGCCCAGCGACCCTGTCGAGGACGACTTGATATCCTGAATGGCGTTCTCGCCACCCAGCTTCATGATCGAACCTTTTCCGAATTGGCGTTCGATTTGAGCCAGTGCGCTATCCAGCGCCTTCTGCTTGTCCGCGTTCTTTTTCGAATCCATGGTCAATAAATCTGCCGTTGCCATTGTTATAGGCTCCTTATTGTCATACCCCTGCGGGTCCCGCAATCATTGCGATGCCGCATCGATGTTCCCTCTACGTTCTCTATGAGACCAAAAGGAGAACATTTCAATAAAATTCTTCTTATTCATCTTTCGGTGGTATCGGTTAAAAGGTAGTTTACAGAACAGAGAAAATTGTTCGTATGTAACGGAGAACGGGCGGATGATGGTATTTTACAAAGAACGCCTTGCGTTTTTGTCTGTTCCAAAAACCGGCACGACAGCCTATCAAGACGCGCTGCGTCACCGCGCAGATCTAATGATCACCGAGCCACCTCAGATCAAGCATGTCACAGTGCGTGGATACAGCAAGTTCGTACAACCGATATATTCCCAACTCTGCGATACCAACCTCGAGTTGATGGCCGTGATGCGTCACCCGATCTCGTGGTTGGGCAGTTGGTGGCGTTACCGTCAACGCCCCTTTATGCAAGGGCACCCCAAAGCCACACATGACATCAGTTTCGACGATT
Source organism: Paracoccaceae bacterium (assembly GCA_039984715.1). Classification (GTDB taxonomy): domain Bacteria; phylum Pseudomonadota; class Alphaproteobacteria; order Rhodobacterales; family Rhodobacteraceae; genus JABSSA01. The sequence continues at coordinate 586,771 of JBDWUA010000016.1, read as the reverse complement.
TTGTGTTGGCCTATCTAAAGGGAAAAAGACCCCTGTTCGCGAGCGTTGGAAACCAAGCTAACTTTTTGAAAGGAAGTAAGAATTCTGCCGGGGTGACCCATCTTTTTCGCTATGAAGACCAAGATCAGATTTTGGCGTTTCTCGATGAGCGTTTAAGCTTCAGGATCGAAACGAAGAAATTGAACGTGTCGCCTTCGATGCCACTCACTCTTTCTCCTGAAATTGAACAAAAGTATCGACGTAAATTCAGTGCCGATTTCGAGCTTTACGAGAGCATACCAAACCAGGCTTAAGCGTTTTCGATCAATGCAATTGTTGATGCACGGTTTCGGCCAAATCATTCAACGAAAATGGCTTTGGCAAAAATACTGAATTGGGAATTTGTGTTTTTTCATCGCTGAAACGGTCTTCTGCATATCCAGAGACAAACACCACCCGCACATCGGGACGTTCTTTCAATGCTTCACGCACCCAACTTGGCCCGTCTTTGCCCGGCATAACGACATCCGTGACAAACAAATCCACATTCAAATTTTCGTCTTCCAGCGTTTTCAATGCGGCTTCGGCCGAGTCAGCCTCTAGGACCGTATAGCCACGCAATCGAAGAGCACGGCTGGCGAAAGCCCGCACAGGTGCTTCGTCCTCGACCAATAGGATAACACCGTCGCCATGCTTAGGTTCAGCCAGTTTTTTGCTGCGCTGCGCAACGGGAACCGCCTCGGGTGCGGATTCCAAGACGGGGAACATAAGTGTAAAGCAGGTGCCCGACCCCAATTCACTGTCCACAAAAATATAGCCGCCGGTTTGCTTGACGATCCCGTAAGCCGTGGACAGGCCAAGGCCAGTTCCTTCGCCCGCACGTTTTGTCGTAAAAAACGGTTCAAACACCTTTTGCAGTTTGTCCCGCGCAATTCCGGCCCCTTTGTCGATCACACGCAGACATACGTATTCACCTTCCGGCACCGACACACGATCGCGGTTCAAAGGGCGCGTCAATTGCAGGCATTCCGTTTCAACGCGGATTTCGCCACCATTCGGCATCGCATCCCGTGCATTAACGACCAGATTCATCAACACTTGTTCAAGCTGACGTTTGTCCGCTCGGATGTTTTGTAGAACCGGATCATGGCTTAGCGTCAGGGTCACCTTTTCGCCAACGAGACGGTTTAACAGATGAGTGAGGTCAGACAATGTTTCGCGCAGATCAAGCCGTTCAGGGCGCAACGTTTGTTTGCGAGAGAACGCAAGCAACTGGCCGACAAGAGCGGCTGCGCGGTTCGCGTTTTGGTTGATCTGCATAAGATCAGCATAGTCAGCATCACCCTGATCATGTCGCAGCAATAGCAAATCACAATGACCTGAAATCGCGGTCAAAAGGTTGTTGAAATCATGTGCCACGCCACCGGCCAGCTGACCAATAGCCTGCATTTTCTGACTTTGAACGAATTGCGCCTCTAGTGTTTTCAATTCGGTCGCATCGGTCAAAACAGCCAGTATCGACCCTTCGCCTTCGCCCATGACCCGGTTCAAGGCGACTTGAACGAACACCTCTTTGTCGGGTCGCTTCAATCGAAGAAATTCAGCATGTTGGACGGCGCGCCCCGCGATAGTTTCTTGCAACCAATCCGTTAAAGGGCGTCCCAGACCTTCCATGATGTCAGAAACTGAAATTCCTTTTGTCAACGTTTCGCCGACCATATCGGCAGCGCTGCGGTTGTAGTCGTGGATCTTCCCGTCTTGGCAGACTTCAAGAAGTGCGACAGGCAAATCATCCAAGCTGGACAGCAATTCTGAACTGTTCACATTCGGGGCTGGCAGCAAATAAAACGCACGCCGACCGGCGCCAGCATCGACATCGGCAACCATAGTCATACGCGGACCGGTTTTCGTCGTAATTTCAACGGGCTGCCCTGTCTGCACTGGAACATCCCGAAACATTCGATCCAAGGATGTGACCCGTTCACCAACCAGAGATCGCGCGGATTCGTTCATGAAAAGAACCGCATTTGTGCGTCCAACCATAACCATGGGCAACGCTGGGCCATCAGATCCCGCGCGCGCACCTGCTCCGCCGGCAACGGCTTCTAGCCGCCACAACATCGCATCATTGCCCATTTGGTGAACAGCCACGCGCACATGGCCTTTGCGGGTCACCAAGTCTTCGCGTGCAGACCCTTCCGTCTCAGCAGTGGACCGCAGTCGAAATATAATACCGCCAGGATTGGCAAATGTTGTGCGCAAGGCACCTGCCAATGTGTCACCGATCTGCGCCGGATAAAGGTCTCGCGCTGCTAAATTCAAGCCAACGATTTCTCCGTCGTTGGAAATGACGAAACTGGGTGAGGAATCTTTTTCGATGAAACCAGTCAAAGTGCCAAAAGCGGTACCGCGCCTTCTGGAGGCCTTCAAACCAAGGATGCCCATCAAAACAGCGAGAAACGCCAATGTGACCGCAGCAGCTGCCAGCCCCAACTGGACCAATCCGTTTGGGGCCATAAGCGCCATTGCACCTAACAAAAACCCCGCACCGAACAAAGAGCGCAATCGAGACGCTCCGGTCTCAGCCAGGCGAGTTACCGGACCTGTGGTCAGCCCTCCGTCATGCATATGCGTCACGCTCTAATGATTCCAATTAGTCTTACTTTTTCCGCCTTAAGGGTTAACCACCTGTTAAACTCACGACAAACAACCGTGAGAATAAAACTATAGGTTGCATTGAGCGACTTAACGGCCTTATTCCGCTTGCGTCAAGTGAACTGAGAAAAAACCGTCCCCGAAGTTATCCACAGCCCATCGGCCTTATTTGCCAATTTCCCAAGCTGGATGGCATTCTGCGAATGTGCGCGCCTAATCTTTGTTTTCGGCAGAGAACACCGAACATGCAACGAAAGTCAGGGCACTGCCCGGTGCCTCAAATGGCATCGCTTGATGCCAGAATTTCGCGCTGGAACGAAAGTAACTCGCCGAATTTCGACCTCGTTGCCCGCCCCAAGGCGAAAATCAACCCGTTCGAACAAAGCCAACCATCAAAAAACAGCTGGCTGTTCAATCGATGAGAGTCCTAATTGTATTTGCTAATTCTTACGAAGAACCGCGCAGTAAAATCCATCACCACCTTCCAAGGGTGAAAAGTGATGCTCGGACAAAAGCGAGAATGTCTCATCGCGATCCAAGAACCCCTTTATTTGAAGTCCATTCTCTCGACTGAACAGCGAACATGTCGCATAGACTAGATGGCCATTGGGCCTAACCATCGAGGAAACTTGATCGAGGATCTCGCTTTGCAGGCGAATGACGTGATCAAGTTTTTCCTCAGTTAACAACCACTTCCCTTGTGGATCACGGCGCCATGACCCGCTTCCGGAACAGGGTGCATCAACTAGAACTGTGTCAAATTGCGAACTTCGGGTTAGGTCTTCAATCGCGACTTGTTTGACAGATACCCCTGCTCTAATTGCTCTAGGCTGCAAGTCTTTCATTCTACGTACGTCTACATCATGAGCGTAGAAATCTCCCAAGACGCGTCCAGCTACGGCCAAAACCTTGCCACCTGCCCCGGCGCAAAAATCAAGCAGTCTTTGCCCTGTTTGAAGAGGAACGAGGTCGGCAACCGCTTGAGACGATGCATCCTGAAGCTCGACCTCTCCAGACTGGAAGAGTGTTGAGTTTCGTATCTTCCGTTCCCCTTCCAAAACCTCAATTGCGGATGGAGACAATGGATTGGCCTGTCCAATAATTCCCTCGTTGGCGAGCGCACTTATCGCATCATCTCGGGTCTGCTTGGCAAGGTTAACACGAACGAAGATTGGTGCTCTGTTTCTCAAAGCTCCTGCGATCCCTGCAGCTTTGTCACCATGGGATTGGACTAGCTCAGGCCAAACCCAATCGGGAAAGTCTGCAGCGTCCTCATCAACAAATTCATGCTGCTCTCCCGCAACAAGTTCTTCGGCAAGCAGTTTAGGCGGAGCATAACGGTCTACTCCAAAGATGGTCTCTGGGTCCTGTTTGGAAGCTCGGACAAAACCGAGTAGGAGCGCGCGTCCCGTTTGTCCTCCTCCCAACACGGAAAAGCTCTGCTTCTTCCTTAGGACTTCATAGACAATGTCTGCGATCGACGCCCTGTCCTTTGAGCCAGCATAACGATTGTTGCGCCCCCAACTTGCCATAGCACGGTCGGCCAGTTCTCCTGATTGTATCCGATCGATCAAGTCAATCGCCGCGTGAATGCGTGCTGCTGGTGTCATGAATTTCTTCTCTTGAACGCTAGGTGTTTGTGTCAAAATTGCTGGTTACGTCGTTGCGTCTTCTTCTCGCAATTTCAAGCCTCTTCTTGAGCTTGACCACCTTATTTTTCAATAGGTTTTGCGCAAGCAGCCACGCTTGGGCCTCCGATGAGGCCTTCTTTAGCGCATCCTCATAGAACGAAATTTTGTCACTTTTTTCCCGTCCAAGGTTTTTGGAAGTCGAAGGAAATTGTCCGGTGAATTGGGGACCCTCATGTTCTTGCGTATTTCAGCAAGATCGCACCAAGTAGCGTGGAAAAAGTCGAAAAAACCTTCACCAAGCTCAGTTTCTCTTTGAGGAAGAACACGCCGATCAACAGAGCAAATACGATGCTTGTTTCCCGCAAAGCTGTGACCAGAGCAATCGGGGCCTGCGTAAACGCCCAGGTGACCAGTGCATAAGCGATGAACGACGCACCTCCACCCATCACCAAAATGGGCAATCCTTTGCGGGGGATCACGCGAAGCGTCGCCGGGGATTTCACACCGAGATATGCAATCATCAAGAACCCGTTTCCAATCGCCAGCCAGCAGAAGAACCCAAGCGACGTACCCGCGATCCGCGCACCAAGACCGTCAACCAGCGAATAGGACGCAATGAACAGGCCCGTAATCAGCGCGAATGCGGCGGCATTCCGATTTTGCAATCCATCGCTTTGACGCACAAGCGCCAGACTGATGATGCCCAAACCTATTAACGCGATGGCTAGCAACTCAAGCCCCTCAAGGTGAATGCCAAGTACCAACACCGAAAAAAGCGCAACGATCAACGGGGCCGATCCACGCGCAATGGGGTAAACTTGGGTCAAATCCCCCAACTGATATGAACGCAGCAGAAACAGTTGATACCCGAAATGAAGAATAATCCCACCAAATAGATATGGAAGGCTTTCGACATTGGGAAACGGTACAAATGGCAACGCCATGACCGCGATAGGAATATGTCCGATTACAACCGCTCCCATGCTCAGAGCTTTATCCGCGCCACCTTTGACCAGAGCATTCCACGCCGCGTGAAGAACAGCGGCACCGATGACCGCAATAAAGACAATGCTGCTCATGTGAAAACCTTTCACTGAGGCTGACGTGCCTCAAACCAAACATTAGCTGCAATGCAAAGCTTAGGAAAGAAGGGCCAGTTCCTGCCGTTCTCGGCTTTGCAGCATCTTTTCCGATCAACCCGTCGAACCAGACGTGCGCTGCCAATACATGATATGAAGTTGGTCCAAGGTCAGCGGCGCCGGACAAACCGGCTGCTCATGTGCATCGCGCGAATGACTGACCTATCCCACGGGGCGGCGTTCGAGCTTGAGCTCAGACAATCTGCCATTCCGTTCGTGTATCCTTTTGCCAGCCCGTTTTGTGAAGGATGGGTGTATCGGTTTCTGTTTCAGCGTAACCAAGACAGAGATAACCGGTAAGCGACCAACTTGGCGGCACCTCAAGCGCGGCGGAAACTTTGTCCGGATCAAGAATGGATACCCAGCCCATGCCGACATTTTCGGCACGCGCGGCCAACCAAAGCGTGTGAATTGCCATAACAGTCGAATAAGAGAGCATTTCGGGCATCGTTCTGCGTCCAAGCCCTCGTCCTTCAGCTACGTTTTGGTCAGTGAATACCGCAAGTTGGACAGGAGCTTCGCGCAATCCCGCTAGTTTAAGAGCAAGGTAATTGCGACGCACCTTGCTGTCATAGGTGTCGGCTGCTTCCGCGTTGCAAGCTTCAAAAATTTCAACGATCCGGGAACGGTGATCAGCACTGTTCACCTGAATGACCCTCCAAGGACGCGCGTTGCCGACGGACGGCGCACGTTCCATACTGCGACGCAGACGGTCCAAGACGGCTGGATCAATGGGATCTTGACGGAAGTGACGGACGTCACGACGCCATTTCAGAATGTCGTCGAGCGCGTCTATATGATGGTCAGTAAACTTCATGATTTTCGGTTAAATCACATTGGTTCCAAGAGCAGAAGCAGCCATTCGCACTGGTTGCTGCATCGGTATCGGCTGGCACCAAAAAAACTCAGGCTTCAAACCGGCGTCTCTGAAGATGGTCAATAAAAAAAGCCCGCCCAATGTCACATCTACCCAGTGACGATTAGCGACGCTTGCATCTAGGTACATCAAAGACCAAGTCTGCGATCACTGCGCGATCTTTATTACCTGCTTACCTGAAAATCCCGGTAATTTGAATTGCTAGTGCTCAAAAGAGGAAACGCCCCGTTTCTTGGGACTATAAACAACCTCAAACCTTCGAAACGGTCTTGATCAGACGATTAGAGAAGTTAATCTGAGCATCAACTATTTCTATCACTGGGCAGAAAATGATCAAAAGCCAGATCACACTTAAACAGCTAGAGGCGTTTGCTTTCGTCGTTGATGTTGGGACGTTTCGTGCCGCAGCCTCGGCACTTGGGACCACTCAACCAAATATATCTGCTCGCATCAACGCGCTTGAGGCGGCGCTCAATGTCACCTTGTTAATACGCGATGCAGGTTCTGTGCGTTTGACAGCAGATGGCGACAAGTTACTCAAAAAAACGCGTGAGGTCCTGTGGGCCGGAGAAGCTCTTATTGAAGCAGCTGGCCGTCAGGAGTTGATCGAAGAAACCTTGAGATTGGGCGTGACAGAACTTGTGGCCTGCACATGGTTGCAAAGCTTCTTGCGGCTGATGAAAGAGGCCTATCCTAAGCTACGCATACAGCTAGACGTCGATATATCAAACGCGATTGATGCGAAGTTGATGGAAGGACAGCTCGATTTAGCGCTTCAAACCGAGCCGTTTAAATCAAAGACATTTGCGAGCCACGCATTGGGCCAAGAACGCTATTGTTGGGTCGTGAATTTTAACCTGTTCCAAAACCTCAGTGCGAAACCATCCCTAACTGAGCTTTTTGAATTGACGGTTCTAACCCACGCAAAACACACACAGGCTTGCGATGCCCTGCACAACCTTGCAACTGAGCGTGGATTGAGGAGTGAAAGGATCGTTCATTCCAGTGCTTTGTCTGCATGTGTGCCCATGGTGCTTGAAGGATTGGGGGTCGCGTTGTTGCCCGAACGTCTGGTCACAGCCGAGATTGCATCAGGTGATCTGTATAAAGTTGAACCTGATTGGGTACCCAAACCTTTGTCCTTTTATGCCCGCTACGCCCCAGCACGTTCGGCCCTCTATGTCGAAAAGGCCGCGCAGATTGCGAAAGTAGCGATGCGTCTTCCCTAGATCACAAAAATTAATCGGGGTGAGCAATTTAATCAATTTGATTTTTTCACACTTTTCGCGCCACCTGCATGTGTAATTTACTGCAGGAGCCTCAGATGGCAGCACCTTCCGTTCGCCTTGGCGTCGATATTGGCGGCACATTTACTGACGTTGTATTGGAAAAGGATGGAGTTCCATTTTCGACAAAGGTCCTGACAACCTATGCCGCCCCAGAGAATGCGATCATTGATGGGATGCACCAGGTGTGTGCCAAGGCAAATGTTACCCCTTCGCAAATTGACCAGATCATTCATGGAACAACGCTTGCCACAAATGCTTTGATCGAACGACGAGGCGCAAAGACGGCCTTAATCACAACCGAAGGTTTCCGCGATGTAATCGAAATGCGAACCGAGTCGCGGTTTGAACAATATGATCTGAATTTGAACCTTCCGGATCCGTTGTTGCCACGGCAAATGCGCTTTACTGTTGCGGGCCGCGTCGATGCCAATGGTCAAATACTTGTCGACATCGATCGAGCCGAGGTAGAGGCCGTCGTCGATCAGATTGCCAAGGCTGGGTTCGAGAGTGTCGCCGTCGGTTTGATCCATTCCTATCTCAATCCAACGCACGAACAGCTTGTACGTGATGTCATAGCTGAGAAACTGCCAAACGTTGCAGTGTCCATCTCGTCCGAAGTCTCGCCCCAGATGCGGGAATATGAGCGCTTTAATACAGTTGTCGCGAATGCCTATATCAAACCACTTATGGCCTCTTATCTGGGTCGATTAGAGGACCGTTTGAAGCACGAAGGCGTGTCATGCCGTATCTTTTTGATGCATTCAGGCGGTGGCATAATATCAATCCAAAATGCGGCTGACTTTCCTGTTCGTTTGGTTGAATCCGGCCCTGCAGGTGGAGCGGTTTTTGCAGCGCACATCGCGGCGCGCTATGGGTTGGATAAAGTTCTGTCCTTTGACATGGGCGGCACAACAGCCAAGATTTGCCTGATCAAAAATCAGACCCCCAAAACCAGCCGCGTGTTCGAAGTGGCCCGCACCTATCGGTTCAAAAAGGGCTCCGGCATGCCGATCTCAATTCCTGTGATCGACATGGTCGAAATCGGGGCTGGCGGTGGGTCATTGGCGCATGTTGATACTTTGCGCCAGATCCGCGTTGGCCCCGAAAGCGCGGGGTCCGAGCCGGGACCGGCATGCTATGGCCGTGGCGGAGAGCGTCCAGCGGTGACGGACGCTGATCTGGTTTTGGGCAAGCTTGACGCGGATAACTTCGCAGGTGGCACGATCAAGTTGCATCCTGATCAATCCAAATCGGCCCTTACAAACCATGTGGGTCGCATACTTGATATGGACCCAGTTGAGGCCGCGTTTGGCGTAGCAGAGGTTGTAGATGAAAACATGGCCAACGCTGCGCGGGTTCATGCGGTCGAGAACGGCGAGGATCTGTCAGAATATACCATGATCGCCTTCGGCGGTGCAGCCCCCCTACATGCGGGTCGCTTGGCGGAAAAATTGGGCATAGAGCGATTATTGGTGCCGCCGGGCGCAGGTGTCGGTTCTGCCATTGGGTTTCTAAGAGCGCCATTCAGTTTCGAAGCAAACCGATCAGTCTATATGAAACTGTCAGATTTTGATGGCGATCGGATCAAATCTCTATTGTCCAATCTAAAGGCCGAGGCCACCAATTTTGTGCGCACCTGCGATGAACTCAGCCCGATCCTGTCAGAATTCAAAGTCTACATGCGCTACACAGGTCAGGGCTGGGAAATCCCGATTGAGCTGACCGAAGCCCAAGCGATGGCCCCTGACGCCGCCAACTTTGAGGAACGGTTCATTCAAGATTACACAAAGCTGTTTGGTCGTCCGGTGGAAGGGATGGACATCGAGATAACCGTCTGGTCGGTGAATGCCACCACACCACCGGAACACGTCGCACGCATGAGCGAGACCATTGGCGCAGACAAGGCGGTACCCACAGGAACACGCCAGTTTTTTGATGCAGCATCTGCCAAATTTCTGGATGCGGATATCGTCAACCGCTTTGACATGAAATCGGGTGAACGGGCAGCGGGTCCTGTCGCAGTCGTCGAGGATGAAACCACGATCATTGTCCCAGCCAGCCGAGACGCCATCCGCCAACCAGATGGCTGCATCGACATTATCTCCAAGGAAGCTTTGCAATGACCAAAGAGCACTCAAATGTAGCCTATCAAGTCATGTGGAACCGTCTGATTTCGGTCGTCGAAGAACAGGCGCAGGCCTTAGTGCGTACGGCGTTTTCGACATCTGTACGCGAAGCGGGCGATTTGTCGGCGGGGGTCTATGACGTCCAAGGTAATATGCTGGCTCAGGCCGTCACTGGCACACCGGGTCACGTGAACGCAATGGCGGACGCAGTTGCACATTTTATCCGCCGCATTGGGCGCGACAATATCTATGACGGCGATGTCTATATCACCAACGACCCTTGGGAAGGCACAGGTCACCTGCACGACATTACTATGGTTACGCCGTCCTTTCATGATGGCGCGTTGGTCGGTTTCTTCGCCTGTACGGCACATATCGTGGATATTGGCGGGCGCGGCTTCGGCGCAGATGCGCACAGCGTCTATGAAGAAGGTCTGTATATCCCGATCATGAAATTCGCGGATAAGGGGAAGGTGGACCAAACCTTGACCCGTATCATTCGCGGCAACGTACGTGAACCTGATCAATTGATCGGCGACGTTTATGCTTTGGCCACCTGCAACGAGATCGGCCACCGCCGACTTGTTGATATGATGGATGAGTTTGAACTTGTTGACCTGAACGGTATCGCCGACTTTATTCTCGAAAATTCCCGTCGCGCGACCATTGAACGGATCGCAGCCTTGCCCCAACAATCGGCGACAGGCGAGATGACAATGGACGGCTTTGACCGCCCCATTACGCTGAAGGTAAAAGTCAGCGTTGAGGGCGACAGAATTGTGTCGGACTTCACCGGCTCTTCGGGCCTCGACAAGAAAGGCATCAATTGCCCGCTTGTTTATGCAAAGGCCTATGCCTGCTATGCCCTCAAGGTCGCCATAGCGCCTGAAATCCCAAACAATGCAGCATCCTTGGCCCCGTTCGAGATTGAAGCGCCAGAGAACTCGATCGTCAACGCCTTGCATCCCGCGCCTGTGGCCTTGCGCCATATCGTTGGACACTTTGTGCCGGACGCTGTTTTCAACGCTTTCGACAAAATCGTGCCGGGATTAGTGCCAGCCGAGGGCGCGGGTTGCCTTTGTAATTTCCAAGTCTCCCTACGCCCGCGCACCGATGCTGCGGCCCCGGCGACTGCAAGGCGCTCTGAAGTTCTGACCTTTAACTCTGGCGGATCAGGGGCACGGCCCGCACATGATGGCCTTAACGCCACCGCCTTTCCATCCGGCGTGATGACGATGCCCATCGAGGCGACGGAACATGCAGGCCCTGTGATCATCTGGCGCAAGGAACTGCGTCCTGATTCAGGTGGTGCTGGTAAGACACGCGGTGGCCTCGGCCAATACATGGAAGTCGGGGCACAAGAAGGGCACGAGTTCGACATTCAAGCGATGTTCGACCGCGTTGATCATCCCGCACGTGGCAGGCGCGGCGGCAAAGATGGCGCACCGACAACGATTGCCCAAGACGATGGCACAACCATGAACGGCAAAGGCAAACAGTTCGTGGCTCATGGTCGCAAAGTGATCATGGCCTTCCCCGGCGGGGCTGGCTATGGCGACCCGTCAGATAGGCCCGTTGATTTGGTCAAACGCGATCTGGCTCGCGGGTATATTTCGGCAGAAACAGCCGCAAAGGAATACAATCTATCCCCAACAGATATCGCTGATGTTGAAGCCGCCGTCGCAACAGGTGAGGTATATTGAAATACTCAAGACCCCAAGATCCGTCCACGCCAAAGTCAGCAATAAGTCTTGGCCAAAGCCAATCCGGAACTTCCAATTATTCCGCGCCAACGATGGTGGTTTGATCAATACCACCTGCACACAGGCGACCAATTATCCGAGAACGCCCCGACTGACAGTCGCCGCAGACGGGATCGCTGCACCAATGCCGCAAAGACTTGACCACGAGCAGCCAACCAACTGGTGAATGACAGCCCCTTGTAAGGCGCACGTCCTTCGACTCCCTAGGGCACCAGTTCGTCGCTTGTCACGTCTTTTTGGAAATATCGATCCGCTGATCCACACGACATAGCGCCCAAGCTGCCAACCATGGCACAAGACGCCCTCGCCGAACTCAGCAGCGGTATGTTCAGCACAATCGAATGCGTCACATGCCTACGTGTACCCGCCGTTCCGGACCGCACATTTGATGCCCCCGGCACCAATAAAACAACATCAAAGGGAGGGGCCTCGCGACTATCCTTGGGTCTCCTCTTACGAGGTCTCGTTTTACGATTTCATGTCTCATGGAACGCGCAGGAAGGAAGGGACCAAATGCACCCCTTGGAATTCCCGCAGTCTTGCGCAAACCTGTTGATCAAAGGAGCCCAAGGATGGACAAGGTTTTATATGAACGAACGGACAGGGTTGCGCGCATAACGTTGAACCGTCCAGACGTGATGAATGCAATCGATGACGAGATGCCGCATCTGCTGGCCGAAGCGGTTGCGCGCGCTGACGCTGACCCAAAGGTGCACCTGATGGTCTTGTCCGGAAATGGCAAAGCCTTTTGTGCCGGGTATGACTTGACCTATTATGCCCAAGGCAACGGTGCCGGGGATGTCACGCAACAAATGCCGTGGGACCCAATAAAAGATTACCAGTTCATGTGGGCCAACACCCAAGCGTTCATGTCACTGTTTCGCGCCTTAAAGCCCGTCATCTGCAAAATTCATGGCCCCGCAGTGGCCGGAGGGTCTGACATCGCGTTGTGCTGTGATCTGGTGTTCATGGCCGATGACGCAGAAATTGGATATATGCCAGCTCGCGTTTGGGGGTGCCCGACAACGGCCATGTGGGTGTATCGATTAGGGCCAGAACGCGCCAAACGAATGTTATTCACCGGTGACAAAATCACAGGCCGCGAAGCAGAGGACATGGGGCTTATCCTGAAGTCGGTCCCGTCTGAGAGATTGGACAAAGCCGTTGAGGACATGGCGGATCGTATGTCCAGCGTTCCGATCAACCAGTTGGCTATGCAAAAACTGGTCATCAACCAAGCCGTAGAGGCCACGGGTTTGATGAACACGCAACGCCTTGCGACGATTTTTGACGGCATCACACGCCACAGCCCTGAAGGGTTGAATTTCAAAGCCCGCTCCGAAGACGTCGGATGGAAACAAGCCGTCGATGAACGTGACCGAGGCGTTTTCGATTGGACGCAGAACAGACCTATAAATCGGTGATTATTGTCCAGTGAACCGGACAAATAACCGTCCAGAATAAATCGGATGTTTGACGGCCCCAAAACGGAGCAATACCCATGAATAACTCGTACGATACCGGACGTTTGGATTTGCCATTTGTGGGCATCGCCACCTTTGGCAAGCGCCCCTATGTCAGCGACTGGACCAAAATCGAAGCTGATGTGGCAGTGCTTGGGGCACCGTTTGATTTTGGCACGCAATGGCGATCCGGTGCCCGCTTTGGGCCACGCGCCGTGCGCGAAGCATCAACGCTGTTCAGCTTTGGACATGCTGGCGCTTATGACCATGAAGACGACGCGATTTATTTGGGTCAAGACGTACGGATCGCCGATATGGGCGACGCGGACATTATCCATACGGACACCGACCGCAGTCATGCCAACATCGAAACTGGCGTACGAGCGGCCTTGAACGCAGGCGCCCTGCCCGTCACGATTGGCGGCGACCATTCAATCAACATCCCCTGCATTCGCGCATTTGATGATCAAGGTGACATCCACATCCTGCAAATTGATGCTCACCTTGATTTTGTCGATGAGCGACATGGCGTGCGTCATGGGCATGGCAATCCGATGCGACGCGCGGCCGAACAAAGCTATGTCACGGGGCTGACGCAGGTCGGCATCCGCAATGTCAGCTCAACTGCGCGCGAAGGGTACGAAGACGCGCGGTCCATGGGGTCCGATATTTTGTCGGTGCGCCAAGCCCGAAAGCTTGGCCCACAAGGTGTTATTGATCGTATTCCAACTGGTGCGCGGGTCTATGTCACCATCGATATTGACGCGTTCTGCCCGTCCATCGCACCGGGAACGGGCACACCCAGCCATGGGGGGTTCTTGTATTATGACGTTCTCGAAATGCTGCAGATCGTGGCAAAACAACACGAGATTGTCGGCATTGATCTGGTCGAAGTTGCCCCAGATTACGACCCGACAGGATCAACAGCCATTCTGGCGGCTCAGGTGCTTTTGAACCTTCTCGGCTTCATTTTTCATGCCCGTGCGACATGATCGCCGCAATCAATTGCCAAGAAGGCGCAAATAGGTCTTTTCACGACGCTCGGAACGATTAGGTTCGCGCCAGCAATCAAAGGACGTCCTGACGTGTCAAAAGACCCACTTGTTGTTTTTACGCCTTCCGGCAAACGAGGCCATTTTGCCCATGGGACGCCAATTTTGACCGCCGCCCGTCAATTGGGTGTTGATCTGGATTCGGTATGTGGTGGACGCGGGATTTGTTCGAAATGTCAGATTACGCCCAGCTATGGCGAATTTCCCAAACACGGCGTCACTGTGTCGGATGGGGCGTTGTCGGATTGGAACAAGGTAGAACAACGTTACAAAGACAAACGCGGCCTGATTGATGGGCGCCGTCTTGGCTGTCAGGCGACGGTTCAGGGTGACATTGTCATCGACGTGCCCCCAGAAAGCCAAGTGCATAAACAGGTTGTGCGCAAACGGGCCGAAGCGCGTGACATAACAATGAACCCGTCGACAAAACTGTACTATGTCGAGGTTCAGGAACCCGATATGCATGATCCCTCTGGCGATCTTGAACGATTGCGCGACGCGTTATCCAAGCAATGGTCGCTTGAGAACGTGCATGCCGATTTGCATATTTTACAGAGCCTGCAACCCATTCTGCGCAAAGGCGCTTGGAAAGTGACATGTGCCGTCCACTTGGGTGACGATGAAAACGCACCAAGGATCATGCATGTTTGGCCGGGGTATTACGAAGGCTCGATATACGGTCTGGCCATTGATTTGGGGTCGACCACAATCGCGGCTCATCTGTGTGATCTGCAATCTGGCGACGTTGTCGCGTCATCCGGCATAATGAATCCACAAATCAGATTTGGCGAAGATCTGATGTCCCGCGTGTCTTATTCCATGATGAATGAGGGCGGCGCGACTGAAATGACAAACGCTGTGCGCGACGGCATGAACGCGTTGTTTGTACAGATCGCAGATGAAGCCGAGATCGACAAATCGCTGATCGTTGATGCTGTCTTTGTCTGTAATCCGGTCATGCATCACTTGCTTTTGGGGATTGATCCGTTTGAGCTGGGTCAGGCCCCATTTGCGCTGGCCACGTCAGATTCACTTCGTTTGCACGCCACTGATTTGAATTTGGACATTCACCCCTCGGCACGCATTTACCTTTTGCCCTGTATCGCGGGACATGTCGGCGCGGATGCCGCCGCAGTGGCCTTGTCCGAAGCGCCCGACAAATCCAAAGACCTTGTGTTGGTTGTTGACGTGGGCACAAATGCCGAAATCTTGCTGGGCAACACTGAAAAAGTTCTGGCTTGCTCGTCCCCGACGGGCCCGGCATTTGAGGGCGCTCAAATCAGCAGCGGCCAGCGTGCGGCCCCCGGTGCCATTGAACGCGTGGCCATTGATCCGATCACCAAAGAACCGCGTTTCCGCGTCATAGGAAGCGATATCTGGTCAGATGAAGAAGGATTTCAGGACAGTATTGCAGGATCAGGCATAACTGGCATTTGCGGTTCTGGCATCATTGAGATGGTCGCAGAAATGCGTATGGCTGGTATCGTCGATGCCCCAGGCCTGATCGGTTCAGCCGAACAAACCGGGACGGATCGCTGTTTTCTGGATGGGCGCACCTATTCCTATCTGGTGTGGGATGGTTCGGCCAATGGCGGTCCAAAAATAACGGTTACCAATCGCGACATTCGTGAAATTCAAATGGCTAAGGCTGCGCTTTATTCTGGGGCGCGATTGCTGATGGATAAATTCGATGTCGACAGTGTGGATCGTGTTGTTTTGGCCGGGGCGTTTGGCGCGCATATTTCGCCCAAACACGCGATGGTTCTGGGCATGATCCCAGATGTCCCGTTGAAAGCGGTCACCTCAGCGGGGAATGCGGCCGGCACTGGTGCGCGCATCGCATTGTTAAACACCAAAGCGCGTGCTGAGATCGAAGACACAGTGCGCAACATTCACAAAATCGAAACCGCAATTGAACCGCGGTTTCAGGAACATTTTGTCAATGCCTCGGCAATTCCAAATTCAATCGAACCTTTCCCCATCCTACGCTCTGTCGTGACCCTTCCCGATGTGACTTTCAACACAGGTGGTGGCGACAAATCAGAAGGTGGTGGCCGCAGACGGCGCCGCAGGGGTTGATCATTTACGGCTTTCCAAATTATCAAACCACAACCGAAAGGTGCAAAGCCTGTTCCGATGAAATGCATGGTAAATTGGTGCACGTAGCTAGCGGATCAACTTCGAATAATACCCAACTATTTACCACGAGTGCACCGTGCGGCAATTCCTAGGGCCGGTACAAGTGGCTGGTAAACTCAACGTACATAGCGTCAGCTTGTGCGATGAGTGGCCATTGATCGAAGTCCCTTCAAGGCTCTCCCCAACTGTTACGATTACCCCCTAGAACCTGACTTGGTCCGATGGGTCAAAGCGGCGATCAGGGAGGTTGGCGGCGACTTCTCGATCAAGTCAAAAGACCAAGTTTTTATTACAGAAGATGGATTCGGAAACCTTATTGGCTATCCATTCGATCCGCTCCTACTGGCGTTAGCCCTGCCCTCCAAGTCGGACAGTTTGGACCGTGCCCGGCGACACCAAGAGAAAAGCCGGTTCCAAGCCGAAGTATTCAATTCGATACGGATTGCAGCAACCCGAACCGACGCTGCGGGCGCGAAAACAGTCATAAAACCTGAGATTTACTCAGGTCAAAATCCTTGGACCGACGCGGAAATTCACGGACATAGCGCGTCATCGATGCGCGGAAAAACGCCAGCCAACAGACCGATTCACGAGTTCTTAACGACTACGCACATCCCATACTGTATCAATTAGGCATGCATCATGGGACGTGCGTAAGAATGGAATTGATTGAACGGATTAAAGCCGCGCGTGATCGAGCGGTTGAAGAGGGGTATGTCGCGACGGCACAAGCACTAGACGATCTTCTGAACAACGAAGCCCTGTTTGCCCCCCCTGAGGGACAGGATGGTTCAAAAGACGAACCGACTTAAAACCAAGTGCATTTTTTTTGACTTTTCAACCAACGCGAGAGTAGGCTTTCTCGCATGTCAAAACTCAATTCTCTGGTTGCAGAGATTAAAGCGATTCAAGACTTAGCAAGGCGGACCGGACGCATTGGTCTGGCCAAATCTCTGGATCAAATACTTGTTCAATGTGAGCGTGATGCAGACAGAGAAGACAAACAATTGTCCATGCGGCCCGTTGTTTCGACCCAGACTGGCAACACTCCGATTTTGACGTGGATCGAGCAAGAAGAAGAATTTCAACAGACGACATCAACGGTTGAAATGGCTTCAAAGGACTGACTCAAAGTTGGACAAATTGGGTATTCAGTCTCTTTCTCGGCGTCTAAATAGAACCCCTGAAAGTTATGAATTTGGCAATATGACGAGCTCTGTTCGAACGGCTGTTCTCCCCAAAAAAAGCCTAGAGGGTTCGGTATAGCGTCACAAACGCGCGCCCTCGTTGACCAAAGGAAAGAATATTTCGGCTCATTCGTAAAGACGAATTCCCGGGTCTCACCGCCAGATATTCACACAGATCGAAATGCACATTTATGTTTTTTACCAAATACTTACGTCAGCCTCCCTTATGAGAACCCCGATAAAAAGTTGGTGATTTCGAGATCAAACCGACCCTTTGGCGACACTGAAACCCAGAGTGTTTTCCCAACCTGCGGACATCGCACACAATGACCTTCCCGAGGCTGGCCTGTCCACGTTCTTCCATCACCAAGCCCGCCATCCAGCTTGACCCGTTGTTTCACAATATCGCTGAGACAACTCCGACAATTGGTGCATCGAACCCAGCTCAATCTGAGTGTTTCTTGAGCCAGTTGTTGTGTCCGTACATTTTTCTTGAATTGGCGTCCGTTGTTGACCTTTTGGCCTTGCTCCAGCTCCCGAAAGACTGTGCACACCAGAGACGGATAATGAAGACAAAGACACTCGTGGTGGCACTTGCCCTGCCCCTTAAACCGACACTGACTTTTGATATGAGCTGCGATTTCGGCACCCATTCAAAGCATGCTATGCCTTGAGCCGAAGGTTCTGAACTTCGTCTCAGAAAAGGGGTTTGGGGCAAAGTTGACGCTAAAAATCAGGGTTATCACGAAAATGTTACAATTGAATTCCGCATAAAACCGAGACCTGGCGCGTTATCGGCATATCTGACAAACAAATTGAACAGGAAATCATCTATGATCCGTCAAGCTGTAATCGCATTTTCACTATGCCTGCCCGCTCTCGCATTTGCGAAAGATGATGACACCCCTCCTGCATCGACCAAGACGACACAAGATTGTTTTCAGGTCCGCCAATGGGACCCATCGATCAAAAAGTGGGTGAAATTTTCCAAACCAGTCAATGGCGTTTGGGATGCCAATCTTCGCAAATGTGTGCGTCCTGACAAGACATCTTATTTAGACGAAGACACTCTTTATGGCGCTGTGCGCGAACTGGCCTATGCTGGTCGCTACAACGATGCCATCACGGTTTTGGACCAGATGCCCGATCAAAACAGCGACCGGGTCATGACCTATCGTGGTTTTACGGCACGCAAACTGGGTGATCTGGCGTTGGCGGATGTCTATTACCAAAAGGCGATTGATCTGAACCCCGACAATATTGCGGCCAGATCTTACATGGGTCAGGGCCTTGTGGCCAAAGGCGATAAGGTCGCCGCGATGGAACAGTTACGTGAAATTCGCGCGCGTGGTGGTGTTGGGTCATGGTCTGAAAGATCGTTGGTTACCGCATTGCAAAATGGGCGAACTTTTAATTACTAACCAAACTCTTTGTTCACTTTTTGTGCCTAGCTTGATGACAGTTATTTTGTGAGTCAGGCAGGCGCGTAATGATGGATTTGGTTCCCCTCGCCGCCGCCCCGGGTTTACCCGTTGGCGGCGGTTTCAATTCTCAGGTCGGGTCACAGATCGGGTCATTGTCGCGACGTGCCAAAGCCGCCATTGTTGTGCGTCTTTTGTTGAATGAAGGCAGTGAAGTCCCGCTCGAAGAATTGCCCGAGTCCTGCCAAGAAGAATTGACCAAGGCCATGGGACAAATGCGGGTTGTCGATAAGGACACTGTCGCAAGCGTCGTCGAAGAATTTGCCAGTGAAGTGGATCGGATTGGTCTGCGGTTTCCAGGTGGGATCGCCGGTGCTCTTTCCGCTCTTGATGGCAAGATCAATCCAATGACAGCTGCGCGATTGCGAAAAGAGGCCGGGGTACGTGAATCTGGCGATCCATGGAAACGCGTTCGCGACCTTGGTATTGAAACACTGCGTCCAGTTGTCGAAAATGAAAGCATTGAGGTTTCCGCGGTCTTGTTGTCAAAACTCGACACGAAAAAAGCCGCGGAATTGCTTGGTAAATTGCCCGGGCCCCAAGCCCGCCAAATCGCTTATGCTGTTTCACAAACGGCTTCAGTTACACCAGAGGCCGTAGACCGCATTGGACTTTCACTTGCGACCCAATTGTCTGCGCAACCTTTGCGCGCCTTCGACGAGGATCCCGTAGAACGTGTTGGTGCAATCTTAAACTCCAGCACGTCCATAACACGCGAAGACGTCCTTGAAGGTCTAGATGAACGTGACGAAGGCTTTGCCTCGGCCGTGCGCAAAGCAATCTTTACCTTTGGTAATATTCCGAAACGCATCGCACCGCGCGATATCCCACGCATTTTGCGTGACATCGATCAGGCCGCATTGGTCACCGCAATTGCGGGTGCCGAAGAGGCAGGAATGCAAGCATCGTCTGACTATATATTTGAAAATATGTCCGCACGAATGGCCGATCAATTGCGCGAAGAATCCTCAGATCGCGAAAAACCAAAGCCCGCGGAAACAGAAGAAGCGATGGCCAGCATCGTCGATTCGATCCGTGCTTTGGAAAAATCCGGCGAACTGATGCTGATTTCGGAAGAAGATTAACGCGTACCTCAAAACGACATCCCAAGTATTCAAAGCGTCTGACAAAGCGGCCTTTGTGCCGTTCTGCCGCCTCCTCTTTTGAATTTCGTGTCGCATCTCTTAACGAACTTCCAGTCTGGACGGTCTCCGGCTTGTGATCAGCCGTGCCCACGCCTATGTCTGTCAACGATTGAGCATGACGGTCGCGGTCGCGACACAAAAGCCCACCTGTTGATGACCTAAAGAGACGAATGAAATGTCTGCATCCAGCACGTTTGAACATCGCGCGACCGACTTTGTCGCACGGGCTTTAATCGGTTTCGCATTGCGACTGCCATATCGGATGCGAGTTCCGTTTATGGGTTGGATGATTTCACGCGTCATCGGACGCATCGCCCATTACCACAAACGCGCAAGAACGCATCTTGCCCTTATTTTTCCAGACAAATCAAAGACGGAAATCAACCGCATCGCGACCGCTTGTTTGAACAATGTCGGACGCTCGTTGATCGAAAACTACTCTACTCAAGAATTTCTGGCACATATGGCCGACGTACCTTTGGAGGGTGCCGGTGTTCAGGTGCTGAAAGACGCCGCTGCATCTGGTCGTCCTGTAATCTTGCAAACAGGGCATTTCGGAAATTACGAAGCGGCACGCGCTGTAATGCTGACGATGGGCATTGAACCTGGTGGTATTTTTCGTGAAATGCACAACCAATTCTTCCACGAACATTACATAAAAACGATGGAAGCTTACGGAGGTCCAGCCTTTCCTCGCGGATTGCCCGGCATGCGCGGTGTGATGAAGCACCTAAAGTCGGGCGGGCAGCTCATTATCCTGAATGACCAACACGATTTGGTTGCTCCGACGCTTAAATTTCTGGGAAGACCCGCAAAGACTCCGCTGTCTCCGGCGGAACTGGCGCTGCGGTTTGATGCAGTCGTCTTGCCGTTCTTCTCAATCCGGCAGCCAGACGGGTTAAGCTTCCGATGCTTTATAGAAGAACCGATTGAACATTCCGACGCGGAAACTATGACCCAGCAAATGAACGACCGGTTGGGCGAAAGAATCCTCGAAACCCCAGAGCAGTGGTTTTGGGTTCCGCGTCGTTGGCGTGCCGAAAACGATTGATCAGCGCAAGCGGGCAGCACCCACGATTGGGCCGTTTCGGCCTCTCTGAACCAACACAACCACCGGCTTGTCACCTTCAGCTTTGGCGCGCATTTCGAACGGCGTTGCACCGTTCCATTCACCCAAGATCAACCATCCTTCGGAAACATTAGAATATTCCAATGTATTACCCGCATTTTCACCGCGGGTAATTTTGGATGAACGCACAGGTGAATATCGCAACATCTGTACAATCAGCGGCCCAGACACGCCGTTGGATTCTGCGGAAATAACAACCTCATCCGCATCCCGAACCAACGAAACATCAAGAGGTGACGGAGACGCGGCATGTTCGCTGATCGCTTTACCCAACGCCATCGGTCGGGTTCCAACGATGTCGGTTGTGCCGTTGACCACCATTTGTGGCGTATAGATTGACCGGCGCCCTGCCACAGACGCGTATCCGCGTTGGCGTTCCGCGTTGGCCGGATCAGCAAATTCGTCTTTCCAGCCGATGTAATCCCAATAGTCTACATGCAGTGACAACGCGATTACGTCTTCGCGATCGGCCAGTTGATGAAACAGCTTATCGGCAGGCGGGCAAGACGAGCACCCCTGAGATGTGAATAGCTCGACAACGACAGGACTGTCTGCCCATGCTGGGATACTGAAAACGGTCGATAAGGCCGTCACTATCGGAATCACATGTTTCATTCAGGCTCGCGTTGCTGTTTGGTGTCGATTAAACCTAATAGCTTGGGTCACAAATTGCGAGTAAACACTTGTTGAAAACAACGGACACAAACTTCACAAGGTGATGATGTGTTAAAATTTGGTGAACCTAAGTTTACCCATTTGATACAGTGTCGCCAAACTTGGTTGGAGTGTTCGCAACCATAAAACAATACGCCACCACGATCTCGCCATTTCGATAAAAGGAAGCCATCCATGCCCATCACAGTTGGTCACGACAGCTCCAAGACGCGACGCACACTGAACGCCGGCGGAACATCCGTCGCGTATTATTCGATCAACGCCGCGGCCGAAGCAGGCCTTGGTGACTTTTCAAAACTGCCCGCCGCCCTGAAAGTGGTCTTGGAAAACATGTTGCGCTTTGAAGACGGCAAGACTGTCTCAGTGGATGACATCAAGGCTTTTTCGGAATGGGCGACCAAAGGGGGTAAGAACCCGCGCGAAATCGCATACCGCCCTGCCCGCGTGTTGATGCAGGATTTTACGGGTGTTCCGGCGGTGGTTGATTTGGCAGCCATGCGCGACGGTATCGTGGCATTGGGTGGTGATCCGGAAAAAATCAATCCGCTGAACCCGGTTGATCTGGTCATTGACCACTCTGTGATGATCGACGAATTTGGCAATCCGCGCGCGTTCCAGATGAACGTTGATCGTGAATACGAGCGTAACATGGAACGCTATACGTTCCTGAAATGGGGCCAATCCGCGTTTAACAACTTTCGCGTTGTACCGCCCGGAACTGGCATCTGCCATCAGGTAAATCTGGAATACTTGGCACAGACGGTTTGGACGGACACTGACCAAACCGGTGAAAACGTTGCTTATCCCGACACGCTTGTAGGGACGGACAGCCACACGACTATGGTCAACGGCGCTGCTGTTCTAGGCTGGGGTGTTGGCGGGATCGAAGCCGAGGCCGCAATGCTAGGCCAACCCATTTCAATGTTGATCCCAGAAGTTGTTGGGTTCGAACTGACCGGCGCGATGCTTGAAGGAACCACAGGAACAGACCTTGTTCTCAAGGTTGTTGAGATGTTGCGCGCCAAAGGCGTGGTCGGAAAATTCGTCGAATTCTTCGGCGAAGGGTTGGATCGTTTGCCGCTGGCTGATCGTGCGACGATTGCCAACATGGCTCCGGAATACGGTGCCACATGCGGGTTCTTTCCAATTGACAATGAAACGCTGCGCTATCTGAAAACCACCGGGCGTGACATGGACCGCATTGCCTTGGTTGAAGCCTATGCCAAAGAAAACGGATTGTGGCGCGATGCCGATTATGCGCCGATTTACACAGATACACTGCACTTGGACATGGGCACGATTGTCCCTGCCATTTCTGGCCCCAAACGCCCGCAGGATTATGTCGCTTTGACGGATTCCAAATCTGCGTTTTCGAAGGAAATGAAAAACACGTTCAAACGTCCGATGGGCAAGGAAACCGCTGTAGCAGGCGAAGATTACACGATGGAAAGCGGCAAAGTCGTCATCGCGTCGATCACTTCGTGCACCAACACCTCCAATCCTTATGTCATGATTGGTGCGGGCCTCGTGGCTCGAAAGGCTGCGGCATTGGGCCTTAATCGCAAACCTTGGGTCAAGACATCGCTTGCTCCGGGATCGCAAGTCGTCAGTGCCTATCTTGAGGCCGCTGAACTGCAACAAGATTTGGATAAGATCGGTTTTAACCTTGTGGGATACGGCTGCACGACCTGTATCGGTAACTCTGGTCCAATCCAGAAAGAAATTTCGGACGCCATTGCCGAAGGCGATCTTGTGGCCACATCCGTTTTGTCGGGGAACCGCAACTTTGAAGGACGCATCAGTCCGGATGTTCGGGCCAACTATCTCGCGTCCCCTCCGTTGGTTGTTGTGTATGCGTTGGCCGGAACGATGGATATTGATCTGACCAACGATCCAATCGGAACTGACAAGGACGGCAATGACGTCTTTATGAAAGACATCTGGCCCACCTCACAAGAAGTCGCAGAATTGGTTGAACAGACCGTCACCCGCGACGCCTTCCAAACAAAATACGCAGACGTATTTAAAGGTGACGACAAATGGCAAGAGGTCAAAACCACAGACGCTTTGACGTATGATTGGCCGGCGCAATCGACCTATGTTCAAAACCCGCCTTATTTTCAGGACATGGATCCAGAACCCGGAACGATTTCAAATATCCAAGACGCGCGCGTTCTTGCCTTGTTGGGGGACATGATCACAACGGACCACATTTCTCCTGCGGGATCATTCAAGGAATCGACCCCGGCTGGGAAATACCTGACAGACCGGCAAGTGCAGCCTCGCGAATTTAACTCTTACGGGTCTCGCCGTGGCAACCACGAGATCATGATGCGCGGCACGTTTGCCAACATCCGCATCAAAAACGAGATGCTCGACGGTGTTGAAGGTGGATATACCAAAGGTCCCGATGGCAACCAAAGCGCGATCTTTGATGCCGCGATGGCTTATCAAGAAACAGGCACGCCGCTGGTGATCTTTGGGGGTGAACAATACGGCGCCGGATCGTCCCGCGACTGGGCTGCCAAGGGCACCGCACTTCTGGGCGTAAAGGCCGTGATCGCAGAAAGCTATGAACGTATCCACCGTTCAAACCTTGTTGGCATGGGCGTCATCCCGTTTGAGTTCACCGGCAGCGACACTCGTAAGTCGCTGGGACTGACCGGGCAAGAAACAGTCTCAATCTCTGGTCTGGACGCGATCCAGCCACTGCAAGAAGTGCCTTGCACAATCACGATGGCAGATGGTGAGGTAAAGAACATCTCGCTGAAATGCCGGATCGATACGGCGATTGAAATCGAGTACGTCGAACATGGTGGTGTGCTGCATTACGTTCTGCGCAACCTCGCCAAAGCGCCAGTTGCCGCCGAGTAAGATGCGATGCAAATATAGCTGACGAAAAACCCGCTGCGTGCGGGTTTTTCTTTGATTTTCCCAAATATTAAAATTCAGTCGAATTCGTGAGGAATCAGTTGCCCCTTAGCAAAAGCGTTCTGGGCCAACCCATTGGTCATAAGAATATCGATCCCCATGCGCCCAGCCGATTGGCAGCACGGTTTCAATGCGCGCCATTTCGTCAGCATTAAGAGCGACTTTTGTCCCGGCCACCAGTTCGTTGAAATGCCCAACAGATCGTGTCCCTGGAATAGGAATGACATGATCCCCTTTCGCCAATGTCCACGCAATCGCCAATCCAGCGGCTGGAATTTCAAATTCAGCGGCAAGCTTGCGGAACCCATCCGACAGGCGAAGGTTTTCCTCGTAATTTGGGGATTGGAACCGTGGGTTCCCCTTTAGGAACGACAAAGTTGCGGCTATTTCTTTGGTCAGCGGGTGGTCTGTCAGCATGGACCGACCAACCGGCGAGAATGCGACCAACGCCACACCAAGTTCGGCGCAGGTTTGGATCAATCCCATTTCCGGTGAACGGGTCCACAACGAATATTCGGATTGAACCGCTGCGACCGGATGAACAGCCTGTGCGCGGCGCACGGATGTCGGCGCAATCTCTGAAAACCCAATGCTGCGCGTCTTACCCTTGCGGACAAGGGCGGCGAGCGTTTCCGTCACCTGTTCAATCTCAATCGACGCGTCACGACGATGTACGTAAAACAGATCAACGCAATCAACGTTCAAACGTTGCAACGATTTGTCTAATTCTGCTTCCAAATGTTCCGGCGAATTGTCGAAATAGCGATTTCCATCGGCATCAGTTGTGATCGACGCCTTTGTCGCAATGTGGAACATATCACGTGCGGCTGTATTCGCCTGTAAATAAACACCAATCGCTTTTTCCGAACGTCCCATACCATAGACATTTGACGTGTCCAAATGCGTCACACCCGCCTCAAGGGCGGCGTCCAAAATGGCAAATGAGTTTTCTTCACTTGTTGGCCCATAAAAATCCGAGAAAGACATGGCACCAACACCAAGACACCCCACCGCTTGCCCATCACGACCCATTTGTCTTTTTTGCATTGTCCGCTCCTTCTGCTTCGAACGCCATCATAGCTCTGGCCGACATATTGCCAACATTGCAAAATGCGAAACTGCGCGATAATTTGATAGCAGCCTCTCGTTAATGTTATGGCATTGGTTGTGCCTTAGGCTTGCAGAGCGTTCTTAATCAGTCCAGACCGGAAATATGTCTGATACATTCAATACACGTCCATCAGCGCTTCAAGTTGCGCTGTCACCTGCGGTCATGCGCCGCGCAGCCAAGATCGCGTTTGTGGTCGGCGTCATACTCATGTTCATCAATCACGGCGACAAAATTGTCATGGGTCATATGACCCCGCTTGCTTGGATGAAATGTGCGTTGACCTTCTTTGTCCCGTATAGCGTGTCAACAGTGACCGCGATTCTGACGGCTCGCGAAAATCAAGATTAGGTTAACATCGGCAGAAATATTGCATTTTTGCTTACGTATTTTGCGCAATGCCTAAATTTTAGGACGGTTTGCCCAAATAAACTCATACTCCATCGCATGGTTTTGGTTTTCAAAACACAGTTCCTTATCAAACTATAAACTTTTTGGACCGCATAAACCGTTCAAATCTTTAGTAGGGAGTTGGTTATGTTTGGATTGAAATTTACCATGGTTGCAGCAGTTGCGGCCATCGCTTTGACACCGGCACAAGCAAACACATCGAACGCAAGCATTCAAAAAGAACGTATGGATTTGGCCGGAAAGGAGCGTATGCTCATCCAACGGATCGTCAAGTCTTCATGTCTGGTAATGTCAAACATTGACACCGAACATTACGCCGTCTCCGCAATCAAGGACACCAACACGTTCGAAGCCACGTTAGCCGATCTTATTTCCGGATCAACTGAACGAAATTGGCCGCCCGAGGAAAACTCACGAACCTTAGCACAATTGCAAGACACCTACGTCAAATGGAAAGTGCTGCGTCCGGCGGCATTGCAAGTTTCGCATGGCGACCTGATGTCGTTTGCTGTGTCCCAAATTATCACAGAAACCGACACGACGGTGACTGCAATGGACACAGCCGTAACAGGTATGGCAAACCTTAGTCACAACACTGGCGTCGACCCAAAAATCTCAAACACGTTGAATGCTGCCGGAAAACAACGAATGTTGTCGCAAAAATTGGCGAAAGAATTTTGCTTTTTACACAACGATGTAAGCGCCGAACTGCACCGGGAACTATTGATAGAGACTGCTGCGACGTTCGAAAAAAACCTAAACAAACTATTAAATGCAGACACTGTATCAAGCGAGTTTATCGCACCACCGACACCACAAACCGAACGTCACCTCGAAAATGCCAAACGCATTTGGCAGGACTTGTTTCCGATCATGCAGCACGCAATTAATGGAAAGAAAACGACACACGACGACCTAGAAAACGTTGCACACATGAGCGACGAGTTGCTGTCCGAAATGATTGCGGCCGTCAACGCATATGTGGCTGGCACGACCTGAGGGCTAAATTCTTTGAACTGCAAACCGTTCAAAAATTGAGCCCGGAAACCGGGCTCAAAATCATCATCCGATCAGAACTTCACCGAACTCTTCGCGCAAATTGCGCTTTAATACCTTGCCCGTTGCGTTTCGTGGCAGGACGTCAGTAAAGACGACTTTGTCCGGCACTTGCCACTTGGCTATCTTGTCCGCGAAAATACTCAATACCTCGGCTTCGCTTGGCATTTCTCCGTCCGCAGCAACCGCCACCAAAACAGGTCGTTCATCCCATTTTTCATGTCGTGCCCCAATTACCGCTGCATCCACAAGCTTGGGATGCGCAATCGCGATATTTTCAAGATCAACCGACGAAATCCATTCACCGCCCGATTTAATAATGTCTTTGGAACGATCCTTAATCGACAAAAACCCATCCGCATCCAATGTCGCAACGTCGCCCGTGTCGAACCATCCATCGGTCAACGTTTCTTCTTTGGATTTCTTGAAATAGGCGTCCAAAATCCACGGTCCCTTGACCAGCAATGAACCTTGCGCTTTCCCATCGCGGGGCAGTTCGGTGCCATTGGCATCCACGATTTTCATAGAAACGCCCCATGGTGGACGCCCTTGGGTCTCGCGGACCTTATGTTGCTCGGCTTCTGGCAATTTTAGATGCTTGCCTTTCAATTGGTTGCCCGACCCAAGAGGTGACATTTCGGTCATTCCCCATGCATGGATCGTTTCCACCCCGTATTTCTCGCGAAACTCGGCCATCATTGAGGGTGGGCAAGCTGATCCTCCTACGACCGTTTTTTCAAGACTATTCAAAGTGCTGCCCGTTTTTGCAGCCTCGCCCAAAAGGCCAAGCCAGATTGTTGGCACTCCCAAGGCCTGATGCACCTCGTATGTGTCGATCAAGTTGACCAGAGACGCCCCATCAAGACCCGGACCGGGTAACACCATCGGTGACCCAACAGCTGCGCACGCGTATGGCGTGCCCCATGCATTGACGTGAAACATCGGTACAACGGGAAGAACACGCTTTAATGCGGACAGTCCCAAACCATCCGGTGCAGAGGCAACCAAGGAATGCAAAACAGTAGAGCGATGCGAATACAAAACACCCTTAGGATTGCCCGTCGTCCCAGACGTATAGCACAGGCTTGAGGCGGTATTCTCGTCAAACTCCGGCCATTCAAACGTTGTTGCTCCGCCTGCGATCAACTCATCATAAGATATAAGACCGGGAATAGCGGTCGCAGATTCCGGGTCTAAATCGTCCAGCAGAACGATGTGTTCGACACCGGGAATTTTGTCACGGATTGCCGCAACCAAGGGAACAAATGTGCGGTCGATAAACAGAACTTTGTCTTCGGCGTGGTTGATAATATAGACAAGTTGCTCGGGAAACAGTCTGGGGTTGATCGTATGGCAAACAAACCCCGCGCCTGACACGCCAAAATACACTTCCATGTGTCGCCGATTGTTCCACGCGATCGTGCCACAGCGCGCCTGCGGTTCAAGATTCAATTGTGTCAAAGCATCGCCCAAACGGCGCGCGTTCACTCCAACTTCTCCCCAATTTGTAATCTCAACACCGCCGCATGTACTAACCGAAACAATTTCCGTATCCGCATGGTACAGTGCAGCATGATCAATCAACGATTGAATGGTCAGCGGCATTTCCATCATTTGGCCCAGCATGGGTCCCTCCCCTTTATGTCATCATGAGGCGCATTGGTTTTCAGATTAAATACCTGCGCCATCTCCCTTGCACGCACCTTGGCAAGCACATCGGCCCCTTGCAAGCTTCACGAGCAACCGGTAGCCCCGCGAGATGCAATATCCGTTTCACACATCTCTGAGCCAAGACGATCAGATCACGCTTGGCGTTCTTGAACCCCAGCCAGTTGCGCGTGCGGATCGTGTTCATCACGATGAATGCGACGCCCTTAATCACGTGAACAACACCAGCTATTTGGTTTGGTTTGAACGCTTGCGCATTCATTTCACGGAATTCTATGGCATCGGTACATTGACTGATCCAAACGGACCCAAGATCGTCATTCGATCTGGAGATGTTCATTGGATCGCCGAGACGTTTCGCGGTGAAAGCTATGTAACAACAACGCGGTGCGTTTCGTTCCGCCGCACATCGATGACACTGGATCAGGCTATTTGGGTCGAAGGGCAAAAACGGGCTTCGTTTACATGTGTCATGGTCCTGCTAAAGCGGGATGGATCAGGGAAAATGCCAATTCCCGACCATATTATGTCCCGTTTGATCGCAGACGGCGCGCAGCAAGAATAACTTAGCTATGACTTGAAGTGGTTGCGATCCAGATCGGCCGCGATTTCATCCGCCAGTTCAAGCGCATCGATATCGCCGCGTTCTGCTGATACCCGCAGCCCCATTAAATCAGACTGGAACCTGCGCGCACGCTTTTCGGCAGACATTCCCTTGTCGATGTCACCTTCATCTTGCGCCTGCGCAAACAACGACGCAAATCGCGCTTCCATCGTTGCCATGTGCTGTTTCGCGCGAGACGCCAATTGGTTGTCTTGCCCGCTCAGCTCAAGAAGCGTCTTGGACAACATACAGGCCCGCACCGGCATTGCGCTGTCTTCAACAACTGAACGCAAATACGCCTTCAAAGCGCCAAGTGCGCCGTGCGTTTGAACCAATTGATCAAGGCGTGCCTGCCCTTCTTCGACATATCGATCCAATGTCAGTTCATACAAAGCATCCTTTGACCCGAATGCCGCGTAAAAACTGCCCGGATGCAGCCCCAATCCTCGTTCAAGATCTTTCATGGACGTCCCGGCCCACCCTTTTTGCCAAAAGATCTCGCGCGCTTTGGCAATCAAAGCATTGCGGTCAAATGAAGCTGTTCGTGGCATTGGTACAGAGATCCGTTTTTCTTGAGCACTCATTCAATTATATACTTGAATGATCATTCAACAAACCCTAATTCGACAAATGTATCAATTCGAACACTGGAGACAAACGTGACTGACTTCCCATCACACGACCTGAACAGCGCCCCGGACGGATCCAAGCCGTTGCTGGAAAAATCACAAGCTGCGTTTGGGCGCCTTCCCGGTCTGCATCGCATTTTGGCGGAAAGCCCGCAGGCGTTTGAAGGCTATCAAGTGCTGCACAAACTGTTCACGCAAACCGATTTTGATGCGGATGAGCTGACCGTGGTTTGGCAAGCGATCAACGTTGAACACGAATGTCATTACTGTGTTCCGGCCCATACTGGTCTGGCCAAGATGATGAAGGTGTCAGATGACATCTCAGAAGCGCTTCGAAATGAAACGCCCCTGCCGTCACCCAAGCTGGAAGCGCTGCGCACCTTTACGTTGCAGATGGTGCGTGAGCGCGGCAATGTTTCGAATGATCAGATGCAGGCGTTCTTTGATGCAGGCTATTCACATCGCGCTGTGCTGGACGTTGTGTTGGGCCTCGCGCAAAAGACGATGTCTAACTACATCAACCATGTTGCTGTGACGCCTTTGGACGAGCCCGTGCAAAAATTTGCATGGACACGTGCAAAGTAAGTTAAGCTGACTGAAGTGAACAAAAAAAACCGGGCGCTTCCGTTACCGAAGCGCCCGGTTTTTTGACATTTATGCACCTTAGCCTTTGTGCCGCAGCAACCAGTCAACCAATGCAGCAGTTGATCCGTCTTTCCCGTCCGAAGATTGCTCGCCCGTCACAACCGGTCCCAATGCTGTTGCCAGCTCTTTGCCCAATTCCACGCCCCATTGGTCATAGGAATTGATGCCAAGAATAACGCCCTCAACGAATACCCGATGTTCATACAACGCGATGATCTGGCCAAGCGTGTATGGATCAAGTGTCTTATAGACCAAGGTCGTTGATGGACGATTGCCTGCAAACACGCGATGCGCGGCTTGACGTTCCAGTTCATCGCCAGAAAACTTGCCTGAAATATTCGCACGTGCTTCATCCAAACTGCGCCCACGCATCAACGCTTCGGATTGCGCAAGACAGTTGGCGACCAGCAATTCGTGATGATGACGCAGATCAGGTTCGTGCCCTTCGGCGGCAACCATGAATTCGCACGGTATGACATCGGTTCCCTGATGGATCAGTTGGTAAAACGCGTGTTGTCCGTTTGTGCCCGGTTCACCCCAAACAACAGGGCCCGAGGGAACGTCCAAGGCATTGCCGTCCATTGCGACGGATTTGCCATTACTTTCCATCTCTAGCTGTTGAAAATAAGCGGCCAAGCGGGACAAACGCTGATCATAAGGCAAAACAGCCCGGCTTGCGTGACCCAACACTTGCCGATGCCACACGCCAACCAATGCCAACATCAAAGGCATATTCTCGACGCCTTCCGCTGCACAAAAATGACGGTCCATGTCCTGTCCGCCAGACAGAAAGGCCCGAAACGCTTTGGGACCTATCGCGATCATCAGTGACAAGCCGATGGGACCCCAAACGGAATAGCGTCCCCCCACCCAGTCTTCGAAACCAAAGACACGTTCACTGGGAATTCCAAACGCCGCCGTTTTGTCTTCTGCTGTGGACAACGCCGCAAACTGAGACGCGGGATCACCACCATTGTCTTGCATCCACGCGCGCGCTGTACGCGCATTCGTCATCGTTTCAATTGTGGTAAAGGTCTTGGATGCAACGATCACAAGTGTCGTTTTGGCGTCCAATCCCTGCAAAACATCCGCAATATGCGCGCCGTCCACGTTCGACACAAAATGACAACGTGGGCCATCATGATAAGGTGCCATAGCCAGCACAGCCATGGCCGGTCCCAGATCCGACCCACCGATTCCGATATTCACGACGTCTGTAATGCCGCTTGCGCGCACTTGGGTTGCGTAGGCTTCCATCGATGCAAGCGTTTCCAGAACACCGGGCATCACGTCCTGACCATCAACCATGACAGACGATCCATCAAGGTTGCGCAGCGCCGTGTGCAACACAGCGCGCCCTTCGGTTTCGTTGATCTTTTCGCCCGCAAACATCGCGTCCCGACGTGCTGCCACGCCAGACTGTGCAGCCAGCTTCAACAAATCATCGCGAATACTTTCGTCGATTTGCGTTTTGGAATAATCCAATCGCATCGATTGTGTTTCAACCGCATATCCATCTGCGCGATTGGTATCATCGAACATGCTTAGTAATGTGCGCCCCTCAATTCGGGCCGCATGCGATTTCAGGTTATTCCACATCTAATTACTCCGCCCAATGGACCGTAAGTTCGTTTAAAACAGCCGCAATCGGCGCTTGTTCGGGGGAAAGGCCGCGCGCACGTTCTAATGCTGCGCGCTTTTCATCGCCGTAGATCACAAGGTGCTTGGACATCGCGCCATCCAATGCTTTCGCAGATAGGGATATCCGAGGCTCCTGCCCTTCGGCGCGCATTGGCACAAGGATCGGTGCTTTGTCCGACAATCCTTCCGCAAGACCTTCTGCGCCGGGAAACAACGACGCCGTGTGCATATCCGCGCCCATCCCCAACAACAGCAGAGATATTGGCATTTTGTCGGCCAGGCCGTCGGACAAATCGCCCGCCGCCTCGTCTGGCGTTTTGCCGTCAACGAAAAACGGAACGAACTTGGCTGTCGCGGCGCGGTTTGTGATCAAGCGTTCGCGCACAAGACGTCCGTTTGAACGTTCGGAACTTTCCGGGACCCAACGTTCGTCCGTCAGCATAATGTGTACCCGCGACCAGTCGATATCAACGGCGCATAGCACATCAAAAATCGGCGCTGGACTGGTGCCACCCGGCACCGCAAAGCTGGCCTGTTCGTGGCGTAGCAAACAGTTTTCCAATTCGCTGGCCAACATGTCTGCCAACCCTATCGAAAGCAGATCACGATCTGGGTATTCTATGATTTTCATGATTTGACCTTTCGCCAGACGCGCCTATCGCGTGCAAGCATCTGTACTGCATCTCCGGGGCCGTCGCTAAGTGCGTCATATGGTTTGGGCACATCTCCGCGTGTTTCCCACCCTTTGATGAGCGGATCGGTCCATGCCCAAGCTGCTTCGACTTCGTCACCACGCATGAACAACGTCTGGTTGCCACGAATAACGTCCATGATGAGCCGCTCATATGCGTCCGGCGGATCACCCGCCTCTTCACCCAAAGCCTCTGCAAATGTCATGTCCAACGGCACATCAACCAAACGCATACCGCCCGGCCCCGGTTCTTTGATCGTGACATTCAGCGTTATGCCTTCATTGGGCTGCAAGCGGATCGACAACGTGTTGCGGTGGTCTCTGTCTTCGCCAAAAATCGAATGGTTCAATTCTTTGAAAACCACCGCGATTTCGCTTGTTCGTGCAGCAAGACGTTTGCCTGTGCGTAAATAGAACGGTGTACCAGCCCATCGCCAATTGCTGACGCCAATTTTCATCGCCACATAGCTTTCAGTGCGCGACTTAGGATCGCCAACACCTTCGCGATAACTTGGGTTTTCGCCGTCGGCGTCATATTGACCGCGAACAATGTGATGCGGTTCAACCGGATCCAGCGCACGAATGACTTTCAGTTTTTCATCACGAACAGCGTCTGGTTCAAATCGGCTGGGGGGTTCCATTGCAATCAGGCACAGCAATTGCATCAGGTGGTTTTGAACCATGTCACGCATCGCGCCGGACCGGTCGTAATATTCACCTCGCCCACCAACGCCAACAGATTCTGCTACGGTGATTTGAATGTGATCGACGTATTGGCTGTTCCAAAGAGGTTCGAACAACATATTGCCAAAACGGACGGCCATCAGGTTTTGAACCGTCTCTTTGCCTAAATAATGATCAATACGATAAATTTGCTCTTCTTCGAAAAACGCGGCCAAATCTCGGTTCAAGGACCGCGCGCTTTCCAGATCGCGGCCAAAAGGTTTTTCGACGACAATCCGGCTTTCTTGATCTGTCATGCCATGCGCGTTCAGGCGTCCTGCCAGATCGGAAAACAGGCTTGGAGCAACGGAAAAGTAAAAGGCCCGGACGATGCCTTCGCGCAAATGGCCCGCCAGTTCCGTCCACCCCTTTTCACCCTTCGCATCAACAGACACATATTCAAGCCGACTTAGGAATTTATCCAACGCTGCTGTATCTTTAGCGGCATCTGCATCAAATTCCGCGATGGCGTCTGAAATGACTTGCCGATAACCGGCGGCGTCCATGTCGGCCCGCGCCGCGCCAACAATGCGTGACTCTTCGGGCATTTGACCGGCACAGAATCGCCGAAATAATCCAGGAAGGATTTTACGGCGGGCCAAGTCTCCAGTCCCACCAAAAATAACCAAATCAAACGTGTCGACCGGGATTACGCGCGATACCATCGTCGTGTCCTTTTGCAAAAAATGTTTGCGCTAACTGTACCATCTTTGAAGGCGTTCACAACTGCGTCAGAGCGTCTCTGAAAACCTTTTCTTGACATACACCAGCCCGTACCTGTTTGTCAGACAAAACGACTTACAGGCTCGACATGAAAGATCTCGCCAATATTGGCAAATTCGAAGACCCCCATTTGACCGCCAAAGGGGATGCGCGCGCAACTGTTGCTTTGTCTGATCCACAGACACTGTGGTTCAATACCGGTACGTTGTGCAACATCGAATGTGTAAACTGCTATATCGCAAGTTCGCCGAAAAACGACGCACTTGTTTATCTGACGACGGCAGACGTTGAAGATTACCTTGATCAACTCGAAGAGCGTAAGTGGGGTGTATCCGAAATCGCCTTCACGGGCGGCGAACCTTTCATGAATCCGGATATGAACAACATGGCCCGTGCAGCCTTGGCACGTGGATACGATGTGTTGATCCTCACCAATGCAATGTCACCTATGATGCGTCCGCGCGTGCAAAGTGGCATTGTTGCGTTGAATACTGAGTTCCCTGGGAAAATGACCTTTCGCATTTCGCTGGATCACCACGACATGCTTCAACACGATTCCGAACGTGGAACGGGCGCCTATGCCAAAACCATCAAGGGTATGGAGTGGTTGCGCGACAATAACATCAAAATGGCTGTCGCTGGTCGCGCCATTATGGAAGAAAACGATGCCAAAGCGCGCGATGGGTATGCCGCAGTGTTTGCCAAACATGGCTTTGAAATCGACGCGCAAAACCCCGGCGAAACGGTCATCTTTCCTGAAATGGACGAACAAATCGATGTGCCCGAGATCACGGCGGCCTGCTGGAGCATTTTGGACAAATCACCCGACGCTGTGATGTGCAGCCATTCTCGGATGGTGGTTAAACGCAAAGGGGCGGCCAAACCAACCGTTTTGGCCTGTACGTTATTGCCATATGATCCACAATTCGAGCTTGGCGAAACCCTTGCCGAAGCAGAAGTGGACGTGTCGTTGAATCACCCTCATTGCGCCAAGTTCTGCGTTTTGGGTGGTGCTTGCTGTTCGGCCTAAAGAGACACGACAAATCCATCACGTGGCGACGCGGTCCCATCCGCAAGCCCCGTGTAAATATCTGGAACCGCGCGCATCCCAGCGTGCGGTTTGACATCCAACCAGATGCTAGCGTCTGATGCAATCCGCCGCCATGCCTCGCCAATACGCGCGTCAATAACGCCCGGGCCCCAATCCGTTCTTCGTTTTTCAATCTGAGCCGGCGCAAAGAAGAACTCTGGCGTGGGGCCTGCAAATTTTTGACCGGGTTTGAATTCGTCCCAATGGCTCATACCCACCGCGCAAGAATGCGTGAGAACCTTGGCCAAATGCGTGTGCAGCCGCGCTTTGACTGCGACACTTCCTGCCATATCAACATAGACGGACGGAATTGCGTCTATGCTTTCAATATCATCATACCCGACGACCGCATCACACGCGCCAAGTGATTGAACAAACGGCATATTGCGCCGTGACGTAAGGCCAACAACTTTGACAGAACGGGGCGATTGTTCTGCGAGAAACTTGCACAAACCTAGGCCCGTTTTGGAAGACGCACTGCCAACAATGACTTGTTGGGCGCTGAAAAATGCATTGTCCAAAAGCCAATCGCTAAGCAAATAGGACGTGGCCAAAAGGGGTTGCAGCAATGCTTGCAAATCCTCCTCGGCAGATGAACGCGGTTTGACCAAGGTATATCGATTATAAACCACCGGCAGGTCGGCACGGTGTTTTGATGCATCAAGAATAACAGATGCGCCCTGCAGTTCTGGTTCGATCACCAATTCTTCTGCCAACGGAAGGAATCCATAAAGGCGGGCCCCGACCTTCAATGCGTCGCTTTGGCTTTCAACGACTTCGGCAAATCCCCAAACTGGCAACACGCCTTGACCGTCAATTCCCGACGGGAAGAATTTCCAATATCCGATGGCAAAACCGCAAGCCGCATAAGTCACGTTGTTCGCCGTCAAAGCAAACCGCCGCAATGTCAAACGTGCTTGCCCCGCTTCCAAACCAATGGATCGTGTGTCTTCGATCGCGACCTGAGTAATATCTGCCTGATTTACCAACAACCGCTGCATGACTTTACCCTTTGTTATTCTAGCTTGGCGAACGGGCAACGCCGTTCCGTTACCTCTTTAGAAAATCGCGCAAGGTCTTTTTATTCTTCAGGCTTCATACTCGTTTTAGGAGAATAACACCATGCAGGACCCAGCCTGCAACGGTAAAAATTATTGTGAGGAATCTTAATTAAGCTATTCAATTTTGACCACTTAGCACCCGAACATCCGGGCCCACCCGACCCACAATGAACTTTCAGATGCGAGTATCCTTGAAAAGATGCACGCGACAGATTGCTAATTCAGGCGCAGCTCACCGACGACATTTCGCCATTCACCAGCAGATACCATCTTGCGATGGGTGAAGCGCACCGAATGAAGGGGGCCTTCAATTTCGCCTTGCCAAAAATCGATGAACTGAAACAGTTTCGGATGATCCGGGGCCAGATCGTAGTCCTGCCAAATAAAGCTGTTCAGAACGTGGGTGTAGTCGGGCATGTGGTAATACATTTCGGCTGTCGTCAGCCCATACCCTCTCAGCATCATTTCTGTCTCATTCATCACTAACAAACCCTTGCATTTTTACACTCTGCAATCAGATTGGGCGTGAAACATTTACTTTTCAATAAAAACAAACTGTTAGCACCGATACAAGGCGAGTGCTGACAATCAAATGCGCAGCATCATTGCACCTTATATACGGTCCGGTGTATAACCCACCCCAAGATATAGAACTCTGACAATGACGAGCACAATCACGTGAGCGACGACACGCAACCCCCTGAACTTCCAGAAGAACCTGCGCGCGCAGTCTATGACGGACCTTCTGTTTCAATCGAAGCAGAGATGCGCACATCCTATCTGGACTATGCCATGTCCGTTATCGTTAGCCGGGCCATCCCGGATTTGCGCGACGGTTTAAAACCTGTGCATCGGCGTATTTTATACGCGATGTGGGAAAGCGGGAACACGCACGATAAGTCGTATCGCAAGTCTGCGCGGCCTGTTGGCGACGTGATGGGTAAGTACCACCCCCACGGTGACAGCGCGATTTACGACGCGCTGGTTCGGATGGCGCAAGATTTCTCGATGTCGCTTCCTTTGCTGGATGGTCAGGGTAACTTTGGGTCGATGGACGGCGATAACCCGGCGGCCATGCGTTACACCGAAGTGCGCCAGGACAAGCCCGCCGCATATATCCTTGCCGATATCGACAAAGACACGGTCGATTTCCAAGACAACTATGATGGCAAAGACCGCGAACCTACTGTTTTGCCGGCACGCTTCCCCAATATGCTGGTCAATGGCGCTGGTGGTATCGCGGTCGGTATGGCCACGAATATTCCGCCACACAACCTTGGCGAAGTCATTGATGCAACGCTTGCCCTGATCGACGATCCCGATCTTAGCGCGGAACAGTTGATTGATTACATTCCCGGACCTGACTTTCCAACGGGCGGCATTATGCTTGGCCGTGGAGGTGCGCGCAAAGCCTATACAGAAGGGCGCGGCAGCGTCGTTATCCGGTCGAAAACGCGCGTCGAAGAAATTCGCAAGGACCGTTGGGCGATTGTCATCGACGAAATCCCCTATCAGGTGAACAAAGCCACCATGATCGAACGGATCGCGGAAACGGCGCGTGACAAAAAGATCGAAGGCATTTCGCATGTTCAGGACGAATCCGACCGCAACGGCGTTCGGGTTGTCGTTGAACTCAAGCGCGATGCGACTGCCGAAGTCGTTCTGAACCAGCTCTTTCGGTTTACGCCGATGCAGACGTCCTTTGGGTGCAACATGCTTGCCCTGAATGGTGGTCGACCTGAACAACTGACCCTGCGCGGGTTCTTGACGGCTTTCCTTGATTTCCGCGAAGAAGTCGTTGCACGCCGCACCGCGTTTGAATTGCGCAAAGCACGCGAACGCTCGCATATCCTGTGCGGATTGGCCGTGGCTGTTTCGAATGTGGATGAGGTCGTCGCGACGATCCGCGCCTCTGCAGATGCCGCCGAAGCCCGTGCTAAATTGATGAACCGCCGCTGGCCTGCTCAGGACATCGCCCCCTACATCCAGTTGATTGATGATCCGACCCACAAAATGAATGACGACGGGACTTATAACCTGTCCGAAACTCAAGCCCGGGCCATCCTTGAACTACGTCTGCAACGCTTGACCCAAATCGGCGTAAAAGAAGTCACGGATGAACTTGAAGAGTTGGCAGGTAAGATCAAGGAATACCTGGAGATTCTTGGATCACGCGAACGGATCATGGGCATCATCTCGAACGAATTGAACGAGGTGAAAGCACTGTTTGCAGTGCCACGTCGCACTGAAATCGTCGACTGGTCTGGCGACATGGAAGACGAAGACCTGATCGAACGTGAAGACATGGTCGTCACGGTCACATCAGGCGGCTATATCAAACGTACGGCTTTGGCAGATTTCCGGGCCCAGAAACGCGGTGGCAAAGGCCTAAGCGGCATGCAGACCAAAGAAGAGGACGTTGTTACAACCCTCTTTGTGGCGAACACGCATACCCAGCTTTTGTTTTTCACCACAGATGGCATGGTCTACAAGCTCAAGACTTGGCGTTTGCCGCAAGGCGGACGGACGGCCAAAGGCAAGGCCATTGTGAACATTCTGCCCATACCGACGGGTGTGTCGATTGCAGCGATCATGCCAGTGGATCGGGACGAAAAAGAATGGGCCGATCTACAGATTTTCTTTGCGACAACTGCCGGCGATGTGCGCCGCAATGCCTTGTCAGACTTCACAAATGTGAAATCGAACGGCAAAATCGCGATGAAGCTGCCTGAAGGCGTCGAAATGGTGAATGCACGCATCTGTTCGGAAGATGACGATGTGATGCTGACCACCAATTCTGGCCGTGCGATCCGGTTCCCGACAACGGATGTGCGGGTCTTTAAAGGGCGCGATTCAACAGGTGTTCGCGGGATCAGACTGCAAGGGTCAGACCGTGTGGTATCCATGTCTGTCATTCGTCACTTTGAGGCGACATCAGACGAACGTGCCGCATATCTCAAGATGCGCCGGGCCATGGCCGGTCTTGCCGATGACGCCGAGGGAGCAGGAGACGGTGAAGACGCCGATGAAAATGCAACCATCAGCCAAGAACGCTATGCAGAAATGTCCGCATCAGAAAATCTGATCCTGACAATTTCAGCAAGTGGCACCGGCAAACTGTCCTCAAGCCAAGATTATCCAGTGCGTGGACGCGGTGGTATGGGCGTGGCTGCAATGGACAAAGCCATGCGCGGCGGCGAACTTGTTGCCTCTTTCCCGGTTGAGCTGGACGACCAAATCATGCTTGCCACATCCAAAGGGCAATCTATCCGGGTTCCTGTCGAAGGGATCAGTTTCCGGTCACGAAGCGCAGGTGGTGTCAAAGTCTTTGATACAGGCAAAGGCGAAATCGTCGTCAGCGTCGCGCGTATTGCCGATCAAGGCGAAGACGAAGATGTGGCCGAAGCAGGCGACGAAGATGGGCCTTCAAACGACGAAGCTTGATCGAAAGCCTCTGTATTTCCTTAAATGGCGTGCGGTTCTTTGAATCGCGCGCCATTTGAATTTTGCGGGTATTTGGCAAATTTACTGGGCCCGTCCTGTGTTTGCCTTTTACGCACCGCTTTAACATTGAATCAACTATCAGGCGTCACTCTGTTTTTGTTCGCAACGGAGAACGCAATGAATTTGTATGTCTGCCAGATTGATCTGAAGCAAGAGGCCAAAGCCTTGGTGTTTGCCAACGCATTGGAAATCTGGATGAGCCATTTACAAAGCAACGGGACCATTCTCAGCTGGCAACTCTATCGACGCAAACTCAACCTTGCATCGGACTCGTTCCGGGATTTCGAATTGCAGGTTGAGGTTGAAAACCTGTCTCAGCTCGATCTGGCATTTCGCCTGTCCGGACAACAGGATGACGACGTTCAAGACATGTACAACGCCGTACACAATCTGATTGCGGCATCAGATTTCGGGCTGTTCCGCCCCTTCCCTGATCCGGAACGATCAGAGCGTATGGCCTTGTTGTAACGATTCTCTGATCTTTCTAAGTGCGCGAAATCGCACATAGATCACAGGTCGTAAATTTCACCGAATTTTGCCTTTAGATAAGCAATAAGCGGTTCCGGAGAGATTTTTCGCCCGCTTGCACGCGCAATGACATCAACCGGTTCATACAACCCGCCGTGACGTTGAAGATTTTCGCGCAGCCACTGTGTCGCTTGGGACGTATCCCCCTTGGCCAGCTGGCTGTCCAAATCAGGCACAGCCTCACGCAGGGTATCGTTCAAACATCCGGCATAAACGTTGCCCAATGAATAGGTCGGGAA
The DNA here is from genome assembly GCA_039984715.1 of Paracoccaceae bacterium. Classification (GTDB taxonomy): domain Bacteria; phylum Pseudomonadota; class Alphaproteobacteria; order Rhodobacterales; family Rhodobacteraceae; genus JABSSA01. Next base: position 545,789 of record JBDWUA010000016.1, on the reverse strand, counting down.
ATACCCAAACAATCCCACTGACCAATGCACGTCTTGCAAAACGCCGTTCGATGGCTTGTCGACCGCATATCCAAAATCAGCCTTAAACCGATCATTCCAAGCGGATTCCAAATCAGCAACGGACAGATCGCCGGACATCAATGCACGTTCCAAATCAAAGCGTAACATGACGTGCAGGTTATACTGCACCTCGTCCGCCTCGGTCCGAATATACCCTTTCTGTACCTTGTTGACGGTCGCATAAAACGCATCCCCATCAGCAACACCCAAATCGCCAAACGCGCTTTTCATTTCGCCAAAAAGCCACCCCGTAAAGGCCCGCGAACGGCCAATCTGGTTCTCGTAAATCCGGCTCTGGCTTTCATGAACACCCATTGATACACCACATCCCAATGGCGTCAGCAGATAGTCAGGGTCGATCGCTTGTTCATAAGCCGCGTGGCCGACTTCGTGGATTGTCGAGTAAAAGCAATTGAATGGATCATCTGGATTGGTTCGCGTCGTAATGCGCACATCCAAACCTGATCCGCTTGAAAACGGGTGAACCGCCTTGTCGATGCGGCCATTGTCCAAATTATAACCAAAGGCCAAGGCCAGCTTTGTGCTTAGGGTCAGTTGCGCATCTTCGTCAAAGGTTCCGGTCAAATCACTGGGTGCAGGCCGATCCAAAATTGCACCGCGCAATTCAACAAGTGCGGGGCGCAGCTCGGCAAACATGTCTTCCAGCGCGGCGCCCGTCATTCCATGCTCATAATCATTGAGCATCGCATCATATAGATCGCCGCCCTGTGCCAAGGCTGCACCTTCTTCGCGTTTCAACGCGACAACCTCTTCCAGCACGGGGCGAAAGGCGGCGAAATCATCGTCAGCGCGTGCTGCTGCCCATTTGCCCTGAGCGGTCGATGTCACCCGCGCCAATGTCTTGGCCAGATCCGCGGGGACTTTGTTGGCCCGGTCATAGCTGCGCCGAATTTCGCGCAGCTTTGCGCGCGACACATCATCCAGAACATCCGTCCCAATCGCTGCCAACCACGCACCAACTCGCGGGTCAGTCCGGCGCGCATGAAGCACAGCTTCCATGGCGGCCATTTCTTCGGCGCGTTGTTCCATCGCGCCATGGGGCATCATCGTTTCCTGATCCCAGCCCAACCGGCCAGAAATTTGGCCCAAAGCGCGGGTTTCACGATCAAAGGCCATCAAGGCGTCGAATTCGGACATGGATTAGGTTCCTCTGATAGACGTGGCAACGGGATAAGCAGACAGATAGCGGGCGCGCAGAATGATCACCCACAGCACGACGGCCAAAATCTGATGGAAAATCGCAATCTGCAACGGTGCTGCGTAAAGTACGGTCGCAATCCCTAACACAATCTGAACCACCATTGCCGCCATGACGGCATTGAATGCGAAACGTGTCTTGGTATGTGCCGATTTGCGCGATGCGAACCACACGCCGACGGCAAACACCATCAAGGCATAGCCAGTCACACGGTGAATGAACTGCACCAATCCCGGACTTTCAAAGAAATTGCGCCAAAACGGTTCGATGTTAAAGGCTGATGCTGGAAACACATTGCCCCCCATCAAAGGCCAGTCCGTATAGCTGCGTCCGGCATCAATCCCAGCAACCATCGCGCCCAAGAGTATTTGCAAGAACGCAAAATGCATCAACCCAGTGCTCATTCCAAACAAAGACGCTTCTTTGCCCCGGCGAGCCTGCAACAGGTCGCGTTCATCACGCCCCAAAAGGAAGATGTACCAAGCGATAAAGCCCAAAATCACGAAGGCCAATCCAAGATGCGTGGCCAACCTATAACTGGCGACATCAACCATGCCTTGGCCTTGCGTGACGCCACTGAACACCATCCACCAGCCAATGGCCCCTTGCAGACCGCCCAAAACGCCAAGCCCCAGCAATCGACGCGTCCAACCGGTTGGGATTTGGCGCCGCGCGAGAAACCAAAAGAAGCCGACAGCCCAGACAAGGCCAACAACACGGCCCAGCTGGCGATGCCCCCATTCCCACCAGTAAATGGTCTTGAAGTCGGACAAGGTCATCCATTGGTTCTGAATGCGAAATTCATCAATGGCTTGGTATTTGGCGAATTCACTGTCCCAATCAGCGGCGGACAATGGCGGCAAAGCCCCTGAAAACGGACGCCATTCCGTAATCGACAAACCGCTGTCGGTTAATCGGGTCAGTCCCCCGACCGCAATCATAGCAAAGACCAAAGCGAATAAAATCATCAGCCAGACGCGAATTGCACCACGCGCGCCAGTGCGCCCACGGTCTATCAACCCAGGTTGAGCCGCGACTTTTGGTTCGCTGCTGTCTACTTCTTCGAAAATACTACGCTTACCGCTCATACTTCGGCCCCGTTCACTGTCAGGTGATACCTAAGGCGCTGATGGGGTAAGGTCCAGTATTCAGCCTCTTTCTTTCCAGCGGACCATCTGACGCAGGATGCCATGAAACATGCGCACATCCATTTGCGTCAACGGCATCCGAGACCAAAGATTGCGCAAATTCACCTTCATGCTGGCTTCTTTGTTTTCTGGGAAAAAGAAACCTGCGACTTCAAGGCGGCTTTCAAAATGGCTGGCCAGTGCTTCGATCTCATCTGCATTGGCCCAATCGGTGCCGCCCATCTCAGTGGCCATGTCGGTGATTTCACCTGCGGCACGGCGCCATTCATACCCCAGCAATAACACACATTGCGCAAGGTTCAGGGATGGGAATTCCGGATTGACCGGGACCGTGATCGTGGCATTGGCCTGCGCGATATCTTTGTTTTCCAGCCCAGCGCGTTCGGGGCCAAACAGAACAGACACATGCTGGCCTTGTGCGATTTTCTCTGCCGCGAGTTTCATCGCCGCTTCGGGTGAATAGACGGGTTTGGTCAGCTCGCGTTGGCGCGCTGTGGTTGCAAATACAAATGTGCTGTCGTCTACGGCTGATGCGATATCGTCATGCACAGTCGCGGCATCCAGCAAACGCCCAGCGCCTGATGCCATGGCAACCGCAGCCGGGTTCGGCCAACCATCGCGTGGTGCTACGATGCGCATCCGGTCCAAGCCAAAATTCAACATCGCACGGGCCGCCGCACCAATGTTTTCGCCCATTTGAGGTCGCACAAGCACAATTGTCGGATAATCTGTCATGCGCCCCGAAGTATGCAAGCAGGTCAAATCTTGCAAGCGACAGTCAGACCGCTTTTGAATATTGACGAAATTCGCGGGCAAAAAGTTTTCTTTTGCTGATCGTTGGGTTAGTGCTTTGCGAAAGAATGAAAGTCAAAAACTATGTCCGACGCAGAGCAGCCCCAGATTTACCTCATCACACCGCCTGTAATTGAATTGTCGACCTTTCCAAGCGAGCTGGCCAAAGTGCTGGATGCCCACGACGTCGCCTGCATCCGTCTTGCGCTGGCATCACATGACGAAGACAGGATCGCGCGGGCCGCAGACGCGTGTCGCGAAGTCGCTCACGCACGTGACGTCGCAATTGTTGTGAATGACCATACGGAACTTGCAATACGGTTGGGTCTTGACGGGGTGCACTTGTCGGATGCTGCACGTTCGGTACGCGATGCGCGCAAAGCTTTGGGTGCGGATGCAATCGTTGGCAGCCATTGCGCAGCGTCGCGCCATGATGGAATTTCGGCTGGTGAGGCCGGGGTTGATTACGTGTCCTTTGGACCGGTCACAGGCAACACAGGCGATGGTCAGCTTGCGGAAACAGAATTGTTCACGTGGTGGTCAGAAATGATCGAAGTGCCCGTTGTCGCCGAAGGTGCGCTTGATCTGAACACAATCCGCACATTAAGCCCCGTTTCCGATTTCTTTGGCATCGGCGAGGAAATCTGGTCGACAACGGACCCTGTCGGAACACTGGGCGGCTTTATCGCAGCAATGCAATAAAGCCAGTTCTTACAAGAACACCCGTTCGACCACCCAATAGGCCCCAACCGCCGCAATCGCCAAGGATGCAGGTATTGCAATAGCTTTGCGGTACCAGTCTTTGCGGGCAAACCAGCCGACGGCAACAAATGCCAATGCGATAACGGTCAACTGTCCAAACTCAACACCAATGTTAAAGCCGATCAATGCCGGGATAAATGCACCCTCTGGCAATCCGAATTCGCCCAGCACGCTGGCGAACCCAAGGCCGTGCAACAGGCCAAAGCAAAAGACGATAACGGGGCGCCACGGGTTTAGCCCCTTGGCAAAAATGTTCTCAATAGCGACATAGACTATGGATGCCGCAATTAAGGGTTCGACAATGCTGCCCGGAACGGTGACCCATCCCACAGCACCCAAAGCCAACGTAACAGTATGTGCCAACGTAAACGCACTGATCTGCCATAGCAGTGGACCAAGGCGCGTCGACAAAAAGAACAGGCCCAACACAAACAGAATGTGATCCAACCCCTTGGGCAGGATGTGATCAAACCCAACAGGAATATAGGACACAAAGGTTTGCCACCCTGACAACGCCCCGCCCCCCTTTAGATCGATTTCTGGGGTTTGTGCGCCAAGAGCCAGATAACCGGTATAAGGATCTTCGACACCCTGTTGGCGCAAAATCAACGCGCCGTCACCCTGAGGCCAAGCCACAACAACGCTTTGTGCGCCAGGTGGTAACGTCCCACGCAACACAATCCGGGTTAAGCGCGGCAATTCCGTGTTCGGCTCTTGTTCAGTTTGAGCTTCGACAACCGACAGTTCGATCGATTGTTCCCCGGCCATAATCAAAGGGTGTTCATTCCACAGTGGCAAAAGCTCTGAGGATCGCATGGCCAACGCATCCGGGTCCAAAGCACGCAACGTGTCATAGTCATCCGCGTTCTCGGCTTCGTCTGTGTCTATCACTGCATCTAAATCAATGTCTGCCAGCAACGCTTCCAGATTTGCTGAAACTTCAAAGCGCAAGACACCACGTTCGGCGCTTAGGTTCGCGATGGTTGGTGACACTTCATGTGCATTCACGATAACCGGCGATAGGGTTGACAGCAGCAATAAAAAGCGCAGCTTCGTCATAACCCAAGCAAGTTGTGTGATCATGCTCATTTTCCGAAAATCCCTGCCTATTTGCCTCGCTCTTTTTTGCGGCCTAATGCCGACCTTGTCCAGCTCTCACGAGCTTTGGGTGGAACCCGAACGCTGGCAAATTGAAAAGGGCGATGAATTGCGTGCCAATATTCTGAATGGTGAGAACTTTTCCGGATCAAAGCTTGCATGGATTCATAGCAATGTGTCCCGCGCCGATATTGCCTTTGGCCCTATACAGCTTCAGGTCACCGGACGCATGGGGGATCGCCCTGCCCTTGTGACCAACGCCGAGCAAGATGGGCTTGCCATTATGATACACGAAACAACCCCATCGCGTATTTCGTATAAGACGTGGGAAAAGTTTCAAAAGTTCGTGGATCACAAGGATCTTGGCATCACGCGCACAGATCACGAGGCTAAAGGCCACCCGCCGGAGGGTTTCACAGAAAGCTATACACGCCACACCAAAAGCCTGATTGCGATTGGCGACGGTGCCGGGGCAGATCGCGCATTTGGGCTGCAAACTGAAATTGTGGCTTTGACGAACCCCTTTGCCGATGGGTTTAACAACGACATGCAGATCCAGTTGCTGTATCAAGGGCGTCCTCGTTTAAATACCCAAGTTGAAATCTTTGAACGTGCCCCAGACGAAACTGTGTTGGTTTCAACGGTTCAGACAGACAATGCAGGCATTGCCCGTGTTCCTGTGAAGTCAGGGCATACCTACCTACTAGACGCGGTTGTGATCCGGGCAGGCAGTCAGGGCAACGCCATATATGACACGCTTTGGGCTGGTCTGTCCTTTCATGTGCCTGATTTAGAACCCGACAACGCGTCCGACTAACCCCTTGCCATCTGGGGCATCCAAGGCCACTAGACCAATATGAAACCTGATATTCTTTGTATTGGCTCGGTCCTTTGGGATGTGATTGGTCGCTCGTCTTCGGTCATGCGCGCGGGATCAGATGTACCGGGCCGAATTACCCAATTGCCCGGAGGGGTCGCGCTGAACATTGCGGTGACTTTGGCACAGTTTGGTATGCGCCCGGCGTTGTTGACCGCCATAGGACAAGACGCCGAGGGTGACGAGCTGATCGCCGCATGTCAGGCGCGCGGCATGGATACCAGTACGGTTTACCGCTCGGATGATCTTCCCACCGACCGCTATATGGCCATCGAAGGGGCAAACGGTGTGATCGCAGCCATAGCCGATGCACATTCGTTGGAAGCCGCGGGGGCAAAGATACTGAAACCCCTGATGGATGGAACATTGCCACAGCCCTTTCGCGGCCCGGTCGCGCTTGATGGAAATCTGACGTTAGACTTGCTTGCTGAAATCGCCAGTTCACCTTTGTTGGCACAGGCCGATTTACGCGTCGCGCCAGCGTCCCCCGGCAAAGCGGAACGGTTGATGCCGTTCCTGACCCACAGTCACGGAACTCTCTACGTAAATCTCGAAGAGGCCGGATTGCTGTGCCAGACGACATTCACGCATTCAAGCAGCGCCGCCGAAGCTTTGGTCGCGCGCGGAGCAGCCCGTGCATTGGTTACAAACGGCGGAGACGCGGCAAGCGAAGCAACGGCGGACGCGACACTGACCGAAACGCCCCCTCAGGTTCTTGTCACACGCGTCACAGGCGCAGGCGACACCTTCATGGCCGCGCATATCGCAGCCGAACGCAAGGGTGTTGACCGTACCCAAGCCTTTCAAAATGCCCTACAGGCGGCAGCAACATATGTTTCCGGAGAAACCCCCGAATGAAGTTGATCCATTCCGCCGCTGTTTTCGACGCGCTGGCCCAATCCAAACCCGTTGTCGCGCTAGAAAGCACGATCATCACACATGGCATGCCGTGGCCACAGAACCTTCAGGTTGCCCGCAAAGTAGAAGCGGACGTGCGGGCTGAAGGCGCAACCCCTGCGACGATTGCCGTTTTGGATGGTACCCTTCATGTCGGACTAGACGAGGCCGAGCTTGAAACACTGGCCCAGGCCAAAAACGTCGCCAAACTCAGCCGCGCGGATATGGCAGTGTGTATGGCCACGGGCGGAACTGGCGCAACCACAGTCGCGGCGACAATGATCGCGGCGCATTTGGCAGGCATTTCGGTCTTCGCGACCGGAGGAGTCGGCGGTGTCCACAAAGGTGCAGAAGACACGTTCGATATCTCGGCTGACTTAATGGAGCTTGCTCAGACACCGGTGACGGTTGTCGCCGCGGGTGCAAAAGCCATTCTGGACCTACCCAAAACGCTCGAAGTCCTAGAAACAAATGGCGTTCCCGTTATCACAGTAGGTCAGGACACCCTGCCCGCGTTTTGGTCGCGTGAAAGTGATCTTGTCGCGCCGCTCAGGTTGGATACAGCGGCCGACATCGCAGCCGCGCACCAAATGCGGCAGGCATTGGGATTGCCGGGTGGCCAATTGATCGCAAATCCAATTCCGGAAGAACATGAAATTCCACGGGATGTTCTTGCGCCCGTAATAAAACAGGCCCAATCTGAGGCCGATGAACAAGGAATTCACGGAAAAGCCGTCACACCTTTCTTGTTACAACGATTGTTTGAACTGACTGAAGGACGATCATTGACGGCCAACATTGCGCTTGTTCGTAACAATGCCCGCCTTGCAGCCAAGATTGCTGCGCATTTAAGCAATGAGGTTCAATCGTAAGCAATCTTTGCAACTGCCGTGTTGTAGGACGGCAATCCATACCATAAGTACCGTTAAGTAGTTTTTATTTGAAGCGCCAATGAATACACCGTTCGATCCTGAGCCCAAACGCCGCCGCCCCGGCCTGCTCGCGACTTTTCGCGCGTCTTTCCTGACTGGGCTGGTCGTGATTGCGCCTGTTGGGTTGACGATTTGGCTGATTTGGTCGGTCGTGGGTTGGGTGGATGGCTTTGTTCTGCCTCTTGTCCCGCACCAATATCAACCTGACAAATTGATCCAAACCTATTTGGGTCTTGATCCAGCTGTGCAGATCAATGTGCGTGGCATTGGCCTTATCATCTTTTTGTTCTTCACAATCTTTGTGGGTTGGTTGGCCAAAGGATACATTGGTCGGTCATTTATTCGGTGGGCCGAAGGTATCGTTGAACGCACTCCGGTCGTGCGTTCGATTTATAACGGGATCAAACAAATCTCGGAAACTGTCTTTGCCCAGACAGAGCGCAGTTTCGAAAACGCGTGCTTGATCGAATATCCTCGCAAAGACATCTGGGCGATTGGGTTCATTTCAACACAAGCACGCGGTGAAGTCGCTGAACGTGCCGGACAGAATGGCGATCTTCTCAGTGTTTTTGTCCCAACGACTCCGAACCCGACATCAGGGTTCTTGCTGTTTTTCCCAGCGGAAGACGTGATTCAGTTGGATATGACCGTGGAAGACGCTGCAAAACTCGTGATTTCCGCTGGGCTTGTTTATCCCAACGGAAAAGACGCGAAAGTTGCGCTTGAAGAAATGTCGAAAGAGGCTGCGGAATAAGGCGCGCCTTAGAACATGTCTTCTAGACTGACGCTGGAACGTTCACCCAAATCTGCATAGCTTTGATCCATAAAACGATGCGCCGCTTCATATCCGGCTGCGCGCAATTCACCCAATACAATTGGGTTGGCAATGATCTTGGTCGCAACGTTTAGCTTGGTCATCAGATCATCATCCGAGATCATGTGAACAAAAACCTCTGACATCCGCCCTTGTTCCATTACCCCCTCGCGCAACAAACGCTGCACAAAATTGATGGCACGCAGCTCTTTCATCAATGATGCATTAAAGCTGATTTCGTTCAGCCTGTTCTGAATCTGCTGCGGGCTGATGGGCACTTCGTCCCGTTCCAGCGGATTGATATTAATGACTACGATGTCTTCTGGCAGCGCATCAGCGAATAAAGGGAACAAAGCCGGGTTACCTGTGTACCCTCCATCCCAGAACGCTTCGATCCGACCTGTCTTTTCATCAAATAGCTCAACTGCCTGAAACATCGTTGGCAAACAGGCGGATGCAAGGATCACGTCTTCGCACACTTCTGACGCATTAAAGACGCGCAGCTTTCCGTCACGCACACGCGTCGCATTCACAAAAAACTCGGGGCCAGAATGCGCACAGATCATATCGAAATTGAAACGCTTCACGATCCGCCGAAGCGGGTTTTCGTAAAACGGGCCATATGCATAAGGTGACACTGTACGCGACCACGCTTCGCCAATTTGGAAAACCGGGCTCATCTCCATTGCTTTGCTAATGCCCTCAACGCCAAAGGGCGACATCCAGCTTGGCATGCGTGTATCAGACACTGCGCCAATCTCGCGCCACAGCCAGTCCAGATTTTCCAACGCCTTGTCGCGCCCGCCTTCGCACAAACCTGATTTGACTGCGGCCCCATTTAACGCGCCTGCGGACGTTCCAGAAATCCCGGCAACTTCTAACCGTTCGTCTTCCAAAATGCGCTGCAACACACCCCAAGTGAACGCGCCATGTGCGCCACCACCCTGCAAAGCCAAATTGATCCGCTTGGGTTTACCCATCAAAGAACGTCCTTCAGGTCAGATATCACGATTAAAGCGCCGTCCAGCCGCCATCGACACTGATCGAAGTACCGGTGATTTGCGCCGCAGCATCAGAGCACAAGAACGCAACTGTTCCGCCCATTTGTTCCACTGTCGCAAATTCTTTGGACGGTTGGCGCGCCAACATAACATCACGGATCACGGTTTCGCGGTCCATGCCGTATTCTTTCATCGTGTCAGGGATCTGCGCTTCGACCAATGGTGTCAGAACATACCCCGGACACACAGTGTTTGCTGTGATCGGTTCTTCGGCTGTTTCTAATGCGGTGACTTTGGTCAAACCAACCACACCATGTTTCGCCGTTACATACGCCGATTTATACGGTGAAGCCGTCAACCCATGCGCCGACGCGATGTTAATCACACGGCCCCAACCCGCCGCACGCATCATCGGCAAGGCAGCAGCGGTTGTATGAAACGCAGATGTCATGTTGATCGCAATGATTGCATCCCACTTGTCAGCCGGAAAATCTTGGATCGGTGCCACAAACTGAATGCCTGCATTGTTGACCAGAATATCGCAAGTGCCCGCTTTTTCGACCAAGGCGCGGGCTTCGTCGCCTTTGGACATGTCCGCTTTGATGTACCGGGCTTCTACGCCAAACTGGGCGCCGATTTCTGCGGCCAAAGCGTGGTCATCAGCAGAGTCTGTATACGAGTTCAAAACAACATTTGCGCCAGCTTTTGCCAGTTCTTGCGCCACACCAAGACCGATCCCGGAATTTGATCCCGTGATAATTGCTGTCTTTCCCGCCAATGAAATTTCAATCGCCATTCTCAGTCTCCAATCAGGGTCGATCATTTTCCCGCACAGTGTCATGCTGCACGCGCAAAGTATACCGCCGCAACGCAACACAACGCCGTGTTCTCGTTCACAAATAAAGCGCACAGACGTAGGCAACAGGACCACGTCGAGACAGGCGTCCATAATACTTGATCAAAGACACATACCACACGACGTTTCCAACGGCTCAATTGAACGGCGCTTAAACGTCACGCAGGACGGTTACGTTCAAACCGTCGAAACGTTTGCAAACCTCAGCACAAAAAAAACGCCAGCACGAAGCTGGCGTTGAGTTATTGAGGCAGGTTTCATACAGGCAAGAAACCTATCGAGCAGTACAACCTTTATAATCAATGCTTTGCTCAGAGTCCAAGGTAAAAGTTTGGTAATGCGCGACGGCTTCAGACCCAGTATCGTTAACAAAACAAGGTCGAACAGGGATTGTTGCCAAAATGAATAGGGATTTTTTCCACTTCGCTCGTGCGTCTATGACGGCGCTTTTACTGATTCTTGGAACCAGCGGCGGGTATGCAGATTCGCATGAAGAATCGCGGCATGGCCTTGCGATGTATGGGGAACCCGCATTGGCCGAAGGCTTTAACGCCCTGCCCTATGTCAATGCGAACGCACCGAAAGGCGGTGAAATTCGCCTTGGAAATCCGGGCAGTTTTGACAGTCTGAATCCCTACATTCAGCGCGGGAATGTGCCCTGGCAATTGCGCTTTTTTGGCAACGAATCGTTGATGGCGCGCAGCCAAGATGAACCGTTCACCCTGTACGGACTACTGGCTGAATCAGTGCGTGTGGCAGAGGACCGCTCATGGGTCGAATTCGCACTGCGCGACTCGGCACGATTTTCCGATGGCAGCCCGGTCACAATCGATGACGTGATCTGGTCATTCGAAACACTCGGCACACAAGGGCACGGACGATATCAAGGGTTTTGGCGGCAAGTCGATTCCCTTGAAGCCATTGATGACAAAACCGTCCGATTTACGTTCAACTCTGATAACCGGGAATTGGCGCTGTTGGCTGGCTTGCGCCCCGTCCTGAAGAAAGCGCAATGGGAAGGCAAAGATTTTGCCAACGCACGCATCGACGACATTCCGATCAGCAGCGGCCCTTATGTGATCTCAGATTATGACGCGGGACGCTTTGTAAAGCTGACACGCAACCCAGATTATTGGGGCAACGATCTTCCTGTTCGCAAAGGCCATAACAATTTTGATGACATCCGCATCGAATTTTACGGCGATTCAGATGTGCTGTTCGAAGCATTCAAAGGCGGCGAACTATCAGCGATACGAGAATTCAACGCATCAAAATGGGACACGCAATTTGATTTCCCACGCATCAGTTCCGGCGACGTTGTCAAAACGGTCGTCCCCCACGGCAAGCCATCCGGGATTACGGGGTTTGTCATGAACACGCGGCGCCCTCCCTTTGATGATTGGCGCGTCCGGCAAGCTTTGATTGAGATGTTTAACTTCAATTACATCAGTGCCGCGCTGACCGGTGGCCAGCAACCACGCATCAGTTCGTATTTTTCGAACTCACCTCTCGCCTTTGAACCCGGCCCAGCCAAAGGACGCGTCGCACAACTGCTTGAACCGTTTGCATCTGACCTCTTGCCCGGCACATTGGACGGCTATGAATTGCCAGAAGGATCCAAACGAGCACGTGATCGTGGTGCGGCGACGCGCGCAACCGAATTGCTGGGACAAGCAGGTTGGACACCGGGCAGTGACGGGAAAATGCAAAACGGCAATGGAGACGTACTCAGCTTTGAGATTTTGCTAACACCAGCAGCCACCGAAGCCCGGCAAATTGCCACCATCTATGTCGAAGCGCTGAGCACTGTCGGAATTGATGTCGTCATCTCACCATTGGATAGCGCACAATACAATGAACGCACGGCCAAGTTTGATTTTGACATGTCCTATTATCGACGTGCCGTGTCCCTTTCGCCCGGCACCGAGCAGCGATTTTATTGGGGCAGCGAAAGTGCCGTTCTGGATGGATCGCGCAATTGGATGGGGGCCGAAGACCCCGCCATTGACGCGATGATCATGTCGATGCTGTCGGCGCGCGATACCGAAGATTTCAACGCATCGGTCAAAGCATTGGACCGCCTTTTGATGGCAGGCCGCTATGTGGTTCCATTCTGGACCTTCGCCGCAGGGCGCATCGCACATGTCAAAGAAATGAAGTTTCCAGACACCGTTCCGCTGTATGGCGACGGGCCAAATTATTTGCCTGAGATATGGTGGTGGAAGGAATAATTCCGCGTGATCCACTTTTCGACCAAGGCTGGATAAATACAAAGGTCCCTGTTGGGCATGGGTCTAACAACCTGCCCAACACCGATTGATCTGTCGCCTTTCACACAGCTGACACATCGATGGTATACGGCGCTTTCAGGAACCAATGTTGGTATCAACCACCCTGCCCGGCACGTTCGGGGAACTCCAAATAGAAACGATTGAGCCGACGCATTGCCAGTGTATTGCCTGTGCATCTCAATCGTGTAAGGCGAATGACATGATACAGAAACTCGGTGCAGAAGCCTTGGGAACTGCGTTCCTTTTGATTGGCGTCGTCGGATCAGGGATCATGGGCGAAACTCTCGCCGATGGGAACACCGCTATCGCCTTGCTGGCGAATGCTATTGCAACTGGTGCCATGCTGTTTGTCATCATCACGGTTCTTGGGCCGATTTCAGGGGCTCACTTCAATCCAGCCGTGACCCTAGCGTTTTATTTACGCGGCGATATCGATCCCAAGTCTGCGGCAGCCTATGTTCCCGTTCAATTTATAGGTGGCATTCTGGGCGTGTGGGCAACGCATCTGATGTTTGACCAACCCATATTGCAAGCATCCCAAACCATGCATCGCACCGGCGTCGCGCAATGGTGGTCTGAGATTGTCGCAACCTTTGGCCTGCTGTTCGTGATCTTTGGTGGACTGCGTTCGAAACCAGACGCAATTCCGGCATTGGTCGCGATGTATATCACCGGAGCGTATTGGTTTACGTCCTCAACAAGTTTTGCCAACCCAGCTGTCACGATTGCACGGGGATTGTCCGACACATTTGCCGGAATTTATCCCGGGCACATCGTGATGTTTATTGCGATGCAGATCATCGGCGTGATCATCGGCCACTTGATTTTGCGTCCCCTCTTGAAAGAACGCTGAACCTAGCTATTTTGCCGCTCGTGGGCATTTGAGTGGTCTGGTTTGGGAACAACCGGACATATTGCGATAGAGGCGGGGTGACGTTGTTATGAATTGGTTTGATTTGACGCGAAATTGGGCAGCAAGCTTTGATCGTTTGATCGTGGCTTTCCCAAATTTGGAACGGTCAGCTATGCCATTCTTGAAACAAGATCAGATGCGGTTCGAACAATATCTGGCCGCGACACATGAAATGACGCTGAAAGAAGCCCGCGACGCACTGGATGCCTTCATGCTTCAGGAATTCGAACCCCAAACCTAAGCTCAGACCAGCGACGTCACCCACAGAATGGTCGCGTCTTCGGCGCTGGTCGACACAACGTTATGGCCCATGGTCGCGTCGTAATAGGCGCTGTCGCCTCGACGCATTTCGATTGGTTCGTAAAATTCAGTATAAAGCGACACGACACCAGTCAGCACATACAGAAACTCTTCACCATCATGGCGCACCCATCCATTAAACTCAGCAATGTCGCGCGCCCGAATCCGTGCCCGATAAGGCAGCATCTTTTTCTTGGTCAACGTTTCGGCCAAAAGCTCGTGTTCATAGGTAACCGTTGCCTGCGCATTCCCTTCGCCAGATTTGGTCACGGCTAAGCGCCCATTGACCTGCCCTTCTTGTGGCGGGGTAAACAGCTGTGGCACCGAAATATCGAGCCCAATAGCCAGTTTTTTCAACGCCTCATACGTTGGCGACATCTGACCATTTTCGATTTTCGACAATGTGGATCGCGCCAATCCAGCCTGACTGGCTGCATATTCCAATGTCCATGACCGCGCCTTGCGCAAATCACGCACGCGCGCGCCTAAATCAAGGGGCTGCACTTGATCGTCCAGACCGCTTTCACGTGCGATGCGGATTAAGCTTTTAGGGTCTTGTTCCAACATATCTCACCTATAGGCGCAGCGCCCTTGCAACGCCAGCCCTCCCCATGACAAGTCAGAACCATGACATCAAATTTCAACCTAGCCGCATATGTTCTGTCACACTCGGATCGCCTTGCTGACAAAATCGCATTGGATGTACTCGGGTCCGGCGAACCCCCTTTGACGTTTAGGGATCTTAAAACAGCCGTTTTGGGAACCGCAACAGGGCTGCGTGATCTTGGGCTGTTGCCCGGTGACAGGGTTCTATTGCGGTTGGGAAACACGCCTGACTTTCCGATCGCCTATCTTGGGGCATTGGCCGCAGGATTAGTACCTGCACCGACGTCCGCCGCACTGACCGAACCCGAAGTCAGCAATATCATCAAAGAATTAAACCCCGCCGCCATTTTGCGAGCGCCAAAGGTTGCCTGCCCGTCTGACACACGCATTGTCCAAAGTGATGCCTTGCAATCCATGCGAATGTGCGCACCGTCGGACTGGCACATGGGGAATCCAGACCGACCGGGATATATCATCTACACGTCTGGCACGTCGGGTGTTGCGCGCGCTGTTGTGCACGCCCATCGCGCCATTCTGGCACGTCAGATGATGTTTGATGGCTGGTACGGTCTGCGCCAACAGGATCGCATGCTGCATGCAGGGGCATTCAACTGGACCTATACATTGGGCACTGGCTTGATGGATCCATGGACCCTTGGCGCCACGGCACTTATCCCTGCGCCTGACACGCCCGCCGCCGACCTTTTAACCCTTGTCGCCAAACACAAAGCCACGATTTTCGCCGCGGCACCCGGTGTGTATCGGCAAGCACTGCGGGGTCCCATCCCAGACTTGCCTGATCTGCGTCACGGATTAAGCGCGGGCGAAAAATTGCCCGACGTCACCCGCCAATCTTGGCAAGACGCGACCCATACGCCCGTATTCGAAGCTTTTGGAATGTCTGAGATTTCAACCTTCATATCAGGAAGCCCTGCCGCGCCCGCGTTACCGGGCACTCTTGGGCGGGCGCAACCCGGACGACAAGTAACACTGATCAACGACACAAAATCGGCCGGTGCAAACACGACAGGCGTAATTGCAGTTCACAAAAGTGACCCCGGTTTATTCCTAGAATATCTAGACCAGCCCGAAGAAACGGCGCGCCGCTTTGACGGTGAATGGTTCCTGACTGGCGATTTGGGACAAGCCGATGAACACGGCAACATCACATATCTTGGCCGCGCAGATGACATGATGAACGCAGGCGGCATTCGCGTGTCCCCCATCGAAGTCGAACGTGTCATGAATGAATTTGACGGTATTACAGGATCAATTGTTGTTGAACTGCCTGTCAAATCAGGGGCCAGTATCATCGCTGCATTCTATACAAGCGCATCACCAGTGGACGAACGCGCCTTGAACACCTATTTGCACATCAACCTTGCGCGTTACAAATGTCCGCGCAAACTGACTCGAATTGAAACACTGCCCACTGGGGCGAACGGAAAACTTTTGCGCCGTCATCTGCGCGACACTTGGAAAGGCCCAAACTGATGGACCCTGTCAAACTCGACATCATGTCGGATCCAATCTGCCCATGGTGCTATATCGGCAAAGCACATCTTGATCGCGCCCTAGAAGCACAACCAGACCACCCGTTTGTCATTGAATGGCATCCCTTCCAGTTGAACCCGACCATGCCATCCGAAGGGATGGGGCGTCGTGAGTATCTGGAAGGCAAATTTGGAGGCAAAGCCGGCGCGGTCAAAGCCTATGCCCCAGTTGTGGAACACGCCGAAAAAGCAGGTCTCAAAATTGACTTCGAAGGCATGCAACGCACGCCAAACACGTTAAACGCCCACCGTTTGATCCACTGGGCAGGTGTTGAGGGGCGTCAAACCGCCGCCGTGTCTGCTTTGTTCAAAGCCTATTTCGTCGAAGCCCGCGACATTGGCGATACAGACGTGCTGGCGGATATCGCAGACGGAATTGAAATGGACGCC
This sequence comes from Paracoccaceae bacterium, assembly GCA_039984715.1. Lineage (GTDB taxonomy): Bacteria > Pseudomonadota > Alphaproteobacteria > Rhodobacterales > Rhodobacteraceae > JABSSA01. The sequence continues at coordinate 529,280 of JBDWUA010000016.1, read as the reverse complement.
GCTGTCGTGCGCAAGCTTTTGACATCAGACTCTGACATTGAGGACATCAAAAAGCGCGACACCCATGCCCGCGAAATGGGTATTTCATCTGTGCCGACATTTATTGTCGGCCAACGTCATGCCGTTCCGGGCGCCCAACCTCCCGAGCTTTGGGCCAAGGTTCTGGCCGATTTGCGTGGAATGGCAGAAGTGTGACCTAACAGCCTGTATTTTCGCAGCCGTGTCACAAATGCTTTGCACCAGTGATTCGGCTGCGTTAGAATCACCGCAAGGTCAGGCAAGACATTGACCATCACAAATGCGGCGAACAGGCAGATTCAATTGATGAAACAACAAATCAACGCGCAATTTAGGCGTGTGCAACCGACGGTATATCGCATCTTTGCGCAAAAACCAAAAAAGACACATTTCATCGCGAATCCATGGCATTTCACTGATGTTCACCAGGAGGTGCCATTATGAATGCTCTTTCAACCGAACGCCGCATTTTGACGTATGGCAGTTTTGATCCACTTCAAATTGGGCATGTGCGGTTTTTAAAACGGCTTTCCGCAATGGGCGATCGTGTCATTGTTGGGTTATCGACAGACCAATTTAATTCGGAAAAAGGGTCTCCGTCAATCTTGCCTTTCGAAGAAAGACGCGAAATTCTTCAATCTTGCCAGTATGTTGACCATGTCATACCCGAAACTGATTGGGACCAAAAACACACCGATATTGTAAATTACAATATAAGTCTTTTTGCGATGGGTGAACAATTTGCCGGGAAGTACGATCACTTAAATGATATTACGCAGGTGTTGTATCTTCCGCGTTCAAAAAGCGTTTATGCACGTGATCCTGAAAATGTTGATCCAAACTTCACGCAAACTAATTTTGTTGCTCAAGCGCTTGTGAAGTCAGCATAAAGATCAATTCTCGCGAAAAATTCAACCAAAGGTCATTGTCTCGCCCGTTTTTACAACTAATGTGACGCGAATAAGCATCGTTTTTTATCGGAGCATTTGTGCACAAGTTGTCTGGTCAGACTATCGGGCGTCGTGAATTTATCGCGTTGATGGCGATGATGTTCGCTATTGTGGCGTTCTCGATAGACGCGATGCTGCCTGCAATGCCAGAAATCGCATCCGACCTAAGCCTAACAAACCCGCAATATGCACCTTTGGTCATTTTGATTTTCGTCATGGGATTAGGTGCCGGCACATTGTTTATGGGCCCGATATCTGACGCCTATGGTCGTCGCCCAACAGTCTATGTTGGTTTGGCGATTTACTTGGTTGGCGCTGCTTTGTCCTGGGTCGCCCCAACCTTCGAGCTGATGCTTGCTGCCCGTTTTTTGCAAGGTGTGGGTGCTTCTGGGCCTCGCATCGTGTCTGCGGCCATTATCCGGGACCTGTTCAGCGGAAGAGAAATGGCGCGGATATTGTCATTCTCTTTGATGTTGTTCCTACTTGCCCCGGCCCTTGCCCCGATGATCGGCGCATTGATAATGGAATTGGCCCATTGGCGGGCGATTTTTGGCGTCCTGTTTGCCTTTGGACTTGTCTTGTGGGTCTGGTTTGCAATCCGCCTAAAGGAAACACATCCATCCCATGCACGCCGCCCTATACGGATCCGGGCTTTGCGAGAGTCTGTCAGAGAAATGAATGCCAACCCGGTTGTTCGTTTGGCCGTGATTGTTCAGACTTTGCTGATGGGGGTGCTGTTTTCAATTCTCGCTATGGTTCAACCCATTTTTGAAATCGTATTTGATCGGGCGGAGACCTTTCCATATTGGTTTGGCGTGCTGGCCATTGTGTCCGGTGTGTCCAGTCTTTTGAATGCTTCTCTTGTTGTTCGTTTTGGCATGCGTCGGTTGATCACAATCGCCTTGGCTTTTCAGGTTATCATGTCGGCAGTTGTTTTATTTCTGTTCATTCAAGGATCCTCTTTGGGGTTTTGGATTTACTTGGTCTGGCAATTTGGCGTTCTGGTTCAGGCAGGTATGACAACGGCCAATTTGAATGCGTTGGCCGCAGAACCGATGGGCCACATCGCAGGGACGGCTGCATCTGTCATGGCCGCCATTTCGACAATTGGTGGTGCATTCATTGGCTACCAAATGGGATTATTATTCGACGGGACACCACGCCCGCTGGTCGCAGGCGTTCTTGTCCTTGTGTCGGTATCAAGCATTTTGATGCAGTTTTTGCGCCGCGCAGAATTGCGGGATGAACAGCAAGCTTAGGCTTTCTTAGCCTTCTTCTTTTTCTCGTCCATGACCTTTTCCGCCAGATCACGTGCGATGGCAAAAGCGCCTTTGATCTTGTCAGAATCTTTCTTCCAATCGCGTCGCACCACAATCTTGTTGTCTTTCACTTTGGCCAGTCCACGCTGCCCTTCGATGAAATCCACCAGTCCTTGCGGAGACGCAAATTTGTCGTTGTGGAACTGAATTGTCGCGCCTTTTGGTCCGCCATCCAATTTGGCGATCCCTGCCCGTTTGCACATGGCCTTGATCCGGACGACCAACAGCAATGTATTCACTTCCTTCGGAAGCGCGCCAAACCGGTCAATCAATTCAGCCGCGAACCCTTCCAACTCCACCTTTTTGGACAGATTCGACAAGCGACGATACAACCCAAGCCGCACGTCTAGATCAGGCACGAAATCCTCCGGAATAAGAACAGGAACACCCAGATTGATTTGCGGCGCCCATTGCTCATCAGCTTCAGACAGACCTTCCATTTCACCGGCTTTGATCTTGGCAATCGCTTCTTCAAGCATCGATTGATACAGCTCAAACCCCACATCGCGCATTTGTCCCGATTGCTCTTCGCCCAACAAATTCCCAGCGCCGCGAATATCAAGATCTTGGGACGCCAAGGTAAACCCCGCCCCAAGCGTATCAAGACTGCCCAACACGCGCAGACGCTTTTCAGCTGTCGTCGTCAGCTTGGCCCGCGGTTTGGTTGTCAGATACGCATAGGCACGCGTCTTTGATCGCCCCACTCGTCCCCGGATTTGATACAGCTGCGCCAGACCAAACATATCAGAACGGTGCACAACCATCGTGTTGGCCGTTGGAATATCCAAACCGGATTCCACAATCGTCGTGGCCAATAGAACATCGTATTTGCCGTCGTAAAACGCGTTCATCCGGTCATCAAGCTCGCCTGCCGCCATCTGACCATGCGCAACGACATAGCTGACTTCAGGCACTTGGGTTTTCAAAAACTCTTCGATCTCGGGCAAATCGCTGATCCGTGGAACAACATAAAACGACTGCCCGCCACGGTAATGTTCACGCAACAACGCCTCGCGGATAGTCACCGCATCAAATTCGCTGACATAGGTCCGGATCGCCAAACGGTCGACCGGGGGCGTGCCAATGATCGACAAATCGCGCACGCCAGTCAGGCTAAGCTGCAGCGTTCTGGGAATGGGCGTCGCCGTCAATGTCAGTACATGAATGTCCGAACGCATCTGTTTCAGGCGCTCTTTGTGCGACACTCCGAAATGCTGTTCTTCGTCGATAATCAGCAACCCGAGATTTTGGAATCGGATACTTTTGGCCAACAACGCATGAGTGCCAATGACAATGTCACAGGTCCCCTTGCTGATCGCCTCACGCGTTGCGTTTGCATCTTTGGTGCTGACGAACCTGCTCAGCTGACGCACTTCAACCGGAAATCCGCGAAACCGCTCGTTGAAGGACTGTGCATGTTGGCGCGCCAAAAGGGTCGTCGGCGCGATTATCGCCACCTGCACCCCAGACAACGCCGCAACAAAAGCCGCGCGCATCGCGACTTCGGTTTTACCGAACCCAACATCGCCACAGACCAAACGGTCCATCGGTGCCCCGGAGGTCAAATCCTCAAGAACTTCGCCAATGGCTTTCAGCTGATCATCTGTTTCTTGATATGGAAACCGGGCTGAAAACGCGTCCCACATTCCCGGTGGCGGTTCCAAAATAGGGGCGCGGCGCAATGCACGTTCAGCTGCGATCCGGATCAGGCGGTCAGCCATCTCGCGAATGCGTTCTTTCAGGCGCGCTTTCTTGGCCTGCCACGCGCCGCCACCCAACCGATCCAACAGGCCTTCGTCATGGCCATATTTGGACAGCAATTCGATATTTTCGACCGGTAGGTAAAGCTTGGCGCTTTCGGCATATTCCAACAAAATGCACTCATGTGCCGCACCTGCCGCTGTCACGACTTCCAACCCGAGATACCGCCCAATGCCGTGATCGACATGCACGACCAAATCACCCAAGGACAGGCTTTGCGTTTCCGTCAGAAAATTCTCGGCTCGTCGCTTTTTGCGCGGTTGGCGGATCAAGCGATCGCCCAGCACATCTTGTTCTGAAATGACCGTTAATGTTTGATCCCCAAGCGGACCTTCAAACCCATGCGCAAGCGCCCAAACAGCCAGATGCAAACCGTGTTTGCTGATACGAGTGAAATCCGTAATTGGAATCGCGCCGACCACACCTTCGTCTTCGATCAACCCGCTTAACCGTTCGCGCGCGCCCTCGGAATAAGACGCAACGACAACTGGGCCCGCCTCCAAAGACGCTTTAATGTGATCCGACAAAGATTTGAAAAGACTTACGGTTTCCTGTTGACGTTCAGGAGAGAAATTCCGCCCAATGCGTCCGCCTGCCTCGATGACGCCCAAACCTGTTGCTTGTGGCAAGGCCGAAAGCTGTAGCACACGGCGCCCTTCGACAATCGTTTCCCACGCCGCATCGTCCAAATACAGCCCTCCGGGAGGTGCCGGTTTATAGACACTGTCGATACGCCCCTTTTGGGATAACGCATGTTTGCGCGTTTCGTACTGATCCTCGATGCTTTCCCATCGCGACAACCGGGCCGGAGTGGTTTGATCATCCAGCGTGATTGTTGCGTCAGGCAGATAGTCAAAGAGCGTGTCCAACCGTTCGTGAAAGAGCGACAACCAATGCTCTGCACCTTGGTGTTTCCGCCCAGCACTGATCGCTTCGTACAAAGGATCGTCAGTGCCCGCCGCACCAAATTCGATACGATAGTTTTGCCGAAACCGTGTGATCGAAGGTTCGTCCAGAACAATTTCGGACACCGGCGCCAATTCAACCAGCTCAAGCTTTTCCGTGGTCCGTTGTGTCACCGGATCAAACCGGCGCGCCCCGTCCAATACATCCCCAAACAGATCAAGCCGCACAGGACCCAGATCTCCGGGAGGATAAATATCAATAATGCCGCCGCGCACTGCATAATCGCCGGGTTCCATCACAGTGGGTGATTGCACAAACCCCATACGCACAAGGAAATGCCGCAGTGCTTCTTCGTCAATCCGGCTGCCCACACGCGCCGAAAACGCAGCCTCACGTAACAAGCTTTGCTCTGGAACGCGTTGCGTGGCGGCGTTTAACGTTGTCAGAACAACATATTGTTTTGGCATCCCATGGATAAGGGCCGCCAGCGTCGCCATGCGTTGCGCACAAATATCTGCATTGGGCGACACACGGTCATAGGGCAAACAATCCCATCCGGGAAAAACCAGCACTGGCATAGACGGCGCAAAAAACCGAAGCGCGTCTTGCATCGCGACCAACCGTTTGTCGTCACGTGCTACGTGAACAACAGCACTCCCACGCTCTACCTCTTGGAGGATAAGCCGTGCGTCAAAGCCTTCGGGGGCCCCAGAAACAGTAACGTGATTGCCAGACATAAGGTCGCTTCATTTGGCACAAATTAGCGTCGAGTCAACCGCCGAAAGGCCCTACAGAAAAGTTTTGGTACATCCCCCAAACGGCTGTGACACAAATAGAAACCATGCCAATCGCCTGAATGATCGTACGATGCCGTGTCAAACGGATGCGCAACGCCTCGCCAGTCAACTGTTCTTGTTTGATAGAGCGCGCCAAAAATATGTTCAACGCACCCACAAAGGACATTGGAAAACCTATCAAAAACAAGGCTTGCGCGATTTCAATCTGGTAGACGAACCCTAGGATGCACAGCCCCGTAATCGCAAAGCACGTAATGCCCAACAGCCACAAACCCGAGATTTGTTCAATATAAACAAGACGGTTGGAATTGATGCGCACAATATCTTCTAGATCGATCTCAACCTGACCGCCGTGTTTGCGTGCGCGTGCGATCATGTCAAATGGCACGCCCATCACCCAATGCGATGCCGTGGACCAAGTGACGGCCAGAGAAATCCAGAACCAAAGATTTGAGAAAGACCGCATATCGATCAATTCGAAAACGGTCGAATACCAATCCACGTGTGCGTCCCTCTTGTCCGATTGAATTCTCTTAGCTGTCGGAATGACAAATGCCCAGAGCTTCGACAAGAGCAAATGCATTCCTTTTTACAAGTGACGCAGCCACGATACTTTCTGTTTCGCATTTCCGGATTGGCGACCAGCCTTGCCACGCTTAGCAATCCGTGCGACGCCTGAAGGTATTCAGAAATCAAAACACGACAGAGCCATGCGATCAATCCAAGCCCCCTATCCGCTTTCCCGTTTGCGCCGCACCCGTCAAAACAAGGCAATTCGGGGATTGGTGCGCGAAAACACATTAAGTGTCGATGATTTCATTTGGCCTATATTTGTCCGGTCCGGAGACAGCATAGAAGAACCTGTACCCTCTATGCCGGGTGTGATGCGCCGGTCTGTCGACAAATGTGTGGAAGCGGCGCGCGCAGCGGCGGACTTGGGCATTCCGGCCATCTGTCTGTTTCCCTACACCGGCCTTGAAGATCGCACAGAAGATTGTGCCGGGGCATGGGATCCGGACAATCACACGAACCGTGCCATCCGCGCAATCCGCGCCGAAGTGCCCAACATGGTGATCATGACCGATGTTGCGCTGGATACATACAACATCAACGGCCATGATGGATTTGTCGAAGGCGATGAAATCGTCAACGACCGAACGGTCAACGCTCTTGTCAAAATGGCCCTTGCACAGGCCGATGCAGGCGCAGATATCATTGGCCCGTCAGATATGATGGATGGCCGTATTGGCGCAATTCGTGACGCTTTGGAACATGCCGGTCATCAAAACGTGATGATCCTAAGTTACGCCGCAAAATACGCGTCTGCGTTTTATGGTCCGTTTCGTGACGCCGTCGGAGCGAGCGGTGCCCTTAAGGGGGACAAAGCCACCTATCAAATGGATCCCGCAAATTCAGACGAGGCGATGCGGTTGATTGAACGCGATCTGCGCGAAGGTGCAGATATGATCATGGTGAAACCCGGTTTGCCATATCTTGATATTTGCCGCCGCGCAAAAGACAGCTTTGGCGCGCCAACTTTCGCTTATCAAGTTTCAGGTGAATACGCGATGATCTGCGCCGCTGCTGAAAATGGGTGGATCGACCATGACCGGGTCATGATGGAAAGCCTAATGGCATTCAAACGCGCCGGGTGTGACGGCATATTGACCTATTTCGCACCTGCTGCGGCTCAATTGCTGATCAACACATAGGTTGTTGCCTCCGATTAATCGCTAGATAAGCTATAAATGTGGCAATACGCGTGACAGACGTTAACGAAAGGCGTATATTCGCCGCGAAGCCCGACAAGGGACGCAAACAAAAAATACAGGCGGACAAATTATGACATCGACACTTTCGCGGCGCGGTTTCGCGCTGTCAGCGTTGGCTGGTACGGCAACATTGGCAGCTTGCGGAAACGGCATTGGATCAAACGGAAGTTCACTTATTGATGCGCGCGTGGATGCGACGCTCAATGAAATGCACCGCAGCTATCCAAATACTCTGGAGCTTTCTCAAAAAGCGAACGGTGTATTGGTGATGCCACTTGTGACCGAAGCAGGTTTGGGACTGGGCGGCGCATATGGCCGTGGTGCGCTGCGCGTTGGCGGTGTCAGCGTCGACTATTATTCACTGATCCGCGGATCTGGCGGGTTGCAAATTGGCGCACAACAATTTGCGCATGTGCTATTTTTCATGACGCCGGACGCCTTGTCCGATTTCCGTCGTGGATCTGGCTGGGCCGCAGGCGGTGACATCGAATACGTCATCTCAGATGAAGGCGAAGGATTGGCCGCTGACACGACAACCGTTCTCAGCCCTGTGATAGCAGTTGTGTTTGGCCGCGCAGGATTGCGTATTGGTGCAACCCTTGAAGGCACCAAATACACGCGCATTATTCCATAGGTGAACAAATATGTGGCATGCGCGTTCCCTTTTGGAAACGCGCGTGTCGCTACGCTGCTTCTTGTGATGTACGGCGCAGCAATTGATCCGACGTTTCAAGGATAACCCGTACTGCATCCTCGATTTCGGTCATAACGCGATTCAAGTCCTGTTCAGAAGATTGCAAGCGGTTGACGATTTCGTCCAAACCTTCTGTATCCCCTTGTGCCTTCGACCGTTCAATTTTGCACATGATCCGCGTCATTTCGAGGCCTGACATCATGCGTCGCATATCCCGGCAAATCCGAGCAAAACGCCGCGCCTTGTCCGCCAGTTGCGACACTTCCGATCGGCTTTGCTTTCCATATTGCTCGCTCAAGTTTGCCAGATGGTCGAGGTCCAGTTTCCGGCTGTCAGTGTCGCCGGTTGGTTCACGGCTGTAGACTGTCATAACCTCAGGTATGAGGGACGCAATTGCGGACACAAACATTGCGACACGCAATGGCCCCGCGCCAAGTTCGGCAGCGTCTCGAAACCCGCTCAACGAATGGGACAATGATTGCGACATCTGGCGGTGATTGTCAGAAATGACGCTGATCGGCCCATCAGCCCCTTCTAGCCGGCCCGCCTGAAGTCGCATATTATATGGAATTTGTTCCGTTCGGGCAAAAAGCATCTCAACTGTGCCACCGGATTCTTCCACAACGGTCACGGCTTCTGCGATATTTTGTAATGCACTTATGACATGCGGGCGCGCCTTACCCAGCTTTGATATTCTATCCATCGTTTCGGCTATCAAAGCGTCGCTCATGAAATGGTTGTAATCGCTAAATCCCATTTCCTTCAATTCTGCCAACAAAACCTTGGCACCGTCTTCGGGTGAAACGCCGTCCTGTTCTTCTGCACGGCGCAGTTTTTCATAGACCGGTTTGAGCTTTTCAAGAATTTTCGATGTCGGTTTCAGCCGGATCGAAATATACCCGTCTTCCCACGGCATCATGACCGCGTATACCCAATAAGGCTGTCCCTGCCTCGTCCGGTTGATGACATACCCGCCGATTGGTTCGTTCTTTTGAATAGCCTCCCACAGCATAAAGAATACACATTTGGGCATGTCTGGGTGACGCACAATTTTGTGCGGCGCGCCGACCAAATCTGACCATTCATATCCTGAAATATACTGAAATGTCGCGTTTCCAGATTGAATGACCCCACGCTTGTCCGTGCGAGAGAAAAACAGATCTTCTAACCGGAACCTGTCAGTTTCCAGCGCATACAGACCAGGATACGATTGCATTGAACACCTGCTTATTTGAAAGACTTACGCAAGTCATCGCAGAGGAAGGTATTCAAAGTGTTACTGCTTGCGCAGGCGAAAGGTTTTTTTGCAGGTCTTTCCAATTATCGGTTAACCGGAAGTGTCGAAAAGTTGATCCACCCGATTAACCCAAGTTCAAAAAGCGCTCAGTCGAATTTGGTGAGCCGTTTGAACAAACTAGATGTATCCCAGCGACCACCACCCATTTTCTGCACATCCTTGTAAAACTGATCGACAAGCGCAGTAACTGGTAAGGACGCACCAACAGCGTCTGCAGCGTCAAGGCAGATCCCAAGGTCTTTGCGCATCCAATCAACAGCAAAGCCATGTTCCCAATGATCATCCAACATCGTTTCGTAACGATTGGCCATTTGCCAACTGCCTGCCGCGCCCTGACTGATGACTTCGACAACGGCCCTGCCATCAAGACCTGACTTTTCAGCCATGTGCAGTGCTTCGCTTAATCCTTGTACCAACCCTGCAATCGCAATTTGGTTGCACATCTTTGTCGTTTGACCAGCGCCCGATTCACCGATGCGTCGGCACAATTTCGCGTAAACCTGCATGATAGGTTCAGCGCGCGTATAAGCCCCTTCGTCACCGCCACACATAATCGACAATTGTGCATTTTCCGCACCTGCCTGGCCGCCAGAAATCGGCGCGTCGATGAAACTGACTTGGTGACGTTCGGCGTCTTTATAGAGTTCTTTTGTTACTTTCGCCGAAACGGTCGTGTGATCGACAAACACTGTGCCTGCGGCCATTCCAGCAAAAGCACCATCGTTCCCTAAACAAATAGACCGCAAGTCATCGTCGTTTCCGACACAGGCCATGACAAACTCGGCGCCCTCTGCTGCTTCTCGAGGTGTCGCGGCGGACTTGCCCCCGTGTTGCGCAGCCCAATCATTCGCCTTTGCTGCAGTGCGGTTGTAAACGGTGACATCATGTCCAGCGGCCTGCAAATGACCTGCCATCGGAAATCCCATTACACCTAATCCAAGAAATGTGAGCTTAGCCACGACATAACCCTCTCTTGCGCTTGCTTTGAGCACTACCTAACAGGCATAGAACAAGGGTCAACAGGAAGGCGCCCGCGATGGCAGCAAATGTGTTTCGTTGGTTGGTAAGGATTGCCGCCGGACTAATTGTCCTTAGCGTTCTTGCTGTTGTTTTGGTCTATTATTTCGCGTCTCGGTCGCTTCCTGAATATGACGCAACACTTCGAATGGATGGCATTTCGGCCCCCGTCGAAATTGTCCGCGACAATGCAAACGTTCCCCATATTTTTGCGGAACGGGACGAAGACGTGTATTTCGCGTTGGGCTTTGCCCACGCCCAAGACCGCCTGTGGCAAATGACAATGTTGCGCCGCACAGCGCAGGGCCGATTGTCCGAACTGTTTGGGACCGCGACCATCGACGTCGACAGCTTTATCCGCCGATTGGATATTTATGCGTTGGCAGTCGCAAGCGTCCAAGCACAGTCCCCGCAAGCTTTGACGTTTCTTGAGGCATATGCCGCAGGCGTTAACGCACGCATCGCCCAAGTCAACTCCGAGGCTTTGGGACGCGGAGCCCCTGAAATGTGGGTGTTTAACCACGCGATATCGCCATGGCGTCCGGCGGACAGTCTTGCTGTGGCGAAATTAATGGGGCTGCAACTGTCAGGGCATTTGGATGATGAGATCATTTTGGCCCGAACGTCGCTTGCACTTACGGACCCAAAGCGCGTCCAAGATTTGCTGCCCGACGCGCCCGGCCCCGGAATTGCGGCCTTGCCAGAATATGCCAGCCTTGTCCCTGACTTACCAAAATTCGCAAAAGGCAGCCCGCGCGAGGTTCATCCATTGTCGCCTTTCCGGCCGCGTGGATTGACGGGGGCTTCGAACGCTTGGGCCGCCTCGCCTTCACGATCTGCGTCAGGTGGCACGTTGTTGGCGAATGATCCGCACTTGGGGTTCTCTGCCCCTGCGATCTGGTATCTTGCGCGGCTCGAATTGCAAACCGGCGGTGTTATCGGTGGTACGATTCCCGGAATGCCCGTCGTTTTGACGGGGCGATCCTCTGATCTTGGGTGGGGGCTGACCACGGCCTATGCCGACGATCAGGATGTGTATCTTGAGGAGTTGAACCCAGACAACCCCGAAGAATACCGGACCCCAAATGGGTGGAACACATTTGAAACCCGCGGTTCCATCATCAAGGTCAAAGACGAAGCGCCCGTAACCCTTACCCTGCGTTGGACGGAAAACGGGCCAGTCATTCCCGCATCCGTGAAATCTTTGGGAACGATCACACCACGAGGACATGTGACTGCGTTGCGCTGGACGGTGCTATCCCCGAACGACACATCCATGACTGCAGCGTTTGGCATTATGCAGGCGGAAACCGTGCAGGATGCAATCACCGCAATGGAAGATTACATTGCACCTGCACAAAACCTGACTTTGGCCGACCGCGACACCATCGCCATGAAAACCATTGGCGTCATACCACGTCGAGATGCCAAGCATCTGACCCAGGGGCGGTTGCCAAGCTTTGGGTATATGCCGCAAAATCGGTGGCAGGGACGCATGCCATATACGTCGAACCCGGAATTTGTGTCCCCCATCGGGGGTATTCTCGGAAACACCAACAACAAGACCGTTGACCGGCCGTTCCCCAATCACGTCAGCTTTGTCTATGGCGACACGCAACGCATCCAACGCTGGCAACGGCTGATGCAAACACGCGAAGTCCATACGCGCGACAGTTTCATCGAAGCGCAATTGGACAGTGTTTCATTTACCGCGCGCTCTCTTTTACCGCTTATTGGGGCCGATCTTTGGTTCACAGGCGAAGCTGCGCCGGATGGGACCCGCGAACGTCAGCGCCAACGCGCCCTTGCGTTGTTGGCCGAATGGAACGGTGAAATGAATGAACATTGGCCTGAACCCTTGCTGTATGCCGCATGGATACGCGCCTTGCAGGATCGGTTGATCCACGACGATCTTGGCCCATTGTCCGATGAATACACACATGTCGAACCGCTTTTCATTGAACGCGTTTTTCGCGACGTCGATGGTGCAAGCGCATGGTGCGATGTGCGTCAGTCCGCCCCAACTGAAAGCTGTTCGGATCTGTCTCGGATGGCCTTGGACGACGCATTGATCTGGATCGAGGAAACGTGGGGCAGCCAAATCGAAGCGTTGCGCTGGGGCGACGCCCACCAAGCGACACATGACCATCAGGTTTTGGGCACAGTGCCGTTGTTGCGTCAATTTGTGAACATCCGCCAATCAACGTCCGGCGGCGACAATACATTGCTGCGTGGCCGCACAAAGGGTTCGGGCGACGACCCGTTTCATAACGTGCATGGCGCCGGATATCGTGGTGTCTATGATTTCGCCGATCCCAACAGTTCAGTCTTTATTTCCTCGACCGGTCAATCGGGGCATTTTCTGTCACGTCACTATGACGATATGGCTCAGCTTTGGCGGCGCGGCGAGTATATTCCAATGTCACTGGACGAAGGGTTGGCGCGCGCCGGGTCCGTAGGCGTAACGACTTTGACCCCACGTTGATGCTGGTACTGTTCAACAAACCTTTTGGCGTCCTAAGCCAATTCACCGATACGGGCAACGCGGACAGCCCGCGCCCAACCTTGTCACAATACATCGATCAACCGGGTGTTTATCCGGCTGGGCGTTTGGATCGTGACAGCGAAGGCCTGATGCTTTTGACCGATGACGGACGTCTTCAATCGCGTATCAGCCACCCCAAGTTCAAAGCGCCCAAAACCTATTGGGTGCAAGTCGAAGGTCGACCGGATGACACCGCGCTGAATGCGCTGCGCGATGGTGTCACGCTAAAGGATGGCCCGACGCGCCCGGCCAAAGTACGCCAGATCGATGCACCCAATTCCCTGTGGGATCGCGATCCGCCTATTCGGGTACGCAAGGCTATCCCCGATACATGGTTGGAAATTACCATCACCGAGGGGCGAAACCGCCAAGTGCGCCGCATGACGGCACATGTCGGGGCGCCAACACTTCGCCTGATCCGTGCCAAAATCGGGGAATGGAACCTAGGCCAATTGCAACCCGGTCAATGGATTGTGGCCGATCATGTTCCCCTGAACAAGAACCCCTAACGTCCTACATAAGAATCAAGACCAAGTTTCAGATGGTGCCCCAAGAATCGACCGCCAATACAACCTTGTCGAACGTCATTTTCATCCTTCCATTTATCGAGCAATTGGCGGAACTCCATAACCACAGATTGGTAATCTGCGCTGTGAATTCCAATCAAAAAATCAAGTTACACGAATAGGTTGCGGCTTGACGCTAACGTGATGATTATGTGTTACGGTTCCCCCTATCTTTCGAACCAATGCCCATCTTATCTAACAAAGTTCATACGGCACGCTTTCATTTGTGCCGCGTTTTAACTTTAGGGGGTAAAATGAGCATTTTTGGTAGAACTGCGATACTTGCAGCTACATCGCTTTTTGTTGCATCAACAGCGTTTGCGTCAACGGTAAGCATCACAGCAGCAGACATCGACAATCGGGGCGATGATGTTGTTTTTAGCATTGCCAACAACGGCAATCAGGCGATCTCAATGATCACGTTCGACGTTTCACAGGCCGCAGGCGTGTCTGCGATGGCGCGGTTTAACATTCCGTCCAACCTAAGTGACGGCGACGGCATCTCGAACGAAGGTGATACCGGATCGTTCCAATTCATAAATACAGATTCAGACGCACAAGCTGAACAACTGAAATGGACATTTGACGGCGCCGGTCTGGGTGCGGGCAGCACGTTTGATTTCAGCGCTTGGATTCAATATCTCAATGATGAAACCGCATCAGGTCAAAAAGGCGGGTTGGACGATGACGGTGATCGCCTGTTTGCAACGGTGGTCTTTGCAGATGGCACGTCGCAATCCAGTTTCTTCACCTCTCTTGGGGCACAGGCCAGTGTTGGATCAGCCAGCCTTGATTTCACACCCGCTCCAGTTCCGCTGCCTGCATCAGCATTGCTTTTGATGGGTGGGATCGCTGGTCTTGGCGTGATGCGTCGCCGCAAAAAGACTGCGTGATCAACCGAATTTAAGAACCCGAAAGCGGCCCAACAATCAAAGGATGTCTGAACTTCCATTGGTTTTAGACGACTTTACCTATCCTTTGTGGCCGCTTTCATTATGCAATACGCCCTGCCCGGCAGGAATTGCACGACGCACAATATTGACCGGCCAGCACCCAAAGTCCCGCAAAACTGCCGTAAGACACCGATTGGATTATAGCCCTTCGTATTGCGCGCGATCCTTCGCGCTCCAACGAATATCAAGGTCAAAACCCGTTTCTGTCTGGCGTTCTTCTTGCACCAAATCGCGTTCGAAAAGCCACGCGCGATTGCGCCCTTGGGCAAAATCAAGCTGCAAAGTTGTTTCAATCAGCTCACCCTGAAGACGTTCAGCGATATCGACCAAAAGTTCGCTAAGACCTTCGCCAGTAAGGGCCGAAATAACATGGATATTTTCTTGACGTTGTGCGGCATTGCGTGTGCCTTCGGCGATCTCCGGCTCTAACACATCCAGCTTATTCCACACTTCGATCTGGGCGCGGTCTTCTTCGACACCCAAATCAACCATGATCCGGCGCACATCTTCGGCCTGAGATTCCGTTTCAGGGTGAGAGATATCCCGGACATGCAAAACGATATCAGCGGCCAAGACTTCTTCCAGTGTCGCGCGGAACGACGCCACCAATTCGGTCGGCAGGTCCGAGATAAAGCCAACCGTATCCGACAGAATGATCTCTGGCCCGTCGGCCAATTCGACACGCCGCATTGTTGGGTCTAGCGTTGCAAACAACATGTCTTTGGCCATGACATTCGCACCCGTAAGGCGATTGAACAGCGTCGATTTTCCGGCGTTCGTGTATCCAACAAGCGCAACGATAGGATATGGCACTTTGGCGCGCGCCGCGCGATGCAACGTGCGGGTTTTCACGACCTTTGCAAGCTGACGACGTAGGCTGTTCAGCTGTGTATCAATGGCGCGCCTATCGGCCTCGATCTGTGTTTCACCGGGACCACCAACAAACCCCAGTCCGCCACGTTGACGTTCCAAGTGGGTCCACGCCCGCACAAGACGGGTACGCTGATATGTCAGGGCCGCCATCTCGACTTGCAACACACCTTCACGCGTGGCCGCACGGTCAGAAAAAATTTCGAGGATCAGACCCGTCCGGTCAAGCAATTTGACCTTCCACGCTTTTTCAAGATTGCGTTGCTGAACCGGCGTCACAGGGCCATCAATCAAAACAAGATCAACCTCAGCCTGTTCAAAACGTTCCTTTAGATCGTCGATCTTTCCTTGCCCAAAGAGCAACCCGGCACGCGGCTTTGCCAAAGGCACGACTTCAGACCCGACAACGTCAAGTTCTGGCAGCGCATGCGCCAATGCCACCGCTTCGTCCAATGCAAAGACCGGCTCGCGCCGGTCCTGGTCTGATTTGATATCCGGGTGCAACACCCATGCGCGGGTGACTGCGGTTTCTGTATCGCTCAAGAGGCGTCTTCACCCTCATACAGGCTGATCGGTTGACTGGGCATAATTGTCGAAATCGCGTGTTTATAGACCAATTGTGATTGCCCGTCGCGTCGCAACAAAACGCAGAAATTATCAAACCAAGTGATAACACCTTGCAGTTTCACACCATTGATAAGGAAGATTGTGACCGGAACCTTGGTCTTGCGTACATGGTTCAGGAATGCATCCTGCAAATTCTGTCGGTCCGAAGCCATTGTTTTTTAACCTTTATTCTTGTCGAGCTTGCGGATCAAGCCCCCCGTCCAAAAACGATTATGTCTCGGTAAAAGCGAAGTTTCCAGCCCAAAAATATATGCGGCGGAGCGAGTGGGGCAATTTGGTTAACTGCGCCACAAATCTGGGGTCAACAATGCGATAATTGCCAATGTCTCTAATCGCCCGATGATCATTGCCAAAGCGAAAATCGCCTTTGGTCCAGTCCCGAATTCTGCCAACTCAATTGGGGCGTCGCCGGCGTGAACAAGCAGTGGACCCGTCGTAGAAAGTCCCGCGATCGTCATGATCAACGCCTCTTCGAACGAGACGGCAAAGGCGGTCATAGCGATACAGATCACGGCCAGTGAAATGCCAAAGAGCATGAAGAATATCCATGCAATGAATGCGCCACCTTTTTGCAGGCGACGTCCCATTGCGCTGGCACCACTGACTGACGATGGATGCACCAACCGTTCCAGTTCACGATGTCCGTTTGTGTACAGCGCAAAGACCCGCAACAATTTGACACCGCCCGCAGTTGTCGCCACGCCACCACCCACCAATGACAGCCCGAGAAACAACAATCCCGGCGTTTGCAAACCCGACCAGCTTTGCGCCGTGCTCCAGCTTGCGGAAGTGAACCCCGTGGTTGTCAGGAAAGACATCACCGTAAATGTACTGCCCCAAAGGGCGTGCAATGCCTCGAAAAAGCTATTGGTTGCCATCACATCAAACGCACCAAGCCAATGTCGCACGAACAAGAACGCCGGGATGATGATGATCAGAATAAGGCCGATCCTAAATTCTGGGTCTTCTACCAATCCACCCGAATTTGATGTGATCGTATCTTTGGAAAAGGTCAGTCGTGAAAGGGCAAAGGACATGAACAACAACATGATCGCTTCACCTGCGATCCCTGATGACATCCCTTCAAGCCCGCCGGTCGGTGAAATGCCAGACGTTGCCAGAATTGACATGGCATGGATCAAGGCCACAATTCCACTGTCGCCCAGCAACACCAACAACAGCCACAACAGCCCGGTCAGGCCAAGGTAGATAGGAAACAAGGCGCTTGTTGCTTTGGTAATGCGTTCGCGAACATCCGTCCCCGCATCCTGTTTCAAACGTCGTTCCCGCCTGCCCGGTTCAGCGCGGGCGGTAACTTCAAATCCGCCCAAATTTAACGGGGCAAGGATCGCGGACGCGGCCAGCCACATCAGCAAGCCCCCCATCCAGCCAACTAGGCCACGCCATAGGTGTAGGGCATTGTCCAGACGGTCAGGATCACTGAACATAGTTGCGCCAGTGGTCGTCATTGCGCTGACCATTTCAAGATATGCGTTGAAAAAACTTGTTGTCTGCACGGCTTCATAAAAGGGAACCGCCAAAACAACGGGCAAAATCATAAATGCAGAAAGCAACGACACCAAAGGACCCAAGGGGCCATGCCGAGGGGGGCGCCCTTGATGAGCCAGTGCAATCATCCCGAAGAAAATAAGGCCAGCAAGTGAGCTATAAAAGAACGACCGCGCTGTGAGATGGGCATCAATGGCAACACCATAGGCTGCCGGAAGGAGCATCGATAATGACGCGAACCCCACCATCAACAAGAACAGGGGCAATTGCAAAAGACGGATCGAAAAGGGTTGCGTGATTTCTGACATCAGAAAAAGTCGATTGAGACCTGCAAGAGCCGTTCGACTTCGGGCACATCTTTGGCCATTGCGAAAATGGCAACAACGTCGCCTTCGTCGATACGGGTCGTCCCTTTCGGTCGTATGACCTCTTCCCCTTTGCGCAAGGCTCCGATCAAAACACCTTCTGGGAAATCGATGTCACTGACGCGTTGCCCGGCCAAGGGTGATGTCGACAAAACCTGTGCTTCGATAACTTCGGCTTCCGCGTCACCAATGGAATATACCGCGCGCACGCGTCCATGCCGGATATGCCGCAAGATCGAGCTCACCGTCGTTGCACGTGGGTTGATATACGCATCAATGCCCAATGGTCCCATCATCGGAACAAGCGTGGGATCATTGATCAATGCAATCGTATAGGGACACCCTTCGGATTTCGCGCGCACAGCGGCCAGCATGTTTGTTTTGTCGTCATCCGTGACCGCAAGCATCGCATCGGCCCGGCCAATGCCCGCTTCTTCGAGCAGGCCAACATTCAGGCCATCACCGTTCAAAACAATCGTACGTTCCAAAGCTTCGGCCGCAAATTCCGCACAACGGCGATCCTTTTCGATCATCTTGGCGCGCACACGCTCTTTGCGTTCTTCCAGCGAGCGGGCAACGGCCAACCCGACATTTCCGCCGCCGACCAAAACAATGCGGTCTTGTTTGCGCATTGTTTTGCCAAATATTTCCATCGTGCGTTTAACGTCATCCGCATTGGCGAAAATATAGCAATCATCGCCAGAAAACAGCTGATCGTCTGGTTCAGGCGCAAACAGAACGCCATCCCGGCGCACCCCTACGACAACCGCGCGCAACGTCGAAAATAAATCGGTCAGCTGGCGCAGCGGCGTATTCAAAACCGGACAATCATCATCAAGCGAAATGCCCAATAATTGCGCGCCGCCATCCATGAACTGTTCAGTGTCAAACGCAGCAGGTGCGGCCAATCGTTGAAGTGCCGCTTCGGCCACTTCACGTTCTGGGCTGATCACAACATCAATCGGCATGTGATCACGTCGATAAAGATCGGAATAGATCGCGTTTAAATAAGACTGTCCGCGCAAGCGCGCAATCTTGCGGCGAATGCCAAACACCGAATGCGCAACCTGACAGGTGACCATATTCACTTCGTCTGAATAGGTCGCCGCGATAATCATGTCGGCGTCGCTGGCCCCTGCCATGCTTAGAATGTCAGGATAACTGGCAAACCCGGCCACGCCCTGCACATCCAGTGAATCCGTCGCACGACGCACCAATTCCGGGTTGTTGTCGACAACCGTGACGTCGTTTCGCTCTCCCGATAGGTGCCGTGCAATTTGCCACCCTACCTGGCCGGCTCCGCAGATGATTACCTTCATCGCGCGATCGTCCTCGTTTTGTCATTCCAGCGGTCTACTTTGGAAAGTTTGCATGACAGATCACACTGGACCGGTCAACGCCCAACCATTTGCCTTGGCTCTTTGAGCCGGGCAAAGTTGCAACTAGCGATATTTTGCAGCGTTCCTTTCGTTCGCCAGCCTTTGTGCGTGCTTGCCTGAATCGACCATTTACAAGCGTCGCGCGTTTGAAACGGGAAAAAGTCTCAGTCACGGCGGTTACTTCGTCACCGGCGCACCATATGCGCTGGATGCCGCCACAAAATTGCGGTCGCGCGTGAAACAATTGTGCATGCAAGGCTAAAGGTATCGCCCGGTCGAAATAGCCGCCTGTCCCCATAATAACAAAGGCCGCGCCACCCGGCGCGACCCAAACCTTACTCAATCTGACTGGCGATTCATGCGCCATCAAACGACAAAAATGGATCTATCCTCATTGTCAAAAAGGGATAGGAATTCCTGTCTTAACCTTCTGCAACTTCTGCTTCGTCAACCTGTGGCTCTTCGACTTGGGCCACGCGCGCGCCCCCCTTCGAGGTCGTAACGACACCCAACGACTTTAGTTTCCGGTGCAACGCAGACCGCTCCATCCCGACAAAGCTGGCCGTACGGCTGATATTTCCACCAAACCTGTTGATTTGCGTCAGCAAATACTCGCGTTCAAACGCTTCACGTGCTTCGCGCAACGGCAATGTCGCCAAAGCACCAGACAGCACGACGCGCCCTTCTTCTGACACGCGCTCCTCTTCTCCGGGCAATTCTTTTACTTCGATTGGGCCAGCATTGTCGCCTAAGATCAAAACCCGTTCGATCATGTTTTTAAGCTGGCGAACGTTACCCGGCCAGATCATGGTCTGTAACATCGCCGTCGCATCCGAACTTAAGCTGCGCAAAGGCAATCCCTGCGATGTGTTGAACATGTCGATGAAATACTCAGCAAGGGCAGGAATATCTTCGCGACGTTCTTCCAAGGACGGAACCGAAATCGGCACCACATTCAGACGATGATACAATTCACGCCGAAAGGTGTCGGCGGCAATTTCGGCTTCCAAATCTCGGTTGGTTGACGAGATAACCCGCAAGTCGACATGCACATCATCTGAACCGCCGACACGTTGGAATTGTTGATCCACCAGAACGCGCAATATTTTGGATTGTGTTCCTTCCGGCATGTCCGCGACTTCGTCAAAATAAACGACACCACCATGGGCCTGTTCCAACAATCCGGGTTCGACACCACGTTCCGCCGTTTCGCGACCAAATAACACTTCTTCCATGCGATCAGGTGCGACCCCAGCGCAATTCACGGTCACAAACGGACCACTGGCACGGTTCGAATTTGAATGGATATAGCGTGCGGCGACTTCCTTACCGCTGCCCGCTGGGCCGGTCAGCATGATACGACCGTTTGACTTTGTTACCTTTTCAAGTTGGCTCACCAGCCCGCGAAACGAAGCTGATGTCCCAATCATTTCGGCCTGCCCAACCTCTTGGCGTTTCAGGCTCAGGTTTTCACGCCGCAAACGGGATGTTTCCATTCCACGTCGAATTACCACCAGTAACTGGTCGATGTTAAAGGGTTTTTCAATGAAATCATATGCGCCTTGCTTGATTGCAGCGACTGCGATTTCGATATTGCCGTGGCCGGAAATGATAACGATTGGCACATCCGGATTGTCACGTTTGACCGTCTTCAGAATGTCGATGCCATCCATCTTGCTGTCTTTCAGCCAGATATCCAGAATGATCAAACCCGGTGTTTCAGCATTTATCGCGCTCATCGCGTCATCGGAATTGCCAGCCAGCCGCGTTGAAAACCCTTCGTCTTCCAAAATATCCGAAATCAGTTCCCGAATGTCGCGTTCGTCGTCCACGATCAGAATATCGCTCATAACTCTGCCCTCACTTTTTCAATGTTTGCTTGTCCCAATGGCAGCGTAATGACCGCCATTGCGCCAAAGTGTTCGTTTTCCCCAAAGGTGGGCGCGTCTTGCAAAACAAGTGTCCCACCATGCTCTTCAATGATCTTCTTAACGATCGGCAGGCCTAACCCTGTCCCTTCGTCCCTTGTCGTGACGTATGGCTCGAACAGTTTGGCCCGGTCTTCGGGCAAACCAACGCCATTATCCGCAATCGTTATGCGCACTTGTTCACCCATTGGGTCCACCGCGACCCGTATTTCCGGCGCATGTCCTTCCGGTGCGCCCTTCGTTTGCAGGGTTTGAATTGCTTCGCCCGCGTTCTTCACAAGGTTGGTCAAAGCCTGACCAATCATGTTTTCATCGATCTCCGCCAAAACGGACGTGTCCGGCCAATGCGACGCAAATTCGACATCTGGTTGACCAGCACGTTGCAGCGTGACTGCCTCGCGAACGATCTCGACCAAATCATGTGATCCTTTTTCCGGCTCAGGCATACGGGCAAAGCGTGAAAATTCATCAACTATGCGCCTCAAGCCATTGGTTTGACGTATAATTGTGTCCGTCATATGAATCAAAGCATCGGAATCTTCAGCCAATTTAGGACCAAATTTTCGCTTAATCCGTTCCGCCGACAACTGGATGGGAGTCAGCGGGTTTTTGATTTCATGCGCGATCCGACGCGCCACATCACCCCACGCCGCCATGCGTTGCGCGCTGACCAAATCCGTCACGTCTTCAAAGGCGACAACATAGCCTTCCAATCGCCCTTCTTCGCTGCGCCGTGTGGACATGCGCACCAGTAAGGATTCGGCCCGACCGTTGCGTGTGACTTTGACCTCGCCCGTTGCGACCTCTTGTGGGCCAGCACGCAACAGCGCAAACAGGGCCGCGAATTCTGGCACAGCAACGGCCAGCGCTAACGATTGGCGATCATCGCTCCAATCCAGCAATCGTTCGGCGGATCGATTGACGAATGTTACACGCCCTTCTGAATCAAGCCCCACGACGCCAGACGTGACCGATGTCAGCACCGAATCGAACAACCTTCGGCGTCGTTCAATCTGGCGTGTGTTATCCAGCAACGTTTGGCGTTGCCCTTTCAATTGCCGCGTCATTTGGTTGAAATATCGCCCAAGCAGGGCAATTTCGTCATCGCCCTCTTCTTCGGGAACCTGCACGTCCAAATCACCAGACCCGACCTGCTGCGCCGCACCCGTCAATCGGCCAACCGGACCAGATAGGCGTTCCGCAAACCACAGCCCCAACCAAATCGCGGCCAAAATCAAAATGACTGCAAAACCAAGATACAGCAGACCAAATTCGAACAGGACGCGTCCCCGTTCGCTTTCGAGCTGTTGATACAGCCGCACGGTTTCCTGAGTTTCATCCACCAATGCCAGGATTTCGCCATCCACATCGCGGCCGACATACAAATATCGGTCCGCATATGATTTGAGTGGCACCAAAGCTCTGAATTCGCTGTTTGGCCAGTCTTCGATAATGACGATGCCGTCAGCGCGCGCCTTTTCCATGTCTTCCAAGGAAGGGTGTTCAAAATCAAAAAGATATGACCTGTCGCCTCGGGCTTTTATCTCGCCCGCGCCATCGACCAGATAGGCTTCACGCAATCCGCGCTGCACCAACCGCTGACCTTCAGCCAGCAACTCTGTGTCGGGATCCAATTGTTCGCCACGCAATGTGTCGAAATACCGAGCCAAAGCATACGCGTCTTCTACCAAATCATCGCGTGTTTCGCGCTCATACGCTTGGGCCGCAGCCAGTGAATTGCCAACCACTCGGCTGACGCGATCCGAAAACCACCCCTCAAGACCAATATTAAGAGTCAAAACCGCAAAAACGGCGACAATCACGGTTGGGATCAGTGCAAGCAGCGCAAACAATGCTGTCAATCGCAGGTGAAGCCGCGATCCCGCCGACTTTGCACGTCGGGCCGCAATCAACCTTGCGATTTGCGCCAACACAAGTGCTGCAACAACAATGACATAAACAAGGTCTGCCAACAGGACGAGCCTGAGGCTGGGCGCAGATGCGCCACGATCAAACGGTCCTAGAATAAGGAACGTAAACACCGCAAGAACCGGGCCCAGTATTACCAGACCGAGTGTTGCTGCGTTACGCACACGTCTGCGACGCCGAAAGCGACGCAGCCATGGACCAATGCTCTGCCGTGTCTGGGTTGCCACGCCCCCCACCCCGATGATGTGCGCCTTTACGGCGCTACCGCCATATCTGGTGGCTCTTAAAGGAACTGCGCCTTCTTGGCCACGCTTTATGTTGCGGTTTTACATCATTTTACGACGGCGTGTCACCTGTATTTCCAACTCAGTGATCTTTTTACGAAGCGTATTTCGGTTAATTCCTAATAAATCAGCACACTTAGCTTGATTACCTCCTGTTGCATCTAATGCAATTTCAATCAGAGGAAGCTCAATTTCGCGCAAAATGCGTCCGTAAAGTCCTGGTGGCGGTAACATATTGCCATGCAAATCAAAGTATCTTTTCAGATGACGCGCCACAGTGCCGCCCAACTTTTCGGTGTCGGTGACACCGCGAATGGGTTCAAGTTCGGGTTGATTGCCCAACACCTGTTCAACTTCGGGTGCTGAAATTTCGACCGACCGGCTGGTCAAGCCAAGACGCCTGACCGCATTTTCCAATTGGCGGACGTTTCCCGGCCATGAATAGGTTCTGAAAATTTCAGCGGCGTCCTCGCTTAAGGCGCGTCTAGGTTGTTCGTTCTTTTCGGCACGCACTAAGAAATGCTCGGTCAGCAATGGGATGTCATCCACGCGTTCACGCAAAGACGGAACAGCCAATGTGGCCCCAGAAAGTCGATAATACAGATCCTTTCGCACATCGCCAGCTTCCATAGCAGCACTCAGGTTCGTCTGAGACGTCGCCATAAACCGCGGAACGTAATCGCCGGGCGTGTCCATCATGCGAACGATACGGGCCTGAATTTCTTCCGGAACATCGCCGATTTCGTCGATGAGCAACGTCCCCCCCTTAACGCGCGCCAGAACGCGGGCTGGGCCTTCCAAATCTTGCAGCTCCGCGCCTGTTATTGTGACAAAGGGCAACGTCCGCCTATCGGAAAAATCATGAATCGCGCGGGCGATCAGGCTTTTGCCGGTGCCCGATTCCCCCCAAATCAACACGGGAAGATCGGTATTCATTACGCGCGCGACCACACGATATAACGCCTGCATCACTGGTGTGCGTCCAACCAATGGCAAATCATCGGGACGCTCTTCGCGTTCTTCGGCGGTCGTACGGTGTGTTTTTTGCTCCAGCGCCTTGGCTGTGCGCTTCATCAGATCAGGCAAATCAAACGGTTTGGGCAAATAATCGTAGGCTTCTGCCTCGGCCGCTTTGATGGCTGTCATGATCGTGTTTTGCGCCGAGATGACAATCACAGGCAATCCGGGTCGATCTTCGGCAATCTTTGGCAACATCTCAAGGCCATTGCCATCTGGCATGATGACATCTGAAATGACGACGTCGCCTTTCCCTTCGCCAACCCAACGCATCAATGTCGTCAAGGAAGAGGTCGCATGCACTTTGCACCCTGCGCGAGTCAATGCTTGCGTCAGAACGGTGCGGATTGTGCGGTCGTCATCAGCAACAAGTACGGTGCCATCCATACGTTAATCCTTTTCAGCGGTTGGTGTGTTCAATGTTTCTGTGGCGCGCGGCGCGCGCGGTAATGACAGGCGGAATACGGTTTTACCCGGAACAGAGGTGACAGATATCCAACCCGAATGATCCGAGATGATTTTGGACACCAAAGCCAGCCCAAGCCCTGTCCCGTTTTCTTTGCCAGATACAAACGGGTCGAAAATGTCCGCAGCAACGGATTCGGGCAGCCCGGGACCGTCATCTATGATCTCGATCTGCAACGGCAGCGATTGTCCTGAACCATCCGCACGGCGCAGGCGGAAAGAATGTTCAAAATAGGTGCGAAGCCTGATCGTTCCGCTCTCGTTTTCAGCCGCTTCAGATGCGTTCTTGATTAAGTTCAGTACAACCTGCAACAGCTGGTCCGGGTCCCCAAAAGCCAATGGCAAAGACGGGTCATAATCTTCGATGATGCGCATATGTGCGCCGAACCCAAGCAATGCGGACCTGCGCGCCCGATCAAGAACGTCGTGAATATTAACGGGTTTTACGTCTGGTTCGGACAGGTTTCCGAATTGCTCGACTTGCTCAAGTAATTTTACGATGCGACGGCTTTCCTCGACGATCAGATCAGTCAGCTCCAAATCGTCTGCATTCAGGTTCATCGACAAAAGTTGGGCCGCGCCAGTAATCCCAGCAAGCGGGTTTTTAATCTCATGCGCCAGCATCTGCGCCATTCCGATGGCCGATTTCGCCGCGGATTTGACTGTGTGATTTTGCGTCATGCGTCCAGCCAATTCGCGCGGGCTGATCAAAAGCAGCATATGATCGGGATGTCCGACGGCTGGCGCGATCTGAATGGCACATTGCAGCGGTGGACGTTCGCCATTGCCAACGTCCACGTCATTTACAAACAATGGTGTCCCGTATCGACGGGCCCGTTCAAAGCTGTCTTCTATCGGCGCATCGATAGCCAACGCATCCCAAACAGGCGTTCCCCGTATCCCCTTTTCGGATGCGTTAAAGAACCCTTCTGCGGCTGAATTTATCGACACAATGGTATCATCCGGTGCAATCAACACGGCTGGTACAGGAAGCGAGGCCCAAAGATCTGCGGCTGGCATCTTCATGCGGCGGCCGCCCCTGCCCTTGGCATCAATGCAGAAGGCAATAAACGCATGACGTCTTCTGGATCCAGTGCAGTTAGAATGCGTTTGCGTTGATCCTTGGGCGTCATCGCAACGTCCATGTACCAACCGAGATGCTTGCGTGCGACACGTGCCCCCAGCGTTAACCCGTAAAAGGTCAACATGTCTTGGTAATGGGTCTGGACCATTTCGACCCACGCACTTGATTGCGGAATGTTCGGCGCTGGCGTGCCAAACAATTCATGTGCAATTTGCGCCAAAATCCATGGTCTGCCTTGTGCGCCCCGCCCGATCATGACGCCATCTGCGCCACTTTGATCCAAAGCGCTGCGTGCCGTCTTTGCGTCGACGATATCGCCATTGGCAATAACCGGGATATCCACCGCGTCTTTGACGTCTCGAATAGCGGCCCAATCTGCATTGCCTTTGTAGAACTGGCAACGCGTGCGACCGTGAATGACAATTTGCCGAATGCCTGCGGCCTCGGCCCGTGTTGCGATTGGTGCAGCATTGCGCATCCCATCATCCCACCCCAGTCGCGTCTTCAACGTCACTGGAATCTGCACAGCGTTTACGACAGCTTCGATCAACGTCAACGCATGATCGGGTTCACGCATCAATGCAGACCCAGAATAGCCATTCACGACTTTCTTTGCGGGACATCCCATATTGATATCGATGACTCGCGCGCCCTGCCCTTCGACCATGCGCGCGGCCTCTGCCATCACTTGCGCCTCGCGTCCGGCCAATTGAACCGCAGTCCCTTCGACCTTTAATCCAAGCTCGGCTTTTTCTCGTGCTCCCGGGCGCGCATTCAGCATGTCGTGACTGGCAACCATTTCAGACACAACCATGCCAGCACCAAATTTTGCAACCAATGCGCGAAAAGGTAAATCTGTGATTCCCGCCATCGGAGCCAGCATCACTGGCAATGGCATATGAAGTGATCCGTTTGACATGCTTAATCCTTGTGCACACTCATTGCGTTAAGGGTTGGGCACTGAACCCTCAATAAGTCAACGGTATAGATAGGCTGCAAAAAGTACGTTTGCCTAATTTTTAGGCAAATATCTGGCAATTGCGTGGTGCGGGTGAGTGTCCTACAACACGCGCATGAACAATTCCAAACGCCCTTTCATAGCAGTTGTGGTCGTTGCTGCCGGACGTGGCGCACGTGCTGGTGGGACGCAAGCCAAACAATGGCAATCCATAGCAGGTCGGCGGGTATTTGATCATACGCTGGATGTTTTTCGTTCCCGCACTGACGTTGCAAAAATTGTTGTGTGCCTGAATGTCGACGACATGGGCCAAGGTCCCGACGATTGCCTGATCGCCAAAGGCGGTAGCAATCGCACACAATCGGTTTGGGCGGGCTTGCGCGCACTGGCACCTTTCAACCCCGATCTTGTCCTTATTCATGATGTGGCGCGCCCCTGTGTCAGCCACGCGGTGATTGATCGCGTCATTGCGGGCCTTGATGTGCACGACGCAGTTGCGCCAGCCTTGCCCGTGACAGATGCGCTTTGGACTGGTGACAACGGCATGGTGACGGGGACCCGTGATCGACAAGGGCTGTATCGTGCGCAGACGCCCCAAGGCTTTCGATACCCCAATATTTGCGCGGCTCACGAAACGCACTCAGGGAACGCGGCTGATGATGTTGCTGTGGCGCGATTGGCGGGGCTTGACGTTGCCATAGTCACAGGCGACGAAGACAATCTAAAGATCACGCATCCGCCAGACTTTGACAGAGCGGCGCGCATATTGGAGGCACGCAATGGACATCAGGCTGGGTAACGGTTTCGACGTGCATGCGTTTGAACCCGGCGATCATGTTATCTTGTGCGGTGTCAACATTCCTCATGACATGTCCCTTAAGGGGCATTCGGATGCTGATGTCGGAATGCATGCCATCACTGACGCGATTTATGGGGCCCTTGCGCGCGGCGACATTGGCCAGCATTTTCCGCCGTCTGATCCGCAGTGGAAAGGCGCAAACAGCGATGTTTTCCTGCGACATGCGGTTGATTTGGCGCACCAGCTTGGGTTCGCCATCAGCAACATTGACTGCACATTAATCTGTGAGTTCCCCAAAATAGGCCCTCATTCTCAGACGATGCGACACTGTTTGGCGGACATCATGGGCATCGAACTGGATAGGATATCCGTGAAGGCGACGACATCAGAACGTTTGGGCTTTACTGGTCGCGGCGAAGGCATTGCGTGCATTGCAACCTGTGCATTGGTGGGCAACTGATGTTCGCGCGTATGATCGCCACCGTTTGTTTCGTCGGATATATTCGACCGGCACCCGGCACATGGGGGTCGTTCGTTGCGCTGCCTTTGGCGTGGCTGTTGCATGTGGCCGGGGGCTTTCCCCTTTTGGCCCTTGGCACCGTGATCGCATTCCTTGGCGGGTGGTGGGCGACCGCAACCATGATACGCGGGCAACAAGATCACGACCCCTCCGAAGTTGTAGTCGATGAATTGGCCGGGCAATGGATTGCGGTGCTGCCGCTAAGCTTTTCCGCGTCATCCATGGGCATCGACATAACGGCCCTTTGGCCCGGTTGGATTGCTGCATTTGCCCTGTTCCGCCTGTTCGATATCTCGAAACCGTGGCTGGTTGGCTGGGCGGACCGTCGCGGCGATGCATTGGGCGTTATGTTGGACGACGTAATCGCAGGCGTATTTGCGGCCATCGGAGTCATCCTTCTGGCCGGTCTTGCACATGGGATATTAATGTAATGGCCAGCCCCGAACATGTTCTGGACCTTGCGCGTGAACAAGGTGTCAAGATTTCCACCGCCGAAAGCTGCACAGGCGGCATGGTTATGGCCGCCCTAACTGATATCGCTGGATCATCGGCCGTCGTTGAACGCGGGTTCATCACCTATTCGAACGAAGCCAAGCAAGACATGTTGGGCGTACGTTTGGAAACGCTGGAAACTCATGGCGCAGTGTCCGAAGACGTCGCATCCGAAATGGCATCCGGTGCGTTAAGCCATTCGCTGGCTCAATTGGCGGTTTCCGTCACCGGCATTGCCGGCCCCGGAGGATCAGAATTCAAACCTGAAGGGCGTGTGTGTTTTGGCATCGCAGATACAAATGGAACACGAACTGTAACCAAAGAATTCGGAGCATTGGGTCGCGCACAAGTACGCGAATGCGCAAAGGCCTACGCGCTTGATTTACTACAAGACGCCCTAAGCAAATTGTCGACGACCTGATTCCCACCCACCCCTGCGTCAAAATCGCACTTCGCCTATTTTTTACGCATTCAGCGGTCATATTAGCCCTTTTTTTGATCACATATGACATCGCATAAGAAAAAGGCGTGTATTTTGATCGGCGCATGTTTTTTCCGCATCAATGACCTTTAGACCCAGCCCCAAGAAGAAAATGGGAAGGATGGGACAATTATGGTTGGAGCAGATACAGCTTGGATCATCGTGGCAACCGCTTTGGTGCTTATGATGACGCTGCCGGGACTGGCACTATTTTACGGCGGACTCGTGCGCGCCCGAAATGTACTCAGCGTGTTCATGCATTGCTATGCAATTGCCTGCTTGATGAGCGTTTTGTGGTTTGCTTTTGGATACTCGATCGCGTTTGGCGAAGGCTCGTCCGGGCTTTGGGGCGGATTGGGTAAAATATTTTTGCTGGATGTGACGGCGGATAGCCTGTCAGGCACATTGCCTGAAATCCTGTTCTTTGCCTTCCAAATGACCTTTGCGATCATCACGCCTGCGTTGATTGTTGGCGCTTATGTGGAACGCATTGGGTTTGGATTTGTCCTGCTGTTTTCATCGCTATGGATGTTGATCTGCTATGCGCCTGTTGTGCATTGGGTTTGGGGCGGCGGAATCCTGGCCGATGGCGGTATCTTTGGCGATACTGGCGTCAAAGACTTTGCCGGCGGCATTGTGGTTCACGAAACAGCGGGCATCGCCGCGCTGATGCTTGCCATCGCCCTTGGGCCACGTCGCAATCAAACGACACCTCCACACAATCCCGGTATGGTCATGATGGGTGCCGCTCTGCTTTGGGTGGGCTGGTTCGGCTTTAACGGCGGTTCGCAGCTGGCGGCAGATGGCGGTGCTGCTATGGCGCTGACCGTGACACATATTTCCGCAGCGACTGCATCGCTGACGTGGGCGCTTTGGGAACGGATTAAGTTTGGCAAAGCATCCTTGGTCGGAATGGTTACAGGCACAATCGCGGGCCTTGCATCGATCACGCCAGCCTCTGGATTTGTCGGTCCAATCGAGGCGCTGATCATCGGGGCGATTGCCGGTATCCTATGTCAGGAAGCGGTGAATTTGATACGCAATGCGTTCAAGATCGACGACACATTGGATGTGTTCGCAGTACACGGCGTCGGTGGTATCTTTGGTACAATCATGATCGCCGTATTTGGTGCGGGTACATGGGCTGCACAGCTGGGGTCGCTTGCGATTGTTGGTGTATTCACCATCGTGGTCACGTTCATTCTGATCCACGTCTGCAAGGCAATCACACCTTTGCGCGTTGACGAAGAAACCGAAACGAATGGCCTAGACTTGGCTGTACACGGCGAACGCGCTTACGACATGTCAAGCTAAGCCATCAAAGCATCATGAGTTTCGAAAGGGCGTCCAAATCGGGCGCCCTTTTTTCATGGGTTGCTTGCCACAGCGCCTGTTCGGTAACGCCGCCCAATAAGGACCGCGCCTTGTCGCGCAAACGATCCGTCCGCGTGTCAATTCCCAGCGGAGCGGACAGGTTGCCCCGTGCGGTCTGGACAGAGTCTTTTGCGACGACTGTGATCTCTGCTTCGGTTTCGGTCAGGGTGTCATCTGTGCGCACAATGACGTGTTTGCGGATAGCCATCAGAACATCGTCATGGGCCAATTCATCCGTAAAGGACGACAATGCCGATGTCTTGAACCCACACAGACAAAGTGCTGCGGCGTGACCAAAGCTGAATTTCGTTTCCAAACCGGTTGCCGGTTCGGAAATGTTGCAAACGGACAGCCAACGCGGGTGGGTCGTAATATCAATCCGTTCAACGGACTGGGGTGACACTTCCAAAGTGGCCAAGCCATCCAACATGGCGTGCAGACCGTGGCAACAGGCGTGAAATTTATGACTGACGGTTTCCATGAGCCACGTCGTTCCCATCCCCTCAAAGGCGGATGCGTTGGCTTCTCCTTGATGGGTTGGTCCGAACCCTTGCGGCCCATCAATGCCCTGCCCGCGTGTATCAAACCCTGCTTTCGCCAGAAAGGCAGCTTCGACGCCAGTGCGCGCAGCCAGTCCCGCATGGTAAGGTTTGCCCATTGTTCCAAATTGCGACTTCAGACCCGCCGCTTGGGTCGCGGCAACACCGAACGCGGCCTGCATTTGTGCATCTGACAAACCAAGCAACAAACCCGCCGCAGCCGTTGCCCCAAACGCACCTGCCGTGGCCGTTTGATGGAACCCCGCCTGATAATGAGACCGTCCCAACCAAAGACCCACGCGCACGGAAACCTCTGCGCCAATCAATGCAGCCCAAAGCACATCCGCGTCCGAATGCCCGGGTTCGCGAATTGCCAAAGCTGCCGGAATGACTGCAACGGACGGATGTCCAATATGTGCAAAATGGGTGTCGTCATAATCCAACGCGTGGCTGGTCGCGCCATTGACCAACGCTGCCATCGCAGGTGGCAATCCGCCACCCCCGCCAAAGATCGCGGATGACCCTTGAACGCCTTGTGCAATTGCAGTGCTGCGCACAATCCGCGACACGGGTTCATCGACACCCGCCATCCCGCAAGCCGCCCAGTCAAACAATGAAAGGCACATGATACGTTCCGCCCCAGAGGACGTCGCATCAGGAACGCTGGTCAATACAAATTTGGCAAGCTGCTGTGCAACATTCATTGATAGAGCTCCTGCGCGCGCCGTTCAAAAGCGCGAACGATACGTTGCATCGCTTCGTTGAAGACGACTCCGATAATGCCTTGCAGGATTGCATTTTTAAATTCGAAATCAACAAAGAAAGACACGTCACATCCCCCTTCAACCTCTTGGAACGCCCAAGACGACTTCATATGCCGAAACGGCCCATCAAGATATTCAGTGTCGATGCGACGCTCAACCGGCCACAATATCACGCGGCTGCCAAAGCGTTCACGGAACACTTTGAACGAAATCACCAGATCAGCCTCCATGACGATACTGTCTTCGTCAGGGGTTTGGCTGCGAATACGTGCAGCCGCACACCACGGAAGGAATTTAGGGTACTCAGATACATCAGCGACCAGATTATACATCTGTTGCGGCGTGTAGGGCAGGAAGCGGGTTTCAGAATGAGTTGGCATTGTCTATGTCTGTCAGCGTTTCAGGGCATGTGTCCTGAAACTCCAGCAAATTCAAGGGATACACCATGCCAGAGCGGCCATATGTCATAGACCAGTTGATCTCGGCCAAGGCGATTGCCGCGCGGATCGAGGATTTATGCGTCGAAATCCAACAAGAGTTCAAAGGAACCGATAAGCTGGTCGTTGTGGGCCTTTTGCGTGGATCATTTGTGTTCATTGCCGATCTTGTGCGGGAACTTGACTTGCCGATCGAAGTCGATTTTTTGGAAGCGTCGTCTTATGGGGATTCCATGGAATCTAGCAAAGAGGTGCGTATTCTCAAAGACTTACGTGCCCCTATTGAAGGCCGCGACGTCCTGATTGTCGAAGATATTGTCGACACCGGCCACACCATGCATCACGTTCATCGGCTGTTGCGCAACCGTTCCCCCGCACGATTGAAAACCATTGCCCTGCTGGACAAACCAACACGTCGCGAGCTGGACTTCACAGCGGATTGGACCGGTTTCAAAATACCGGATGAATTTGTCGTGGGGTACGGAATTGATTTCGCGCAACGCAATCGCAACCTGCCGTATATCGGGAAAGTGCGATTTGTTGATGACGAAAACAACGCATGATTCAAATGTAACGGGTCAGAACTGTGGATCCAATTGCGCCTGATGCTGCTGCAAAGCCTCTAAAAGCGATGACCGGACAAGCCGCAAACGGCTGACCTTTGCCAGCTCTTCGTGGCTTGCGACCCAAATCGGCACTTTGATGTCTGGCGTGAAGCGATCTATTCGCTCAAGGCCGCTGTCCGATTCTGCAATCAAACAAGGCAACAATGCCTGCCCGACACCTTGCACGGCCAATTCCCGGGCAACCATAAAACTGTCCGTGCGCGCCACATATCCCGTGCCCTTGATGAAATCATCCAGCCACACCATCGGCAACGCATCAGTCAACGGTCCTGCGGGTCCAATCCATCTGTCAGACACCGAATCCGCAGCCCTTTTATACGCCGCAAACCGCATATACCCCGCCTGAGCGCCAACCAGTTCTTCGGGAAGGCGCGCAGCAGGTCGAATTGTGACTTCGGCTTCTAGCAATGACAAATTGAGATGTGTGTTTGAACACACAAGTGACAAATGCAGCCCTTCTGCTTGGGTTTGCAGGTCTTTCAAAATTTCGGGCAAAAGCGTCATGCAAACGGTATCAGTGGATGTGACGCGCACTTGCCCGGATAACTGGGTTTCTAGCCCTGCCCCAAGCCGTTCGACAGAATTTATCGCGTGCCCCACCTCTCTGGTCGCTTCGATCAACCGCAGTTGATCCGGCAAGATTTGATACCCTTGCGCAGTTCGGTGAAAAATTGGCGACCCAATACGCGCCTCAAAGGCCCCCACGCGTCTAAGGACAGTTGCATGGTTCACCCCCAATTGCCGTGCTGCGGCCGAAAGGGACCCGTGTTCAACCACTGCAAGAACAAATCGCAAGTCATCCCAATTCAAGCTGTGCAAAATTCGAACCCCCAGAGTCAAAGATACAGACTGGCTATTCTTTTTTTCACAGCTAGCGTAATCAAACAACTTTTCTTTTTCTTGGAGCGAACCATGTCTTTGACCAAAAAGATTGTACTCAGTACCGCGTGTTTGGGTGTAATGGCCTCACTGGCTTTTGCCGGTGGCCATGCAAAAGGGGAATTCGCGAACGAAATCAAAGCCCGCCAAGCACAAATGACGCTATACAGCTTTAACCTTGGAATCTTGGGCGCGATGGCCAAAGGTGAAATGGATTATGACGCCGATTTGGCAGGTGCATCGGCGGCGAACTTGTTGTCCGCTTCCAAGCTTTCGATGGCAGCTGCTTGGCCACAAGGGTCTGACAACGTTTCAATCGAAAAAGGCACACGCGCTTTGCCTGCTGCCTGGGAAAAATGGCCAGACATCGCAAACAAG
The DNA here is from genome assembly GCA_039984715.1 of Paracoccaceae bacterium. Classification (GTDB taxonomy): domain Bacteria; phylum Pseudomonadota; class Alphaproteobacteria; order Rhodobacterales; family Rhodobacteraceae; genus JABSSA01. Next base: position 494,981 of record JBDWUA010000016.1, on the reverse strand, counting down.
GGCCAAGATTTAGCGGCGGCGGCGGAAAAAATGGCAGCTGCTGCGGGCACTGACCTTGATTCCCTGCGCGGCGCCATTGGTGCTGTCGGAGAAGCTTGCGGCGCCTGTCACAAAGCGTATCGTGCACCGATAAATTAACCGCTGAGGTTGACCTGAAGAAACGATGAGCCGTTTTATTATTTTATGTGCGGGGCTGGCCTGTTTGGGGTTGGCCCTGTTCTGGACTCTCACGCGTCCCAACCAAAGTACGCCGGATCGACTGGCGGCTTTGGTCGGTGATGCAGATCGCGGGTCCACTGTTTTCGCGGCTGGTGGGTGCGCATCCTGTCATGCAGCCCCGAATGCAGAAGGCGATGACAAGGCCGTTCTTTCAGGAGGTCTTGCGTTTTCAACCGCGTTTGGAACGTTCTATGCCCCCAACATTTCACCCGATCCGGATGCGGGGATCGGCGGATGGAGCTCCACAGAACTAGCCGATGCAATGCAACATGGTGTCAGCCCGGACGGTGACCATTATTACCCGGCGTTTCCATATGCGTCCTATATCCATGCATCCGATCAAGACGTCGTTGACCTTTCCGCTTTCTTGTCCACATTGCCCGCTTCACAAACGCCAAACCGCGCGCATGATGTCTCGTTTCCGTTCAACATTCGGCGCGGTTTAGGTCTTTGGAAGCTGATGTTTGTGCAATCTGAATGGGTTGCGCAACAACAGGACACACCCGAATTGATCCGAGGACGTTATCTGGTCGAAGGGCTTGGCCATTGCGCCGAATGTCATACGCCGCGCAATGCTTTGGGCGGATTGGATCGTTCGCAATGGCTGCGCGGGGCACCGTCGCCGGATGGCAAAGGTAAAATTCCCGCACTGACACCCGATACGCTGGATTGGAGCGCAAAGGACATCGCGTATTACCTTGAAACCGGATTCACCCCAGATTTCGACAGCGCCGGTGGCGAGATGGTAGACGTGATCGAAAACATGTCGAAATTGTCCGCGACCGACAGAAATGCAATAGCCGCCTATTTGAAGACCTTGCCTTCTGGATCCTAAACGTCAGGCTAATTTTGCCTGTCGCGCCGCGCGCAACCGGGCGAAATCGTCGCCAGCGTGATAGGATGAACGCGTCAGCGGAGTGGCCGAGACCATCAGGAAACCTTTGCCATACGCGGCTTTTTCATACGCTTTGAATTCATCCGGGTGTACAAATCGATCAACGGCGTGGTGTTTCGGTGTTGGCTGTAAGTATTGACCAATCGTCAGGAAATCGATGTCCGCAGCGCGCATGTCTTCCATGACCTGAACGACCGATTGTCGGTCTTCACCCAATCCCACCATGATGCCCGATTTCGTGAACATCAGCGGGTCGAGCTCTTTGACACGTTGAAGCAAGCGCAGGGAATGAAAATACCGCGCGCCGGGGCGCACTTCGGGATAAAGGCCTGGAACGGTTTCCAGATTGTGGTTGAACACGTCTGGGCGCGCTTCAACAACAGTTTCCAGAACGGAATCATCGCATCTGATGAAATCCGGCGTCAGAATTTCAATTGTTGTATCTGGCGAACGGTGTCGTACAGCGCGGATAGTCTGCGCGAAATGGTCCGCGCCGCCGTCTTTAATGTCGTCGCGGTCAACAGATGTAATGACGACATGTTTCAAACCCAGCGTTTCAACAGCATGTGCCACGCGTCCGGGTTCAAAAGCGTCTAACGCCTCTGGCGGTTTGCCGGTCGCGATGTTGCAGAAAGTGCAGGCCCGTGTGCACACCTCGCCCATGATCATCATGGTGGCGTGGCCCTGGCTCCAACATTCGCCAACATTGGGACAACCTGCTTCTTCGCAGACTGTGACCAACTTGTTTTCTCGCATGATTTTACGCGTGTCTGCGTACCCTTTGCCACTGGGCGCTTTAACACGGATCCAATCCGGTTTCTTGGGTTGCGGATTATCCGGGCGCCGAGCCTTTTCAGGGTGACGCTGTGACGGGACTTTCAAATCGCGCATGGGTGTTGTTCCAAGATTAGTTCAACGTTAAACCTTTCTATAACATAGAACATCAAACAAGGAACACCACGCGACGCAAAGCCGCTATACCCGTCACGCCTTAGATCACGATGTCGAACGGGTTAACGCCAGTCAATGTGATATCAGACGCGTCAAAATCCGCCAAATCAAGGTTTTCAATCACAATGTCACGTTTCTGATCATTCACACCATCGGTGAAGGTGATCCGTGTGTGTTGGTCGAAACCGCCCGCGCTGCTTGCCAAAGCCAGAACATCCGCAGCCGATGCAAATCCCCAATCGGACAGGTTGATTACGTCCAGACCGTCTTCGAAGTCTGTGATACGATCGCGACCCATGCTATGGATATCAAAGAACCAGAACGTGTCCGCGTTTGCGCCGCCATTCAAAAGATCGTTGCCGCTGTTGCCGTTCAAGTGGTCCACACCGTCATCGCCGCGGACACGGTCATCGCCCGGACCACCGTCCAACACATCCGCATTCGACCCACCATTGAGCGTGTCTTCGCCAAACCCACCAAAGGCCGTGTCGTTGCCGGACCCCATGAAAAACTCATCTTGGCCTTCGCGGCCAATCGCGATGTCATCGCCCCCGCCTGTCAGTGCACGGTCATCGCCATCACCCGTATCCACATAGTCGTTTCCGCCTTTGGTGCGCGCAACATCATTCCCGTCGCCAAGATCGATGGTTTCTGCGTCACCAACGCCAAAGACTTCGTCATTGCCAAAGCCCGAATTGATCGTGTCGTTTCCACCAAGGCTTCGAACGATGTCATCGCCGTCACCCGAGTCGATGACGTTTGCGCCTAAATCACTGACCAGTTTGTCGTCATGATCTGACCCGATCAGGTTTTCGATGTCAGTCAATAGATCAAAGTTGTCGCCACCAAAGGCTTCGCCCTTGGCCAGTTTGACAGTTACGCCAGCCGACGCATTTTCATAGGTGGTCGTATCAATACCATCACCGCCGTCGATGATGTCATTGCCACGCCCGCCTTCCAGCAAATCGTCGTCTGCTTCGCCGAATAACGTGTCGTCGCCCTGACCTCCAGCGATGCTGTCGTTGCCGCCTTCGCCCCAGAACATCTCGTCCGCTGCGGCACCAATCAACACATCGCCTTCGTCACGCGATCCACGCACACCCTCGATATTGATTAGGCTATCCGTGAAGGCTGAACCGTTCCAAATTCCACTGGCCACACCGGTTGAAAGATCGACAGTGACTGCCTCAACCCCGGAACTATCGTAACGCACAAGGTCAAACCCGCCGCCACCGTCGATCGTGTCATCGCCTTGATTGGGGGTAAACACGTTGTTCATATCGTTGCCGATAACGGAATCTGCGAAATCCGTAAGCCCGAACGCGAGCGTTCCTCCGGTTCCGGTGACTGAAATTGATTCAGTGTTTCCATGACCGTCGTTTGTGATCGTGCCATTTGAAATATCGGCGACAAATCCTTGGGTCGGATTCAACACAGCAGTCGTCGTTGACAATTGGAGTTCCAAGTACCCTCCACCGTCAAAGTGAAAGTCAAAAGAACCTGTTCCTCCTCCGCCGAGTAGAAACAGATATTGCGACCCAGCAAGTCCGAGTTCGTCACCCGGCGCAAAAGACGCGCCTCCTAAAGAGATGTCATAAGAATCGTTGCCATCGGTGCCGACTAACGCAAACACGTATGCCAATACTGGGTCCAGGTTTACTAACGTGTCGGTGAACCCCGACGAGGTGGCTGTGACAGATCCAGTTCCCGCAACCCCGTCAATAACAACATCAATACCGTCAACAATATCAACACCTGAACTGTCTTTGTAAGTAAGAAAAGGAACAAACGGTCCGACGCTTAATCCAAAGTCATATGTATCATTGCCAAGTGATGCTACTAAAAAATCGCTAGAACCTTGATCGAAACCTGGAGTAATTGTGTCGTTTCCGTCGCCGCCAATTAAATAATCGAAGAAGGCCGAGCCAATGATATTGAGGTCTTCAGTGATCAAATCCAAAATGATCTCTGGATTAACGCCAGAAACTGCTTCGGATGCATCAAATGTCACGGACCCTTGCGCGTTTAGAAGTGCAGATAAGTCCGCAAAATCTTCAAAATCATAAGCTGTTTGTGATGCTGTTAAAAATTCCAACACAGTCCAATTGATTTCGGAGAATGTGACGATGGCTTCAAACGGTGATGCAAAAGGTTCGCCAATAGAAACTGAAGTGATTGTTCCACCATTCAGGTTCCCGTTCGCGTCAGCCGTAAATCCAGTTCCTTGCAAAACAAGGCTATGCAAAGAGCCGGAACTTTGCAGCTCAACCGTATTAGAAGATACACTTTGAGTGATAAACGGCGCCGGCGCTGGGAAAAAATCCGACGGGAGAAAAACGCTCTCGAACTCGAAAAAGCCGCTCTCTGTGCCAAAATACGAAATTTTCACCGCTGTTCTCCTTCATTCGTTATGTACCGTGAACCAAAGAAATTTGCCGAAAATTGGGCAAATCTTTAATCAATGTAAATTTCAACGAAATTGTGAAGATATCTAAGTGTAAAAAACGCAGGAAATGACAATTGCCCGTAAACTAAACGAACGGTCCAAAAGCGGCTTGGTCAGCCCGCCGGTTGGCTTCGATACGCACATCTTCCTGCGACCCAAGTGCCTTGGACCGCGGGGACCTGCCCATTTGGCCAATCGACCAACACCAGATCTGCGCGCTTGCCGACTGCAATTTCTCCTCGGTCCGTCAGGTGCATCGCTTTGGCGGGGCCGGACGAGACAAGAGACCATAACGCCAATCTGTCCGCGCGCTTTTCTCGATCAAGGCGGTCGACCGCAGCGAGCATCGCCGGGTAGTAATAATCCGAAGCCAACACATCGCAATTCCCGTTCTCGACCATATCTGCCGCACTTAGCGACCCGATATGGCTGCCTCCGCGCACCGCATTGGGTGATCCAAATATAATCGTGTCGTCCCCTGCCCGCGCGGCCTGAACCGGAGCCATTGTCATCGGGAATTCGCTGACCGTTGCCCCAAGCGTTTGATAAAATGCGCGTGTTTCGGTCTGTGTGTCATCATGGCTAAGCATCGGGATCCCCCGCACACGCGCTTTGGCGGCCACGTCCTGCATACGCTCAGGTACGTTTTCACGTCGCGCCCATACGGTTTTCAAAAGGTCTTTGTAAACATCCCAGTTCAGACCAGAGCGTTCCGCCTGTTTCCTGTGCCTAATTTCAAGCAGCGTTTCATCTGCAAACGGCATAACTGCAAAATCAGGGTTGTGTTCAAAAAGTCGGTCTTGAATTTTGGTATCCGCGCTGCGCATCGACATCGAAAGGTGGTCATTAAAGGCAAGCGACGGGGTCAATTCCCAGTCCATTGCCCAATTCAAAACATCCAACGCTTCATCTGCGAATGTTTCCCAACGCAACTGAACACGGTTTTCCACCAACAAGCGCGGCGCCAGATCACGCAACGCTTGGATTAAGGCGCGGCCGTTTTCGACACTGCGCAATCCCGGTTCGAATCCAAGCGTGACAGAGTGATAAGTCGTTGCAATTCCATTCGCGGCGAGCTGGCGATCTGTTTCAAGCACCGCCGTTTCAATGGGAAAGAAGACACCGGGGCGCGGCATCAATTGACGTTCAAATGCATCGCCGTGCACATCGATCAATGCCGGGGCAAGGATCAACCCACGCGCATCAACGGCCTGCCCCTGAACCGGTCCGCCGATTTCAGCGATGATCCCGCCCGAAACAGTCACGTTAGTTTGCACTATGTCTTTTGACAAAAAAACATGCGCGCCGACAAATGTGCAATCAGTCATGTTCAACGACGCTCCTGTATTCGATGCAAAGAATGAGCATTTTTATTTCCTGTTCGCAGCTCTCGTAATGAAACACGTCAAAACCAAAGAACAAGGTCAAACGTAGAACCGCTGCCCACTTTTTCCCCCTAAGCAAATAAGGGCTGTATAAAGTGTCGGAAATGGTGGGTGATGAGAGGCTCGAACTCCCGACATCTTCGGTGTAAACGAAGCGCTCTACCAACTGAGCTAATCACCCGACACGCAGTCAGTTACCGAAGTCGGAACCGGCCTGCAAGGTCAGTTTTGTCTGTTTTCCATCCAAAATGCGATAAATTATGCCCTGACCACCATCGACGTCAGAAAAAGCTTCAATCGGCAGCCCTTGGGCAAGGCATCGCAAGAACCGACTGGTGATTCCGTGCGTGAAAATTACAGCTGGACCTGACAAATCGTTCAAGAACGATCGACATCGTGTTTCCAAGGCATCAAAGCCTTCGCCACCGGGCGCGTGGTCGTACCATTCCAGCTCTGCGTCCAATTCAAACACATGTGGCGCGGCTTTTTGCATCTCGGCGCGATCCGCTCCATCCCAATCACCGACTGAAATTTCTGCCAGTCGCGAATCTAGTTCGGGTGTGACATTAGGTACAGCCAATGCCGCCGTTGCGATTGAACGTCCTTGTGGGCTGCTGAACCACGTAAATCCCGTCAGGTTACAACGATCCAGAATTTTGCCTTGGTCGGCGGCTTGGCGACGCCCCTTTTCCGTCAGCGGAGAATCCAAGGCCCCTTGCATTCGTCCGGCTTTATTCCATTCCGTTTCACCGTGTCGCAACACATAGATTTCATGATTGGTCATGTCTGCTCCACAGATCAGTTAGGTGCTTTTTCGACAATGCGTCCAAGGGAAACGGGCCCGAACAAGGGATTCGGAATCCAGTCATGTCTGGCACAAAGATTAAGAATTGATCGTCAATTTATCCCTCGAATTCACGCGCATTAACCAATGCTGGTCGTACAAACAAGTGCGTGAAAACAGTTTCTGCAAGACCAAAAAGAGAACATCAACCCAGACACGAACGCAGTTAATCCATTGTAAAATAGATGCGGCCTTAGTTGAGCCCGAATGCTGCCACGACGCAGTATTCGCGGCCCTACGCACCGCAATACCAATTAACGCAACGACTTGGAGTTCCTCTCATGAAATCTTTAGTAGTCGGATTGTTTTCCTGTTTTCTAGCGACAAGCGCCATCGCCGTACCAATCCAATGGACGACGGCATCAGGCGGTAATGATCATTGGTACGAGGTTATTGATATTCCATCTGATTGGAATACCGCGCGCGACGATGCCGTGTCGCGTGTTTGGAACAACCTTCAAGGTTATCTTGTTTCGATAACATCAGCTGCTGAAAACAGCTTTATTCTGAACACTTTGAACCCTTCACAATTCGGGGCGCTGTGGACAGGCGGCACGGACGTAGCCACGGAAGGTGTGTTCACTTGGGTGGATGGCCCGGAAGACGGCCTGATATTTCGGAATGGAACCCTCGACACGGGGTTTACCTCATGGTTTCCCGGCGAACCGAATAATTCGGGAGGCGAGGACTATGTCGAAATTGGATTTTTTAGCACTTTCTGGAACGACAGACCCGGAGCCCAACCTTGGTCATATATCGTTGAATATGGCGGTGTTTCTGCCAATGAACCGATTGTTGCGCCGTTGCCAGAATCTGGGTTGTTGTTGATGGCGGGAGTCGGCGCGTTGTTTCTAAGTTCAAGGCGCAAGAAAGCAGTACGCTGAACGACGCTTGGAGCTATTGGCATAGTTCAAGAAAAAAGCGTCGATCAAATGACCGACGCTTTTTATGTTCCACTTTAAGCCAGCGGTAACGACACCCCCTAGTGGGAAGTATGCGTTGTTCCAGCATCGGTCGCTGCTTTTGCTGCCGCCGCTGCCGCCGCTTCTTCAGCCGCCTCATCCCATTCGATCGGATCAGGCGTGCCAGTCAAAGCTAGCTTCAAGACTTCGGACACGTGGCTGACAGGAATGATCGTCAGACCTTCTTTCACGTTGTCAGGAATCTCGGGCAGATCTTTTTCGTTTTCTTCCGGGATCAAAACCGTTGTTATTCCACCGCGCAAAGCTGCCAACAGCTTTTCCTTCAGCCCGCCAATTGGCATCGCATTTCCGCGCAAGCTCACCTCGCCCGTCATAGCAAGATCGCGTTTGACCGGAATGCCTGTCAGGACCGACACAATAGACGTCACCATGGCAAGACCCGCTGAAGGCCCATCTTTTGGTGTCGCCCCATCCGGTACGTGAACGTGGATGTCCATTTTGTCGAAAGCTGGGGGTTTAACACCAATTTCCGGCGCGATTGACCGCACGTAACTGGACGCTGCATCGATGGATTCCTTCATCACATCGCCCAGCTTCCCGGTCGTTTTCATCCGACCTTTGCCCGGCAATCTCAGCGCCTCGATATGCAACAGATCGCCGCCCACACTGGTCCAAGCCAGTCCAGTTACAACACCAACCTGATCTTTGTCTTCCGCCAGTCCGAAACGGTACTTTGGAACCCCAAGAAACTCATCGATATTGTCGGCCGTCACCACAACTTGCTTGGCTTCCTTCTTGACGATTTTGGTCAAAGACTTCCGCGCAGTTTTGGCGATTTCACGTTCCAGATTTCGAACCCCTGCCTCACGCGTATATCTGCGAATGATCGACGACAACGCGTCGTCTTCCAGCGTAAATTCGTCTTTCTTAAGACCGTGGTTCTTGATCTGTTTGGGTATGAGGTGCTGTTTGGCGATCTCGCTTTTCTCGTCCTCAGTGTAGCCAGCCAGCGGAATAATCTCCATCCGATCCAGCAATGGCCCAGGCATGTTATAGCTGTTCGACGTTGTCAGGAACATCACGTTGGACAGGTCATATTCCACTTCCATGTAGTGGTCTACAAATGTCGAATTCTGTTCCGGATCAAGCACTTCGAGCATTGCAGATGCCGGGTCACCACGGAAATCCTGTCCCATTTTGTCGATCTCATCGAGCAAAATAAGAGGGTTCGTGGTTTTCGCCTTTTTCAACGCCTGAATAATCTTGCCCGGCATTGAACCGATATACGTCCGGCGGTGACCGCGAATTTCGCTTTCGTCGCGCACGCCACCAAGACTGATGCGAATAAATTCACGCCCTGTCGCCCGCGCCACGGATTTACCCAGCGACGTTTTCCCGACACCCGGAGGGCCAACAAGGCACATGATAGGGCCCTTCAACTTGGACGAGCGTTGCTGCACCGCGAGATATTCAACGATCCGTTCTTTAACCTTTTCAAGGCCATAGTGATCGTTATCCAGAACCTCTTGCGCTTTTGGCAGATTCTTTTTGACGCGGCTTTTCACGCCCCACGGAATGGCCAGCATCCAATCAAGGTAATTGCGCACCACAGTCGCCTCAGCAGACATGGGCGACATGTTTTTCAGCTTCTTGATTTCGGCGTCGACTTTTTCACGCGCCTCTTTGGACAGCTTAGTTTCTTCAATTTTCTCTTCAAGCTCGACGATTTCGTTACGACCATCATCGCCGTCACCCAATTCTTGTTGGATCGCCTTCATCTGCTCGTTGAGGTAATATTCGCGCTGCGTCCGCTCCATCTGGGATTTGACGCGGGTCTTGATCTTCTTTTCGACCTGCAGCACGGACATTTCGCCCTGCATAAGGCCATAAACCTTTTCAAGACGCTCGCTGACGCTGAGCGTTTCAAGCAAGTCTTGCTTTTGGTCAACTTCGATACCCAAGTGGCCAGCGACAAGGTCTGCCAATTTGGCAGGCTCAGCCGTTTCACCAACAGCTGTCAACGCTTCGTCGGGGATGTTCTTTTTCACCTTCGCATAGCGTTCGAATTCTTCTGCAACACTGCGGAACAATGCGTTTGTCGAAGTCACATCACCCGGCATCTCCGTCAGGTATTCGGCGCGCGCCTCAAAAAACGTATCATTTTCAAGGTATTCCGTGATGCGAACCCGTGCTTGCCCTTCGACAAGTACTTTCACCGTGCCATCTGGCAATTTCAAAAGCTGAAGTACATTCGCCAACACACCGGCTTTGTAAATTCCAGTTGCAGCGGGATCATCTTCTGACGGGTCAATCTGGCTCGACAAAAGGATTTGTTTGTCGTCGGACATGACCTCTTCAAGTGCGCGAACCGATTTGTCGCGCCCCACAAAAAGTGGAACAATCATATGTGGAAATACGACAATATCTCGAAGCGGCAGAACCGGGTAAGAGGCGTTAAGTGGTTCTTGCATTGCTCAATCCTTATTCTTGGCAAGACGAACTGATCCCAATATTTGGCAATCATCGTCGTCTCCGTGCTTGGCTTATATACCTGTGCCGTACACATCGCTTTTTCAAGGACAGAATGGACCGCGTGACTGACGGGTGCAATGGGGCCTTTTGCATCGTTCCTAATATTTTCTTGCGAATGGAGCGTTTACGAGAGCAAGCGCCCCTGCGATTCAAACACTTCCAGCACTGTCGAAACTCAAACACAAGCAGCTAAGCATCTGTGTTTTATGATTATAATTTCTTACGCGGGAAACGCCCCGGCGCAAGAAGATGATAAACATGCGCTAGGGTTGAGTTCGTGATAGTTCGAATCAATCGTAGTTTGCTTCACCCGTCACGAAACCCTCACTTCGTCATTATTGCGCACGGCTGTGAAAAAACAGTTTGGTGCGCCCGTGTGGCAGGCTGGACCAATCTGATTGACCAGAACAAGCAAACAATCGCGATCACAATCAAAACGGAAATCGACCAATTCTTGCGTATGTCCGCTGGTCTCGCCCTTGACCCAATAGTTTGAACGCGAACGGCTCCAATATGTGACACGCCCGGTTTCAAGTGTGCGCCGAACCGCTTCTGCGTTCATCCACGCCAGCATCAGCACATCTTTGCTTGACGCATCTTGCGCAACAACAGGAAGCAAACCACGATCATCGAAGGTTAGTTTTTCTGGATCAAAAACCACTGCACTTGTCCTTTTCATAGCGACATTCGCGCCTTATGTATGAAAGACGCCAGAAAGGGAAACACCATGCCCACCGACACAGACCTGATAAAACTGTATTCCAACCGCATTCTGGCGTTGGCTGCGGATATTCCACATACAAAGCGATTGGCGTCTCCTGACGCGACCATCAAAAAACGGTCTCCTTTGTGCGGCTCGACGGTGGCTGTTGATCTTGTTGTGAAGGACGGGTGCATCTTCGAATACGGTCAAGAAGTCCGCGCATGTGCATTGGGACAAGCCGCAGCGGCCGTCACTGGACACGCCATTCTTGGGCGTACGTTGGACGACGTAACAGCGGCACGTGACGCGTTGCGCGCAATGCTAAAAGATGACGGCCCAATACCTGATGCACCGTTTGACGGGTTTGAAGTTCTTCTGCCCGCACAGGACTATAAAAACCGTCACGCGTCGATTTTGTTGGCAATCGAAGCCACCACAGAAGCGATGGAAGACGCCTTACAGGTCAATTGCGCATAAATTGTTAGTACTTTTTGAAGATTCAGCCCGTATCGATGTGCGACCCATATTGGCAATGCCGGTATGTTTGAACATTTCGGAAGCCTGTAATGACAACCCAAGAAGAATTTCCCGACCTTCGTTACATGAACAAATTGGCACAAGATGCCAGTTCACTTGGGTTCGACATCGTAGATCTGGCGGGTTTCATTCATCTTGTTGAACAACAGGCGCAAACGCAACGTAGTGCGCTGAACATACTGGAACAATCTGCCAAACGGGTGGGTGTGAGCAATGCGCAAGTTCAGGCCGCCACGACCGAGCTTAGCACATCAGCAGAACAGACATTTTGCGATGTAAAAACATCCGCTGACCTTATGCGCGAAATGGGCGAAAACTCGCGCTCCGTTGCCGAATGGGTCAAGAACTTGAACGGCAAGACGGCCTCGGTGTCTGACACGTTGCATGCTGTAAAAGCAAATAATTCACAGATCGCGTCCATTTCACTTCAGGTGAACACGCTGGCGATCAACGCAAAAATCGAAGCGGCGCGTGCTGGGGACGCAGGGCGTGGATTTGCAGTGGTAGCCGAAGCGATCAATACGCTTAGCCAACAAACAAAAACAGCCGCAGAGGAAATTTCGTCCAATATTGAATCCCTTGCCAATTGGATTTCAGTACTAGGCAAGGAAACAGGCGAAGTTTCCAAAAACGCGGAAGGCGTTTTGAAACGATCCAGCGATACCGACGCCGCTTTGGGCCGCATGGAAGACAGTGTCCAGCTCACTCAGTCACATGCGGTTCAGATCCAGAATTGCGCGAATGACGTCGCACAGGTCCTAAGCGATTTCCACCCCAGCTTGGACGGATTGGGTTCCACAATCGACACAACATCCAGCAATATTAACGACGCGGAAGACCGGATTGAATTGTTGGTCGACAGAAGCGAAGCGATTGTTCAATCCAGCGCTTTAATGGGCGGGACAACAGTCGACGGCCCCTTTATCAAATATGTGTGCGACTTATCCAAACAACTTGGTCAACGGCTCGACAACGCTTTGAGCACCGGAAAAATATCAGAAAGCAATTTGTTCGATCGAACTTACCGCATCATTGTGGATACCAATCCTGAACAAAAAATGGCGCGTTTCACGGCCTTGTTTGACGAAGTGTTGCCAGACCTACAGGAGGACGCGCTTAAATTCAGTGACAAGATCGTTTTCTGCGCAGCCGTAGATCAAAATGGGTACTTACCGACCCACAATCGGAAGTTTTCGAAACCACAAAGTGGCGACCCAGTCTGGAACACAGCCCATTGCAGAAATCGGAGAATATTTGATGACCGTGTCGGTCTGAAAGCTGGCCGAAATACCGACCCCTTCTTGTTGCAGGTGTATCGTCGCGACATGGGCGGTGATCAATTTGTCATCATGAAAGACTTGTCTGCTCCGATTTTCGCAGCAAAGCGTCATTGGGGCGGATTAAGATTGGCCTACAACTTCTAAAACCCAGACATCCGTTCACTGCGCTCTACGCTTTGACAAAAAAACGCCGCACATTCCGGCAGGAATGGCGGCGTAAGGAAAGCGTGTCTCATGTGGGACGTGGAGAACACCAAACATCAGTGAAGCAGGCAGGCCGTCACTGAAAAGGACGCTTCGCAACTTGGGGACGACGACGCGTAGGTGGTGTTTCCAGCATGAGATCGCAGGCAGAAATTAGACAAATGAAGGGATGTGCAGGGCGACAAACAACAGTGCCATAAGGGCGGCTCCACCAAACGCGTCACCCAACAACGTCGCGTGCGAACGGCGTGCTATCTTCGAAATTTGGCGCAAGGTGGTCATTGTGTCTGCTCCCTCATTTGTTAAAGGAGTGTTCACATATTGTTCTCATTAAGTAAAGAACTTTTTGAGAACATTTGTGAACTTTTCATGATTCAGTTCATCAACCGACTGAAATCAAACGAATTGCTTCGTCCTGCCGCATCAACCACAAAAGCAGACGCAAGGCCTCTCCACGTTCGCTTTCAAGGGTGGGATCGTCGGTCAAAAACGCACGAGCATCGGTCTGCGCAATCGCCATCAAATCAGCCTGACCTTCTAAGTCAGCGATCTGAAACTTAGGCAGGCCAGACTGCGCAGTTCCAATCAGGTCACCTGCCCCGCGCATTTGCAAGTCAACCTCGGCAATCCGAAATCCGTCTTCGGATTCGCGTAGAACCTCCAAACGTTTACGTCCCGTTTCACTGAGCGGAGATTGGTACAACAGCACGCAAGTTGACGCGGCATCCCCCCGCCCGACGCGCCCGCGCAACTGATGCAATTGCGCCAAGCCAAAGGTTTCCGCCCGTTCAATTACCATGATCGTCGCATTTGGAACGTTCACACCAACTTCAATCACCGTGGTTGCAACCAAAACCTGTGTTTCGCCGGCTTGGAACTGTGCCATCGCTTTGTCTTTGTCCGCAGGCGGCATTTGCCCGTGCACAAGGCCGACCATTTCTTCGCCCAAGGCTGCACGCAACATTTTGAACCGGTCTTCGGCCGCGGTCAGGTCAACGACTTCGCTTTCTTCGACCAACGGACAAACCCAATAACATTGCCGCCCCTCAGCAATCGCGCTGCGCAACCGGTCCACGACTTCGTCGATGCGTCCGGTGCTGACCAACGCGGTTCGGATTGGCTTACGTCCGGGCGGCTTTTCATCAAGAATGGAAACGTCCATGTCGCCGTACTGCGCCAACGACAAAGATCGCGGAATGGGCGTCGCCGTCATCACCAGCGTGTCTGTCGCGGTTCCCTTTTTGCCCAACTCAAAACGTTGACGCACCCCAAATCGATGCTGTTCGTCTATGATCGCAAGGCGCAAATCGGAAAATTCAACATCCGGCTGAAAAACGGCATGCGTGCCGACCAATATCTGTATGTTCCCACCTGCAAGCGCACCCAATTTCGCTTTGCGTTCCGCGCCTTTGTCCCGGCCAGTCAAAATTTCAAGAACGACGCCCACCTCTTCGGCCAGCGGTCTTAAGCTTTCTAGATGCTGACGCGCCAGAATCTCGGTTGGGGCCATCATGACACCCTGCCCGCCAGCTTCGACGGCAACCAACAAAGCCAGAAATGCGACCAGAGTTTTCCCGGACCCAACATCACCCTGCAGCAAACGGTTCATTCGCAACCCGGACGCCATGTCGGTTTCGATTTCTGCAATTGCGCGACTTTGAGCATTTGTGGGCTTGTAAGGCAATGTTTGCAGGCTTTTGCCTGTTAAGGTCCCGTTTCCAACCGTTTCTCTACCAATACCGCGCCGCGCCTTGGCACGCGCCAAGGCCAAAGTCAGTTGGTGGGCCAACAATTCATCATAAGCCAATCGCATTCGCGCAGGTGCTGTGGCCGCAATGTCGCCAAGGCTTTCGGGCGCATGCGCCTGTTGCAACGCAGTCCCAAAAGAAGGCCAGCCTTTTTGGGCATGCAGTTCACTGTTAATCCATTCCGGCAAATCCGGCAGTCGTTCCAACGCACTTCTGGTTGCACGCCACATCGTTTTTTGTGTCACACCAGCCGTCAGTGGATAGACTGGTTCAAATTTCGGAAGATCATCCAGCTCATCTTCAGGCAGAACATGCTCGGGATGCACCATCTGAGGTACACCATCAAACAGCTCAACCTTACCGGAAACGATCCGCCGTTCGCCCTCTGGAAGCAGCTTTTTAAGGTAATCTCCACGTGCATGAAAGAACACGATTTGAAACGTAAGCTCTGCATCCTCTGCGGTGACACGATAGGCACGCGCAGCTTTGCGATGTGCCCCTACCGTGACGCTTGTGGTCAAAACTGTTGGAAAATCAGCCCCTTGAATGGTGTCGCGCAAATGGCGATCGATGCCTGTATGCGGCAACACAAAAAGCAGATCACGCGGTGCGCGAATACCGATTGCATCAAGAGCCTTGGCCGATTTTGGCCCAATCCCCGCCAATATTTCAAGATCAGCAAATACAGGGAAAAGCAGCTCTGGCCGGCTCATGCGGTATCGATCAATGCCAACCAGGCATCTTCATCCAATGTTTCAATCCCAAGCTCGGCAGCTTTCTTGGCTTTGCTGCCCGCGCCCGGTCCGGCGATCAAAATGTCGGTTTTGCTGCTGACGGATCCCGACACTTTTGCGCCCAAACGTTCTGCACGGGCTTTGGCCTCTGCGCGCGTCATGCGTACAAGCGTTCCGGTGAAGACAACCGTTTTTCCGGCCACTGGGCTGTCAGACGTATCTGGTCGCTTCGCTTCCTGAACCGTCAATTCTGCCACCAACCGCGCAATGCTTGCACGTTCCGCGTCTTGCGCAAATGTCGTGATCAACGATTGCGCCATAACGATGCCAAAACCATCAATCGACAACAAATCTTCCAAAACAGGCGAATCCGCAATTTGGGCTTGGGTCATTGCTTGTTCAAAGGCATCCCATGTCCCGTAATGCGTGGCCAAAAGTTTCGAGGCACTTTCGCCGACATGTCGAATGCCAAATGAATAGATCAGACGCGCCATCGGGATAGAGCGTTTTTCATCAATCGCTGCGAATAAATTATCCGCTGACTTTTCACCCCAGCCTTCCCGGTTCTTAAGCTGCTGCAAACCCTCGCCATATTTGCGTTTCAGCGCAAAAATATCCGCCGGTTCAGTGACCCAGCCATCCGTGTGGAATTGTTCCACTTGCTTTGCGCCCAACCCTTCAATGTCAAAGGCGGCTCTACCTACAAAGTGTTTCAGTCTTTCAACCGCTTGTGCCGGGCAAATCAAGCCACCCGTGCATCGGCGCACTGCGTCACCTTCGTCACGAACTGCGTCCGACCCGCATTCTGGGCACAAGGTTGGGAAAACATACGCCTCGGAATTGCTATCTCGTTTGCTCAGATCGACATCTGCCACTTTTGGAATCACATCCCCGGCCCGGTAAACCTGCACCCAATCACCGACCCTAATGTCTTTACCTCCGCGTATTTCCTGACCTTTGCCATCGCGTCCCAAGACATAATCTTCGTTGTGCAATGTCGCATTGGATACAACAACGCCGCCGACGGTAACCGGTTTTAACCGCGCAACGGGGCTTAGGGCGCCCGTGCGTCCAACTTGAATGTCGATCCCTTCAAGCAAGGTCCAGGCCAGTTCGGCCGGAAATTTATGCGCGATTGCCCATCTTGGTGTGGTTGATCTGAAACCAAGACGGTCTTGCAGTGCCAAGTCATCCACTTTGTAGACGACACCGTCGATGTCATAACCCAATGTCGCACGCTTTTCTTCGATCAGTGCGTAATGATGCACCATGTCTTCCACGGAATGACACAGCTTGGTCAGCGGATTCGTTTCAAACTGCAATTCCGCCAAGCGTTCAATTGCGCCATGTTGCGTTTGCCCCAATGGATCGCTTAACGCGCCCCACGCATAGGCAAAGAACTTAAGCGGCCGCGACTTTGTTATGGCCGAATCCAATTGCCGCAACGAACCCGCGGCTGCATTGCGCGGGTTTGCAAATGGTTTACCACCGATGCTGACTTGATGCGCATTCAGCGCCTCGAAATCGGAATGGCTCATATAGACTTCGCCGCGCACCTCAAGAATGTCTGGCGCATTTTTCAGCTGGGTTGGAATATCAGCAATCGTCAGAGCGTTGGCCGTAACATTTTCACCTGTCGATCCATCCCCGCGTGTTGCAGCTTGGACCAATTTTCCATTCTCATAGCGCAGAGACAAAGACAGGCCATCGATCTTGGGTTCTGCGGTGAAGGCCAGCTTTTGATTTGCATCCAACCCCAGAAACTTGCGGATGCTTAAATCGAATTCGGTCACGTCCTCATCATTGAACGCATTCGCAAGCGACAACATTGACACGGCATGGGTCACTTTGGAAAAGCCGTCAGCAGGTGCGGAACCGACCATTTCCGTAGGGCTATCGGCCCGTTTTAGCGCGGGGAACCGTTCTTCGATCGCAACATTGCGGCGCTTTAGTGCATCGTAATCTGCATCCGATAACTGCGGCGCATCTTGCCCGTGATAATCTGAATTTGCTTCAGACAAAGCTTTAGAAAGGCGCGCCAACTCTTGTTGCGCCTGTTCTTGGGTCAAGTGGGTGACATCTATTTCCACGACCATCTGACGATCCCTCTCACGTTCAGATCAACACATAAAAGCGCAGATTGATGCGGTCCAGCCCCAGACGGTATCGCGGGACGACAAAAAAAGAAGGCCACACTTTTGTGTGGCCTTCTTTCGTTAACACGTCTTGGAAAGTGTTAGGCGCCAATGGCCATTGCTTGGTCATCCGTCGCCACCGCAGGTGTTGGGTCCCGCAATACGTAACCACGTCCCCATACCGTTTCGATGTAATTGTCTCCACCGGTCGCATTCGACAGCTTTTTGCGCAGCTTACAAATAAAGACGTCGATGATTTTCAATTCCGGCTCGTCCATGCCACCGTAAAGGTGGTTTAGGAACATTTCTTTGGTCAAGGTTGTGCCTTTGCGCAGGCTCAACAATTCGAGCATCTGGTATTCCTTGCCCGTCAAGTGAACAGGCGTTGTATCGACGCTAACTGTTTTCGCATCCAGATTGACCGAAACTGTTCCGGTCTTGATCACGGACTGCGAATGGCCTTTGGAACGACGAATAATCGCGTGAATACGTGCGACAAGCTCTTCGCGATGGAATGGCTTTGTCAGATAATCATCTGCGCCGAATCCAAACCCTTTGATCTTATTTTCTGTGTCGTCGGCACCGGACAGAATCAAGATCGGTGTTTCGATTCTTGACAGTCGCAACTGGCGCAGAACCTCGTGTCCATTCATATCTGGAAGATCAAGGTCCAGAAGGATCAGATCATAGTCATATAACTTGGCAAGATCGATCCCTTCTTCACCAAGATCAGTCGCATACACATTTAAATTTGCATGCGTAAGCATCAGTTCGATGCTTTTGGAAGTTGTAGGGTCATCTTCTACAAGCAATACGCGCATTCTATGTCTCCGCTTCACGTGCTGACATTCGATAAACAGAAACGTGAACGTAAAAGGTTAACCACCCGTTACCCATGCAACAAAATTACCACAACAACCTAAGGTTGTCTATACCGTTGTAGCGCAGTCGCTTTTAAAGCTTCTTCACCATGAAGCGTGACAGCACGCACCCATTCATGAAATTCTTCGCTGCTTAATGAATAATGGCTAAGGGCTGCATCTTCAGTAAGCAACCCGTAAAGCACACCCCGGACCACACAAGCCTTGCGTGAGGCGACCCACCGCCGTGTCGAAGACGGAGGCAAATCTGCACGCGTCATCACACTGCCATCTGGCAATGTCACCGCACGTGGACCGTCAACCTTTTTCAAATACATCGTACTCGCTCGCATTATTGCTGCTGGTAATTTGATGTATGTGGCTTAACGACACATAAAGAGGTCTCTTGAGAGTAGTTAAGATTTTCCTATATTTCTCAATCTAATCTAACGAGTTTGAAATGCTGGATCAAAACCACAACACCCTGAATTCTCTTGGCTTCGCCAAACCGCCCCACGAAACCCGAGTCGTTGTGGCGATGTCTGGTGGCGTCGACAGCTCTGTCGTGGCTGCCAAATTGGCATCTGAAGGCTATGATGTTGTCGGTGTTACGTTGCAACTTTATGACCACGGTGCGGCCCTATCCAAAAAAGGTGCATGCTGCGCAGGGATCGATATTCACGATGCGCGCCGCGTGGCAGAGGAAATGAACTTTCCCCACTATGTCCTTGATTATGAAAATATTTTCAAAGACGCGGTTATCGACGAATTTGCCGACAGCTATCTAGGCGGGGCAACGCCTGTCCCCTGTATTCGCTGTAATGAGCGTGTGAAATTCAAGGACCTATTGGAAACGGCCAAAGACCTCGAAGCCGATTGCATGGCCACCGGGCATTACATTCAGCGCAAGATGGGATCGTCCGGCGCAGAGCTGCATTCAGCTGCAGATGCCGCGCGGGATCAGTCGTATTTCTTATTCTCAACCACAGCCGAGCAGTTGGATTTTCTGCGATTCCCTCTTGGTCATTTGGAATCAAAATCCGAAACGCGCGCCCTTGCGGCGCAATTTGGCCTGTCTGTTGCGGATAAACCGGACAGCCAAGACATTTGTTTTGTGCCAAATGGCGATTATGCGTCGGTAATTCGGAAACTGCGACCAGAGGCCGCCGCCCCCGGCGACATCGTGGACCCTGAGGGTCGCGTATTGGGCAAGCATGATGGTGTGATCAACTATACGATTGGTCAACGTCGCGGTCTTGGCATCGGTGGGCTTACCGATCCGATTTACGTGGTTAAACTTGATGCCGACACACGACAGGTCGTTGTCGGCCCGCGTGATCTATTGGCGATGCGAACCGTACCCGTGCGTGAAATCAACTGGCTGGGTGACGAACCATTCGACAGTCGCGATCAATGGGATATCGCAGTCAAAGTTCGCTCCACCCGCCCACCAACGGATGCTGTTTTGCGCCCCATCTCTGCAACCGAAGCCGAAGTGGTGTTATCCGTGGCAGAAGAAGGTGTAAGCCCCGGACAAGCCTGCGTCTTTTATGACCGTGACAGCAGCCGCATTTACGGCGGTGGCTGGATTCACAAAGGTTAAAGCCTGCACATCTGTGGCTGTTATGGGTTGCCGTTTCGATTTGGCCCATTCTAACGTGACGGCTAATCTGTTTTTCAAACAGTTGAACGAACGTTGACGAAGTGGAGAGACGTGATGGAGCTTTCAACAACCGCCGCCCTCGTAACCGGAGGCGCGTCAGGACTTGGCGAAGCAACGGCGCGTCACTTTCGTGCAATGGGTGCACAAGTAACGATCTTAGATCGCGATACTGCACGAGGTCCTAAAATTGCACAGGAAATCGGGGTCTTTTTTGCCGAAACCGATGTCACAGATGAAGTGTCAGTTCAGGCTGCAATTGATCTGGGCGTGGCACAGATGGGACAGATCACCGCCGCAGTGAACTGTGCTGGAATCGCGATAGGAATGAAAACCGTAGGACGAGATGGCGCGCATTCATTGGATGCGTTTCAGAAAACAATCGACATCAATCTTGTCGGGTCCTTCAATGTCGCAAGACTAGCCGCCGCTGCAATGGGCGCGAACACCGCCGACAAAGACGGTGCGCGTGGCGTGATCATCAACACCGCGTCCGTCGCAGCCTTTGATGGCCAAAAGGGACAAGCGGCCTATGCCGCATCCAAAGGTGGCATCGTTGGGATGACCTTGCCCATGGCGCGCGATCTGGCATCGAACGGTATCCGCGTTATGGCAATCGCACCGGGCATTTTTATGACCCCAATGTTGGCCGGACTGCCCGAAGACGTTCAAGCCCAATTGGCTGCCGATGTGCCTAACCCTGCCCGTTTGGGTGATCCACATGAATACGCACGCTTGGCCGGGTTCATTGTGGAATTGGGCTATTTGAATGGCGAAGTCATACGCCTCGATGGCGCGTTACGGATGCGCTAGGCCCCTGTACTTTCGGCTTTTTCCGCCAATTCCAGCCACTCTTCTTCGGCACTCATCAACTTGTCTTGCCGCGCGCTCATCGCTTCGGTTGCTTTGCGGAACTTAACAGGTTCACGCGTAAACAGTTCAGGATCCGCTAACAATTCTGTCAGCTTGCCAATCTCGGCTTCAAGCCGTGCCATTTCATCGGGCAGCGCTTTGAGGCGGTGTTTTTCTGTGAAACTCAGCCCCGTGTCTTGTTTGGAGGCTTTGGACCGGCGTTTCGCGTCCCTAGCTTTCTCTTTTTTCTCGATCTGCGTGCTCTCTGGTCGTTGTGATCGGTAATCGCTCCAACCGCCCGCATAGATCGTCGCGGTTTCGTCGCCTTCCAATGCGACGGTCGTCACGGCGACACGATCCAGAAAATCACGGTCGTGGCTGACCAAAAGAACGGTCCCGTCATATTGACCAATCAAGTCTTGCAACAGGTCCAACGTTTCGACGTCCAAATCGTTTGTTGGTTCATCCAACACCAAAAGGTTGGATTGGCGCGCCATGATCCGCGCCAGCAACAATCGCGCACGCTCACCACCTGACAAAGAACGAACGGGCGCACGTGCTTGCGCTTCGTCAAACAGAAACTCTTTTAAATACCCAACCACATGACGCGGCGCACCGCGCACCATCACCTGATCCGATTGCCCGCTGATCCGCATTTCTGGGTCCTGAGTGAGGCTGTCCCAAAGGCTCGCGTTCGGGTCCAGCTGGGACCGCGCTTGATCAAAAACCGCCAAAGCGACATTTGTCCCGGTTCGCACGGTGCCCGTGTCTGGTTCTTCTTGCCCGATCAGCATGTTCAACAACGTGGTTTTGCCAACACCATTTGGCCCAACCAAAGCAACCCGGTCCCCACGATTCATGCGTATATCAAAGGGGCGCAACAAAACGCGCCCATCATATGCTTTGGAAATCCCCTGCGCATCAATCACCATGCGCCCAGACTTTGGACCGACGTCCAACGCCATAGCTGCCGTCCCTTGGCGATTGATCTGATCCGAGCGTTCTTGGCGCAACGCCTTAAGCGCGCGCACCCGTCCCTGATTGCGCTTTCGCCGCGCCGAAATGCCTTCAACGGCCCAACGCGCCTCTGCTTTGATCTTGCGGTTCAATTTGTGGCGTTGCGTGTCTTCTTCGGCCCAAGTCGTGTCTCGCCATTCTTCGAAACCATCAAAGCCGCTTTCGCGCCGACGCACGACTCCTCTGTCAATCCAAAGGGTTGCGCGGGTCAGTTCACGCAGAAACCGACGGTCGTGCGAGATCAAAACGAATCCAGCGCGTGTTGATTTCAGTTCGGATTCCAACCACGAAATCGCTTCGATATCGAGATGGTTTGTCGGTTCATCCAACAGCATCAATTCCGGCGCTTCTGCCAACAACCGCGCAAGAGCCGCCCTGCGACGTTCCCCTCCACTGGCGGTTTCAACCGGGCGCGCCGCATCAAACTTGAGCCCTTCGGCCGCGCGCTCGACCTTATACAGCTCACCGGGTTCTAAACCTGCTGACGCAAATTCACCCAGTGTTTCAAAACCGGACAAATCGGGGTCTTGTTCCATATACCCAACGCTGACGCCCGGCCCACACACGATCTGTCCGGTGTCTGGCTCAACAATATTCGCCATGACTTTCATCAATGTCGATTTGCCAGACCCGTTGCGACCAACCAAAGCCACCCGGTCCCCCGGTTGAACCACAAGGGACAGTCCATCAAAGACAGGATCACCACCGAAGGTGAGCGAAATATCGGAAAGCTGAAGCAGCGGAGTTATAGCCATACGCGCGGCCTAATCCGCGCAGCCCACAGCGTCAACCAAATGCACCTGCGCCTGTGCTATCCCGCGACTGCGCGCAGCAATCGTTTGCGCGCCGCCGGGATTGCCCCAACCTCAAGACCTGTAAAGACATGAAGCGTGTTCATTTGTTGATCGACAACCGCGTGATCACTGACCCAGCCCCCCATCATCAGGTAGGTTTTGAGCAAAGGCGGCATCTGCAACATTGCCTTTTTGCAATCAGGTTTGCCCTGCATTCGTGCAGCAAATTGAAAGACATTTGGCGCTTTCACACGCGGCGACCAACGATTTGGCGCAAGATAACGTGCTTTTAGCATAGCAAAGGCATCCAAATACTCGGCCGTGTCAGTCCCCGTAAACGAAGAACACCCAAACAACATGCGAACATCATACCGGTCCACGTAAACCGTCAGTGCCCCCCAAGCGATCCGCAATATGTCCGGGTCGTGATTCTCAGGGTGGACGCAAAACCGGCCCATCTCGACCATTTTGCCTTCAAAAACTTCCAAAGCGCTGAGATCATAATACTGGGCGGAATAGCTTTGTGCGATTTCGGGGCCTGTTATCGGCAGCAATCGGAAGCAACACACAAGCTGCGACGTGGTCAAACAGCGAATCAATATATGGGTGCAAACATCGTCAAACGCGTCCGAATCGTCTTGGGCGACTCCGAAACACACTGCTCGCAACGCCTGCGCTTCTGCTATCTGCCGGGCAGAATGCGCTTGTTCAGCAACATAGCGCCCCCGCTTAAGCGGTATCATCTGGCTTTCAGAATCTAGCAAAATGCATGTTCCCTTTCACAGCTCATATGACTGCTTAGTGAAACCACATGTAACAGATGCGAAAGGCGTATGGTTAGCCGTCTCCGAGGAAGTCGCCTGGATTGAAGTTGCCGATGTTACCCAAAAGCTGTCGCAGGAACGTCTTGTCCTCGACTCCGCCTTTGGTCACACGTCGAGACAAGGCAACAACGCGCCCGTCTTCCAAACCAAAGCGTTCGATATTTTGAACGGTTCCGCCTTCATCAAAGCTGATGGCCAAAACTTGGCGTTCAACCTCTTTGGGACGACGTGGCCCAACTGCTTTGAATTTTGAGCGTACATAAAAGTAACCTGATTCGCCCAAAACACCGGTGGAAGACGGTGGTCCGACAATATCATCGACGGTCGAACGATCATCCACGCCGACGACAATCTCTGTCAGGTTTTCTTCCGGCGGAATATAACCATGGTTGGTATATATGGGTGAACATGCGGAAAGCGCTAATATACCACTTACCAGTGCGCATGAAATCATCGACCGTTTGATATGCATTCCCCCAAGCCCCTTGTTCGTCGGCAGCTGTGCTTTTATCTCGATTACCAAGCAGTGACGCCCGGTACAAGAAACGAAAATAAATAGCTATGAGCAAGACATCACATTCAATACACGCATTCCGCGTATCTGACCTGAGTTCTAACAAGATACAGCGGTTTGAAATCCGCCCCGATAATACTGCCTTGCGAAATATCGCGGAATCCTTGGAATTGCTGGAATTGCGAAAACTGCGATTCGTCGGAGAGTTTCGCCCAAAAGGAAAATCCGACTGGCTCTTGGTCGCAGACCTTGGCGCCACAGTTGTTCAACCCTGCACTGTATCCTTGGCCCCGGTGACGACGCGCATCGATGCAAAAGTCGAACGTCACTTCATCGCTGTGATTGAAACACCCGATGACGAAGAAGTTGAGATGCCAGAGGATGACTCAATCGAGCGCCTTGGCGCGTGGCTAGACCCCGAAATCGTGATGATCGAAGCCCTGTCTCTTGAGATGCCTGACTATCCTAGGGCCGACTCAGTCGAGTTCGACAACGTGATTCACGCTGAAAAAGGCGTTGTCGCGATGACGGATCAGGCCGCAAAACCGTTTGCGAGCCTTTCCGAGCTGCGTGATAAGTTAAATAAAGACGATTAAGGACGCATTTCGGGCTTGCGCGACGACACGATATCCGTATTTTTCGCGGCTCAGAAAGATTTTGGGTTGGACATGTGCTCAGGCTTTGCCTAAACGCACGGTCACGCCCGCTATAGGACGAAATTCACAGACTCGCGCCTCCGACGTTAAAGACGGTGTGCGCCGCAACCGACAAAGGCAACGCCAATGGCCGTGCAACAGAACAAAGTGTCGAAATCACGCCGCAACAACCGGCGGGCCCACGACGCGCTGATAGCAGCAAACCCAAATGAATGCCCAAACTGTGGCGAATTGAAACGCCCGCACCACATCTGTGCCGCGTGTGGACATTACAACGATCAAGAAATCGTTCCGCTGAATGACGAGATCGATCTCGAAGACGACGCGGCCTAAGGGAGACGGGCGGACTCTGGCAAGGACTATGACGGCTCAGACCGATCAGAACGACGACGTCCCTCACCGCCCGACCATTCTATCTATTGACGCGATGGGCGGGGACATGGGTCCGGCCGCAGTCGTGGCCGGGATGAATATCTCGGCCAAAGAAAACCCTGACATTTCGTTTCTTTTACATGGCCCCAAGGCCGAATTGGAACGTTTGTTGGCCCGCAGAAAATATCTGACGGGTCGGGTTTCGATTTGCGACGCAACGCAAGTTGTCAGCATGGACGACAAACCAAGCCAAGTCGTACGCACTGGCAAAGGCACGTCTATGTGGTCCACAATCGAAGCCGTGCGCGGTGGCAAAGCCAGCGTCGCCGTCAGTTGTGGCAATACCGGCGCATTGATGGCGATTTCGATGATCCGTCTGCGCAAATTGCCCGGCGTCAATCGCCCCGCAATTTCTGTGCTTTGGCCCAGCCGAAACCCACAAGGGTTTAACGTTATGTTGGACGTCGGCGCAGATATTCGCGCGGATGCACAAGATTTGCTGCGTTTTGCTCTGATGGGCGCGTCTTATGCACGCAATGGCATGAACCTGTCGCGCCCCCGCGTTGGCCTTCTGAATGTCGGGACCGAAGAACACAAAGGTCGCACCGAACTGAAAGAAGCCTATGAATTGATTCGCGCCCAACAAGACGCTGCGGAATTCGAATTTGTGGGATTCGTCGAAGGTGGCGACATTCCAGGTAATATTGCCGACGTAATTGTGACCGACGGATTTACAGGAAATGTGGCCATTAAAACGGGCGAAGGTACCGCCAGTTTAATAGGCGATTTATTACGCGAAGCCTTCAAATACACACCACTTTCCCGGCTTGCTTCTTTGCTTGCATTGACCTCATTACGCCGTTTGCGCAAACGCATTGATCCGCGCCGTGTAAACGGTGGCGTATTCTTGGGCTTGAACGGGACAGTCGTTAAATCGCATGGTGCAGCAGATGCCACCGGAGTTTCGGCAGCAATCAAGCTGGCGGCTCAATTGGCGGAACTAGGATTCAACGAAAAGCTGGCGCGCCGTATCGCGACGGTGAATGATCTGGCACTTGAGGAGCACGATCAGGGATGACTATTCGCGCCAAAGTCCGAGGGATCGGGCATTATTTACCTGAACGCGTCGTCGAAAATACCGAATTCGAGAAGACGTTGGAAACAACAGATGAATGGATTCGCACGCGCAGCGGCATCGAACGCCGCCACTTTGCCGCCGAAAACGAGACCACATCGAACCTTGCAACCAAAGCGGCTCAGGCGGCTCTCAAGCATGCAAATCTAAACCCAAATGACATTGACGCCATTGTTCTGGCCACGTCGACCGCGGATTTTACGTTCCCGTCAGCGGCCACAATGGTCCAAGCGGAGTTGGGCATGGATTCCGGCTATGCCTTTGATGTTCAAGCTGTATGTGCTGGATTTGTTTACGCTTTAAGCAATGCCAATGCTTTGATTTTGTCCGGCCAAGCAAAACGCGTGATGGTCATTGGTGCCGAAACGTTCTCGAGAATCATGGATTGGACGGACCGTTCAACATGTGTGCTGTTTGGCGATGGCGCTGGCGCTTTGATTCTGGAAGCCAGCGAAGCCGAAGGCACATCCGAAGATCAGGGTATTCTGTCTACGGACCTGAATTCAGACGGTCGCCACCGGGATCTGCTTTATGTCGATGGCGGCGTAAGTACGGGTGCGACCGGTCACTTGCGTATGCAAGGCAATCAAGTGTTCCGCCATGCAGTAGAAAAACTTAGCCGCACAGCAGAAACCGCGCTTGAGCGAGCTGGGCTGACCGCTGATGACGTGAATTGGGTCGTGCCGCATCAGGCCAACATCCGCATCATTCAAGGGACTGCCAAGAAAATGGGCGTTTCCATGGATCGCGTCATTGTAACGGTCCAAGATCACGGCAATACGTCCGCAGCTTCGATACCACTGGCATTGTCTGTCGGGGTGGCGCGTGGGCAAATTAAGCAAGGCGATTTAATTGTGACAGAAGCCATTGGCGGTGGCCTTGCGTGGGGTGCTGTTGTACTGCGCTGGTAGGCGGCAAATGCGCGCTTGCAGCCAGTCGGTCAAGTTATTGATATTGACTCGGAATTTCGCCTCAATCTAAGGTCGATAAAAAAGGGGGGGACAGATGACCCAAAAGACACTGACGCGAATGGATCTCAGCGAAGCTGTGTTTCGCGAAGTCGGCCTAAGCCGCAACGAAAGCGCACAGTTGGTCGAACGTGTGCTTGAGCATATGTCAGACGCACTGGTTCAGGGCGAACAAGTCAAAATTTCCAGTTTTGGTACATTCTCTGTGCGGGACAAATCCGCACGTGTGGGACGTAACCCAAAAACCGGGGAAGAAGTCCCCATTAATCCGCGCCGTGTTTTAACGTTCCGACCCTCTCATCTGATGAAAGATCGGGTCGCAGCAGGCAACAAGACGCGCTGAAGCAAATGAAGAAATCTGCGGACGCATTCCGCACAATCTCTGAAGTCGCGGATTGGCTGGGCGTTCAAGCCCACGTCTTGCGATTTTGGGAATCCAAGTTCAGTCATGTAAAACCGGTCAAGCGCGCGGGTGGGAGACGTTATTATCGCCCTGCCGACATGCTTCTTTTGGGTGGTATTCGCAAACTGCTTCATGACGATGGCCTCACCATCAAGGGTGTGCAGAAATTGTTGCGCGAAGAAGGCGTGTCGCATGTTGCAGGCCTATCCCAACCGCTGGATGATCTAACGGCCGCGCAAGTTGACGCAACTTTGGACCAAGCAGTTGACGAAACGCCCATCCCTCAAAACGATCCAAGCGCACTGAATGAGATACCGGACTCCGATGCTGTCGATCCTCTTGATGCGAACGATGACCGGGGCGATGAAGGTTCGGATTTATCTGAAAATACCGTAACAACGCAGGTGTCCGAGCCAGAGCCCCCTCTCGACACGGCCATGGACACAGCTCAATCGCCGGACGAACCGTTAGGTGACGTACAGGTGGTCGATTCAGGTGGCTTCAGCGACCTAAGTCCTGCGCCAGACCAACCCGTTTCGAAATCCGCGCCTGTTTTAGAAGACTTTGGTGAACGTGGGTCACCCCTACCCACCGAAGACCCCGCCCCCGTCGCCGCACAGGAAAACGAACCAGCCCTAGAGGAAATTCAGCCAGAGCCAGAGCCAGAGCCAGAGCCAGAGCCAGAGCCAGAGCCAGAGCCAGAGCCAGAAACTATTGCGCCTGAAATCATAGCGCCAGAAGCTGAATTGGAAATTCTGCCTGAACCGGAACAGATCGACGAAATAGTTGCAGAGAACGCGCCAAGTCCGGACTTGGATGCGATTCCCGATACAACATCTGTTGAAGATGCAGCAATTGAACCCGAAGCCGCACCCACAGCCCCTGTACCTTTGGTTGTCGACGCGCCTGACGGGCCTGCACCTTCAGACATCGCGGCGCTACCGGGCCTTTTGACCCGCTCTGCAACACAGTCTGCGTTGACGAAACAGCAGTGCAGTGATCTTGCGCCGCTCGTGGCGCAACTTCGCTCAGCGCATGAACGCATCACCGGCCAAGATCCATCCTAAGCGCTCGATAGAAGTTTAGTGATATTTCCCTCTTGCCCCCATTTGGAATTAAGGTATGAACCTCTCCACGTCGGGCTATGGCGCAGCCTGGTAGCGCGTCCGTCTGGGGGACGGAAGGTCGCAGGTTCGAGTCCTGCTAGCCCGACCAAATATTCACACGACCGCCCGCTCCAAACATTGGTTGCGGGCGGTGGTGCACTTGGGGGACTGAAATGGCTGGCGTAATTCCAAACCAAGACTTGGAAAAGATGATCGCGGCGGGTCAAATCTCCGCCGATCCCGCAATATTGCCCGCTCAAGTTCAACCAGCCAGCATTGATCTGCGCTTAGGCACCGTGGCCTACCGCGTGCGTGCTTCCTTTTTGGCAGGCCATAATGCGACGGTATCTGATCGGCTAAGCGAATTCGAAATGCACCGGATCGACCTAAGCGATGGTGCCGTTTTGGAAAAAGGCTGCGTATACGTCGTGCCTTTGATGGAACGTTTGGCTTTGCCCGAAACGGTCAGCGCTGTCGCAAATGCCAAAAGCTCAACTGGTCGCCTTGATCTTTTGACACGTACCATCACCGATGGCGGCACCGAATTTGATCGTATTCCAGATGGATACACCGGCCCTCTTTATGCTGAAATCTGCCCGCGGTCCTTTTCGGTTCTTGTGCGTCCCGGTATGCGATTAAACCAAATTCGCTTTCGCTCAGGGCAAGCCGTCGTTGATGACGCTGAATTGACCGCATTGCACGAAACGACACCATTGGTGGACGGCCCTGCCTTAATTGCAGATGGTTTAGGGTTCTCTGTCGATCTACGCCTGCCTGACACCAGCCTTGTTGGGTATCGCGCCAAACCCCATACAGGTGTCATCGACCTTGATTTGATCGGGCATTATTCGCCTCGTGAATACTGGGAAGATGTCCACAGCGATGACGGGCGCATCATTTTAGACCCGGGTGCTTTTTATATTCTGGTCAGCCGCGAAGCCGTTCACATACCGCCAAGTTACGCGGCAGAAATGGCCCCCTATCTGGCAATGGTCGGGGAATTCAGGGTCCATTACGCTGGTTTCTTTGACCCCGGATTTGGTCACGATGCGGCAGGCGGTGCCGGATCGCGCGGTGTCTTGGAAGTCCGCTGCCACGAAGCTCCATTCGTATTGGAACACGGTCAGATCGTCGGACGCCTTGTCTATGAACACATGTCCGATGTGCCCACTCAGCTTTACGGCGCAGGCATTTCATCGAACTATCAAGGACAGGGTTTAAAACTGTCCAAGCATTTCAAATCCCAATAGGTCCGCTCCGGCCTCATGTAATCCAGATTACAGACTGCTTGCTCCGACTCATGTCATGAGACGGACAATTATACTGTAATTTCAATTGAAATCGGAACATACCATGCCTCAGATTGATCGAGGGGATGACGTCATTCAAAAGCGTGCATCAAATGCTATTGCCGCCCAGAAAGACAAAATCATTGCAGAATTCATCGCCGGAGCGAAAACAAGGGGACACGACATTCCTTTAGACGCCGTGACATCTGTTACGCTCAAAAGAATAGAGTCGCTCAAAATCTCCGTCGAAAACTTTCACGTTTTTCCATTTGTGATCGAACAGACGGATTTGCACACCTATTTGGACAGCGTCACCTATATCAATAACGCGAGCAACCCGGCCAATGTCGACTTTGAAGTCGATAAAACAACCGGTGACACCTTTTCCTGGACGATGATAACAGGAACAAAGGCCCCAATTCGCGCATCGGGTAGTGTCACAATAGACTTGCCTCACTCCCCCCAAGAGCGGATCGGTACAGATGTTAGCATCAATGCCACACTGACAACTGCCGCAGGGACTGCGCACGCAACGGCACATCGCTGGAAACACAGCTTTTCGCACCCCGTCGCCCCTTTTACGCAATTCAAACGTGACATTTACGGGCTTCAGGTCTCAGGCTACGCTCCCTACTCCATCAAAGCTCGCGCCTCGGGTCGCGCAGAAATCCTGATCGAGTTCTCGTATCATGGTGCGCAAAGAAAACACGTCGCCAACGTCCTTTTGGGGCGTCTGTTGGGCGAAGCAGGAACATCCCTTGAACAATCAGGACGGATCGATGGAGTGCAAGGGTATGATGAATATTTTGTCGACTCCCATGATCGCCCCTTAACCGAAGCGGAACGCCGAAATATGCCTATGGGCCTGCACGAGATGCAGTTTTCGTATCAAGAACTCAGATTGGAAGACGAATGCTCGGTCCTTCCATTCGAACGTGCTGTCGCCTGAGAAAAACACACAATGACAAATGGCCCGAACCTCTGCCACCTCAGGGCACGGGGTTTGGGGCAACGCCCCAACGCCTGCATGGCGTGAATGCAAATCATCGCATGCGCGCGCAGCGCGCTCAATTAGGTCACGCGCCCTGCCACACGAGCCGAAATGTCATCGTGTCTGAGCATTTGGCGAAGTTTCGGCCGGTGCCTCGTCCTGCACAGGGGAAAGCACCGTTTCCGCATCGCTAGGCTTGTCCGTTACATCTTGCTCCGCGTCTTCCTTGGGGCCATCCCGTTGAAAGATACGTTTCCCGGCCGCCTGAATGCTGGCAAACGCATCCTCAGCCATGAAGCCCGATAAAAAGGCCATAAAGGCAACTGAATAGGGGCTAAGTTCCACAGCATTTGCCGGACCCGCTCCGTTGGTCAACGCCAACATCCCTGCCCCAGAAAACAAAAAGATCGCGACAGCTGCCGCAATCCCTTCCCCCACATTCACAAATAATCGCGCCATGCTGACCGCATCGCCCCCCTCGTAATACCGCCGGGAAAACGCGACCATTGTGCCCAAGCCACCCGCGGCAATCGTAACGATCAAAGTGAGAAAAATGGTCGGAAAGCTAACAAGCCGTCGGAATGTATCTCCGATCACCCATATATTTGTGGACAAAGCCGACAAACGTGCGCGCCCTGTTGACCGTTCATCTGGTGTAAACGGCAACGCATCAACCTCCATGTTCTTACTGGAGTGTTCTTGTTGGATCCGACTATAGTTTTTGAGGGGTTGAGGTCCGATTTGCGTTTCGGTTTCCGATGCAAGGCTCGCGCTTCCAATTTGAAGAGCTGCGCTCAACTGCCCTTCCAGAACTGCAATTTCTGTGCGCAAAGCGTCTTCTCGCTTGATCGCGAAAATCAAATTATCAAGGTCTTGTGGTCCCTCCGGGTCCAAAGCCAGCGCAGTATGCCATTCAGCTCGGTAAATATACGTTGCAAAGCCGCTAAAGACGGCCAAGACAAAGAAAGTATAAAGTAAAATAACCACTGTGCCCAAAGACACAGAACTGGCGCGATTGATCGTAATGTGGTCCGACATAAAAATAATCCTGACGCTAAAATTTCGCCGTAAAAGGGAAGTTACGCGAAAAGTCGTTTTGGATCAATATTCTGGACTGGTCAGACCTTTTTGGTCTTAAAGACGGTTCATGCGGCGCGCGGCCTTTGCAGCTTGGCGTGCTTGGCGAACTGACTTTTTGGCCTGTCGGCGCTGTTGTTTTTCTTCGGGCGACAACATCTGATCATCTTGGGGTGATTGCTTTTGCCGTGCACCAACAGCTTTGTTGATGCCCATATTAATCCCTTTGTTGATGGCTTTGCGCATCACAATACGCATGATCATATTGATGATTTGATTGGCGTTCATTGCGCCTCTCCTCTTGCTCGATCAACAACACATAGCACACAATCTGGCATTTTTCAGGACAAGGCCGACCAGCTTGCGTTTTATCCGCATCACGCGCCGAACTCGGGCTGCTCTAATCTTCAAACAACTCGCTTTGACCTTCTTCGGATTCATCCTCTTCTTCAGTCTCGGGACCCGGCAGCACGCCCGGTGGCGGACGGTTGTCCAACAATCCAGCAGCTCGCAATTCTTTAAGACCCGGCAAGTCGCGTGCGTTTTCAAGGCCGAAGTGATCCAAAAAGCTTTGCGTGACGACAAACGTCACTGGCCGCCCCGGTGTCATTTTGCGCCGACCAAAGCGGATCCATTCCAGCTCCAACAGTTGATCTACGGTGCCGCGACTGACACTCACGCCTCGAATTTCCTCAATCTCGGCGCGCGTCACCGGTTGATGGTAAGAAATGATCGCAAGGGTTTCGATGGCAGCCCGGCTAAGTTTGCGCGTCTCAACCGTTTCCTTTTGCATCAAAAAGCCCAAGTCACCGGCTGTCCGGATCGCCCAAGCATCCCCAACACGCTTAACCTCAATACCGCGCCCTTCATAACGTTTTCGCAAATATACAAGCGCTTCGGCAGGGTCGCACCCATGGGGCATACGTCCCGTCAGTTCTGAAATCGTCACCGGTTCGGTACTTGCGAATAATATCGCTTCGACCATGCGTTCTTGCTCCGCGATTGGCGGAGCTTCAAACAGGCTTTGTTCTTCTTCTTCAGTGTGTTCTGACATTTTCTTTAAGTCTTTTTGCGCAACCGAATGGGTGCGAATGTTTCGGATTGCTGGAGCTCGAGATGCCCCTCTTTTACCAGTTCCAAGGTCGCTGCAAACGTCGCAGCCGTGGCCGACCGGCGGCGTGTGGGATCACTTTCCCAGCCTTCGGGCAGAAAGCTGGACAAATCGGCCCAGTCACCTGCATAGCCCATCAACCCCCGCAGCCTTTCCAAAGCTTGTTCCATCGTAAAGACGTTCTTGCGGTCCATGATAAACGGGCGAAATTCATCCTTGGTACGAATACGCGCATAGGCCTGCATCAAATCCAAAAGCGTCGCGGTATAGGTCACCCGCCGCACCCGTTCGACTTGCTCTGATTGTCCACGCGCAAAGAAATCACGCCCCAACTGATCACGCCCCATCAAACGCGCAGCAGCGTCGCGCATGGCCTGCAACCGTTCCAATTGGAAAGCCAGATGCGCGGCAAGCTCTTCGCCTGATGGCCCTTCGTCAGTTGGATCAGGTGGCAACAGCAAACGGGATTTCAAGAACGCCAGCCACGCCGCCATCACAAGGTAATCGGCGGCCAATTCCAAACGCAAGGCTTTGGCTTTCTCGACAAAAAGCAAATACTGCCGCGCCAGTTCGAGGATTGAGATTTTGCGCAGATCAACCTTTTGCGTTCGTCCCAACGTCAGCAACAAATCCAACGGGCCTTCGAACCCGTCGACGTCAATAATCAGCGCCTCGGCGGCAAGCCGGTCGCTAACAGATAGGACATCTTCTTGGAACTCATCTTCAGCCATTCAGCCACCGGATTCCTCAAAACACGTCGGTCATACCGCGCATTGCGCGCTTAAGCCAACAGCGCTTCAAGTTCGGCGTCCAACTCGGCAATGTCAATCTCATCGGGCACCTTACGTGCATCAATGGCCGCTTCGGCGCGCCGTTGCGCTTCGTCGTTCATGGCTCCGGCTGCATTTGCACAGGCGATGCGCTCCTCAAGGGACGCATTACACAACAAAACGACATCGCATCCAGCGGCCAAGGATTGAACCGTGATCTGTTCAACGGTGCCTGATAAAGCTTTCATGGATATATCGTCGGTCATGATCAAACCGTCGAATCCGATTTCATTGCGGATCAACGCCATCATGTCTTTGGACAAAGTTGCAGGCGCATCATCAACCGCTGACACGCGGATATGCGCCGTCATTCCCATGGGCAGATCATTCAGAACCTTGAACGGCACAAAGTCCGTTTCGATCAATTCTTCCAGCTCGGCCTCGATTACAGGTAGTTCAATATGGCTGTCTTGTGTCGCACGACCATGCCCCGGTATGTGCTTTAACACCGGCAAAACACCACCATCCAGCAATCCATTTGCGACCGATCGGCCAATTTCACCAATCGCGCCGACATCCGCGCTATAGCAGCGGTTCTTGAGAAATTCATGTGCATCATCGATGGGTAAATCGACCATCGGCGCGCAATTGGCATCAATTGACAAAGCCCGCAATTCAGACGCAATCCGCAGATACCTTAGATACATCGCGCGCGGCGCATCATCACCGGCTTGTCGCACAAAATCCAGCGGTGGAGTCCATTCATACCATGTTGGCCCGCGCAGACGTTGGACACGCCCACCTTCCTGATCGATCATGATCGGCGCGTCACGTCCAACGGCGTCACGCATATCGCTGCATAACGCATAGATCTGATCCGGCGTGTCTATGTTGCGTGCGAACAAGATAAACCCGAAAGGGTCAGCTTCTCGAAAAAATCGCGCCTCGTCTTTCGACAGGCGCAATTCACTCGCATCCAATATAGTCGCGCCAAATGTCATCGTATGACGACAGGGATACAGTCCGCACCTTCGGCAACCAATGCAGAACAGAACCGACGCGCATCAGATAGATCGCTAAAGCCCATCGCACGTAGACGATAGAATATGCGTCCGCCTGATTTAGCCTGTTGGATGACCCGATCTTTGCCGGTCAGGTAATCACCAAAAGATGCGTTTAATCTGTCCCACTGCTCGCGCGCGATTTCAGTGGAATCATAAGCACCCAATTGCACCAAACGTGTCCCAACTGGCAACGTAGACGCATCAACCTCATTGGTTCCCTGCGCGACAGTTGCCGCCGCAGCCACGCGAATGACAGCAGCCTGTGGTTTGCCCCTTGGACGAATTTGTGGACGCAGCGATACCTTAAGCCCTGCCCCCTCAAAAACGGCAGGTTGAACTGTTGCCGCCGCCTCTGGCGTCTCAGATTCCGCAATTGGCGATGCCTCAATAGACGCCGCTTCTATAGACGGCGTGTCCTTGGTCAGCTCTTTGACCAACGCATCGATTTCGCCCTGTTCCAAGGCCGTCGCCACTTGCAAAGGTTCTGGTTGTTCAACCGGTGCGGCTTCTTCGGTCTGTTGTGCCAAAGCCGAATGCGGAAGGTCCTCTTCGGTCAACTCCGTGGGGCTTGGGGCCAAAGTGATTTGGTCCGTTGGCCCTTCTGCACTGCCGGTCGCAGCGATCGAATTGACTGCCAGTCCCTGATGCAACGCAAGCTGACCACCCGGATTGTCCGGTTTGACACGCATCTCACCCTGAGCGGCTTGTACAACGGGAATGCCTGTTACATCGCGAACGATTAACTTGTACCCCCAAATTCCGACACCTGCGATAAGCGCCAAAGAGACGACGCCGCCAGCAAAATTCGTCATGTTTGTCAGAGCTTTACGGGATGAAACTTCTTCATCTTGATGAGTCATCCCATAGCCAGGATGCCCCATATTATGGGTATACTGCACGTTTGCCATATCGCCTCACTGCTTGCCCGATACATGCCGAGCAAATCTTAGGTAAATGTTGCCTGTTACCCGTGCGGCCGTCTTAACGCAGCTCATCCTCGGGTTTCACCCCTAGAATACCAAGACCTGCCTGAATAACAAGCATTGTAGCACGTGCGAGCGCAATTTTTGCCTGAGAGGCGTTTGCATCCTCTTGAACAAAGCGCAATTCAGGATGTGCATTCCCCAGATTCCAGAGGCTGTGAAAGACGCCTGCCAGTTCGTAAAGATAGAATGCAACGCGGTGCGGTTCGTTCGCCCGTGCGGCCGTTTCAACCAGTCGCGGCCATTCTGCCAGCTTTGCGGCCAGCCCCTGTTCCGCTTCATGCGCCAATTGCGTCAAATCGGCTGCGGTCAAATCTGCATCTGCCACATCTACACCCGCTTCGGCGGCTTTGCGCAAAACGGAAGTGACACGCGCATGGGCGTATTGGACGTAAAACACTGGATTGTCGCGAGATTGCTCAAGCACCTTGTCGAAATCAAAATCCAGCGGCGCGTCGTTTTTACGGGTCAGCATGTGAAACCGTGTGACGCCCGGACCCACTTGGTCCACAACGTCGCGCAATGTCACAAAGGTACCTGCCCGCTTGGACATTTTGAACGGTTCGCCGTTTTTGAACAGCTTCACCAATTGGGTCAGCTTGATATCAAGGGGCGTCTGTCCGTCGGACAACGCGGACACAGCCGCCTTCATCCGTTTGACATAACCACCGTGATCGGCACCAAAGATGTCGATCAACGCGTCATATCCACGTGATACCTTGTCGTAATGATACGCGATGTCTGGCGCGAAATATGTCCAGCTTCCGTCCGATTTCATCACAGGGCGGTCAACGTCATCACCATGTTCGGTCGACTTGAACAAGGTTTGTTCGCGGGGTTCCCAATCTTCTGGTTTCTTACCTTTAGGCGGCTCAAGGACACCTTCGTAAATCAGGCCTTTGCCCTTTAGATCATTGATTGCCGCTTCGATCCGGCCCGTGCCGTACAGTGATTTTTCTGAATAAAAGACATCCATCTTGATGCCCAAGACAGAAAGGTCGTCGCGGATTAGATCCATCATGGCTTCGGTTGCGTATTCGCGAATTTCCGACAGCCAGAATTGTTCGCCCTTGTCCACGAATGCGTCGCCGACTTTGTCTTTCAACGCTTGCCCGACCGGAATCAGGTAATCTCCGGGATATGTGCCATCTTCGAAGGCAACCTCTTGGCCATGCGCCTCAAGATACCGCAGATACACAGACCGCGCGAGCACATCGACCTGCGCCCCGCCATCGTTGATGTAATATTCACGGGTGACTTCATATCCGCCAAACGCCAGCAAACTGGCCAAGGCATCCCCAAATACAGCGCCGCGCGTGTGCCCAACATGCAAGGGGCCCGTCGGGTTTGCCGATACGTATTCCACGTTCACGCGCTTGCCCTGCCCTATGTCAGAGCGACCAAACCCGTTTCCGGCCTCAAGAACGGCCGCCACAACATTTTGCCAAACCACGGGTGCCAAACGCATGTTCAAAAACCCAGGGCCCGCCACATCGGCCTGAACGATGCGATCATCGTTGCAAAGGCGTGCCGCCAATGCATCCGCAATGTCACGCGGTTTGGCCTTGGCAGGTTTGGCCAAAACCATCGCAGCATTTGTTGCCATGTCGCCATGTGCCGCATCGCGTGGCGGTTCGACCGTCACGTTGTCAAAGTTCAACCCCTCAGGCAGCGTCCCTTCGGCGACCAAAGCCTCAAGTTCACAAAGCACAACGGCGCGGATTTCAGCAAAAATGTTCATACGTTTCTCGTGGGTAAGAATTGGCGCGGTGTAACACGTCCCCTTGCCGCGTCAATCCTCTGACATCAGTCGGGCGTGTTCCTGCAAGGCAAATCGATCCGTCATTCCGGCAATATAATCGGCCACTACACGTGCCAATGCAGTCCGCGACCCATCCGTCGCCTGAACGGCCAATTGCCAGCCCCCCGGTAAAAGATGTGGTCGAGACAGATAAAGCGGAAACAGAGCATTGACGACGGCAGAGACTTCTTCGCGTTTTGTCATGACAGACGGTGCGCGATACATATTGGTGAACAAAAAGGCACGTATGTCCTGAAGGTCCGCCCAAAGCCTATCTGAAAACCGCACGACCGGGCTGCCATAGGCGCGGATGTCTTCGACCGTTTCCGCCCCCGATGCTTGGATCAAGGTTCGAGATGTTTCTATCACATCCAACACCATAACCCCAAACACACGTCGCAACGCTTCGTGGGTGCGGCGCTTGGGGTCAAGGTCCGGGTATTTGGAATCCACTTCTGCATATGCGTCGCCCACAATCGGCAATTGCGCGATGGATTGTTCCGTAAACAACCCCGCGCGCAGGCCATCATGCAAATCGTGATTGTTATAGGCTATGTCATCCGCCAACGCAGCAACCTGCGCTTCGGTTGCTGCGTGCGTCTCAAGCTGCAAATCGTGTTGGTCGTTGTATTCGGCCAATGCAAAAGGCAACGCACCGACGACTGGACCATTGTGTTTTGCAATACCTTCAAGGCATTCCCACGTCAGGTTCAAACCATCAAATTCCGCGTAATGACGTTCCAGTTTGGTCACGATCTTGATCGCCTGCGCGTTATGATCGAACCCGCCATAGGGCGCCATCAGGTCTGCCAAAGCATCTTCGCCCGTATGACCAAACGGCGGATGACCCAAATCATGCGCCAACGCGACGGCTTCTGTCAGCTCGGTATTCAGATCCAACGCGCCTGATATCGTGCGGGCCACTTGCGCCACTTCGATCGAGTGTGTCAGGCGCGTGCGGAAATAATCGCCCTCATGTTCGACAAAAACTTGCGTCTTGTGTTTCAGTCGTCGAAAAGCTGACGAGTGGATAATTCTATCCCGATCCCGTTGAAAACACGACCGAAAATTGCTTTCTTCTTCTCCGACACGCCGTCCCTTGGCGCGTTCTGGGTCCGAAGCATATGATGCCGGCATCTGCCCTCTCCTTGTCGGAGGCTTTGAGCCTGCGTATATTTGACAAGAACACAGATGGAAACCGAGTCTCAGTATGCAATTGCCTCCAACAGTTACAAAACGCGCTTTTTCCCGCCTAAACGAAATCGGCGCAGCCGCACAAGGCCAAGCTTTACGCGTCGCAGTCGAAGGCGGCGGATGCTCGGGATTTCAATATGAAATCACCCTAGATACACCCAAAACCGACGATCTGGTTTTCGAAGGCAGCGGAGAAAAAGTGTTGGTTGATCCCGTCAGCTTGCCGTTTCTCAGCAATGCCGTCATCGATTTTACCGAAGAATTGATTGGCGCACGGTTTGTCATCGAGAACCCGAATGCAACATCATCATGCGGCTGTGGCACATCATTTTCCATGTAAGGACCGCGCGGCTCAGGCATGAGCGCGCGCGAATCCTTCAAAAAAGCTCTCAAAATGTGGGCTTGATGATTCAGCTTCGGCTAACACGGCTTGTTGTTCATCATCCATGAGATCAAACACCCAAGGCCGCATACAATTCCAGTCGCCCGACCGTGCCTGATCCAAATCATAAAGCGCTGATGACAAGTTTCGTAAAGGTGCTGCTAGAAACGCTTGGCTCCGCCGGAATGTGGTACGTTCGCCAACCAGCCCCGACGACATTCCGCGATCTCCCGAAACAGATGCGGACCATGACGATACAAGATATTCGTGATAATCATCGGCTACTGACCCAGTCTCATCACTGTCGACATCAAAATATCGCAGGCCCCGAATGACACGGCTTTCCCATGTCAGACTAGGGGTTTTTCCCGCATAACGCAGTGCTATGCAAACTTCGGCCAACAAATCCATGTTTTGTTCAAGCATGGCCAAAACGCCTGCATATTCCAAACTGATCATCGCCTCTTCAGGCAATTGGGGGTCACGGCGCCCATATTCAGAGAGGTAAAACACAATATGCGTCAATTCATATGCTGCCTTTTTGTTTGGCAGGGAAAACGTCCCCGCCCGAGACACAAAGGCGCGCAATCTGTCATCTAACCCGGAATCTGCAGCCCGCGTATTTGCCCCGCGCCGGGCAAGCAATCGACGGGCTTCTCCGCGTTGCAAGTCGCTTAATTCTGCTTCGGCAAGGCCTTTACGCTCCGCCCATCTGCACGCAGTTTCAGCTGCATTCCCTGCCATCCCAAGGTCTTCTAAATCCAATGCTATCGACAACAAGAACCGATAATATTGAGGAAAGAAACTCAGGCGTCGGCTCAGTTCTTCATAGAATGGTGACCAGTTTTCCAACGCATCTGCTGGAATGCCAGTCCCCGTACATTCAACAATGTTCAGGAACTCAGCGTTTTCTTTCAACCAAAACACATCCTCAGACATGCGGCGTTTTTGGGCGAAAATGGCTGACATAGGACCAGCCCGTTCGCCAAAACTTTGGCGTCGATGCGGAACGCTCAGTGAGATTACATTCGTCATTTTGATACTTTCTTCTTTGCGTTCCGCGTCTGCTTTATGAGCAGGATGAAAACATTTCTGTTCTATTTCCCGTATCAAGGTCCGACGTCATCGGCTCCGAGCAAGACGAAAACATTTGCACACCTTCGCCAGATTGAAGGACGGGCGTGGAACAGGACGAAAACATCTCGACCGCATCGCCAGCGTCATGTGACGCAGATGTCGGAACGGAGCAGGATGAAACCAACCCAGTTTCTTCACCGGCGCTCATGATTGGACCAGAACAGGACGAAAAAAGTTCAACAGCATCACCAGATTG
This sequence comes from Paracoccaceae bacterium, assembly GCA_039984715.1. Classification (GTDB taxonomy): domain Bacteria; phylum Pseudomonadota; class Alphaproteobacteria; order Rhodobacterales; family Rhodobacteraceae; genus JABSSA01. Next base: position 454,289 of record JBDWUA010000016.1, on the reverse strand, counting down.
AATGTCATGCGCAGTTGGCATTGAGCACGAAGAAAACAATCCTGTTTCCTGCCCATCAATCATCCTCGGTGTCGAACATGACGAAAACATCGCCGTTGCGTCACCAAGCAACGTATCAAGTTCATTTGGTCCGCTACACGATGAGAACATTTCAACACCTAATCCATCATGAAGATCAGTTGTTATTGTTTCGGTAACATTGGTTTCAATTTTCTGAATGGCAGTCACTTTCGGATGCCTCCTCTTAGAGTTGCGATGCAATTAGGCATGCACGTCAAAGGAGAGCTGTCCAAACGTTTTTATTAATTTGGGATCAAAATAGTGGAGTTATCCACATTAGTTAGTCGAAAGAAATACTGGAAATACCACCAAATAATTTAGGAAAAACTGAGGGCAAAAAAACTTGTCCACAGCCCTGTTTTTACTCACTTTTTAAGGGTCCCCATAAAAAGTGAGCGTAAAATTGGGTAGAATCGAATATTAACAATAAGTTAATTTATCCACAAGGGAATGGGTTGCGGATCGGCAGTAATTGGCTGAAACTGGCAAAGTGACTAACTGACCTCGAGGGCATTATGAAAATTGCGACTTTTAATATTAATGGGATCAAAGCCCGCATTGACGCATTTCCAAGATGGTTGGACGAAGCCAATCCCGACATTGTGCTGGCACAGGAAATCAAATCCGTTGATGAAGGGTTCCCACGCGACGTCTTCGAAGACCGCGGATACAACGTCGAAACCCACGGACAAAAAAGCTTCAACGGCGTCGCGATCCTGTCCAAGTTTCCCCTCGAAGATGTCACCCGCGGATTGCCCGGCGATGACAGCGATGATCATGCACGATACATCGAAGCAACGGTTATCGGTGATACAACTGCTGTACGGCTCTGCGGACTATACCTACCCAATGGGAACCCGGCTCCGGGCCCGAAATACGACTACAAACTAAAATGGATGGCGCGTCTTGAAAAACGGGCAAAGGAATTGATGGCCGAGGAAACGCCCTTTTTAATGGCCGGCGATTATAACATCATCCCGCAGGCCGAAGATGCCCGACGTCCAGAAGCCTGGCGCGAGGACGCCTTGTTTCGCCTCGAATCGCGCACGGCATTTAGACGTCTTCAAAACATTGGCCTGTCCGAAGCGATCCGCCTACGCCACCCGCAACCCGAACTCTACAGCTTTTGGGATTATCAGGCCGGCGCGTGGAATCGTGACGACGGAATCCGTATCGATCACTTCCTGCTCAGCCCTGACTGTGCCGACCTGATGACTGATTGCGGCATTGATAAAAACGTCCGCGCAGAGGAAAAGCCGTCAGATCACGTGCCCGTCTGGATCGACCTCGCAGCCTAAAACGCGTTTGGGTCGGTGGGTGGGCGCATTTGGCCAACGGCCAAACAGAGCCACCCACATGGCCCAATTACGCTTGCAGCTCAGCATCCCAGTATAAAAAGTCCATCCAGCTATCGTGCAGATAGTTCGGTGGAAATTTACGCCCCATGTTCCGCAGTTCTTCTGCCCCAGGCTGGCGGGGCGGCTTGCGCAACGCCAAGCCAGACCGATGCAAAGACTTAGCCCCTTTGCGCAAATTGCAGGGTGAACAGGCCGCGACAACGTTTTGCCAACTGGTCACACCACCCGAAGCGCGTGGAATCACGTGATCAAAAGTCAAATCCCCGCGCGCTCCGCAATACTGACAACAAAACTCATCGCGCAGAAATAAGTTGAATCGCGTAAAAGCCACTTTTCGACGTGGCTTTACATAATCCTTCAACACAACAACCGAAGGAATTCGGATCACCGTTGATGGGCTGCGCACCACGTCATCGTATTCGGCCACGATATCGACACGCTCCAACCAAGCGGCTTTTACCGCCTCTTGCCATGGCCACAACGAAAGCGGGTAATAGCTAAGTGGTCGATAATCCGCGTTCAACACCAATGCCGGATGATGCTTAAGAGCCCCCGGAGAGCGCGTAAATTCTGTTCTGAAATCACCGTCAATCAAACCTTCGACTCCGTCCTCACCCTGTCTGCCATATGGCACCAGAGCGGGGGTACCGCCCCGGTCTTATACTTGGACTATATATCGTGGATTAATACAGGCAAGCACCCAATTCACCACTACATGTCGCCCACCCACTAAGCCGCAATAGCAACATCTGCTCAAATCCCTTGAAATCCAATCGTCACATTGGATCACAGTGATTGAACTGTTCCGCCTTCGACAGTCACGACGTCACGGCTTAACAAGCCCCCCGCCTGCAACGCATCGCGCCAAACCTGCATATGTGGCGTTTCAAAATGCGCCTGCAATTTGTCGCGATCATCCCATTCCTCATACACACGGAACCGCGCAGGATTTTCGATATCCTGCCAAAACGCATAGGCACGGCACCCCGGCTCATCCCGCGTCGCTTGCGCCATTACGATGGCCGCGTCCTTCAGACGTGCGACATGGTCTACATCCAAATCGAAAACACCCGTTACAATCAGCATATTCACGCTCCGCTTTGCTTTGTTACTTTGGTTCTGCCCAAGCATGCGATGCAAATACCCACAAAGACCAGACACAAAATCGGGCGTGGAAAGACCCCAGCGCGCGCCCAAAAGGGTGCACCTTCTGTCCAGTTCCAAGTCTTTCCAGGTGATGTTGAAGGATGACCCGTGGATCAACTGCTTTTGATCCCGCTGGTTTGAACTCCAACAACGCAGACAACACAGCCAGTGCAAAACAAGCGCTAAAAAACCTTGCCAAAACCCGCTTCAAAATACGTTTCATAGATTTCTCCTGCCAATATGAGGACAGAAGAAGACCGGCAATCCAATCAACAGCGTCATGATCCAAACGGATCAAAACGCACAAAAAAATTCAGGCTATCTTACTAAAGACCCAGCTTGTCCCGCATAAACGCCAATGCAACACTCAGCCCGTCCGGGGCGATGCCGTGGGCCGTGCCTTTCATGACATGCGCAAACACATCCTGCCATCCGGCCTCTTGCAACGCTTCGGCGGCTTGCGGCAATGATTGCGGGGGCACAACTTCATCCTGATCCCCATGCACCAACAAGATGGGTGGACGCACTTGTACTTCGTCGGCCAACAGCTCTGGATGAAGCAAACGCCCTGAAAACCCGACCACACCCGCAACCGCGTCTTCACGCCGAGGTGCGATGTGCAAGGACATCATAGTGCCTTGCGAAAATCCAAACAGGACAACCTGTTCCGGCAACACATCCTCGTCGACCATCAAAGCATCCAAAAACGCGTTCAGATCATCGCTGGCCGATGCCATGCCACGTGCGGATTCTTCCTCTGACGATCCGTCAATCCAAGGGATTGGAAACCATTGATACCCTCCCGGATATCCCGGAATCTGTTCCGGTGCGTCGGGGGCGACAAACAATGTATCGGGTAAATGTTCTGCCAACGGATCAGCCAACCCCAGCAAATCCGCGCCATTGGCCCCGTACCCATGGAGGAAGACAACAATTGATCGTAATTCACCTGACGCAGGTTCTTTGCGTTCTGCATTTAAAACACGAGTCATCGTACTCCCTCTCGGCCTTTGGAAATTCGGTAGTACGCAAAGAACAAGCGCGCGGCAACAGCCCGCCACGGCGACCAATCCAATGACATTTTGCGCAGTTCGCGTTCGGTTGGTCGTTCAGGCAGATCAAAGATCAAACGCGCCGCTTCCTGCAAGGCCAGATCATTGGGCGCAAAGACGTCTGGGCGTCCCAAAGAAAACATCGCGTAAATCTCGGCCGTCCAAACACCGATGCCTTTTACTTGGGTCAATGTTTTGATCACATCGGCATCGGTTGCATGTCGCAGCGCCGCATAATCGATTTTGGCCGCAGCCAAGGCATGAGCATACGCGATTTTTTGACGGCTTAATCCGACGGCCCGCAAATCTTCGGCACTGGCAACTGACACCGTGTTTTCGCTGGTTAGGTCCGCATCTTGCATGCGCGACCAGATGGCCGCCGCAGACGCTGTTGAAACCTGTTGGCTGACAATGGCGCTTAACAATTGGGCAAACCCATCGTCACGCAATCGCAGGGGTAATTGACCGGTTTCTTCGTATGCGGATGCCAAACGCGCGTCGTTTTGGCTTAGCCATTGTGCCCCCACATCCACATCAGCCTGGCAGGTTATTATTTGTGCATCCCTCATTGCGGCGACGATAGGATCGATTTGCCCGAATACAAGCCCTTGCCGCACCTCAGCGAAGCGGATAGCACGACAGGCATGGACCAAAATGATGATCGTCGCGCAAAACGCAATGTCGCCGTATTGGTGATCGCCCAAGCTTTGTTGGGCAGCCAAATGCCTATGGTTTTTGTGGTCGGTGGATTGGCCGGACAACAACTAACCCCCTTTATTTGTCTTGCGACTCTGCCGATATCACTGATTGTTTTTGGGTCCATGACCACAGCCCCATGGATCAGCCCAGTCATGCAACGATTTGGGCGCAGATTCGGGTTTTCGGTCGGCGTTTTGGGCGGAATGGCAGGGGCTTTGCTGTCGGCCTATGCGTTATCCATTGCAAACTTTTGGTTGTTTCTCGCCGGTAGCTATCTGACTGGTATCTATATGTCCGCGCATGGGTTTTACCGATTTGCCGCGGCCGACACCGCGTCTGAAAAATTTCGCCCCAAGGCAATTTCATATGTCATGGCCGGTGGGTTGTTGTCGGCCATTATCGGGCCGCAACTTGCAACATACTTGTCCGAAGGGTCAGGCATCGCCAGTCACGAACGCTATATTCCGGTCTATCTTGCCATCGCGGTGATGAATGTCATTGGGTTATTTATTTTCTCTTTGATGGATATTCCAAAGCCTGCCCCACCCAAGACGGGTGACATCCCAATGCGGACGAACGGTGAATTGTTGCGCAATCCACGCATTCTGGTCGCGGTGATTTGCGGGGCAGTTTCCTATTCCCTGATGAATCTTGTGATGACGTCCACGCCTTTGGCTGTAGTCGGGTGCGGATTTTCCGAAGTCTCAGCCGGCCATGTCGTAACAGGGCATGTTCTGGCAATGTTTGTTCCGTCCTTTTTCACCGGTCATTTGATCGCGCGATTTGGCGTTGAGCGGATTATGGGGCTTGGTCTGTTGATCCTTGCTGGCGCGGGCATTGTCGCCTTGTCAGGGGTCACACTTGAGAATTTCTTTATTGCGCTCATCCTGCTTGGGCTTGGCTGGAATTTCGGCTTTATCGGGGCCACGACCATGTTGGCCGGTGAACATTCACCGCAAGAACGGGGACGCATGCAAGGATTGAACGACCTGATCGTCTTTGGTGCTGTGACCATTGCATCCCTTGCCTCTGGTGGTCTGATGAATTGCGCAGGGACTGATCCAGTGTCTGGTTGGACGGCTGTGAACATGGCAATGGTGCCGTTTCTGACACTTGCCGGTGGCGCTTTGATCTGGATGGTTTTGCAGCCAAAATCGTCAGCTGCCTAAAGGCTAAAGCCGCTTAAAGACGGACGCTTTCATCAAACGCCATGTGGTGATGCCTGGGTCAAGCCGCCCGTCAGCAACGGCTGCGGGATCTTTGATCACTTGCAACAATGTCTGACGCGCCCCAATGGCAGGCCAAAACGCAGACCCAGCCTGCCCCAAAGGCGCGCCCATCCGGTCCAACCCGATCTGTGCCAGTTGACGTAACCCCGCATGTGTTCCGTCAACCAAAGGGATACGCCCGGCGGTTTCCAACGCGGGTGTCGCCCGCAAGAACGCGGCAAGACCTGCGCCGAACCCCAAATCGCGCGGGCCTTGTACATCTTGGACGCCAAGCACTCGCGCGCAGATTTCCATCAACAGACCCGCGGTCTTGTCCACATAGCCTTGAAAATGGTCGATATCCTCGAACGGATCACGATAACAATCCCAGCGCCGCGCCACGATCAATTGATCAAGCGCTTGCGCATCATTGGCCGACAGCACCGCAGCAAGCGGGGTTGCGACCTCGTGACGCCGCACATCCCGGCCCTGTGCGATTTCTTCGAGAACATCACGCCACCATTGCAGGCGCATTTCAGCAATCATCGGTTCAGCAGTGACCCACGGGGCGCGGCTGACTTCGACATTGAATGCATAAAGCGGAAATAACTTGGCCCGCACATCCAATGGCGCGGCCATAACCGTTCGAAATCGCAACGGATCGCCTTTTTCAACGATCTGCGCACAGGCAAGAGTATCCGGATCAAGCATCAGATGATCATTCAGCAGCCTGTGCCAAAGCCCCGTCTCGTACCAACTTCCATCGGACAGCGTCCAAAAGTGCCTCAAAGGACGCATCGACCAAGTTGGCTGACACACCGCATGTCGCCCAACGTCGTCCTTGCGCGTCTTCGCTGTCGATGATGACACGGGTCACAGCCTCTGTTCCGCCTTGTGTTATGCGAACCTTGAAATCAACAAGCCGTATGTCTTCCACATGCTTTTGAAAGCGCCCTAAGTCCTTGGCCAATGCTTTGGACAGCGCGTTCACCGGGCCACGGTCATTGCCTTGCGCATCCATACTTTCTGACACGCTCAGTACCTTTTGCCCGTCCACTTTCACAACGACGACGGCCTCGGACAACGACACCATTTTATTGTATTTGTTTTTCCGGCGTTCGACCGACACTCGATACCGTTTGACCTCGAAAAAGTCCGGCAACAGCCCCAGTTCATCCCGTGCAATCAATTCAAATGACGCCTGTGCGGTATCATAGCTATAGCCTTCTGCCTCGCGGTCTTTGATCCGATCCAAAATGCGCGGCAAAGCAGGATCGTCCCGTGCGACATCCAAACCCGCTTCGGCCAAGCGTCGGCGCAAATTGGACTGACCTGCTTGGTTTGACATCGGAATGACCCGTGCATTCCCGACGATACTTGGTTCGATATGTTCATAGGTTGTCGGGTCTTTCAGGATGGCAGAAGCATGCAAACCTGCTTTATGCGCAAAAGCGGATGCCCCCACAAAGGCGGCCTGTTTTTGCGGCACACGGTTCAAAATATCATCCAGCATCCGGCTGACTCGCGTCAGATTTTGCAAAGCGTCTTGCGTTACCCCGGTTTCAAATTGGCTTTTGAAGGGTTCTTTCAACAACAATGTCGGTATGATCGTGGTCAGATTTGCATTGCCGCAGCGTTCACCCAAACCGTTCAACGTTCCTTGGATTTGCCGTGCACCCGCTATGACAGCGGCCAAGGACCCCGCCACAGCCGTTTCGGTATCATTATGCGTATGGATGCCCAACCGATCACCCGGAATACCAGCGGCAATCACTTCGCTTGTAATCCGGCCAATTTCGTCAGGCAGCGTCCCGCCATTTGTGTCGCATAACACAATCCAACGGCACCCTGCCTCAAATGCGGCATGCAAGCAGCCAAGCGCATATTCAGAATCCGCTTTGTAGCCGTCAAAGAAATGTTCCGCATCATACAATGCTTCGCGCCCTTGCCCGACAATGTGCGAAAAGCTGTCCGCGATATTGGCGATGTTTTCTGCGCGAGTGATGCCCAGCGCAGTTTCCACATGAAACACATGGGATTTGCCAACCAGACATACCGTATCCGTGCCCGCATTCATAACAGCCGCCAACACGTCGTCATTCGCAGCCGAACGCCCTGCCCGTTTGGTCATGCCAAAAGCGGTCATGCGCGCGCGCGTTTTCGGAGCCTCATCAAAAAATGCGCTGTCGGTTGGGTTTGCCCCCGGCCAACCGCCTTCGATGTAATCAATTCCAATCGCATCCAAAGCGTTTGCGATTTGCACTTTTTCAGCAGTCGAAAACTGAACACCCTGCGTTTGCTGCCCGTCACGCAATGTCGTGTCAAAAAGCGAGAGACGTTCCTTGGTCATAACAATCCCTCCAGTTTGGCTGAATCAAAGTCTGCATTCGGCACCAATTCAACACCATCTTTTGACATGCGCACTTCAACCCCCGCATCAATCAAGCCTGACTTAAGTTGATCAACCACAGAGAAATCTTTGCTGGCCATCGCCATGGTCCGCGCATCCGCTAATTTTGATGCATAGGCATCAAGATCAAAAACCGGTTCGACACACCAATCACCCATTGCATCACTTAACAGGCCAATCATAGCACCGGTCGCTTTTAACGCCGCAAATTCGCCTTGGCTGGACAAGCTGTGCATACGCATAACGACTTCTGACACATTCAGATCATCCGACAACGCGTCAGTTGCTTGTTCCAAACTGGCATCCAACGCCACACCCGCCGTTTGGCCGCGCCATTTGCGCAAAGTCGCTTCAGCGTCACGGCGTTTCTTTTCCGTCCAATCCATTGGTTTGCGGTAATGCGTGCTCAGCATCACAAAACGGATCACCTCGCCCGGAACGCCTTGATCCAGCAAGTCGCGCACGGTGAAGAAATTGCCCAAGGACTTGGACATCTTCTTGCCTTCCACCTGCAACATCTCATTGTGCATCCACACATTGGCAAAGCCGTGGCCCGCACATTTGGATTGGGCGATTTCATTCTCGTGATGTGGGAATTGCAGATCATTGCCGCCCCCATGAATGTCGAAGGTATCACCCAACAGCGCTTTGGCCATTGCGGAACATTCGATATGCCAGCCCGGACGCCCCCGTCCCCACGGGCTGTCCCAACCGGGCAATTCATCATCGGATGGCTTCCACAGCACAAAATCCATCGGGTCTTCCTTATAGGGGGCGATTTCGACGCGAGCCCCCGCAATCATGTCGTCCACTGAACGACCTGACAATTGGCCATATTCCTTGTACTTGCGCACACGGAACAACACGTGCCCATCTTTGGCATAGGCAAACCCGTCGCCCTCCAATTGAGCGATCAGATCGATCATCTGTTGAATGTAATCCGTTGCCCGGGGTTCGTGGTCGGGGCGTCGCGCGCCAAGAGCATCCATGTCGGCGTGATACCAGCTGATGGTTTCATCAGATCGTTCGCGCACCAACTCTTCTAATGATCCGGCCGCACCCGCTTCTTTACGGGCCAAAGCAGTGGCATTAATCTTATCATCAACATCAGTGAAGTTTCGCACATAAGTCACTGCGTCATCGCCATAAACATGGCGCAGCAGTCGGTTCAGCACATCAAATACCAAAACTGGCCGTGCATTGCCCAGATGCGCGCGATCGTACACCGTTGGGCCGCAGAGATAGAGGCGCACGTTCTTTGGGTCGATGGGTTGAAAGCGTTCTTTCGACCGGGTCGCAGTATTGTATAACTGAATGTCCATAGCGTCCTCGCGCGGCGGTTGGCGCGGGCCTATCAAGTCTATCATAGAAGGAAAAGAAAAACCGGCCCGCTTGAGTATCTCAGCAGGTAATGCAGCACGTAATGATGCAAATACGGTTCATGCCTCACCCTTACGCCCGGAGCGACAATGCGGTCAAGGGTGGTGTTGACTTCGCCCTAATCCTCTGGCCCTGTCCACCTATTCTGAGTCCCCAAAATTATCGGAGAACGCGATGCATCTGTCCCATCGGATAACAGGCTTGAACGGTGAAGAAGGCGATGGTTGGGATGTGTTCACGCGTGCGCGTAAAATGATTGATGAGGGGCAAGATGTCACCGAATTGACAATTGGCGAGCACGACATTCGAACCGCTGCGCCAATCCTGCAAGACATGCATCGCGCCGCCATGTCTGGTCACACAGGATATGCTATGGTGCCCGGCACGGATGCTTTGCGCTCTGCTGTTGCCCAACGCACGCAGGATCGAACCGGTGTTCCAACACGCCGCGAGAATGTTCTGATCACGCCCGGTGGGCAATCCGCATTGTTTGCAGCCCATAGTGCCGCTTGCGATCCCGGAGACATCGCCCTGTATCTTGATCCCTATTATGCGACTTATCCCGGCACGATCCGAGGATGCGGTGCCGTTCCGCGCCGTATCGAAACACGTGCGGCGGATGCGTTCCAACCGCGCAAGGACGATTTGGTGGCTGCTGCGAATGGGGCCAAAAGCTTGTTGATCAACACACCCAACAACCCAACTGGAACGGTTTATTCCGATACGACATTGAACGGCATCGCAGAAGTCTGTCAGGATAACGATCTTTGGCTAATTTCTGACGAGGTGTATGACACCCAGGTTTGGGAAGGCACACATAAGTCCCCCCGGTCTTTGCCGCACATGGCGGAACGTACGCTTGTTGTTGGGTCTATGTCCAAAAGTCACGCAATGACCGGATCGCGATGCGGTTGGGTGATTGGTCCAGAAGACGCGATTGCACATCTGATCGATCTGGCAACGGTCACAACTTACGGCGTTCCGGGATTTATTCAGGATGCCAGTGTGTATGCTTTGGCACTGGGTACAAGCTTTGAAGATGAAGTCGGCGCGCCCTTTCGCAGACGGCGTTCTTTGGCACAGGACATCTTGGCCAGACAAAACACAGTGGGCCTTATCCCGGCGCAAGGTGCGATGTATTTAATGTTGGATATCCGCGCGACCGGATTGTCAGGACTGGAATTTGCCAATCGGTTGCTGGATGAAACACATATTGCCGTCATGCCCGGAGAAAGCTTTGGTCATGCGGCCCGCGGCCATATCCGTGTTGCTATGACGGTGGCGGATGATGCTTTTGCAGATGCTCTAACCCGACTTGTGGCATTTGCGGACACTTTCTGACGCGAGCCCCCTATTAAGACACGTTAAAACGCGGATCGGCATTTGGGCCGAATCCGCGCCTTGCGAAACACAAACTTGTGCAAAGCCGTTCAACCGATGTCGCAAACGGTGTCGCAAACAGGCGCGACCGTTTGGTAGGTCTAAAAGACGCTGTCCTTACGACAAAGGGTAAGGACAGTCGCAGATGATGCGTTTGATGCAGGCCGAAAGCTGCAAGATAAACTTGATTGTACGCACAATCGGGGCTGAACGCGGTCGTGCTGCGCGGGGACGACCAGCATTTTTGTGAAGAACGCCATGTTATCTTTACAATTAATGTCTGGAAAATCCCAAATGAACCAACAAACATCTCAACGCAGTGGAGGCAGGGCCGCACGACGTGCTGCACGCGCCTCTGCCTTGCCCGATCACTTGCGCCCCGTCAGATCTGGCCTTTCTGGTGGTACATATTCGCCATTGACCAACGAAGGGATGGCACGCATTCACGAAGCCGCGCTAGAAGCCCTTGAAACAATTGGCTTATCACAAGCCCCCGAAAGTGGCGTTCAGGCAATGAAAGCCATTGGGGCCATTGAAGGTGATGATGGCCGATTGCGGTTTCCACGTGCACTGGTCGAAGATGTTCTGGCCAAAGCCAATCGTTCCGTCACCTTTCATGGGCGCGACGCCAAACATGATCTGGAATTAAACGGAACGCGCGTTCATTATGGGACGGCAGGTGCGGCGGTGCATATCGTCGATGTCGATGGCAACGACTACCGTGAAACCACGCTTCAGGATTTGCATGACGCGGCCCGGATCGTCGAACAGCTCGACAATATTCATTTTCTGCAACGCCCAATGGTTGCCCGCGATATCATCGACAATCGTGAAATGGATCTGAACTCGATCTATGCCTGCACCACTGGGACCAAGAAACATATCGGTGTCTCATTCACCGAAGCCGCCTATGTTCACGATGCAATCGAAATGCTGCACCATATCGCTGGCGGAGAAGACGCATGGCGTGCGCGTCCGTTTATGTCCAATTCCAACTGTTTCGTCGTACCTCCGATGAAGTTCGCAACCGAAAGCTGCGAAATTATGGAGGCCTGCATACGCGCCGGTATGCCTGTTCTGCTGCTCAGTGCGGGTCAGGCCGGTGCAACAGCCCCTGCCCCAATCGCTGGGGCTATTGTGCAAGCTGTTTCGGAATGTCTGGCTGGACTGATCTATGTGCATGCGATCAAACCGGGTCACCCGGTTGTCTTTGGGACATGGCCCTTTGTCAGTGACTTGCGTACCGGTGCTATGTCAGGCGGTTCTGGTGAACAGGCTTTGCTGACTGCGGGTTGCGCGCAAATGCATCGCTTTTACGATTTACCCGGTGGTGCCGCCGCAGGAATTGCAGACAGTAAAATGCCCGACATGCAGGCGGGTTGGGAACAAGCAATGTCCAATGTGATGGCCGGCTTATCAGGTCTGAATATGGTCTATGAAGCGGCCGGTATGCATGCGTCCCTACTTGGGTTTTGTTTTGAAAGCCTCATCCTTGGGGATGACTTGCTGGGTCAAGCAATGCGCTGTGTTCGCGGAATCGAAGTGACCGAGGATTCGGTCAGCGTCGAAACTATGCGGCAAACATGTCTGGAAGGACCGGGGCATTTTCTGGGATCCGCGCAAACGCTTGCACTTATGCAAACAGAATATGTCTATCCCACACTGGCCGATCGGACGTCACCCAAAGAATGGGCCGAGTTAGATAAACCGGAGTTGATCGCCAAAACCATCGCACGCAAAAATGAAATTTTGAGTCATCCAACTCAATGTGGATTTGATGCCGATGTCGATGCAACCATTCGCGCGCAGTTTAACATCCACCTGCCCAATTAAGTGTGAAATAAGCGATGCCCGAACCCTAAGAGTCTGGGGGGACTCTAGGTTTGGGCATCGCCTTCCAGGGAAGTGTCCAGCCAATAAAACTGCAGGTTTTAGCTGGCAAACATTCACATCCTCTGGAAAATTGACGCGTCGCCCTTAGACCAATTCGGGGATTGAACTGGCGTTATACATAAGGTTCCGCATCATTTGAGGTCAGCCGTCACTTGTTGGCATGATCCCAGCTTCTTTCCCTGCGGCCACTTCTTCCGCATCCAGCGCTCCATCGGCATTCAAATCCATTGCTGTAAAGCTGTCAGCATTCAGATCTGGATAAAGCGCCTGCACTTCGTCAATTGTCAGAAGTCCGTCACCGTTTGTGTCCATTTCTTCTGCGGTCAAAGCAACCGCAACAGCTGGAACAGAGACAGCAAAGATAAGGCCAAATTTCCGAAGAGTCGCATAGTTCATTTTAGTGCTCCCACTATTTATCGAACGCTGATTTCGCGTTCATAAGGTAAGAGCGGCAAACAGCATTCATCGTCCCGTTTGAATTGCGTACATCCCAAACGTGCGGGCCTTGGCCGATATTGCGATGACGTGCTGGCAATGGATTGCCCAAAAAGGGGCGGCCACCCAGATCGGCGGAAAACCCCGGGGTTTTCACCCATGGGTAGTATTGTCAAACAGAGGCATGTCACACGAATTCACAAAAGATTTGGTCGCACTGACCCCCGTCCTGATGCGCCGCGCATCGCGTCTGGCCAACAATCAAGCTGAAGCAGAAGATATGGTTCAGGACACGCTGTTAAAGCTGCACCAACGCCTGGAAGATGGCGCTGAAATCCAAGATTTACGAGCTTACGGGATGCGCACCTTGTCAAACCGCGCCCAAAGGTACTGGAGGGCGCGGTTTGGTGACACCCTCAAAGAAGATATGGCATCAATCGATCCTGACGCGCCGTTGCGTTTGGATTGCGCTGACGCCTTGGCTGCCATTGCGACATTGCCAGAGCATCAACGCGAAATCATGCGCTGGATTGTAGAGGGTGAAACATCGCCTCAAATCCTATCAGACAGAACGGGATTACCTGTAGGAACAATCATGTCCCGCTTGGCACGTGCCCGCGCAACGCTGAGAATTTTATTACACGAAGACAATGCCTGATCATCGGCAGTCCACCATGTGAGATGCCATAATTTCGTCGGAATACGCGTATCACATCACCTAAATATCCTTTTCCTTCAGTAACTTACGAAACCGGAATTTTAAAATTGCAATATTCCACGCCCCAACTTCAAATTTAACTATGTTTTCAATATCGCTTGGTTTTTTATGCCAGCGGCTCTGTCTTCGTCAGGAAGTAAGCGCACTTACTGCACTTACTTCGTGTCTCGCGGTGGGTATCAAACCAAACGCTCCCGCCGAATTCATCATCGAAAAACGCTAAAAAACGCCGATTATAAGTTATTTCAACTCATTTTCTTAAAGTGAACGGTGATAGCTGTTTCGGAAGTAGAGGCCGCGTCAGCGATAAAGCTGTACAGATTGTCCCAACTGAGCGCCAATTCTAGGTAAACTGTATTTTCTACCTTTTGCGAGAACAAAGGGTATCTGGCCCGACGATAGATTTAGAGGATCTCCGCGCGTATACTCGTTCTCTTTGATAATGAAGGCTCTAGATGTTGTGCAATTTAGCCGACCGCCTCTTTGCTGCGTAACCGGGTTAAAGGTGTTCGGACCGTATTGGAAACAAATTTCTCCAACAGTTGGAACACGCGGATTGGGGCGCACGAGCCATGAGCCGACAACCATGCGTTTGTTGCCAGGATACCAAAGATAAGCGCGCCCATCCGACGATAAGTGCTCAATCTGAGTTCCATGCTCACGCGAATAGTCGAGAAAGGTGGCGTTGGAATAGCGTTTCTGCATGCCGGCAGCGCCAAATGTTTCTCGAGGATATGCGGATAATTCTTCCGCCGGGTCGAATTGACCGTTCGGACTTTGCGAACTGCACGCCGAGATCAATAAAACGGCAATCACACACGCTGCGTTCAAATAGTTTTTCCGCCTCATGAAGTTACTCACACATAAGATTGGTTTTCCAACCGAACTTCGAGAACTCGGTCGCAGGAGTGGGCTGCCCGCGCAGGTTTGGTGGAATTTTAGCGCCGGTCAGTCTGCCTTGATTTGCAACGAGGATTGCCGAAGCCTCGGAACCGCTGTATCTGCGCCCGGTGCTTGGAACGACGGACAGACCCTGACAGACTGTCTGTGATGCAACATGCCGACCCAAAGCGAGAACAACGTCGGGCGAAGCACTGCTACCTGAATTATCAGCAAAAGCTTGGGTGAGGGATTGGTCGATAGGCTGAAGTTGAATAGCGTTGCCTGTAAAGGAATGCTGATTGCTGACCTTCAACCGAATCATGACGAGATCCCCAGGTTTGACGACTTCTCGTCCAGAGTGAAATACTGAGGCGCTAACATATCGTTGAGAATTCGTCGTGGAAGGAACGTGAAAGAAAACAAACGGCGATCTGGAGCTTTGATCTGTGGAAGTCGGAAGTGCAGCAACAGTATTACCTGATCCCGACGTGCAGGCAGTTAAGCTGATTAGCGCGATGCCAGTGGCAATAGCTGCTGTACATGATTTCAGTATTTTCATCTCAAAAAATCAACCTTTGGTTACACGAGCTGGATAGAGGGCAAAAAAGGCCAAATTTGGGCTTCGAGCATCATTCATTTGCCGCTGGACTGCGCGTGTCGGTGGCATCCGCCATTCGCTTATTACTGCTTCTGACACTTATCCCGACATTTTTATTGCTTCGATTAGTGGCGGCAAAGTCCCAGAGGCGGAAGCTGGTGCATCTCGCAGCGGAACTGTGTTCTACAGTCTCATGGTTGCGGATGTTGCAAAGGAAAAGGAGTCCCACAAGGGCACCTGTAGAAATTCGAAATTTTTGCGAAAAAATCACACCGAAAGAAACATTATCTTTATTTTCAACGCTTTAACTGCGAAAATTCGATGTACTTCACCCAAACTTCATACACAGCTAAAACAAAAAAAAACGGGGGGCCGTAGCCCCCCGCTAGAGTTTCGCCATCCAAGCTCAATATGTTAACCGCTCGGTGTTTTTCTGCCTGCGGCCTGGATGTCGTCAGGGGCGAGCGCACCCGCCCCGTGTGGCCAGAACAAGAATTTCTTCTTATCCCGGTGTTCGTCGGGAGGCTGGAGATAAGTCTTGGGTTATCCAGCCCCCCTTCGCGCCCGTGTCGGAGCGCGTTATTTCATCAGCTGCACCCGCTTGTTGCACCACAGGTGTTGCATTTCATACAGGTGCCGTTGCGAACCAATGTATAGTTTCCGCAATCATTGCAGGCTTCGCCTTCATACCCCTGCATCTTGGCTTTGACCCGTGCATCCATTGACGTTGCACTTGATCCAACCGAAGAAGATCCGCCAACCACGGCCACTTCTGGCACGAGCGTTTCAAGGGCCGCAGCCGGGTTTTGAGGACTTGCCGAAACACCGCCCTGCAAGACAACCAAATCTTGTGGCATGCGTTTGCGTAAATACCCGGTTGAACTGATTTGTTTCAGAACCTCCAAAGACCGCGAAGCTGCTGTTTCGCTTAGTTCTTTTACGTTCGACACACCTTCTTCTTCGCCGCGACCCAAGTCGTCGAATGCAGGACCTTCCGGTGCCACATGCGCCAAATCGGTACGATCAAGGTATGACACAGCCAATTCCCGGAAGATGTAATCAAGGATCGACGTTGCATTCTTAATGCTGTCATTGCCTTGAACCATCCCGGCAGGTTCGAATTTGGTAAACGTGAACGCATCCACAAATTCTTCCAATGGCACGCCATATTGCAGACCAACCGACACAGCGATCGCAAAGTTGTTCATCATCGCCCGAAAGCCTGCGCCTTCTTTATGCATGTCGATGAAGATTTCGCCCAGTTGGCCGTCTTCGAATTCACCCGTGCGCAAATACACTTTGTGACCGCCAACAACGGCTTTTTGTGTGTATCCTTTGCGTCGATCCGGCATTTTTTCGCGGTGGCTGCGCACCATCTCTTTGACGATCACCTTTTCGATGACTTTTTCCGCCAGAACGACTGCCTTTTCCTGCGGCGAGCCGCTTTCCAAGATTTCTGCTGCTTCATCATCGTCTTCGACCAAGGCTGCGGCCAATGGTTGTGACAGTTTGGACCCATCACGATACAACGCATTGGCTTTCACACCCAGCGACCAGCTGAGTTCATAGGCCTTTTGGCAATCTTCGATGGTTGCGTCATTTGGCATATTGATCGTCTTGGAAATCGCACCCGAGATGAACGACTGTGCTGCTGCCATCATGGTAATGTGGCTGTCAACGTTCAGGAAACGCTTGCCTTTTTTACCGCATGGGTTGGCGCAATCGAAAATCTTATAGTGCTCTTCCTTCAGATGCGGCGCGTTTTCCAGCGTCATTGTTCCGCAGACATGATCATTGGCCGCGTCAATATCCGCTTTGGAATATCCAAGGTGGCGCAGCAGATCGAATGTTGGATCATTCAACTTTTCCGCTGGGATCCCAAGAACGCCGGTGCAGAATTCTTCGCCCAAGGTCCATTGATTGAACACAAACCGAATATCAAAGGCGCTTTCTAAGGCTGCGTCGACCTTGGCCAGCTCATTGACCCCAAACCCATGTCCCGAAAGAGACGTGTGGTTGATCGCTGGCGCATTACCAATCGAACCGTGACCAACAGCATAGCTGACGATCTCTTCGATTTGCGAGCTAGAATACCCTTGCTTTTCCAACGCCGCCGGAACGGAACGGTTGATGATCTTGAAGTAACCACCCCCGGCCAGTTTCTTGAATTTGACCAAAGCGAAATCAGGTTCGATGCCGGTTGTGTCGCAATCCATGACCAGACCAATAGTGCCGGTTGGCGCGATCACGGTCGACTGCGCGTTGCGATACCCGTGCTTTTCGCCCAGTTTCAGCGCTTCGTCCCAGCTTGCCATGGCGATATCGACCAAACGGCTGTCCGGGCAGTTGGCGTGATCCAATGGGACAGGCTTGACGGCCAGTTCTTCGTACCCATCAGTTGCACCATAAGCCGCGTTCCGGTGATTGCGAATAACCCGCAACATGTGATCGGAATTGCGCTCATATCCCGAAAACGCGCCCAGCTCGCCTGCGATTTCAGCAGATGTCGCGTATGCCACGCCCGTCATCACAGCCGTCAGTGCACCACATAATGCGCGCCCCTCAATGCTGTCATAACCGTGGCCCATGTTCATCAAAAGGCCGCCGATATTCGCGTACCCCAGACCCAAAGTCCGGAAATTATAGGACAATTGTGCAATTTCTTTTGACGGGAACTGGGCCATCATGACCGACACTTCCAATGTCAAAGTCCACAAACGCGTGGCATGCATATAGTTGTCGACTTGGAATTCACCGTCCTTAAGGAAGGTCAGCAAGTTCATTGATGCCAAGTTACACGCCGTATCGTCCAAGAACATGTATTCTGAACATGGGTTCGATCCACGGATCTGGCCGTCTTCTGGGCAAGTGTGCCAATCATTGACCGTGTCGTGATACTGAATGCCCGGATCGGCACAGGCCCACGCCGCATGTCCAACTTTTTCCCACAAATCGCGTGCTTTGACTGTTTTGATGACACTGCCATCAACACGGCTGATCAATTCCCAATCGGCGTCTTTCTCAACGGCTTTCAGGAATGCGTTTGTGACCCGGATCGAATTGTTTGAATTTTGACCTGAGACCGAGCTGTAAGCTTCGCTATCCCAATCCGTATCATAGGTCGGGAATTCGATGCTTGTGTGGCCCTGCTTTGCATAATCCAACACGCGTTTGACGTATGTTTCAGGGATTGCGACCTTTTTGGCCGCCCGGATCGCCTCTTTCAGGCTTTGGTTCGACTTTGGATCGTATGCGTCTTCTGCTGCACCATCCCAAGACTTAAGCGCTGCAAAAATGCCGTTCAGCTTTTCTTCGTGCATCTTAGAGCCAGCAACGATTGACGCCACTTTCTGCTCTTCGATTACCTTCCAGTTGATAAAGTCTTCGATATCCGGATGATCTGCATCCACGATCACCATTTTTGCGGCGCGGCGTGTTGTTCCACCCGACTTGATGGCCCCAGCAGCGCGATCACCGATTTTCAAGAAGCCCATCAAGCCCGAAGATTTGCCCCCGCCTGACAATGGCTCACTTGCAGCCCGCAAAGACGAAAAGTTAGTGCCTGTGCCGGACCCGTATTTGAACAAACGTGCCTCACGGACCCAAAGATCCATGATCCCACCTTCGTTGACCAAATCGTCAGCGACAGATTGGATGAAACACGCATGTGGCTGGGGATGCTCATATGCGGATTTGGATTTCGTCAAACGGCCCGTTTTGTAATCAACATAGTGGTGACCTTGGCTTGGGCCATCGATCCCATACGCCCAATGCAAACCCGTGTTGAACCATTGCGGCGAATTGGGCGCAGCCATCTGTGTCGCCAACATGTACCGCATTTCGTCAAAATAAGACTGAGCGTCGTCTTCAGACGTAAAGTAACCGCCCTTCCAACCCCAATACGCCCAAGCACCGGCCAAACGGTCGAACACTTGTTTCGCGGATGTTTCACCTTCGATGTCTGCGCCTTTGGCTGCTTCTGCTTTCCACAAGAAAGCTGGGACATCGGGTTCTTCCACACGTTTCAAAACGCTTGGAACACCTGCCTTACGGAAGTATTTTTGCGCGATGACATCGCTTGCCACCTGGCTCCATTTTGCTGGAACTTCGACTTCATCCAAATGAAATACGATCGTCCCGTCTGGATTGCGGATTTCTGATGTCGTTTTGACGAAATCAATGCCTTCGTAAGCATCTTTTCCAGCGGTGGTAAACTTCCGTTCAATCTTCATTGCGTCGCCTCTGTTGCCGCATATTCATGTCGTCGCGTCGTTGCGCGCCGCATAATTCCCCTAGTGATCAGTCCAAACTCCCAGCATTCGCCGCCAAAAAGCAGTGAATTCCCATCGATTAGTCGATGATTTAGTCTAGAAATTTGCCCCTCGTACCGCACCAGCTCCACTTATGATCCAACACTAGATGTTGTGGTCGCCTGCTTGGTCTGCACAAATTGGCGTATATCACCCACTTGCGTCAACGGATTTTTTGATTTTTTTTGACAACTTTTGCCTTGACCTGAAGACCGCATTCGACCGCGAGCCTTAAGAAATGATTCACTTCGTTAACGTCTCATTTTTGCAGAAAAAAGCACCCCCAGAGGCAATGATCAATTTTTCGTAATCTTCGGCAGACTTAGCCTAAAGACGTGACGCGAAACATGAAGTTATCCACAGGCTGATCGCACCGAACGAATTACTTTGCTGCGCGTGGAAAATTATGTTTCGTTGCGACAGATCAAACCCGGAGAAGACCGAATGCGCTTCAATATTTTGGGGTTAGCCTTGTTATGTGCAGCTTGCACACCACTATATACAGAGACTCGGCTTGAGCCTGGGCAAAGCGCTCCGGTCAACGAAGCGCGATTCAGTGAGCCGCCCGAACAACTGTTCCAAGCATTCAAGGAAGCATGCGACGGGCCAAAGGACGTTTATACAGAATTGCGCGATGGCTCTGCCCAATGCCGTATTCTGCCACCACCAGATGTTGCTGCACCACTTTTGTTGCGATTCGATGGTGCGTTGGAAATTCCATACATCTTTATCAAACGACGGACGCGCAAAGACGGCGACGGTTTCATCGTGACATTCGATTATTTTGCGAGCGTTCCTTTGAAAACGGGGAACCAGCAAAAGGTTTACTTACGTTCGCCTCGGATCGACCAAAACATTGATCAATTATTCCAAGCGTTCGGTGGAACACCCATCTGACCACGTTCATCATTCGACAAGCGTTGGCGGTATTTTGCTATCTGGTGAAATTGGTCGGAGCGAGAGGATTCGAACCTCCGACCCCCTGTACCCAAAACAGGTGCGCTACCAGGCTGCGCCACGCTCCGACCGTTCGGCTCGTTTAGCGCCGGAATGTCCGCTTGAAAAGAGCAAAAAGACCACGAAGGGTCTAAGTGGTGCGAATTTTTTCCGACTCTGCCAAGTTGGACCCAATACAGTCCTGTCAATCTAAGCCAAAGCCCGGATTAGCAGGACCAAGCTGCATCTGCCCCAAAGTAGGAATGTTGGATTTCGGAACCGACCTCAATCCCCATCCGTTTGGCAAGCCCACCGTTGATTTCCAAAACCGCAATGCCACGGCCACCAGGAATTGGTGTTTCGTCAAGCGGTTGGGCACGATGATGGATATGTTGTACGATGCCTTTTTCGTCGATGAACAACATATCCAATTCGATCAACGTGTTGCGCATCCAAAAACTAAGCTGTTCAGTCCGTTCGTATAAAAACAGCATGCCTGACGATTGCGCCATAGACTCGCGGTGCATCAACCCCTGCGAACGCTCTTGAGCATCGTCAGCGACTTCTACGGAAAAGCGGGCTTGGCCGAAATCGCCACGCACCATAACCGCATTGTCCAAGCAGGCCGCATTTGCAAAGCCTGCCGAAACAAGCCAAGCACCTACAATCCAACGCGCGATCATTTTTCGAATTTTGGCAGCGCAGCTTCCCACGCATGAACTTCCGCAGCCATTTGGCCACGTCGCCCTTCAATGACGCGCAAAGCCAATGCTTCACCCGGTTGTAAATCCGCCAATCCGGATCGACGCAAAACTTCGACATGTAAAAAGACGTCATCTGAGCGACCAAAAATATTGGCGAACCCAAATCCTTTTCCCTTGTCGAACCACTTTACACGTCCAGGCTCCAGCGGGAGCGTGGCCATATCAGTGGAATCCAGTCCTTCAAAATCGGAAAGGGGTGCTGCTTCTTCGACTTCTGGTGGATCGATCGTCAAAACGGTAATGGCTTGTGCGCCACGCGGTGTGTCCTGAACGACTGCCGCCAGACGCGCACCATCAGCAATAGAGCTTTGTCCAAAATTACGCAAAACATTCACGTGGAGCAGAATATCTGGTCCACCTTCATCAGATACGACAAATCCAAAGCCCTTTACAGGGTCAAACCATTTGACAGTGCCGGCCACTTCCCGCCCAGTATGTGCTTCTTCGGTCACGTGTGGTCTTTCAAAAAGTTGTTCAAATCGTTGTTACAAGATGTAACTAGTGTTGAGGACTTTATCCTCAGGATCAAGTCCAATCGCACTTTGCTATGAACAAGTTGCTTTTCTGATCAAAACTCACATCACGGATACAACCTCTGGGTGTTCCAGTTCCCTTGAACCGAGTCTCTGGTCCAGCGAAACCGGTCATGCAGACGAAATGCGCCATCAGCCCAGAATTCAATCTCTGTCGGCTTCAATCTATAGCCACCCCAAAATTCGGGTCGCTTGGGATTGACTTTGTGATGCGCGGTCACTTTCGCAACTTCTGCAACGAGATGAGCCCGATTGGGCAAAGGCGCGCTTTGCTTTGAGGCCCATGCACCCAAGCGGCTTTGAAGCGAGCGCGTCGCATAATATTCATCTGCTATGGGCCCTTCTTCGCGCGATATGCTGCCACGAACCCGAATTTGCCGTCGCAAAGTTTTCCAATGCAAAACGAACGCCGCAGCCCCTGCCGTCTCTAATTCGTTTGCTTTTGGGCTTCCGTAATTGGTGTAAAAAACAAACGCGTCGTCTTCGATTTCCTTCAGCAGAACCATGCGCACATTTGGAAACCCATCAGGGTCCACTGTGCTTAACGCAATTGCATTGGGATCATTCGGCTCGGTTTTTTCCGCCTTGGCCATCCAAGTGCGTACGATGGCAAAAGGGTCATCGCCTGCAAAAATTCCGGTTCGATCAGTCATCTGCCTTCTCCGCGCCTGTTTTTAGCAGCTAAAACCTTTGGAACCGGTCGGCAAGAGCTTTCACAAAGGCCGTTGGCCTTGAAGCGTCATAGTCAATCGCCTAAAGCAAATCCATCCAGACACGGACGGATGGGCGGGAACACTGTATGACGAATACGCTAATGGCGGGCAAACGCGGCCTAATCATGGGGCTAGCCAACGACAAGTCTATTGCTTGGGGCATCGCGAAAGCACTGCACGCAGCTGGGGCAGAACTGGCTTTCTCTTATCAGGGCGACGCTTTGAAAAAGCGGGTCGATCCTTTGGCAGCGCAATTGGGCAGCGATATAGTCCTGCCTTGCGACGTCGGGGACGAAGCGTCGATTGACGCGGTTTTCGCAGATTTAAAAGAACGCTGGGGCAGCTTGGACTTTATTGTTCATGCCATCGGCTTTTCGGACAAGAACGAATTGCGGGGCCGTTACGTCGACACAAGCCGCGCGAATTTTGCGCTGTCGATGGACATCTCGGTCTATTCGTTCACCGCCGTTATGCAGCGCGCTGAAAAGATGATGAACCCGGGCGGCAGTGCTTTGACCCTCACTTATTACGGCGCCGAAAAAGTCATGCCACACTATAACGTCATGGGTGTGGCCAAAGCAGCGCTGGAAGCATCCGTTCAGTATATGGCCGAAGATTTGGGCAAGGACGGAATTCGCGTCAATTCCATCAGCGCCGGCCCAATTAAGACACTGGCCGCGTCAGGAATTGGCGACTTTCGCTATATTATGAAATGGAACGAATACAATTCGCCTTTGCGCCGCAATGTCACAATCGACGATGTAGGCGGATCGGCTTTGTATTTGCTGTCTGATCTCAGTGCTGGCGTCACGGGCGAATGTTTGCACGTAGATGCCGGATATCATGTTGTCGGTATGAAAGCCGTAGATGCACCGGACATGAGCAAGGCATGAGTTGGGAAAGCCTGCTCGCTTTTAACGGTATTTTACTTGCAGCCCTTGCGTCACCGGGTGCGGCCTTTCTTTATATCGTACGCACCAGCATCGCCTCGGGGCGTGCGGCTGGAATGGCGACAGGGATTGGTCTGGGCACGATGGCCGCCATTTGGACTTTGGCCGCGTTGCTGGGTCTTGAAAGCGTTTTCCGTCTGTTTCCATGGACATACACGGCGTTGAAACTGGGCGGTGCTTTCTACCTGCTTTGGTTAGCAGTTCAGACGTGGCGGCACGCCAAACACCCGTTGGGCGATGCACCTACCCCACGCTCGCGCGCGTTCCTTGGTGGCCTTTTGGTCAATCTGGGCAACCCGAAATCCGCGTTGTTTGCCGCGGCGGTCATCGTGGTTGTGTTCCCAAAAGGACTGGCAGCGCGAGATATTGGCCTGATCGTGGCCAATCACTGGCTCCTTGAAATCGTATTCTATACGCTGTGTGCCACAGCCTTAAGCTCGGACTCGGCCCGCAAGGGATACCTTGGGTTCAAACCTGTTTTCGACCGGATTGCTGCAACCTTCTTGGGTGCCTTCGGTCTGCGCCTCATTGTGGAGAGATAACATGACTGACGATTCCGCCCGCCTGCCTCACGAAAAAGGCTTTCACGTCAGCTGGGATCAAATTCATCGCGATAGCCGTGCGTTGGCATGGCGTCTTGATGGCAAAGGCCCCGACAACGGCGCATGGAAAGCAATCGTTGCGATCACCCGCGGCGGTATGGCCCCGGCTATGATCGTGGCGCGCGAACTTGATATTCGCACTGTCGACACGATCAGCGTTAAATCCTATGACCATCAATCCCGTGACGAAGCCCAAGTGCTTAAGGCCCCGGACAAAGACATGATGGGCGATGGAACAGGTATCTTGGTGATTGACGATCTTGTCGACAGCGGCAAAACGCTTGAGCTTGTTAGATCGCTATATCCAAATGCACATTTCGCGACGGTCTATGCAAAACCACAGGGTGAACCGCAGGTTCATGACTTTATCACAGGTGTCAGTCAGGACACTTGGATATTCTTTCCCTGGGATATGGCGCTGCAATATGTCGAACCCTATCGCGGCAAAGACTGACCAATCCATTCCAAGCAGAACAGCCGAACATGACCTCAGATCGGAATCGCAAAATTGCGGTCCGATCTGGTGTTGCACTGCTTCCCCCCCACAGCTAGCGTTCGCCTTGCGCAAGTTATAAGGCCCGACATGAGTTTTTCGAATCAAATCAAAGCAACCTTTGCCCCTCCGGTTATGGAGGCGCGGCGATGGTTGGACGGCGTTGAGTTCCCCAAAGATCGACCGCTGATCAACGTCAGTCAGGCCGCCCCCGTTGATCCGCCCCCGACGGGGTTGCGTCAAGCGATGGCAGATGCGGCGCTGACCGACGATTCCGCGCATCTTTATGGTCCGGTTCTTGGTCTGCCGGATTTACGAAACCGCCTCGCTGAACAGATCAGCGCGCATTACGGCGCGCAGGTTGTTGGTGACAAAGTCGCAATCACGTCTGGGTGCAATCAGGCCTTTGCCGCAACAATTGCAACCTTGTGTGACGACGGGGATCAGGTTCTTTTGCCAACGCCGTGGTATTTCAACCACAAAATGTGGCTGGACATGTCCGGGGTTAAGGCCGTCCCATTGCCAACGGGCCCTGATATGTTGCCCGACGTAACAGCCGCGGCAAACCTAATCACTGATCGAACACGCGCCATCACATTGGTTACACCAAACAATCCTGCGGGCGTCGAATACCCAAGTGCGTTGTTGGATGCCTTTTTCGAACTGGCGCGGTCGCACGGTATCGCTTTGTTGGTTGATGAAACATATCGGGATTTTGACAGCCGATCCGGCCCGCCGCATGAGTTGTTCCAAAAAGACGGCTGGGACGACACGCTGATACATCTATATAGCTTTTCCAAAGCCTATCGTTTAACCGGTCACCGTGTTGGGGCATTGGCTGGATCAATCGAACGACTGGCACAAACCGAAAAGTTTCTGGACACGGTGGCCATCTGCCCCGGACAAATCGGACAACGCGCGGCCCTTTGGGGATTAGAAAACCTTGGCCAATGGGTCGCCGGTGAACGGGACGAAATACTGGCCCGCCGCGCCGCCATTTCCGACGGGTTTTCAACGCTGGCTCGGGATGGTTGGACGCTTTTGGGGTTGGGTGCCTATTTTGCCTATATGCGGCACCCTTTTGCAGTGCCCTCGGATAAGCTTGCGCCGAAATTGGTCAAATCCGCAGGGATTTTGTGTCTACCCGGTACCATGTTCCGCCCTACGGATGATCCAAACGGGGCGCAGGAATTGCGCGTGGCGTTTGCCAATTTGGACGTGGACGGCATCACCGAACTGTTCGAGCGTCTTGTGAACGTGAACGAACAACGCTTGTAGCATAGTAAACACCCCGGTATTCAGACCCAAACGAGGGAGAGCAGGTAAAATGGCGAAAGAAGGCAATTCGATATCGCGTACGGCGGTGTGGATCTTGATGGGTCTTTTGATCCTTGGCCTTGGCGGCTTTGGCGTCGACGGAATCCTTAATGGATCACAAAGCAGAGTTGCACGCGTTGGCGACAAAGATGTCGACGTACAAACATATTTCCGCGCTTTGCAATCAGCGATGTCATCGGAAAGCCAAGCACGTGGCGAAACAGTCAGTATGGATCAAGCCCGCGCCATCGGTTTGGACGCGGCTGTCTTAAGCCGGTTGGTGACGGAACGCGCCTTGGATCATGAAGCCAGCGAATTGGGCATTTCCATCGGAAACGAAAACTTGCGCGACCAAATCGTGTCCATTCCAGCCTTTCAGGGTGTCGATGGATCGTTTGACCGCGACGGTTACCGGTTTGCATTGGAAAACAGCGGACTGTCCGAAGCAGCCTTTGAAAACCGTTTGCGCGAAGAAACATCGCGCACCATTTTGCAAGGTGCGGTACTGACAGGCGTGACAATGCCGGACACGTATTCGCAAACTTTGGTCAACTATGTGGCTGAAACGCGTAACTTTTCATGGGCCCGGCTGGATGAAACGGACCTAGGTGACACGCTGGCCGATCCAACTGAAGGCGAACTGCGCAGCTTTTACGATGAAAACATCGATGATTTCGGTCTTCCCGAAACAAAGCGCATCACTTTTGCAGTTCTACGCCCGGAACAAATTTTGGATACGATCATTGTTCCAACGGAAGACCTTGAAAAAGAATACCAAGCGCGGTCCGCCGAATATAAACAACCAGAGCGCCGTCTAGTTGAACGTCTTGCGTTCCTTGATGAAGCCGCAGCAAACGCAGCCTCTGCGCAATTAGAAGTCGAAGGCACCACGTTCGAAGCGCTTGTTCAAGAGCGTGGTCTAGCGTTGGCAGATGTCGATATGGGCGATGTTGGACGCCTTGAGCTTGATGCCGCAGGTGAAGCGGTGTTTGGCGCAAATGTTGGCGATGTGGTTGGTCCACTGCAAACCGGTCTTGGGCCGGCCCTGTTCCGTGTGAATGGTATCTTGCCTGCACAGAACACCAGCTTTGAAGACGCGGAACCAAGGCTTCGCACTGATTTGGCCATAGACCGCGCGCGACGTTTGATTGCGTCTCAGGCCGAAGATTTGGAAGACATCCTTGCGGGTGGCGCCACGATCGAAGACTTGGCCAGCGGCTCCGATATGGAAGTTGGCCAAATCGACTGGCATTCCGCTGTTGGCGAGGGCATCGCGGCGTATTCTGAATTCCGCTCAGCTGCGGCCCGTTTGCAGGCGGATGATTTCCCCAGCATTATGCCCTTAGATGACGGGGCAATCTTTGCGATGCGCTTGGATGAAACCTTGCCACCGCGCCCTGCCCCATATGAGGATTCGACTGAAAGCATTCGCGCCAATTGGGAAGCGGATCGTGCGGAAACATTGCTGATGGTCAAAGCCAACGCGCTGTTGCCAGATTTGCAATCAGGCAAAACTTTTTCAGGGGTTTCCTTGGATTCCGTAGAAGAAGAAAACATTGACCGGTCTGGGTTTATCGCAGGCACCCCGCCTGCGTTCATGTCCGAAGTGTTCAGCATGAACGTCGGCGACGTCAAAGCCATCGAAAGCTTTGGCAGTGTCCTTGTTGTTCAATTGAATGCGATCAACCCGGCCAGCGAAAACGAACAGGCGCAACAGCTTAAGGATCAGTTGTCAGCGCAAATGGATCAAGCGCTGGCACGCAATCTTTATACAATCTTTGCGCAAGACGCGATGTTGCGGGCCGGGCAGGAAATTGACGTAAACGCATTAGAGGCTGTTCACGCTAACTTTCACTGATCGCATCAACACAGAAAACAAATTAAAAACCGGCGCTTAGACGCCGGTTTTTTTTCATTCAGCGATACCTGCTTTGCTTTTCAGTGTGGCTGAAACCGGGGCGAGCGCGACCCGGCGGGATCTGTCCTGCAATCCCCAGATCAGCAGCGCGGAAATCGTATCCGGCCGCAAGCGTCCCATCATGATCACGCCGCCTTCTTGACGTGCCCGAAACGCCGCTTGATCCAGAAATCTCCGGATCACAGTCGGCGTTTGTCCAGCGCTGTCAAAGTCCCGGAACACCAATGCTGCGGGCAGCCCTTCGCGCGCGGCGAGCTTTTGGATCGTGTTCAGACCTTTGGCCTGCAAAACAACTCCATGCCCACTGTCTTTCAGAGCAGCAATCACTTGATCTGCGGCTTCACGGTTGTCCTGCAACCCCGCACCCAATCCTTCAATAAGACCAACGGCTTCGGGCACCGCTTCGAACGCTGCGCTCAAATTCACTTCGGCGTCTGTGGCTGTGGCACCAGCTGGTAAATCCAGCAACGCCAACACCTCGAACCCTTCGCTGCGATAAGCGTTCATCCGCTCATTGGCGTCCGGCAAAGTGACATCAACCGCGAAAGTCAGCGGGTACGGAAAGCTGCGCAGGGCTTCGACACCAATTGCGCCGCCTGTAATATTCACACCCGAATCGACCAAAATGATGGACATCAGAGGTTTGTCATCCGGGTTTTCAAAGGCCATCGAATAGTAATCGATAGGCGGATCACTTGGCGCGACCTCAACAGTCTCAACCGCAGTTTCAACCTCTGCATCTTCCGCAACGTCTACGGTTTCGACCGGGTCACCGGAGCCATCACGTTCAATAAGCGAAATGCCACGGCGTCCAACTTTTGGACCTTCTTCTTGGGTGACATCTGCAAGCGCTGCGATCTCAATAGACGGGCTTTCCACATCACTTTGATCAGCTGTTTCAACATCCGGTGATTCCGGTTGTTCAGGTGTCGCAACATCTGTTTCCGGTGCGCGCGTATCGACTGGGCTTTCGTCAGTTGTAAGCTCCGGCAATTCTGCTGGCGTTTCTGACGCATTGATGACTGCTTCATCCACGTCCGGGGCCGGCGGTTGCGCCGGATCCGTTGATATTGAAAGGTTTTCCTCGGCACCCGGGGCTGCGGGAATGGCCGCTTGCGGGCTGGGCAGGACCGGTTCGTCCAAATTTAATGTCACGTCAGAGGACTGTGCGACATCTGTTTGCGCTTCTGGCAACAACGCCGCTGTTTCCATTTCAGGCACAGGAGCGGTATCCAATCCGGCCAATGACACCGGTGCAGTATCGTCCGGCTTAGGCAACGCGACCTGCGTTACCCCCTCTTCCGTCACAAGATCGGCATCACCAAGGCTGGATTGAGCCTCACGTTCTGCAACATCAGGTGCGTTTGCGCTAATAGGTGAATCCGTGTTGACGTCGGGCTGCTCTGGCAACCCTGCAACTACGGAAATCGCGCCTGCCCCGGCGATGCTGACAACACCGCCCAAGATTGCGCCGCTTAATAATCCACGTGCCACTGCCCAGGGCCTCCACCCGAAATTCGATTGCGTTCTTTGCCTGTTGCCTTTGACTTGGCACACTCTTGACCCGCGCGCCCAAGCCTGAACATCTATATTGCGGATTATAGGGTGAACGAGGCCTTGTCCTCCAGCCCTTTTGAGAGAGAACTGACCTGTGCAACAAAACTTTTTGGACCCGGCATCTGTACCGCCCTCTAACAGACTCCAACAAGCGACTTTGGACGACAGGGTGTTTACTCTTGCACGGCAAGAGCTTACGTCTTTTTTAACACTATTAATCCGTCCATTACCGCAAAAATTTGCGCAGGTAGAAATATGAGCGACGCACTCAAGCCTTTGATCGACGCCGCAGCAAATGGGCCGCTTTCGCGGTCACAAGCAGAAGACGCGTTCGAGATTCTCTTTAACGGTGCTGCAACACCCAGCCAAATTGGTGGTTTGTTGATGGCATTGCGAACCCGCGGCGAAACCGTTGACGAATACGCCGCCGCCGCCGCAGTCATGCGATCCAAGTGTAATGCAGTGCGTGCCCCAGAGGGCGCAATGGACATTGTTGGCACTGGCGGTGATGGCAAAGGAACATTGAACATCTCAACCGCAACCGCGTTTGTGGTGGCAGGTGCTGGTGTCACAGTGGCCAAACACGGCAATCGCAATCTGTCTTCGAAATCAGGTGCCGCAGACGCGCTGACCCAAATGGGCTTGAACGTCATGGTCGGCCCAGAAGTCGTCGAACGTGCCTTAAAAGAAGCGGGTATCGGTTTCATGATGGCCCCGATGCATCACCCGTCCATTGCCCATGTCATGCCAACGCGCGCCGAACTGGGTACGCGGACGATTTTCAACATCCTTGGACCATTGACCAACCCGGCTGGTGTGAAGCGTCAGTTAACGGGTGCTTTTTCGCGTGATCTTATCCGACCCATGGCCGAAACACTGCACCAATTGGGGTCGGACAAAGCGTGGCTGGTTCACGGCTCGGACGGGACTGACGAACTGACCATCACGGGCGTCAGCTGGATCGCCGCACTAGAAGACGGCGCTGTGGTTGATCGTGAATTGCACCCCGAGGACGCTGGATTAACGCCGCATCCTTTCGAATCTATCGTCGGTGGAAGCCCCGAAGACAACGCCAAAGCGTTTGGCGCGCTTTTAGATGGGGAACCATCCGCCTATCGTGACGCGGTGCTGTTGAATGCAGCGGCGGCCCTTGTGGTTGCGGATGCATCCAGCGATTTGAAACAAGGGGTCGAAATGGCTAAAACCAGCATCGACAGCGGTGCAGCCCGCGAAAAAATCCGCAAGGTCGCAAAAGTCACTCAGGAGCCAGCATGAGCGAAACTATTCTGGACCGCATCAAAGCTTACAAACTGGAAGAAGTCGCTGCCGACAAGGCCGCTAAGCCTTTGGCAGATGTCGAAGCAGAGGCACGCGCAGCGGACCCAATTCGCCCCTTTGCTGAAAGCCTTCATCAAGCCAGTCGCCAAGGATATGGCCTGATCGCTGAGATCAAAAAAGCCAGCCCATCCAAGGGTCTCATTCGCGCAGACTTTGATCCAGAAGCGCTGGCCAAGGCATATGCCGACGGTGGGGCATCCTGCCTTTCGGTCCTGACGGATACGCCGTCTTTTCAGGGGGCGAAATCCTTTTTGACCAAAGCACGCGCCGCATGTGATCTGCCTGCCTTGCGCAAGGATTTCATGTACGACACGTATCAAGTGGCCGAAGCCCGTGCCTTGGGGGCCGATTGCATATTGATCATCATGGCATCTGTGTCGGATGCCCAAGCCGCTGAATTGGAAGCCGCTGCGTTTGAATGGGGCATGGATGTTCTGATCGAAGTCCATGACGGCGAAGAATTGGAACGCGCCAGCTTTTTGAAAAGCCCACTGATCGGGATCAACAATCGCAACCTGCACACCTTTGAAACTTCATTAGATACGACAAAGACGCTATCCAAATTGGTGCCCGCCGACCGAACAATTGTTTCGGAATCTGGATTGTCGACACCTGATGATCTGCGCGATATCGCGATGTATGGCGCGCGGACGTTCTTGATTGGCGAAAGTCTAATGCGCCAGGATGATGTCGCCGTTGCAACGCGCAACTTGCTGGCCAATCCTTTGGTCGCGTCGGGGGGGATGTAAAATGCCTCTGACTCATTTCGACGGCGAAGGTCGCGCTCATATGG
This sequence comes from Paracoccaceae bacterium, assembly GCA_039984715.1. GTDB lineage: Bacteria > Pseudomonadota > Alphaproteobacteria > Rhodobacterales > Rhodobacteraceae > JABSSA01. The sequence goes on along the minus strand of JBDWUA010000016.1, from coordinate 422,846 downwards.
TTGATGTTTCCGAAAAGGAACATACAGACCGCGTAGCTGTCGCCGAAGCCTACATTAAGATGCTTCCGGAAACTTTTGAAATCATTTCAGAAGGTCGCGCCAAAAAGGGTGATGTTCTGGGTGTTGCGCGTCTGGCCGGCATCATGGGGGCAAAGAAAACTGCGGACCTGATCCCTTTGTGCCATCCATTGGCCATTGCAAAGGTCAGCATCGATCTGACGCCGGACGCAGACTTGCCCGGTATTCAAGTGCGCGCAACGGTCAAAACAACCGGCCAAACCGGGGTCGAAATGGAAGCACTGACCGCAGCCTCGACCGCGGCGCTGACTGTCTATGATATGTGCAAAGCCGTTGATCGCGGCATGGAAATCGGTGGGTTACGTGTCGTCTTGAAAGACGGTGGCAAATCAGGTCGCTTTGAAGCCTTATGATCCCTGTCAGCGAAGCCTTAGATCACCTTTTTCGCATCGTAACCCCGCTTTCTGCTGAAACGGCGCCCCTGCGCGAGGCTGCTGGACGGGTTCTGGCGGAAACGGTTAGGTCAAACCGCACGCAACCGCCCTTTGCCGCCTCTGCCATGGATGGCTATGCGGTTAAAGGGCAAGAAGTCGAACGCGACTGCATGTTCAAAGTCGTCGGAGAGGCCGCCGCAGGGCATGCATGGGGCGGAACTTTGGGCGCAGGACAAGCCGTGCGCATTTTCACAGGCGCGCCCCTGCCCGCCGGTTCTGATTGTGTGGTCATTCAAGAAGACGTCACGCGAAAAGACGATTTGATCACCGTAACCGGAGACACGCGCGGGGCCACTCATGTGCGCCCGGCTGGTGGCGATTTTCATCACGGCGACCCATTGACCGGGCCACGCGTTTTGAATGCCTCGGATGTCGCATTGCTTGCATCAATGAATATTGCGTCAGTGCCGGTGATGCGACGTCCTGTTGTCGCTCTTATTTCGACTGGGGACGAACTTGTCATGCCCGGCGAAACACCCGGTCCAGACCAAATTATTGCGTCAAATACCTTTGGACTTGCCGCAATGCTTGAGGCGAACGGCGCGCAAACTCGGATATTGCCCATCGCGCGGGACACGAAACCGTCTCTGCAACAAACATTTGAGCTGGCAGATGGCGCTGATCTGATCGTGACCATTGGCGGCGCATCTGTTGGGGATCATGATCTGGTGGCCGATGTTGCCGCTGATCTTGGCATGGAACAGGCCTTTTACAAGATCGCAATGCGTCCGGGCAAACCGTTGATGGCCGGACGTTTGGGCGAAACGCCAATGATGGGTCTGCCGGGCAATCCTGTGTCCGCCCTTGTCTGTGGCCGTTTGTTTTTGGTGCCCGTCATTCAAAAAATGCTGGGTTTGGGCGAAACCGCACCTACGCGGTTTACTGCCACGCTCTCGCGTCCATTGGATCAAAACGGACCGCGCGAACATTACATGCGTGCACATCTACAGAACGGTCAAATATCTGCCTTTGATCGTCAAGATTCCAGCTTGCTGACTGTACTTGCATCCGCAAATGTTCTTCTTGTGCGCCCACCCCATGACAAATCACGCGAAATTGGTGAAACAGTCAGCTACATCTCACTGTAAGAAAATCCTTCTGCCACAATCTGTTAACGTTTCGTTCACCTTAGGCCGCGACAGTTGAAGGGCATTCCCCTTATACGAGTGCCGTTGACACAAAACGTGAACAAGTATAGAACAAAGCCAAGCCAACGGGGATTGGGAGAGCAGAATGTTAACGAAAAAGCAGCTGGATTTGCTGGAGTTCATCCACAAGCGCGTTCAACGGGACGGTGTACCGCCCAGTTTTGACGAAATGAAAGAGGCTTTGGACCTTCGATCCAAGTCTGGAATTCATCGTTTGATCACCGCATTGGAAGAGCGTGGATTTATCCGGCGTCTTGCGCATCGTGCGCGCGCCATCGAAGTTGTCCGCCTTCCAGACAGCCTGCAAGATACGCCACCCGCCAGCGGTTTCAAACCGCGCGTGATCGAAGGCAGTAAACCGGACGTTCCAACGCCGGGAAATGCCATTCCGGTCGAAGTACACGCCGTCGAACTGCCCGTTATGGGGCGTATTGCGGCAGGTGTTCCAATTTCAGCCATTTCCGAACCGTCGCATTCTGTTGCGGTACCGGGTCAAATGCTGTCCGGACGTGGCGAACACTACGCGCTTGAGGTCAAGGGCGATTCAATGATCGATGCCGGTATCAATCACGGTGATGTGGTTGTGATCGAAGAAACAACCAATGCCGACAATGGCGATATCGTTGTGGCTGTTGTCGAAGATTACGAAGCGACTCTTAAACGCTATCGGCGTCAAGGCAGCACAATCGCATTGGAAGCGGCCAATCCGGCTTATGAGACCCGTGTGTTTCCAGCAGGCAAGGTCCGGGTGCAAGGCAAACTGGTCGGCCTGATCCGCACCTACTAGGGTTTCACATCCTCATTTTTTGCAAAACGCAGCTTGGCCCACCAGCCCGGCTGCGTTTTTGAATCGGGCCATTGTGACCAATGGCGTGTTCCGGTCACGTCGCGAACACTGCGAATATAAATCCCATCTTGCCCCGTCATCAGCGCCAAAGCACCAGATTCAGATAGTTTGTCTGGATCGATGACAACGCAACTGTCCAATTCCAAAGCGGCCGATGCTATGATCACTTGATCCGCTGCACATCTGTCAAACGCAGCGATTGCGCGTTTTCCGTTCAAATGCACAACGTTTACGCCCCCCATAAACGCACCGTCTTTGGGCCACCGTATGGCTGCATCCTCTTGCGCGATACGTTCACCATCGTTTTCTAGCCAGTTTTTTGCAATGAACCCTGCCCCCTTGGGTTTGGACAATGCGCGCCCTTTATCGGTCATGACGCCAACCAAATTGCCCTGATCCGCGATCAATACACCCGGTCGGTCAACTTGGGTCCAAAGTGTGATGGCCGCAACGACAGGGATGACACCAATCCAGCGCGCATGCCCGCGCCACAGGATCACAAAGACCGCACCAAAACACAAAAGCGGTAACACTTCGGGGTCCGGTCCGGGCACGAAACTGCGCGCACCGTCCAATGAGGCGACCCAATGCGAAACACCAAGGATCAGACGCAGCCCCAACCCCATGGCCCAAAGCCCCACAAATTCCAATCCGAAGGGCGCAAGGAGCGCAGCCAGAACAGCCGCCGGAATCACGATGATCCCCATAAGAGGCACGCTGATAAGATTTGCGATCAATCCGTAATGTGACAATGCATTGAAATGCGCCGCCCCAATCGGCGCTGTGGCAAGCCCCGCAACTGCCGAGGAGATTAACACGCCAAGGGTTCCCGCGACCATTGGCAAGCCAAAGCTCAGGTCGACGCCACGCAGATGTTGGAAAACGGCGACCAACGCTGCGGTGGCGGCAAAGGACATTTGAAACCCCGGACTTAATAATGCTTCGGGACGCAATGTCAGGACGATCAGGGCCGCAATCGCCACTGACCGTAAGCTGAGGGCGCGGCGATCAAGCATGATCGCGACCAAGGCGACAGCGGCCATGACAAATGCACGTTCCGTTGACACACTGCCACCCGACAATGACAAATAGAACGTCGCCGCGATCAATGCCCCACCTGCCGCCAGTTTGCGTGCAGGCCATCGCAACGCCACAAACGGGATCAATGCAAACACAATGCGCAACAGGCCAAAGATAAAGCCACTGAGCAATCCCATATGCAGACCTGAAATGGCCAATAAATGGGCCGTATTTGCTGCACGCAGATCATCAAGAGATTGCGGGCTCATCCCGCTGCGATCCCCGGTCGTGACGGCTGCGGCAAATCCACCAACATCATCGGGCAACAAAGTTCGCACATGTCCGGATATCGCCATTCGCAACCGAAAGACCCACAGTGACCAACCAGTGTCGGGCTGCGCCGCAGACAGGATTGGAACACGGGTATAGCCAACACCACCAAGTTTCAGGAACCACGCATGGCGTTGGAAATCAAAGCCTCCCGGCTCAACAGGGCCACCCGGTGGGGACAAATGCCCCGTCGTCATGATGCGCATACCCGGTTGCGGAACGATTCCCAATGCCGCGTCCCCATGCATAGACACGCGTACACGGATCGGCGTTTTCTGAGGCGAGACGTTGGACAATACGACTTGGTCCAACGTGATCCGCACGGCGTCAGATCCAGATCGATCTAAACCGATGACCCGCCCTTCGATGCCGCCATAATAATGCCAGCCCAACACTGGACCGGACACCAACTGCGCGCGGCCTGACGCCAGCAAGACCCCCAAAGCTGCCATTCCCACAAGCATCCAAAGCGGCCCGGTGTCGAATCGAAAAATGCGCGCTAACAAAAAGCAGATCGTGGCAAAAGCAGCCGTTGCGCCAAGGGTCATTGCATCAGGTTCGAACCGCAACGAAAAGTACAGTCCAACCCCCATTGCCAGCCCAACCGCAAGCCATGGAAACAAATGTCCGCGTTGCACAGCAAGAACGCCAGATAGCCAGCCCATCTTGCCCCCTTTGCCTGTGCTGGATAGTAGAGGCATACACCTAAACCCAACTTGGTTAGCACAAGGTAAACTCCTGATGTCCGTCGTAACCCGCTTTGCACCCTCGCCTACTGGCTTCCTTCATATTGGCGGCGCACGCACCGCTTTGTTTAATTGGTTGTACGCGCGTGGTCGGGGTGGGCAGTTTTTGCTTCGGATCGAAGACACTGACCGCGAACGATCAACCCCCGAAGCAACGGCCGCAATTTTGCAAGGCCTGACTTGGCTGGGTCTTGACTGGGATGGTGATCCGATCAGCCAGTTCGAGAACGCAGGCCGACATGCAGAAGTCGCGCATCAATTGCTGTCAGAGGGTAAAGCCTACAAGTGTTTTTCGACTCAGGACGAAATCGCCGCGTTTCGGGAAGCCGCACGCGCCGAAGGGCGATCAACCCTGTTTCGCTCGCCTTGGCGGGATGTGGCAGCCTCTGATCATCCCGATACGCCGTCTGTTGTGCGGATCAAGGCACCTCAATCTGGCGAAACGATCATCCGCGATCAAGTTCAGGGCGATGTCACAATCCGCAATGATCAACTGGACGACATGGTTCTGTTACGCTCTGACGGCACGCCCGTTTATATGCTGGCCGTCGTCGTCGATGATCACGATATGGGTGTTACACATGTTATTCGTGGGGATGACCACCTAAACAACGCGGCCCGGCAGATGATGATCTATTCAGCGATGGGTTGGGACATTCCGGTTTGGGCGCATATTCCACTGATTCACGGTCCTGACGGCAAAAAGCTGTCCAAGCGCCACGGCGCGTTGGGTGCGCAAGAATATCAGGCCATGGGATATCCTGCGGCAGGCATGCGAAATTATCTTGCGCGTCTCGGGTGGAGCCATGGGGACGACGAGTTTTTCACCGATGAACAAGCGCTTGAATGGTTTGACTTGGGTGGAATCGGCAAGGCTCCTGCCCGTTTCGACACCAAAAAGTTGGAACATTTGTCAGGACAGCACATTGCATCGACTGACCCCGCTGCATTGCAGCGTGAAGTGGCGGCATACCTTCCTGCAAGCGGGAATCCAGCATTCACCCAAAAACAGGCATCGGGCTTTGAGGCTGCATTGCCATTTGTCCAAGGACGCGCCAAAACTTTGCCAGAACTGATTGAAAAATCATATTTTGCGCTGACCGAACGTCCAATTACTCCAGATGAAAAGTCATCAAAATCACTTGATTCAGTATCCATTAGTATACTGCGGGAATTGACGCCGCAGTTGCAAACCGTTAGGTGGGATCGGGAACATCTGGAGGCAGCGCTTGGGGCTTTCGCCGAAGCGCAAGACGTCAAGTTTGGAAAACTGGCCGGACCATTGCGCGCAGCATTGGCAGGACGCGCAGTTACACCTTCGGTGTTTGATATGATGCTTGTTTTGGGGCGTGATGAAAGTCTGGTCCGACTACAAGAGGCGTCGGCCTGATAAAAAGGTTCACTTCTTTTTTACAGGCCGTGCGTAACGAAGGACCAGAAGGTCCCGGTGGTCTGACCACCGCTTGATGATGGAAGGAATACAGTCATGGCCGACACTACTAAATCTGCAACATTGACCATTGATGGAGCGAGCTACGAACTGCCGATCCATTCACCCACCACGGGACCAGACGTCATCGACATTCGCAAACTGTACGGACAGGCTGGGGTATTTACATACGACCCGGGTTTTACCTCAACTGCGAGCTGTGACAGCACGATTACATTCATTGATGGCGGCAAAGGGGAATTGCTGCACCGTGGTTATCCAATTGACCAACTGGCGGGCAAGTCGCATTACCTCGAAGTCTGCTATTTGCTGCTTTATGGTGAACTGCCGACTGCAAAAGAGCTTGAGAATTTCGAAAGCACGATCACGCGGCACACGATGCTGCATGAACAGATGGTCAATTTCTTCCGTGGGTTCCGCCGCGATGCCCATCCTATGGCCATCATGGTTGGGGTCGTTGGCGCAATGTCGGCCTTTTATCACGATTCAACTGATGTTGCCGATGAACGTCAACGCGAGATTGCAAGCCACCGTTTGATCGCCAAAATGCCAACTATTGCGGCCTGGGCTTACAAATATTCGATAGGACAACCGTTCGTTTATCCACGCAACGATCTGGATTACGCATCAAATTTCTTGCGCATGTGCTTTAGCGTTCCCGCCGAGGAATACGAAGTGAACCCGATTTTGTCGCGCGCGATGGATCGGATTTTCACCTTGCATGCCGACCACGAACAAAATGCATCCACATCCACAGTCCGTTTGGCCTCGTCTTCGGGAGCAAATCCGTTTGCTTGTATTGCTGCGGGCATCGCATGTCTGTGGGGACCGGCACATGGTGGCGCGAACCAAGCCTGTTTGGAAATGCTGAACGAAATCGGCACACCGGATCGCATTCCTGAATATATCGCACGCGCTAAAGACAAAAATGACCCGTTCCGCCTGATGGGCTTTGGTCACCGCGTCTACAAAAACTTTGATCCACGTGCGACGGTTATGAAACAGTCTGCGGATGAAGTGTTGGAATTGCTGGGTGTCGAAAACAACCCAATCCTTGCAACCGCCAAAGAACTTGAGGCGGCGGCCTTGGCCGATCCGTATTTTGCTGAAAAGAAACTGTTCCCGAATGTCGATTTCTATTCGGGCATCATTCTTGAAGCGATGGGTTTCCCAACATCCATGTTCACACCGATCTTTGCGCTTAGCCGCACAGTTGGCTGGGTCAGCCAGTGGAAAGAGATGATCGCGGATCCACAAAACAAAATTGGACGGCCACGCCAATTGTACCTTGGCGATACGGAACGTGACTATATCGACATAGAAAACCGTTAAGACCTGCCAGTTATTAGCAAAGTATTAAGGGGATCATCGCAAGATGGTCCCCTTATTCGTGGTCGCTGCCTTGTTTGCTTTCCATTGACGCGATCATCGTTCTTTCGGTTGGCAATTTGCGAGGACGTCTCAGATGCGCGATAAATCCTACGACTGGTCCGAAGCTGCTGAAAATTGGGCAAATGAGATTCTCGGCGAAGATGACTCTCACCAAATCGCTTTGCCAAATGTCAAAATCTCGCCACTTATCGAAACCTTTACCCCAATCGGTACTGCGCCCATTCCAGATGGCTTCACATGCGAAGACACATCATTCGCCCCTTCAACCCAAAAAGTTGATGATCAGGAACCACCGCTCCGCCCTGTGAAGAATATCAACGCGGACAGCCGGGTCATGCCAACATTTCGCACGCGACGCACAATCGTCAAAGTGATCCCAAAACGAGACGCGTCAGACACTGACACCTTCGTCTTTTCACCTCATGAAGAGTCATAGCCGTCGCACCTTAGGCATACGAATTCCGCACCAGAGTTCAGACACGCCCTGAAGAAACAGTATTCCGAGCCGCCCGAATACCCTGTAATCACGCCACAAAATGCAGGTGTGTGTCAGCGTCCCTCGAATTCGGCAGGGCGCTTCTGCATGAAGGCCATCACACCTTCCATAAAGTCCCGCGACTTGCCGCATGTACCCTGCTCTTGGGCTTCAAGCAGCAATTGTTCCTGAAAGTCGTTTGCCCAGCTTGCGCGAATAACACGTTTGATCGCCCCATAAGCCTGAGTTGGCCCCTTTGCCAAATGCATCGCACGTTTGCGCCAATGGGCATCGAATTCGCTGTCTGCGACGGCTTCCCAAATCAGCCCCCATTGATCCGCCTGTTGCGCAGTGATCTTGTCTGCAAACAACGCGGCACCCATCGCTTTGGCCATGCCAACGGTGCGAGGCATGACATAAGTCCCGCCAGCATCTGGGATTAGCCCGATGCGCGAAAACGCCTGCATGAAATACGCACTTTGCGTTGCGATTACGACATCACAAGACAGTGCCAGATTGGCACCAGCCCCCGCAGCAGCTCCATTCACCGCAGCAATTGTCGGGATTGGGCAATTGACCACAGAATCTAACATCGGCGTATATTCGTCACGCAATGTGCGTTCCAGATCCAGATCCGCAGCGTTTCCGCTATCGCCCAGATCTTGACCTGAACAAAATGCGCGTCCTGCACCGGTCAGAACCACGGCACGTGCCCGCTGCCCTGCATCCGTCATGGCATGTTGAATTTCCGCACGCATTTGCGTCGTCAGACCATTCAATGTGTCAGGACGGTTCAAGGTTACAAGGGCAAGCCCCTCGTCGATGTCGAACGTAATTGTCTCATAGCGCATTGGCCGGCCCTTCTATTCATTCAGAGATATAAATACGCATCATTTTGTCAGAGAAAAGAGCAACCACACGTCATTCGGCACGATCAAGAATACCTTTCAGCCGATCACGTTCGTCTTGTGTCAATTCAGCCTCTGGTGCTGCTGTGACTTTGGCCCGAGTGCGCAAATAATTCAGCCCCCCTAAAACGCCCAACAAAGCCATCAAGGGACCAGCAGCCCACAACAACAGATTTGAACCCGTCTTGGGCGGGTCCATCAAAACAAATTCGCCATAGCGTTCGACAAAAAAGGATTTGACCTGTGCATCGGAATCCCCGGCCAAGATGCGTTCCCGGATCATCTTTCGCGCATCCTGTGCCCAATTCGCATTGGAGGATGCAACCGCTTCGGATTGGCATTGAACACAGCGAATTTCGTGATCCAAGCCCCGTGCGCGTTCTTCCAAAACGGGATCATCCAGCTTTTCCGATGGATCCAATGCCCAAAGCGGGAATGCCAAACACAGGGCAACAAGAACGGTGATAAAACGTCTCATTCCGCTGGCACTGCATTTTTCTGAGCAGTTTTTCGCGCCCCTGCCGCCACACGGAACCGCCGATCAGACAGTGACAGCAATCCACCCAAAGCCATCAAACCGCATCCGATCCAAATCCAGTTGGTAAGTGGTTTGATGTAAGTTCGCACAGCCCAACCGCCGCCGACTTGCTGATCGCCGATCACGACATAGACGTCGCGTGCCAGATCATAATCTATGCCCGCTTCAGTCGTTGGCATTTGTGCAACCGGGTAAATCCGTTTTTCAGGTCGCAGTTGCGCGATCTCTTGTCCGTCTTGGCTGAGCGTGATGAAGCCCATGGATGCCAAGTAATTCGGGCCCTCAATGTCCTGAACGTCGTCTAAGCTCAGCGTGTAACCACCGACCGTGAATGGCTCACCAATTTGCGCAACGCGGATATCTTCGGTTTGCCACGCTGTCAGTCCAGCAACCCCCAACATCGTTATGCCAAGACCACCATGCGCAACGGCTTTGCCCCAATCCGCACGCGGCAGTCGGAACAATCGGGATGCGCCAGATTTTCCGGTCCGACTCCATAAATCGACGGCTGCGCCCATGACCAACCATGACCCCAAGAACGCGCCCATAGGTCCCGTCAAACTGCGCCCTGTGTTCATGGCCCACGCCAACCCACCAAAGGCCAACGCCAGTATGAACACATATCGCAACGGACGCATGGCGCGCGAAATCTGTCCGCGTTTCCACGGCATCATCGCGCCGATTGGCAAGACTAAGCCCAGCAAGACCATAAAGGGCGTGAACGCCAGATTGAAGAAAGGCGGTCCAACGCTCAGTTTTCGGTCAAAGAACATTTCGGCCACCAGTGGCCACATGGTCCCGACAAACACGACAAAGCACGCAACTGCCAGCAACAAGTTATTCAGCACCAGCGCGCTTTCGCGGCTGACCATTCCAAAGACGCCCTTTGCCTCCATCGTGCCAGCGCGGAAGGTAAACAGCGTCAATGCCCCCCCCATAAAGAACGCAAGGATGCCCAATATGAAAACGCCACGCTCGGGATCGTTGGCAAAGGCGTGAACCGACGTCAGCAATCCGGACCGAACAATGAATGTTCCGATGAGTGAGAACCCAAAGGCTAAAATCGCCAAAAGGATTGTCCAGCTTTTCAACGACTCTCGTTTTTCGACGACAATGGCAGAATGCAGCAATGCAGCTGCCAAAAGCCACGGCATAAAGGATGCATTTTCGACCGGGTCCCAGAACCAAAAGCCACCCCAGCCCAATTCGTAATAGGCCCACCAAGAGCCAAGTGCGATTCCGATGGTCAGAAAAACCCAAGCCGCCAAAGTCCAAGGGCGCACCCAACGCCCCCAAGCGGCGTCAACACGGCCTTCAATCAACGCCGCGACAGCAAAGCTGAACGACATGCTTAGGCCGACATATCCAAGGTATAAAAACGGTGGATGAAAGGCGAGCCCGGGATCCTGAAGCAACGGGTTCAAATCTTGCCCGTCAAAGGGCGGCACCAAAAGGCGCTCAAACGGGTTCGATGTGAATAAGATAAAGGCAAAGAACGCCACAGCAATTGCGGATTGCACGCTTAGAACACGCGCACGCAACGTTGGTGGCAGGTTCCCCCCGAACCAGGACGCCATTGCGCCAAACAGGGTGACAATAAGCACCCAAAGCAACATGGACCCTTCGTGGTTCCCCCACGTTCCCGAGATTTTGTACAACATTGGTTTGGCCGAATGGCTATTCAAAACAACCAGACGCAAGCTGAAATCAGACGTTATGAACGCCCACATCAATGCCGCAAACGAAAACCCCGTCAGCATAAATTGAACGCTTGCCGCAGGATCGGCAACGGCCATCCAAGCGCTGTCTCGGCGCCACGCTCCTAACATCGGAACGATCGCCCCAACCAAAGCAACAACAAATGCGGTGACAAGCGCGAAGTGACCAAGTTCTGTAATCATAGCGCGGACTATAGACAGCGCCGAGCAGTCCGCCAATGGCCCCGGATCACAATGTCGCGGGTGTCTCAGACTGTGCTAATTACCCCGTTCGCACCGCATCTGTGGCAGCCGTGATCATCATCCCCGCGTCAAGCGACGCGTTTCCAATCCATCAATGCTGCATTTTCTTCTGGTTCCACACTGGCCAGGGCAAGGGCCGCATCGGTTCCAGTGTCTGCAATACCCGGCGTCGTAGCCCGCATTGCTCGCAACTTTGCAACATTTTCCATGACGGCTGGTGCGTATTTGATGCTGGATACGATCTGACGTTGGAACTGCTGCGCTTTCATTTGATGTCGCGCACCGAAATAGAAGCTGACGATAACACCCAATAACCACCACAAGGGTTCCGGAACCAATGCGATGCCCTGCATCCGTTCAGCGAACCACAAAGGTTCAATCATGGCCGACACAAACAATCCCAACGTGCCCAAGGCCAACAATGGCCGTGGCAATCTGTTCAGCCCATCCATGAAACGGTCAAACACGCCATGCCGCGGTACCACAAACTCGTCTCCGTATTGCTTCATGGCTTGCGTCTGAACTTCTGCGCCACGTATCGCGCCTGCTTCTGCATTCTCGCGATAAACTTCGACCGTCTCACGGATTGCATTACGCCCGCCGCCAAAAACCAAGGACAGTGCCTGTTCGATCAAGCCCATGATGCAACCCTCCGGGAAAATTCTGCCGTGCTCATATGGTATTGCGAAGAGATGAATTCCTCAGCGCGCTTGATCCAGCCCCCTTTTCCACCATTTCGGGTTCGGGCGTATTTACGGCTTGCCGGTCGTCGGTCTGCAATGCGGAAATAATAGTTGCGCCGCGCAATGCCATAAGCGTCCGCCAAATGATCAGGCGCCTTTTTCTGCGCATTTTGCGCCGCGCCTACGGTCTGTGGACCCAATGCCCCATCAACCGAAACCGCATAGCCCATGTCGACCAAAAGCCTTTGTAGGATCTTGACCGCGTTGCCTCCGGCATTGACGTACATGTCAAAAACCGTGGCATGCAAGGGTGATGGCAGTCGTGAAATCTTGGGACGCTCAAAGTAATGCTGCACAAAAATATCAACCGCCTGTGCACGGCTTAAGGCCTTGACGTCCGACGTATCGACATCCCCATCTCCATCCAGATCAAGCCCGAGCCGTCGCATCGTGTGGATCGTGACACCGTAATTCGTGGCCCCACCGGGATCATCAGGATCGTTTACATATCCGCCTTCGCGAACAACAATGTCTTGTGCGATTTCATGTACGCTTTGCATGTCTCATGCGCCTCTTGTCCGTTCGGTACGGAAAGAAAAGCGTTAAATTGGTAAAAAAGGCCCGACAGGCCCGGTCGCCGTACTTAACGAACGTTAACCCTTAAGAATCGGGTTCGCGGTAAACACCCTGCGCCTTAAGCGCATCGACGACCTCTTTGGGCATATAGGTTTCGTCATGTTTTGCCAAAATTTCAGTCGCTTGAAAGACGCCATTAACGTAACGGCCTGTGCCAACCATTCCCTCGTTCTCACCAAACAGATCGGGCAATACCCCGGTATAACTGACTGGTACCGACGCCCCACCATCTGTGACACTAAAGCGGATCGTTTTGCCTTCTCCGCGGATCAAACTGCCCTCTTCGACCAAACCACCAATGCGAAAAACTTCGTTTGGCAACGGCGGTTCGGCGACAATTTGACTGGGTGCACGGAAAAAGTTGATCCCATCCTTCATTGCGTACCCAATCAACCCCGTGGACAAGCCAAGGGCGACAAAAGTGACGATAATGATTTGAATGCGTCTTTGCTTTTTCAGTGTTTTCATCAGCTGGTTCGTCGTATCCTAAGGGAACAAAGGTGCCATCATCAGCCCTTCTGTCTCGGCAATACCTAACATCAAGTTGGCGTTCTGCAATGCCTGCCCGGATGAACCTTTTGTCAGATTGTCTAGCGCAGACACAACAACTGCCCGCCCTGCAATGCGATCAGCGACCACTCCGACATGACAAAAGTTCGATCCCCTGACGTGGCGCGTGCTTGGGGTTTCGCCCAAAGGAAGAACTTGGATGAATGGTTCAGACGCATAGGCTTGTGCCAAAGTCGTATGAATTTCTGAGGCATCACCAATCACATAAGACGTAACAAGAATGCCGCGATTGGCCGGGATCAAATGGGGCGCAAATTGCACATGCACCGGGCGTCCTGCGATCTTTGAAAACTCTTGGTCAAATTCACCCAAATGCCGGTGCTGCCCACCAAGTGCGTATCCATGATATCCTTCGGACAATTCTGAATGCAGCAAGTTTTCTTTGAGAGCACGCCCTGCCCCCGAAACGGCTGCTTTCAGGTCCATAATGATATTATCAAGATCGATGACACCGGCTTTGATCAATGGCCGCAACGCAAATTGGCCGGTTGCCGCATTGCACCCCGTGCCAGCAACCAACCGCGCGTCCTTAATCTGTGAGCGATAAAATTCGGTCAGCCCGTACACCGCTTCGGATTGCATCGGGATTGCAGAATGTGGGTTTCCGTACCATTTCAGGTATTCTTCTGGATCTTCCAACCGGAAATCCGCGCTTAAATCCACAATCTTCATGTCACGCGGCAAACCCGAAATCACCTCTTGCGAGGTCTTGTGCGGCAACGCGCAAAAACAAAGATCGATATCGGTGAAATCAATCTGATCAAAAGAGACCAAATCAGGCAAATCCAGATGACGCAAATGCGGGAACACCTGCGCCATTGTTTGGCCCGCCTTGGAATGCGCCCCAAGGGCTTTAATTTGGATCGACGAATGCCCAGCGATAAGCCGGATCAGCTCCGCCCCGGTGTAACCAGAAGCGCCTAGAATTGCGATGTTATGTGTCATGTCAGTCGTCTCTTGCAAAGGATTGGATCAAGCGGCTTGAAACTCGATCCGTCGTCGCAAAAATTGGGTTGCGCGATCGCTTACTTGGTCTGGCTTTCCCGTCGTCAAAAAAGCGCTTTCACCCTGCCCTAATTTGCCCGGATGGCGTTCAAGGTAATCCGCCAGACTGTCGGCAACCAAGGTTCCTTGGCTGAACACTTTTACATCTGGCCCCAAGGCTTTTTGGAAAATGTCTTCCATCAACGGGTAATGTGTACAGCCCAATATGGCGGCACCGGGCTGAGGCATCTTGCGTTTAAGCGCATCAACATGGGACCTCACCAACGCTTCGGCCAATATCATATCACCGTCTTCAATGGCATCAACGACACCGCCACACGCCTGCGCCTCAACATCCACGCCAATTGCGCGGAACGCCAATTCACGTTGAAAAGCCCGGCTTGATACGGTTGCAGGCGTCGCGAACAATGCAACATGCTGAACTTCGACTTCGCGCGGGGGCGAATTGTCGCCCCATTGCCGTTCCGTCAGGGCTTCGATCATGGGAACAAAAACGCCAAGTACCCGTTTGTCATCTGGCACCCACGATTCCTGCATGCGTCGCAACGCGGCGGCTGACGCCGTGTTGCATGCCAAAATGACCAAGTCACATCCCGCGTCAAACAAACGGCTCACCGCATCCGTGGTCAGATCAAAAATATCATCCGCTGTGCGCACTCCGTATGGCGCATGCGCACTATCCGCGAGATAGGTGAAATCCACCTCGGGCAAACGTTTCTGAGCAGCATCAAGCACCGTCAATCCACCAAGCCCGGAATCAAATATACCAACAGCCATGTCGTTCTGAACCTTTACGCCCTCGTTGAGCGATGTTTGTCTTCAAGTTTGCGCCCCAAATCGAAATTCTTTTCAGGGCTTTGCGACAGCTCATAAGTGGATTTTCTAAGGAAATCCATCATCCCTTTTGGATCATATCGAAGTGGGTCAAGTTTAGCGCGCTCCACGGGTTTCGAAAACGGCTTTTTCTCCGTGCTTAACGTTCCACCTGAGAAAGTGCCAAGCGCAAAGTCATTGCTCAAGTAATCCAAAGCCACTTTTCGGGCCAGAATATTCTGGCCCATAGCGTCTTTGACTTCATCAACTGAAAGCTGATTGCGCGAAGGACTTAATGCTTTACGATCCTCTCTCATAGATCGAGAGGATTGAATGTAATCATCCTACTCAGCCGCTTTCGCCAACTCAGGTCCCCCTGCCGAAATAGTGCTCAACAATTCTTCGCGGCGTTTTGCAGCTTTTTGCTCGTTCGCCAACTTAACGGGACCAAAGCCGCGGATTTGCAAGGGCAGCTCGGCTAGCGCGATGATGGCGTCACGGGTGCCAATGTCCAACTTGGGAAGCACCTTTTTGAGATCCGTTTCGTATTGCTTGATCAAAGACCGTTCCATTTTGCGTTCAGACGTGCGCCCGAAAATGTCCAACGGCGTACCACGCAACCCTTTCATGCGGGCCAACAAACGGAACCAACGCAACATGCCTTGGCTGTATTCCTTTTTGATCGGCCGACCGTCAGGACCGTCTTTGGTCGTCATGGGCGGCGCCAGATGAAAGGTCATGCTGAAATCACCTTCAAACTGTTCGGATGCTTTTTCAAACGTGTCCAAATGCAAGCGGGCGACTTCGTATTCGTCCTTATAAGCCAGCAGCTTATGATACCCTTTGGCGACGGCTTCGCGCAGGCCTAAATCTTCGATATTCGATAAACGTTTACGATATCGTTTTGCCAATCGGTTTCCTTGATACTTGACCAAGTGATCGGCACGGTAAGCGATTTTTTCTTCAAGTGTCTGCGGCAGGGTAATGACCTTTGGTTCGGTGACGTCCTGTGCTTGCTCTGGATACAGAACGGCCCATCGGCCAATATCAAACGCTCTTTGGTTCTTTTCGACCGCAGCCCCGTTCAGATCAATCGCCTGCATGATCGCATCAAGGCTTATGGGAACCAAACCACGTTGCCATGCCGCGCCAAAGATCATCATGTTCGAAAAGATGCTATCGCCCATAGTTGCGCGGGCCAAATCCGACGCATCGAACATATCAAGCCGGTCGCGCATCCGCGCTTCTAGGGCAAGTCCCAGTCGGTCAGAGGGCAGCGAAAATTCCGTGTCGCGGGTGAAATCGCCTGTGACAATTTCATGGCTGTTCACAACGGCTCCCGTCCGACCCGCGGATGTCAGCCCCAAGGTTTTTGCGCCAGCACTGACGACAAGGTCGCCGCCGATCAATGCATCAGCCTCACCTGTGGCGACACGAATGGCACTGATGTGCTCTGGTTTTTCAGCCAGTCGGCAATGTATGTGAACAGCGCCGCCCTTTTGCGCCAGCCCGGCCATTTCCATCATGCCAGCGCCTTTGCCATCGATATGCGCAGCCTGCGCCAGAACGGCACCAATGGTCACAACACCCGTGCCACCCACGCCGGTGATAACGACGTTCCAAGTACCATCAATTGCTGGCAATTCGGGTTCCGGCATATCCGGCAAATCCAGCGATTTAGTCGCCTGTTTTTTCACCTGCGCGCCCTTTAGCGTCACAAATGATGGGCAAAATCCTTTGACACAGGAAAAATCTTTGTTGCAGCTTGATTGATCAATCGCGCGCTTGCGTCCCAATTCCGTCTCTTTCGGAACGATGGACACACAGTTCGATTGCACGCCGCAATCACCGCAGCCTTCACAGACATCAGAGTTGATAAAGACCCGCTTATCTGGATCAGGAAATGTTCTGCGTTTACGCCGACGCCGTTTTTCTGCGGCACAGGTTTGAATATAAACAATGACCGATACGCCCTGAATCTTGGCAAACCGTTCTTGCACGGTTTGCAAGTCTGCGCGTTCGTGATGCGGCACAGCTTTTGGCAAACGCGAAAAATCGACGTCTTCTTTTTCATCGTAAACCACAGCGATGTTTTCACAGCCCATGGCCTGCACTTCATCCACAATACGATACGGGCTTAAATCGCCGTCATTTCCCTGGCCGCCGGTCATCGCAACAGCATCATTGTACAGGATTTTGTAGGTCATATTGGCACCGCTCGCCAAAGCCGCGCGAATGGCTTGCACCCCTGAATGGTTATAGGTGCCATCGCCAAGATTTTGGAAAACATGCTCGCGCGTTGAAAACGGCGCCTCACCAATCCAAT
The DNA here is from genome assembly GCA_039984715.1 of Paracoccaceae bacterium. Taxonomy (GTDB): domain Bacteria; phylum Pseudomonadota; class Alphaproteobacteria; order Rhodobacterales; family Rhodobacteraceae; genus JABSSA01. Next base: position 405,486 of record JBDWUA010000016.1, on the reverse strand, counting down.
TTGCCCCTTCAGCCCCCATATGCGTGTACCCGATCGTCTCGCGATCCATCCATTGCACCATGTAATGGCAACCGATACCCGCATAGGCGCGCGATCCGTCCGGCACTTTTGTCGATGAATTATGCGGACAACCTGAACAAAAATACGGAATGCGCGCGGCAATATCTTCGGCATTATCCGACCGGCGCGCTTCGGCCAAATTGGCAAGACCACCTTTGATCCGGTCCGTTTCGCGTCCTTCTTCAAGCAGAATTTGCCCCAGCTTTTCCGCGATCATTATTGGGTCCAACGCCCCGCGCGTCGGAAACAGCTCTTCTCGGTGCGTGCTACCTGCACCACCCTTGTACCACCCAAAAACACGCCGTCCGCGACGGTCATCGAAAATGGCTTCTTTGATCTGAACTTCGATCAGTTTGCGCTTTTCTTCGACGACAACAATCAAATCGAGCCCTTCGGCCCATTCCTGAAAGCTTTGCATATCCAGCGGGAAAGTTTGGCCGACCTTGTAAAGCGTCACACCAAGTCTTTCAGCTTCCGTTTCGTCGATGCCCAGCAAATGCATGGAATGCACCAGATCAAGCCAGTTTTTGCCCGCAGCGACGAAACCGATCTTGGCACCTGCTTTGCCCCATTTTCGTTGGTCCATCCGATTTGCGCGACTGAACGCTTCTGCCGCAAATCGTTTGTGATCGATCATTCTGCTTTCTTGCTCTGTCGGCGTGTCGACCAGCCGAATATTCAGACCACCTTCCGGCATCGCATACTCTGGCCTGTCAAACGCCATGCGGAACGGATCACCGTCGACAACACTGGTCGCTTCAACCGTATCCTTCATCGTCTTTAGACCAACCCATAGCCCCGAAAACCGGCTAAGGGCCCAACCATAAAGGCCATAATCCATGATTTCCTGAACACCTGCCGGGGACACAACGGGCATATATGCGTCAATCAACGCCCATTCGGATTGGTGCAAAACTGTCGAACTTTCGCCCGTGTGATCATCGCCCATTGCTACCAGAACGCCACCTAATGCCGACGTTCCGGCCATGTTCGCGTGTTTAAATGCGTCACCCGACCGATCCACTCCGGGGCCTTTTCCGTACCAAAGACCAAAGACGCCATCATGTGTGCCTTCGCCGCGCAATTCTGCTTGTTGCGCGCCCCAAAGGGCGGTGGCTGCCAAGTCCTCGTTCAATCCGGGTTGAAAAACGACATCGTGCGCAGCAAGCGGTTTTAAGGCGCGCGTCATCTGCATATCCACCGCCCCTAAAGGGGAACCGCGATAACCTGTGACCAACCCAGCCGTATTGAATCCAGCCTTTAGGTCACGGGCCTTCTGCATCATCGTGAGACGCACCAAAGCTTGGGTGCCATTTAATAAAACCGGGCTTTTTGTCAGATCATAGCGATCGTTCAATGTAATTTTCTGGGTCGTCATCGACTGGCCTCCCCTGCTGCGATCACTTTTGCACATCTTTAACGCAATAATAGGTCACAAATACTGACCCGCCTAGGAAAATCTGCGCCGAACCGCTATAAGTTTTGTTGATCTGCATAGAATTTAAGAACTTTTCGGTCTATTAGCCCACAACTGCAGTGAAGGTGCGTTATGGATTGGGACAAACTCAGAATTTTTCATGCAGTCGCAGATGCAGGGAGTTTAACTCATGCTGGCGACAAACTGAATCTCAGCCAATCAGCGGTCAGTCGACAAGTACGCGCTTTGGAAGAATCGCTTGGGGCGACGCTTTTTCACAGACACGCACGTGGCCTTATCCTGACGGAACAGGGTGAATTGTTGTTTGATGCAACTGTTGCCATGAACAAGCGTTTGGATGCTGCGGCTGCGCGTATTCGTGACAGCGAAGAAGAAGTGTTCGGCGATCTTCGTGTCACAACGACGACCGGGTTTGGCACATTGTGGCTAGCTCCGAGGCTACCCAAATTATACGAACAATATCCTGACCTCAGTGTCGATCTGATGTTGGAAGAACGTGTCTTGGATTTGCCGATGCGCGAAGCTGACGTCGCCATTCGTATGAAAGAACCCAGCCAAGCCGATCTTATTCGCAAACGCCTCATGAGCATTCGCATGCGAATTTACGCGACACAGGCTTATCTCGATAAAGTTGGTGACCCCAGTTCACTTGAAGAATTAAGCGATCATCGTCTGGTCTGTCAGAACACTAATTCCAGCCAAGTCGCGGCCGGTTTAAGTCTTGTACAGATGTTGATGACCTACCCGATCCAATCCAAACTGACTGTGAACCACTATTATGGTGTGCTTCAGGCAGTGAAAAACAATCTAGGGCTGGGTGTCCTGCCTGGGTATGTCGCGACGAATTCCCCCGAACTTGTGCGGGTTCTACCAGACATCGAAAGCGCGGAAGTGCCTGTTTTCCTTGCATATCCTGAAGAATTGCGGCAGTCTAAACGTATCTCGGCCTTTCGTGACTTTGTTCAGGCAGAAATCGCACTGGATCGCAAGAAACTGCGCGAAAAAGAGGCAGTTTAGCACCTATTTGCACAAGCTATGCGCAGATTGCATATCGGGTTTGACCAAAGTTCAGCCAAATGCGCCTTGCGAGAATCTTTACGCAGTCTTAATTCGATTTGTGAAGACGATGATCGTTTTTTGCATCATCTTCATACCTCCCTGTTGGACTTGGCCGAGCATTGCTCGGCCTTTTTTTTCATTTTTCCCTTGAAGCCGCATCAAATATTTCGTCACGGTGCGAAAAGACGCAATCCGGGGTGGAAACGTGATTTTTCGAGTAATTGTAATTCTTTTGTGGCTATGCGCGCCTGCTTTTGCACAAGTGAGCTTAACAGGGACAGCTGCAACCGACGTGCAAGTCACCTTGCCTGATCCGCTCACACCTGAAGCTGCAAATGCATTGTTATCCCGCCTGTCAGATACTCAAGTTCGAGATCTCTTGCTGGAACAACTCAATACCCAGGCGGTTTCCGCAGACGAAGAAACCAGCGGGCTTTCCGATTTTCTGTACCACGCCACGTCAGGATCCATCAAAGGCGTCACCGAAGCGATTGCAAAGCTGCCAATTCTTTACAGCAGCCAAGTCAAAGCATTTTCCAATTTTTACGGGTTTGTCGGAACAAAGGGATTATTGAAAACCGCCGGCTACATGATAATGGTTCTTGCTGGCGCATTGGTCGTAGAACTGATTTTTCGCTTTTTGATCAGAAAATGGTTGGTTTTACCGAAAGTCGCTGAAGAAAATCCAACAATGCGGCAATCAATCTTCGGACTGCTGACACGATTGACCAGTGAAATTGTGGCTGTCGGTGTGTTCATTTTTGTCGCGCGCTTGCTGACCCTTCATTTCGTTCCACAATATTATCACCCGCTTATGCTGCTTGTCGGCCCGTATCTTATTGGCCTTCCTCGTTTGGCAGTTGCCATAGGTCGGTTTACCATGGCGCCCTACAATCCACAGTATCGATTTGTTCACTCCGATGATGCGACAGCCAAGGCCGTTGTTTTTCACAATTTTTGGTTCGCATTTTTGATCGGCGTCGGCGCTGTCATCATTCCGTTTAACGCTGCGAATGGTGTTCCTGTTGGGGAAACTCGTCTTGGGTTTTGGATCAATTTTTCGGTGCACGTTTACGCAGCGATTGTGATCTGGCGGTATCGCGAGGGCATGATCATGATGATGCGTGGGAAAGATCCCGACGTCAGCCCCATGGAAGAACGGATTGCAAACGCATTTCCCTATTTCGGTATATTGGTTTGTATGGGGACATGGTGGGTCGTCAACATCGTCGCCAGTTATGGGAATTTTAAGCTGCTTTCCAGTGCGCCACATTACAAAACAATGGCGCTTATGTTGTTCGCCCCAGCCATGGACACCTTGATCCGGGGGTTGGTGCGTCACCTCGCGCCAGCCATGACAGGTGAAGGTGCTGTTGCTGAACGTGCCTATGCGTCAACGAAACGATCCTATATTCGCATAGGTCGCGTCGTGGTCTTTGGCATAGTTCTAATGATGATTGCCGGGTTCTGGGGCATGACGCCATCCACAATTGCAACGGCAGGAGTCGGCGAACGATTTGCCGCCAATTTAATCGAGTTTCTGATGATCTTGTCCATCGGATACCTCGTCTACGAAATCGTTTCCTTATGGATAAATCGCAAATTAGCCGCCGAACAAACCGCATCGGGCTATGACCCCGAAAACGAAGAAATGGGCGGTGGCGACGGTGGCGGAGCTGGTGGTTCTCGGTTGTCTACCGTCCTTCCTTTGATCCTAGGCGTGTCCCGCGCGACAATTGCGATCGTGTTCCTTTTGTTGGGGCTGGGGAATGTTGGTGTGGACACAACCCCATTGCTGGCTGGTGCTGGTATCATCGGTTTGGCGATTGGTTTTGGCGCCCAAAAGCTGGTGACCGATGTCGTGTCTGGCATCTTCTTCTTGATTGATGACGCATTCCGCACAGGTGAGTATGTCGAAGTCGAAGGCACCATGGGCACTGTCGAAAAAATCTCGATCCGCTCAATGCAGTTGCGTCACCACAAGGGTCCGGTGCACACTTTGCCTTATGGCGAAATTCCAAAAATCACCAATTTCAGCCGAGATTGGGTGATTATGAAACTTCGCTTTACGGTTCCGTTTGGGACGGATCCAAACAAGGTCAAAAAGATATTCAAGAAAATCGGTCAGGACATGCTTGCAATGCCCGAATTCAAAGACGATTTTCTGCAACCCTTCAAATCACAAGGCGTGTTCGCGTTTGACGACGTCGGCATCGTAATCCGCGGAAAATTCATGGCCAAACCCGGCAAACAATTTGTCCTTCGCAAAGAGATTTACAATCGGGTGAATGCCGCCTTTGCCGAAAACGGTTTGGAATTTGCCCGCCGCGAGGTGCGCGTGGCCCTTCCCGACATGGATGACAAAGAAAACCTGACAAATGAGGATAAGACCGCCATTTCCGCCGCGGCTACCCAAGCAGTCCAAGAGATGACCGATGCCGCGCCAGCGGGATCAAAACCCGGCGACTAATCGCTTTGTGTGCGTAAACGGGTCGCTTCATCGCGTTACAAAGGGCGACGTTTTTTGAGGCTTATCTTGAACCTCCCTTCATTTCCTTCGATCAAAAGGAATGTCATCGGCATCTGTTACATCTCAGCCTAAGTCTGAGACGTTCCACGCAAAAAGCCAAACATAGGCAGTGCTGCAAGACGCCGTTGACGTCAGTTGGTTCATTTACCTCAATCTTGCGGCAACGCGTTTCATCGCGAAGGCACACAACCACGTGACACTCTCTTTTGCTATGCGAGTTTGCGCCCCACATCATTACAAGCAACCATATGAGGTAATCCATGCAACGTATGAAAACTGTAATAGCCGCCGGGCTAGCGGCGCTGTCCATCGCAGCGGCCCCAGCCTACGCAGACATCTCCGCCGGTGAGATCGATTCAATCAAAACCTCTCGCAGCGCTAAAATTCTATCTTCGGATGGGGCACTTTTGGGCAATCTGAACGGCATTCGCCTAATGGGCAATGGTCGCGTTCGCGTCTTTATTAGCGCACGCAACAGATCGATCCATTCTCTGCGCGGCCGCGAGGTCATCCTTACCACAAGGCAAGATTTGCTAACCGTAAAAGGTGGTAACATCGTCGTCGATGCCAGCCGCAATTTCATCCGTCAACGCACGCAGAAATCGGGATCAGATTCGAGCGCACCCGCCGACGTCGTTCTGTTAAGCAACTAAGAAACTTGACGGAATCACGAAAACGCCACGACCCTCTTATTATAAAACTGCGCCGCGCATAGCTTAAAGCGCGGCGTTTTTGATTAGTTCAACACATTACCCAAATACTATCCGATTTCCATGACCTGCCAACGGTTCGCGCCTTTCGCAAAAACCTCTTTCTCTTTCAAGATTTAAGCCTTCGAACAGCAACAACAGCTCGAACCCGATTTGCTAGAACTTGCGTTCAGCAATTTCTTGTTGATCTCAATCCATTGAAACAGACAAAGTCATGCGTTCGTAACTAAAATGCTTCCATCCGCACGAAGCCACAGACGAAGGCGCGCAAAACCGAGGGACCGGAACAACAGATGTGTTTGGACTACGACTTCAGGGGCAAAGTCTTCCATTCATTCTCAAACAACTCAAAAAGTTGCATCCTGACCAGTCAAACGACCGGCAACGCATCAATACAGTCTTCGGAGAAACCCTGTTCATACTTCTGACACGCACAAGCAAATTGGACCAGGCCGTTTCTTTGGTCAAAGCTTTCCAATCTGGTCTTTGGCATTTGGCAGGCGATGGCACCGAAATTGAGCGTACAGCGCAACCAAAGCCGCTTGTTTATGATGATGTCTCGATCACACGCGAACTTGAATGCATGAACGCATTGGAAGATGCTTGGATCAAATGGTTCGAACAACAAAAGCTAGATCCGCTACGCGTGACCTATGCCGAATTATCAGAGCGCCCAAAAGCAACACTCGCCCGCATTCTGAACGCACTAGGACAGAGTAACGCCAACGTCGAAGACATCACCATCGGCGTCGCCAAGCTTGCAGATCTGACCAACCAAGAATGGGCTGATCGTTTTCGTGCAGAACACTCAAGCAAACATAGGTAAAGGCCCTCCTCTGCGCATCCCCTCTTTCCCCGAACGCGCCCTTGCACTAAGAAGCGCGCAAACTCCCGGGGGATACGCATGCAAGAACCAAAAATCACCGACGAATTGATTGCGTCACACGGTATCAACGCTGACGAATATGCGCGCATCCTCGAAATCATCGGGCGCGAACCGACGTTTACAGAGCTCGGAATTTTCTCGGCCATGTGGAACGAACATTGCTCCTATAAATCCTCCAAATTGCACCTCAAAAAGCTGCCAACCACCGGCCCACAAGTGATTTGTGGACCTGGCGAAAATGCGGGCGTTGTCGACATCGGGGATGGACAGGCCGTTGTTTTCAAAATGGAAAGCCACAACCACCCCAGTTACATCGAACCCTATCAAGGGGCGGCCACCGGCGTGGGCGGCATTCTGCGTGACGTCTTTACAATGGGCGCGCGTCCAATCGCATCGATGAATTCGCTCAGCTTTGGCGAACCTGACCACCACAAAACGCGTCAGCTTGTGAATGGTGTGGTCGCAGGCGTCGGTGGGTATGGAAACTGCTTTGGCGTCCCTTGCGTGGGCGGCGAAGTGCGATTTGATCCGGCCTACAACGGAAATTGTCTGGTCAACGCATTTGCAGCAGGTCTTGCCGATGCGGACAAGATTTTCTATTCGGCCGCGTCCGGTATCGGCATGCCCGTGGTCTATCTGGGTGCAAAAACCGGACGCGACGGCGTCGGCGGTGCAACCATGGCATCAGCAGAATTTGACGATACCATCGAGGAAAAGCGCCCCACAGTTCAGGTTGGCGATCCGTTCACCGAAAAACGGCTGATGGAAGCCACCCTCGAGCTGATGCAAACCGGCGCTGTGATTTCCATTCAAGACATGGGCGCCGCAGGCTTGACCTGTTCGGCCGTCGAAATGGGCGACAAGGGCGGATTGGGCGTGCGCCTCGATCTGGAAAAAGTACCCGTTCGCGAAGAAAACATGACTGCATATGAAATGATGTTGTCAGAATCCCAAGAACGCATGTTGATGGTCCTGAAACCGGAACTTGAAGCAGAAGCAAAAGCCGTCTTTGACAAATGGGACCTCGATTTCGCGATTGTCGGTGAAACCGTGGCTGAGGATCGGTTTTTGATCTGCCTAAATGGCGAGGTCAAAGCGGATTTACCTCTGTCCAAATTGTCCTCCGAAGCACCGGAATATGATCGCCCATGGGAAGAACCAGCACCTGCTGCGAACCTTGGGGATGTTCCACGTGTCGATCCGATTGACGGCCTCAAAGCACTTATTGCCAGCCCGAATTATGCGGCGAAACAATGGGTTTACGAACAATACGACACGATGGTCATGGCCGACAGCACCCGCATCCCCGGGATTGGCGCGGGCATCATACGTGTTCATGGCACGGACAAGGCGCTGGCCTTCACATCCGATGTGACACCACGCTATGTGGCGGCCAACCCTCTTGAGGGCGGCAAACAAGCGGTGGCCGAAGCGTATCGCAACTTGTGCGCGGTTGGTGCCAAGCCATTGGCAACAACAGACAACCTGAACTTTGGCAATCCTGAAAAACCGTCGATCATGGGTCAGTTTATTTTTGCCTTGGACGGTATTGGTCAAGCCTGCCAAGCATTGGATATGCCAATCGTGTCTGGCAACGTGTCCCTTTATAATGAAACAGACGGTGACGCGATCCTGCCCACACCAACCATCGGTGCCGTAGGTCTTTTGGAACAGGTCGATCAAGTCATTGGAACGGACGTACGCGAAGGTCATGTCGCTTTGGTCCTTGGTGAAACTACAGGTCATTTGGGGCAATCTGCCTTACTGGCCGAGGTTTTTGGCCGCGCCGAAGGCGACGCCCCACCTGTTGATCTGGATGCAGAACGACGCGCAGGCGAATTCGTCCGCGCCAATCGCGACTTGATCACAGCCTGCACTGACATATCAGATGGTGGGCTTGCACTGGCCGCTTTTGAATTGTCCGAGGCAACAGAGGTTGGGGTTCAACTGGACACCGACGACATGGGGCTATTGTTTGGCGAAGATCAGGGCCGTTATCTGATCGCCTGCAATTTCGATCAAGCCGAAGCGTTGATGATCGCCGCAGGACAGGCCGGATTGTACATCGAATCTGTTGGCCGCTTTACCGGCGACACCGTCAAATTCGCAAACAACGAAGCCCCGCTTGCAGACCTGTCGGACATCTATCGTCAAAGCTTCGCTGACGCTGTCGCTTAAACCACACGATACCCCAAGCAATTGGTCTCAGAACGTCAGCTTGGCGTTCCATATTGGCGTGTGCGCTAAAGGCGCACTCAATTTGATAAAAGCGCCATCAGCCGCGCTTTTTCACCTACGTCATCTCGTTTGGAAATCACGGATGCCAAGTCTTCAAGTGACGCCACTGAATGCCCTGCCCGGAAACTGTCCACATGGGGCAACATCGCCGCGATGCCTGTCGCCTTTGGCGCGAACCCTTCCCACCGCAGCAATGGGTTTAGCCAGATCAACCGTTTCGCAGACAGACGCAGGCGCTCCATCTGACGGGCCAAATCTTCCGGTGCGCCACGATCCAAACCATCGGTGATCACCAAAACAACAGCGCCCTGACCCAGAACACGTCTTGACCAGTCACGATTGAAGGCTTCAAGGCACGTGCCGATGCGTGTGCCACCTTCCCAATCTTGCGCCTCTGCACCCGCCGTCTTTAACGCCTGATCCACATCTCGGGTCGCCAAATGTCGTGTGATATTTGTCAGCTGCGTCCCAAACGTAAAGGCGTGTACTTTTGCCCAACCCTGCCCTTTGGCATTCGCCACCGCATGCAAAAAGTGAAGAACAACCCGACTGTATTGGCTCATCGAGCCCGAAATATCGCACAACACCACCAAATTGGGCCAACGCTTGTGCGGTTCTTTGTATTTCAGGTTTCGCACATCCCCGCCGTGCCGCATTGATGCGCGCATCGTTGCTGCTGGGTCAATTTTCCCTCGAACTGAGGATCGCGTCCGCCGTGTCGGCGACGGGTCAATCGGCAAAGTCAGTCGCGACAACATGCGCTTTGCCGCAGCCATTTCATCCACGCTCATCTGTTCGAAATCGAGCGTTTTCAGGCGTTCATCTGACGACATCGTAAGCGACGCATCAATCTCAATCTCGTTGCCTGGGTCTTCTTGTTCGGGTTGCGGTCCGTCCGGTTCAACACCATCAAGCAACGCTTGCGCAGCGCGCTTTTCCGCCGCCTTGGCTGAGCGATCTTCTTGTACACCGCGCATTGCTGGCAACATCATCGACATCATGTGCTCAAGGTACTGTGGATCGCGCCAATACAAACGAAACACTTGATGGAAGATCGCACGATGTTCAGGTCTGTTCACAAAACACGCATGCAACGCCCAGTAAAAATCCGTTCGGCCTGTAAATCCGGCCGCCTCAACTGCACAGACCGCGTCAATGACGCGTCCCGGTCCAATAGGCAGACCCGCCCGGCGCAATGCGCGCGCAAAATGCGTAATATTGCCAACCAGCCGTGGATTTTCAGGCAAGTTTAATGGGGCATATTCAGGCAATTTGTATCCCCAAGGTCGACCACGTTCCGTTGAAAGTTGTTAATCGAACTGCCCAATTACGCAGGTTCAAGAGAAGCCTTTGCCTCTTCAAGAATGCGCTTGGCTTCTGATCCTTGCAGTTTCTGAATATCATCCTGATATTTCAGGATCGCGCCAAGCGTGTCCGCGATGACTTCTGGGCTCAGTTCAATCATATCCAAAGCCAGCAAACACTTCGCCCAATCAATCGTTTCTGCAACCCCAGGCTTTTTAAACAAATCTTCCGTGCGAAGCCGTTGAACAAAGGCCACAACCTCACGACTTAATGTGTCCGCGGCTTCTGGTGCCCGCGCCTGCAAAATCTGCATCTCACGTTCAAAATCTGGATAATCAACCCAATGATACAAACAGCGGCGCTTCAATGCGTCGTGCACTTCGCGGGTTCGGTTGGATGTCAGTATGACAATGGGTGGCTCAGGTGCTTTGATCGTACCCAGTTCGGGGATCGTCACCTGAAAGTCGCTCAGCGCCTCAAGCAAAAACGCCTCAAAGGGTTCGTCTGTGCGGTCCAGTTCATCAATAAGCAGAACAGGTGCGCCGCCCTCTTGGGGTCGCATCGCTTCCAACAGCGGACGTTCAATCAAGTAATCGGGGCTGAACAATTCCGTTTGCAAAGCTGAACGATCCGATTGACCCGACGCCTCTGCTGTTCGAATGGCCACCATTTGCGCGGCGAAATTCCATTCATAAACGGCCGTTGATGCATCAAGCCCCTCATAGCACTGCAACCGGATCAAACGCCGGCCAAGTGCCGCGGCGATGGCCTTCGCGATTTCGGTTTTGCCAACCCCTGCTTCGCCTTCAAGAAACAGCGGACGGCCCAAACGTAACGAAAGAAATGTGACTGTCGCCAAACTACGTCCACAAACGTAATTTTGGTCGGCCAGCACCTGCTGGACCTCATCAATGGAACTGGGTGTTGTCATATCGGGCAGTCCTGCATGCTGGGACAACGACGTCAAGTCCCACAACCGCCGCCGTTGACGAGATTCCAGCGTTCAGGTTACTCTTGTTAAAGCAACGAAAAGAGGTTCAGGCTATGACCGGTCGAGAACCCGACGAGGCGAAACAGTATATGGGCACATCGCTCAAATGTGCACGTGGCTGGTCGTAATGCGTATTACGGCCATAACCTGCGTGAAAAACGAAGGTCCATTCTTGTTAGAATGGATCGCCTTTAACCGTCTTTTGGGCGTGACTGACTTTTTGTTTTATTCCAACGACTGCTCCGATGGTACGGATGCGATCCTTGATGCCTTGGCCAAACGTGGCGGATTGCAACACTTGCCCAATCCCGCAGAAGGCCGGAATTACCAGATGGAGGCGTTAAAGGACGCCCGTAAACAGCCATGTGTCGCTGATGCTGATTGGGTTTGGGTGGCGGATGTCGACGAGTTTTTGAACATCCACACTGGGGATCACAGCATTCCGTCCCTGATCGACGCCTGTGATAATCCGCAAGCGATCAGCCTGAACTTTCAGTTCTTTGCCAATGATGGGGTTGAGGATTTTGTTGATGAGCCAATCATTGGCCAATTCAAACGGTCACATAATCCTGATCTATGGTGCGGGGAAACCGCGATCGAAGTCAAGTCTTTGATTCGTCAGGATTTTCCACTGCAATATTTCGGCGCACATCGCCCATTTTTCAAAGGGAACCTTGCCAAAAATCGTCGCCCCAGTTGGACAGATGGTTCAGGACGCTCCGTACCACACAAGTTTCTAGTCGCAGCAAACCCACGCCGGATCAGACGGTTTCCGGCCACAGGCGCACGCAACTTTGCAACGTTAAATCACTATGCTTTGCGATCATTGGACAGCTATTTGGTTAAGAATGATCGGGGGGATGTAAACCGAGAAAATCGAAATTTTGACGACACATATTGGCGCGAACGCAATGACCCCGCTTGGGAGGACGCTTCAATACAACGTTATTTGCCCGACCTGAATGCGGCACTGGCCGACTTGAAATCCGACCCCGAAATTGCGTCCCTGCATCAAACTGCCGTAGATCTTCACAAGTCTCGTCGGGACGCGTTATTGCAGCAATCCGAATACCAAGACATGCAACGCATTTTAAGGTCGGCACCGCCCCTACCACCACAAGAACTGGCGTTACTGACTGAATTGGGGTTGTATCCATGACGTTGCGCATTGTGAATCTGGGCCTGCCAAAAACCGGCACAACGACCTTGGCGCGGGCTTTACGGCGCGCGGGGCTGCACGTCGCAGATCATCGTATCCGTCCACGCCAATCCAAGGACAAATCCCTGCACGATGCCTATGTCGGGGATCTTCTTTACAAAGGCTTTTTTGAAACTGGGAACCCCGCGTATTTTCTGGAACCGTTTGACGCCATTACAGAAATGAGCGTTCTGCGAGAAGATATGTCAATTTGGCCGCAAATGGATTTCGCCATCATCGATGCGTTGCGCCGTCACAACCCAAAGATCAAGTTCCTAGGGTCGAACCGCGATCATTTTGCGTTGTCTCAATCCATGTTGGCATGGTCCAATCTGGGCACCGAGCGTTTGCCCAACGGCGTTATCCCCGGATTACCGCAAGGATATGGCAGCACAACAAAAGAGCGGGAACAGTGGATCCAAGGTCATTACGCCCATCTGCGCGCAATCTTTCATCATGACGAAACATTCTTGGAATATGACATCGCCGATTCCGACGTTCGCCGCCGATTAGAAGGCTTTTTGGGCATTCCGTTACCTTGGTGGGGGCGTGCAAACACCAACCCTCTGAACCGGAAATCGCGCAAGGCGCCCTCATGAAAATCATTCTTCATATTGGGTTTGAATGCACCGGTGCGTCGCGATTGCAGTCTGTTCTAGCAGCCAAACGCGATCAAATGACAACCAAGGGCGTGCGGTACGCCAACAGTCCGGGCAAAAAGAACCACACCCGATTACATATGGCCGTCACTGATCCCGCACATGTCGATCCTTTGCGGTTTGATCGCGGATACGCATCCCCCGAACGACAAAGCGAATTGCGTCAGGATGTTCAAAATGCGCTAGTAAAAGAAGTGGACACACACCAGCCGGACACCTTGATTTTGTCTGCCTCGCAATTGGCAAGCAGTCTGGTCAACCAATCAGAATTGACTCGGCTGCGCGACATGCTGTTGACGCTGACCGAAGATGTCCAGTTGCTGGCGCATGTTGACGAACCCGCGCGTATGCTTGCACGGCATTATGCCAAGCAGGTTCAGGAAGGACGCGGTCAATCGCTCGACCTTGAGCTTGCCAATGCATCGGCAGAAAATTGGTGGCAAGCCAGCTTAAAACATGTCCCACAAATCGACCCACTTGCGGGTCAGTTCTTGGAAACTCAGGCACCGCCCTTCTGGTTGGATTTCAATGCGTTGACTGCACATTGGGAAGGCGTGTTTGGGCCTGATACCCTGCATCTGCGGGGATACGATGAAGCGCTGTTTGCTTCGGAAAACGTGACGTCCGAAATACGCGACGCCTTTGGTTTGAAAACTCAGATCGGCAAGGCGCAGCCTGAACCGACAGAACGGTCACCGTCAGACGCGTCATTGGCCCGGTCTCGTCAGTTCAATGCCCTGCTTTTGAAATTACTCGCAAACCACGCACGTTTTCTGCCACGACCATTGTGGCGCGAAATATTATCTGGTTTCGCCGTCGAAGGTCCGCCCCTAGACGCTGCGCAACTTGCCCCGATTTCTCAACGCTTTGCATCGGATTTCAAAAACTTGGCGCAGAAACATGGCCTAAAGGAACCTGTCACCCAGCCCTTGCCTGCGGATAAGGATTGGGTCGAAGCGGATCCAACATTTGGGTTTCGTGCCTCGCAATATTTGCTGGCTTACATGTGGCGTATTGACCGCGCTGATCGCGTCATTCGCCGTGCCCAAGGTGAAAAGGTCAAATCCGATCCTGTGCCGCTAAGCCCTGATGCAGAACGGATTATGCCGCCAACAGCCGTGCGCAATTACAAGGAACTTCAAACATCTCGGTTCGCCCCCCACAATCGAATTGGGTCGGTCAACGAAGAGGAATCGGCCGAGGCGTACACCGAATTCACAAGGGCGAAACTGCCCGAGGGTTCCAGCGGCAACGTCATCGTCGGATGTATGAAGAACGAGGCCCCATACATCATCGAATGGGTCGCATACCACCGCGCCATTGGGTTTGATAATTTCTTGATTTACACCAATGGATGCGAAGACGGCACAGACGAAATTCTGGACCGATTGCAAGAATTGGGCGTTATGCAACATCGCCTGAACGACGATTGGAAAGGAAACTCGCCTCAGCAATTTGCCCTGAACCGCGCGTTGAAAGAGCCGGTTATCGAACAGGCCGATTGGATCGCCCACATTGATGTCGACGAATTCGTCAATATCCGCACAGGCAACGGCACATTGAACGATCTGTTTGACGCCATGCCCGATGCGACCAACTTGGCAATGACTTGGCGATTGTTTGGGCACAATGATGTGACCCAATTGCACGACGAATTTGTCATTGATCAGTTCGACACTTGCGCACCGAAATACTGCCCTAAACCGCATACGGTTTGGGGGTTCAAAACGATGTTTCGCAACGTTGGTGCATATGCAAAAATGTCGTGCCATCGACCAAACAAGCTTGAACCCGCGTGGCGGAATAAAGTGAAGTGGGTGAACGGATCGGGCAAAGACATAACCGACGAGACGGCCGAAAAAGGATGGCGCAGTTCGATGAAGTCGGTTGGGTATGACTTGGTTCAACTTAATCATTATGCTCTGCGCTCTGCCGAAAGTTTTTTGATCAAACGCCAACGTGGTCGGGCACTGCATGTGGATCGTTCCATTGGGATAAACTATTGGATTCGCATGGATTGGTCCGTGCATCAGGACGTGACGATCAAACGCAATTTACCACGGCTTAAGGCGGAATATGATCGGTTGTTAAGTGATCCGGTTTTAAAGGAATGGCATGAAAAAGGGGTAGCATGGCATCGGGCCAAGGCCGACGAACTTCATGACACGCCTGAATTCAGCGAACTTTATGATCAGGCGTTACAGATAAAATTGACCGAGACCGAACGCGTCGCATATGCCTTGGCTTTAGATATGGAAACCTAATGCGAACACCTGGTACTCCACCTAATGCACTGGCTGTTTTGACCGTGCGCAATGAAGGTGCGTTCCTTTTGGAATGGCTGGCACATCATCGCGCTGTGGGTTTCACTGATTTTCTGGTCTTTTCCAATGACTGTCAGGATGGCACTGACACCATTCTAGATCGTTTGCAGGACATGGGATGGTTAACCCATATTCGAAACGATGGGCCATATGACAAAGGCGGAATACAATTTACCGCCCTGAAATCTGTAACCGACACACAAGCCTATCAAAATGCGGACTGGCTGTTGCCGCTGGATATCGATGAGTTCGTCAACATCCACACTGGGGACGGTTCACTAACTGCACTGCTGGATGCCCTGCCCTTGGCTACGGCGATCACGCTGACGTGGCGATTGTTCGGAAACGCAGGTGAGGTTCGTCACAAGGATGTCCCCATCACCGATACGTTCACCAAAACAGCACCAGAAGTCATTTATTGGCCATGGCGCGCATCGATGTTCAAAACGCTTTATAAGAATGATGGAACATACGGTAAGCTTGGCGTGCATCGGCCTCGTAATCCCAATTCCGATCAAATTCCTGATGCCCAGTGGTTTGACGGGCATGGACGTGCGCTGAGCGCGCAATATAAAACGCGGCGCATTTTTTCACCTTACGGGCGACCCAACTTTGGGTTGGCTCAACTGAACCATTATCCGCTTGGCTCAATGGAAAGCTATGTGCTGAAGGCGGATCGCGGGCGCGCGGTTCATTCGACGGATACTCTTGGGCTCGACTATTGGGTAGAACGGAATTTCAACACTGACATTGATACCAGCATTGCCCGATACGCACCCGAAAGGGATTTGCACCTTGCGGAATTGAAGGCGGATGACATCCTTCACAATCTGCACGGCTGGGCGGTCAAATGGCGTCACAAACGTTTTGACGAATTGATGAAACTTGAACCATTCCGTGCCCTCTTTGGGCGATTGCTTATGGCCCCACCGACCCGTCCGATCACCCAAAAAGCTGCCCAATTTTTGATCCAACACGCGACGAATCCGGACATCGATCACTAAAAGTTCGCGTGACAATCAATTAAAAATGTCCCAACTTATTTTCGTTAACTTGTGGGATGGCGAATATCGCAATGTGTTTTTTGCGTTCGCCTTGGATTTGTATGCAGAATGTTACGAGTACTTCGGAACAGCCTTTGGCTGGGCTTAACCAAACTGAATGGATGTCCAAATTCTCTGAAATTACAGGGGATTATGGGACATTTCGCACCTTAAATGACAATCACGTTTCCGCGTATCTAGAGGGCGATGAAACCCTTCTTGTTACGTTCGAAACTGTGCAAGGCATACGTGCACTTACCGAAGCTGCTCAACCGCTGGGTTGGGAATTAACCAAGTCATTGGGGTGGTCGAATCTCTGCATCGCGTCCGATGGCGACACGTGGTTTCGCGACCAGGTTGTATGGAGCTATATTGACGAGTTAATTGACGAAGGGTTTTTTGACGAATTCGAACAAATTATTTTCTATGGCGCCGGTCCCTGTGGATACGCCGCCGCGACGTATTCAGTGGCCGCCCCCGGCAGCACAGTTGTTGTGGTGCAACCCCAAGCCACACTCGACCCACGCGTCACAGAATGGGATGATCGCTTTTCCGAAAACCGACGCTTGGATTTCACATCGCGTTATGGGTTTGCACCAGAAATGATCGACGCCGCTGAACGCGTATTTGTTCTGTATGATCCAAATGAAAAATTGGACGCGATGCACGCCGCACTGTTTCATAAACCCCATGTTCGCGGTCTGCGGCTC
Source organism: Paracoccaceae bacterium (assembly GCA_039984715.1). Taxonomy (GTDB): domain Bacteria; phylum Pseudomonadota; class Alphaproteobacteria; order Rhodobacterales; family Rhodobacteraceae; genus JABSSA01. The sequence continues at coordinate 388,335 of JBDWUA010000016.1, read as the reverse complement.
CGACATTTGGGCAATACGGTTCAGTCCGATCTGATGGAGATGAAAATCCTAAACCGTATTTTGATTCAGGCCGAATCTGGGAAACTGTCGATCGGCAGTTTCGCCAAACTTTATCGCGCTCGACGTGAACATCCGCCCTATTTGCGTCGCCTGCTCACTGCCTTGGATACAGATGGGCGTGATGGCTTGGCCTTGCGCCTAGCGCGCCACGTGACCCAAAAGATGAAAGCGCCCCGATTTCAGCGACGGCTTGCTGAATTGAATGCAAAACTTGGCAAGGACGACGAGGCCCATTAGAGGAGGCCCATGACCTCTTTAAACATTCGCCGCCCCGACGATTGGCACTTGCACCTACGCGATGACGTAATGATGCAAGCTGTCTTGCCTGAAAGCACGCGCCATTTTGAACGCGCAATCATTATGCCCAATCTTGTGCCACCTGTTGTGACAGGCGCACAGGCGACTGCATACAAAAACCGCATTTTGGCTGCGCGTCCTGATGGCACGACGTTTCAGCCATTGATGACGCTCTATCTTACCGAAGAATCTGATCCAGATGACGTGGCAAACGCATACGAATCCGGGCTGATCACATCTGTAAAGCTTTATCCCGCGGGTGCCACGACCAACTCCTCGTCCGGTGTTGCCGACTTTGGCAAGGTTCGTCCGGTGTTGGACCGCATGGCCGACATCGGCTTGCCCTTATGTGTGCATGGTGAAGTCGTCGATGCAGATATCGACATCTTTGACCGCGAGGCGGTGTTCATCGACCGTGTATTGGACCCTATTCGAAAGGCGACGCCGGGCCTGCGTGTTGTTATGGAGCACATCACGACAAAAGACGCCGTCGAATACGCATCGGAACAGGACGACACCCTTGGCGCGACCATAACCGTGCAACATCTGATGCTGGACCGGAACGATATGTTGGTCGGCGGGATACGTCCCCATTACTATTGTTTGCCAATCCTAAAACGAGGTGTGCACCGCGAGGCGTTGGTTGCGGCTGCAACATCTGGATTGTCCCGCTTTTTCCTCGGCACGGACAGCGCCCCGCACGCGACACATACCAAAGAAAACGCCTGTGGATGTGCAGGCTGTTTTACTGCTCCGGTTGCGATGTCATGCCTTGCACAGGTTTTCGAGGACGCGAATGCGCTTGAGAAACTCGAAGCCTTCACGTCACTGAATGGCCCGACCTTTTACGACCTACCCGCCAACACAGACCGCATGACATTGACCAAAGGCGACCCAATCGAAATACCCGCCCCGATTCCTGTACAGGGCGGCAACTCGGTCACAGTTTTCGATCCCGGTCGCCCTGTTCATTGGCACGTTTCGTGATTAGAGACGAACCCAAATTGAAAATTTGAACTAAGGAGCTTTGCGTTGATTCCTTCCAGCTATCCGGACGCACGTGAAATTGCCCGCCTTTCCGCACGTATGTTGCTTGAAATCGAAGCGGTTCACCTGAATTCGAAAGACCCGTTCACCTTGGCGTCGGGTCTCTTGTCTCCTACATATATCGATTGCCGCAAATTGATCTCGTTTCCGCGCATTCGCAGTACATTGATGGATTTTCTAACGGTAACAGTCATGCGCAATGCAGGCTTTGAGGCATTCGACAATATTGCCGGTGGCGAAACCGCCGGGATTCCCTTTGCGGCACTGGTCGCTGAACGCATGGCCCTCCCGATGACCTATGTGCGTAAAAAGCCCAAAGGATACGGACGCAACGCCCGGATCGAAGGTGCCATGTCCGAAGGGGAACGGGTTCTTTTGGTAGAAGATCTGACAACGGATGGCGGTTCGAAACTCTCCTTTGTGGATGCCATTCGCGAAACTGGTGCGACTTGCGCGCATACGGCCGTTATTTTCTATTACGATATTTTTCCGGACACCGAAAAAACTCTGGGCGATCATGGAATCGCTTTGCATCATTTGTGCACGTGGTGGGATGTATTGGCAGAGGCGAAAACCTCTGGCGCATTCGATGCCGAGACCCTGAACGAGGTCGAATCTTTCCTGAATGATCCGCGCAAGTGGCAAGACGCTCGTTCAAAATAGCGGGAATTCCCGCTCTGGTTTAACAATTTGAAATGTCTGTGGATGGCTTGACCGAATCTGTGGACAGTCGTCCGTGGACATCCTGTGCATAATAACGATTCTTTAACACATGACGAACAACATATGGTAAGGTTAACCTCACTATACGCATAATCTGGATTTCAACTTTGGGGTTTACAGGCTTATCCTCAACGTCATCCACAAAGATGTTCAATACTTGCAGATACGCGCAGATGTGTCACGAGCCCTCCATTGGGCAGATTTCAGGGGTGAGCAGTGAACGAAATAGCAGCCATTAATCCGACTGGCGCGGCAATCCAAGACGCTGAAACGATGCCGCATTCGATCGAAGCCGAACAACAGCTGCTTGGCGCGATTCTGACCAACAATGATATCTATGACCGCGTGGCTGCAATCATCGGCCCTAAACATTTTTACGACCCGGTCCATGCGCGCATATTTGATATCGCGTCTGCGCGGATCGCAAAAAACAATCTGGCCAGCCCTGTCACGCTGAAGGCGTTCATGGAAGACGACGAAGGGCTAAAAGAACTGGGCGGTCCGGCGTATTTGGCCCGCTTGGCAGGGGCCGCCGTGTCCGCCTTTGCCGTGCGCGATTACGCGCAAATGATTTACGATCTGGCGGTTCGCCGTGACCTTATCAATCTGGGCCGAGATATTTCAGCCAAGGCCTCCAAAGTCGATGTCAGCTCTGAACCCAAAGAACAGATCGTCGAGGCCGAACAAGCGCTGTACAAACTGGCCGAACAAGGCACGACTGAAGGCGGCTTTCAAAGCTTTCTTAAGGCTGTCACCGACGCGGTCAATGTCGCAAATGCCGCCTATCAACGCGAAGGCGGCCTTGCAGGCATTTCCACAGGTCTGACGGATATGGACAAGAAGCTTGGCGGATTGCATCCGTCGGATTTGTTGATCCTCGCGGGTCGTCCCTCAATGGGTAAAACCTCGCTTGCGACCAATATCGCGTTCAACATTGCGAAAGCCTTCAAAAAGGGTGTCAAACCGGACGGATCAGAAGGCGCAATCGAAGGCGGCGTGGTTGGATTTTACTCACTGGAAATGAGCGCGGAACAATTGGCGGCACGGATTCTGTCCGAAGCAGCTGAAATTCCATCTGAAAACATCCGCCGCGGTGACATGACCGAAACCGAATTTCGACGGTTTGTCGACGCGGCCAAAGCGCTTGAGGCCTGTCCACTCTATATCGATGACACCCCTGCTATCCCAATTGCGCAATTGGCCGCCCGTGCGCGCCGTCTCAAACGTTCACACGGGCTTGATGTGTTGATCGTCGACTATTTGCAGCTGGTGCGCGGCGTGGCCGAAAACCGGGTTCAGGAAATCGGTGAAATTTCCATGGGCCTGAAAGCCATCGCCAAAGAATTGAACATCCCTGTCATCGCCTTGTCCCAGCTGTCTCGTCAGGTGGAAAACCGCGAAGACAAACGCCCTCAACTGTCGGATCTTCGTGAATCAGGCTCAATCGAGCAAGATGCTGACGTCGTCATGTTTGTGTTCCGAGAAGAATATTACAAAGAGCGTGAAAAACCTGGGGATCACGATCTTGATGCCATGGCCTCATGGCAAGATGAAATGGAACGCTTGCATGGACGCGCCGAAGTTATCATCGGCAAGCAGCGCCATGGCCCGATTGGAACCGTAGACCTCAGCTTTGAAGGTCGTTTCACGCGCTTTGGAAACCTTGTGCAGCCTTGGCAGCAAAACGGTGGCAGCAACGACACCGGGTTTTGACCTCAATTCCGGTAACCGCGCGCATTTGTGACTTTACAGACGCGTGCCTCGTCTGAAACCATTTGTGGTATGCGTGTTATTCTCGCTCTCATACTTGTGTGGTGGCCAATTCTTGGCGCTGCACAACGGGCCGAAGTTGATGTCGAACTGGTTCTTGCCGTCGATGTTTCACGCTCAATGGAACCTTGGGAACTGGAAATCCAAAGACGCGGCTATGCCGAAGCCCTGCGCAGTGATGCGGTTTGGGCCGCCATTCAACGCGGATTGCTGCAACGGATTGCGATCACTTATGTCGAATGGGCCGGCTCCGGGACGCAACGCGTTGTCGTTCCATGGACACTGATCGAAACCAGAGAAGATGCAGACCGTGTGTCCGACAGAGTAACGGTGCATTTTGATGAAGGCTTGCGCAGAACATCAATTTCATCCGCTCTCGATTACGCGGCACATCTGATCAACCAGAATGAATTTGATGGCCTGCGACGTGTCATTGATATTTCGGGGGATGGTCCAAACAATTCCGGCGGAACCGTTTCAACAGCAAGAGACGCTATCGTTGCTCAAGGCATCACGATAAATGGCTTACCCCTGATGACCCACACCCCAAACGGTCCTTATGCGCGTTGGGGTATTCCGGATTTGGACGTCTATTACCGCTCCTGCGTCATCGGTGGCCCCGGCGCGTTTGTTATACCCGTCAACGATTGGGACACTTTTGCCGATGCTGTACGTCGCAAACTTGTTATGGAAATTGCGCAAGCGCCACTGCCGGTCTGGCAGGTTCAATCGCAATCCTCCTACAATTGCCGCATCGGAGAAGACATCTGGCGGCGCAACATGGATCTAATGACCCTACCCTAACCCAATTTCCAGAGGTGGGGTTTCAAAAGGGGCTTGCCCCTTTTGGCCTGCGTGGCAAACGCAAAACATCATATGCGCGCATCGCGCGCGCCGTTTGGGTCAAGTTTGGCACTTATTTTTCACGCTTGAAGGGGTGCACTAGCTGGCGCCAATATCCTTTTGGCACATTGTCACCAACCACGCCGTAATGCTCTGGCCATTCCTTTGTCGGCAAATGATGTGTGCCAAACAACCAGTCATAGATCGGGAAATGTGATGCATAGTTGATGTCAATTGCCTCACGGTCACTGCCATGATGCCAATGGTGGAATCGCGGCGTCACGAAAAACCGTTCAACAAATCCAAAATGCAATCCAACATTCGCGTGGATGAAGGACGAATAGAAATAAACAATCAACAAATACCCTTGGATCGCCTCAGGTTGGAATCCCAACGAGAACATAGGCACCGCCGTCAGGCCACGTAAGATTGCGATTTCAATGATGTGCATGCGCGCGCCCGCCAACCAGTCCATCTGCTTGGTCGAATGGTGAATCGAATGAAACCGCCACAGAACCGGAAATGTATGAAACGCACGATGCACCCAATATTGCACGAAATCTGTCGCGGCCATAATGATCACAACCTGCAACCAAAACGGAATGGTCGAGATCACTTCCCGCGTCCCAGTAAGGTCAAAAAGTCCGTTGACGACGTTCGTGGGCGCGAGCGTAAGAAACCCCAGAACTTGGACCAACATTGAACTGATCAGGTAATAAAACATGTCCTCTTGCCATTCGGGACGAAAGACCGTTTGCGCCCCACGGGCCGGGAACACACGTTCAAGCGGCACGAATAGAAACCCAACGACAAGGACGTTGATGACAAAATAATCGAGCCCAAAGTAAAGCGACTGCCGTGATTCACCAATATCCCCTACTGCGCCGGTTCCCAAAAGGGACGCCGTGACGACGATGGCCAATCCTGTCCATCCCAACAATTTGCGCCGACACAAGATCACGCTTAAAATTGACAGGACGTATCCCAACAACAAAACCAATCGCAGTGCCGTCGTGACCGCACCGCTTTCGTGGACCACAGCCAGTTCTGGCATTGTGAATGTTTCCGGGAAATAGCGCACGATGACCAACGCCAGTCCGGCCAATCCAGCCAAAATCGACAATGTGCCGGACAACCATCCGCTACCCAAAGGGCGCTTTTCGCGTGGCCGTTCGAATTCCGCCACCAATTTTGAGATCAATCCCACAACAATCACTCCTTTGCGCAGGTATTTTGCTGTCATTGGTTCACTTTCACAAGCGCGTACACAAACACAGACCTAATCAACGGCACAAGCAAGGAATTCCCGACCCAAGCAAGCCCCCTCTTGACGCGCGCACGCATCCTGTCATGAACCCCTTATGGGTACTGCAACTTTGACCATAGACCTTCAGGCCATCGCGCGAAACTGGCGCAATTTGGATGCCAAATCCAATTGCGAAACAGCCGCAGTGGTGAAGGCAAATGCTTATGGCCTTGGCGCGCCGTCTGTTGCGCGCGCTTTGGCCCGTGCCGGGGCGCGGACATTTTTTGTTGCGACCGCCGAAGAAGGGGCCCGTTTGCGGGCCACTTTGGGCCATGGACCCGTCATTAACATATTCTCGGGTCACATGTTGGGGGATACGGCTTTGTGCCGCGATGCGCGTCTGACGCCGATCCTCAATTCCGTGGATCAAATGCTGCGCCACGTCGAAGCCTTACCCGGTCATCCTTTTGGCATTCAGCTGGACAGCGGCATGAATCGTTTGGGTATGGAACCTACAGAATGGGAAGCAATCCGAACCATCGCAGTGGCGCAACGCCCGACCTTGATCATGTCCCATTTGGCTTGCGCCGATGAACCCACCCATCCAATGAATGCCTTTCAGCTTGAAACATTTCGCGCCATGACAGACGGGCTTGAAATTCCGCGATCATTGGCGGCGACCGGTGGCGTTTTGTTGGGGGAACACTACCACTTTGATATGACCCGCCCCGGTGTAGGGCTCTATGGTGGTCTGCCCAACGTTGACGCCCATCCGGTTGTAACACTGGACATCCCTGTCATTCAGGTGCGCGACGTGGCCAAAGGGGAAACCGTTGGCTACGGCAATAAATGGGTCGCACAACGCCCAACACGCGCCGCAACAATTTCCGCAGGATATGCCGATGGATTGATCCGCGCGATGGGACCCCAAGCGCATCTGCATGCAGGACACCGACCCTGCCCCGTTTTGGGACGCGTTTCGATGGACCTGATCAGCGTTGACGTGACAGATTTGGGCGAAGACCCTGACAGCCTGCAATTGCTGGGCGCACATCAATCCGTAGACACGGTCGCAGATTTTGCCGGAACCATTGGATATGAAATCCTGACGTCCCTTGGCGCACGTTATAATCGGATTTACTCTGAATGAACTTCCTGGCGCATATTGGTCGGGCCACTCTTGGTATTTTGGCCCGCATCGGACGCATTGCCATTTTTGCCTGGGGCACCCTGACACATCTGGTCCGTCCGCCGTTTTACACACGCGAATGGCTTGTCGCCCTGTTCAACATTGGCTGGCTCTCACTTCCAGTTGTCGGGCTCACAGCCATCTTTACCGGCGGGGCCCTCGCTCTACAGATTTACGCAGGCGGTGCACGCTTTAACGCCGAAGCCGTCGTTCCCCAAATTGTCGCCATTGGCATGGTGCGCGAACTAGGGCCTGTGCTGGTTGGCCTTATGATCGCGGCCCGCGTCACCTCTTCAATCGCCGCAGAGATTGCCACGATGAAGGTCACGGAACAAATCGATGCGTTGGTGACATTATCAACCCATCCGATGAAATACCTGACGGTGCCACGGGTTCTGGCCGCAACTTTTGTGGTTCCCCTTCTTGTCGGCGTTGGCGATGTCATTGGCATTTTTGGTGGTTACGCCGTTGCGACAGGAACGCTTGGGTTTAATGCAGCCACTTATATTCAAAACACAGTGGACTTCCTTGAGTTGCGCGACATCAGCTCGTCTTTGGCTAAGGGTGCTGTTTTTGGCTTTATCGCTGCCTTGATGGGCTGCTATTTTGGGATGCAATCAGGACGTGGCGCACAGGGTGTGGGTGCCGCCACAAAAGGGTCGGTTGAGGCTGCCGCCGTGTTGATCCTTGCCGCAAACTTCGTTCTGACCGGAGTATTCTTTTCGCTATGATCACGCTTTCCCAAGTCAGCAAATCCTTTGGCGAAAACCACGTGTTGCGCGGTGTTGACCTGAATATCGAAAAAGGCACATCAATGGTCATAATCGGTGGATCAGGCACCGGTAAATCCGTCATGTTAAAAGCAATTCTTGGCCTGCTTCCACCTGACAGCGGCAACATTACGGTCGATGGTCTGAATGTTGACAGCGGTGATCGCGATGCCTTTCTCGCGCGGTTTGGAATGCTGTTTCAAGGTGCGGCTCTGTTTGACAGCCTGCCGGTTTGGCAAAACGTCGCCTTTCGCCTGCTGCGCAGATCTTTGAAACGCTCAAAGGCGGACGCCAAGGAAATCGCCATCGACAAATTGCGGCGCGTCGGGCTGACAGCAGATGTAGCCGACCGCCTGCCCGGGGAATTATCAGGCGGTATGCAAAAACGCGTCGGCTTGGCACGCGCTATCGCCGCCGATCCCGAAATCATTTTCTTTGATGAGCCCACAACCGGCCTTGATCCAATCATGGCTGGCGTCATCAACGATCTGATCCGCGAGATCGTGACCGAAATGGGCGCAACCGCCATGACAATCACCCATGACATGACCTCAGTGCGCGCGATTGCCGACAATATCGCCATGCTACACGGTGGAAAAATTCGCTGGACCGGCCCGGTGGCCGACATGGACGAATCCAATGATCCGTATGTCGATCAATTCATCCATGGCCGCGCGGAAGGTCCGATTGAGGCTGTGCGCTAAACCACAGCACCTGACAACCTGTCCTTGATCACCACGTCGCCCAACCACGCCGCAAATACTTCCGGCATCGGTTCGATAAATAAGGCTCCACAGCCGCATCAGTCAATTCGCGTTTCTTGAGATAATAGGCCAACGCGGCCCCGCGAGTCTCTTGCGTCAAATACCCAGCCCAGCCGCTTTGATCGGCACCCTGCATTTGGAACACGCCAAACCCGGCGATGATCGCACATAGATCGGTGGCCAACTCGTGCATCTCAATGCCACCCGGCATTTGATCTTCGAGGCCCCACAATTGGGCATGTATCACTTCATGCGCCATGGTGCTGATAAATTCGATCGGTCGCGACATCCTCTCTGGTGCGTATTCAATCATGCGCGCACCTTCGCTTTCGCGATATGTCCCAGCAACTTCTGAATACGATTGATACGAATGCCTAAACTCCTCAGGAAGGCGCTCCAAAGGAACCAAATCTATCGGCAAATCAAATCCGATCAGCCGGGTCACATCTGCCAACACTGCCTCGGCTGTCGCTTGATCCTTGCCTTTTCCAGCTTTGAAAAAAGACTTGTTCGGTAAAACTGGCCCCTCACATGTCGTGAAATTGCTCTCGTACCAATCGAAACACTCTGTGATCCAATGCGCCATGTCATCACTAATGGCCGAGGATTTGCGTCTGAAAAACATGACGCTACTTTTCCACAATCCGAATTCGCATTCAACACGTCACGGGGTCGGTGGGTGGGCGCCTTTGACCCTTGGGTCAAACAGAACCACCCAATGACCCCGCACCTTTCCCTTTGTGCGATTTGCGCAACTCTTTGTCGAAATCCCAAAGTTGACCTATGAGAATACGCGCATTGCCCCCACATGCTGACCGACAGCCACAAAAGTGAACCGAATGTATCGTTACCTTAATCTTGCTCTTATGATCGTATTTCCAGTTGCTTGGTTTGCGCCTCTCATGCGTGCAGGTATTCCATTACCATTGTTCGATCTGAAAGAAATTTCCGTCATTTCCGGACTGCAAGCCTTGTGGAAAAGCGATGTTTTCCTTGCTCTCATTGTGACATTCCTTGCAATCTTTTCGCCCTTCCTGAAAACAATTGGACTGGCTTGCATCCATTTCGGCCTGATGCGACGCAAAGCGTTAAAAGCGCTCGAAATCCTCGGAAAACTCGCAATGGGCGATGTGTTCTTGATCGCCCTTTATATCGTCGTGATCAAAGGCGTGGGGTTTGCCAAGGTTGAAACAGCTTGGGGTCTGTATCTCTTTACCGCCTGCATTCTTGCGTCGATCTGGATCAGTTGGGCCACGGCGCCCAAAACGCGTGACACCTTGGACGGATAAAGGTACCCCTCGCGCATGGCCAAGACCCCTTCATATATTTGCACGTCCTGTGCTGCGACTTTTTCAAAATGGTCCGGCCGCTGCGATGGTTGCGGCGAATGGAATACCATTACCGAGGACACCGGATTAACGGCTGGTCCCGGCGCAAAGTCATTGGGCAACAAACGCGGCAAAGGGATCGTTCTAACTGACCTCAGTACGCATGAAACGCCCCCGCCCCGAACCTGTGCCGGGCTTGAGGAACTGGATCGTGTGCTGGGCGGTGGGTTGGTGCCTGCCTCAGCCATTCTTGTCGGGGGTGATCCCGGCATTGGCAAATCCACCCTCCTGTTGCAGGCCGCCGCACGGTTTGCAGAAACGGGTCTGAAAACAATCTATATCAGCGGCGAAGAAGCCAGCGCCCAGGTGCGCATGCGTGCACAGCGCCTTGGCCTGACCAAAGCCCCGGTGCAACTGGCCTCAGAAACCAACCTGCGCAACATATTGACCACGCTCGAAACCGAAGCCCCCGGCCTCGCGATCATCGATTCCATTCAAACCATGTGGCTTGATACAGTCGATAGCGCGCCGGGGTCCGTCAGTCAGGTCCGCGCAGCAGCTCACGAATTGACCACTTTTGCCAAAAGACGCGGCATCAGCGTCGTATTGGTGGGACATGTGACAAAAGAAGGTCAGATCGCAGGACCGCGTGTCGTCGAACACATGGTGGACACTGTTTTGTATTTCGAAGGCGAGCGCGGTCATCAATTCCGCATCCTGCGCGCCGTCAAAAACCGATTCGGCCCAGCCGATGAAATCGGCGTTTTCGAAATGACCGGGCGTGGATTGGAAGAAGTCGCCAATCCATCCGCACTTTTTCTTTCAGAACGCGGCACACCCAGCCCCGGCTCGGTGGTTTTCGCGGGCATCGAAGGCACGCGTCCCGTTCTGACAGAGCTTCAAGCGCTTGTTGCCCCATCCCCCCACAGCCAACCGCGCCGAACCGTTGTTGGATGGGATGGCGGTCGATTGGCCATGATCCTTGCGGTTCTGGAAGCGCGCTGTGGGATTCCGTTCACAGGGCTCGACGTATACTTAAACGTGGCCGGTGGCATGAAAATCAACGAACCCGCCGCCGATCTTGCTGTTGCAGCCGCTCTCATTTCCGCGCGAGAAGACGCCAGTCTGCCCTCAGATACCGTAGTCTTTGGCGAAATTAGCCTCTCCGGAGCCCTAAGACCCGCCTCTCAGACCGAAAACAGGTTGAAAGAAGCGCAAAAACTTGGTTTCACGGCTGCGATTGCGCCATCGGGTGGGAAAACCAGTGGCGGGAACGACATAGCAATGCGCCATTTTGGCGATCTAAGTAGTTTTGTTGGCGACACCTTTGGCGCTGGCTAGTAAAGAAGTCCTGCATACAGCTTGGGACAAGGAAGGAATGCGGCCATGGAAGATTTAACCATAGTTGACGGCATCGTGGCCGCTGTCATCGTTTTGTCCGCCCTTTTGGCGTATGGACGTGGACTGGTCCGAGAATCCCTCGCAATTGCGGGTTGGATTGGGGCCGCTATTCTTGGATTTATGTTCGCCCCACAAATCGAACCGATGATGCGCGAATTGCCCGTGATCGGTGAATTGATGGGTGTGAACTGCAACGAGATCAGCATCGTGTTCTCATTCTCGGTTGTCCTTGTCGGTGCTTTGATCCTCTTTTCCTTGTTCACGCCTCTGTTTTCATCTGTTGTTCAACGGTCTGTCCTTGGCGGCATTGACCAAGCGCTTGGGTTCCTCTTTGGGGTGGCACGCGGCGTACTTCTGGTTGCGATCGCCTTCTTTGTTTATGACACTGTGATCACCGGTCAGAAATTCACTGTCGTGGATGAAAGCCGCTCTGCCGAAGTCTTTGGCCAATTCAGTGGTCAAATCGAAGACCAGAACCCAGAAGAAGCGATGGGTTGGGTTCGATCACACGTAAACGGTTTGATCGAAAGCTGTGAACTTTAACCAACCCTTTCACGTAATTGGCATCGACTGAATGGATGTCCCTTTTTGCATTGAAAAGGGACATTGCAGCAGCTTGCTTGATAAGAATAGACGCTTTCCACCAATCAACTAAGGCAACTATCGTCTTGTTTTCGCATGACTATGGTTAACGGATCATAAAGCCTTGTGTTGATCATGCGACCAGATCACCGTTTCGAACGATGGAACCCGGAATTTTGGGCATATTGTCCAATTCTCGCCACAGTTGTGTCGCTTTGGCGGCAAAATTAAAGCGTTCTCTGGCTGTGAAACGACGTGGTTATGAATTGGTCACGTCGCAGATCAAGTCAGGAGAAGCTCAGATGTTCAGTCGTCACGAAAACGACTTTTCACATTATACCCACACACCACCAGATCTGATCAAACATGTCCGCCCTTTGTTATATGTCGGGCCTGACATTTACATGGAAACGCAAGACGGATGGAAAAGCGCCAAGACGCTGACATCCAAGGACAGTGTCGCAAGCCTTGACGGTGGGTTTGCCAAAATTCTCGCGGTTCATCGCGTTCACACCAGACAAAAATCTATCTTTGTTCCCGCTGGAACATTGGGCAGTTGCGCAGATATGTTTCTGCCTGCCCATGCACGGGTCGTTTTGTCCGCACCGCCGGGGCTGGAAACGATGGATGCACCGTTTGTCAGCGGATGTATCTCTGACATGATCGGTTATCGAGGCATTCGTGCGACAATGTTCGGCTTGCGCAACACACTTGCATTTGAATTTGAGGACGAAGAAATCATCTGGGCACAAACTGGTTTGATGCTACATGCCCATTCTGTTGGCGATGGGTTCTATCGGTCCTTAGATTACGGAGAAACCCGCGCAATTCTCGCTTTGATTGATCATTCCGGGTGCGGTCCCGATCTTTCTGACACGGTGACGGTAACAAAGTATGTTACTTAGATGACAGACACGGCAAGGCTTGTTAAAGGGCATGACATGCCTTGACTGGATTCGGAGCTGCTGCCAGTGACGCAATTAACAATGCCCCCCGCCCATGCATTTGATGATGATAAGTTGCGTGAAGAATGCGGGGTTTTCGGAGTCGTCGGAACACCGGATTCTTCAAATTTTGTCGCGCTAGGTTTGCACGCACTGCAACATCGCGGACAAGAAGCCGGCGGAATCGTCGCCCATGACGCTGAACATGGTTTTAATTCCGCGCGCCGATTTGGCTATGTACGCGACAATTTCACGTCTAAATCAGTGATGGACACCCTGCCCGGCGACGTAGCCATTGGTCACGTGCGCTATTCCACGGCTGGGTCCAAAGGCAATACGGCCATCCGTGACGTGCAACCATTCTTTGGTGAATTCTCGATGGGTGGTGCGGCGATTGCGCATAATGGCAATATCACCAATGCAGATTCTTTGCGTCGCGAACTAATCGAACGCGGATCAATCTTTCAGTCTTCGTCTGACAGTGAATGCATCATTCACCTGATGGCCCGCTCGCTTCAACGCAATATTCCTGAACGCATGGAAGACGCCCTGCGCCGCGTCGAAGGTGCCTTTTCTGTGGTCGCAATGACGCGCACCAAATTGATTGGCGTCCGCGACCCAATGGGCGTGCGCCCGTTGGTTTTGGGTCGCCTCAGCGACAACGCTTGGGCGCTCAGCTCTGAATCATGTGCTCTGGACATCATCGGCGCTGAATTCATCCGTGAAATCGAACCCGGTGAAATGGTCGTCATCACTGAAAAAGGGATCGAATCCCACCGACCCTTCCGGCCGGCTCCGTCGCGGTTCTGTATCTTTGAACATGTCTATTTCTCGCGACCGGATTCTATTCTGGGCAAACGTTCCGTCTATGAAACACGCGAATCCATCGGCGTAGAACTTGCCAAGGAAAGCCCGGTTGATGCGGATATCGTTTGCCCGGTGCCAGACAGCGGAACACCAGCAGCCATTGGGTTTGCCCGCGAAAGCGGCATTCCATACGGCATGGGCATCATTCGCAATCAATATATGGGCCGGACGTTCATCGAACCGACGGAACAGATTCGAAATATGGGCGTCCGCCTCAAGTTGAACGTGAACCGAGCATTGATCCGTGGAAAGCGGGTTATTCTGGTGGATGATAGCGTTGTGCGTGGGACGACATCACGCAAGATCAAGGAAATGATCCTTGATGCAGGTGCCAAGGAAGTCCACTTCCGGATTGCATCCCCGCCCACGGCTTGGCCTTGTTTTTACGGGGTCGATACGCCTCAACGGGAAAAATTGCTGGCCGCTACGATGAGCGAAGAAGAAATGTGCCAGCACCTCTCTGTAGATAGCCTCAAATTCATCTCGCTGGATGGGCTCTATCGCGCGGTTGGTGAAGCCGATGGAAGAGACAGCAATTGTCCGCAATATTGCGATGCGTGTTTTTCCGGCGAATACCCGGTCGAACCGGCTGACATGATCAATAAAGGTTTTCAAATGAAGGCTGCTGAATAGACGCAGCCGATCATACAACCCCTGTATCGCTAGATTTTCAACGCGCAACAACCGGGGCTTACATTCTGCTGTCAGTTTATGTCACCACCAGTCGCTATCAGTCGCTATCAGTCGATCCATGACTGACATTCATCCCGACCTAAACCACAAGTTCCACAGCTGGCCCTCAAAAGCCAGCCAACACGCCAAAGATGTTCGCACCCTGTTCATACAGACCGCCCAAGACATCGACGTCCGGGATCTTGAGGAAAGCCTGAAATGGGGCGAACCGGCATGGCGTCCCAAAAAAGGTGGCACAACGCTTCGCGCGGCTTGGTCTGCAAAATCACCCAGCGAATTAGGCCTGTTTGTCGATTGCAAAAGTGATTTATGCGCGCGCATGCAAACAGATTTCCCAAACGCCTTTCGCTATGTTGCACCCCGCGCGATGTATCTTCGGTTGGATGAACCTGTGCCAACGCCCGCTGTGCGCCACCTTGCTCGAATGGCATTTCGCTACAAACGCGTGATCCCGGTTCATTAACCTCGGCCGCTTTTTGCCACTCCCAAGGCGTATGAACTGGCTACGCGACGTCATGCGTTGCACAGCGTTAAACCGCATGGCACGCGCCCATCTCTGCAATTCTGCAAGGATCTGAGATGGCCCCCCCAACGAATGAAACAACGGCCCAAGCGGCCACTGATCAAGCCAACCTTCCGACCGGAAAACTGGTCCTGATTGGCATTTTTGGCCCAGCTTCAAATCCAGAAGGGCTCGTGCGGACAAGCAGCGGCAAAATCAAACGCGTTAGACAAGGGACGCGACTACGTAATGCAACGATTTCGACCATTGCACCTGACCACATAGTGATGTCACATGGCACTACGACGACGGTTTTGACGTTTCCGGATACAAGAAACGGGTCATAAACGGCGATTTAGCCTGAAACACACCCCTAGGTTACCAATCCGACTTGGAAACAGTTTGTTTCCACTCTGAAATAGGGCAAAACCGTGGCAAAAGGTTGACCTTATTGAGTTGCCCTGTGACGCTCACCTCATGTCATGTTGCCAAAAACTCATCGCCCTCGCCCTGTCCTTGCTGCCGCTGTCGGCAGCCGCGGAGACACCTATTGTCATGCGTACGTTGGACGTGACTGCGTCTTTCCCTGCGCCTCCATGGACAGAAAAAACCCGCATCGCGCGCGAAACAGAATCCAATTGGACGCGGGCATTGTCAGATAGCGGCACTGATGTTCTGGCTCGGACATATGTCCCAAAAGGTGAAAGTTTCGAAAACTGGAGCCAGATTTACGGAATCGAAGCAGAAACCCCTTTGCTGGGCAGCGCAATGGGACATCGAGACGACGCCGCCAGATTATATCAGCAAGATTGCCAAAACGCAGTACTGGCACCTGTGGTTCAAACCAGCGAACGTCAAGTTTTCATATTGCTGTGTCCCTCGTTTATGGAAACACCTGACACCGGTGAAATTGCGGTCATGGTTTATTCCAAATACGATGAAACACTGCTGAAGGTGTTCTACCAACGTCGTGTGCCCGCGTTTGATCTGTCAAATCAAGCCAGCCTGCCCTCGACCGAGGCTGAAATGAAAACTCTAGTCCGGTATTTAAACCAAGCCCATCTCGTCCCCTCTTGACCCGAAGCCCCTGTCAGGCCAGATGACAAGGATGACAGAAAAGCTCGCTCTTATCACTGGCGCATCTCGCGGTCTTGGCCACGCACTGGCTTTAGAACTGTGCGAAACGCACCATATCGTTGCCGTCGCCAAAACCACTGGCGCTCTGGAAGACCTTGATGATCAAATCAAGGCGAAAGGCGGCGCTGCCACACTGGCCCCAATGGACATAAACAACGAAGGCGCCATGGCCACTCTATGTCGCGGCATCTTTGATCGCTGGGGCAAATTGGATATGTGGCTACACACAGCAGTTCACGCCGCCCCCCTCGCTCCGACAGATCACATTGATTTCAAAGACATGGCCAAGTCTGTTGATACAAACCTAACAGCTGTGACACGGCTGATCGGATATGTATCGCCGCTGCTTGGCCAAGACGGGCATGCCGTGTTTTTCGACGATACGCGCGCTGGTGAAAAGTTCTTTGGTGCTTATGGCGCGACCAAGGCGGCGCAAATTGCCTTGGCTCGCTCGTGGGCAATCGAAACACAACGCACCGGACCAAAGATTTCAATTCTCGCGCCCTTGGCAATGCCAACAGCAATAAGGGCACGGTTCTTTCCCGGAGAAGATCGCGATGCATTGGCGGATTGCGCCTCGCAAGCCAAAAGCTTGATGTCCCAAATTCAATGACGCGACCTTGGGTCGGTGGGTGGGCGCATTTGGCCATCGGCCAAACAGAGCCACCCCGACCCTAACTCGGCCCTTAACTCGGACCCTGACGTACACGCGCAACGCTCGCCTTTGAACTTCGCCGCGTCTTCACGACATCTTGCCGCCTTTCTCCCCCTCGCATAGTAAAGCAATCAAGGGGGCCCCTATGCGTATTCTCATTACAAATGACGACGGGATTTCAGCACCAGGGCTGAACACTTTGCAACACATCGCAACCCGTCTTACTGATACTCCCAAAGATGTCTGGATCGTCGCACCCGCCTTCGAACAATCGGGAGTGGGCCATTGCATCAGTTACTCTAAACCAATGATGGTGCAACGCCTTGCAGATCGCCGTATCGCCTGCGAAGGCAGTCCAGCAGACTGCGTATTGGCGGGCGTGCACGAGTTCATGCGTGACGCGCCGCCAGACCTTATTCTGTCCGGTGTCAATCGTGGCAACAATTCCGCTGAAAACGCTCTATATTCCGGCACCTTAGGTGCCGCGATTGAAGGGGCTTTGCAAGGTATCACGTCGATCGGACTGTCTCAGTTTTTCGGGCCTCGCAACAGTGATCTTGATGATCCGTTCGAGGCCGCGCGCGATCACGGCGAAAACGTCATTCGCCGAATTCTTGCGACCCTTAACCCTCAGGATGATGGCTACAAACTGTTTTTCAACGTCAACTTTCCGCCTGTTGCGTCTGCTGATGTCGCAGGTATCCGCGTGGTGTCTCAGGGATTGCGTCCCGGAACCGGATTTCACACCGAAGCAGCTCAGGCACCCAATGGGCGCAAATTCCTCTGGGTCAAAGGTGGAGATCAACAAGTTTCCACCGCACCCAACACGGATGCCGCCGTCAATTTGGATGGCTTTATTTCGGTGACTCCAATGCGTGCAGATCTCACAGATCATGCCGCCGTTCGTGAATTGCAGGGAATTGCCACATGACGCTTGATGCAGAACGTAAAATGCAATTCTTGTTTGCATTGCGTTCAAAAGGCGTAACCGACAAACGCGTCTTGCAAGCGATGGAAGAAGTCGACCGCGGAGTCTTTCTGACCGGACTGTTTGCCGAACGCGCTTACGACGACACTCCATTGCCAATCGCATGCGGTCAGACCATTTCACAGCCCTCAGTGGTTGGCCTCATGACCCAAGCTTTGGCTGTCAGCCCCCGCGACAAAGTTCTCGAAGTTGGTACCGGCTCTGGCTATCAGGCCGCCATACTCGCCAAACTGGCGCGACGCGTCTACACCGTTGATCGTCACAAGCGGTTGGTTCAGCAGGCCAAATCGGTCTTTGACGCACTGGATTTACACACGATCACAACCATAACGGGCGACGGCAGCCATGGATTGCCCGATCAGGCACCCTTTGACCGCATCCTTGTGACCGCAGCCGCAGAAGACCCCCCCGGCCCCCTATTGGCGCAATTGAAGATTGGCGGTATTATGGTTGTACCCGTTGGGCAATCAGACACGGTTCAAAGCTTGATCCGCGTTCGAAAAACTGACACGGGACTGGACTATGACGAATTGCGCACAGTGCGTTTTGTTCCATTGCTAGAAGGGCTTGGACGCGACGAAGCGGGCTGAAACAGGCACATGAAACGAGCCCCCGCACAAAAGAGGGGCCGACGAGAGGACAAAGCAGATGATCCTGCCACAGAAAGCTGGCTGGGCCTTAATGGGCATATTTTCGCTCACGGCCTGTGCCGAACCGCTCGATTTTGACCTTCGCGGTCAATTGGGGGCTTTTTCCACGACCAATGCTGCACGAACTGCGACTGCAGACAGGCCACAACCTGACAATCGCGGCGTGATTTCTTATCCCAATTACCAAGTGGCCGTTGCCCAGCGTGGGGATACGATTGCCCAAGTGGCCGGCCGTGTTGGCCTGCCTGCCGCCGATTTGGCCAGTTATAATGGCGTGGCCGCAGACGCTCCCTTGCGGGAAGGCGAAATATTGGCCTTGCCCAATCGCGTGACGGAACCCTCGCCCTCGACCGGCGCATTGGGAACCGGCCCGATTCAACCGTCTTCCGTGGATGTCACGACACTGGCAGGTCAAGCGATTAACAACTCGCCCGACACGTCAACGCAAGTTGCAGCAGCCGGGCCAATCACAACACCGCTTCCTCAAACTGGCGACGAACCAGTCCAACACCGCGTCGAACGCGGCGAAACGGCGTTTACAATCGCACGACTGTACAACGTTCCAGTGCGGTCCTTGGCAGAATGGAACGGTTTGGGATCAAACTTTGCAGTACGCGAAGGTCAATTCCTGCTGATACCGGTCGCGCAAACGGCACCGCCGCAAGCCAACCAAACCCCACAGCAACAAGACAGTCGTGTGACCGCGCCCGGTGAGGGTACTGAAACCCCGACACCGCCAAGCGCATCCAGACCTTTGCCTGTTGACGATACCGATAAGGTTGTTGCTGCGCCTCCGGCGCCAGACATTGGAAAAACAACGAAAGCCACAAAGACGGCGATGTCCAAACCCGTCGACGGAACCATCATTCGGGAATACACCAAGGGTCGCAATGAAGGGATCGACATCAAAGGTTCCCCGGGTGGATCAGTCACAGCTGCTGCGGATGGAACAGTCGCCGCCATTACCAAAAGCGCCGAGGGTGTTCCAATCATCGTTCTGCGGCACCCTGACAACGTGTTGACGGTTTATGCCAATGTCGACAATGTTTCGGTGAAAAAAGGCGACAGCGTAAAGCGGGGCAAATCAATCGCGAAACTACGCGATGGTGACCAGTCCTTTGTTCACTTCGAAGTGCGGCAGGGGTTCGACAGTGTCGATCCAAATAGTTACCTGCAATAACGGGTAAATACCAATGCGTGTGGCGTTTCGCGCCACACGTGAAGGTGCCCGATAAACATACCAACTTTGTGCTGCTTTTCCCTTGTGTTGTCTCATATTGGGCGATCTCGCCGCATTAATATCATGTTTGACCCCTATACCCGGTCCAACAAAGCAGAGTTATTTTTAGCAGGTCAACGTGGATTTCAACACGCGCTTCATACCAAATGATGCCATTTCGGCATCCTCGATGGATGCGACATCCCACGAGTCAAAGACCCACACGATTCAGGGTCTGCTTGACCAGTTTTCCACCAATTTCGACACTGTTCCGCGCAATCTAACCGCGCCGTGCCTTCAGGCCAGTGCACCGGTTTTAACTTTGCAAGGAGCGCGACGTGCTGACGATCTACAAATCGGCGACATGGTGCTCACTCGTGATCATGGTCATCGGCGCGTTGTAAGTACGTACACCACGGCCCAAACATCGGGCTACGCACCTGCCACCTTGGACATTCAATCTGGAACGATTGGAAATGCTTCTGACTTGTGTGTTCTGTCGGATCAATCATTGGTCGTGCAACACTGGTCTACGGAATTGGTCGCCGGGCAATATGATATCCTGATCTGCGCCCAAGACCTGATTGGTCGCGTCGGTGTTTCAGTCAGAGACCCAGAACCGTTCAATCAGACGTTTATTGTTTTGGATCGACATGCATTGATAAATGCTGATGGTATTTGGACAGAAACGCTACATCCGGACAACATTTCGTTGCAACGATTTGGTCGCCTGACACGACGCCAAATGCGGCATGACATTCCAAAACTTCGCCATTACGGCCCACGTGCAACGCTGTGTTTGTCACCCCAAGAGGCAAACGTCGTTCTGGATCAGATTTGCACGCCTTCGCGCCCGGCAAGGTCTGTGAAAAACTGCCACGCAACGCGACCTGAACGCGATCCACGCGTGGCTTGCCATTCTATCGCTTCTGCGACCAACCTGTCAGGATCAACCGACACACCATACGCGTCACAATAGCCTCGGATCATATCCAAATATTGGCCTTGATCACAGGGATGGAACCCAAGCCACAACCCAAAGCGATCTGACAAAGACACTTTTTCTTCTACAGCTTCAGATGGATTGATTGCACTGCCACGTTCGTTTTCGATCATGTCACGCGGCATAAGGTGGCGCCGATTGGACGTCGCATAAAACACAACGTTTTCTGGTCGCCCTTCGATTCCGCCATCTAAAACGGCCTTTAGGCTTTTGTAATGTTCGTCATCATGTCCGAACGACAAGTCATCACAATACAGAACAAACCGCGCCGTCACCCCGCGCAACAAATTCAAAAGACGTCCCACAGATGGCAAGTCTTCTCTTTGCAGCTCGATGATTTTCAAATCTGGAAATGCTTCGTAAACGTCGGCATGTACCGCTTTGACAAGGCTGGACTTTCCCATTCCTCGCGCGCCCCACAACAATGCGTTGTTGGCGGGCAAACCTGACGCAAACTGGCGGGTGTTTTCCAACAATGTGTCCCGCGAACGATCCACACCGACCAACAGATCCAAAGACACGCGGTTGATATGTTCAACCGGCTCAAGACGGTCCGGATCAACGTGCCAAACAAATCCCGAGGCCAGGGAAAAATCCGGTGCTTCTAATGGCGCCGGCGCCAATCGTTCTAGCGCTGCCGCAATGCGCTCCATAGGCTCGTTATTCACTCGGTTTCCTCGTCATCGTCCCAGAGCCCTTGATCACGTAAATCCGATTCCCGTTTCGTCTCGACACGCTTCACAAGTTGGATCGATATTTCATAAAGCCCATAAACAACCGTAAACAAAATCAATTGCGTGATGACATCAGGTGGGGTCACCAAAGCCGCTAGGATCAAAATGGCTATGACTGCGTATTTACGCACATTGCCCAGCCCTTCGGCACTGACCAGCCCAGCCTTACCCATCAGCGTCAACAAAACCGGCAACTGAAAGCACATGCCAAAGGCCATGATAAATTTCAGCGTGATATCCAGCGATTCATTGACCTTACCAAAGAAGGTAATCTGAATGCCTTCGCTTGTTTGCGGGACACTCAAATTGTCGTTCAACACAACATCGCCCGCACCACCCACACCGGAATTGGCAATCAGACTTGTAAAGATCGACGAGACATCGACAAAGCCAAGAAAGAAAGCCATCGCCAACGGTGTCACGACGAAATGAGCAAAGGATGCCCCCAGCAAGAACATCAAAGGAGACGCGACGAGAAATGGCAAAAAGGCGTTCTTTTCGGTGCGATACAACCCCGGTGCTACAAACCGCCACAACTGATGCCCGATAACCGGGAACGATAAAGCGAACCCAAAGACCATCGATATCCGGAACAATGTGAACAGATATTCTTGGGGCGACGTGTATTGCATTGTCGGGGACGGATCCCCCAATTCGCGCAGCGTTTCTTCGATGGGGCTGAGCAGGAATTGCAGAATTGGCTCGGCCACCGTGAAGGCCACGACGATACCAATCACAAACGCGATGACCGCCCGGATCAACCGTGTACGCAGCTCGGCCAAATGCTCGATCAGCGGCGCAGCGCTGTCGTTTATCTCGTTTTCGGTCTGGCTCATTTAGCCCTCTTTTGGCGCATCGACCTTTACGGCCGCTTCCAACTCATCTGCTTTTTTCAACGCTTCTGCTGCTTCACGTGCTTTACGTTCTGCGGCCGCACGTGCGGCCGACGCCTGAATTTTCTTAGCCGTTTCAGCCCGTTCAGCGGTCAGTTTGCCCGTTTCGCTGTCGGAATCGATATTTGTCAGGTTGGATGTCAAATCTTTGGTCGCATCTTTGACGCTGTCCATTGCGGAACCAATCGGATTGGTTGCCGTATTCAGCGTTTCTTGGATGTCTTTGACACCTGCATCATCTGCCGCTTGGTTCATTGCGCTGGAAAATTCGCGCGCCATTCCTTTGGCTTTGCCGACAAACCGCCCGACATTGCGAAATAGAACGGGCAAATCTTTGGGACCAACCACAATCAGGGCCACAACACCGATGACCAGAAGCTCGGTCCAACCGAGATCCAACATATGCCTTAAGCCTTGTCTTTGTCGGTCTCTGGGGTCACGTCAACAG
The DNA here is from genome assembly GCA_039984715.1 of Paracoccaceae bacterium. Taxonomy (GTDB): domain Bacteria; phylum Pseudomonadota; class Alphaproteobacteria; order Rhodobacterales; family Rhodobacteraceae; genus JABSSA01. The sequence goes on along the minus strand of JBDWUA010000016.1, from coordinate 365,582 downwards.
CTTCATCCGCTGCTGCTTGTTCCAGCTCTTCTTTGCCTTCGCTGACGCCTTTTTTAAAGCTTGTGATGCCCTTGCCCACTTCGCCCATCAGGCTTGAAATCTTGCCGCGCCCAAAAAGGACCAGCACAACGACGGCAATCAGTAGAACGCCCGGCAGGCCAATGTTGTTCAGCATGTGTCAACTCCTCACATATCAATCTCAGGCGTTTGCGCGCCCTCTTGTCTTCTTTGGTCTATGCAAAGGAACCCAAACGGAAAAGAAGCACGGGTGGGTTTCACGATCAATTCAGCGGATTTTTTGTCACAACGGGCTGCTTGCTCAAATCAACTGACAGGTTTATGTCAGTTGCATCCTGCCACAAGGGACATCTTTACAACCTGAAGGAAAAAAAGATGAATAATTCACCTGTCGCAGAAATCGTCACGTTCCGATTGGCCAATGGCGCGGACAAGGCCGCATTTCTCAAAGCCGCCAAAGGCATGGAACCATTCCTTGCGTCAACCGGCGCGATGGTCAAACGCAACCTGTCCCGTGACCAAGATGGCATGTGGACAGACCACATCGAATGGACATCCATGCAAGCGGCCAAGGACGCCGCCACTGCGATGATGCAACGCCCCGAAGCCGGCCCATTCATATCGCTCATTGACGACCAAAGCGTCACAATGCGCCATGCCGAAATTCTGATAACCCAAGGATAACATGCGCCGCACCGACCGCCTGTTCGAGATCATTCAGATATTACGCGATGGACGGCTTCATCGTGCCAATGACATCGCTCAAACGCTCGAAGTGTCGGTGCGGACCATCTACCGGGATATGGAAACGTTACAAACGTCCGGTGTCCCGGTCGAAGGTGAACGCGGGGTCGGCTATATGGTCACTGCCCCTGTCAGTTTACCCCCCCTGAACTTAACCGTCGCCGAACTGGAGGCATTGAACCTTGGAATGGCGATTGTAGCCGAAGCCGCAGACGCTGACCTTAAGGCGGCCGCAAACAGCCTTGCTGCCAAAATTGATGCTGTCCTGCCCGAGCGCGTTGTAAATGCTGCAGACGCATGGAAATTCGCCGTATACCCATTCCAAGACGCCGCGCGCGGGTTTTCCCATATGCCCACGCTGCGCGCCGCAATCCGCGCCCGTCAAAAATTGCGCCTTGTCTATCATTCCAAGGATGACCGGATAACAACGCGCATTATTCGCCCGCTTCACATGGAATACTGGGGCCGTGTCTGGACCTTGACCGCATGGTGTGAAACCCGCGACGCGTTTCGGGTGTTCCGTGTCGACTTGATCCAAAGCGCCCAAGCTTTGCCCGAATTGTTCGCTGATGAACCTGGAAAGAACCTTCAGGATTACATGTCCAGCCTATAAACGGCTATAAACTCCAAGCCTTTGTCTCATACGTGACCAACTCTTGCCATAGAGCGTCATTAGGACAGGCACATGAGCGATCACAGCCCTGCAAATCACACGGACATGCCGTTTTTGACCAACTCTGGCCTAAAGACAGCATTGGCAATTACACTTGTTCCAATCGCTCTTGCGCTTGTATTTATCTATGTCGAAGGCTTTCAAGAACGCGCTTGGTCATCCAACTTGTTTTATGCGGCGTTCGTCATTTGGGTGCCGCTGATCGGTTGGTTGGAAAAGACGATCCCGCGACTGTCCTTTGACAGGTATTTACCACCCGTTCTGGCCGATCAAGCACAGGATCACGCCGCGACTGCCATATCGATCTGCTTGGTGTTTTCGATACTCACCCTCAGGCCCGAGATGACAGTCCTTCAAGCAATTTGGACGTATATCTGGTACTTTTTCGCAATGCTGACTCTTTTTGCTGGGGGAATTCTGATGAGCATCGCAGTTAAAAATATCTTTGGACGTTTCCGCCGCTTTTTCGTTCCCAGCTAACGGCTTAATGCGCTGTTCATCCGACGTTTAGTGACTCTGTCTGCAAGTCCACGGCAGCCGAAAATTCTTAACGAATCTTCCAACCAGATTGTTTCGGCAGGAACACTTCGATAGATGCCATCGCCATCAAAACCGGATCATCCCGGACGGGCACTTGCATGCCACCTTGAACCGCGCGTACGGAAACTGTCCCATATGGCAAAGTTTTCGCCACCGCATCGCAATCCACGTCACTCGGGGTCGGAACGGCAACAGTGACCTGCACGCGCATATCGTTCGGGTTCAATCCAGTGGATCCAAAGATTGGCAAAGAAGATCCCCGCATCGCGTCTTCGACTGCACGCCGTGCTGCTTTGGTTGCGTCCTTACCGTGCAGGTCAATCCCCTGCCCCATCTCAATGATCAAACGCTGCTCAGTCATTGGCGCGCTCCATATCAAAGGATACTGTCAACGCCGCTTGCACCATGATCGTCGGCTGCCCCACGCCATCAGGGCGCGGAATGTTCAGCCCCCCTTTGACCACCGTGATGTCAGGCGTGCCATAAGGAAAGATCGCACGGATGGCGTTGACATCAACACTGTCAGGCTCATCTGCACCGATTTGAACTGCAATTTGCATGTCCGTTTTTTCGAAACCAAACAATTCCGCCAAGTTGATAGAATTTCGCCACAATGCATGGCGCACTGCCTTTTCAGCCGCTTGCGTGTAATCCCCGCGTCGCAACGAAGACCCCCAACCAAATTCCATAACCAGCGGTTCGCCCATCTCAGAGACCCTCAATCGGAAAAACAAAACAACGATCCCGCGGCACCCGAAGCCACATCGCCGTACCAGTTTGAGGCAGGAACACATTTGGCACCGTTGCTTTTAACAACGTACCTCCCTGTTCCAACTGAAACTCGACCAGACTTTCATTGCCCATAAACCGTGACCTTGTCACCAACGCGCGCGCTGGCGTCCCTTCCGAGGCCGTCGGCGCCGGAGTATTGGCCCGATCAAAGTCAATGCGCAGATGCTGCGGTCGAAAGACAATCTGAACCCGTGTTCCATCAGGAACGCCCGGCGCAAGAAACCGCCCAAACGGGGTGATCGCCAAGGCACCTTCCACCAACGCATCCAATTTGTTGGCATCCGAAAAGAACGCAACAGCCGCTTTGTCCGCCGGGCGCGTATACACATTGTAAGGCGCGCCCTGTTGTACGATCTGACCATCCCGCATCAGAGCGATTTCATCCGCCATACGCATGGCTTCTTCGGGTTCATGCGTGACCAACAAAACCGAAGTGCCCTCTTCCTTGAGGATCGCCAAAGTCTCATCGCGAATGCCATCGCGCAATCGATTGTCCAATCCGGAAAACGGCTCGTCCATCAACATAATCCGAGGCTTGGGGGCCAACGCCCGCGCCAAAGCCACGCGCTGCTGTTCTCCGCCTGACAACTGATGGGGGAACGCCTGCTTGTGATCACTCATGTGGACTCGCGCCAACATCTCGTCGACCCGCGCGTCTTTGTCCGCCGCCGTACCGCGCAACCCATACGCCACATTCGCAGCAACGCTAAGGTGCGGAAACAAGGCAAAGTCCTGAAACATCAGACCAATTTCACGCCGCTCTGGCGGGACACGAAAAATCGTGTCGCAAATCAACTTGCCATCAACATAAATCTCACCGGAATCTTGCATTTCGACACCTGCGATCATGCGCAAAGTCGTCGACTTCCCACACCCCGAAGGCCCCAACAGGCAGGTCACCTGTCCCGGCAATATCGACAACGACACGTCATCAACGACGCGCCGCCCCTCAAAGCTGCGCATAAGCTTGCGAATCTCAAGCCGCGGGGTCTGCTGGATCGTCTGGTTCAAAAAGGCCGCTCATTCCCGATAAAAACGCTTAGGCACTATCAGGCCAGACGCGCCCCTGCAAGCATTGCAGAATGCCTCAAACCTGCACTCAAATTCCCCACTGTCCATAAACAGAAATGCGAGCATTGGCGTTACCTATTCCAAAGATCGCACGACGCCAAGAAATGTAAGGGTTGGTGGGTGGGCGCCTTTGGCCAAAGGCCAAACAGACCACTCACGACCCTTAAACCAATTCAAATGTCTCGGTTGCCCGATCGACCCCGTTCACTTGCACCGTCAACGCATGCAACCCCGGATACAGCGCAAAGGTCGTCGCATTGCCTTTCAGCTTATGCGTTTTCTCATAAACAACAGTCTGTCCTGCCTTCAACTGCCCCACCTTAAGCTTGAACACCTTTTCGCTTGGCCGTCCCGATGGGCGATGAAATCTGATCCGGTAATCAACGATCACGGGTAAATCGACATCCGCCGTCACTGACACCTTAAACTTCAATGCATCGCCAATCTGCGCCTGCACCGTCTCAATGTCCAAATGAGCATTGACGTCAGCCTCTGCAGAATACCCCAAATGCGCCATTGCATCTGCGTCACCTGATTTGACAAGACCGCGCAGCGCATGGCGCCGCATCCAGTTCAGCTCGCTCTCTTTTTGCAACCCCAAGCCTTGCCATTGCGACAAACACTCCACCACGACTTTTGGATGCTTCTTTGAAATGTCGTTCAAATGATTGGCCACGGACCGCGTAACAAACCGAGTCGAATCCGCATGCAATTGCGTCAAAAAGGGAATCGCGTCCTCGTGTCCAACGTCAATCCCCTGCGCCCAAGGCAGTTTAGGACGCAAACCTTCGCTCACCAATCGTCGGACATGATAATTTTCGTCCTCGGCCCAATTCCGCAAACGACGCAATGTCTCACTTGGCCAACGGTTCAGGAAAGCGCGGATGTAAAATTCCATGGAAAACCGCTGTGTCGCTTCATACAGCAAATCCAAGGCCCGCTCGCGATGCGTTTCTAGACCATGCCGAACCGCAAAAACACCTGGGACTGCATGCACAAAATGTCCAAAATCGTCATCCCGCAATGCTGGATCCAATCGCGCTGGCATCATCGCTTCCAATTGATCCGCCATCGTCAGGAAATCTTGCGCCAGATGTGGTTCCAGACAATCCGCGAACCAATCCAGACAGGCCATCAAACTGCGGCCTTCAACACCTGACAACGCCATATCCGCAAATGCGGATGCATCAAGCCCAGACAGACCATCGGCGTATTCAACGCTAAGACGGCCCAGACTTTCCGCGTTAAACAAGCGATCCTTAAGAGAAAAATTCTTTTCCGCCATCAGATCGTCGCGTTTGTCGCGCCGCCGTCCAACAGGACATTCTGCCCAACGATAAAGCCCGCATGCACCGAACACAAAAAGGCACACGTCGCCCCAAATTCTTCGATTGTGCCGTATCGCCCTGCCGGAATGGTTGCCGACCGGCGCGCACGCGCCTCATCCAGTGAGATACCTTCACGCTCCGCCACAGGCCCGTCCAACGCGTTGGCACGGTCGGTGGCGTGAATGCCCGGAAGCAGATTGTTGATCGTTACACCCTGCCCCGCAACCTGCCGCGCTGTGCCTGCGACATATCCTGTCAGCCCCGTCCGGGCGGCATTGGACAACCCCAATTGCGGAATAGGCGCTTTTACAGATTGCGACGTAATATTGACCACCCGGCCCCAACCACGATCCATCATTCCCGGCAAACTGGCCTTCATCAACGCAATCGGCGTCAGCATATTTGCGTCCAATGCCGCGATAAAATCGTCACGGTCCCAATCTGACCACAGGCCGGGGGGCGGACCACCTGCATTGTTGACCAAAATATCAGGCGTTCCAGCCGCCCCAAGAACTGCATCACGACCTGCTTCACTTGTGACGTCGGCAGCAACCGTTTTCACCGACACCTGATATGCTGCACGAATGCCTTCAGCCGCAGCTTCCAACGCGTCAGCCCCACGCGCGTTCATGACCAAATTAACTCCTGCAGCCGCCAATGCTTGCGCACATCCAAGCCCAAGGCCCTTTGAAGATGCACACACCAATGCCGTTTTCCCGCCAATCCCAAGATCCATCACGCGTTCTCCATTGTTTGTTTACCAAATGGATACACACGCCATTCATGCTTTGCCAGTAAAACGCCGTTACATTGCCCCAATCTTCAGTCATACCTAATGTAAACAGCGCGTTAACGATCTTGAGCCCCATATGAGCATGTCAAACCATCTGATTCCCGCACATAGTTTGCCTGTGTATTGCGCCGATCAGTTTCGCGTCATGGAAGGCGCAAACTTAGGGGATCCAGTCTCTTACGCGGATGACTTAATGTTGGACGACATATACAGCCTGTGCCGGGATACTGTCGCTCAACAACTGTGCATGGCCGTTAATCAGGACGGATGTTACAGCATCGCCGAAGACAGCAAACTGGGCAATCCCGGCGCAAGGTTGCATTTGGATTGCGCTTTGACGTTGATGTCACGTGACGGACAAACTACAGATGCACTAGTTCTGGTTGAAACCGATGGCGAAGGATCAATCGAGGCGATCTTTTTGTTACCTCTGGCCGCTTTGGCGACGGGTGTCCCATATGCCCTAGTTGGAATTGACCCGGACGCCGCTTCGGCCAAATTGGCTCAGCTTGCATGTGCCCGCTTTACTCGCGGTACTCACATCACTTTGCATTCTGGCGAACAATGCCCAATCGAATCCCTGAAAATCGGTGATCGCATTTTGACGCGCGATGATGGTCCACAAGAATTGCGTTGGATCGGACAATCGACCGTCCGTGCCACGGGTGACTTCGCCCCGATTTGCATAAAAGCGGGCACCTTACACAATTCGGGCGATTTGATTGTCAGCCCTGATCACCGGTTGTTCATATACCAACGTCAGGACAGTCTGGGTGCTGGTCGATCCGAACTTTTGGTTAAAGCGCGCCATTTGATCAACGATGACAACATCACTGTCCAAGCAGGTGGATTCGTTGATTATTTTCAACTTTTGTTTGACGCCCATCAGATCATCTATGCGGAAGGGATCGCTGCGGAATCCATGTTGATCGACTTGCGCACGCGTCCGGCTGTCCCTGAAGATGTCTCGCAAATGATGGCGCCCAACTCCGAAAAGTTGAGCGGCCTTGACGTCAATAAAACATTGCTGGACCGACCAGATGTCGCGGAAAAGCTGCGCCGCTCTTCTCGCACCCGATCTTAAGCGCGCCTTGGATCAGCTCACGCGGCGTTTCTCAAAGCTAAGTGCGATAAAGCCCGGAAGGTGATCACCAAGTCCAACCACAGGCGCCTTATTGTTGTCGCGCCGGTTGTTGTCATCACGTTGCTTGTTATCAGAACGTGGCTTGCTGTCGGTACGTGGCTTGTTGTTGTCACGCGGCGTTTTGTTGGGCGAGCGACTACGCGACCGATTTGAAGTCTTGCTTTCCGTGTCTTCTGATTGCGCCTTTGCGGTTTCTTTGGGCGCCTCTGCTTTCTTCGGTTCAGACTTACGTTCTGGTTTCACCGGGTTTTCAAGCCGTGGAATTTCCTTTTGGATCAGCTTTTCAACTGCATCAAAAGCTTTTTCATCCCGCGACGAACAAATCATCAAAGCTTTGCCATCACGACCTGCACGGCCCGTACGTCCAATCCGATGAACATAGTCTTCGGGATGCCCCGGAACATCAAAGTTAAACACATGGCTCACACTTGGAACGTCCAAACCACGCGCTGCAACATCTGACGCGACAAGCAAACGAATTTCGCCTTCGCGAAATCCGTCCAACGTTTTCATGCGTTGCGACTGCTCAAGGTCACCATGGATCGGTGACGCGTCATATCCGTATTTTTTCAACGACTTGGCGCAAATATCCACATCCGTTTTTCGGTTACAGAAGATGATGGCATTTGTGCACGCATCCCCTTCTTTGTCGATCAACGCACGTAACAATTTACGCTTTTCGCTGCCTTCGCGATCCCGACGCGAGGCTTTGAACATCACGACACCCTGTTCGATGGTTTCAGACGCAGTCGCCTGGCGTGCCACTTCGACCCGCGCGGGAGCGGACAAAAAGGTGTTGGTGATCCGTTCAATCTCTGGCGCCATTGTCGCAGAAAAGAACAGGGTTTGGCGGGTAAACGGTGTCAAACCAAAGATACGTTCAATATCGGGAATGAACCCCATATCCAGCATCCGGTCTGCTTCGTCGACGACCATGACTTTGACGTCGGACAAGATAAGCTTGCCGCGTTCGAAATGATCCAACAACCGACCCGGCGTCGCGATCAGAACATCCACACCTTTGTCGATTATCGTTTCTTGTTCCCTAAAACTGACGCCACCGATCAACAGCGCTTTGGTCAATTTTAGGTACTTGGAATACGTATCAAAATTCTCGGCCACTTGCGCCGCCAATTCGCGTGTCGGGCAAAGAACCAAACTGCGTGGCATCCGAGCCCGTGCGCGTCCGCGTGCAAGAAGGGAAAGCATCGGCAACGTAAAACTGGCCGTTTTACCGGTCCCGGTTTGGGCGATCCCCAATACATCGCGTCCCTCCAATGCAGAAGGAATTGCGCCGGCCTGAATAGGAGTCGGGCTTTCATAGCCAGCTTCCTCAACAGCCTTCAGAACTTTTGGATTCAGGTTTAAATCAGAAAACTTTGTCATTTGTGTCCGTAACATTTGCGGACACTCACCCGGCCCGCCTTCGCGTATGATGCCGGCCTAACGCCACGATGAGCATTACGCTCGGCACGATGCGCGTCATTAACAGCTTGTGCCTATTGCGTCAAATGCCCAAAGCGCCGGATCAGAGAGCCGCATCAGGGAACTGACGCTCTAAAACCTCGTCCAGCTTAAGGTCATGCAATTGCAATAAATTCCGGTCTTCCAACCGTTCACGCAACTCTGGGCTGTCGCCAACGACTTCGTCAAAGAACTTGCGCAATCCTTTTTCGCCTTCGAAGTCCATCAGCGTCTTAAAAACTTCGTGCAGCGTCATCCCTCCCTTGTCGCGAGAAAACGCAGGCGCAAGCTCATCCCGGTACGATCCTTCGCTGTGGCGAAAGTCAAAATGGGCACGCCATTCGTCATAGGAACGCGCGTGAACATGGGCCACGGTCATATCAGGAAAATCCAAGGCTTCGGGGCCTATTTCATCCCCCAGAAATGTGCGGTGAATTCGAAGCTTCAATTCATCGTTGCCGGGACGGGCAAAAATTTTACCAGCCATGTGGCTGAGAAACCCGCCCGCCAGGAATTGCCCAAATTCCGGATAGAGGTTGGACACCTGTTCCAACCGATTTTCGCGACGCGGGACATATTGCTTGTATGCTTTGCCATCACCGCCAGCCAATCGTTCAATCGGACGCACACGTATGGTTTCGACGTTTTCTGGAACGCGGGCCAATGCAGACCCAACTCCACCCGGTGCAAGCACAAATTCGTCGACATCCACATGTCCGATCCAATCCAGATCACCATGTTTGCGATAGGCACGCGTAGCGTTATGCGACTGCCGGGTTTGATGACGTTTCGGGCGTCTGCCTCGGCTTTCCCAATGTTCGTCGTCACACACGATCACCCGCGCCTTGGGGTGTTGGCGCAACGCCTTTTCCGCAACTGGATTCGGCGCGTCCAGAAAAATGATTACACGCGCGGCACCGGCATCAATGTGAAAAGCCGCAAATTCTAAAACATCACGCGCCGGGGCTTTGATCGTAGACACAATGCCCCAACGTAGGTTTTCCATTACACCATCATTTCCTTGGTCGCGGTCAATTTGACATCGGGGTAATCCCGTTCAACCCGATCAATATCCCACTGCAAACGCGTCAGATAAACGATATCGCCATCATGATCGTAACTGATGTGTTGCTTGTTCTTGTTCACAAAATCCTCAACAGCATCCTTGTTACCGGACACCCAACGGGCCGACGTAAATTGTGACGTATCAAATCGCACAGGCAGCCCGTATTCCAATTCAATCCGGCTGGCCAACACCTCAAATTGCAAGGCCCCCACGACACCGACGACAAAACCGGACCCAATCGAAGGCTTGAACACTTTGGCAGCCCCTTCTTCTGCAAATTGCATCAGCGCCTTTTCAAGGTGTTTTGCCTTTAGCGGATCACCTGCCCGTACCGATTGCAGCAATTCCGGCGCGAAAGACGGAATGCCAGATGCGCGCAACGTTTCGCCTTCGGTCAAAGTGTCACCAATGCGCAGTTGCCCGTGGTTCGGTATGCCAATGATGTCGCCTGCCCACGCTTCTTCGGCCAATTCCCGATCGGACGCCAAAAACAGCACAGGGTTCGAAATGGCCATCGGCTTTTTCGCCCGCACATGCATCAGCTTCATGCCGCGTTTGAAATGCCCCGAGGCCAAGCGCACAAACGCAACGCGGTCCCGGTGTTTGGGATCCATATTGGCCTGCACCTTAAAGACAAACCCAGTCACTTTGGTTTCTTCAGGCAGGATCTGGCGCGGTTGCGCTGATTGAACCTGAGGCTCCGGCCCGTAAACGGCAATCCCTTCCATCAGCTCTTTGACACCAAATGAATTGATCGCTGATCCAAACCAGATCGGCGTCAATGTGCCTTCAAGCATCGCTTCACGATCCAACGGAGGCAGCAATTCGCGCGCCATCTCCACATCTTCGCGCAGTTTTTCCAAAAGGTGCTCGGGTACGTGCTTTGCAAGCTCAGGATCATCCAAGCCATTGATTTCGATAGATTCTGCAACGCGGTTGCGATCCGCACGGTCCATCAATTCAAGGCGATCCCGCAAGATATCATAACATCCAAGAAAGTCGCGCCCTTGCCCAATCGGCCAACTAGCTGGCGTGACATCAATGGCAAGGTTCTCTTGTATTTCGTCAATGATTTCAAATGTGTCGCGGCTTTCGCGGTCCATCTTGTTACAGAAGGTCAGAATGGGCAGATCGCGCAAACGGCACACTTCGAACAGTTTGCGCGTTTGGCTTTCCACACCCTTTGCCCCATCGATCACCATCACGGCAGCATCCACAGCCGTTAACGTGCGATAGGTATCTTCAGAGAAATCCGAGTGACCGGGCGTGTCCACTAGATTGAACCGGAATTCCCGGTAATCGAACGACATCGCCGAGGCGCTAACCGAAATACCGCGGTCCTTTTCCATCGCCATGAAATCCGAACGTGTCCGGCGCGCTTCGCCTTTTGCACGCACCTGGCCGGCCATCTGGATCGCCCCACCAAACAACAGGAACTTTTCCGTCAACGTGGTCTTACCAGCGTCCGGGTGAGAAATAATCGCAAACGTACGACGTCGCGCAATTTCAGCGGGCAATTCGGGGCGATTTGAAGCGGTGTCTAACATCATGCGCATATATCTGCGCGACCCTGTTCGAGCAAGCCGCCTTAATCACTACTGTGATTAACCCCGAGGCACAGGCCGTCCGCCCCCTCCCGGCTTTTGTTCCCAAATGCTCATATGAACGTAAATTGCCGACCGTCCGACGCCACCAGTTGTGAACGAGACAACTGAATCACCCTTTTTGAAACCACCAGTCAAAAAATCCTTTTCGTAGGTCCAACCTTGCCCAACCATATACTGACGAACGATCGAAATCGTTTGAGAGAAAGGTTCACCGACACGGAAAAGATTAATCGAACATCCGACACGATCATCAGACACAAAGTAATGAATGCGAGGTTCGTTCGAGCCATTGAACGTTCTTTCAGTTTGTTCAACACCCGCAGCGCCATCATCAAAATAAAGTTCGAATTCTGCAGGGTTTATCTGTGTGAAACCGGCGCCTGTCAGAATTCTACTTTGGAAGTTACGCGCATCGAAGTCGCTTAGGCAGGCTTTTACACCAGCAGTCAATGCCGGGGCGACGCCATCTGGCAGAACAGTGCGCGACGCTGTCGTATTGGATTCGCCGCTTGTCGATACGTTGCAGCCCGTAAAAAACAGAGCCACACAAAAAGTCATCAGATTTTTCAACATGCACACATGTATAGGTTGATAATTCATAATCAGCAATAAAGGTTGGCGGCGCAAGCTCATGACAAAAACTGTCACCAGCCTCCATTACCCTACCGACATCAAATGACAGGAGATTGAAAATGACTTTTAATGAAGTAGCGGCTGAACTGGTTGCGGGATGCCGGGAAAACCGGACCATGGCGAACCTTGATTCAATTTATGCCGCTGACGCCATTTCCGTAGAAGCCGCCGACATGGGCAATGGACGCGAAACACATGGTATCGCGGGCATCAAAGGCAAACACGAATGGTGGGACAACGCATTCGAAGTGCTGGAGGCCAACGTCTCAGACCCGATGCCACACGGCGAAGACCGGTTTGCAGTCATTTTCGAAATGAAGGCAAAGAACAAAGAAACGGGTGTTGTCGAGGATATGAAAGAAGTCGCGCTTTATACCGTGGCCGCCGGCAAAATTTCCAAAGAAGAGTTCTTTTACGGAATGTAGGCGACTGGACCACGCAGATCAGCACAAAGATAAAAAGCGGCCACACTTTGATGTGGCCGCTTTTTCAATATCAGGCGCTCAGGCGACTGATGACAATTGTGACTTCGGGTTTTTTGCCGATCTCGGACATCGAAGAATTGCGCACGATGCGGCGCAAGGATTCCGTCAAGGCATCGTCGTCTTTCAGTGTTTTAGGTTTTGCGCGGCCCAAGAACTGGTTTAAATCTTCTTCCAACACATCAACCAATGGCGCGTTCGACGTGCCAGTTTCCGGCAATCCTCGCAATTCACACCACGGATCACCCAATGGTTCGTCTTCTTCGTCAACGATCAACGTGACCAATACATGCCCGTTCAGGGCCATGCGGATACGATCACGGACAACGCCGTCCATCGCGCCGATCTTAACAGTGCCGTCCAAATACGTGCGCCCAGTGTCAACGTAACCCGCAACCCGTGGCGCGTTGCCAGACAGATCGATCATCATTCCGTTCACAGCCAGAACGCCAACGCGGCCTTTGCCTTCGGCCAGCTTAACGTGTTCACGCAGGTGTCGGTGTTCGCCGTGCATCGGAATAACAACTTGCGGATTCACAATGTCTTGCAGGCGCAAAATATCTGGACGGTTCGCGTGACCAGACACGTGATACAGGCCCGAACTGTCATCAACCACATCCACACCCTTTTCTGAAAAGGCGTTCATGATGCGAATGACACCCTTTTCATTTCCGGGAATGGTTTTGGACGAAAACAGGAACAGATCACCTTCTTTCAGCTCAAGCCCAAGGAATTTCCCATTGGCCAACTGTGCCGTCGCCGCCCGGCGTTCGCCTTGCGACCCGGTTGCAAGCAACATCAGGTTTTCACGCGGAATGTTTTTTGCGTCCTCAGGGCTGACGGTTTTCGGGAAATCTGTCAGGACATTGGTTTCAACAGCAGCCTCGACCATGCGGCGCATAGCGCGGCCCAACAGGCAAATCGAACGACCTGCCCCCTGCCCGGCTTCCGCCAAAGTTTTCAGCCGTGCAACATTTGATGCAAATGTTGTTGCCACAACCATACCCGGCGCGTCGACCAACAGTTTTTGAATATCCGGCCCAAGCGTGGATTCGCTGCGTCCTGCGACGGGCGAAAATACGTTTGTGCTGTCGCACACCAATGCTTTGACACCATCCTTGGACACATCCGCCCAAAGGTCAGGATCAAACGGTTCACCAACAATAGGCGCCGTGTCCAGTTTAAAGTCACCTGTGTGTATGACGCGCCCTTCTGGCGTATCAATAATAAGGGCTGCACTTTCGGGAATGGAATGCGACATCGGTAAAAAGCCGACCTTGAAGGCCCCTGCCTCAGTTTGTTCTGGCCAGCTTGCCACAACGCGAACGGCTTCGACGGGGTGTCCGTGTTCTTCCATTTTGCGCCGCGCAATATTCGCAGTGAAGGGTCGCGCGTAAATCGGCACACCCAAATCATCAAATGTATGCGCAATCGCGCCCACGTGGTCTTCGTGCGCGTGCGTGACAAAGATCGCATCGATCCGATCACGGCGTTCTTTCAACCAACTGATATCCGGCAGGATCAGATCCACACCGGGCGTTCCGTCCATATCCGGGAACGTAACACCCAGATCGACAACGATCAGACGTTCCTTGTCCGCCGGTCCATACCCATAAACATAGGCATTCATTCCAATTTCACCCGCCCCCCCGAGGGGCAGATAGATCAAGCGTTCAGTGCTCACTTAAGTGTTGTCCTTGTTATGTCTGTAGATGACCGTCAGGCCATGCATGGTCAGGTCATCGTCGAACACATCGAACAACTGATCACCTTGATTAAATAATGGGGCAAGCCCGCCAGTCCCGATCACCCGCATCGGGCGTTCATGTTCGCCCTTGATACGGGCGCATATTTCACGGACCAATCCGACATACCCCCAGAAAACGCCTGCTTGCATACAAGCAACCGTGTTTGTTCCTATGACCTTTTGCGGCTTGGTCACGTCAACATGAGGCAAGGCCGCCGCCGCTTGGTGCAGTGCTTCCAATGACAGGTTCACACCGGGCGAAATCACACCGCCAATATAAGCGCCATCATGGGCCACGACATCAAAGGTTGTCGCCGTTCCGAAATCCACAACAACCACGTCACCGCCATGACGATCAAACGCACCGGCGGCATTGACCAGCCGATCCGGTCCAACCTGAGTGCCCTCATCAACACGCGGCAGTTTTGGCAACAGGCAGTCCGGTTTTCCCACGACCAATGGTCGGGTGTTAAAGTATCGATCACACAGAACACGCAAATTGAATACAACACGTGGCACCGTCGACGAGATTATGACGTCAGTGATATCGACATCCATCTTTTGGAAACCCATCAGCGATGACAGCCAGACGTAATATTGATCCGCCGTGCGCTGATGTTCAGTGGACGTCCGCCACATGCTGATAAAAGACGTGCCGTCCCAAATCGAAAAAACAGTATTTGTGTTGCCGCAGTCAATGGCCAGAAGCATGACAAGCCTTCAGAAATAGACATCCGCCGCTGGAATGGTCGCGCGGCCTTTGGAGGTCTCTAGAACAAGTTGACCCGTGTCGTCCACATCCACAAAGGTGCCTTGGGTCTCTTCACGTGACGTTCTTGCCACAACCGCCTCACCCAATCGGGCCGCATGAGCCAGCCAAGCCTGCCGGATCGGGCCGAATCCAAAAGTTTGGAATTGGCTCTCAAGCCGCGCATAAGATTGCGCCAGTGTGTTCAAGAACACCTCTGGGGTCGCTTCAATCCCAAGTGCCGGGCGCAAAGCCGCTGGTTGCAAGGCGCGTGGTTCCAGTGTTTCTAGGGATGGTGCATGTGCAAGGTTGACGCCGATCCCAATCGATAAATGACTGATTTGATTGCCTTGTCCAATGCTCTCCAACAAAATGCCCGCAACTTTTTGGCCATGCAGCAACACGTCATTGGGCCACTTAAGTTTAAAGGCGTCATCCCGCCCGCTTAAACTGACGAGCGCCTCGCGCAGCGCCAAGGACGTAACAAAGGATCGTAATGCCGCATGTGCCGGTGTTTCAGAAAGCGGCAAAACCAACGTTGCAGCAAAGTTCCCGTCCAAACTGGCCCAAGCGCGCCCACGTCGCCCACGCGCCGCAGTTTGTTCCAAGGCAAGTATCCATTCCGGTCCGGCAAGCTCGGGCGCTAAGCGCCGCGCCTCGTCCAGCGTCGAATCAACAGATGCAAGAACGCGCCATCCATACCCTTCTGGCCACGTTGCGCCGTTCATCTGATCCTACATCTTAGACAGAGCAACGGCATCGCCGTTTCAGCGTACGAGCACTTCTGCGGCAGCCGCGGCCGCTGCATCCACACCAAACATATTGAAGATCGGTAAAACCGCCAGCAGGATGATTGCAACCGACGCCCCAAGCATCAGGGACAGAACCGGGTTCTTACCACCGTTCAGCGCGTCTTCACTTTCATCTCCGAAATACATGAAGAACACGATGCGCAGATAGTAATACGCACCAATCACCGACGCGATCACACCCAGAACAGCCAGCCAAACCAAGCCCGCATCATATGCCGCTTGCAAAACATAAAGTTTGCCAAAGAAGCCCAGCATCGGCGGTACGCCTGCCAGCGAGAACATCAATGCCCCCATCGCAAACGCTTTTGCCGGTTCGGTCTTGCTGTATTGATGCAAAGACGAAATATCGACGACGGGCTGGCCATCTTTTTCCATCATCAGAATGAATGCAAATGTTCCGACATTCATCGTCACATAGATCGCCATATAGACCAGCATCGCCTGAACGCCCAAGGCTGTTCCAGCGGCCAACCCCATCAGAGCATATCCCATATGTGCGATGGACGAAAACGCCATCAGACGTTTGATATTCGTCTGCCCAATAGCGGCAAATGCCCCAAGGAACATTGAACACACAGACAGCAATGCAATGATCTGTTGCCAGTCTTTCACAGCGCCGCCAAAGGCGTCATGCATCACACGGGCAAACAACCCCATCGCGGCCACCTTTGGAGCAGTCGCAAAAAAGGCCGTCACGGGTGTGGGCGATCCTTCATACACATCCGGAGTCCACATGTGGAATGGGACGGCGGACACTTTGAACGCAAACCCTGAGGTCAAGAACACCAGACCAAACAGCAGCCCAAGTGAAACTTCGCCATGTTGTGCCGTCTGAATGATCCCGCTGAACAATGTTGTTCCCGCGTAACCATAAACAAGCGACGCGCCATAAAGCAGCAAACCCGAGGACAAAGCCCCCAGAACAAAGTATTTCAGGCCCGCTTCTGTTGATTTGACGCTGTCGCGACGCAATGCTGCGACCACATAGAGCGCCAAGGATTGCAATTCCAATCCCATATAAAGCGACATCAGATCGCCCGCGCTGACCATCATCATCATCCCGACAACAGCCAGTGCGACCAGCATCGGATATTCAAACTTCAACAATCCGCGTCGCGACATATAGCTTTCGCTCATCAGCAGCACCGCTGCGGCGGAAATCAAGATGACCACTTTGGCAAAGCGTGAAAACGCATCGTCCAGGAACATACCGCCAAAGGCCGCATTCTCGCCCTCGCCGGTTGTGCCGATCCATATCGCCAAAGCGACGAACATTGCGACCGTCGCCCAAAGCAATGTTGACGCAAGCCCGTCCTTAGATGTGTAGACCGCGCTGACAAGGCCCAGCATGGCAAAGCAGGAAAGCAAAATTTCCGGCAGGATGAGAGAGAGATCTGCGCTCATGTATCCCGCGCCTCCTTATTTCGATGCCAGCTGTGTCGCGGACTCTGCCGCAGACAAGGCTGTCTGGTAATCTTCAACTAAGGCCGCCGTAGACGGCCCAATGATGTCCAAGGCCAACGCAGGATAGATGCCCAAAAGAAGAGTCATCACAACCAGTGGCGCAAATATCGCCTTTTCGCGACGTGTCATATCGGTAATGGATTTCAGGCTTTCCTTAATCAGATCGCCAAATACAACCCGACGATACAGCCACAGCGCATAGCACGCCGAGAAGATGACACCTGATGTCGCCACAAACGCGACCCATGTGTTCACTTGGAAAACCGCCATCAATGTCAGGAATTCACCGACAAATCCGGATGTTCCGGGCAAGCCAACATTGGCCATGGTGAACAACATAAAGATCAATGCGTAAGCCGGCATGCGATTAACCAACCCGCCATATGCTTCGATGTCACGTGTATGCATCCGATCATAGATCACGCCAACGCACAGGAACAACGCTGCGGAAATAAACCCGTGGCTGATCATTTGGAAAATAGCGCCATCAATGCCCTGCTGGTTCGCCGCAAAAATCCCCATCGTCACAAACCCCATATGGGCGACAGACGAATAGGCGATCAGCTTTTTCATGTCTTCCTGAACCAATGCCACAAGCGACGTATAGACAATCGCAATGGCCGACATCCACAGAACTAAAGGTGTCATGACCTCGGACCCGATTGGGAACATCGGGATCGAGAAGCGCAAGAACCCGTAACCGCCCATCTTCAACAAGATCGCGGCAAGCACAACCGATCCAGCGGTCGGAGCCTGAACGTGCGCATCCGGAAGCCACGTGTGTACTGGCCACATTGGCATCTTCACCGCAAAACTTGCAAAGAACGCGATAAACATCAACGTTTGCAATCCACCGACAACCTGAATGCCCATCACGCTGAGGGTTTCGGACCCAAAGTTATGCAGCAACAATTGTTCAATATCAGATGTGCCTGCATCGACATACATACCGACCATGGCAACCAGCATCAGAACCGATCCAAGGAACGTATAAAGGAAGAATTTGAAGCTGGCATAGATGCGGTTCGCCCCGCCCCAAATCCCAATGATCAGGAACATTGGGATCAGCCCCGCCTCGAAGAACAGATAGAACAGCATCAAATCCAGCGCCATAAAGACGCCCAGCATGAGCGTCTCCAAAAGCAAGAACGCGATCATATATTCCTTAAGCCGCGTCGTGACGTTCCAACTTGCGATAATGACCAACGGCATCATGAAAGTTGTCAGCAACACAAATAGGATCGAAATGCCATCGACACCCATTTTGTAGGTCAGCCCCATGATCCAATCGCTTTCTTCAACGAATTGGAACCCGGTGTCCTGATTGTCGAATCCAGCGAGAATGAACAGTGACACAAGAAAGGTCATAGATGTCGCGAACAACGCCAGCCATTTGCTGTTGCGTTGTGCAGCTTCGTCATCGCCGCGCAAGAACAGCGCCATGATGATGGCGGCCAGTGCGGGCGTGAATGTCACAAATGAGAGGAGGTTATTTAGCATTAGTGGGCGCCTCCGCTAAGACTCATCCATGTGACCAAGATCGCGATCCCGATAACCATGGCAAACGCATAGGTAAAGATATAACCCGATTGGGCCTTGCCAGCGAGGCGTGTCACGAAGGGCACAATACCCATCGATACACCGTTGATGGTTCCGTCAATGACATTGCCATCCCCCTTCTTCCATAACTGTCGTCCAATCCAAAGGGCTGGTTTGACAAAGACAAAATTGTACAATTCGTCAAAGTACCACTTGTTCTTAAAGAACAGATACAGCGGGCGTTGGTTTTCCGCCAAACGCTTGGGCAGCTCTGGATTGACGATATAGAAAACATACGCCGTGATCAGGCCAATTAGCATCGCCACGAATGGGGAAAGCTTGACCCAGGCCGGAACTGCATGCGCGTCGTCCAGAACCGTATTGTCCGGCCCCATATAGATCGCACCGTCACCCGGTTCACCCGCAAACGCATAGTGATGTTCACCGTCTTTGGCTGCATCATCGCCATGACCGTCGTCTGCATGATCGTCATCTGCATGGCTGTCCGCAGCGCCATCGTGATGCGCACCCGCCTCGGCATAAGGAATGCCATAGAACTTGGCGACCTTGTCCGTGTGACCAAAGAAGGAATTAAACCAGATCATCCCGGCAAAGATCGCGCCCAAAGCCAACACGCCCAGGGGGATCAGCATTGTCATCGGGCTTTCATGCGCATGCTCATGTGTATGCTTGTCGCCACGCGCCTCACCAAAGAACGTCAGGAAGATCAAGCGCCATGAATAAAAGCTCGTCATCAGGGCGGCAATCACCAAGGACCAGAACGCAAAGCCAGTTCCGCCTGCATACGCGCTTTCGATAATCGCATCCTTAGACAGGAAGCCCGCGAACCCAATATGCGTCAGTGGAATGCCAACACCAGTGATGGCCAGCGTGCCAATCATCATCGCAGCAAATGTGTAGGGTATCTTTTTGCGCAATCCACCATAGTTCATCATGTCTTGTTCATGATGCATCGCGTGGATGACCGACCCTGCCCCAAGGAACAGCATCGCTTTGAAGAATGCGTGCGTGAACAAATGGAACATCGCCGCCGAATACATTCCAACACCGGCCGCAACGAACATATAGCCCAGCTGAGAACAGGTCGAATATGCAATCACGCGTTTGATGTCCGTTTGCACAAGGCCAACGGTCGCCGCGAAAAAGGCCGTTGCCGCACCAATCGCCGTGATGAACCCTGTGGCCATCGGCGCAAATTCCATGATCGGAGACATCCGGCACACAAGGAATACACCCGCTGTCACCATGGTCGCTGCGTGGATAAGTGCCGACACAGGTGTCGGGCCTTCCATCGCGTCTGGCAACCATGTGTGCAGGATCAACTGAGCCGACTTCCCCATCGCCCCGATAAACAGCAGGAATGCGACAACCTCGGCGGCATTCCATTCTGTCCACAAGAACGACAATTGCGTTTCCGCCAGTTCAGGTGCTGCCGCAAATACATCGTCAAAGCGGATCGAATCCGTCAACATGAACAACGCGAAAATGCCCAAGGCAAATCCAAAGTCACCCACGCGGTTAACCACAAACGCCTTGATCGCCGCCGCATTGGCCGATGGTTTGCGATAGTAAAACCCAATCAACAAATAGGACGCAACGCCCACACCTTCCCAGCCAAAGAACATCTGAACCAAATTGTCAGACGTAACCAACATCAGCATCGCGAATGTAAAGAACGACAAATACGCAAAGAAACGCGGCTTATAGCTTTCGCCTTCGCGCCATTGCGGATCGCCTTCCATGTAACCAAACGAATAAAGATGCACGAGGCTGGACACCGTCGTGATCACGATCAGCATGATGGCCGTCAGTCGATCCAACCGAATGGACCAATCCGTGCTAAGGCTGCCGCTTTCGATAAAGCGCAAGATTTGAATTTGTTCTGTGACGCCGTCAAAGCTTAGGAAGACGACCCACGACAAAAGAGCAGACAAGAACAAGAGCCCTGTCGCAATCCATTGCGCAGCCGTTTCGCCAAACAAACGCCAGCCGAAGCCGCATAAGATCGCGCCAACCAAAGGGGCAAAGAGAATGGTGGTTTCCATGTGACGTTACCCCTTCATCACGTTGACATCTTCCACGGCGATTGTGCCGCGGTTTCGGAAGAAACAGACCAGAATGGCCAGACCGATCGCAGCCTCAGCGGCGGCGACCGTCAGAACAAACAGCGTGAACACCTGTCCAACCAGATCCCCCAGAAAGCTTGAGAACGCCACAAGGTTGATATTCACCGCCAGCAACATCAATTCAATCGACATCAAAAGGATGATGACATTCTTGCGATTCAGAAAAAGCCCAAAAATGCCGATGACGAACAGCGTCGCCGCAACAATAAGGTAGTGTTCTAGTCCGATCATCGGTCTTTCCTATTCTGGCGTTCGGGTCATCCCCGAAGCTTGAACTCTGTCTTGTTTCCCCGGCTGTCCGGGTACAACGCAGCGCAGGCACACGGCTCAGCATCCAACGTTTTAATTTCGATATCTCTTGCAATGCTCTTCAGGTCTGTCGCGATACGCTCGAAAGTCGCAAAAGCGCGCGCGCCCGTTTCATGGCGTTCAACGACCTTCAACGCTTTGTTCGTGCGTTCAAATGGCAATCGCGTGTTCATTCGTTCTTCGGCTGTGCGAAACATCAATGCCGCACCGGGTGCGCAATCAACGATGCTGTAATTGGTTGCGGTCCCTTCCTGAGACCACCAATTGCGCCACATCACACGCCCATCACCTAGATCCGAGTGGTCCGCTTCACCACCATGCGAAACATGCGTCGTGCGCGTGCAATCAGCCAATGCAATTGCGTTGGCTTCAAATGCACCGAGGATCAGCGTCAAGGTGGTGATATGCAGAACGGAATGTTTCATTTCAGTAGAAAACCACCCCACCATCCGTATGTATTTTCTGAGGGACCGAAAGGACGCCATAGAGCGCCGGCCCGACGTAGCCCGGACCATTCGGATGCCCGACCAACGGTTGTTGTCCAGCGAACGCTGACCAAACCGCTGTCATGCACACGAGCCCTATGATCGCGCGTCCAATCAAAGACCCTGCCCCGGTTTGACGTCCTTCAATTCCATTGCCGTGGCGGGATCGCGGTACATTTGAGCCAGAACATCCTGACGTTTCACGTCCGATCGATGACGCAATGTCAAAACGATTGCACCGATCATGGCGACCAAAAGGATCAGACCAGCCAATTGGAACAACAGGAAATACTGATCATAGAGGATCAGCCCAAGCGCCCGCGTGTTGTGTTCATCCAGCGGCGTGGCCTGCAAACGCAAACTATCTGCTGCTGCGTTGCTTTCCCAAGCACCAAATGCCAGCGCGAATTGCATCAAGATCACAACACCGATCAGCAAGGCCAGTGGCATGTAACGTGCCATTTCCGCTTTTAGTTCCGCAAAATCCACATCCAGCATCATGACCACGAATAGGAACAGAACCGCGACAGCGCCGACATAGACAATGATCAGCAACATCGCGACGAATTCGGCCCCCAACAGAACAAACAGCCCCGCCGCAGACAGAAACGACAAGATCAACCACAGCACCGAATGCACCGGATTGCGGCTGATCACTGTTAATAGACCCCCGGCAATCACACTGATTGCGAAAAGATAGAAGGCAAAGACCGTCATGCGTCGTCCCCTGTTTCATCGTCACCCATAACGTCGCGCGCAATTTCCATCGCGCGGGTCATGGCAGGGACGCCAGCAAATAGGCTCATCATCCCCAGTGTTTCGAGTATTTGTTGATCATGCGCCCCAGCTTCGCGCGCATGTTTGACCGTTTGACGCATCGCGGACGGGTTTTGCGCCCCTTGCATGGTCAATCCTGCCAACGTGATCAGCAAACGCGTTTTGGCGTCCAGCCCGTTTTCATTGAAAGCGTTGCCAAACATGGCTTCCATTGCGTCCTTGGGCATGGTCGGCCACATGGCCTCCATCGCTTTGGGATCAAACGCGTTCATTTGCGGAAAGGATTTCGCCATTTCCTGCACTTGCTCCATCATTGCGGCAAAGGGGTTCTTGGCATCGTTCATTTGCTCGCCTCCGCCAAACGCTTTTGAAGATCATCCACTGTTGCCAAAAACGGCTTTAAACTCGCTTCGCCACCGTCTCCCCAAAGCCCCATTAGCTCTGATTGAGAAGGGTCATCTGTGACAAGACTGATCGCATCAGAACATGCTATTGCATCCTCTGGTTCAAGGCCCAAGCGGTCTTCGACAAAGGTCCAAAACCCCTCGACGTCTACGGCTCCAGTAAAATCTGGCTTGGGGGACGACGGATATCCTCGAGCGGCTGCTGTGATGTCACACGCCGCCAAAAGCCGGGATCCCGCATCCACTTCGATATATCCGTTCTGCGCACTGTCGCGCACGTCAGTCATCGCACCTGCAATGGCCACAGCCCCCACCTGAGCGAACTCAAGCAACCAGTCCATTGCGTCGTCGTTTTCAAAAATGCCTATGCCCCATGCGCCCATTGTCGTTACCTGTACGGTGCGTCTGTTTCGAGATTGCGCGCAATTTCAGCTTCCCAACGGTCGCCATTGGCCAGCAACTTGTCCTTGTCGTAGTAAAGCTCTTCTCGGGTTTCCGTCGCGAATTCGAAATTTGGGCCCTCAACGATGGCATCCACGGGACACGCTTCCTGACAAAAACCGCAATAGATGCATTTGGTCATGTCGATGTCGTAACGCGTCGTGCGGCGTGATCCATCATCGCGGGGTTCCGCATCGATGGTGATCGCTTGCGCCGGGCAAACCGCTTCGCACAGCTTGCATGCGATACAGCGTTCTTCCCCACTGGGATAGCGCCGCAATGCGTGTTCCCCGCGAAACCGCGGTGACAGCGGGCCTTTTTCATGCGGATAGTTCAGCGTGGCCTTGGGTGCAAAAAAGTACTTAAGGCCCAATTTCATACCGTTCCAAAAATCCTGCAACAGGAAGTATTTTGCGGCGCGATTATAGTCGATCTGGGTCATAATTCAGACGTCCCCGTCGGCTGTGTTTTGTTGCATGTATGCCCACGCTTTGATGGCTGCGGTGATCGCCTCTGGTGCGATGTCGGTATGTTCACCTTCACCGACATTCACGCCTTCCATCTCGATCTCGCTCGCAACATAGGCGGCAAGATCTGACAATTCTCGGCTTCTTGCGTCAGATATGGCTTTGGCTAATCCCACATTATCCTCCTACGGCCCAACGAGCGTAGACGCCCCAGAACCAACCGAATTTGGCAGCGAACGCAACAAACACGACCCAAGCCAACGAGAACGGCAAGAACACTTTCCAACCGATACGCATCAATTGGTCATAGCGGTAACGGGGTGTGATTGCCTTCACCATCGCAAACAAGAAGAAGAAGAACCCCATCTTTGCCACCATCCACAACGCGCCATCTGGCAGGCCCGGAATTGGTGACAACCAGCCGCCAAAGAACAGCAACGTAATCAGCGCGCACATCAAGAAGATCGCGATGTATTCACCCGCCATGAACAACAGGAATGGTGTCGAAGAATATTCAACCTGATAACCCGCCACCAGTTCTGATTCCGCTTCGGGCAGATCAAACGGGGGACGGTTGGTTTCAGCCAGGGCTGAGATAAAGAACAAGAAGACCATCGGGAAATGCGGCAGCCAGTACCATGAAAACAGGCCAGCCCCCCCATCCTGTGCGCGTACAATATCCCCGAAATTCATGGAATTTGTGGACAAGATAACGCCGACAATGATCAAGCCAATTGAGACTTCATAGGAAATCATCTGCGCAGCGGACCGCAACGATCCCAGAAACGGGTATTTCGAATTGGATGCCCATCCGCCCATGATAACGCCGTACACCTCAAGCGAAGACACCGCGAACACGAACAGAACGGCGACGTTGAGGTTGCTGACAACCCATGTGTCGTTGAACGGAATAACCGCCCAAGCCACCATCGCCAGAACAAAGCTGGTCAAAGGGGCCAGCATGAAAACGGTTTTGTCAGCGCCCGCAGGGATAACAACCTCTTTCACGATGTATTTCACCGCGTCGGCGACCGTTTGCAGCAAGCCAAACACACCAACCACATTTGGACCACGGCGCATTTGCACCGCTGCCCAAATCTTTCGATCCCCGTAGACAAGGAACAAAAGTGATATCATCACAAAGGCCACCATAGCCAAAACTTGGGCCAGAATGATCAGGGCGATGCCGCCCGGCGTTGAGAAAAAGTCAGCCATGGTCCCTCATACGGTCGGTATTCCGCGCTCGGCACAAGCCGCCGCTACGACCTCTGCGTCGATTGTCTTGATCCCGCGGGGCAATCCCTCAGAGATCGTGTAATAAGCATCTGCAGTCCAGACATTATTGTTCTGCTCGACACCTGTTCGTACATGCCGCGCAAAACCCCAACCCCTGATTAACGTGTAACCCGCAGCTGCACATCGCGCGTAATCCTCAACGTCACTCAAGGAAAGCGCATTTGTCATTTCGACCTGAAAATTAACCAGATCGTCTGCAATCAGCATCGTTTCGATTCCACGATAGTCCGGAATCAACTGCTCGGCCGTGATTTCTGGCGCGGAACAGGCCGTCAGTGGCATTATGAGCGCAAGTGCTCTCATTCAGCCGCCATTGCCTTTGTTGCGCGCTCTTTGGCCTGAGCGGACAAATCTGCCATCAATTCGCTGGCACGTGCGACCGGGTTCGTCAGATAAAAATCTTTCGTCGCGGTCGTGAAATCACCCTTGGCCAGTTTTCCAGCCTTGGGCAGTTCCCATTCGTTTTCAACAACTTGATCCACGTTTTTCAGGTGCGGATGTTCCGAAACAATCGCCTGACGCAATTGCGCGATGCTGTCCCATGCCTGTTGGGCATCAATTTCCGCGGACAAAGCCCGTAAAATTGCCCAGTTTTCTTTGGCTTCACCGGGTGCAAACCCTGCGCGATGCGCCAATTGTGGACGGCCTTCAGTATTCACAAACAAAGCGTTTTCTTCGGTATAAGCCGCACCCGGCAGAATCACATCGGCGCGATGCGCCCCGCGATCACCATGGCTGCCTTGATAAATCACAAACGCGCCGTCTGCGATTTCGACTTCGTCTGCACCAAGATTGTAAATCACATCTGCGTTCTGGACTGCGTTCATTGCATCCGGATTGGTCGCGCCAACATCCATAGCACCAACGCGCCCGGCGGCGGTGTGCAACACCATGAACCCGGATTTTGTCGATGCAGCAAGCTCCATCGCGGCTTTCAAAACCGCATCACCATCCGCACGTTGCAGCGCGCCTTGACCAACAATGATCAGTGACGGCTTTTCCGCGACGTCTGAATGATCACGGCCCAGCAATTCGGTAAGTGAATCAGCACCCGTGCCGATATGATTATATGCAAACGTCAAATCGACCGCAGGACCGATCACGCCCACTATGGCCCCTCGCGACCACGCTTTGCGCAGACGGGCATTCAAAACCGGTGCTTCGTCACGCGGGTTCGATCCAATCAACATAATCGCTTCGGCAGTATCGATGTCTTCGATCTTTGCCGTCCCGACATAGGCCGAGCGGTTATTAGACGGCAGCTTGGCACCATCGGTGCGGCATTCGACAACGCCGCCCTGCCCTTCGATCAGCTGCTTAAGCGCAAAAGCGGCTTCAACAGGAACGAGATCACCGACCAGTCCGGCCAGATTTTTCGCGCCCTTGACGGCATCGGCAACTTTACCAAGCGCTTCGGACCATGTGGCCGGGCGCAGTTTACCGTTATCACGGACATATGGTTTATCCAGACGCTGACGGCGCAATCCGTCCCAGACAAAGCGTGTTTTGTCTGAAATCCACTCTTCATTCACGCCATCATTGTTCAACGGCAAGAACCGCATCACTTCGCGACCTTTTGTATCAACACGGATCGCTGACCCAAGCGCGTCCATGACATCAATGGATTCAGTTTTGGTCAGCTCCCACGGGCGTGCCGTGAATGCATAAGGTTTAGAAACCAAAGCGCCGACGGGACACAAATCAATGATGTTGCCCTGCAAATTCGAATTCAAAGTTTCGCCAAGGTACGACGTGATTTCCGCGTCTTCACCCCGACCCGTTTGCCCCATCTGCGTGATACCGGCGACTTCGGTTGTGAACCGGACACATCGCGTGCACGAGATACAACGCGTCATATGGGTTTCGACCAATGGCCCCAGATCCAGATCATCAACAGCGCGCTTGGCTTCGCGGAAGCGTGAAAAATCCACGCCGTAAGCCATCGCCTGATCTTGCAGATCGCATTCCCCACCCTGATCGCAAATCGGGCAATCCAGCGGATGGTTGATCAACAGAAATTCCATCACCCCTTCGCGGGCCTTCTTGACCATCGGCGAATTCGTCTTAACCTCCGGCGCCTGCCCCTCTGGGCCGGGACGCAGATCACGGACCTGCATCGCACATGACGCAGCGGGCTTTGGCGGCCCCCCAACAACTTCGACCAGACACATCCGGCAGTTGCCCGCAATCGACAAACGTTCATGGTAACAGAATCTGGGAACTTCGACCCCGGCCTCTTCACAGGCTTGAATCAGGGTCATTGCCCCATCAACTTCGACTTCTTGTCCGTCGATAACGATCTTGCGAAGGTCGCTCATGCGTCAATTCACCCTCAGTAATGCGCCAATCTGGCTTTTCTTTTCGATCTCGGACTTGCCGAGTTTACACCATTCTGCAGGAACACTCATATCAACGCCCTGCGCACGGACATAGGCCGTGCCTTCAGCTTTAAGTCGAGATTTCTCAACATCTGATTTCCGATACGCATCAATTTGCGCATCCGAATATCCAAGTTCGCGCGCTCGATCGCGCAAACGCAAGATAAACCGATACCCTTTGAACGTCCGCCCCGAAATGTCCGGGCATTGATTCCGAATCTCATCAGCCAATCCAATTGCCAGCAATGCACCATCAATCTCACGAACCTCCCTAAGAGGAGGTTGAGCCGGAACGCTTCCGGCAACGAAAGAAAGGATCATAGCCATGGTCAGTGTGCGCATCTCGCTTCTCCTTCAGTGCGTCTCGTGACACACATGAGAAAGCGTCTTCCTGCTATGCAATAACAAGCGTTTGCGCAAGTCACGAGCGCGCAAATTGTCGCCTTTTTCAACGTTGTGATCACAAGAGAGGATCAGAAACGGCACGAGCCCTTAAAACTTAAGGTATCTTTAACGACAGACAGCGTTTCTGGATCGTCGTCAGGACCTGTTTCCCAATCAATATCCGACGTTCCAAAGTTCTCGATGCAATGGCGCGTCGCTTCGTGACGCCCAGCTTCCAAAGCGCCTTCAAAACTTGATGAAACTGGCGAAACTTCTACTGAAAATTCGATCAACTTTCGATCGACCTTTGACAGCTTGGCCCGGAACACCTGTTCATCAAACTGCACCGGTTCTTTGCGACCGCACGCAACCAAAACCAATGTAGAGATCATCAATAGCCCCATCAAAAGAAAACGGCGCAGATCAACGGATTTTTCGGAGACAGCAACAGACTGGGTCATAGGCTTACTTTGGTCTTCTTCATAGCAGCGTTATTTCGATGTTATGGCTACGCCAAAGTGACCCTGTTTGCAAACCGACAAACATTTCCCGGCAAAAGAACACGCTTAACGAGAATCACGACAAAGGCCCCTACCCGCCACAATCGGTCACATCCATGAAAAAGCCTTAACGCACGATCCTATTCAGACTCTTTGCAGAACAAGCGTTTTCACCCGTCGTTGGCAAGGTAATCCCACGAAAATGCCAACTCGGTCTGGCCAATTTGTTCCAGCATTCGCAACCGCGCCATTGCGTCGTCAACGGTTGGGCGATGCCCTTCCGGAACCCACCACATCACCAAACGATGACCGGTCCATAATTGGTCCGCTGGATCATACCATTCTGATTTTCGATCATAAAAATGTTTGTGAACAGTATTATAGGTAAAATCCTGCAAACTTTTTGCATCTTCCCAAACCGACAATGTTGACGCAGCCCGTGGATTTCCCCCAATCGCGCCATTCACATCCAATTGTGCGGTTTCCATTTGTGCCGGATCCAAATGCCAAACGTACCCCGCAGACCGTTCGGCAATCTGATACACGCGATCTAGATTGTTCTGGAAATCCGCAAGGCGCGGGTCGTTCCAGTCGTATTTCAGAACGCCAATATTAAATTCGGCTAGGTGGTTCACTGGGTTACAATCTTTTGGGAAGGATCACCTGTTCAGCCGTTCAGAAAAACCCGTTCCAAACGCACCAAAGACGATCCAGTTTCAGTTTTCGCGCCTGATCGTTCTTTTCGCCGGTGCCAAAACACGCAACATGCTGGCCGTGTCTATCCAACAATTAATCAGTAACCAAGATCAAGATTCGGGAACAAGAACGGCCGACAAAGCTGTGTTCTGGGCAACTTCCTGATCCGCCGCGCCGCATACGTCACCTTCGCCCGGTGCCACACCGTATTTTGCGCGAAATTCGCGTGTGCGAATATCGGTCATCGCATCAATCGAGCTTCGGTGCCGGAGTGCCGCGACCGATCCACGTCCCTCTTTTTGGCGTTGTTCGCTGATGTCCAAATCAAGACTTTGATCAAAACGATACCGATCACAACTTGCCGCGATTCTCTGAGCGAGCCGTAGATTGGCATAATATTCAGGGATCGGTTGCGCGAACAACCGAACAACTGCCGGATCATCAAAATCACGCGCCGCAGGTGGCAGCCCGCTTGAGCAGCCTGTCGCAACCACAGCCAAAGCCAAAAAGCCGAAATAGGTTTTCATCAATTTTCCTTCATTTTCGATGCTTTGAGACATCATTTACGCACGAGAAATCGACCTATCGGATGATTGGTTCCTGCAATTTTTTTGGCGTATTCGCATTGAAACTGTCTGGCATTTTTCGAGTTCGTTTGAAAACCTTCGTCTTTCAGCCACGCATCAAACTGAACGTAAGGACCTGCCCCCGGCGTACGCCGCGCTTTGGCCAACGCACCGTTCTTGTGACCTTCACTACGCAACACCTTGTGTCCAAGTCGCACGTTCATTTGGCCTGCCGTTGTTTCAATCCATTGGACGTTCTTTGAACAGCTCTGAGTCAAAGACTCGGCCCATTGCAAGCCCCACATCGCCTGTTGGGTTGCGGTGAACTCCTGCTCTGCCACGGCACTGTGACCTAACAGAAATGTGGCAACCAAAGTGGCACACACAGTTTTCATACAAGGGACCTCATAAATTTGATCAGTAACTGAATATTTCAAAGTCGCTTATTAGCATAGAACGAAATAGATCCAAACTCCGTCAGTCAAAAAGGAATTGCCTTTGCTGTTGGCAGTTCAGCGGATGAGACGGTGACTGGCAAAATGGGCACCGTTGCAAGTGAACTTGCTTAGCTTCCAGTTAGCGTTTTGATCGCACGCTCGCGTTGACCTAGCGCGAGCTGACGCATCATGTTCCATGCGCAACGGTTGCCCATCCAAACGCACGACATCAACAATTGGCAGGCCTTCGGCAAATTCTCAGCGCTGGATCATCTTCTTAGCAAAGGAGTCCACCGACAGGTTTGAACATCACTCAATTGGCCTGCCCTTCAACCTCTGCTTGGACTTCATCGTCAACCAGATACAAAGGCTGTTACATGACCGAGTCGTCTGTCAGACACCCGGTCATATTTGATACGAGCGCAAAAATCACGGTGTACTGTGTTGGCTTACGCACATCACTCAGCGGCGATCTTCGATCCGTTGATCCGGTCCTCGATCACATCGCGGAAATTGCGGATCAGACCTTGGATCGGCCACGCAGCGGCATCGCCCAAGGCGCAAATCGTGTGGCCTTCAACCTGTTTGGTCACGTCAAACAGCATGTCGATTTCTTCCACAGACGCATCGCCCTGAACAAGACGTTCCATCACGCGCATCATCCAGCCAGTGCCCTCGCGGCACGGTGTACATTGGCCACAGCTTTCGTGCTTGTAAAACTTGGACAAGCGCCAGATTGCTTTGACGATATCTGTTTGCTTGTCCATCACGATCACAGCCGCCGTGCCCAGACCTGATTGCAGATCATTCCGCAAATAATCAAAGTCCATGATGGCGTCTTTCATCTTTTCGCCGCGCACACAGGGCACGGACGAACCGCCCGGAATAACGGCCAGAAGATTGTCCCAACCGCCCCGGATTCCACCGCAGTGTTTTTCAATCAGTTCTTCAAAGCTGATCGACATTTCTTCTTCCACGACGCACGGGTTGTTCACATGGCCCGACACCGCGAACAGCTTGGTACCTGCGTTATTTGGGCGGCCAAATCCGGAAAACCATGACCCGCCCCGGCGCAAAATTGTTGGCACAACGGCAATGGATTCAACATTATTCACCGTGGTCGGACATCCATAAAGGCCCGCACCCGCCGGGAATGGCGGCTTCATACGCGGCATGCCTTTGCGCCCCTCGAGGCTTTCCAGCAGTGCCGTTTCTTCACCGCAGATATACGCGCCTGCCCCATGATGCAGATACAGGTCAAAATCCCAACCGGACCCGGCAGCGTTTTTTCCTAGAAATCCAGCCTCATAGGCTTCGTCGATGGCATTTTGCAGCGCTTCTTTTTCGCGAATGTATTCGCCACGAATATAAATATAGCAGGCATGCGCATTCATCGCGAAACTGGCAATCAGACACCCTTCGATCAACGTATGTGGATCATGGCGCATGATTTCGCGGTCTTTACAGGTGCCCGGTTCCGATTCGTCGGCATTCACAACCAGATAGGCCGGCCGCCCGTCGCTTTCTTTTGGCATGAACGACCATTTCAAGCCGGTCGGAAAGCCCGCCCCACCGCGTCCACGCAGACCGGAATCCTTCATTTCCTGAACGATCCAATCCCGCCCTTTTTCGATGAGCTTGTCCGTTCCATCCCAATGGCCACGCGCCTGCGCGCCCTTCAGCGTGCGGTCGTGCATACCGTAAATGTTGGTAAAGATCCGGTCCTGATCAGCGAGCATTGCGCGTCTTCCTTAATTGTCCTGGCGGTTCCGCCAGATACCGATGGCTACGATGATGGCCCAAGCAAATGCTGCCAGGGCCACCAGATCAAAAAGAGCACGCACCCGGTTTGACCAACCGAAATGCGCACCCAACATATTTGCCAGAACCCAAGCCAAACCCGTTCCGGCGATCACCAGCGCAAGCCGCTGTCCTGCCTTCGAAGATTTGTCCTGGCTTTCTGCCATACTCGCTACAGCGTCTCTAGTAGACGCCGCCTCCTTCTACGCGCTTCGAGAATTCAGTCTCTCCGCCCGCGGCCAGAACACTGGCCTGTTCAACCCATTTGTCACGGCTCACGCGTCCCTTGAACCCTTCAAGGTTTGCGTTGACCCATGCCACTTCTGCCGCAGACCAGGCTGCGATTTGATCAAAATGATAAAAGCCCATTACATTACAAAGCTTTTCCAATTTCGGACCAATTCCCTTAATTTCCTTAAGATTATCGGCTTTTCCATCGCGGGGACCACTCAAAGTCGCAGGTTTTTGACCTTCGTTCTCGCCCTCAAACACACCGTCATTGTCGAAATCTGGCGTAGGATCCGCAGATGCGGCTTTTGCTGCCTTTGGCTTTGCCGCTTTTGGTTTCGCCGCCTTTGGCTTCGCCGTTTTCGGTTTGGCCGCAGGTTTCACGGGTTTCGCAGCACCTTCGTACTTCCAATCGCCCTTACGCTCAGCCAATTCGGCTTCACCTTCCAAGGCTTTGGATGGCTTGATCAGCGGTTCCGAAGGCGCGTCTGCCACCGGTGCTTCTGTCGCTTTGGCGGGTTCACCTACCGGTTCGCTCGTCGCCGCCGCTGTCGTTGCAGCAGCAGTTGTTGCCGCCGCGGCGGGCGCGGCACTTGAACTTGTGGATGATGACGCTCCGGAATCTGATGCCGAATGCGTTCCGTGCATTCCAGATGTAGCCGTATCGAATTGCTGCGAACACAGCAGCCAATTCAACACAAAACCAGCGATCGCGAAAATAATCAGGCCCATCAAAAGGCCAGAAAAGAATCCCCACCCCCAAATCGCCATCAATAGGATCGCCGCCAGAATCCCTGCAACCAACGCCGCCAACCAGCAGCCGCGCGTACAGGACATTTTTTCTCCAGTATCGTTCATGATCATCCCCCTCCCAAAAAATTAGACATCATCTACTTATAGATACCGTCTTTTTTGGCGCGTTGGGAAAAATCTGTCGTTCCTCCCCCCGAAAGGGTTTTTGCCTGTTCGACCCAGTCATCGCGAAGCACTCGACCTTTGAAGCCTTCAAGGTTCTGATCAACCCAAGAAACTTCGTCCGCCGTCCAAGCCGCAACCTGATCGAAATGATAGAAACCAAGTGTATTCAACAAGCCTTCAAGTTTTGGTCCGACACCTTTGATCATTTTCAGATCGTCTGCACCGCCTTTGCGGGCCTTCTTCATAACTTTCGGCTTTGTGCCCGCACCTTCAGCGGCCTTTGCCACAGGTTCCGGTTTCGCCTTAGGTTTTGCCGCGGCCTTTGGTTTAGCAGCCGTTTTTGGTTCCGCGGGTGCCTTAGATTTGGCCGCGGGTTTCTTGGTTTTGGCCGCAGGTTTGGAACCCGCCTTGCCCGAAGTCCCCTGCCAAGGGGCAAGCAGCGGCACTTCTGTTCCGTCGATCCGTTTGACCGTATCCCCGATATCCACAGCCAGTTGCACCGACGCATTATGCGCCGTTTTACCGCTTTCGAAATCCTGAAGACTGGTCAATCCGCTCAAGGGTTCAGCAGCATAGCGTCCATTTTGCGGACCAGCCATTGGCACTTTACCGGCAGCCAGTTCATCAATGATGTCGCCCATACGAGCCGCTGTCAGGTCTTCGAAATAGTCTTTTCCGATCTGAGCCATCGGGGCATTGGCACAGGCACCAAGACATTCGACTTCTTCCCAGCTGAACTTGCCGTCCGCTGACAATTGATGGGCCTTTGACGCAATCTTTTCCTTGCACACAGCAACAAGATCTTCGGCACCGCAAATCATGCAGGATGTCGTTCCACAAACCTGAATATGCGCAACACTTCCAACAGGTTGAAGCTGAAACATAAAGTAGAATGAAGCCACTTCTAAGGCCCGAATATACGCCAAATTCAGCATATCAGCGATCAGTTCAATCGCCGGGCGGGTCAGCCAGCCTTCTTGTTCCTGCGCGCGCCACAGCAACGGGATGATGGCCGATGCCTCACGCCCTTCTGGATACTTCGTTATTTGCGCTTCGGCCCATGCCTGATTGGCAGGAGAAAACGCAAAGCTATCGGGTTGTTCTGGATGGAGACGGCGAAGCATTAGTTTCCAAGTTCCTTAATAGGGATGCACACATAGCCAACATCACGGCCACCAAAATTACCACCGCTTGCGTAAGCTTCAAAAGCTGCGTCTGGAACGTCGAATTTACAGATAAAAGTTTCCATTTCATCCCCTTCCAGAATAACAACGTCTTTGCGAATATTCACATACCCAACTGAGTCCGCGATTAAATCAGAAATATCCGGCTGATGACCATCAGCAAAAACTGGCATCGCAAAAGTCAGTGTTAAAAGGCCTGCAAGTCTAATCATCGATCAATCTCGCCGAACACCACGTCCATGGTGCCGATGATGGCGGCCACATCGGCCAATTGGTGACCTTTTGACAAGTAATCCATCGCTTGCAAATGCAGGAAACCGGGTGCGCGCAGCTTGGCGCGGTACGGTTTGTTTGACCCATCCGCAACAAGATACACACCAAATTCACCTTTGGGCGCCTCGACCGCACAATACACTTCACCTTCGGGCACATGGAACCCTTCGGTATAAAGCTTAAAGTGGTGGATCAGAGCTTCCATAGACGTTTTCATGTCGCCGCGTGATGGCGGGGTCAGTTTCCCGCGCGCCAACACATCCCCGGGTTCATTGCGCAGCTTTACAATCGCCTGCTTAATGATTTTCAGGCTTTCGCGCATTTCGGCCATGCGACACAAATACCGATCATAACAATCGCCATTTTTGCCAACGGGAATTTGGAAATCAAATTCATCATAGCATTCATAAGGTTGCGAGCGGCGCAAATCCCAAGCAAGCCCCGATCCGCGCACCATGATACCCGAAAATCCCCACTCAAGGATGTCTTCTTCAGTCACAACACAAATATCCGCATTGCGCTGCTTGAAAATCCGGTTTTCAGTCAGCAACCCGTCGATGTCATTCAGTGCACTGGGAAATTCATCGGCCCAAGTGTCGATATCGTCGATCAAATCAGGCGGCAAATCCTGATGCACACCGCCCGGACGGAAATACGCAGCATGCAACCGCGCTCCACACGCCCGTTCGTAAAAGATCATCAGTTTTTCGCGCTCTTCAAAGCCCCAAAGTGGGGGCGTCAAAGCGCCAACATCCATCGCCTGCGTGGTCACATTCAGCAGGTGATTCAGGATGCGTCCGATTTCCGAATACAAAACCCGGATCAACGATGCACGGCGTGGCACTTCGACACCACATAGCTTTTCAATCGCAAGACACCAGGCATGTTCCTGATTCATCGGCGCGACGTAATCCAACCGGTCGAAATACGGCAGGTTTTGCAGATACGTGCGGCTTTCCATCAGCTTTTCTGTACCACGGTGCAGCAAACCAATATGCGGATCGCACCGTTCGACAATTTCGCCGTCCAGCTCCAGAACCAACCGCAAAACCCCGTGAGCAGCAGGGTGCTGTGGGCCGAAATTGATGTTGAAGTTTCGGATTTTCTGTTCGCCAGTCAGCGCGTCTTCGAACCCTTTTGATCCGTCCATCATTGTCCGGGTCCTTTCCTTGGAAGTTTGTCGCAGACCCGCACCGGGCATACGTCATGCTTGCGCGTGCACATGCGCGTCAGACCAAACAAGGCAGCCGATACAGCCGCCAAAACGCAAATTGGATCCAACAGGATAAACAAAAGAATTTGCATCATTTGATCACCGACGCTCCATGTCTTGCAATTTGACTGCGATCCACCACAACAAGGCGATGGTTCCAATCGGCAGAATGCTGAGGAACGCCCAGTATTGATTGATCCCAAAATGCGGGAGAATCTTGAAGAAGGGGATGATGGAAAGCGCCGCAATGGCGAGCCATATCAACATCTCTGTCATCCCGCCTCTTCTTTTTTCTCATCCCCTGGCAGGATGTATTCCGCACCTTCCCATGGGGACATGAAATCAAACTGGCGGTATTCCTGCACCAGATTAACCGGTTCATACACGACCCGCTTTTGCGCTTCGTCATATCGCACTTCGGTGTATCCGGTGGTCGGAAAGTCCTTGCGCAACGGATATCCTCGGAACCCATAATCCGTCAGGATGCGGCGCAAATCCGGATGGCCCGAGAATAAAATCCCGAACATGTCAAAGATTTCGCGTTCAAACCAATTGGCTGATGCATGCACCGTTACAATCGACGGCAACACATCTTCTTCACGAATGCTGACCCGAAGGCGCACGCGGTGGTTCTGATACATCGACAGAAAATGATAAACGACATCAAAGCGTTTTGCGCGCCCCGGATAATCAACACCGGTGATATCGACCAAAGAAGAAAACGCGCAAGTGGCGTCCGACTTTAGGAACTCGACAAAATCAACGATATTGGCAGGCGCCACATCAATGTTCAGCTCGTCATGCGTGATGTCCCAAGCCAGCACACAATCGGGTCGCTTGAGCTCAATATGTGTCCCAAGTTCTTTCAATGCGTCGGTCATCATCGCCCCCTAGCGTACAATCGTTCCGGTCCGGCGGATCTTTTTCTGAAGCGCCATGATCCCGTACAGCAATGCTTCGGCTGTTGGTGGGCATCCGGGCACATAAACATCCACAGGTACGATGCGGTCACAACCGCGCACGACGGAATAGGAATAGTGGTAATACCCGCCGCCATTGGCGCATGACCCCATCGAAATCACATAGCGTGGTTCGGGCATCTGGTCATAAACCTTGCGCAAGGCCGGTGCCATTTTATTGGTCAACGTGCCCGCAACGATCATCAAATCAGATTGGCGTGGGCTGGCCCGTGGCGCGGTTCCAAATCGTTCAAGATCATAGCGCGGCATAGATGTGTGCATCATCTCGACCGCACAGCACGCCAGACCAAAGGTCATCCAGTGCAGCGAACCCGTCCGCGCCCAATTGATAATGTCTTCTGTCGACGTCAGCAGAAACCCTTTGTCCTGCAATTCGCGGTTCAGCTCCTGCGTGGCGACGTCACGGTCCATGCCCGCGACGTTTGCTCCGGTGGCTATTGCCATTCAAGCGCCCCTTTTTTCCATTCGTACGCAAATCCAATCGTCAGAACCGCCAAGAATACCATCATGGACCAAAATCCGGCCATTGAGATATCGCCGAAGGCAACAGCCCACGGAAACAAGAAGGCGATTTCCAAATCGAAAATGATGAACAGAATCGACACCAGATAGAACCGGACATCGAATTTCATACGTGCATCATCAAATGCGTTAAATCCGCATTCGTAAGCCGACACTTTTTCTGGATCAGGATTGCGCACAGCAACCACAATCGCCGCCAAAATCAGGACAATGCCCAATCCGATGGCCACACCCAAAAAAACGAGGATCGGGAGGTATTCCCTCAGCATGTCTTCCACGTTCGGTTCCCTTTCTCGCGCGGGACCGCGCGCACACGTGGTTTGCGTTTCAAGCGTTCCTACGCGTGTGAAGGTTAAGGGTCAATAATCAGAGACCGCTTATCTCATTAAATTGTACCGGCGAAATCGACGCAGGGGCACAAAAATCACCATGACGGCGAACTTGTTAAACGAATGTTAAGCGCGACAGGCGCGATCCGGTGATTTTAACCTGCTTTTCCGGCATATTACCGCCGCTGTTGAAAATAGGCGTACCCATTGCAAATCGATTCCTGCTGAAAAATGTTAAGTGACGCCATTGATGTGGGCTTATTTCGTCCAAGGTGCAGCTTCTTTGGCAAAAAACGCGGCGATGCCATCCTGCGCCTCTTCCGTTTCCCACCGCGCGCGCAATGCATCAATTGTCATGCTGATCGTCGCATTATCAATCACAGGGCCCAATGAACGCGCCAACGCCTTGGCTTCTGCGACAGCCCCTGGGGCGGCTGAAAGATATGGGCTGATTTCCTGTTCGATTGCGTCGTCAAGCTGATCGGGTTGCACGATTCGTGACAACACGCCCAGATCCACCGCCTCTTGTGCACAAAACAATCGCCCCGAGAAAAAGACGCGACGCGCGCGCGCCTCTCCCATACGTGCAATGACATAGGGTCCAATTGTCGCCGGGATCAAACCAAGCCGCACTTCCGTCAGGCCCATTTTCAACCCAGTCACTCCGATGGCAACATCGCACACACTGACAAACCCAACCCCGCCGCCGAACGCGTTGCCTTGTAACCGTCCGATCAATGGCTTGGGCATGGTATTCAATGCCTGCAACATGAAAGCCAGTTTTCCCGCTTCTTGTGCGCGGGTTTTGGCATCCGCCCGCATCTGGTCCTGCATCCAACCCAGATCACCACCAGCGCAAAACGACGATCCCGCACCCGTCAGAACCACAACGCGCACCGTTGGGTTTTGCCCCAATTGTCCCGCCGCGTCCGTTAATTCAGTCAGCATCAAACCCGACATTGCATTATGCTTGTCTGGCCGGTTCAACGTCAGTGTGGCGACACCACGGTCGTCCATATCAACGATTATCGTTTCAAAGTTCGTCATCTTTCATCCCCGGCACTTTGCGCCCCAGTCGACGCCAATCCTCAAATACCCAAACCATCCTGTCGACAAACCAAACTTTGGGTAAAGCGGTCAGAACGGCGCCAAAGACCACACCTTCCCACCACATCACATACAGGCCCCACATTAAAATCAACGCTCCGGGCACACTCAAAAGACTTAAGGCTCGGGCAGCGGTGATTTGATGTGTGGGCAATTCCGCCCGGTGTTCAATGAATATTCGTTCGCCCAATACGCCCTTGCTCATCCACGCGTCGAAACGTTTGGGTTCTGCAAATGCCCGAGGGTTCAGCCAGATCCAGAATAACGCCAACCCGACAAACATGAATGCCCATGACCCAATCCAAGCACGGCTCCAGATCGCAAGGCATAACAGCGGCAGCGTGGTCAACATGCGCGTCCATCCAGACCACGGATTTGCGTGTCGACGCCATGTCGCATCGTTCATAACCATCAAACGTTCGGCGAATTTAAAGACGTCCATTTTGCTCTGCCTCCACTTTGCAAAGTGATCAGGTCGGGTTTGCAAATTCAGGCGTTGCGCATTGCGCGTGCCATGATTGCTGCCTGTTCAATCGCTGTTGGATTAAGACCCGTTTCAAACCCACGTTCTTTTAAATGGGCGTCTACGGCTTCTGTTGCGACATTGCCCGCAGCGCCCGGTGCATAAGGACAACCGCCCAGCCCCCCCACCGCGGCGTCAAACACGCGAAGCCCCATGTCCAACGACACATCAATATTGCCCAGCGCATGGCCACCCGTATCATGAAAGTGTCCCGCCAATTTATCCACAGGAACCGCGTCGATCACCGCCATCAGCATTGCGCGCACGGCATCTGGGCGTCCGCGTCCAATTGTGTCGCCCAACGAAATTTCATGGCACCCCATATCATACAAGGCTTTGGCCACGTGCGCCGTGTCCTCAGGCGCAACCGACCCATCATAGGGACATTCCACAACGCAAGAAACGTACCCACGTACTGGGATGTTTTGGTCCTTTGCCGCCGCCACAACCGGCGCAAACCGTTTCAAGCTTTCTGCAATACTTGCGTTTATGTTGGCTTTCGAAAACCCTTCCGAGGCAGACCCAAAAACCGCCACCTCATCCGCACCCGCAAGCATGGCATCTTCGAACCCGCGCATATTGGGTGTAAGCGCAGTATATCGTACAGTGTTCACGCGTTGGATTTGCCCCAAAACCTCGGCACTGCCCGCCATTTGCGGCACCCATTTTGGGCTCACAAACGACGCGCATTCGACCCTGCGAAATCCCGCCCGGCTCAGTTGGTTGACCAAGGCCACCTTGTCCGCCACCGAAATCTCTGCCGGTTCGTTCTGCAGCCCATCCCGAGGGCCAACTTCGAAAATTTCAACGCGCTCTGCCACACAAATTACTCCGTCGGCCAAGCAGGATAAAACGGCTTGGAATACATTTCTTCACCGGGCGCGGGCAGGCTTTTTTGATATGCCGGGCGGGCACTGATCCGGGCGAACCATTCTGCCAAACAAGGATATTCGTCCAATGTTCGGAACAATTGTGCCATCGCAACGGCCTGCCCCACGCTCACATCCGCGGCAGTAAACGCATCCCCCACAAGAAAGCTGCGATCCGCCAACTGACGTTCCAGCGCATCAAAGCATTTCCCAATACGTGCAGCTTCCAGACGCATCACAATTGGACTGCGCATCGCGTCCTCATACAAAGCAATATGTTGCTGTGTCAGGGCGGCGACATGTTGACTGATCGTTTCCGCAAAATGCACCCAAATCAACCAATGCGCCCGGTCACTGTGACCAACTGGGCGACCCAAGCCATCTGGCGAATAGTGTTCACACAAGTACTGGGTGATTGCACCAGTTTCAAACATTTGAATGCCATCGATCTGCAACGCAGGGACACGACCTGCGGGACTGAGTTCCAGGAATTCAGGACGGCGCAGCGTTTTATCAAAAGGATAGGTTCGCACATCAAATGGAATACCCAATTCATGCAAAAGCCAAAGTGTTCGCATTGATCGCGATTGAGGGCAGTGATGAAGGATAATCATGTGTCAGCATCCTCTGCTTCAAGGCGCACCAGAAATGCACCAGCTTCGACCTGATCATTGGCTTTGACGCAAACCTCGGACACAACCCCGTCGCGCGCGGCCGCCAATGTATGTTCCATTTTCATAGCTTCCAGAATGGCTAGTGGATCACCTTTGCAAACGGATTGAGCGGGCTTTGCAAATATCGTCTTCACCAACCCCGGCATTGGCGCAGTGATCACATCATCGTCGCCGCCCGCAGTTGACAAAACGTCCAACAAATCGACGCGTCCGAAAAACTGCGGTTGCGCGCCAAACACAGTTACACCCGACGTGTCAGAAAATGTTTCCGGCAGCTGTTCCCCATCCAGGGACCAAATACCTGCCGCGTACAACACCGGATATACAGTGTCCCCTATGGTCCAGTCTTGATGGGTCGCGCTTTTCACCGACACCTTTAGATCCATCAGTTCGTCGCCATGTGACACAGATATCGTTCGGCTCAAGGGCTGCCAAAGGTGAAACCCTTGGGTCTGATCTGGCTGGTTCAAATTTGCCACGCCCATTCCGGCAGCAATCAATTGAAGTGCCGTCGGTTCGGGATGAGCCGTCAATGCATCAAGATCCCGCCCGATCAGACCCGTATCGACCTCGCCGGCGGCGAACCCCGAGTGTCTCGCCAACGCACCCAGAAACGCGACATTGGTCGTTGTGCCCGCAATAGCCGTTTGCGCCAATGCGCGACGCAAACGGGCCAAAGCAATGTCACGCGTTGGTCCATGAACCGTGATTTTGGCGATCATCGGATCATAAAACGGGCTGATCATATCCCCCGCGCGAACACCGCTGTCTGAGCGCGCATCGTTTGGAAATCGGACGCAGGACAGCATTCCCGTTGCAGGCAAAAAGCCACTGGGAACATCTTCCGCATATAGCCGTGCTTCAAAGGCGTGCCCTTGAATCTGCACGTCGGTCCCTAAACTTTGTAAACTCTCTCCGGCGGCAACGCGCAATTGCCATTCGACCAGATCGACACCGGTAATGGCCTCTGTAACGGGATGTTCAACTTGCAATCGCGTGTTCATTTCCATGAACCAAAATCGATCCGCTTGCAGCCCGTCGCTGGAATCCACAATGAACTCAATCGTACCAGCGCCAGAATATCCGATCGCCTTTGCCGCCGTAACAGCCGCTTGGCACATCGCGTGCCGCAACGCATCTGTCATGCCCGGCGCAGGTGCTTCTTCGATGACCTTTTGATGCCGCCTTTGCAGCGAACAATCCCGTTCGAACAAATGGACGGCATCTGAACCATCCCCAAACACCTGAACTTCGATGTGGCGTGGTTTTGCGACAAATTTCTCGATCAGAACATCGCTGTTGCCGAATGCCGCTTTGGCCTCACTTTGTGCCGATGCCAAGGACGCCAAAAACTCGGTTTCCGCTTCGACCAAGCGCATGCCTTTGCCGCCCCCACCCGCAACGGCCTTGATCAACACAGGATACCCGATGCGCGCAGCTTCATTGGTTAAGGTCGCATTGCTTTGGTCGTCCCCGTGATACCCCGGCACAACAGGCACGCCCGCTTTGATCATTAGCTTTTTGGCCGCGTCCTTCAAACCCATCGCGCGGATCGCGTCCCCGCTTGGACCAATGAACACCAGACCGGCCGCTTCAACAGCATCGACAAAATCCGGGTTTTCGGACAAGAACCCATACCCTGGATGGATCGCCTGCGCCCCGGTTTTCAAGGCCGCCTCAATGATTGCACCACCGCGCAAATAGCTTTCCGCAGGGGTTCGCCCGCCAAGCGACACCGCATGATCCGCCATTTCGACGTGCAGCGCGCCCTTATCGATGTCAGAATGAACCGCGACCGTTTTGACGCCCAAAGCCCGTGCGGTTTTCATCACGCGGCAGGCAATTTCACCCCGGTTCGCAATCAAGATCGTATCAAACATAATGTTGTCCTGCCTTGATCACATGCGGAACACGCCAAAGCGCGTGTCCGAAATGGGCGCGTTCAACGACGCACACAGACTTAAAAACAGCACGTCGCGCGACTTGCGTGGATCAATGACACCATCGTCCCACAATCGAGCTGAGGCATAAAGCGGATGCGATTGCGTTTCGAACTTCTCAATTGTCGGACGTTTGAAATCTTCTTCGTCTTGCGCGCTCCA
This sequence comes from Paracoccaceae bacterium, assembly GCA_039984715.1. GTDB lineage: Bacteria > Pseudomonadota > Alphaproteobacteria > Rhodobacterales > Rhodobacteraceae > JABSSA01. The sequence goes on along the minus strand of JBDWUA010000016.1, from coordinate 322,908 downwards.
ACTGCCGCCTTTGCTTTCAATTCCGGACCGTTTCACCGTTGCCAAAACACCCGCCGCTTGTGCTCCGCCCATCACGCTAATGCGGGAATTTGGCCAGCTCCACAAAAACCGAGGATCATAGGCCCGCCCAGCCATTCCGTAATTTCCGGCGCCAAACGATCCCCCCACAAGCATCGTTATTTTGGGAACTGAGGTTGTTGCGACAGCCGTGACCATTTTTGCGCCGTGGCGCGCAATCCCTTCGTTTTCATATTTTCGCCCAACCATAAACCCGGTGATGTTTTGCAAAAACACCAATGGAATATGACGTTGTGAACACAGCTCGATGAAATGCGCGCCCTTTTGTGCGGCCTCGCTGAACAACACACCATTGTTCGCAATGATCCCAATTGGGCAGCCCTTGATGTGCGCAAACCCTGTCACCAGTGTTTCGCCGTACCGGGCCTTAAATTCGTCAAATCGTGATCCATCGACAAGGCGCGCGATGACTTCGCGAATGTCGTAAGGCGTGCGCAAATCTGCAGGCACAACACCCAAAATTTCCAAAGGATCATAGGCCGGTTCTTCCGCCGTCGCCCACTCCACGGTTTGCGGTTTCTTGCGGTTAAGACTGCGCACCGCGTCCCGCGCCAAAGCCAGTGCATGGGTATCATCATCGGCCAGATAATCGGCCACGCCCGACAAACGCGTGTGAACATCCCCGCCGCCCAAATCTTCGGCTGTGACCTCTTCACCGGTTGCGGCCTTTACCAAAGGAGGACCGGCCAAGAATATAGTCCCTTGATCTTTCACGATAATCGTAATGTCAGACATTGCCGGCACATAGGCCCCACCGGCAGTACATGATCCCATGACAACTGCAATTTGCGGGATGCCTTTCGCGCTCATCTGAGCCTGATTGAAAAATATCCGCCCAAAATGATCCCGATCCGGAAACACTTCGTCCTGATTGGACAGGTTCGCCCCCCCGCTATCAACCAGATAAACGCATGGCAGGTGGTTTTGCTCGGCTATTTCTTGCGCGCGCAGATGCTTTTTCACGGTCATGGGGTAATAGGTGCCCCCTTTGACCGTCGCATCATTGCACACGACCATAACATCTTGGCCGTGGATTTTGCCCACACCGGCCACGACGCCCGCACATGGGGCCGCGTCGTCATACATCGCATGCGCAGCCGTCGCGCCAATTTCAAGGAAGGGCGAGCCGGGATCCAGCAAATTGGCGACGCGATCGCGCGGCAACATTTTGCCGCGCGACACATGCCGCGCACGTGATCGTTCTCCACCACCTTCGGCGGCCACGGCGGCCGCGTTCTGAATGTCCGAAAGCGCAGTCAGATGCGCCGCCTGATTGGCCAGAAACGCCTCGGATGTGGTCGAAATGTCCGACTTCAGCTTCATATTTATACCTTCTGCGTCACGCGCATGGCTTGGTTCGAAGTCGCCTCACCCGGCGCGATAAACATTGGGCCACCATGTTCATGTGCTGGACCCGATATTTTCGAGGATAACGCCCTGTCGGTTCACATCATAAGACACGTCATTGCAGGTCACGCGCAGCCAAGTCTTTCCGCGTCCGTGCATTGCAAAACAATCGCTTGGTTGGCCGCCATAGGTGTCGAGATGCACACGAACCACTGCGCTGATGACTACACTTTCGTCCAATGTGGCATGCCGCGTTCCCAAAAAATATCCGCCAATCGCCGCCAGCGTTGATAGAAAAATAGTGGAAAGGACAATCCCACGCGACATCAGAGCATGTGTCCCATCATCTCGCGACCAATCAACATCCGCCGGATTTCAGACGTGCCCGCACCAATTTCCATCAGCTTTGCATCGCGGAAAATCCGGCTGACGGGGCTGTCATTCATAAATCCAGTACCGCCCATGGCTTGCACGGCTTGATGGGCGACTTTCATCGCTTCTTCTGATGCGTACAACACACACGCTGCGGCGTCCTGACGGGTCACTTCGCCACGATCACAGGCCCGCGCCACTTCATAGACATACGCACGCGCGGAATTCATCGCCGTGTACATGTCTGCAATCTTGCCCTGCATCAGTTGGAAATTACCGACCGGTTCGCCAAACTGCTTGCGTTGGGACACATAGGGCATGACCTCGTCCAGACATGCGGCCATGATGCCCGTCCCAATGCCTGACAATACAACCCGTTCGTAATCAAGGCCGGACATTAACACCGCAACGCCCTTACCTTCTTCGCCTAACACATTGTCAAACGGCACTTCTACATCCTCAAAGATCAACTCAGCCGTGTTCGATCCCCGCATTCCCAACTTGTCGAAATGCTCGGATGTGGAAAAGCCAGACATTTCCTTTTCCACAATAAACGCAGTCATTCCGCGTGCTCCGGCATCCGGATCCGTTTTGGCATACACAACCAACGTGTCTGCATCCGGGCCGTTGGTGATCCAATATTTGGTCCCGTTCAGGCGGTAATGATCATTGCGTTTTTCTGCACGCAGTTTCATCGACACAACATCCGACCCAGCCCCTGCTTCGGACATGGCCAACGCGCCAACATGCGCACCACTGATCAAACCCGGCAGGTATTTTTCACGCTGTTCGGTGGTTCCATTCAGATTGATCTGATTAACACAGAGGTTTGAATGCGCCCCATAGGACAACGCCACAGACGCGGATGCGCGCGCGATTTCTTCGATAGCCACGACATGGGCCAGATACCCCATACCCGCACCGCCATATTGTTCGTCAACGGTCACGCCCAGCAGGCCAAGTTCGCCAAATTCCGACCAAAGCTCGGATGGAAATTCGTTGGTTTCGTCCGTTTGTGCCGCCAATGGCTTGAGGCGATCTTGCGCCCACGCATGCACCATATCGCGCATTGCGTTTACGTCTTCACCAAGGTCAAACCGCATAGAGTGGGTGAACATCCGTTCGCCTCGCCTTTTATTGAACAAGTGTTCATATAATACGCGGACGGACCTCTTCTGTCGAGTCCTTGTGTTCTAAGATTGAAAGACCGCACCAACTTCGGCGCGGATAATGCGCGCGATCTGCGCACAATCTTCAACGCTGAACGTCAAAGGAATGCGAACATCCAGCACCCCCGCCAACACATGATCACTGGCTGGCATCGGTGTGGATTGAGCATAGCGCCAACTGTCATAGCGACTGGTGAACCCTTTTGGCTCAGGCGTGCCGAACCATTTCAATTCCACCCCTCTTTGCCCACATCGGCGCACGACATCTTGGACTTTTCCCGCATCCCAATCCAGCAACAGGAATTGAAAAGACGACCCAACAATCCGTTCTTGTTCGGGCCGGTCGATCACCAACAGGCCGGGAACATCGCGCAATCCAGCGTCAATTGCGCGATACCGCTCGTTCCAGCGCTCAACTTGTGCATCTAAATCTTGCAGCTGAGGACGCAAAATTGCGGCCCGCAGATTGTCCATGCGTCCAGAAATATTGGGGGTGTCGTATTTGATGGATTCAAACACGGATGCAGGCGGGCCAGCCAGATGCGTTTCATACAACATATATGATCCCGACAACATGATGGATCGCGCGGCAATCTCTGGATCATCCGTGGTTAAAAATCCGCCTTCGCCCGAATTCATATGCTTGTAGGTCTGCGTTGAATAACACCCAACCGCGCCGAACCGTCCCGACGGGATGTCGCGCCAAAAGGCTCCCATCGTGTGTGCGCAATCTTCGACGACAATGATATTGGCCGCGTCACAAATCTGCATCAGCCGATCCATGTCACATATATGCCCCCGCATATGGCTGAGCAGCAGAAAATTGGCCTGATCTGCCTTGGCTTCCAGGTCATCCAAATCAATTGTCAGACTTTTGGTAACCCCAACAAACACAGGGTTTGCGCCCAAACTGGCGATGGCACCCGGCACAGGTGCAAGCGTAAAGGCATTGGTTAGAACCGCGTCCCCAGCTTTGGCGCCAACAGCCCGCAATCCCGTGGCAATCGCATATCCACCCGACGCTACTGCCAAGCAGTATTTCGCGCCAACATACGTGGCAAATTCTTGTTCCAGCTGCACCGTCTCGCTCAGCTCGCCGTCACTGGTGTTATATCTATGCAGGCGTCCAGACTGCATGACGCGCAACGCCGCCGCGATACTTGCTTCGGGGATGGGTTCTTGCTGGGTAAAACTACCGGTGAATCGCTCTGTCATGGGCCCATCTGGAATGGCTTTCCCCTGCCCGTCAAGCAGTCGCGACCTGTTACCCCAGCAAACGCGCCGCCACAGCGGGTAATTCGTCATAGCTGTCGATAAGCGCTTCGGGTTCAAGGGCGGCCATATCCCCGCCTGATGGTCCAAAAGTCACCAGAACACTGGGCACTTTGGCGGCGGCGGCCGTTTTGCGATCGGTATCAGTGTCCCCAACCAATAAATACTGTGACGCGTTCAAACGACGTGCTGTTTCGTGCAATGGCTCTGGGTTTGGTTTGCGCACAGGCAACGTATCCGCCCCGACCAACGCGCCAAACGCATCCCGCACACCCAGTTCCTGCATTAGCGTTTCGGCCAGGCCTTCCGGTTTATTGGTACAAATACCAACCTGCATTCCAGCTGATTTCAACGCCTCAACTGCATCCATTGCGCCGGGATAAAGAACAGTGTGATGCGCAATCGCATTTCCATAGGCCTCCAGAAGAACCGGATAATATTGATCCACCAATTTGTCGTCAAAGCGCGACGCGCGTTTCAGGCCAACCGTCAACATGCGCCGCCCCCCGCGCAATGCGGCCCCCGCGTCCTGTGGTCCAAGCAGATCCCCCAAACCCATGTCGCGAAAACAGAAATTTGCCGCCGCCAACAAATCGCCACTGGTGTCGGCCAAAGTTCCATCCAGATCAAAAATCACTGCCCGCATCGTTTTCCCCTGTTGCAAACTGAAACCATGTGTGACGGCACATGCACTTGCGCGGCCCGTGAATGCGGATAGAACGGGCGCAACTGGAATTCAAAGAGTTTTCATATGAGTATTGCAACGATAATTTTGGCCGCGGGCAAAGGGACACGGATGAATTCCGATCTGGCCAAGGTCCTTCACCCGATTGCCAACGTGCCAATGTTGCACCATGCGATGGCAACTGCCGCCACCCTTGAGCCCACGCTTGATATCGTCGTCACCGGTCATCAGGCCGAAGCCGTCGCCGCAGCCGCGCGTGATTTTGACGCCGATGTGCAAGTCGCCAATCAACAGGATCAATTGGGCACCGGGCACGCCGTTCAAATGGCTGCTCCGCTGTTGGACGGGTTTGAAGGGCGCGTGGTTGTATTGTTTGGTGACACGCCGTTCATTCAACCTGAAACGATGCAAAACCTGATGGCGGCGACATCTGACATAACCATTCTGGCCTTTGATGCAGCGGATCCCGGGCGTTATGGGCGCGTCATCTCGGATGGAAACACGCTAGAGCGCATCGTCGAATGGAAAGATGCATCACCTGAGGAACGCAACATAACGCTTTGTAATTCAGGTGTTATGTGCATTTCATCAACATTGTTGAATGACCTGATCTTTGAATTGTCAGACACTAACGATGCTGGCGAATATTACCTTACCGAATTGCCCGCCATGGCCCGCTCAAAAGGCTATTCCGCAGGCGTCGTTCTGTGTAGCGAATCCGAAACATTGGGCGTCAACACATTGGCAGAACTGTCCGACGCCGAACAAATCTGGCAGGATTCAAGACGCCGATCTTTGATGGAAGACGGCGTTTACATGCAAGCCCCCAGTACAGTTCATCTGGCCTTTGATACTGAAATCGGACGCGGTGCCAGCATCGAACCCAATGTGGTTTTCGGCCTTGGCGTAACCGTTGAAAGCGACGCGCGCATCCGTGCGTTTTCCCACCTTGAAGGGGCGCATGTTTCACGCGGCGCGACCGTAGGCCCCTATGCCCGACTGCGCCCAGGTGCCGAATTATCGGAACACGTCCATGTCGGAAACTTTGTCGAAATCAAAAACGCTGTCGTCGCAGAAGGCGCAAAAATCAACCACCTCAGCTATATTGGCGACGCGCGCATTGGTCCCCGAACCAATGTTGGGGCCGGTACAATCACCTGTAATTATGATGGCGTGATGAAACATCATACCGAAATTGGTGCCGATGCCTTCATCGGATCAAATACTATGCTGGTCGCACCTGTGACATTGGGCAACGGCTCAATGACAGGCAGCGGGTCTGTGATCACGTCCGATGTCGAACCGGACGCACTTGCAATTTCGCGTGCCCCTCAGGTCGAAAAACCGGGCATGGCACGCAAATTATTAGAAATATTGCGGGCCAAAAAAGCCCAAAAAGACCGGAGTAATTGAGATGTGCGGAATTGTAGGTGTTCTAGGCAACCACGAAGCAGCCCCAATATTGGTCGACGCGCTAAGACGACTTGAATATCGCGGATATGACAGCGCGGGTATTGCAACCGTAAACGATGGCAAACTGGAACGGCGCCGGTCAGTGGGCAAGCTGGTTAACTTGTCGGACAAACTTGTGCATGAACCTTTGGCCGGGAAATCGGGGATCGGGCACACCCGCTGGGCCACCCATGGCGGACCAACTGTTTTGAACGCGCATCCTCACCAATCTGGGTCGGTCGCCGTCGTTCACAACGGGATTGTCGAAAATTTCCGCGAATTGCGTACTGAGTTGGCCAAAAACGGCATTAATTTCGAAACCGAAACCGACACGGAAACTGTCGCGCTTATGACCCGCCATTTAATGGATGGTGGCTTGTCTCCGGTCGACGCGGCTTTTGCGACCATCGACAAATTGGACGGCGCGTTTGCCCTTGCCTTCTTGTTCGAAGGTCAGGCCGATTTGATCGTGGTTGCCCGCAAAGGATCGCCTTTGGCAATCGGACATGGCGACGGCGAAATGTTTGTCGGCTCGGATGCAATTGCTTTGGCCCCAATGACAAACAAAATCACCTACCTCGAAGAAGGTGATCGCGCTGTGATCACACGCGAAGGTGCTGAAATAACCGATGCGGCCGGACGTCTGGTCAATCGCGAACTGCGTGAAATCCAGCTTGGGAATATGACCGCTGACAAACAGGGGCATAAACACTTTATGTCCAAAGAGATCGCAGAACAGCCCAGCGTTCTGGGACAGGCGATTGCGAATTACGTGTCCGATAGCGGTGAAATCACCCTGCCCGACCCAAGCATCAACTTCGCCGATTTTGACCGCGTGGTCATGGTTGCCTGCGGAACCGCCTTTTATGCCTGCCTCACCGCCAAATACTGGTTCGAACAACTGGCACGCATCCCGGTCGAAGTCGACGTAGCCTCTGAATTCCGCTACCGTGAACCTCCGGTCCCTGCCCGCACTCTCGCGATTTTCGTCAGCCAGTCCGGCGAAACAGCCGATACATTGGCCGCCCTGCGTTACATGCAAGGCAAAGCTGAAAAGATCGTCTCAATCGTCAATGTCCCAGAAAGCTCAATCGCGCGCGAAAGCGATCTGGCCTTGCCAATCTATGCAGGTGTCGAAGTTGGCGTCGCATCAACCAAAGCGTTCACATGCCAGTTGACCGTTCTGCTTGCCTTGGTGCTTGAGGCGGCCAAAACGCGCGGTAAATTGTCTGTGCATGCATTGGAAGACCACATTGCTGCATTGCGCAGTGTCCCAAGCCTGATCACACAGTCCATTTCGCAAAACGACGTCATCTTGCAAGCCGCCCGCGATCTTGCCGAAGATGCGCGTGACGCCCTGTTCTTGGGGCGCGGTCAAATGTTCCCTCTCGCGCTGGAAGGCGCGTTAAAGCTCAAAGAAATCAGCTATATACACGCCGAAGCCTATGCCTCTGGCGAATTGAAACACGGGCCCATTGCTTTGATCGATCAGAACATGCCTGTCATCGTCATGGCGCCACGCGATGCGCTGTTCGATAAGACTGTGTCAAACATGCAAGAAGTCATGGCGCGAAAAGGCAAAGTCCTATTGATCTCCGACGCTGAGGGTCTGAGCGAAGCCCGCGACGGGATTTGGGCGGAAATTGAAATGCCAAGATGCCCTGATATTGTCGCCCCTATCATCTATGCCGTGCCAGCCCAGTTACTGGCCTATCACACGGCTGTCGCCAAAGGCACAGATGTGGATCAACCGCGCAATCTGGCAAAATCGGTGACCGTGGAATAAGAACGCCATATGGCAAAGCAATTCCCGTCTCTCAGCGATGATTTTCAAAACTTTATCGCTGCCCAACCTATGTTTTTCGTGGCCACTGCTGCTGCAGATGGCCGCGTAAACATGTCCCCAAAAGGCATGGACAGCTTGCGTGTTCTTGGTCCCAACAGGATCATCTGGCGCAACCTGACCGGCTCGGGCAACGAAACCGCCGGTCATTTGCGTCAAGTCAATCGAATGACATTGATGTGGTGTGGATTTGAAAAACGTCCCCTTATATTAAGGGCTTATGGAACGGCGGGCACTTTGCATACCGATCACTCAGACTTTGCAAAGTACAACGAGCTGTTCCCAGACGATATCGGCGCACGGCAAATCTATGACGTGACAATCGATCTGATCCAAAGCTCCTGTGGTTACGCCGTGCCTTTCATGGAACACCAAGGTGAACGTCCAACCTTGACACAATGGACCAAAGACAAAGGCACAGCCGGGATACATGACTATTGGACCACCAAAAACCAAACAACATTGGACGGCGCCCCGACATACACGCCGATACCAAACACATGACGCTTGACGACGCCCTAGACCAAATTCGCGCGCATGCGGATGAAGCCCGCGCCAGCGGTGCCGCCAAATATCATAAATCCAAACGCCTGCATCTTGGCACGCCCAATCCGGTTTTGAACGATCTCACCAAGACATGGCGTCAAACACTGGATTTACCTGCGCGCATTGATCTTGCCCATGCATTGTGGGGTACAGATATCTTTGAGGCCCGCCTCGCCGCCGCCAAGCTATTGACCCAAGCCAGATTGCGCCCCGATGACACGGACGCATGGAATTTGATCCAAAGCTGGGTGCCCGATTTTGACAGTTGGGCCATTGCCGATCACGCCTGCATGGCCGGGCAACGACGCCTGATCGCCGATCCATCCCGCATCGACACAGTCGAAATCTGGGCCAATGCCCCCCATATGTGGACCCGTCGCGCGGCCTTTGTCATTACATTGCCCTGGACCAAACAAAATCACCCCTCGCCCAATGATTTCGCGATCCGCGACCGTGTCCTTGGATGGGCTGCAACACAGGTGGAAGACCACAATTGGTTCATCCAAAAAGCAATCGCGTGGTGGTTGCGTGACCTGTCCAAACATGACCCAGACCGCGTACACGCATTCATCGATGCACATGGATCGGCCATGAAACCCTTCGCCCGCAAAGAAGCCCTGCGCCAGCTTAAGTAATCAAAAGGTCCAGACCGGGGTTCGGGGACGTCCCCGAGGCCTGCGTGGCCTGAGCGCAAAATATCTAATGCGCCGCAGGCGCTCCTTTTGGGTCAAACCTTGGATCAGGCCGCAGGCATCCGCTGCTCAACAATTTCAGCCCACCACGAACATCCCGCAGGAATGGCGTCGTCGTTGAAATTATATTTGGGGTGATGCACCATAGCTGTGTCGCCATTGCCCACGAGAATATAGGCCCCGGGCCGCTCTTCGAGCATAAAGGCGAAATCTTCGCCGCCCATAACCAATGGCGCCTCATCACATTGTCCGGTGATTGAACGCGCGACATCTGCTGCGAAATCCGTCTGGACCTCATGATTGACCATCACCGGATAATTGCGTTCGTAATCCACAACAGCCTTGCCGCCAAATGTGCTCGCAACACCCTCGCAAATTTCGTGAACACGTTTTTCGGCCAAATCACGCGTTTCTTTTGACATGGTGCGAACCGTGCCCATCAATTTGACCTTTTGCGGGATCACGTTGAACGCCTTGGACGACGTTTCCACCGAAGTGATCGACACAACCACATTGGCAATCGGATCAACATTACGGCTGACGATAGACTGCAAAGCAGTGATCGCCTGCGCCGTCATTAATGTCGTGTCTATTGTCTCTTGTGGTTTGGCCGCATGGCCACCCAATCCTTCAAACTCGATCTGCAACAAATCTGTCGCTGCGAAAAACGCCCCCGGACGGATTGCAAATTCGCCGACTGGCCGTCCCGGCCAATTGTGCATGCCGTACACTTCTTGAATGTTCCAACGCTCCATCATGCCGTCTTCGCACATTTCGCGCCCACCACCGCCGCCTTCTTCGGCGGGTTGGAAAATGACCACAACTGTACCGTCAAAATTGCGCGTCTCGCTCAGGTATTTGGCAGCACCCAACAGCATCGCGGTATGCCCGTCATGCCCACATGCATGCATCGCGCCCGGCGTTTTGGACGCATACTCCACACCTGTTTCTTCAAGAATGGGCAACGCATCCATGTCTGCGCGCAATCCAATGACCTTGCCCGATCCGGTTTCGCGCCCCTTGATCACGCCAACAACACCGGTGCGACCAATACCTTCGACCACTTCTTCACATCCAAATGCGCGCAATTTTTCCGCAACCATCGCGGATGTGCGATGCGTTTCAAAAAGGATCTCGGGATTCTCATGTAAATCCCGCCGCCATTCTGTGATTTCGTTGTGCAATTCAGCAAACCGATTCTTAACCGCCATTCGAGCGTGCCTCCATTAAAAATAAGTGCCGCGACACGTCTGATAACGCCAAGAACATGTCGCCGTTTAAAAGTGAACGTAGCGCATAGGGAAGCAAATGAAATGGCAAATCGACAAGACCAGTTGGTCAAATCAACCGAAAGGATCAAACGCCGTTAAACCCGTCACCTATAATGCTGGACCCAAGTCCATCGGGCTGCCATCAACAAACCGATCAAACCGAAACCGGCCCAAGTCATGTCCGGGCGCTTCGCCCATCACCAATCGGGCCAAAACGCGTCCGACCCCCGGTCCAATTCCAAAACCGTGCCCCGATAATCCCGTGCCCAACGTCAACCCCGGCAAGGCTCGCACACGATCGATCACCGGCACAATATCAGGCATCGTATCAATCATTCCAGCCCAAGTCGTACGCAATTGAACCGGCCCCAAATGCGGAAAGACCCGCGCAAGTGCGTGCGATATGCGGGTCACATTCGCAGCATTTGGGGCCGGGTTCAAAACGCGCATATTTTCGAACGGGCTGGGTTGATCTTCGTCCCAGCGGCACGGTGTGCCCCATGCATCGGGATATCCGCGCGGCGCAGAAGGCAACAGGCGCGTTCCAAAGGGATCATGACGCAACTGAGTAAGGAAAGACGGCAGCGACTTAATCGCGTGCGGGCCGACAAACAGCTCGTGCAACCCGCCGGCAGACAATGACAAACCACCATCCAAACGGGGTCGAAAGCTCAGCTCGCCCTCGGACGCCGCCGCAGTAAAGCTGGCCGGAACACGCGTCGTCGCCGCAACGGTCGAACGCACAGACAACTGCGGCAGGAAAACCCCGTGCCGTGCCAAAAACAATGCGGACCACGCGCCCCCGGCCAGAACGACTTCGGACGCCTGAACATGCCCTTTTTCTGTATGCACACCCACAACTTGACCCGCAGCCACATCAAGACCGCGCACGGCACAATCCTCGACCAAGCGAACGCCGTCCCGCTTGGCGATACCGGCCAACGCAGATGTCGCCAACCACGGTTCGGCCCGCATATCAGACGGGGTATAAAGCGCCCCGGCCACAGACCCGCTGAGGCCCGGCAACAATCCATAGGTTTGAGTGGTATCCAACACTCGCGTGTCGATGCCATGCACATCGGCATAGGTCATCCATTTCGCGTATTTATCAAGCGCGGCTTGCGTGCGCGCGACATAAGCGACGCCGCCTTTGACCAGACCAAAATCCTCATTGGTTTGTGTCGCCAATTCCTGCCACAGGTGATTGGCATCCATCATGATCGGCAATTCATCAGGGTCACGGCCCTGTTGTCGAATCCAGCCCCAATTGCGGCTGGATTGTTCCCCCGCAATCCGCCCCTTTTCCAGCAACAGAACCTGCACACCTTCTCGGGCCAGAAACAAAGCGGTGCAAACGCCAATAATCCCGCCACCGATCACCACAACATCCGCCTTTTCAGGCAATGGTTCGGACCATCGAACAGGGGTCATTTCGGATATCGGGAACGTCATGGACGACGTCTTATGACGCCTGTTCCGCAACATTCAAGCCAGTTCACCAAGAACGTGTATGAAAGGATCGTTACGTCAACGTATCGACCAGTTTGATCATGAAATCATGCCCTGCATTGAACTGTTCCACGGTGACGAATTCGTTGGGTTGATGCGCCTGCGCGATGTCGCCCGGACCGCACACAACCGCCGAATATCCCGCCGCCTGAAACTGGCCTGCTTCGGTTCCGTAACTGACCACATGAGTGCCATTGTCACCCGTCAATGCACGCGCCAAGGTCTCCGCCGCCCCGTCGGTTTCAGGCCGTAACGGGGGCACATCGTATTGTGGCGTCAGGCGAATTTCCGTGTCAGGATGCACGGCTTGCATTGCCGCTTGCACCTCTGCAACTTTGTCCATCCACAACCGTTCCAAAACCGCAAGATCGTCGCCGGGCACGACGCGATACCCCATGACAAACGTACAATCCTTGGCCGTGATATTGTTGGCCGTTCCCCCTTGGATCGTTCCCACATGCCACGTGGTATAAGGCGGATCAAACATCGCCGCGACGCCTTGCGGTTCAGCGGCTGCGGCGGCTTCATTTATTTCATTTGACCATTGGATCAGGCGCGCAGCTTCATGGATGGCGCTGACACCTTGATACGCAATAGAGGAATGCACCTCGAATCCGATGATATGGGTGTGAAACCCGACGCCGCCTTTATGGCCAGTCACCGCTTTCATCATCGATGGCTCACCGACAATCACGACCGCCCCCTTGGGCAATACTGGTTGCATCGCCTCGATCATCGGCGGCGCACCGGTGCAACCGATTTCTTCGTCAAAGCTGAGGGCCAATTGCAACGGTTTGGCCACACCGCGCTTATGCGCTTCGACCAGCGCCCAAATGGCCAGCGCATCGAACCCTTTCATGTCAGTGCTGCCACGCCCGAACAATTTGCCGTCCCGTTCGGTCAATTCAAACGGATCGCTGTCCCAAGGTTGACCATCCACTGGCACCACATCCGTGTGACCAGACAGCACTATGGCCCCCTCTTCCCACGGTCCGACATGCGCGAATAACGCAGCCTTGTGCGGTTGATCAGGGTCAGGCCAACGATGTGACGTGATGCCATGGTCCCCTAAATAGGCTTCCACCCATTCGATCAGGGGCAGATTTGTATCCCGGCTTACCGTTGGGAAAGACACCAGTTTCGCAAGGATGTCGCGCGGCGCTAGATGATCAGCCATCAATACCCACTATCCGTTGTCAAAACGAAATGGCCCGGCTCTACTTCGTTGTATTCTGACGGCGCAGCGTCATAGCCCAATGGGTGAATCGGGGACGGGATCGGTTTGAAATTCAAGTCTTTTTCATCCTTACGCTGGCGTGGATCAGCGATTGGAACCGCCGACATCAACGCTTGAGTATAGGCATGTTGCGGGTTCTCGAACACGCGGGCACGTGGGCCCATTTCGACGATCCGACCCAGATACATCACGCCAACATAGTGGCTGACGCGTTCCACAACGGCCATATCGTGGCTGATGAACAAAAACGACAAACCCAATTCGGCTTGCAATTCCATCATCAAATTCAAAACCTGCGCCTGCACCGACACATCCAGCGCCGACACGGCCTCGTCTGCGATGATCAGCTTTGGGTTCAAGGCCAAAGCCCGCGCAATTGCCACGCGTTGACGTTGCCCCCCTGACAATTCGTGTGGGAAACGCCGCATGAAACTGCGTGGCAACTCCACCCGGTCAAACAGCATCTCGACCCGTTTGCTGATGTCGGCCCCTTTAAGCGTGCCAAAATTGTGGATCGGCTCCGCGACCTGATCAGACAAAATCATTTGCGGGTTAAGCGACGCAAACGGATCCTGAAAGATCATTTGCATATCACGCCGCGCATCTCGCAACTTCTTTTGGTCCAGCGCCATGATGTCAGTGCCCCCGACATCGATTTCTCCGGACAATGGTTCAATCAATCGCAGGATCGATCGCCCCGCCGTCGACTTGCCACACCCGGATTCGCCAACAAGGCTAAGGGTCTGACCTTTGTTGATGCTGAACGACAGATCTTCGACAGCATGAACATTCGCGACAGTGCGCCGAAAAAACCCACCCTTGACCGGGAACCGCGTGATCAGGTTTTTCACCGTCAACAAACGTTCTTCTGTGCCTACGATCGGAGTGATCTCTTTCTGATCGCTCCCCAACAGCTTCATTGGCTCGGGATACGTCTTGCCGCGCATTTCGCCCAGTTTTGGCACGGCGGCCAACAACGCTTTGGTATAGGGGTGTTGCGGGTTTTCAAAAATCTCTTCGACGGATCCTTCTTCAACCTTGTTGCCCCGGAACATAACAACCACGCGGTCCGCCATTTGCGCGACCACTGCCATGTCATGGGTGATAAACATCACGGCTGTGCCAGTTTCCCGTTTCAACCGATCCATCAGCGCAAGTATTTCGGCCTGAATGGTCACATCCAACGCCGTTGTCGGTTCATCCGCAATCAACAAACGGGGTTCGCAGGCCAAAGCCATTGCGATCACCACACGCTGGCGCATGCCGCCTGATAATTCGTGTGGATATTGTTTAAGACGTTGCGCCGGCTCGGGAATACGCACCTGCCCCAACAGTTCCAACGCCCTTTGTTCGGCCTGCGACTTGCTCATGCCTTTGTGCAATCGCAGCCCTTCGGTCAACTGACGACCCACAGTGAACACAGGGTTCAGTGCCGTCATAGGTTCTTGAAAGATCATCCCGATCTCATTGCCGCGGATTGTGCGCATCAAATCCTGCGTGGCGTCAGACAGGTCTAGGATTTCCAGATCATCGTCAGTGCCGCGATTAAAAATGAGGCGGCCCCCTGCGATTTCGCCCCCGCCAAATTCGACAAGCCGCATCAAAGACAATGAAGAGACAGATTTACCCGATCCCGATTCGCCGACGATACAGACGGTTTCGCCTTTGTTTATCGAAAATGAAACATCTTCGACGCCAACGACAGGACCATCTTTTGTTTGGAATTCAACCCGAAGCCCCTGAATGTCGGCAATTGGCGTCTGTGTATCAAGCATTGTTGTTCCTGACCGGGTTTTTTAAAACGCTATGCGCCGGGTGGTGTCAGTGTCAAATAGATGATGCGCAATAATCAGTCTGTGCCGCACGGGTTCGCCCCTCATGACCCACCGTTTGAGTACTCAAAAAACCACCACAGGTAGCAAAGCCAAACCAACGCAAAAAATTCATTCATAACCAGCGCTTGCTTTTTTCTGAAAAGGTGTTTCGATAGCCGCATTCGCGTGGTGGGAATGGACATAATTCGTGAGTTGAACAAAAGTCAGCTTTGAATGCCATTTTTCATTCGCGCACTCACCTGTGACGCCCCATCAAAAAAGGGTGCACATTTGACGCAATACGTGTCCAACACGGAGTATGACATGAAACTCAAATCCCTTCTGATGGGTACAATCGCGGCTACGGCATTAGCACCTGCTGCATTTGCTGAACGCGGCAGCGACGGAAACGTTTCGATCATTTACTGGCAAGCGCCATCTATCCTAAACCCGTTCCTTTCGGGCGGGACCAAGGATGTTGAATCCGCCTCGATGATCATCGAACCTCTCGCACGCTTTAACGAAAAGGGTCAGCTTGTCCCTTGGCTCGTGAACGAAGTGCCCACAACAGACAATGGCGGTGTCAGCGCTGATCTGACATCGATCACTTGGAAAATTTCACCCGGACTGAAATGGTCAGACGGGTCTGATTTCACGTCGGCTGATGTGAAATTCACGTACGAATATTGCACCCACCCCGAAGGTGGTTGCGCACAAACGACCAAATTCGAAGGCGTCGAAAGCATTGACACACCTGACCCTCTGACGGTCGTGGTGAACTTTGCCAGCCCGACACCAAACCCATATGGTCCGTTTGTAGGTGGCGAAAGCCCGATCATTCAGGCCGCGCAATTTGCCAATTGCCTTGGTGCCAATGCTCCGACCTGTACGGATGCGAACTTTGGTCCTATCGGCACGGGCCCGTTTGTCGTGGACGAATTCAAACCCAATGACGTGATCCTCATGTCTGCGAACCCGAATTACCGCGATCCGGCCAAACCTGCCTTTGCTTCGGTGACCTTCAAAGGCGGCGGCGATGCCGCATCGGCGGGTCGTGCAGTTCTGGAAACAGGCGAATTTGATTACGCGTGGAACCTGCAACTGGCACCCCCAGTGATCGCAAAGATGGAAGAAGCCGGCAAAGGTAAAGCCGTTGCAGGCTTTGGTCCATTGGTCGAACGCATCATGCTGAACCAGACAGACCCGAACCCGGATTTGCCTGAAGGTATGCGCTCGACTGTGGCACATCCACATCCGTTCCTAAGAGATCCCGCGGTGTACAAAGCCATGTCACTGGCGATTGACCGTCCTTTGCTGGTCGAAGTTGGATACGGCCAAGCCGGTAAAGTCACCTGTAACTGGGTTCCTGCACCTGAGGCGTTCAATTCAACGGCACGCACATGTGACGTTCAAGACATCGCAGGCGCAAACAAAATGCTTGATGATGCAGGCATCGTGGACACAGACGGCGACGGCGTACGTGAAAAAGACGGCACACCTCTTCGCATTCTGTATCAAACATCCACAAATGCTGTGCGTCAGGATTTCCAAGCTTTGATCAAAGACTGGTGGAGCCAGATCGGCATCGAAGCGGAACTGCGCAACCTTGACGGCTCGGTCTTCTTTGGTGGTGATCCAGGTTCGCCTGACACTTTCCAAAAGTTCTATGCTGATGTTGAAATGTACGCGAACACATTCAACGGCACAGATCCACAAGCCTATCTGGCAAACGGTCTTTGCGACAAAGCACCAAAACCAGACTCGCAATGGCAGGGCGAAAATATCAGCCGCTTCTGTTTGCCCGAATTTGACGAACTGCACGCGGAACTGGCCAAAACGGCTGGTATCGAAGCACGTTCGGAAATCGGTCGTAAGCTGAACGACATGTTGGTCGAAAACGGTGGAATGATCCCACTGGTTCACCGGGGTCGCTTGTCAGCGCATGCGAATTCACTGTCTGGCGTTGTTCTGAACGTATGGGACAGCGAATTGTGGAACGTGGCCGACTGGCACCGCGCGAAATAAGCTAAGAGGGTGGGCACCCTGCCCACCCATTGCATCGTAGGGGCCAATTTTCTTAGGGAAATTGGCCCACTTCGGTTACTAATAATGACAAGAGTCTGAACGAGGCCCCGCGCATGCTGACTTTCACGATCCGCCGGTTGATCCTGTCGATCCCGACGCTTCTGTTTATCAGCCTCGCCATTTTTATGCTTCTTCAACTGGCTCCGGGCGATCCGATGGCGCAGGTCCCATTGACCGTGCCCCCCGAAGTCAAAGAAAAGATGCGCCAAGCATTGGGATTGGGTGAACCAGTCCACATTCAATATTGGAAATGGCTGGTACAATTTTTCTGGGTCGAACCGCAGGTTCTGATCGATTACCTGACACGCGATAGCTTTTTGTTTGGCTGGTTGCCCGACACACAGCTTTACGATGGTCAGTTGCGCAACATCTCCTGGCAGACACGTGCTCCGGTTATGGATCTGGTCGTGCAATCCCTGCCCCAAACGATTTGGGTTGTCGGAATGGCCTATGTGGTTGGCGTGCTGATCGCGCTGCCCATCGGCATCTATTCCGCCTATCGCCAATATTCTGTGTTTGATCAATCCGGCACATTCATCACTATGATCGGCTTTTCGATCCCGCCGTTTTTCACCGGGCCTTTGCTGATCGTGATCTTTGCCGTGCAGCTTGAATGGTTGCCGTCCGTCTACAACACCGTTCTAGAGGTCGTAGATTGGGACACGTTTGTGCAGCAGCTCAAACAAATGGTCTTGCCCGTCATGGTTCTGGCCTTGCAAACCACCGCACAAATCAGCCGCTACATGCGCTCTTCCATGCTGGATAACCTCAATCAGGATTACGTGCGCACCGCCCGATCCAAAGGATTGCGCGAAAGCGTTGTCGTTATGCAGCATGTCCTGCGCAATTCCATGATCCCTGTGATCACCGTCATCGCGTTGGGAATTCCCACGGTTTTTGGCGGCGCGATCATCACCGAAAACGTCTTCAAAGTGAACGGTCTGGGCTATCAATTGCTCATCGCATTGTTCTCCAATGACATCCCAACAGTCATGACCTTCACCTTTATTTTCGCGATCCTCATCGTGTTCTTCAACCTGATTGCCGACGTGCTTTACGGCGTGCTCGACCCAAGGATTCGCTATGACTGATCCGATCACAGAAGAAACGATAGCTGCGTTGCAAGACACTGGCCCCGTCACTCCGCCAACCAACCAATGGGCTGACGTCTGGCGTCAATTCCGCCGCCACAAGGGCGCGATGTTTGGCGGTTTGTTCCTGCTTTTCATCACGCTTTTTGTTCTGATTGGCCCGTATCTATACACGGTAGAAGCACAAAAGCTGGACATCCGGAACAAAGACATGCGCCCAATCTGGACGCTGATCTGGGATGGCGAGGCCAAGGCAGGTTGGAACAAACCTCTGGGCAGCGATCAATTGGGCCGGGACAATCTGGCAAGCCTGATCGCCGGCGGCCAAGCATCTCTGGCCGTGGGCTGGGCTGCAATGATCCTCAGTCTTGTCATCGGGACCGCCATTGGTGTGTGTTCGGGATATTTCCGAAAGCTCGATTTTTGGCTGATGCGCTTTACCGATCTGGTTTTGTCGCTTCCCATCCTGCCTTTGCTGTTGGTTGCAGTGACATTGTTTCGACAACCGCTTAGGGCCAATTTTGGATCGGAAACGGGGATGTTCATTTTGATCGTCAGCGTCATCGCCCTGACATCATGGATGCAAACCGCTCGGATTGTGCGCGGTGATATATTGGCCTTGAAAGAACGCGAGTTCATTTTGGCAGCCCGATCTATTGGAACGTCCAACCGACAGATCATCACGCGTCACCTGCTGCCCAATGTTCTTTCCCCCATCATGGTATCGGCGACTTTGGGTCTGGCGACAGCCATCATCACCGAAAGCGCGCTTAGCTTTTTGGGCGTCGGGTTTCCGTCGGATTTCCCGACATGGGGCAAATTGCTGGCCGATGCCGTGCTGCGGATGGAAGAATACCCAGAACGCGTTTTGTTGCCTGGTATTGCGATTTCTTTGACAGTGCTGTCGGTCAATTATCTAGGTGATGGCCTGCGCGATGCGCTGGATCCGCGAATTCGCGGACGCTAAACTGGCGCAAACTCGGGCGTAAACTCTGGTGCAATCTCGGGCACAAACTTGGGCCTAACCCAACAAAAAAGCCCGGTTCAAAAATGAACCGGGCTGACTGTTTACCAAAACACTTGGTACAAAGATCACTCACTATTTTTAACTAAAATTAACGATGCGCACCGGACATTGATGCATCTGAACTCGCGGGAACAAATTACCAGATACCTTTCAGCAAATGTCCGGATGTTGCTAAACTCGATTAACCGCGCAGCTTTTTCATCACCATACCGGCGACGATCTGCACGACCATACCTGCGACACCGCCACCAACAAGGTTGCCAGCCATCGCACCAATATCCATACCGCCAGCGGAATCTCCGCCCAAACCGCCCAACAAACCACCTAACAACTGACCACCACCGACGCCACCAAGCGCGCCCGCGATTGCATTACCTGCGGTTCCCATAGAACCGCCCTGCATGACCTTGGATCCCCCAACGCCACCAACAGCACCACCAACTATTTGTGCAATTATCGTTTCCATATTCACCCCTCCTTCGTTGTCTAAGAAGAACATAGCCGCAATTGCGAAACTTTGCGCGGGGAAAATTAACCAAGAAAAACCTCAGCCGGACTTCGTCAACCCAACTGTCATGTTATTCCATCATTTGTCGGATGCGACGCACCAAAGCCCAGACCAGCAAGACAACCGGAACAGTCACCGCCGCCGTTAACATCCCTTTTGAAACGTTCAACACCAAGGTGGCCGGGTACATGACATAGGACACCAAAGAGACCGCGTAATAGCTGATCGCCACCACGGACAATCCCTCAACCGTCTTTTGCAAACGCAATTGCGCGTCTGATCGTTGGTCCATGCTTTTCAGCAACTTCTGATTTTGCGCACTGCGTTCAACATCAACACGCGTACGCAACAAATTCGCAGCACGCACAGCGCGCGCGCTCATCGCCTCCAATCGACGCTCAACCGATTTAACCGTACGCATGGCCGGTTCGTAACGCCGCATCATGAACTCTGCGAACATTTGACGCCCACGCCACCTGTCTTCGCGCAGCGCAAATATCCGCTGGTTCACAATCGCCTCATATGCCCCTGTCGCACCAAACCGAAAAGAAGTTTGCGCCGACACCGTTTCCAGCTCTGCCGAAATCTCAAGCAGCGATTGCAACGTTGTTTCAGGGCCAATGGTCCCCGTACTCATTTCGCCAACAAGATCGGTCAGACGCGAATCCAACGCCCCCAATTGCGGCCCCAAATCCCGCACCCGCGCAAACCCAAGCATCGACATCGACTTGTAGGTTTCGATCTCGCATAGGCGCTGTACAACGCGCCCAATCCGGCGTGTGCCCGTTTCCGGGGCGACGAATACTGCAAATCGCAAATGCCCGTTTTCATCGATCCGAAAATCACCGGCAACCACCGCAGCCTCGTCCAGAACCGAACTCGCCGCGAGGCTTTCAGGCACGAACCAATCAGCAAGGTGCTTGTTGATCTCCATATCCGCCGGGCGCGGAGCGATCCGCACCAAACAAGACGTGACACATTCGCCCGGTGCATCGCTTAGCCATTCTTCCGGAAAAGGATCAAAAGCGCTGGCATCAAATGGCTTTTCCTCTAACGCCTCAGAAAACACGGTATAGGTTACAAATTCGGTGTGCTGTTCCCATTTCAGCCAGTGCCGCCCGATTGGTCCATAAAAATGCGTGGCCCCCGGTTGCGGATGTGATGCACCATACCGATCCAAAAGCGTGATCAAGTGATCCAGATCCTTTGACCGATCCCGCACAGCAGCCCGTTCCGGCTGTTTGATCGCGACATAGGCCGCACTGCACGGCGCCGACATAGATGGGAATGGTCGCGCGTGAAGCTCATTTGCCAATTTGTAACGCAGCGGGTGATCTGCAAGTGGGGACATCAGACAAGACCTAACGGGAAAGTGTCGGCCCCTATATAGGGTGGTTCGGCCAAAATGAACAGAAATTCTTTTAAAACAGTTACTTATCGGAATACCACAGTATACCAAACTGAATTGACCATGCGGACGGAATGCAGTGTTTTTGACAGACGCCGTGGATTTCACTGCGACCCATGCTCAACAACTTAGATGCGGACCAAGCTGGCATTGGCAGCACGCGCACCAATGTCCGGCTCGGTAAACCGTTCAACTTACGGTCGTTTTTGGGAAGGGTTGAATTCCCGTTTCGGGTCCCGATTTGACATCCGAGATATCATATTTTGTCTCAATTTGGTCATCGTCATACAGTACCTACCAAGCCAAAATACACGTCACATATGTGAAAGAGAAGAATTGAGTGAATGCTAGGACGCGGGGTCAAAACGATTAATGATCTAACCGGTCAAATGATTAGATATCTGATCGTTTTCTTGGTGGTGTGTTTGCTCGGATTTTTGTTTTTTATTTTGCTGCCGATTCTGTTCGTTTGGAGCATCATTCAGAGATGGCTTGGCATTGGCCCAGAACCTACCGGCCAAGATGTGGTGGGCGAATACGAAGGTCTTATAGAAGCGATGAAGGAATCCGACCTGCCGTTTCTTGAGAGGTACAAAGCAAGTGTACCGAGTTTTCCACATTGCACTGACGGCTTCATCGACAGGCGCTGGTTGATAAATGCCATAGATTGCGGATCATTGGACAGTGTTCGCTGGGTCTTGGATCAAGGCGTCGAAGTCGAATATTATGATGACGAAGGATACTCGCCCCTAACTTCTGCAATAGACAGAGAAGCACCAGACAATGCAGACGTGGTTGCGTTGCTTTTGGATCGCGGTGCGAACGTCAACGCAAAAGGAACGCTGGATGTTACTCCACTCCATATTGCAGCGGCTCGCGGAAACGGTGCAACCGTACAAATCCTGCTTGATCACGGAGCTGACCCGTTCGCATTCGATTCTGATTACACACCAACGCTTCCAATCACCTGGGTCGATTCAAAAAAGGGAGATGAGATAAGCATCATGCTAAGAACAGCAATGGACGCAACGAAAACCACGCAGTGAATTCGTCAGCCTATACAATTTCGCCTCGCATCGATGATTTTGAAGGCCGCTCCAACAGCCGTCGTTTGTGGCACATCCACAAATCAAATGCTCTAACGCTGCCCAATAAAGCCCATTCAAATATTGCTTCGGTCAAATGCACCTGCCCCAAAACCATCGTTCATGAGGGCATCCAGCATTGGACAGGCCGCAGTGCCATCATCACAATTCGCGGACAGGTTCAGCAGCGCTTCGCGAAGGCGAGACAAGTTTTCAATCTTGGCGTTGATTTCATCCAAATGATCTTCCGCCAACCTTTTCACCTCGCCGCAAGAACGATCATCGCGTTCAGTCAGCGACAGGAATGTCTGGATGATCGAGATGGGAAAACCCAAGTCTCGACACCGTCGCACAAACCTTAGTTTAGCGATCCCATCAGTTGAATAAAGCCTGCGTCCACCTGCCGACCGCTCCGGTTTTGGAACAATGCCTTCGCGCTCATAATAGCGGATCGTTTCGATATTCACGCCGCTTTGTTCCGACGCCTTACCGATCGTGAACATTTCGCTTGCTCCTGTAGCGACTACAGGAAGTAAAACCGCAAAATGGACGCAAACGCAATTCAACAATCAACGACAGAATCCGCTTTGGCAGCGAGGCTGGTTGTGTCATTCGCGACGCTTCTCGCGTTCATGTGGGATTAGCGGAGATCGACCCGATGAAGAACAAATTACTGGCGCTTGGTACAGGTGGCACGATCTTGATGATACTGTGCTGTTTCACGCCGTTATTGCCAATTGTGCTGACAGCACTTGGTCTGACGGGCTTGCTTAGCGTCCTTTATCAAGACGCTATTTTACTGCCGATATTGGCAGGTTTTCTTATACTGACGGGGTACGCGCTATGGCGGCAGAAGACGCAAAAGTAGTCTTGGAATCTACGCTGACCTGCCCATCATGCGGACATGTAGAAACTGAAACCATGCCGACCGACGCCTGCCAGTGGTTCTACGAATGCAAGGCTTGCCAAACAGTGTTGAAGCCACTCGAAGGGGATTGCTGCGTGTACTGTTCATACGCGACCATGCCATGTCCTCCGATCCAAGAAGGTAAGTCTTGTTGTTGAACGTCACACGAACCTGACCCAAGCGTCACAGTTGGACCAAACTCAACAAGCAGCCCTTCGTGCGGATCGCAGCGAATGACCGCAAAGAGCCCAGAGTGCAGGATGCTGCAAAGTGGACGAACGTCCGCTAAAAGGCATTCGAAGTGTTAATGTTGCCAAACTAAGAAATTGCGCCAGCAACTAAACCCTACGACGCGCATACCGCTTCGATTATGCTATTCATGGATCAATCTGATCGTTCTCATCCGATTACTCCTCAAGTGGCGAGGGTGCGAAAATCTTACTAAGTTCGTGACCGGTCGAAGCTGATGTTTGGGGAATAAGGTTAGGGGCAAAGGCCCGGCCAATCGCGGCCCACGTCAGCAACACCGCACGATCCCGTGCTGTTTGTTCAGGTAGACCAGTCTCAATCAAAATCTCAATCAGATAGTTTGTTCGTATCTGGTCGACTTCTGACAGGGCGACCGCGACTTCATCGTTGACACCACCCCATCTGCGCATTCCGTTCTCAAGCGGTTGAGGTGTATCAATACCCATCTGGATAAGCGCAGAAATTTGAGCCTGAGCGCCCGACAATTTTCCCAACTGCGTAATAATGTCCAGGGTGTTTTCTTCGCGCCAAGTGGCCAACAACGCGTCGTGGAAATCGCCGAGCGACGGAAAATGCCAATAAAAGCTCCCGCGAGAAACACTAAGCGCCTTGGCCATCGTCTCAGCCTTGAGTTTTTCATGCCCTTCATACCGTAACACATCAAAGCCGTGTTCGATCCAAGTTTTGCGGGTCAGTCTTTCGTTCATAGGATGACCATACAGAACTGTCTTGTTTATTCAATACAGTTCTGTATGGTTCTGGTGAAATTTGCTGGCCGTCTTTCGAGGCTATGAAACCAACGGAGAGAGAATCAATCGAATGAATATCCCAGTCCTCATTGTGGCCTGTATCATGGCCATCG
This sequence comes from Paracoccaceae bacterium, assembly GCA_039984715.1. Lineage (GTDB taxonomy): Bacteria > Pseudomonadota > Alphaproteobacteria > Rhodobacterales > Rhodobacteraceae > JABSSA01. The sequence goes on along the minus strand of JBDWUA010000016.1, from coordinate 298,399 downwards.
CTGTTGTCGCACATGTCTTTGGTGGGACACGGGAAACCGCCCGTATTGAGCCAAACCTTTCCGCCCAGAAATTAACCCGGCACTGGGTCCAAGCAATGGGCGTATTTCAGATGCTGTCGGTGGATCTGCTGGCGGTCGCGCTTTTGCTGTTTGCAGTGGCACTCTGGGACCTTGGTCCTGCCGAGGATTTAATCCTTAAGGGTCTGATTGCACTCTTCTGCTGTTGGGGACTTGTTTGGGTCGTTCAAGTGCAATGGCTAAAGCGAACTGGTGCAAGCATACTCCAACTCCCTCATTGGGTGATCTGGTTCATCTGTGCTGGCCTTTTGTTTTTCGGCCTTTGATTGAGGATCGCGAGGCAGCGGACATTCGGGTGCATGCTGCGAATGGCAGCAAAGTCCGCACAGCGGACCGTGGCGCAGATAGCAGCGAAGGTCCTGTTTGGGTCAAAAATACTTGACGTTTGGGCCAATAATGCGTGAAGCGGCCCATTGATAGGATTAAGAAATTCTGGCGCATAGAGTCAAAGATGCGTGACGGTCCACACTTGTTGCGTAAAAAGTCTTTCTACAGTTCGTATGAAATCGGCAGGTTTAGGCTCTTTGCAGGCCTACGTTGCGGTCGCCAACACCGTTTGATCCCGTTTCGCAAACCGATGTCCGCAATGCGGACGATGCAGCCATTCGCTGCACTTGCGCCAATGGCTGATTTCGTCGTCTTCCCCGAAGCGCGCAAAGCTATGACGGCGGGGCTTGATGGCACATCGAGGTGGGTCACAATTCTTTCTTAGTTCGTTGATAGTCTTGCGTGTGAACTTGGAGCATGGTGATGTTTGATCAAACCCCAGACTATACTGAAGGTGGTAGTAATTATGGGTGGCGGCTTCTTGATCCGCGCCCCATACATCGTGAAAACAAATACACATTCTTCTTGCCTTCTGAGGCCGAAAAGAACGCCGTTCAAAAAGGCGAATTTGTGAAGCTCGCATTTGAGAGTCTCGATCCTAACAACGGCATAGTCGAGCGCATGTGGGTTATCTACCGTGGGCAAGACGAGAATGGATGGTATGGCGACCTAGATAATGAGCCCTATGACATTGAGGAGTTGCATCTGGGCGACAGGATCCACTTTCAAAGTCACCACATTTATTCAGTCTGGGACCTAAAGATTGACACAGCCGACGATGATCATCTGTTCTTTTCTCGTTGCCACGTTGACCAGCGCATTATCGATGGTGAAGCCGAGGTCATCACTCTTGAGCGACGGAAGCCGAAAAAACTGCCTTGGTGGAAACGATGGCGCGAGAGATTTCCCGATAGTGGCTGGTATATCTTTGCTAACGCTGAGATGTATCCCGCAGATCAGATGCAGTACGTGGCGATAGCTGTTGTTCTCAATCGTGATGACGGGTTCATTGACATGTTAGAAGCACCTGTTGGATCGCGCATCGTAAAGGAAAACGATGTTTATCGATTAGGTTGAAGAAAGAAACGGTACTCGGCGGCGCGCGGTTGAAAGGTCCATTGCCGCAACCTTTACTTTTAGGCGTTGAGCAAGCGATGTTTCAGTGGATGACGACTAGTACAACGACCGGATGGGTTTGAGGCGCAAAGCTGAAAAAATGCGCAAACAGCACCTGTCGTTTTGGAGAGTTGTTTCAGAGGATATTGCGCCTTTCCCGGAAGCCGACTTTAGCTGCGGTACAGAAAATCGGAAGGTTGGGCTCTTTGCAGACTTACGCTGCGGTCGCCAACACCGATTGATCACGTTTCACAAACCGATATCCGCAATGCGGACTTTGCTGCCGTTTCCAGAATTATGATTTAGGTCTGCTTTGGAATGTACAAACATGGGACCGATTGCGTCTTTTTCTGAAGTGGTTCAGGCTGCGCCTTTATCTAAACGAGTTGTGTGATGATACTTTCGACATTTCAGAAAACGGGACGCAGCGCCGGAGGTGGCCCCATTGGAGGGGTGAGCGAATTTCTCGGCTTTCAAGAACGCGACTTTGGGAGCGCGCTTAGCGATATTGAGGTTACGGTTTATTCGAACCCGGACATCAGACATTCGGATGAAGGAGTCCTCGCCAAATTACGCGGTCGCGGTGTTCGAATACCGCATGAGGTGCAGCTTCCGAACGTCGTTTACCGCAGGTCAGAAAAGAAGCTGCGCATTAAATGGCAGACCCAGACCCTGTCCGAGGCTGAAATGGAAGATTGGAGCGCAAAGGCAAGCTACCCTGTCTTCCTGCGGGCTGTTCAGGATGTGTATGAGGCTCTGAAGTGGGGGCTGAACGCGCGGCTGACCAACAAGGATGATTTTGACGTTTCTGCTTGTTTGAACTGGATAAAGGAGGCCGAAACTCAAGCCCCGTCAAACGATTCAGACTTGCAGTCTCTTCTCTCTGTGCGGTCCGAACAGTATCTGCACCTTATCCGCACCAAGGACTTCCATAAGAAGTTTGATATTGACTGGAACGCAATGCACAAAAATGCAGCCTATCTGCTGTATCATCCCGATCTCTGGAACGACACGGATGCGCGGATGCCGCATGGCAATGTGCTGGGGAAAGGTATCCTAGAAAATTTCGATTATTACGAGATGATGTCGGTCGATGACATCCTGACGAGCTTAAGACTGGGACCCTATCAAACTTCGACAAGTTACGACGACAAAGTCAAAGCGCTCCAAGTCGAATTGGCCTTCATTTTCGCCCATATCAAGAAGAGAGGCACGGTACCCGTGGATTTGACGGATGCACTCATTCGCAAAATGAACATTGAGGCCAAGAACCGAAACTCGATTTGGGTCCATCGGTCACGGCATGGAGTTGGCAGCCATTTTGCATGGATGTGCAACTATCTCGAAGGCTTCACGAGCCTGAAACGGCGTGATTTCCCCTAACACCTGCAAAGCAGACATTCGTGCGCGCCGCAGCATCCGTAATAATGGGCTCTTTGCAGACTTACGCTGCGGTCGCCAACACCGTTTGATCCCGTTTCGCATACCGATGTCCGCAATGCGGACTTAGTTACCGTTCCTCGGAAGTTTTTTCGCGCATTCGGCGCATAACTTTGGAATGCGCAAGTTATAAGATATTGACGGTAATCGATACGTGTTGGACGCGATAGTCTTTGCTTATCCTTACGCCCATCGAAAAACCTGCACCAAACAGGAGTCTTGTAATCAAAGGCGAAACTCTCTTTGCGGGGAATGTTCCCTCGTCACCGTGCCAAGTTAGGTGGATTACGGTCTCGCCTTCGCGGAAATGTCCAATGGGCTTCACAACAACAAAGGTAGAAAACCCTAGAGCTTCAAACCATTGAACTGAAATCGAAGGATCGCTGATTGCATTGTGGACTCGCGCGAGGCAGACCGCCAATATCTCTGAATTGCGCTGCGCGTCCCAATTGAATTGTAGTAGGTCATAACCGTTTGGCGATGCTGGGCTTTCTAACAAGCAGTGCTGCGCTGTTGGAAAGCGAGCCATTGCAGAACGGAACCGCCACTTCGAGACCGTAGGGAGAACTTGTCGGTCATCTGATAAGGGCCGCCCTAAATAGAGAAACTCTGGTTCCTCGCCACCACGTTCCCAAGAACTGACGAGGCAATCTCCTGTGCTACAGCCCAAATTATATCTAAGAGAAGGAAATTGCGACTCAGCACTTGCGGTCAGCCCAGACATAACCAAGAAAACGACGACAAAAATGTTGAGTGCTTTGTTGACCGCATTCATTCCCCATAAATATCTACAAGAAGCTAGAAAGGGAACGGCTTTTCCATCATCCAGAAAACTTGCTCTTCGAAGCATGGCTATCCAAGGAATATTTTTGGTCGGAAAAACTGCAACTAAGGGCTCTTTGCAGACTTACGCTGCGGTCGCTAACACTGTTTGATCACGTTTCGCAAACCGATGTCCGCAATGCGGACAAAGCACCATTTCGCTGCGGTTGCGCAAATGTCGGCTTCGGTGAAGTAGTTCGACAAGCCATTCGTTTGGGAACGGCAGAGATAGTTTACTCGGATCACGCTGGCCTGAACATCTTTCGATAATTTGATGGGGATGTGCCACGCAGTTTCCGAAATTCTCTACGAAAGGTTTCACCGTTTCCAAATCCTGATCGTTTTGCCACCTCGTTCAGCGGTAGATGGCTCGTTTCTAACAAGTCCGTAGCATGAGACACCCGTGTCGCGATCAGCCACACTAAAGGGGTTTGCCCCGTCGCTTCAAAGAATTTTCGCGCGAAGGTACGCCGGGTCAAACCTGCTGCGTCGCACATACGGGCAATGGGCCAGTCCTGATCAGGGTGTTTGCGCATTTGGTCCAGCACTGGCGCTATCCGTCCACCATGTTCATGCGCTACAGGGGCGGTCAAAAACTGTTGCTGTCCCCCATCACGATGGGCTGGAAGCACGAGACGCTTGGCAACAGCATTTGCCACAGCTGCGCCGAAGTCTTGCCTGACAATATGAAGGCATAGGTCCAGACCCGCAGCCGATCCGGCGGATGTTAAGACCGAGCCTTCTTCTATATATAAGACGTCTGGGTCCACCTGAATGGTAGGATATTTCTGTGCAAGTATCTCGGCATAACGCCAGTGTGTCGTCGCGCGCTTGCCGTCCAGTAAACCCGTAGCGGCAAGGACGAATGCTCCCGAACAGATTGAAGCAATTCTTGCGCCGTTCCCGTGTGCCATTCTCAAGGCTTCGATCAATTCTATGGGCACAGGCGCGTCAGGGTTCCGCCAGCCGGGAACTAGAATAACATTTGCTTGTGATAGAAGGTTAAGCTCTCCATCAGCAACAACTTGGATTCCACCCATTGCCCGCAATGGGCCCGGCTCCGCGGCGATCGTCGCCAGCTCATACCATTGTTTGAATTCAGGTCTGGGGAGTCCAAACACTTCCAGCCCTATGCCGTATTCGAACGCACACAGCCCGTCATAGGCAAGCAAGCAAACGAGCGGTGTATCAGAGCGATTTTCAGAATCATGTTGGTCAATTGGCACGATATGACCTTATATTGGCATTTACGCCAAGATAAGGTCAAAACGACTTAATGCAAAGGCAGAACCTCGTGTGTATTCTATTGGTAAACGCAGCCGCTCAGTGACTGCGTAGTTTGATTTTCGCCGTTGTAAACTTGAGGAAAAACCATGACAGATCTTTCCATACCCTCAAATGTTCGATCTTCTGAGAACCAAACGTTTTCGATTTGTCTGGCCGAAATTCTCAGGGCAGATTTCAATGATATTCCTGCCGCCTCCAACGGCCTTGGCTTGGATGGGATCGGATATTGGCTTGCCACACAAAACCTTGCTATGATCCCTGTGCATGAACCCGCATCGTTTCAATGGGCCGGATGGTGGATTGGGCGATTGGCAGGAGGCGACGGCTATGTCGTGATGGCGGGAACACCTTCCGATGTTGCATGGGTTCCGGAAGGTGTGATCGGCGGTTCGGGAGAAGTGATCGAGGGCTGGGTCATTGCACCCCCCGCATTGAAATTACCCATGCGGGACGCAAAGCATGGAACGGTTGAAACTATTTATCGTTTCGCAGATTCCGGTGTTCCGGGCGAGCTGATACCATCCGCACGCCTTATAGCGGGCCTCGGTATTGACGGTGACCGATATGCGCTTGGTAAAGGCCATTTTCAAAGTGAGGGTCGTTGGGGTCAGGCGCTTACATTGATCGAAGCGGAAGCAATTGAGAGGCTCGCATCCGAACACGGCGTTGAGATGCCTGTTGTGCAAGCGCGCCGGAATATCGTGACCCGCGACATCGATCTCAACGCACTCATGGGGAAACGCTTCCGTATTGGCGGCCTTCTATGTCAGGGCTCAAGGCTGGCAGAACCCTGCGCATGGCTACAAAAGACAACACCCGCCGGAATGCTTCGCGGCCTTGTCCATCGTGGAGGACTGCGTGCTGATATTCTGGAGGATGGAATGATCCAACGTGGAGACGCAATCGTTGCAGAGTCAGCGTGAAGAATGCCTTGTGCCCTCTCGTGATGGCAGACATCCATGCACCACGCAGCATTGGTGAATTTGGGCTCTTTGATGACATTCGCTGCGGTCGCCAACACCGTTTGATCACGTTACGCAAACCGCTGTCCGCAATGCGGGACTTTTCGGACATTCCCTGCACTTGTGCCAATGACGGCTTTCGGTTCCCTGCAGCAAAAACGAACGCTGCCGACCGAGTGATCTGCTATTGACCGTCGACCATTGCTTTGAGAGCTTTGCCTCGCAATTTCCTTTTCCAATCAAGAAAGCAATACGAGTGCCTTCTTCCATCGAAATAACATCACTAACCAAAGCTGATGCACCCACCGTTGCCGAGTTTGTTTACTTGTTGATTGATGAATTCGCGCCCGGTGCTGGCCCAGATCGACGGGCTATGACAGCAATCGCGCAGGAGGTATTGCCTTTGGAAAGTGTCTCTGGGTTTCTTGCGAAAATTGATTCAACCCCGGTAGGGGTGATGCTCATAAATGAATGTGCCGCAATTTATGCAGGCGGCAAATTCGGGGAAATATCTGAACTCTATGTCCGCCCTGAATATCGCTCCAAGGGCGTTGCCGCACCGCTTCTGGATGCGGCGGGAAGACATGCAGAGGACTCTGGTTGGAAACGCCTAGAAGTCGGAGCACCGAACCAACCAGCTTGGGAGCGGACGCTCAAGTTCTATCTACGAGAAGGTTTCGAAGAAGTTGGCCCCCGCCTACGAAAACTCATTTCACAAGAAGGCTGAAAACAATTGACCAGTGTCTCTTACAGGCGTTCAACTTCTGCAGATGCACAGACGGTATTCGGTCTCGTTTCACGCTCCGTTTCCCGGTTGGCTCCTGCACCTTACAGTCAGGAAGTTGTTGATACATGGATGATCGGTCGTATCGCGGACGACTATCTGGCGGATTGCGCTGGAGAAATCATCTGGATCGCGGAATTGGACGGTAAACCTGTTGGCTTTGCGCATGGTGAACCTGGGGAAATCATACGTCTCTTTATTGATGCCGACCATACGGGGATGGGTGCTGGCGCCGGTTTGATGCAACGTGCACTTGAAGATGCGCTCCCGAACGGAACGGGAAAGGTCAAGATTGAGGCCACGCTTAACGCGGTTCCGTTCTATCAGAAATGGGGTTTTACAAAGGTCGGAGAAAGTGTTTTTTCAGGGCGAGATGAAAACCTTCCTGCAATTGACGTCGTGATCCTCGAAAAGCAGTTCTAAACCGCCACAAGACCTCACGTTTGTGGCCTACTGCACGGATGCCGACATGAGCCGCATCTCGGATAATTGGCAGGTTTGGGCTCTTTTCAGACTTACGCTGCGGTCACCAACACTGTTTGATCCCGTTTCGCATACCGATGCCCGCAATGCGGGACAAAGCTGTCATTCGCTGCGGTTTTGCCAATGGCCGCTTCCTGTAAGAACTGCTCCGCTGAAATAGGCGCAGTTGTCACCGGGGAGTTAGCAAGTCCTTCGTGTAGTGGGGTGACACCGTCCAAACTAAGCGGTCACCTGATAAATGATTGTACGATATGTATCGAATTTTGGACTTATAGGCATTCAGGTGCCAAATTCCCTGCGCGATAGTCGATGGACACACTGTTCACAGGGAGACTTTCATGACCTATCTCACAATCAACCGCCGCGCCGCCTTGATGGGGGGTGCCCTTTCGGTCGCAACTCCGGCGGTTCTGTCCTCTGCTAACCCAGCCGCCGCAGCGGGCGCCTCAGACCTGCCAATGCGCGCTGTTCAACAATTCTCATTGGGCGATATGCGCCTCACTGTCATCGATGACATGTTGTTCACCGTCCCAACCGCAATCTTTGGTGCAAACCAACCTGAAGGAAGCGTTGATACGTTGTTTGCGAAATACGGCCTGCCGCAAGAGTTCGCGAATATGCAAGGTCAGGTCCTGCTTGTTGAAACAGGTGACGCAAAAGTCCTGATCGATACGGGCCAAGGTGACGTAACATTGCCCGACGCAGACGTCGATAATGGTCGGTTGTTTGCCGGTCTCAAGGCGGTTGGCGTATCACCTGACGACATCACACACGTGTTTCTGACACATGGCCATTTTGATCACATCGGTGGCGTGTCCCAGAATGGGGTCGCCTGTTTCCCGAACGCGTCTCACTACATGAACGCAGCAGAACTTGAGTTCTGGACAGCAGCCCCAACGGATGAAGCGAACTTTGGCAACCTGATGCTGAGCATCGCCAACGACAAGCTCAACCCAATCAAGGACAGTATCAAGACCGTCTCAGACGGTGACGAGATTGTCCCGGGCATCAAAGTTCTCGATGCACCTGGTCATACATTGGGCCACATGGCCGTTCAGCTGACCAGCGGCGAAGAATCCCTGCTGCACCTGATCGATATTTCGGTGCACTATATTGTCGGGACCAACGAACCTGAATGGGCGTTGGGCATTGAACATGACCCGGCACAAGCCGTGGAAACACGTCGCAAACTGTTCACGATGGCCGCGGAACAAAATCTGTTGGTCGCGGGCTACCACTTCCCGTTCCCAGGTATCGGACGCATGTCTGTCAACGGTGATGGCTTCCTATACACACCCGTTTCTGTGTCCTAAACTAGCTTACAATCCCCGGCAGGTAACTCCACACTGCCGGGGCTTTCGAACCCAATGAACCGACGGAGAAAAACGTGGATCCGCTTAGCGATGTGCTGGAACTCATCGGCTTTAAAAGTTCGATCTATTTTCAAAAGAACTTTTGTGGTCATTGGAAAATGTCCGTCGCAGATACCGGTTTCGCCCAATTTCATTTCGTTGTGCGTGGCAATGCCTTTGTCGAATTTGATGGCCGTATCGAACACCTCTCAGCGGGCGATTTGGTTCTGTTCCCTAAAGGGGCGACGCACGCCATAAGCGATCACCCCAATACACCCGCCATGCGTGGACAAGACGTCATTGTCGCAATGGAAAACGGGAAAGAGCCGTTTCTGGATGGTGATGTGACGACACGCATGATCTGTGGTCACTTCGAATACGACCTCACGCACCACCACCCATTCATGCGCGATCTGCCGTCTTGTATCCTGCTGCGCTCCAACGACCTTGAGATCGGGTCTTTGATGTCCGCCCTTTTGCCGTTGATTGTGAACGAAACGCATTCCACCCCGCTTGGCGGGCGGATCGTCGCAGAGCATCTATCCCAAGCGCTTTTCGCCTCCATCTTGCGGGTCCATTTCGAACAAGACGTGGCAAAGATCGGTTTTTACGCGGGGCTACGCAACGACCGCATTATTCTTGCTATCGCCGCGATCCATGAGGCGGAAGGTTGGCAATATTCATTATCCGACTTAGCCGCAATCGCAGGGATGTCGCGGTCTTCTTTTGCGAATAAATTCAAACAACATGTTGGCCAAACAGCTGGTGAATACGCCCTGACGTGGCGGTTGCTCAAAGCCCGGCAAGCCCTTCAAGATAGCAGAAAGACAATCGACCAAGTCGCGCATGATCATGGATATTCATCGGCAAGTGCCTTTTCGCGAGCTTTTCGAGATGCCTTGGGAATGAGCCCCAGCCATGCTCGAAAGAGCGCTAAAGTCCAAGCGCAATAAGAGTAGGTCATGGTTATTTCGCTTAACTGAAGCTGACATTCATGCACGAGGCAACATCGGTAGATATGGGCTCACAACGGACATTCATCCGCATAAAAAAAGCCCCGCAAATCTGCGGGGCTTTTGTCATTCGATGTGATGAATATCAGTCGATCAAAGGCAACAGCTTGTCGACAGATGCTTTGGCATCGCCATAGAACATGCGTGTGTTTTCTTTGAAGAACAGCGGGTTTTCGATGCCCGAATACCCAGTGCCCTGACCACGTTTGGACACGAACACTTGCTTGGCTTTCCAACATTCCAGAACCGGCATACCGGCAATTGGGCTGTTTGGATCGTCTTGCGCCGCTGGGTTCACGATGTCGTTTGACCCAATCACGATGGCAACATCCGTTTCCGGAAAGTCATCGTTGATCTCGTCCATTTCCAGAACGATGTCATAGGGCACGCGTGCTTCGGCCAGCAGAACATTCATGTGACCGGGCAAACGACCTGCAACGGGGTGGATCGCAAAACGCACCTCTTTGCCGGCTGCACGCAGCTTGCGTGTCAGTTCACTGACGGATTGCTGGGCTTGTGCCACGGCCATCCCGTATCCCGGAATGATCACAACACTGTCCGCATCATTCAATGATGCCGCAACGCCGTCTGCTTCGATTGCAATCTGTTCGCCTTCCACTGCCATTTGTTCACCCTGTGGGCCACCAAAGCCGCCAAGGATAACGCTGACAAAGGACCGGTTCATCGCCTTACACATGATGTAAGACAAGATCGCCCCGGACGACCCGACCAGCGCACCCGTCACGATCAGAAGATCGTTGGACAAGGTGAAACCAATCGCAGCCGCCGCCCAGCCGGAATAGCTGTTCAACATCGACACAACGACAGGCATGTCCGCGCCGCCAATACCCATGATCAGGTGCCAACCGATAAAGAAGCTGAGCAACATAATCAGGAACAGCGGGATCATTCCGCCATAGGACAAATACAGAATGGCCAACAGGATACTGGCACCCGCCGCAGCGGCATTCAGCATATGACCACCGGGCAATGGCGCTGGTTTACCATCGACACGTCCGGCCAGCTTGCCAAAGGCAATCACCGATCCGGTAAATGTCACGGCACCAATAAAGACACCCAAGACGACTTCGACCTGCAAGAACGCAATCTCAGCCGATGACTTCTTGGCGATCTTTGCCGCAAACCCAACCAGTTCGGCTGTGCTGCTTCCGGCCGCCTGCAAGGCCGCAACCCGCAAACGCTCCATTTCGGCATTCAAAGCCACAAACACAGCTGCCAAACCGACAAACGAATGCAGCGCAGCCACCAGTTGCGGCATCTCGGTCATTTCGACCTTTTGCGCCACATAGGTCCCGATGGCACCCCCAATCGCCATCATGACAATCATGATGCCGATATTGCCGATGCCGGGTCCAAGCAGCAGGAAAACAACCGCAAGGGCCATCCCCGAAATGCCGTACCATACAGCGCGTTTCGCGCTTTCTTGATTGTTCAATCCACCCAGTGACAGGATGAACAGAATGCTCGCGGTGATGGCCGCGGCAGTGACGAATTGTTCACTGAACATAACTTAAGCCCTCTCCGCTTAGGATTTCTGGAACATTGCGAGCATCCGGCGTGTCACCAGAAAGCCCCCAACAATGTTAATCGTTGCAATCAGCACCGACACAGCCGCCAAGATGACAACCACCCCATTGCTTGATCCAATCTGCAACATCGCCCCAAGGACGATAATGCCGGAAATCGCATTGGTCACGGCCATCAACGGTGTGTGCAGCGCGTGGCTGACATTCCAAATCACTTGGAACCCGATAAAGCAGGCCAACACAAACACGATAAAGTGCTGCATAAAGGATGCCGGCGCAACAAGCCCCAACAGCCCCATCAGAACCGCACCAGTCCCCAGAATTTTCACCTGAGACATCGTCTGCGCTTTAAAGGCAGCCGTCTCTTGGGCTTTCTTCTCTTCGGGCGTCAGCTCTTTGGGCTTTTCTTTGGCCACGGCTGCGATCGCTTGAATTTTCGGTGCTGGCGGTGGCCAAGTCACTTCCTTTTCATGGGTCACAGTCGCGCCCCGGATCACGTCATCTTCCATGTTGTGGTTGATCACGCCGTCTTTTTCAGGGGTCAGATCGGTCAACATGTGGCGTACGTTTGTCGCGTACAATGTCGAAGACTGCGTCGCCATGCGGCTTGGGAAATCAGTATATCCCACAATGGTCACGCCATTGTCGCTGACGATTTTCTCGTCCGGAACCGTCAGTTCACAGTTCCCGCCGCGCTCTGCCGCAAGATCGATAATCACCGAACCCGGCTTCATCATCTCGACCATATCCTTGGTCCACAAAACCGGCGCATCGCGGTTCGGGATCAAAGCAGTACAGATGACGATGTCGATCTCAGGGGCCAATTCACGGAATTTGGCCAACTGGGCGTCACGGAATTCCGGGCTGGACGGGGCCGCATAGCCACCTGTCGCCGCGCCATCAGTTTGCTCTTCTCCAAATTCAAGAAAAACAAATTCAGCACCCATCGATTCAATCTGTTCGGCCACTTCGGGACGCACATCAAACGCATAGGTGATCGCACCCAGTGATGTTGATGTCCCGATTGCCGCAAGACCTGCAACACCAGCGCCAATAACCAGAACCTTGGCCGGTGGCACTTTGCCTGCTGCCGTAACCTGTCCAGTAAAGAAACGTCCGAAATTGTTGCCCGCCTCGATCACCGCACGGTAACCCGCGATATTGGCCATCGATGACAACGCATCCATCTTTTGCGCCCGGCTGATGCGTGGCACCATGTCCATCGCAATAACCGTCGATCCCTTTTTGGCCGCAGATGCCATCTGCTTTTCATTGGCCGCAGGGTAAAAGAACGAAATCAGTGTCAGCCCATCGCGCATACGACGCATTTCATTGCCATCCGGTGGACGCACCTTGGCCAGAACATCCGTTCCTTTCCAAAGGGCCGCGGCCGTCTTGACGACTTCAACGCCAGCATTTTCATAGGCTGCATCCGAAAATCCGGCAGCCAGACCAGCGCCGCTTTCGATCAAACACTCGTGGCCAAGCTTTTGTAGCGCAACCGCACTGTCCGGCGTCATCGCAACGCGCGCTTCGCCCTCAAATGTCTCTTTAGGTGTTCCGATTTTCACCGCTTACATCCCCTCCGTCTGAAGATATTGGCCTTTACGGCTCCCGCATATTGGGGTTCCACTACAGGTCGTTGCGCCGAACTTCAAGCAAGCCACCGCGCAAGAACCACCCCAGATTTATCGTCACGAATACTATTTGCATACAAATTAAGCAGATCGTTTGAACGTCACACCAATCGACACTCAAATCCCATCATTCGAAACATCGTAAAGCGCCCCTTGTTAACCAAGCAATCAAGCTCATAAAATCACAGAACAATTCCCGTCTGGCGCAACGCGTTTCACGCACAGACCTTGAAACGCAAAACGACCACCGAGGCCCCCCATACGCCCCCGTACCCGCGTCAAATTATCCCTGCCATGGTCCAACGCGCAAAAAACTTCACCTTTTTTGTCAACCACTCAGAATTTCAGATCGGTTTGAGATAAGCAAAATGCGGGCTTGCCCCATCTCTTCAACACCCTAAGCTAGTGATTGAAAATGGAGGTTTTCAATGGATATCAAAGGCATGCACGCATTCGTCACCGGTGGCGGAACCGGCATCGGTCTGGCAATTGCACGCGATCTTGCTGATCGCGGCGCTCAGGTCACCATCACCGGGCGTCGATTGGACGTTTTGCAAAGCGTGGCTACCACAGGGTTACATCCCGCCGCCCTTGATGTTCAAAACGAAACCGCAATCCGCGAAACCGTCGCCGCCAGTATATCTGCTCGCGGGCCCATCCAGATTTGTGTCGCTAATGCAGGCCTCGCCGAAGGGCGCACTTTCCCTAAAACCTCATCGACATTCTGGCGCAACATCATGGCCACGAACCTTGATGGCGCATTTTTGACGATCCGCGAATGCCTGCCCTCTATGCGCGAAACCGATTGGGGCCGCGTGATCGCCGTCAGCTCCATCGCCGGTCTGCGAGGGTTGCCCGGTGCTGCTGCCTATTCAGCGTCCAAACACGGATTGATCGGCCTTGTCCGTTCCCTGTCCGAAGAATTCATGGGCGGCCCCATCACCTTCAATTCGATCTGCCCCGGCTACACCGACACACCCATTGTGGATCGCAATGAAAAAGCCATCGCTGAAAAAACAGGCATCAGCGTTGCAGATGCGCGCAAATCAATGACCAGCGCCAACCGTCACAATCGTTTGGTGGATGTCGCAGAAATCGCCGCCGTCACACGCTGGCTCACAGGCCCCGCCTCGGGCAGCATCAACGGTCAAAACATTGAAATCGCAGGCGGTCAAACCTAAAACCTCAACTCAATCCCATACCGCCGGGGTCGGCGGGTGGGCGAATTTGCGCAGCAAACAGAGCCACCAAGCCGTCCCCTACCTGAACCGCCGCACAATCCGACCCACAGATTGGCGTACACCCTGACGCGGCACATCTGGATTGTAACGCGACAGACCAAATTCAAACGATTGCGCCACATCCGGTGCATACGTACTTTTCAACAGCGCCGAAAACCGGTCCGCGAACTGTTCGGGCACGCGTTTTTGCGGATCACGATCCCATCCCAAATGGAACCCTTGCGCCAACGTTCGGCTTAAATGCGTGACATCCTCGGGAACGCGCAATGCAAAGATGTTATTGTGCACGGATCGCGTCTTCAGCCCTTTTGTCAAAGCTTCTGAGCCCAACTGTCCAGGCCGAATGGCCAATTTACGCGGTATCTGATCCGAAAGAACTTTGGGCCCAGTGGCGCAGGTTACCGGGTTTTTAAACATCTGCAGATCGTGATGCACAATCACACCTCCCGCCCGCATCAAAGGCAAAACGGCAAGCGTATCAATCAAGGGCCAGGGATGTTTGTGTGCGGCGTCAATAAAACAAAAATCTATTCCGCCCTCGACATGATCCTTCACATCCAATGACATCGTTCCAGGATGGACGTTGACTTGTACATCCGGACAATCGGGGCTTTCTTTTAAAAGATATCCGACGGGTTTTTGTGGGTCTGCATAGAACCGATCCAATAGATCGAAACTGTCCAACGTGCCGCCACCCTGTGCCTGTAGCAATGTCGATAGAATGACAGAGGACAAACCACTGGCGCATCCAATCTCGACAACGCGCCGTGGCTGTTCACTGGCAATCAACATCCCAAGGAACGTCACATCATACCCGTCGATGGCCCCCATGGACGGAGCCCAACGCGCATTGAACCAAGTTTTCAAATGATCAGGAATAATTGGTGTTTCAGACTCCGTCATCGTCGTCCCTTCGAAAGATGAACACTTCTACACCATCCACCCTTGGTCGAAACACAGCAGCGAATTTGAGTGAATTTAGGCGCTGCGCAAAACCGGGCACGCCCGCCCATGATCCGCCCAGTCATGCACTGCCGCGCCAAAGGCTTCGAACAATGGCCGCGAAACCGGGTCTTGCGCCGCATTCCATTCCGGATGCCATTGCACCGACAGCGTAAATCCGGGGGCGCCATCGATATAGGTTGCCTCCGGCGTGCCGTCAGGGGCGTATCCATCCACAATGATCCGCTCGCCTGCCGCTTTGATCCCTTGACCATGCAACGTGTTGGTCATCACTTTGCGCGCGCCCATCACCCGTTCAAACGGACCGCCATCACTGAATGTGACTTCGTGTCGCAAGGCAAACTTCTCTTCTATTGTACCATCTGGGGGCATGCGGTGATTGTCCCGCCCCGGCAAATCGCGAATTTCTGGATAAAGCGAGCCCCCCATAGCCACATTGACCTCTTGAAACCCGCGGCAAATTCCCAAAAAGGGCTGGCCTCGTTCGACCAAAGCCCGGATCAACGGTAACGCTAGCGCATCGCGGTCCCGATCAAATTCACCATGGGCTTCTGTTGCAGCCTCGCCATATTCTGCGGGATGCACATTGGGTCGCCCGCCGGTAAAGACAAAGCCCGCGCACCTGTCCATCAAATCCTCGATAGACACATAGGCCGGGTCCGCCGGAACCAACAGCGGCAACCCGCCCGACACTTCTGCGACAGCGGATGTATTGATCACACCACCGCCATGCACGCGGTATTCCTCGTTGATGACGTGGATATTGCTGATGATACCAATAATCGGGCGCGCCATTCGGACCTCTCGTACTTAGATTCAACCCGGTATAGCGCAGCCCTGCGTCCTCGGCCATACGCAGCCACGCGCAATCCTCTGTGCATGGCTGCTTATGCGCTAAATAGATTAAATTTCAGCCACCAGTCCCGCCGCTTCGACACCGGCTTGTCCGGCGATTACATCATTGTCCGACGTATCCCCTGTCACGCCAACTGCACCAATGATCCGGCCACGCTTGTCGTAAAGCAAAATGCCACCGGGAACCGGAACGACTTGCCCACCAAAAGCGCCATTCACCGCGTTCATGAAATACGCCTGCTGTTCTGCCCGCGCCATCTGTGCTGTGCCCGCCATGCCCAACATGACCGCGCCGTAAGCCTTGCCATGTGCAATTGCGAACCGACCGGGGCTGGAGCCATCTGACCGTTCGAAATTAACAACGTTGCCACCCGCATCCAGAACGATAACCGACAAGGGTTTCAATTCTAGTTCGCGACCTTTTTCAATCGTTTTGCGCACGATTGTGCGCGCCTTATTCGCAGAAACCATAGTCAATCACCTTCATCTTTTGGCCAAGTGCCGTCTGGACACCCTCAGGGTCGGGAACAAACTGCCCCCACATTCACAGCAACTGTCATCAACAATCATCCGCATCAACCGGTATCCCCCATAACCGCCCTTTTCGGCATCAACCGGCGGCTTTGGCTTCCAACCGACGCGCATGCAAAACCGGTTCTGTGTATCCCGACGGTTGCACCCGCCCTTTCAACACCAAATCACACGCGGCCTGAAACGCAACGCCGTCATATCCCGGCGCCATCGCAGTATAGGTTGGATCACCCGCATTTTGCGCATCAACCGTAACCGCCATCCGCTTTAGCCCATCTAACACCTGATCCGCGCTAATCACATCATGATGCAACCAATTGGCCAAAGCCTGCGCCGAAATGCGACACGTCGCGCGGTCTTCCATCAATCCAACATCATTGATGTCAGGCACTTTGGAACATCCCACACCGGCATCGACCCAACGCACAACATATCCAAGGATCCCTTGCGCATTGTTATCCACTTCGCGCGCAATCTCTTCTGGCGAGAAATTGCGCCCCACCGCAACCGGCACCGTCAACAGATCATCCAACGACCCACGCGCCCCCCCGGCCCGCAACGCGTCTTGACGCGCCAGCACATCCACCTTGTGGTAATGCGTGGCATGCAATGTCGCCGCCGTCGGGGATGGCACCCAAGCGCAAGTCGCCCCCGCATTCGGATGCCCAATCTTTTGTTCCAGCATATCCGCCATCAGATCGGGCATCGCCCACATCCCTTTGCCAATCTGCGCTTTGCCCTTCAGGCCACAAGCCAAACCAATATCCACGTTGCGATCTTCATAAGACGCGATCCATGCCGCCCCTTTCATCTCGCCTTTTGGCACCATCGGGCCCGCTTCCATCGAGGTGTGGATTTCGTCGCCCGTCCGATCCAAAAACCCAGTATTAATGAACGCAACCCGAGATTTAGCGGCCCGAATGCATTCCTTCAGATTGACGCTCGTGCGTCGCTCTTCATCCATAATGCCCAGCTTGACCGTGTTCTTAGGCAACCCAAGAACCACTTCGACCCGGCCAAAGATTTCATCCGCAAACGCAACCTCTTCCGGCCCATGCATTTTGGGTTTCACCACATAGACTGACCCATGCGCCGAATTGCCAATCCCTTGACCACGGGTATCATGGCTTGCGATCAAAGTGGTGATAATCGCGTCCATCAGACCTTCGCCCACTTCGTGGCCGTCACGGTCCTGTATCGCGGGGTTGGTCATCAGATGCCCAACATTCCGGATCAACATCAACGCGCGGGTTTTCACGTCGAACGCGGCGCCATTTGCATCGGTATAGGTCAGGTTCGGCGCCATGCGACGCGTCTGGATTTTGCCGCCCTTTTCAAAGCTTTCTTCCAGATCACCCTTCATCAGACCCAGCCAGTTGGTATAGGCCAGCACCTTGTCTTCGGCGTCCACCGCCGCAACGGAATCTTCGCAATCCATGATGGTCGACATCGCGGATTCCAAACGCACATCCGAAATTCCAGCGGCATCACTTGCGCCAATCGCGCTGGATGCATCCACAACAACCTCGACACGCAGACCATTGTTCTTGAACAGATAATGATCCGATCCATCTCCTTTGCGCGCCCCTTCAAATGCATCCGCATTTTTCAAGGTGACACCCGCGCCTTTGGCCGTGATGACCGGCACCGATCCGTCCAGTGTCAGCGATGTGACATCGGCCCACGACGCGCCCTGTAATGGCAATGCATCGTCCAAAAAGCCCTTGGCCCACGCGATAACACGTGCACCACGTGCGGCATCATACCCACCCGCGCTTGGCAAATCGCCTAATGCATCGGTGCCGTATAATGCGTCATACAAGCTGCCCCAACGCGCGTTCGCCGCGTTCAACGCAAACCGCGCGTTCATGATCGGAACCACCAATTGCGGCCCCGGTATCATTGCAATTTCCGGATCAACATTGGCCGTTTCGATTTCGAACTCTGGCCCCTCAGGCAGCAAATACCCGATGTCCTTCAGGAACGCCGTGTATTCAGCGGCATCATGCGGTTGCCCCCGACGGGCCACATGCCACGCATCAATCTGCCCTTGTATCTCTTGGCGCTTGGCCAGAAGGGCACGGTTCTTTGGCCCCAGATCATGTACAAGCGCTGAAAACCCTGCCCAGAAATCGGCACTCGCCACGCCGGTGCCCGGCAATGCTTGGTCTTCAATAAACGCGGCTAATTCAGGGGCGACATTCAGATCGCTACGCTCAACATACATGGGTGGGTGCCTCCGTTGCATACCTTCCCGCCCGGTGTAGAGACAAAATTTCCTATCGTAAACAACTTCGGTCAAATGACTTTACCAATCATGAGAGCCTTGAAAGGAATGCCCTGCAAAACGGACCAAATTGACCCGGATCATACGTGTCATCCAGAACCTCAAGACCCTGATCTTCGACGACAGCGTGTTAATCTCTGCCCTCTCCTTCAGAACAACGCGGATCAGCTTGCAGCCCCCCGCACCCCGCACTACCTTCTGGTGAAACCAGCTCCTCATCCAAGGACCTCTCGATGCGCGACGCAGCCCCCCAAACGATCTATCTCAAAGATTACACACCCTTCGGCTTTCGCGTCGAATCTGTGCATCTGACCTTTGATTTGGCCCCCACAGCCACCCATGTCACCTCGCGCATCCGCTTTGCGCCCAACCCTGATGCTACGGACAAGACGTTTTTCCTGCATGGCGAAAACCTGAACTTTCTGCGCGCATCAATTGACGGCGAACCTGTCGAACCTGAAATCACACCGCAAGGCCTGACATGCGATGTGCCCGCGATCCCGTTCACATGGGAAAGCGAAGTGCGCATCGATCCGGCCGCCAATACAGCCTTGGAAGGTCTGTATCTGTCCAACGGCATGTATTGCACCCAATGCGAGGCCGAAGGGTTTCGCAAAATCACCTATTACCCAGATCGCCCTGACGTCATGTCGACCTTTACGGTGCGCGTGAACGGGCCGCATCCCGTGTTGTTGTCCAACGGCAACCCGGTCGCGACAGGGGATGGGTGGTCAGAATGGCACGATCCGTGGCCAAAACCTGCCTATCTGTTTGCCCTTGTGGCCGGCGAATTGGTGGCCCATCGCGGTGAATTCAAAACCAGCGAAGGCCGCGATGTCGATCTGGCCGTCTGGGTGCGCCCCGGCGACGAAGGCAAATGCGCATTCGCCATGGAAGCGTTGATCAAGTCGATGGAATGGGATGAAAAGGTCTATGGCCGCGCCTATGACCTTGATGTGTTTAACATCGTCGCCGTGGACGATTTCAATATGGGTGCGATGGAAAACAAAGGTTTGAACATCTTTAATTCCTCTGCTGTGCTGGCCAGCCCAGAAACCGCAACAGACACCAATTTTGAACGCATCGAAGCGATCATTGCCCACGAGTATTTCCACAACTGGACCGGCAACCGCATCACCTGCCGGGATTGGTTCCAGCTGTGCCTCAAAGAGGGTCTGACCGTCTTTCGTGATGCGCAATTCACGTCGGATGTGCGCTCTGAACCGGTCAAACGCATCTCGGATGTGATTGACCTGCGCGCCCGTCAGTTCCCCGAAGACCAAGGCCCCCTTGCCCACCCTGTTCGCCCCGAAAGCTTTCAGGAAATCAACAACTTCTACACCGCGACTGTCTATGAAAAAGGCGCCGAGGTGATCGGCATGCTCAAACGGATTGTGGGCGATCAAGGATATCAAAATGCGCTAAACCTGTATTTTGACCGCCATGACGGTGACGCCGCCACCATCGAGGACTGGATTCACGTTTTCCAAGACGCCACCGGACGCGACCTTACGCAGTTCAAACGCTGGTACGCCCAAGCCGGCACACCCAATCTGACGGCAAAGGAAACTTGGGACGATGGGACATTCACTCTGACCTTCACCCAAGACACCAAACCGTCCTCTTATACTGCAAAACCCGGCCCGCAGGTGATGCCAATCGCCGTTGGCCTCTTGAACGCGGACGGCTCCGAAGCGCTGAGCACGCAAATGTTGGAAATGACCGAAACCAGCCAAAGCTTTAGCTTTTCCGGCCTGTCCGAACGTCCCAAAGCCTCGATTTTACGCGGCTTCTCGGCACCTGTGGTTTTGGATTACCAAGCGGATCATGCCTTTTTGCTGGCCCATGACACCGACCCGTTTAACCGATGGGAAGCAGGCCGCACTTTGGGTCGCAATGCCTTGCTGGGCATGATCACCAAGCGGGCCGCGCCGGACCCGGCCTATTTGGATGAGCTTGCCGCTGTTATCACAGACCCAGACCTTGATCCTGCTTACCGCGCCTTGATGTTGGGTTTGCCCGGTCAATCGGAACTGGCCGCTGAATTGCACCGCCAAGGTGAAACCCCTGATCCCGACGCCATCTATCAGGCGCACCAAGATTTGCGCGATGCGCTTGCCGCACGTCTGTCTGACGATTTGCCGACCCTTTATGCCCACCATCAAGTGACCGACGCCTATCGCCCCGATGCCACACAATCCGGCATGCGCAGCCTTGGCAATTCGGCACTGTCCCTGCTGACCCGTCTCGACGGCGGAGCACAGGCCCAAACGCAATACGACGCTGCCAACAACATGACACAGCAATTGGCCGCATTGGCCTGCCTTGTGCGGGCTGGCAAAGGCGACAGCGCCCTTGCGTCCTTTGAAACGCAATGGACCGACGATCGCCTTGTCATGGACAAATGGTTTGGCATTCAGGTGCTGGAAGCAAAACCAGATGACGCCGCAGACACAGCAACGGCCCTGACCCGCCACGCAGCCTTTAATATGAAGAACCCCAACCGGTTCCGCGCAACTCTGGGCGCGCTGACAATGAACCATGCGGGTTTTCACGCCAAAGACGGGTCAGGCTATGCATTGCTCGCCAGCTGGCTGATCAAGCTGGACCCCCTGAACCCACAAACCACAGCGCGCATGTGCACCGCCTTCCAAACTTGGCGGCGCTATGATGCCATTCGCCAATCGCTGATGAAATCCGAACTGGAACGCATCGCCAAAACCCCCGACCTTAGCCGGGACACAAGCGAAATGATCGAACGCATCCGCAACGCCTGACCAGACATACCGGGGTGTATCGCAGCATTTCAAACCGCCGCCATACACCCCTCAACGTCATAGGCTATGCATTTGCATGCTCCGGAATCCCAGCCACGTGGGCCATGCCCGAACACCAGATTGAAAACGCGGATAATCCCCAGCCGAAACAAACCACACCCGCGATTTGAAAAGCGACCAAAACCCAACCATCGCCCGCAATACGGATGGACATCAGCTTTATTGAAGTTGGTGAAGGACAGACACATTTCAATCTAGCGTTCCAATCGGTTCACAGGAACATCAGCCAGTAAGAACGTTCAAACCGACCATTTTAGAACGACAGGTCCTTTTCTTCGACATTGCTTCAGAAGCGTTCGGATTGCACCCAATAACAAGCCGTATACATAAAGGCGATAATTAACCGCCGGTCCGCCCATTGCAGAAGTAGGGAAATCAATGTTTAATTTAAGCGTGCTCTCAAAAACTATTGCGTTGCCTATGGCAATATTTCTCGCACCATTTGCCAATGCAGCTACATTTTTGGGAACCACATTCGATGACAATGCGTTCGCCGACGTCCTACTTTCAGATGCATCCGGGCACACGGTCTGGAATGCTCCTTCGGCTGAGGCTGCTCTAACTGGGGCCGACGCCAATACAACTGCCTTCAACACGACGATAGGTTCATTTGTCACACTCGGCTTTACCGACAACAAAATAGTCAATGGCACAGGGGCGGATTTGGCAATCTTTGAGCTATTTGTGGAAGCCGCAGAAGATATCTATGTGACTATCGGGGGCGTTCAGGTTGTAGAGTCTCAAACCTTTACCGGGTTCACAAATGCAAGCGGGTTCGACGTGTATGTGTCCTTATTCGACCTGTCAGACTTTGGCGTGGCTGCGGGTGGAACCATAACTTCAGTAACGTTGCAAGGAGACTGCACAACAGCCGCATGCGCCGGACCGGGTTTGGCGTCTTCTCCTTTCGTTGCTGTCGGAGCGATAAATTCGCTACCCGTCGCTCCGGTACCATTGCCAGCATCCTTACCTTTTCTATTTTTTGGCGTGGCGGCTTTCGGATAGTTAAGAAGACGTGGTTGAAAAATAGGGTTTTTGAAAAACTTTGAATGTGTTAGCTTTATCATAGCCAAACCTTTGGAAATAGAAGGAATTGGCGAACCAATCGCTTTGGGTGTGATGCACATCTGGAATGACATCCAGCAAGGCAATGCCAATTCGTTACTTTGTCCAATGGTTGGCAATAGATAATTGTTGGCCCCACCAACTGGACGCAGTAACTTTGGCATCAATCACTCAAAACATCTCGGGGAATTCGCTCTGTGTAACGGCCTGCAATTACATAGATTTGACCGCGATAAGTCTCAGAGTGCATCAAGCACTTTAAACTTCGCGCAAGGTAAGTCACTCTGCCTTAAAATATGAAAGGTTTTACCATGGCGACTCGTCCCGTTTGTCTTATCACTGGCGCATCAACCGGAATTGGGGCCGCTTGCGCGCGTATGGCCGCCCAGCGCGGATATGATCTGGTTCTTGGGTATCATACGGATCGGTCTGGCGCTGATGCGGTTGCGGCTGAGGCGGAACAGCTTGGTGCACGTGCTGTGGTTCAGCAGGGCGATGTGTCTGACCCGGCTGCCATTGATGCGCTTTATGCCCGTTTGGACAGCGAATTTAGTCGCCTTGATGCGTTGATCAACAATGCGGGCATTGTGGCCCAGACCGCGCGGTTAACGGACATGGATTTCGATCGATTGAACCGTATGTTCGCCACCAATGTCGTTGGGGCCATGCTTGTGGCCAAGGCCGCCGTGTCGCGTCTAGAGGCTCAGGGGAATGGCGGCGTGATCATCAATGTCGGATCAGCCGCTGCGCGTTTGGGTTCGGGGGGGCAATATGTGGATTATGCGGCCTCAAAAGGGGCCATCGACACCTTTACCAAAGGGTTGGCGGATGAAGTCGCGGCGCACGATATCCGCGTGATGTGTGTGCGGCCCGGCATTATCGACACGCCTATCCATGGCAAAGGCGGTGAACCGGATCGGGCAGACCGGTTGGCGCATATTGTGCCATTGAAACGCAAAGGCTCAGCCGAAGAAGTCGCGCAGGCGATTTTGTGGCTGATGTCGGATGAGGCAAGCTATGTCACGGGGTCCAGTCTGGACGTGACAGGCGGCCGCTAGGCAGGATAAGAATACACCCATTACAGTAAGAAAGTTAAGTTATGCATATCATTCTTGGTATTATCGGGTTGGCGACAGCCGCCTATTTTCTGATCATTCGCGCCCGTCACGGGGCAGAAATCGCGCACGAGCTTTTGGACGTGGCAGATGACATTCGTGCCGCGGCCCGTCGCTTTGGGTTTCGACGCAAAGGCAACCAACACCCAGCAGAAAGCGTCGACGACCCGCAAGTTGCGCTTGCTGGTGTGGCGACCGCCTTTATTGCGCTGGACGACCTGCCCACTGCAAACGCCCGCAAAAAGCTTGAGGCCAGCATCGCGCGCACTCTCAACCTGTCCCAAAGCGAAGCCAACGAGCTTTGTGTGTTGGGGCAATGGCTTATCGAACAAAGCGGTGGCCCAACATCCGGCCTGACCCGTCTGGCCAAACGTCAAAAGCGGATCAATGGCAACGACGATTTTGCCACCTTGTCCGCGGTCCTTCAGGGCACATTGTCGGGCGAATTGAGCACCCGCCAGACCGAAGCCCTGCAAGAGCTGAACAACATCTTTCGCTGACATGGCGCATGAGGATTTTGAATTTGATGTCTCCGGTCGCCGCCCCGCAACCGGTATTGTCGTGGTCGCAATCTGGGTCGCAGTCTTGAGCGTTCTGATCCTCGCTGTTGTCGTCTTTGGGTCCGCGATGTGGCTTGTGGCAATCTTTGCCCTTTATGACCTGCTGGCCAACCCCAAGGCCCGCACGCGATTGGGTCAGGACGCGGGCAATTGGTTTTCGGAATCACGCGACGCCAAACGGCCGTGGGATCAGGTGCGGCGCGACGCCCGCCATAACCTGTCCCTCGGGGCTTGCTTCGTGCTGATCACTTCGCGCAAGCTGCACTTGCTCGTTGAAACCACTCCACCACATGTAGAATGCAAAAGCGCCTTGGCAGTACCCAATATCAAAGCCGAACACCTCCACGTGTCGCTGGTGGGCTAATGCGCTTTGCTTGGATGCTGCTGGTATGCCTGTGTGCCTGCACCCCGCATGTCACAGACGAACGCCAAGGCTTTGATCCGCTGCTATTTGTCCCGGAGGACATCGGCCGCGCCAAATCCGTCGTCATCGCAATCCCCGGAGCGTTGACGTCTATCCGCGTTCTGATCCCCATTGAATGGTGGCGCACGTCAGATCGCACAATCGCCTATTACCGCCTGCCCGGTTTTGATGACCGCCCCGCCGAAGAACCCCTGTCCATCAATGCCGCTGCATCCCGCATCGCCACCTTTGTGCGTGATGGACAATTTGAATCCGTATATTTTGTCGGGCACTCAACCGGAGCCGCCATTGCCCTGGAATCCGCCAAAGCTATTCGCCGCACGCGTCCAGACACTCTTATACATATCGCGGGCATATCAACTGCGCTTCCCGCCCCTCAGCCCGCTCTCGTGGGTTGGCGCGGCCTGAAAGGCGCATCCGCCGCCGCCCTGCGCGCACGCAGCTTGGTCCCTCGTGAAGTCTGGCTCGAATATTACCGTCGCATCAGCTATGGCCCCGACGCGTCTGTCCACGCAGAAACCGGCAACCGCGCTGATTTCTTGGTGCAGGTCAATGATGACCGTATTCAGCTGCCCAAACGTGGGCTTGGGCGGCGTCACTTTTCCGCAGTCCTTGGATGGCAAAACATCGACCCCGCGCGACTGGACGGCGTGCAGTTGGATTTTTGGCACGGTGCAGTCGATCCGATCTTTCCCGTGCACCATGTGTCACGCTTTGTGGACACGTTGCCAAATGCCGATCTGCACGTTCTGGACAACCATGGACATGTTATCATGCTCACCTATCCCGATATCTGGTCCGAGATCGCAACCACTTGGGGATTTCAACCCAACACGCCGGACTGACTAATCCTGCGATGGTCGCCGTTTAGGCCGCAGGCTTTTCTTGGACTGGCAAGGCGGCATAGCCCGCGTCCACTTGGCAATATCGGCCCGCTTGGATTGCGACCGCATCGGCCCCCAATCCGCACTGACTCCCAACCAGCGTGATCCGCGTCCATGAACGACCCCGTCGCGCCGCACCGTCGCTGACATAATCCGCAAAGCACAGCTTAGATTGGCGCCACCATCGCGCAACGCAGCACCAGACCTTGCATCACACTTATACGACCGCGCCGTACCGGGCAAAATCTGCAACAAACCATGCCAGCGCCCACCGCCTCCAATCGCGTTTTCGCGATAAGTACTCTCGTACTTGGCCAGCGCCGACAAAAACCCGACCCAAAAGGCCCGCCGGTCCTGATCATCGGCTTCCGGATACGCCGGGCACCAATTCTGAATGTCGCGCGGCACAATTTCAACCAAACCGCTGGCATGTGCCTTCAACGCCAAAATCGCAGATTGTTCCCAAGCCTCATGTCCCGGCTGATGTGTCCACCGCGTCCAGACCTGTTCGTTTGTGCGCGCCTTTGGACGCAAACTGTCTTGCGCATTCGCAAACGTGCCGATTTGGACAAGGCCAATCTGGCAAAATATCAGGAATAGCAGACGCAAACCATGAAATTTCATAAATTCACCCTATGGTAACCATTTGGAATTGAATAGGAAAATGAACCTCTCCACGGGGAATAGGAAACAATCCGCCGACGCCAGATGCCTTTGTTGCCGCTCAGGCTGCTTTGCTTCCGAAAAGCCCCGTGAATAATCCAGCATGGCCCCCGCCACGCCTTTTTTAGGCCCAATTGAAAGGTCAAAACAATACCTGTAACGAGTTGAAAAGTTGTGCAAGCATGCGCCTGACGGACCTGATCCCATCACTGCGTTCTCGCTCGCAATCCCTGCAGATGGCAGCGGACGGCGTGATGGAACTTCAGCCCCTCCGTCAGGGCATGCCCATACTTAACCAGTCGGACCCAAACGTCCCTCTGGCCATTGAATGCCCCGAAACAACAGCAGAAGACCGGGCACGCGATGCGCACCAATCCAAGGGCCAGTTTTTAGCCCGACAGGAACGGTGGGAAGACATTGCGAACCTTATGTCCGAAGCGGATTCCACACTGGCAAAAACCGGTGGCGGAATGCCCATAGCCGAGTTGGTGGCTTACGGCGCACGTGCGGATGTGGTCAGTGCTGTGGAACATGCCCTTTTGGACGGCAATTCAGATAACGACGCTGCTCTGCTTGGCGGTATCGAAGCTCTTGAATCTGTGCTGTCTGATCATCCTGACTGCCCTTGGACAGCAATGAATGTCGCGCAGGCTCATATCGATCTTGCCTGGGCGTGGCGTGGCACGGGATGGGATCGCGAAGTCCCCGAACGAAACCGCGCCGTATTCACCGCCCATTTTGATCGCGCCTCTGACATCCTGTCCGACATAGATCCAAAATTTACCGGCTCGCCTATGTTGGCCTCGTGTATTGCATCCCTTTGCACCAGTCAGCCGCGCAATCCCCAACAGATCGCCGTCGCATTCGAAGACCTGATTGATCTTGACCCCCGCAATGCCCGTGCCATGCGCCATTTTGGGGTGCAAATGCTGCCCAGATGTCATGGTGATTACGAAGCGTTGGAATTGGCGGCGCGGCGCAACGCAGGCCGCACCTATGATATTTGGGGGGCTGGCGGATATACGTGGGTCATGTTGGATGCGATTGCCACAGATTTCGAAGCTTGTGCGCGCGTTGACTATGATTTCTTTGTCGATGGTTTGCGCGATATATTTAAACACACACGTGATCAGTACATCGTAAACCTGTTGGCCGCTTATTGTGCAAATACAATGCAGGCGAATGTGTCCGCCGATGCCGACATCAAAACCATGCGCACCCGCATCGCCCAAAACGCCAATTGGATTGTCCGGGAACACATGTGCGAATTGCATCCATTGATATGGGCCCATGCGGCCCGTGGGTTTGACAATGGCTTGCGCGTCAGTTGTCCACGCCGATTTGCTCAGGCCGGTCTGGCAGATGCCTATCGATCATTGACCGAGATGTTTCAGAAAGAACTCGAAGCAGGTCAGCGTATCATTTTCACATCCGATGGACTCGAGCCCCTGACAACCTAGGCTTGGGTCACTATAAACCTAGTCCGAAAATCCCAATCTGCCATTGACCCCATATTTGTCTGGTGGTCCGTGGTTTTGATCTATTGACGCCTCAACTGTGCGGCGGCGGCCATCAAAAGCGATCGGGAATACACTTTGTGCGCCCCAAGCAGGCTGTCAAAAACAGGGCCCAGAGTCAGTTTGCCTTTGCGTTGGACAGGAACAACAATTGATCCAAACCAAAGGCGCGTCACTTCACCCGCAGATTCTATGGCCAGCCAAGATTTTGTGCGCCCGGATCGTTCGCCCAACAAAATCTCAGTTGGTTCACGTCCTTCAACACGCCAAACGGCAAATGTATCTAAGTCAC
Source organism: Paracoccaceae bacterium (assembly GCA_039984715.1). Taxonomy (GTDB): domain Bacteria; phylum Pseudomonadota; class Alphaproteobacteria; order Rhodobacterales; family Rhodobacteraceae; genus JABSSA01. The sequence goes on along the minus strand of JBDWUA010000016.1, from coordinate 270,317 downwards.
CTGATGCCAAAGCCTGCGCTTGCGCGTCCGACGTTGGCGCTTTCGCAAACACACCCAGCACCAAGCGTTCTAATTTGAACAACCAAGATGTGTAAAACGCATTGATGAAATCAGCCAGATCAACCTGACCCGCAAATTCAAGGCAAAACGCATCTGTGTGATGCGCCTCAGCCGCCCTAAATGGACTGATCAAACGGTTTTCCGGAACGGGGCATTCTTCTGGTCCATTCATTCCACCACCCTGACGCAAAGCCAGACCCGCGCCCATGATCAATATCGTCGCGCCTCTCCGATCAAGCGCCCGCCCCTTGCAGCGCCACGCGCCCTGACTTATGACAAACGAAACTCTGAACAGCCGGGATCACGACATGCTCGATCTGACCTACGACGCCCCTAAAATCAAAACCATCGCAGGCGCAAAACAAGACTGGGAACTGGTGATCGGCATGGAAGTCCATGCTCAGGTCTCCACCCGCTCGAAACTGTTCTCTGGGGCCTCGACAACTTTCGGCGCAGAGCCAAATTCAAACGTGGCCTTTGTCGACGCAGGCATGCCCGGCATGTTGCCCGTCATCAACAACGAATGCATCGCCCAAGCCGTGCGCACCGGCCTCGGCCTCAAGGCAGACATCAACCTGTTCTCTGCCTTTGACCGCAAAAACTATTTCTACCCCGATCTGCCCCAAGGCTATCAGATCTCTCAGCTCTACCACCCCATCGTCGGCGAAGGCGAAGTCCTCGTTGAAATGGCCCCCGGCATCGCTCGGCTTGTGCGCATCGAACGCATCCACCTCGAACAGGACGCCGGGAAATCCATCCACGACATGGACCCCGCTCTGTCTTTCGTTGATCTCAACCGCACCGGCGTCGCCCTGATGGAGATCGTCTCGCGTCCCGACATCCGTGGCCCCGAAGAAGCCGCCGCATTCCTCGCCAAATTGCGCCTCATCCTGCTTTATCTGGGCACCTGCGACGGCAACATGCAAAACGGCAACATGCGCGCCGACGTCAACGTGTCAATCTGCGCCCCCGGCCAATACGAAAAATACGTGGAAACGCAGGACTTCTCGCATCTCGGCACCCGCTGCGAGATCAAAAACATGAACTCCATGCGCTTTATCCAACAAGCCATCGACATCGAAGCCCGCCGCCAAATCGCCATCGTCGAAGCCGGCGGCACCGTCGATCAGGAAACCCGCCTGTTTGATCCCGACAAAGGCGAAACCCGCTCCATGCGCTCAAAGGAAGAAGCCCACGATTACCGCTACTTCCCCGATCCCGACCTGTTGCCCCTCGAAATCGAACAATCATGGGTCGACGAATTGGCCGCCAACCTGCCCGAATTGCCCGACGCCAAGAAAACCCGCTTCATGACCGACTTTGGCCTCGCCGATTACGACGCCAATGTCCTCACCGCCGAACTCGAAGCGGCCGTGTATTTCGAAGAGGTCGCCAAAGGCCGCGATGGCAAAACATCCGCCAACTGGGTCATCAACGAACTCTTTGGTCGCCTGAAAAAAGACGACACCGACATCACCGACTGCCCCGTCTCCCCCGTACAACTCGGCGGCATCATCGACCTGATCACCAAAGGCGACATCTCTGGCAAAATCGCCAAAGACCTCTTTGAGATCGTCTACACCGAAGGTGGCGACCCTGCCGACATCGTCGACGCACGCGGCATGAAACAAGTCACCGACACAGGCGCCATCGAAACTGCCGTCGACGAAATCATCGCCGCCAACCCCGCCCAAGTCGAAAAAGCCAAGCAAAACCCAAAACTCGCAGGCTGGTTCGTCGGCCAAGTCATGAAAGCCACCGGCGGCAAAGCCAACCCAAAAGCCGTCAACGAAATCGTCGCCCAAAAGCTGGCCCAGTAACGCATCCCTGTAAAACCCGCCGCAGATTGCAACAGCCACTTCACGACGGATCACGCGCAGTTTAACGCCCTCACTCCGTCGTGAAGCCGCGCCACAACTCGTCATCAATCTGCACCCAATTTCGCCATAATGACCCGTTTCACTGTCTCCAAACCCTAACCCGTTTGGAGACCCACACATGTTTGCAAAAGCCCTAACCACCGCCGCCTTCGTCCTCATCGCCGCTCAAGCCGCTGCCGAACCCTGGGACTTTCACGCCATCCCTGCCGCCGCATCCGACGACCTGCGCGCCATTGCTGACGCCAACCCCGCCCTCAGCATTCAGGAAACCCAAGACGGCGCCGTGGACTCCATGGTCATGTTTTCTGACGTGCTGTTCGAATTTGGCGAATCCGAGCTTAACCCAGCCGCCCTCGTCACCCTAAAAGCCGTGGCCAAAGACCTCGGTGGCGTCGCCGGATTGAAAATCATCGGCCACACCGACGATACAGGCGCACAAGACCAAAACCACGCATTGGGTCTGGACCGCGCCAAAGCCGTGCGCGCGTGGATTGCCGATCAAACCGGACTAAACCCCACAGAAATCGCCGTCGACAGCGCCGGTGAAACTCAACCAATCGCCGCCAACCAAACCGAAGCAGGCGAAGACAACGCCGAAGGACGCGCATTGAACCGCCGCGTTGAATTCAAAGTCATCGAAGAAACACCAGTAGCTGCATCAGCAGTCATACCAGCAGAAACTTTGGCGGATGCTGAAACCGACGACATCATCACTGACGCAACCGACAGCGTGAAAGAAGAAAAAGTGTCCTCCATCCATCCCAAACAACCCGTGATCTAAGCACACCGGCGGGGCCCCAACCCCGCCACGCCTCAACACGGACACAAAACCGCGAACGGCCAAGCAACAGGGCAGTGTCCCCACAACCGTAGGGCGGGGTTCACCCCGCCTCAACGTCTGGGTCATTACTGCGGCTCTTCAATCCTCGGTTGCTGCAACACGCAACTGACGCTAAAATGCGTCGGGGATTGGGGTGCAAAGTAACTTGAAGAAAATATTTGGCAAAGCCGAAACCGGCAAACTTATCATCTCTGGCATTGCTGTCTGTGTCGATCACACTGGCATCGCCGCTGCATCTCTTGGCGCCGATGCACTGATCCATGTGCGCGACACGCTATTCCAAAAGAACCCCGGCTTGGCTGAGCTCGCTCAAGAAATTGACAATGAATTCACAACAAAGCTGAATTCCCCCGCCTATGACAAACCGACTGACGCGCGCCAAGTTCTGCCGGATATGCTAAAGATCGCCCTCGCCCAACCTTCGGATTTAGTCGAACACGACCTAGACGCCAGCGCGATCCTGAAAACACTTAACGAACGCTTTCAAAGCTCGGATGCAGAGGTTGAACATAAGCGCTCCGACATGATCACTGCCTTCAATCGGCTTTACGGCCCAATTTTGGAAACCGCTTGCAACGACCCGCGCCTCAAGCAGGCACTGGACCCGGCACTCCATCGTCAAGACGCACAGCGCCAGAAAGAACAGAACGAAAAGCTTGATCAAATCATCGCTGCGGCCCAACAAAACCCAAATCTCAGCCTTGAGGCACGGGAATTGGCGCGACAAGAAAAGTTAATCCGGAATATTGCGGAAAACCATCTTCAAAACTCGCCCGATGACCCACTCATCGCATTAGAAGAAATTAGAAAAGTTCTCGAAACCTATGCCGCCGATCTCAAACACGCGACAGCCGGTTCCAATCTGCCCGACCAAATTCAGCAATCTCTTGATACGTCCCATGCCTTCGCGCTGAAAGGTGAACTCGGCAATGCGCGTGCGACCATTAGTTCAACCGAAGAAAGCATCGCGGATCAAGAACGTGTATTGCAAGCCGCCCGTCATCGCCTGCTTGAGCGCCGCTTCTCAATCGCTGCGTTAGAGGGCAAACCAGATCAAGCTGCACAGATAGAAATCGAACGCCTAGCTCTCGATGCACCAGTTACAGTCTCAGTCTTGGCGATGGTATCAAGAGCTGTGGAGCTCGAGGCCGAATTCAATCGCTACGGAAACTTCTTTCACGGATTAACAGCGAAATCTCTCCTTGAGATTGCTCTAGAACAGAGCACACCAGAAGACCAACCAGACGTCATTTTGGGTCAACTCGCTATCGCGACGTCATCTTTGGGGCAACGAACCAGCGGTACGATGCTTTTGGCCCAAGCAGTGGATTTGTATCGCGAACATCAAAATATGGTTCCAAGGGCACTTTTGCCACACGATTGGGCCATGACGCAAAACAATCTCGGCATTGCCCTTCGTGAACAAGGCAACCGCACCGAAGGGCCAAAAGGCGCAGACCTGCTGGAACAGGCCGTCACCGCCTGCCGTGCCGCGCTTGAGGTGTACACCGAAATCAAACATCCCGTGAATTGGGCCACGACGCAGAACAATCTAGGCAATGCACTTGGTCTTCAGGGCAGACGCACCGAAGGGTCAAAAGGCGCGGACCTGCTGGAACAGGCCGTCACCGCCTACCGCGCCGCGTTGCAGGTTCACACCCGTACAGATCATCCCGTGGATTGGGCCGGGACGCAAAACAATCTTGGCGATACCCTTCGTGATCAAAGCAACCGCACCGAAGGATCAAAGAGCACAGACCTGCTGGGACAGGCAGTCACGGCCTGTCGGGCCGCTCTTGAAGTGTACACCCGTACAGATCACCCCGTGAAATGGGCTATGACGCAGAATAATCTCGGCGCTGCCCTTGGTGATCAAGGCAAACGCACCAAAGGGCCACAAAGCGTGGTCTTGCTGGAACAGGCCGTCACAGCAATGCGCGCAGCACTTGAGGTGCGCACCCGTACAGATCATCCCGTGAAATGGGCTATGACACAGAACAATCTCGGCGCTGCCCTTGGTGCTCAAGGCAAACGCACCGAAGGGTCAAAAGGCGCAGACCTGCTGGAACAGGCCGTCACCGCATACCGTGCAGCACTTGAGGTGTACACCCGTACAGATCATCCCGTGGATTGGGCTATGACGCAGACAAATATTGCCATTACTTTGAAAGACCGCGCGTTGCGTTCCGATACCAAAGACTCAGGTACAGATTTGGCGGCGGCTTTAGACGCTGTTGACCTCGCTCTCGAGGTTTTCGACCCCGAACATATGTCCTACCGTCACGGCGAAGCGATCGACCTTCGACAGCTGATTTTATCCGATATCGACGCTCTGTCGGACCCCAAATCCTGAAAGCCAGCTTTCGGGCCTCAAAGCTGGCTTTGGGCGATTTCGGGCATTTCGGGCCATTTTGCGCTGATGTGAAAGCTGGCTTTCACGCGTCAAAGCTGGCCTTGGCGTGCCGTGGTGACAATGTTAAAGCAGTGCAAATATTTGTTTAGGGGGTGTCATGACATCATACGAGTATAAGGTCGTTCCGGCCCCGACCAAGGGTCAGAAAGCCAAAGGCGTCAAGACGGGCGAAGATCGTTTTGCCCTTGGACTTCAAATACTTATGAACGCTTTTGCAAGTGACGGTTGGGAATTTCAGCGCGCCGAAACGCTGCCCAGCACCGAACGCGCGGGTTTGACCGGATCAACCACCGAATGGCGCAACGTTCTGGTGTTTCGCCGCGAGGTTTCTTCAAGCGTAAACAACGCCATACAGACCGAAGCTTATCCAGTTTCCGCGCCCGAACCGGCCCGTGAATCAGAGGCCGAGCTTTCGGACGATCAATATGATCCCACACCAGAAGATGACGCGAGCGATATTCAGCGTCTCCGCAAAACACTCTACCCGCGTCAGGAACCAAAATTGACAGACAATTCAGACGCTTAGCCTGACTTTTCAGACGTCCACATCGATCGCCAACGCGTGAATCCGGCCAATAAGCTCCGCTCCCAAAGCCGCATGAATCGCCCGATGTCGCGCCACCCGATTCAGCCCCAAAAACCCATCCGCACGAATCCGCACATTGAAATGACTCTGTCCGCCGTCTTGGTATCCAGCATGTCCACGATGGCTTTCGCTGTCATCAACGACAGATAATTCTTTTGGATCAAAAGCTTGTACCAGCTTCATCGTAATCTCATCGGCCACTTTTGGCTGCTCGGTCGACATTTTTTTCATCTACCCCCTTCACTCTTTTCAAAGCCAGTTTAAACTCATGCGCCTGAGTCGAAAAGGACCCGCCCATGACCAAGCCTGATCCATTTGGATTTAATCTTTCGGTTTCCGCATCGAAAAAGAAAAATCCTCGCGGCCGCAGAAGCCTGTCTGGCGCGTCCGAAACCTCGACCCGTGTGTGCGATCACGAAGGCTGCGAAGAGGCCGGAAAATACCGGGCGCCAAAAGCGCCAGACGTATTGGACGATTTCTTTTGGTTTTGTCAGAAGCACGTCCGGGAATACAATCTTAAGTGGAACTTCTTCGACGGCACGACAGAAGCTGAGATCAACGCGCAGCAATCCAAGGACAAGGTCTGGGAACGCAACACCCGCCCCATGGGTGATCCAGAGGCACGCGCTTGGGCGCGGCTAGGAATTGAAGACCCACATCAGGTGTTGGGTGGAAACGCGACATTGAACCCCGGCAACAAATCCACTGGGCGCAAATTACCCCCCACCGAAAAGCGCGCGATCGAAGTGCTGGAGGCTGAGTCTGATTGGACCAAGACCCAGATCAGAAAAGCCTATAAAGCGTTGATCAAGGTGCTGCATCCCGACATGAACGGCGGTGATCGGAGTCAAGAAGAACAGCTGCAGCTTGTTGTCTGGGCTTGGGATCAAATTAAAGACAGTCGCAGTTTTAAAAACTAGTCTTTGATGTTGTCTAGATTGCAAATCCGCTGCCACGTGCAGCGGATTTAGCTGTTATCGATCAGTACGTCTTTCGAAGGTTCTGGAAACGGACACGTGACAATTCCCAAACGAAAACACATCGGCCTTTTGTTGTTATTTTCCTTCTAGGACGGTGACTTACCGTCAACCTATGACGGGCGTGCCTTTCAAACCTGCTTGCCTAATATGACGGTCCGTCGCGTTTTAAACGGGCCTTTTAAGCTCTGCATGAGAGCCGCATAAAAGAGCACTTAATTTTCTTAGATCAAAATGCGCATTCCTTGCGTGCCTTCCCCTTGCGCCACTCCGCGATATGTTGCACGAACGCGTGCGGCGCAATTGCAGCGCCCATAGATCAGCAGAGGATACTAAGATGGCGGACGGTTCCAACGACATCAATGAGATACCTACCGAGGATGTCTCCATTCGTGATCTGTTTGGGATTGACGCTGATATGCAGGTCAAAGCCTTTACAGAATCCTCTGATCGTGTGCCCGAGCTGGACCCGACATACAAATTCGATCCCGACACGACATTGGCGATTCTAGCAGGATTTGCACATAACCGGCGGGTGATGATCCAAGGGTATCACGGAACGGGTAAGTCGACCCATATCGAACAAGTCGCTGCGCGCCTGAATTGGCCAACGGTTCGTGTGAATCTGGACAGCCACATCAGCCGGATTGACCTGATTGGTAAAGACGCGATCAAGCTGCGTGACGGCAAACAGGTTACCGAATTCCACGAAGGCATCTTGCCTTGGGCTTTGTCCAACCCGGTTGCGATCGTGTTTGACGAATACGACGCTGGCCGCGCGGACGTTATGTTCGTGATCCAACGTGTGTTGGAACATGATGGTAAACTGACCCTTCTGGATCAGAACAAAATCTTGGAACCCCACCCTAATTTCCGCTTGTTTGCGACAGCAAATACAGTTGGTCTTGGGGACACGACGGGTTTGTATCACGGTGTGCAGCAGATCAACCAAGCACAGATGGACCGCTGGAGCCTTGTCGCGACGCTGAACTATCTGTCCATTGATGCCGAGACGAACATCGTGCTGTCCAAAGCACCGCATTACAACACAGAAGCAGGTCGCAAAACGATCCGTCAGATGGTGACAGTTGCGGATCTAACGCGAACGGCATTCATGAACGGTGATCTGTCGACGGTTATGTCGCCCCGTACGGTGATCAACTGGGCCTTGAACTCAGATATCTTCCGCAATGTGGGCTATGCGTTCCGCCTGAGCTTCTTGAACAAATGTGACGAGCTCGAGCGCCAGATCGTTGCAGAGTTCTATCAACGTCTATTTGACGAGGAATTGCCAGAAAGCGCTGCAAGCGTCAGCTTGGGATAAAGACCTTGGTCAGGTGAGGTGATTGCATGCCTGACCGTTTCCGCTCATACGCGGACCAAAGACTACAAAACGTTTAAATAATGCAGTTGGGCCGAGAGGTCTTATCCGATTTGTTGTTTTGGGCTCAAAAGCTGAACCCATCGGCCTCAAGAATAATTGCGTTTGACGCACGCAGCGTGAATTTGCGTAGCCCCCTCCTTTCAAAACTGACCTACAATTAGTGATGAACTTCGCGCAAATTACGAATTGTTGCGGGTTGTTCACATTTGTATCAAAATTTTCGCATCGCCTCATTTTTAAGTAACGCGCATGATTTACTGTTCAAATGATGAGCGGTTTGAAAACAATTGGGTTCGTCAGCGTGTTGGTCATGACCTCTGCGGGGGTGGCATCACAGGCCCGTGCCGCTGATACATTGTCATTGTTTGCACAATGCGCGGGTCGATTTTCGGCAGAGATGGAATTCGCCTGGCTGATGGGCAATCAGGACAGTGAAACACCAAAACGGTTAAGGTCGCACTTTGTTGATATGATTGACGCAGTTCTTATGCCTGATGACGGCCCGAATGTGCTGGCCCGTCGTATCGAAGCAAAGGTGGCACATACTGCGTTACTTTCGCGCGCTCAGTTTTCGCAGAACCCAACAGAAATGCGCGTCGCCGCCCAGACAGCTGAACGTGATGTCGCTTTTTGTCGGGCTATGCTGACCGGATAGGCGCCCCGGCACTGGTCATTGGTCTCGAGGCCCATTACAGTTTGCGGGCTTAGAGTCACTCCTGCGAGAGCCCCTGATGGTCCAGTCCGATAACCCAGCAGATCCGTTTAAAAAAGCTTTGGCTGAAGCCACCAAAGTTATGGCGCATGATCCAGAACTAAATGTCAGTTATTCCGTTGATCCGGCGGGAATGACGGGCGATTCCATGCGTCTGCCACAGGTGTCGCGCCGCATGACGCGCGAAGAGGTTCTGTTGGCACGGGGCACGGCAGATGCCTTGGCGTTGAACCGCAGGTATCACAACGGACAAACCCATAATCGGTATTTGCCACAAGGCGATATGGCGCGTGATCTTTATGAATCCATGGAAACCGCGCGATGCGAGGCGATGGGTGCACGTGATATGCCCGGCACCGCGGGGAATATCGACGCAAAGATTGCGCATGAAGCATTGCGCAAAGGGTATGATCAATGTCGCGAAGCCTCGGAAGTGCCCTTGGCAACTGCGGCGGGCTATCTGATCCGTCACCTTGCCACCGGGCGTGATTTGCCACGTGGTGCGCAAAACGCCATGCATCTGTGGCAAAGCTATATCGAAAATCAGGCTGGTGGAACGCTGGAAGACCTGAATGAAATTCTGTCAGATCAAGCGGCGTTCGCAAAATTTGCGCGGCAGGTCATTACCGATTTGGGCTATGGGGATCAGCTGGGCGATGACCCGGATCAGCTGAATGACGACGAAGACGAACAAGCCGCAGAAGGCGAAGACGAACAGGAAGAACCAGACAGCACCGGTCAGGACGATTCTGACGAACAAGACACAGATGCCAGCCCGGAAAGTTCGCAAGAACAACAAGATGACGCCGCCGAAGCACAAGTTTCGATGGATGACATGGCCGATCAGGAAATGGGCGAAGAGGCTGAATTACCCGATGGTGAGGCCCCTCTTGAACCACCGAATGTGCAGCCTGCGTCCGAAGCAGATCCAGATTATAAGGTCTTTCTTGATAAACACGACGAAGAGGTGGCCGCAGAGGACCTGGCTGAACAGATCGAACTGGAACGGTTGCGTGCCTATTTGGATCAACAGCTTGAGCCGTTAAAAGGTGCCGTTTCTCGTCTGGCAAACAAATTGCAACGGCGACTTCAAGCGCAGCAAAACCGCAGTTGGGAATTCGATCTGGAAGAAGGCACCCTAGATGCTGGTCGCCTTGCCCGTGTGGTTGCCAACCCGACGACTCCTTTGTCGTTCAAGGTCGAAAAAGACACCGAATTCCGCGACACCTGCGTGACCTTGTTGCTGGATAATTCCGGCTCCATGCGCGGACGACCCATTTCGATTGCTGCCATTTGTGCAGATGTTCTGGCGCGCACGCTTGAGCGATGCAACGTAAAGGTCGAAATTCTAGGCTTTACCACAAAAGCGTGGAAAGGCGGTTTGGCACGCGAAGCGTGGTTGAACGAAGGACGCCCCAGCCAACCCGGACGTCTCAATGACCTACGCCAAATTATCTATAAATCTGCCGACGCACCGTGGCGTCGAACCCGCGACAATCTGGGTTTGATGATGAAGGAAGGTCTTCTCAAGGAAAACATCGATGGTGAAGCCTTGGAATGGGCACATCGACGTATGATCGGGCGGCCTGAACAACGCAAAATTCTGATGGTGATTTCGGATGGCGCACCTGTCGACGATTCCACGCTTAGCGTGAACCCGGCCAATTACCTTGAAAAGCACCTGCGCGACGTCATTGCGATGGTTGAAAAACGCAGGCAAGTCGAATTGTTGGCAATCGGGATCGGGCATGATGTGACGCGATATTATGATCGCGCCGTCACGATCACGGATGTCGAGCAGTTGGCCGGTGCGATGACAGAACAGCTGGCCGCATTGTTTGACAGTGACCCTCGCGCCCGTGCTCGCGTTATGGGGATGAAACGCGCAAGCTAACTGGTCTTGCTTTGGCGGACCCGATTTTTGTTATTCAGCCGCACGCCTTTGTGTTTCGATTGCAGAAAACGTTCCTTGTGAACAAACAGGGGGACCACATGTTCCAAAGCTTCGAAGTGACCTCACGCCCGGACCAAGGCCCCCCGCGCCTTGCCGAACTACGCAAAGTTTTAGCTGCAAAACACCTTGATGGATTTATCGTCCCGCGTGCAGACGCACATCAGGGTGAATATGTGTCGGCCCGTGATGAACGTCTGTCATGGTTGACGGGGTTTACAGGCTCGGCTGGGTTCTGTGCTGTTCTTGCCGATCAAGCGGGTGTTTTCATTGACGGGCGATATCGGACGCAGGTCAAATCCCAAGTTGATTTGGCGCATTTTACACCAGTGCCATGGCCTGAAACCAGCTTGGGGGAATGGCTGCTCGAACAACTGCCCAAAGGGGGCAAGATCGGGATTGATCCGTGGCTGCACACAGTCGCACAGCTTGAACAACTGGAAAAAACCCTTGCTGGCAGCAAAGTTACGTTAGAACGCTGCGAAAATCTGATCGATATTATTTGGGACGACCAACCCGGACCTGCCGCCAATCCCGTTCGCGTGCATCCATTGGAATTTGCTGGCGAAACTCATGATGACAAACGTGCGCGGCTTGCAAAGGATCTGACGGCAAAGGGGCATGCATCTGCTGTGATCACCCTGCCGGATTCAATTTGCTGGTTGCTGAATATACGCGGTGCAGACATCCCGCGAAATCCAATTGCCCAAGGGTTTGCAGTTCTGCACGCAGACACAAGCGTTGATGTGTTCATGGTGAAATCCAAGGTTGCTGATATCTTGGATCACTTCGGCTCAGACATCCGCATTCATGCACCCGGCACGTTTCTGGATCATTTGGCGACATTGGACGGGCCAATCCGGTTGGATCGTGGATCCTGCCCTGTCAGTGTTGCGGATTGCATCGGTGACAAGGCGGTCTTTGGCGAAGAACCATGCCTTTTGCCCAAAGCTTGCAAGAACAAAGCCGAAATCGAAGGCAGCGCAGCCGCGCATTTGCGTGATGGGGCCGCCGTTGTTGAGCTTCTCGCGTGGCTTGACCAACAAGATCCCGGCACGTTGTCTGAAGCGCAGGTTGTTACGCAACTCGAAACGGAACGCCGCAAAGACAATGCCTTGCAAGACATCAGCTTTGAAACCATCGCGGGGAGTGGACCCAATGGGGCGATCATGCATTACCGGGTCAGCGAAGATACTGACAGCGTGCTGCAATCCGGGCATCTTTTGGTTTTGGACAGCGGTGGTCAGTATTTGGACGGCACCACTGACATCACGCGCACCATTGCAATCGGGCCCCCTGACAACGACGCAAAACAAGCGTTCACACGTGTTTTGATGGGCATGATCGCCATGTCACGCCTGCGCTGGCCCGTTGGGTTGGCAGGTCGCGACATCGAAGCCATTGGCCGCGCACCCCTTTGGTATGCACATCAGGATTTCAATCATGGGCTTGGTCACGGTGTTGGCGCATATCTAAGCGTGCATGAAGGGCCGCAACGTCTAAGCCGCGTGTCGACTGTGCCATTGCAGGCGGGCATGATCTTGTCCAATGAACCCGGATATTACCGCGAAGGCGCGTTTGGTATTCGGATCGAAAACCTGATTGTGGCCCAAACCGCGCAAGTTCCCGAAGGGGGCGACAGCGAACGGGAAATGTTGTGTTGGCACAATTTGACGTTTGCACCAATCGACAAACGCCTTATCGTGCCCGAGATGCTTGATGCGCCCTCGCGTGCATGGCTGAATGCCTATCATGCAGAAACGCTTGAAAAGATCGGCCCGCGTGTTTCAGAAGATGCACGGCGCTGGTTGCAAGATGCTTGTGCACCCATCTGATCACTGCACCGGTGACTGCGTAACCTGATCGTTAATGAATTTCGTTATGTTCGCATGACATTGGAAGGGACACTTTTATGGCTGGTCAAATCTCAATTCGCAATGCAGCAGGTCAATGGACCGTGCGCGTGGGTGGTGCGGTCTTGGGTGAAAGCTCGAATGCGCTGGAATTAAGCGAAGATGACCATGCCCCCGTCATGTATTTTCCGCGTTCTGACATTGCGATGGCTTTCCTCGATAGGTCGGAAAAGACGACGCATTGCCCACATAAAGGGGACGCAAATTACTTTTCGGTCGTCACCAAAAGCCAGACCATCGCGGATTCCGTTTGGACATATGAAAATCCCACCGAAAACGTTGAGCGGATCAAAGGCTATTTAGCGTTTTACACTGGCGACTTGATCACTGTCGAAAATATCTAAGCTGTTGGCTTAGGAATGTTCTTCGGCGGCCGTCGCAGCAAGGGCACGGTTATACGCTTTCAACGCGTCCACCTGAAACAAAGTGCCGATCAATTCGGGTGGACCATCAGCGGCTAGGCTGACCACAGGCACATAGGTGAAATTACTGCGGTCAAACATTGGAATCGCAACTTCCAAAGTGGCGTTGGCGTCCAGATAGACACCGTCGTCGATCATGATCTGACAGCTTTCCAGCGCAGGAGTCGTTGGGTCATCCAATTTACGCATGACGCTCTGCACACGAAACATTGCCAGTAAATAGGCTTGCGGCCCCGCAGCCAAATGTGTTCCACGGCGTTCGAGTTGTGTCAGGAAAAAACTGCGATCAACCAGCCGCGAAGCCACAGCCGATGACAAGGACACGGATACCATAACCGCCAATCCTGTTTGCCAATCTCCGGTTAATTCGAACACGATCAAGGTTGTCGAAATAGGCGCACCCAGAACAGCGGCCGATACAGCCCCCATGCCAGCCAAAGCATAAAGCGTATCCGCACCCGACACGTCGGGAAACAGGCTTGTCGCAATCATTCCAAAGCCCAACCCTGTCAACGCACCAACCATCAAAGACGGGGAAAAGACCCCTCCTCCCATGCGCCCAGCCATTGTAATGGCCACGGCAATGACTTTGAGTACTGCAAAAATCACTGCCTCGTGCAGCAACAGTTCACCAGTCAACGCCATTGATGTCGTTTCATAACCGACGCCAATGATATGTGGGAAAAAGATAGCAAGCGCGCCCAAAAGCGTGCCGGCCAAAGCAGGCCGTAACACACGCGGCAATTTTATTCGATTCTGGACGTAGGTCCCAAAATCATCGGCCCAGAAAATCGTGCGCATCATGGCCACAGCCACAAGTCCGCTGAGCAGGCCTAGAATAAGGAATGCGGGCAGTTCGATATAAAATTGCAGCTGACTGGGGTTGTCGAGCATGAATTCTGTGACATCGCCATATTCGAGACGGTTGATGACCGTTCCGGCCACACTGGCAATCACAATGGGTGCAAATGCGTGCATCGCGAAATGGCGTAAAACGACCTCAAGCGCGAAAAGAGCACCGGCGATAGGTGCATTGAAACTGGCGGACACGGCGGCCGCAACTGCACAGCCCAAAAGATCGCGCCCCGTGATCCCATCCGCTTTAATCCAGCGCGACACTTTGGTCGCAAGAATGGCGGCAATGTGCACCACTGGCCCCTCACGACCGGTCGATCCCCCCGTTGATAAAGTCACAAAAGACGCACAGGCCGATGCGATTCCAACCTTTGTGCTGACGCGACCATTGTGCAGCGCCGCCCCTTCGATCACGTCAGCCACACCGCGCGACACACCGTCTTTGGTAAAGTAATTCAGGATCAACCCGACAATCAGTCCACCGCAAATCGGGATCACCAGAACCCAATACCACGGTAGGCTTTGCGCAAAACTGTGCAGGTACTGAACATCTTCAGTGCCATATAGAAAGGCTTGCAGCGCCTCGATCCCCTTTCGAAAGAACAAAGCGGCAGAACCCGCGGCAATCCCGATTGCCAGCGCGATGAACCAAAACTGAATTTGACTGGGGCCATGTTGGCGCAGCATTCCAAAACCATCGCGGCAAGCACAGATGGTACGGTCAAACTGACGAGTGATAATCGAGCGCGTATGCAACGATAAAGTCCGCGCGATAATGGGTTTGAGTTCTACCCATCTCTAGGACAAGCCAGCCGTCAGGGAAAGCCTGAACCTGAAATCTTACATTAAATTAGGACATTAAGGGACAAAATCTCGCCAAGTGGGCATTAAGGACCCAATAATGCCCTTGCTGCACCGCGCGCTTCGTCTGTGACATGGTCTCCGGCCAACATTCGCGCAATTTCATCGATACGCTCAGACGAATCCAAAGACACCACGCTGGACAGGGTTTTGCCTTTTACAACGGTCTTTGCGACGCGCCAGTGATGCGCCCCAAGTGCCGCAACCTGCGGAGAATGCGTTACAACAAGAACCTGACTGTCTTGGGCAAGCGAGGCCAATCTGCGCCCAACGGCATCCGCCGTCGCCCCACCGACACCACGATCAATTTCGTCAAAAATCATGGTCAAGCCTGATTGCCCCTGTGCCAAACACACCTTCAGGGCCAACAAGAAACGGCTTAATTCACCACCCGACGCAATCTTGTTCAATGCCCCAGAGGGTGCTCCGGGATTGGTCGCCACTGTAAATGCAACACTGTCTTGCCCGTCGGGTCCGGGATCCGCGGCTTCGAAATCCGTCGTGAAAATTGCCCGTTCCATTTTCAGGGGGGCAAGTTCGGTCATGACAGCCTTATCCAACGCTGCCGCTGCTTTTTTGCGCGATTCTGTGAGGGCGTCGGCGGCCTTACTATAGGCCGATTGTGCAAGGCTCAATTCAGATTGCAATCGCGCCAAATCAGCGTCGCCCGCATCCAATGCGGTCAGCTTTTCACGTAGGTCAGTCGCCAATTGCGCCAATTCATCCGCTGGAACGTCATGTTTGCGTGCCAATGCGCGAATTGCGAATAACCGCTCTTCGGTTTCTTCCAATTCAAGCGGGTTTACATTGAGGTTCTCAATCGCGCGAACGATGCCATCTGTGGCTTCATCCAATGCGGACAGGGACCGCCCCAACGCATCTATGGGCGCATCAAGGTAACCTTCGGCCTGCTCTGCCACACCTTCGAGCCACCGCAATGCATCTGTGGTCGCGCCCTCTGCGCCGTCCTGCCCCAACGCTGTATGCGCCCGCGCAACATCTTCGCGAATGCGTTCAGCGGCCTGCATCAAACGCCGACGTGTATCCAACGATTCCTCTTCGTCAGGTTGTGGGTCCAGTGCGTCCAATTCTGCCACTGAATGCCGCAAAAACTCTTCTTCCGCACGGATGGACTCCATCGCAGCCATCGCATCCGCCAATGCAGACGTTGCTCGTGATTGCGCGCGCCATGCGTTGCGCACCTTGCTTCGCCCAGTTTCATGATCAGCAAACGCATCAAGGATCGCTCGATGCCCACGAGGGTTTAACAAACCCCGATCGTCGTGTTGTCCATGCAATTCAACCAGCGTTTCGGACAAGGCTCGCAAAACCTCACCGCTGGCGCGACGATTATTGACCCAAGCCGTCTTGCGTCCATCACGCGCATTCACACGGCGCAAAATAAGCTCGTCTTCCGCGTCTAACCCAGCCTCTTCCAACACGGCGCGCGCGGGATGGGTTTCGTCCAGATCAAACCAAGCAACAACTTCGCCCTGTTCAGCGCCTTGGCGCACAAGGTCGGCACGCCCGCGCCAACCCAGAACAAACCCAAGAGAATCAAGCAGGATGGATTTACCTGCACCCGTTTCACCGGTCAGAACATTGAGACCCGGCTGGAACTCAAGTTCCAGCCGATCAATGATCAGCATATCGGTTATTTCAAGTCCACGCAGCATGATGCTGTCCGATTGAAATGATCAGAGCCAGCGGCCTTGAACCATCTGACGATAGATCTGGCTTAGCCAATTATTCCCGCGAGATCTGGGTTGAAGTCCCTGCCCCGTTAGCAATTTGAAGCTGTCTTCATACCATTCCGTAGATTGGTAGTTGAACCCAAGGATCGCACCGGCTGTCTGTGCTTGGTCCGTCAGACCAAGACTTAGATATGCTTCGACCAAACGGTGCAGCGCTTCTGCTGTATGTGACGTGGTTTGGAAATCTTCGACAACGACCCGGAATCGATTGATCGCAGCCGAAAAATTATCGCGCTTAAGATAATAGCGCCCAATTTCCATTTCTTTTCCAGCCAAGTGATCAAAGGCAAGATCGAATTTTAGGACCGCAGATTTCGAAAATTCACTATCCGGGTAACGTTCAATGACTTCGCGCAAAGACTGCAAAGCTTGAAACGTAAGCCCCTGATCCCGTCCAACTTCGTCGATCTGGTCATAATAGCTGAGCGCCAGAAGATATTGTGCATAGGCTGCATCATCATCTTCGGGATAGAAATCAATAAACCGCTGCGCTGCAGACCGGCTGTTTTCGTAATCCCGATCCGAATGAAACGCAAAAGCCTGCATAATCAAAGCACGCCGCGCAATATCCGAAAACGGATAAAGCCGTTCAATTTCCGCAAAATAGAACGCCGCGTCGTCTGGCTTGCTGCGTTCCAGTTCGAATTCGCCGCGTTCAAAAATCTGCTGCGCCGAGAAGCTTTCCAACGGGATATCCCGATTGCCAGCCCGACCAATTCCATCTCCGCATGCGGATAGGGCAACAACACAAGTTGTTACCATTGCCCATTTTAACATTCGCTTGTTGCCGGCCATGCCAACCAACTCCCCAAACTCCGCGTCCCTTGTCATCGTATTCCATGCCAAAGGTTTTGCAGGTTGTTTAGCATATCGTATTTTCCAGTGAAATGACCGATTTGCAGGTCTTAGGCGACTGCGGGAATTTCGTCCCACACAAGCCCGTGACCGGGAAGACGGGATGCAGTGCTTGCGTCACACACAATCATGCGAACAGCGTCCGGAGTGCTGAACAACTTGTGCAGCAAATCATTGGTGACCGCATGCCCCGCTTTTACACCGGTATAGTGACCAATAAGCGGAGCGCCTGCCAATGCCAGATCACCCAAAGCGTCCAACATTTTATGGCGAACAGGTTCGTCAGAGTGACGCAAACCGCCTGGGCTGGATACGCGTGTGCCATCAAAAACAACGCCGTTTTGGCCAGGAACACCGCCCTGCGCCAATCCATTCGCTAACATCGCGTCGACGTCTGCTTGGCGACAGAAGGTCCGGCTATCGCTCAATTCGCGCGCAAAAGACCCGTTTGACATATTCAAAGATTTAGATTGGCGCCCGATTGCTGGGTCATCAAAATCGATGTGAAAGTCAATTTTCATGACATTTGACGGCACGATGACAGCAGATGCATCGCCTTTTTCAACGCGCACTTCTTTCAACACTTCCAACGCACGTACAGGTGCAGGCAAAGTCCGCAGACCTTTTGCCATGATGCCCCGCAGAAACGGTACGGCGGATCCATCCAGAATTGGAATTTCTGGTCCGTCGACCTCAATCAATGCGTTGTGGACCCCACAACCGGCAAGTGCGGCCATCAAATGTTCGACGGTTGAAACGCTGGCCCCCGACTCATTTTCCAAAAATGTGCACAAGGGAGACTGACGTACAGCGTCGTACCGCGCCGGGATCACCCCGTCCTTGGCGACATCAGTTCTGTGAAACCAGATGCCATGTTCCGCGCCAGCCGGCAGAATCGTAACGGTCGCAGGTTTGCCGGAATGCAAACCTTTGCCACTAAAGGAAACTGATGACCGAATGGTTTTCTGCACGAAAGGCCGTCCATAATTCTTTCTTAACGAGGAGACAGGTACGACTGATGCTGCACAAGCACAATTCACTCTTTGCAACGGAATGAAACATGTTTGTAACGTAAATGCGTAATACCGCCTACACCCCGTCAATACCTTGAAACTAAACAAAAAAGGGCCGCCAATTAGGCAGCCCTTTCGTGACATTGTTATAGAAAATTAGTTCGCTTGGCGTCTCAGGAAGGCCGGAATCTCGATCCGATCCTGATCAACGTCAGCAGTTTCGTTGGTCTGTGGCGCTGCTGGCGTGTGTGCTGCTTGACCATGGACCGGAGGTTGAGCACGCGGCGGCATTGGCTGACGCGCGGGTGTTTCCGAATGGCCGGTCATGCGGTTGATAAGCGAATTTATCCCAAACCGAGGGCGTTCAGCGTCATGGGCATGTGCGATGTCTTGCACTGGTGCAGGTGCCGCAGCTTCACGATGCATTTGTGTTGCAGCGCGCAAGCGTTCCATCGTTTCTGCGCTAGGTGTTCCCGGCGCTGGCGCTTGGGGTGCCACAAAGGTTTCCGGATCGGCTTCGATCGAATCCTCACGTGGTGCAAATGCAGGAACCTGTGGTTGATACGCCGGGGGCGGCAGATCGTCAGCATGTGGCGCAACATATTCTTGTTGCTCATAAGTCTGCTCAGGCGCGTGTTGAGCGACCTCTGTCTGTTGTTGAGGCACGGCTTCAAACAGTGATGGCTCTTCAGTCGCAGAGGCAACCAAAGCAGGTTGCGTTTCTGGCAAAGCTTCTGCCGCTGCAATCGGTGCTGCCACGCCAGCAGGCAATGGTTCTTTCAGGCTGCGACGTGGGACGGGAACATCCATAACTATTTCGGATGCATCTATTCCTGTTGCCACGACGCTGACGCGCATCATGCCCTCCATCGCCGTGTCCAGCGTGCTGCCCACGATGATATTTGCATCTGGGTCGACTTCTTCGCGAATGCGGTTGGCCGCTTCGTCCAGTTCAAACAAGGTCAGATCATGCGCACCGGTGATATTGATCAGAACACCCTTGGCTCCGCGCAACGAAATTTCGTCCAACAATGGGTTTGCGATAGCCGCTTCGGCAGCTTGAATGGCGCGATCTTCGCCTTCTGCTTCGCCCGTCCCCATCATCGCTTTGCCCATCTCGTCCATGACGGCGCGCACATCAGCAAAATCAAGGTTGATCAGACCAGGACGGACCATCAGATCAGTCACACCCTTAACACCTTGATACAAAACGTCATCCGCCATCGAAAACGCTTCGGTAAAGGTCGTTTTTTCATTGGCCAAACGGAAAAGGTTCTGGTTCGGAATGATGATCAGCGTGTCGACGACCCGTTGCAGTGCGTCAACACCGTCTTCAGCCTGACGCATGCGCTTAGCACCTTCAAACTGGAAGGGTTTTGTTACGACACCAACCGTCAACACACCCAACTCACGAGCAGCTTGGGCAATGATCGGTGCGGCCCCAGTGCCAGTACCACCACCCATGCCAGCCGTAATAAAGCACATGTGCGCCCCAGCCAGATGATCGACAATTTGTTCGATGCTTTCTTCCGCAGCAGCAGCACCCACACTTGGACGTGCGCCCGCGCCCAGACCTTCAGTCGCTTTGATGCCAAGTTGGACACGGCTGGAAGACGCAGATTGCGCCAACGCCTGAGCGTCTGTGTTCGCAACGACAAAGTCTACGCCTTGCAATTGCTTTTCGATCATATTGTTGACCGCGTTGCCGCCTGCGCCACCAACACCAAAAACTGTAATGCGAGGTTTTAATTCCTCGGTGCCGGGCATCGAAAGGTTCAATGTCATTGTCTGGGTCCGCCTGTGCATTGTGGCTCTTGGAGAGCCCTATTTACGTCTAATTAACCGACAACTTACCCAAGACGCACCGATGCGTCACCCAAAAAACACAGTTTAGCCACAAAATATTGGCTGAAATCTGCCAATTTTCCCTCAAAATAGTAGGATGCCCCTGAATATTGCGGTTTCGGACCGCCTTGCCACAAGCAGAGTGTATGCAAGCACAGAATCACTCGATGTGTCTGCGGGCCTGACTGCGTGTTCGGGACGGCGAATTTATCCGCTCTTGTCCACGTGGACATTCCCGTTTTACTTGATCAACCTCTGTTAGAATCGCCTATGTGAGTTGCGGCTACCAATTCTCCTTGAACCATTTGACAGCCCGTCTAAGCGAGCGTGCCGGGTATCGGTCAGCCGGGATATCAAAGTCCCACCATTCATCTTGGGGGTTCGCTGCGAACAGACTAAGGCCAACGGCGCTGGCAAAACTTGGGCCGGTCGCGGCTTGGGGCAATCCATGCACGCGAAGCGGGCGACCAAGACGCACCTGCTGACCCAAAATCCGGCTCGCCAATCCATCAAGTCCGGGGATTTGGCTGCCGCCTCCTGTCAAAACGATTTGTTGGCTGGGCAATTGGTCAAATCCGGCCGCATCCAGACGGGCGCGAACTTCTTCCAGAATCTCTTCGACCCGAGGACGCATAATACCAATCAGCTCGGCGCGGCTGACTGTGCGGCGATCATGTTCATAATCACCTGTATCACCACCGGTTTCGATCATTTCGCGATCATCCACGCCAGTCGCATGAACGCCGCCATAAAACGTCTTGATCCGTTCGGCATTTGTAGTGGGCACTTGCAGCCCCATCGAAATGTCGCTTGTCACATGATCCCCGCCCAAACGAACGGTGTCGGAATAAATCATGTGTTTTTTGATAAAGATGGACACACCGGTTGATCCGCCGCCCATATCAATACAAGCCGCGCCAAGTTCCTGTTCATCTTCGACCAGCGCCGCAATGCCAGATGCATAGGTCGAATTTGCGATACCAGCCAATTCCAGATCACACCGTTTGACGCATTGCGCAAGATTTTGAACCACTGTGGCGTCAACAGTCAGCATATGCATATCGACCGCCAAAGCGTTGCCCAATTGGCCGCGCGGATCGATCAGGCCCGATCTATGATCAAGCGCAAAGTTAACCGGTTGGGCGTGCAGCACTTCACGATGGGCGCCGTAATCAGGAATATCACACCGCGCCAGTACCTTGGCGACGTCGCCCTCTTCGACCAGCTGGCCTTCCAATTCAATTTGCGCATCCAACCCATAGCTGCGCGGATCACCACCAGCAAAACACACGATAACATGATCAACACGGATACCCGCCATCTTTTGTGCGGCCTGCAAAGCGGTGCGCATCGCGCGTTCGGTTTCCGCCATTGCTGAGATTTCGCCAAATTTGACCCCACGGGACCGCGTCGTAGCAGCACCGATAATCCGAAAACCAGCTTGGCCCGCCAACGAGCCAATTTCGCCTTCTTCGCCAATCCGAGACGCTCCATCAAAACGCAACACGAGGCATGCGATTTTGGAACTGCCAATGTCCAATATGGCCACAACACCCCGCTGAATAGCGAGCTTGCGCATGTGACGCATCGTACGTTGGCTTTGATAGAGATCATTCATCGTCAAACTACTCAGATTGCAAATTTAACTTGTGGATACGCAAACGTTCTTCAGTGGCGCGCGCTTGCATGCGAATTGTGGGACGGGCGGTCAGGCGAAGATCAACGCGAGAGATATCGCGCGCCAGCACATCGCTTGCCGAATCCAATGCGATCATGCGCTCAAGGGCGGCGACCGGATTGTCGGCGGGTAGTAAGATGCGTTGATTTCGATCCAGCACCAAATCCCAGCGGCGTTCGCCAACCCTTTGAAGTCCGCGCAAACGGTCCCCCAAAGGCGCGGCCGCGTCGACAAGAATCATGGCTTCTTCGACATGCAGGTCAGCGCCCTGCCCGGCAATCAAAGGTAAATCCGAACGTTGCGCGCGTTGATCGACAGGGGCCACGGGGTGGCCCTGACCGTCCAATAAATGCAGCCCCCCATTGGTGCGCCAAATGACGACTGGGATGCGGGGTGTAACGTCAACCTGAAGAATGCCACCAGACCGGATCCGAACAGACGCGGATTTCACCGGATCCATCGCAGAGATCGTTGCGCGCATGTCTTCTAGGTTCAAATCAAACGAGGACACCGGAAAATCAATTGGCAACTCAGTGCGAATGGCCTGATCCACGTCGCTACCGACGCCATCGATGGCCATAAGGTTGACCATGAATTCTGGGCGTTCTTCGATGCTGGCGCGGGTTTCCGCGACTGTGTTTGCAATGCGCGTCTGCACTTCGGGTTTGCTAAGATACCACGCCCCCAAGCCAACCATCACAACAAAGGGAAGACCGGCGCGCAACGTCAAGCGTACGCCCGGCGTCAACATCAGGCGTTCGATACGCCATGCCCAACGGGACGGGGCCGGATCACGCTTTAGCGATTGCATGAGGCATCCTCCACCATCCATATGCACAATTGCCCAAAGGTCATTCCTTCAGCAGCAGCTTGTTCAGGTGTCAAAGAGGTCGGTGTCATCCCCGGCTGCGTATTCGTCTCAAGCAACACAAGACCATCCGCGCCTTTACTTTCATCCCATCGAAAATCTGTCCGGCTTACACCACGGCATCCCAATGCCTGATGTGCCCGCAACGCATAGTCGCGACATAAACCCGTAATCTCGTCCGGAATGTCAGCTGGAATGACATGACGCGACCCACCAGTCTCGTACTTGGCTTGATAGTCATACCAACCGTCGGTGATAATATCGGTCACGCCCAAAGCGCGATCACCAACCACTGTTGTCGTCAACTCTCGTCCCGGCGCGAAGGTTTCGACCATAACATGTTCGGGCATGTCATCATTCAAAGAAGGGGGGCCGTTGGCCGCCTCGTGCACGATATAAACACCAACAGACGACCCTTCGTTGTTTGGCTTAACAACATAAGGTGGCGGCATCACGTGATCCGCCTGCACATCATTCTTGGAGGCAATAATACTTTCGACAACAGGCAACCCGGCTGCGCGATACGTGGCCTTGGTTCGCTGCTTGTCCATCGCAAGCGACGACGCCAACACACCTGAATGCGAATACGGAATGCCCAGCCATTCCAATACCCCCTGAACACATCCATCTTCGCCCCACCTTCCGTGAAGGCAATTCAAAACCGCATCCGGAGAAATCTCTTTCAGACGCGCATCAAGGTCGCGGTCCGCGTCGACCTCGATTACGTCATATCCTTCATCCCGAAGTGCGGTCGCGCAAGCATGCCCGGTGGAC
Organism: Paracoccaceae bacterium; assembly: GCA_039984715.1. Classification (GTDB taxonomy): domain Bacteria; phylum Pseudomonadota; class Alphaproteobacteria; order Rhodobacterales; family Rhodobacteraceae; genus JABSSA01. The sequence continues at coordinate 246,675 of JBDWUA010000016.1, read as the reverse complement.
AAAGACACTTCGCGTTCAGCCGAAGGACCGCCCATCAATACCGCAACTTTGGGGAACGTCCTGCTCGACTGCCCGCCCATGTGCCTCTGTGTTCCAAACCCTTTAGTGGGTTTGTGTTGCATCAGAGCGTTAATCGCCCTGTATTATATCCGCCTCAACGCCGTTGGATTTGGAGCCAGTTGTTATCCCTTGGCTTCCCCAACGCGCATTATCTCCCACTCTAGCGTAATGCCCGAATTGGCGTAAACCTTTTTTCGCACTTCTTCGCCTAAACCTTCGAGATCTTTTGCTGTTGCCGCCCCGGTATTGATCAAAAAGTTTGAATGCTTCTCGCTCATTTGCGCCCCGCCCTTGGTTGCGCCGCGCATTCCGGCATCATCGATGACCTTCCAAGCCTTCAGGTCATGGACATCATCGGCCTGCCCCGTGCTGCTGAAACCGGCCGGGTTTCTGAAAGTTGATCCGGCACTTCGGTCCTTCGTGGGCTGTGTCGCGTCGCGTTTTGCCAATTGGTCGTCCATACGTGCAGCCAATACAGCGGGATCGTTCATTTGGCCCTCTAACACGGCCTCGACCAGAACTGCTCCGGGCGGCAATGACGATTGCCGGTACTGAAAGTTCAGCTCATTTGGACCAAATTCCACGATATCGCCATTTCGCAGCACAGCCTTGGCCGACACCAGAACATCCGCCATGTAGCTTCCGTAACAGCCTGCGTTCATCCGAACCGCTCCGCCAATTGACCCCGGAATGGTGCGCAAGAATGTCAGATCGACGCCAGCATCAGCCGCACGTCGGGCCACATGCGCATCCAAAGCCGCAGCGCCCGCGTGAACACGGGTCCCGTCGATTTGAATGCCGTTAAATCCACGCCCCAACCGGATGACCACAGACCGCAACCCACCATCGCGTACGATAAGGTTGGACCCGACCCCCATTGGAAACACGTCGACATTTTGAGGCAATGCGCGTAGGAATTCGCTTAGATCGTCTAAATCAGCCGGTTGAAACAACCAATCGGCTGGGCCGCCGACACGCAGCCACGTCAAGTCAGATAGGTTGCGGTCAGGCGTAAGAGAACCGCGCGGAGTGGGTAAATCAGACATAGGCGGGCCATGCCGCGTTCTGATCAAAAGGTCAATCGCGCCCGCGTTGCTTTGATCCAACGAACGCACCGATTGTGCCGCCTATCATAAGCGGAAGCGATTGAGCTGGCACCATAATCAACACCATCCAACTGCCCGGCGTTAACACCAGAGTCCACAGCATCGCCGAGATAAGCGACACAACCATAGCCATCATCCAAATGAAAAAGAGGCTAAAACCATCAAGGTCACGCCCAAAGGATCGCATAACGAAAAACGCACCGACGGCACAAAATAACGTGTATAATCCTAGAAAACCCATGGCCTATCCACTCCTGCTGCGCCGGACAAGCCAGCCTAGTAACGCACCTCCCGTTAACCCTGCCCCCCCAGGCAAGCAAAACAAAAAGGCGACGATCGCGTAACCAATTCCGTCAAACCCCTCTCCGGCTTTTGGGACCAGAGCACAGAAAAGAAACACAGCAGCAAATGCCAGCAGAATACTGAAAACACGCGTATTCTGCCCGTTCCGAGCAAAAAAGTACCCAATACACGTCATAAGAGCAAGCGTGATGACAGGCAGGATGATCATTTGCCAGTGAGGCGGCGCAGCCAACGGCCCAAATAGATAACGGGCCAACGTAAAACGCTTGCTCCGGCGATCAGCAGCAATATGCCGATCAAGGGGCCGTGTTGCCACGTAGCGAGACCAACAATTGGAATACCGACGGCGATCAAAATATACGCGTTCTTCCAATGCTGGTCTTTAGATGGCAACATCGCAAGGATGTTGGCCGTCACACCCCAAATACAAGCTAATAGCAGGGAAAGGCTCATGTTTGTTTGCTCCTGTGATCAGGCAGCTCGACGTCTTTTCCGCGTGCTTTGGCCCAAAAATAGCGTAATGGATTTCGAAACATTGAAACAAAGCCAATGGCGGACAATATTCCCGCCCAATATCCGACTTCGTATCCAATCCAGACAATCAATACAGGCGCAGCAATCAGCAACATAACGCCCGGAATATACTGGTGGCGCATCGGCAACAGCGCAACAATTGTCGCAGCAATTGCCCAAGAACATGCGACCAACAAAAGCGTCATGCCGCGCCCTTTTGCAGGTTTGCGGGCAAATTGTTGGCCCACGCGCTGATCGTTCCTGCGCCAAGGCACACCACAATATCACCGGGACGCCCCTGTTCTTCGACAAGGCGCACCAAATCAGTTTCGTCGATGACAGCGCGTGCATGGCGATGACCGTGGCGAATTAATCCAGCAACAAGGTCGTCCCGGCTTGCGCCTTCAATCGGGTCCTCGCCAGCAGAGAACACATCCGCAATGCCAACCACATCCGCTTCGTTGAAGCATCCACAGAAATCTTCGAAATGATGAGACAGACGAGAATAACGGTGAGGTTGATGCACCGCGATAACACGGCCCTCAGTCGCTTGGCGCGCGGCCTTTAAGACTGCTGCTATTTCGGTCGGATGATGCCCATAGTCGTCAATGATCGTCACGCCGTTTATTTCGCCCACACGGGTAAACCGACGGTTAACACCACCAAAACCTGCCAAAGCCGAGCGGATTTCCTCTGTTTTCATACCTAAATGGCGCGCGACAGCAACCGCACTGAGCGCATTTGAAACGTTGTGATCCCCCGGCATGGGCAAGGTGCAGCCTTCAATAACTTTGTCTTCGTTTTGAAGGGCGACATCAAAATGTGCCGCACCAGCTTTGTAACTAAGGTTGATCGCACGCACATCCGCTTGCGCGTTAAATCCATAGGTCACAATACGTCGATCCGTAATCTTGCCGATCAGCGTTTGAACGTCGGCGTCGTCAGTGCAGCATATGGCCAATCCATAAAACGGAATGTTGGACACAAAGTCATAAAACCCTTGATGCAGCGCTTCTTCGGTTTTCCAATGTTCCATGTGTTCGGGATCGATGTTCGTGACGATTGCGACCGTCGCAGGCAACCGATTAAATGTGCCGTCGCTTTCGTCGGCTTCGACAACCATCCATTCGCCTTCGCCTTTGCGCGCATTCGACCCATAGGCATGAATAATCCCGCCATTAATGACTGTGGGGTCAAAATTCCCAGCATCCAGCAGCGTGGCCACCATTGTCGTTGTCGTCGTTTTTCCATGCGTGCCGGCCACTGCAACATTGGATTTCAATCGCATCAACTCGGCCAGCATTTCCGCACGGCGCACGATCGGCAACCCACGGGCGCGTGCCGCATCAAGTTCGACATTTCCCGGCTTGATCGCCGATGAAATCACAATCACCTCGGCGTTTTCTATGTTTTTGGCATTTTGGCCTTCAAAGATATGCGCGCCCAGATCGGACAAACGATCCGTTATCTTGGAGCGTTTCAGATCAGACCCCTGAACCACATAGCCATGGTTCAACAAAACCTCAGCGATCCCTGACATACCGATCCCGCCGATACCAACAAAATGAATAGGGCCGACATCGCCAGGCAATTTGGTAGCCGCGTTCATGATGCGTTTTCCTTTGCAAGGGCTTCGACAAGAGCCACCAATGTTTCGGTTGCGTCCGGCTTGCCAACAGACAAGGCCGAATTTGCCATCTGCAACGCTCCTTGGGGATTGTCCAACACCAAATGTATCTGATCCCGCAATGTTTCGGGCGTTAGTTGGCTTTCTGGGATCATTATTGCGGCTCCTACCTCAACCAGCCCCCGTGCATTAGCCGTTTGGTGATCTGCCGCAGCGGCGGCAAACGGAACAAGGATAGACGGGCGACCAATCGCGCTGATATCCGCGATGGACGACGCTCCGGACCGGGAAATTACCAACTGCGCTTCGCTCATGCGCTTGGGGATATCGTCGAAAAAGGGTTGCACATCGGCGTTGATGCCATTGGATGCATAAGTGTCGCGAACGCGCGCTTCGTCCTCACCGCGGGCTTGATGGCTGATGCGGACAAACTGGCGCACGTCTTCGCGCAATCCTGCGATGGCAGCGGGAACGACATCGCTTAGTATACGTGCGCCCTGCGATCCGCCGATCACTAGGATCTCCATCGGATATTCGCCCGGCTGGATATAGGATGCGCCCGCGCGTTCCAAAATAGACCCCCGCACCGGATTACCAGAATAGATGCCATCGACACCCTCAGGTAAATCAGTTGGCCAAGTCCCACACACGACATGGTCAACGCGCGTGGCAAACACATGATTTACACGGCCCAGAACGCCGTTTTGTTCGTGGATCATGCGAGGTTTCTTTAGCAATGTGGCCGCTGTCATGGCCGGAATACTGGGATAGCCCCCGAACCCCACTACAACCTGCGGCTTGTCCTTGCGCATGCGCAACACGGCACTGAAGACGCCTGATGCAATTTTGAATGGTGCCAGGGCTTTACTGGCCAAGCCGCCACGCGAAAACGTAGCGCTGGGAATTTCCTCGATTTCGGTACTGTGTGGGAACCCGCCCACATAACGAGCACCGCGTGCATCTGTTGTCAGTTTTACACGCCACCCCCGGGCCAACATCGCTTCTGTCAGCGCTTGGGCTGGGAACATGTGCCCCCCTGTTCCTCCGGCTGCGATCCAAAGCAATGGTTGGGTCATTTCGCTATCCTCGCCGCCCGCGGCCCAAAAGCTCGGACAATTCGCCTTGCGGGCGTGTTCGTGTGAACGCCAGCAACATCCCCACCGCAATTCCTGATGCAATGACGGAAGAGCCGCCATAACTGACAAACGGCAACGTCATACCCTTTGCCGGAAGTAAACGCACAGCGACCCCCATATTGATCATCGCCTGCACGCCAAAGATCGCGATCAACCCTGTACCGGCAAGGCGGATAAAGGGGTCACGTTCTTTCACCAGACGCAGCAGGCTGCGCACCACCAGAGTGACGTATAGCGCGATGATGAACAGCACCAAAACCAGACCGTATTCTTCGGCAGCAACCGCAATGATGAAATCCGTATGCGCGTCTGGAAGGCTCCATTTCACCTGACCTTCGCCGACTCCGACACCAAACAACCCACCTTCGCGGATTGCGTTCGTTGCATATCCCAGCTGTGTCGTTGGGTCGACATCCGTGGATAAAAAGCCGTCAATGCGACGTGCGAAGTGTTCGGAATTTGCATAAGCCAATGTGCCGCCCACGATGACCAAACCGACCAAACCGACCAATACCAGCATCGGCGCACCAGCGACGAAATACATCACACCCCAGCCGAACAAAATCAAACAGGCCTGACCAAAATCTGGTTGAAGGGCCAGCATCAGAACGATCGACGTGCAGATTGCAAAAGACCACGTTTTACCCGGTGGGCCATTCAATTCTTGACTGGCCGCCATCAACCATGCACTGGCCACGACAAACCCCGGCTTTAGGAATTCCGAAGGCTGAAAGCTGCCAAAGCCCAGCGAATACCAGCGGGTCGCCCCTTTGCCGAAATCGGTTCCAAAGAAGGGCAACAAAGCCACAGCGACAAATGCAAACAAAAACCCAAGGACAGCGAGACGTCGCACCAGTGTCGGGGACATCATCGACGTTACGATCATGGCAATCATGGCCAATCCGCCAAAGAAAGCTTGGCGTGTAACATAGTGAAAAGGCGCGAAATTATTCTTTTCAGCCAGCGGAACAGACGCCGCCAACCCAAGTAACAAACCAACGGCGCACAGCATCAAGACCGAGCTTAACGACCACTTGTCCACCGTCCGCCACCATTTCGGCAACACCGGTTCACGATCCGCATGTGGGACCGCACCATACACCATTTCTGTCACGTCAAACCGCCTAAGTCTGCCTCTGCACTCGCCCCTTTTCGGGGTCTCGCAAATTCACCATACCCCTTATTGCATTACTTTTCCAGTGGATTTGACACTGTTTTCAGTTGTCGCCTTATCCGGGTTTCACGCCCTATGGCAGATAAAATAATTGCCCCTAAACCACGCCATCAGACACGCAGGATGACGACAAAATTTGGATGGAACATGCTGGAATACAGACAGGGCTTGCTTGTCCGGGTCAGTTCAGGTCAGACAGCCAAATGGACATCGAGACATTGATCATAGGTGCAGGTGCGGCTGGCATGATGTGCGCCGCACATGCAGGTTCAGGCGTCATGATCGTTGATCATGCCAAAGCTGCGGGCGAAAAAATCCGAATCTCGGGCGGTGGTCGATGCAATTTTACGAATTTGCATTGCACCCCCGACGCGTTCCTAAGCGAGAATACACACTTCGCCAAATCCGCCCTTGCCCGTTACACGCAATGGGATTTCATCGAATTGGTCGATCAACACGGCATCCAATGGCATGAAAAAACGCTGGGGCAATTATTTTGCGACACCTCCGCGAAAGAAATCATCGAGATGTTGCGGAACATGATGCAGATTGCAGGCGCTCAACTGGCGTTAAACACCAGCGTCGATAGCATTAAGGCCAAGGATGGCGGTGGGTTCAAAGTGCGGCTGTCCGGTGCGCGCAATGACCTGATTGATGCGCGAAATATCGTGATTTCCACGGGTGGAAAATCGATCCCCAAGATGGGTGCGACCGGCTTTGCCTATGACATTGCGCATCAATTTGGATTGCATGTCACGGCAACGCGCCCTGCCCTTGTGCCTTTTACGTTTACAGACAAACGATTTGCACCCATTTCAGGTGTCTCAACCCCGGCGCGGGTCACAGCAGGCACTGGAAGTTTTGACGAGGCCGTCTTGTTCACGCATCGCGGATTGTCTGGTCCCGCTATCCTTCAAGCGTCGTCCTATTGGCACGAAGGCGAAGCCGTGCGGATCAATCTGATCCCTGATCAAGATTTGGCAGGCTGGTTCAAAACGCAGCGCCAAAGCCAAGGCAAAAAGCAAATCACCACGGTTCTGGGCGATCTGCTGCCATCACGGTTGGTCGATCACATTGCGAAGGAAATGGATATTGACGGGCGCGTTGGCGATCTGTCCGACAAACGCATCCAATCCATCATTACGGCCTTAACCGATTGGCATCTGACGCCTCAAGGCACAGAAGGGTATCGCACCGCAGAAGTCACCATTGGTGGGGTTTCGACTGAAGATTTGAACGCCCAGACTATGGAGGCTAAAGCCGTTCCCGGTCTGTATTTCATAGGGGAATGCGTGGACGTCACCGGATGGCTTGGCGGGTATAACTTTCAATGGGCATGGGCATCTGGCATGGCCGCAGCAAGGGCAATAACCGCGTAATTCAAACGGCTTCTGCGTCCTTCAAGCGTCCCGGCAAAAGCAGGGCAATGATCAACACCGGAAGGGATGCCAAGGCCAAAACTGTCCAACCGAATTCGGCGACAATTGCGCCCGAAGAAAACGCGCATATCGTCGACACCAAAGCGATTACTGTGTCATTGGCCCCCTGCGCGACGGCGCGTTCATCTGGCTTGATTGCACTGGCCAGCATATTGGTTGCCCCGATGAACCCAAAGTTCCAACCCATCCCCAAGATTATCAGCGATCCATAAAAATGTGCGCCGGTAATGCCACTGGCCGCGATGATAGCCGAGGCAATCAACATAAGAAGCCCGGCACGCACGACAGGTGTTGTGCCAAAGCGTTTGATCAAGAACCCTGTGAAAAAGCTTGGCGCGAACATGGCCACGACATGCCAACGAATAACGTCCCCCGCCGCGCTTTCTGAAAACCCACATTCGATCATAGCAAACGGCGTTGGCGCCATCAGCAAGACCATCATCCCCTGAGACACGGCACCAATCGCAACAGCCGTCCAAACCGCTGGACGGCGTAGAATGATCATCGACGACGCAAAGTTCAATTTGGGTCGGCTGTTCGTTGTGGCATCTTTTGCAATGCGCACAAAAACAAGCGGGATCAGCCCAATACTGGCAATCACAGAAATCGCGGCATAGGCACCCGCCAACGGGATCGGCGCAAAGAAGTCTTTGGTGTAGATAAAGACTTGTGGCCCAACCAATGCCGCGACCAGACCGGAAGTCAGCATCAAAGAGATCGCAACAGGTTGCCAGTTGCTTGGAACGACTTCAGCGGCGGCAAATCGAAAATATTGGAAGCCCGACAAAGCGGCCCCAAAAGCCATATGAGCGATACATAACAAGATAAAGCTGCCCGAAAACAGCGCCCAAAGCCCGATCAATCCGCCCAAGATTGCGACCACACCAGCAATCAAAAACCCAGTCCTGCGTCCCAGTCGTCCCATCAGCAAGGAAAACGGCCCCGTTGCGAACAGACCGGCAAGCGTTTGAACCGAAGGTGGGAACGTGGCCAATGCAGGGCTTGGCGCCAGCATCAATCCGGCAAGCCCGCCAAGGATGATCAACATCGGCATGGCCGCGCCCAATATCGTATTGGATGCAAGCAAACCGATATAGGTGCCGCGCTGTGTGGTCGATGGCTGTGACGTCATTTCGGTTCTCGTTATGTGCTGTGGACTGACATCACCATAACTGTGACTAGAGCTGTCACAAAAGTCATTCTGACATCAAATCTGGACAAGTCGAAAATCAATCACTTGCAGAAAGCCGCGACTTAACCTCTTGCGTGAAATCATCCCCGCGCTGCTCAAAGTTGTCATATTGATCAAAGCTTGCCGCACCCGGAGCCAGCAAAACAACATCGCCCGGTTCAGCATCCGCCAAAGCGGCTTCGACGGCGGCTGACATGTTCGAGCACACTTGCGCATCAGATTGCAGCTGCATTGCGAAAGCGGCCGCCTCGCGCCCGATGACATAAGCTTTGCGCACGTCAGCAGTGGCGGCGTTTAGACCATCCAAGTTGCCTTCTTTTTGCAAACCACCACAAATCCAGCGAATATTTTTGAACGCCAGCAACGCTTTTGCGGCGGAATCCACATTGGTTGCCTTGCTATCGTTGACGAATTTCACCCCGTTCGCTTCGGCAATAAGTTGGCTGCGATGCGGCAGACCTTTGAAACTGCGAAGCCCTTGTTCGATGATCTTAGGGGCCAAACCCAATGTCCGCACAACTGCGTAAGCCGCACACGCATTTTGATGGTTATGCGCGCCAGGCAATCCAGAAATGTCCCGCAGATCGATGGACGCGACCTGACGACCTTTTCGATATTCCGCCAAAAACCCCTTGCGCGCGAAAACTGCCCATCCCGGTCCAGTCAGTTTTGTATCGACCGAAACGCGAATTACGCGATCATCTTCGGGGCCTTCGCTTAATTGGCCGGCCAAGTACTGACCTTCGGCCTCATCCACTCCGACGATTGCGCGGTCCGGCCCCCCTTCTGCAAACAAACGGCGCTTGGCTGCAAAATAGCCGCCCATCCCGGCATGACGGTCAAGGTGATCAGGCGAGAGGTTTGTGAACACTGAAATATCGGGTGTTAGGCTGCGCGCCAGATCGGTTTGATAACTGGACAACTCCAACACGACAACTTCGCCGTCAATCGCTGGATCAATGTCCAAAACGCCGCGTCCGATATTGCCCGCCAATTGAACAGGTCGTTGCGTAGACTCCAATAGGTGATGGATCAACGCCGCCGTTGTGGATTTGCCGTTGGACCCTGTGACAGTGACCACACGGGGTGCGATGTCAAAATTGTCCCATTCCCCTGTTGCGAAGGATTGAAAGAACAAGCCGATGTCGTTGTCGACCGGCACACCGGATCGCAGCGCATTGGCCACAACCGGATTTGGCTCTGGGTACAGATGCGGAATACCCGGCGACACAATCAACCGGGCAATATCATCAAACGCCCCCTGCTTGCGCAGATCACGACAGAGAAACCACTCTTCCTCGGCATGGGCGCGCGCATCTGGGTTGTCATCCCAACATACAGGTGTGGCCCTACCTGCCAACAATGCGCGGGCTGCCGTCAAACCGGACCGTCCCAACCCCAAAACCGCAATGTTTTGCCCTGCGACACCTTGCACCGGGATCATGCGGTTTGCCTCATGATGGTTTTCTCGAATGTCATTTCTTTTCCCCCAACATCTGCGCTTCGACCCAATCCGCCCGTTTGGTAGGCGTATCCTTGGGCAAAGCCTGCAGCGAAAACCCGAATTTAGGTAAGCGGTCGCATAAGGCGTCGTATTCCGCAAGGGCTGCCGTCAGATCGTGCCGTCGATCTGTATCCTGCACGTATATCTCAGGCCAAGGCGGTGCGATAATCACGTGCTTGTCGTAAGCCATGGACAGCACATGACGCCGGATTGCAGGATCAAGATGCGTATCGGTGCGTTCAAACCAGACGAGCGCATCCAAAGCGGACCGATCAAAAAACGTGATCGCCCCGTCAGCCTGTGCGATGTCTTCACGTGCCATTTCGATCGCAGCCAGTGCAAAGGCCTTTGGATCTTCCCAAGGACATGGCCCACCCGTCGCAATTATTCGTCGTCCGGGTTCCTGAATGGTTGCATGCCCACGATGGCTCAGCTCAGCCAACAGCGTCGACTTTCCTCCGCCGGAGCACCCAGTGATGACAATTGCTCTTGGCATGAACTTACCCTTCCTCACCCTGCGCAATGTCTTCGCGTCGGCTGCACCGGGGCTTTGGATCCGCAATCAGGTTAGCGTACTTTCAGAGTGGCCAATCCGATCATAGCGAGGATCAAAGATATGATCCAAAATCGAATGACAATTGTACTCTCAGCCCAACCTTTTTTCTCGTAATGGTGATGGATCGGCGCCATCAGGAACACACGTTTTCCGGTCCGCTTGAAATACAGCACTTGGATGATCACGGACAGGGCTTCGACCACAAACAAACCGCCCACAATCGCCAGCACCAGTTCGTGTTTGGTCACAACGGCAATGGCACCCAATGCCCCGCCCAAAGCCAACGACCCTGTATCCCCCATGAACACCGCAGCTGGTGGCGCATTATACCATAGGAACCCAAGACCACCGCCAAACATCGCGGCAGAGAATATCAGCAATTCACCTGTTCCCGGAACGTAATGGACGTCCAAATATTCGGTGAAATCGACGCGTCCCACGGCATAGGCGATGATGCCCAAAGTCCCAGCCGCAATCATCGCGGGCATGATGGCAAGCCCGTCAAGCCCATCGGTCAGGTTAACCGCATTGGCCGAACCCACGATCACGACGATGCCAAACGGGACAAAGAACCATCCCAAGTTCAGCAACACATCTTTGAACACTGGCAATGCCAGTTGATTTTGCAAAGTTTCAGGATGCGCCAATGACGCTGCATAAGCCGCAATCGCAGCAACGAGAATGCCCAACACAAGACGTATGCGGCCAGAAACACCTTTTGTCGTTTGTTTTGAAACTTTTGCGTAATCGTCGGCGAACCCAATCATGGCAAATGACATTGTGACAAACAGCACGATCCAAACAAAAGGATTGTCCAGTCGTGCCCACAAAAGTGTCGACGTCAGCAATGCACCAACAATCAATAGCCCGCCCATTGTCGGCGTTCCTGCCTTTGCGAAATGCCCTTCTGGGCCATCATCCCGGATCGGTTGGCCCTTGCCCTGCTTGCGGCGCAGGACTTCGATCAAGGGCCGCCCAAACAGAAAGCCAAAAATCAAAGCGGTCAGAAACGACCCCCCTGCGCGGAAGGTAATGTAGCGAAAGAGGTTAAAGAAATCACCGCCATCAGACAGTGCAGTTAACCAATACAGCATGAAAATAACCTCTACGTTTCTTGGTCAGGCGCAGAACTGCGCGCTTGACCCATTTTTCGAATGGAATCGACAATCTTCGCCAGTTGCATGGATAATGATCCCTTGACCATGACCACGTCGCCACTGCTCAGTTTGCCCTTCAAATTGGTCGCCATTTCTTCAGCGGTTTTTGTCCAGATGCCACGCTGTGCCTCTGGTAACGCCTTGTGCAAATGACCCATCATGGGACCGACGCAATGCACTTCGTCTAATGTCTTCGTCGCATCCAATTGGGCAAGCTCGGCGTGCATCTCTGCGCCATTGGCCCCCAATTCTTTCATGTCGCCAATGACAGCGATACGGCGACCTTTGCGGATTTGACCATCTTTATCGTTGACTTCGGCAACAGCAAGAACGGCCAAAGCTGCCGCCATTGAGGTCGGATTGGCGTTATAGCTTTCGTCGATCAGTTCAAGTTTCAAATGGGGTTCACCAGAGTCCAGCACGATCACTTCGCGTGCGCCTCGTCCCTGATAAGGCGTCCATCGTCCCAACGATTGCGCCGCAAGCGCAAGGTCAGCCCCCAAAGCCTCCGCAGCGGCAAGCGCGCCCAACCCATTTGTGGCAAAGTGTTCCCCGGCGGCGGCGATTTTGAACAGCAATGGCGTGTCATGGGCCACGGCTTCGACAACAGTGACATCGCGATGCACGGTGCATTTTTCCATTTTGAAATCAAAGCCGTGTCGCCCGAACCCGATGTCCCGACGTTTTAAATCATGCGCCTTGGATTGCAGGATCGCAGCCGTTGAACAATCATTGTTCAAAATGGCATCACCCCCGTATTCCAAGCCCTCCAGGATCGACGCCTTTTCAAGCGCGATGCCTTCGATATTCTCGAATGCTTCCAAATGGGCTGCTGCAACGGTTGTGATCATGGCCACGTGGGGACGGGTCATTTTCGCAAGGGGTGCGATTTCACCGGGATGGTTCATCCCGATTTCAATCACTGCAAATTCTGTGTCGATTGGCATGCGCGCCAAGGTCAAGGGGACACCCCAATGATTGTTATAGCTGGCGACAGACGCATGCACGCGACCTTGATCGCCGAGAATGGCGCGCAGCATTTCCTTTGTGGTGGTTTTGCCGACGCTACCGGTGATGGCGACCACACGGGCATTTGTGCGCGCGCGACCGGCGCGACCCAAATCTTCTAATGCGGTTTGCACATTTTCGACCAGCAAAAGCGGCGCATCATCGGCAACACCTTCGGGAATGCGACTGACCAAAGCAGCGCCTGCACCTTTTTCCAACGCCGGCGCTACAAAGTCATGCGCATCACGCGCTGCGGTTAGTGCAACAAACAAATCACCCGTTTCAATCGTGCGGGTATCAATGCTTATGCCACTGACAGACCAATCACCGATTGCTGTTCCCTGTGTCGCGGCGGCGGCGTCTGATGCGGTCCAAAGGGTCAAATCGAAGTTCCATCTAATGCTGAGACGGCGATACTGGCCTGTTCGGCGTCGTCAAAGGGGAAAACATCATCCCCAACAACCTGACCCGTTTCATGCCCTTTGCCCGCGATCAATAATGCATCACCCGGTTGAAGTGCGTCGACGGCGCGCAAGATAGCTTCGGCCCGATCTGGGATTTCTGTTGCCTCTGGACAGCCTTGCATGACGGCGGCACGGATGATTGCCGGATCTTCGCTGCGTGGGTTGTCATCGGTGACAAAAACAACATCTGCATTTTCGGCTGCGGCAGCCCCCATCAAAGGGCGCTTGCCTTTGTCGCGATCACCACCTGCCCCGACAACGGCGATCAACCGCCCCAGAACATGCGGGCGCATTGCCGTCAGAGCTGTTGCGACTGCATCTGGCGTGTGCGCGTAATCGATAAACACGGCGGCACCATTTTCACGCGTTGCGGCCAATTGCATCCTGCCACGGACGGTTCGAAGATTGCCCAGAATTGCAGCGATCTGGTCAACCTCTTCGCCGCAGGCCATGACCAAACCAATCGCCAACAGAATATTTTCCGCTTGGAACCCGCCGATCAAATTAAGGCGCGTCGTGAATGACCCATGATGGGCAACTGTAAATCGAATGTCTTGTCCGGTGGCATCAAACCGTTGACCATCTAGCCGGACATCGACGTTTTCACCACGCCCGACAGTCAGCAATTCTTGCCCGCGTGTTCGCGCAATTGCAGCCATTTCAGACCCGTGCGCGCCATCAAGGTTGATGACGGCCGTCGCGTGCGCTGGCAACACTCGCGTAAACAACCCCGCCTTGGCATGAAGATATTCTTCGAACGTGTCGTGATAATCCAAATGGTCTTGGGACAGGTTCGTAAACCCAGCCGCTTGCAACATCACACCATCCAAACGGCGCTGGTCCAAACCATGACTAGACGCCTCCATCGCCGCGTGGGTTATGTCAGCCAGTTTGGCTTGGGCCAAGATACGATGCAGCGTGATCGGTTCGGGTGTGGTGTGAGACAATGGCGCGCTCCATGCGCCTTCGACCCCTGTTGTGCCCAAATTAACTGCGCGCAAACCCAGTTCGATCCAGATTTGGCGCACAAAGGTTGAAACCGACGTTTTGCCGTTTGTCCCTGTCACCGCAATCATCGTCTCGGGCTGTGCCCCGAACCAAAGTGCTGCGGCACGTGACAGTGCCGCGCGCGGTTCATCCGTGATGACCAAAGCCGCTTGACTTGCATCCAGTGCTTCGGATGCGATCCTTGCCCCTTCGGCATCGGTCAAAATGGCCGCGGCCCCCATGCGAAGCGCGTATTCGATGAAACTGGCGCCGTGCATACGACTGCCCGGCATTGCACCAAACAATGTGCCTGGTTCAACAAGGCGACTGTCGACAGCCACGCCTGAGATTGGTGGATTCGCACCACCTCGGGCCAGAAGGCCCAGATCTGAAAGAGGTTTTTTCGTTATGCCCATGGCCCCCGCCCGGGTTACTGACTGGCCTGAGTGAGCGTTATATCAGCCAAACGCGCGGGTTCAACGGCAGGCCGTAAACCCAACAAAGGTCCAATCCTGCGGATCATTTCAGCAGCCACTGGAACGGCGGTCCAACCGGCTGTGCGACGCGGTTCGTCACCTGATGTTTCAACGGGTTCATCTAATGTCACGATCAACACGTAACGCGGATCGTCCGCTGGAAACATTGTTGCGAAAGTTGCGATGACTTTATCATCGTAATATCCGCCACGTGGTTTTGGCTTGTCCGCAGTGCCCGTTTTGCCAGCGACCGCATATCCTTGCACTTCGCCCATGCTGGCAGTGCCTTCGGTGATCACTTTGCGCAACATTTGACGTGCAGCGCGTGCGGCACCTTCGCTCATGACTCGGTCGCCCAATCGTGGGCCATTTTGTTTGATGATCGTCGGTGTCACCATACGCCCACCATTTGCAATCGCCGCATAGGCGGTGGCCAAATGCATGGGGCTGGTTGAAATACCGTGACCATAGGACACTGTCATCGTGGACAATTCAGACCACCGTTTCGGCAATAAAGGTTTCCCTGTCGCGGCCTCGATGATCTCAAATGACGTGGGTTCGAAAAAGCCGAGACTTTTCAAAAACTCTTGCTGGCGTTCCGCACCAATCATCAACGCAATTCGCGCAGTCCCGATGTTCGAGCTTTTTACAATGATCTTTGTCGTCGACATTTCCGATCCATAGTTGCGGAAGTCGCGAATGCGAAATTTGCCCCAACGCAATGGCCCTTTGGTGTCGATCTTGGTCGAGGGATTGACCAATCCCAGTTCAAGCGCTTGCGCTGCTGTGAAAATTTTAAAGGTCGATCCCAATTCATACACACCCTGAACCGAGCGGTTGAATAATGGGCTGTCGGATTGATCCCCTTCCGTCGCAGGGCGCGGGCGATCATTGGGGTCAAAGTCCGGTAACGAAACAACGGACACGACTTCGCCGGTTTTCACATCCATCAAAATAGATGTCGCCCCTTTGGCATTCATCAATTTCATTCCGCCATAAAGAACCCGCTCGGCCGCAGCCTGAACGGTCAGATCAAGCGACAATTCCAACGGTTTGCCACCATTCGACGGATCACGCAGGTAATCGTCAAAGTATTTTTCGACCCCTGCTACTCCGATGACTTCTGCGGCACTGACGCCTTCTTTTCCGAACGACGCACCGCCCAGAATATGTGCTGCCAGTTTCCCGTTGGGGTACAGGCGCATGTCCCGCGGGCCAAACAGCAGGCCCGGATCACCAATCTCATGCACAGCCTGCATTTGTTCAGGGGAAATTTTACGCTTTAGCCACAGGAACTTACGGGTTCCGGAAAAATCCTGCTTGAGACGTTCAACATCCAAGTCCGGGAAAATTTCAGCCAAGGCTTCAGCCGCGCCCATTGGGTCCACCATTTGCGGTGGTTGGGCATAGAGCGCGTGTGTTTCGAAATTCGTCGCCAGAATGTTGCCATTGCGGTCAACGATGTCCGCGCGCGCAGCACTGATGGCTGATCCCACTGCGGAAATGCGAGGCTCTGATGGTTCAGATGTCGCCAAAACACCCATCCGAGCGCCAACAGTCAGAAACGCGCACAGAAAAAAGACACCAATGACCAACAAACGCCCTTCGGCACGTTGCTGCATCTTTCCGCGCATCTCATCGTGACGCTTGAGACGGATCTCGCGTTCCACATGTGCCGGATTTTCGCCTGCATTGCGCGCACTTAATATACGCGCCAAAGGACGAAGAGGTGTTCGGATCATTGCTGGTCCTCCCGAGCGGCCAATTCAATTGCGTCGGTGATCGGGGGCAAAGGTTGCGGAGGATAAGACACCTCATCCAAGCGACCAAACTGTTCCGGTGCAAATGGCAAAAGCCCCAAGCGATCAAAATTCAAATCCGCAAGATCACGCAAGCGATCCGGACGGTTCAAATATGCCCATTCCGCTTTCAAGACTGCCAATCGTGCATGTGTGGCACGGATGTCAGCGCGTACAGCGTCCGCTTTGTCCAACGCGGCCTGCGTGGCATAATTTTCGCGATACGCCCAGAATGCCAGACAAATCACAGCGATAGTGGTCAAAACACAAAGACAAGTCCGCATTATCTGGCCTCTCTTAACATTGGCATTCCAATAGATCTGGCATCAATTGCTCCGGCGGGTGCGTCGGTACGCACACCCACGCGCAACTTGGCGGATCGACTGCGTGGATTTTCGGCCAACTCGACGTCATCCGGACCAACCGCTTTTCGCGTCTTGATCGTGAATTGCGGCGGTTCTTTTTCGATCTCGGGGGCATAGCGGTTGGTTGTCTGACTTTTGCCACTGCGCGACGCAAAGAACCGTTTGACCATGCGATCTTCAACCGAATGAAATGTCACAACCGCCAATTGACCACCGGGCTTCAAAGCACGTTCAGCGGCCATAAGTCCCTGAAACAGCTCGCCATATTCATCGTTCACCGCAATACGCAGCGCTTGAAAGCTGCGCGTTGCAGGATGCGCCTGCCCCGGCTTTGAACGCGGCAAGCAACTTTCAACAAGTTTGGCAAGATCACGCGTGCAGGTCAAAGGTGCCTCAGCGCGCGCGCGCCCAATTGCTTTGGCAATACGCCGTGATGCGCGTTCTTCACCGAACAGGTACAGGATATCGGCCAAGGCTTCTTCGCTGGCTTCGTTCACCAGATCAGCGGCGGACGGGCCTGATTGACTCATTCGCATGTCCAAAGGGCCGTCTTTTTGAAAGGAAAATCCGCGATCCGCCTGATCCAATTGCATCGAGCTGACACCAAGATCCAGAACGACCCCATCAAGATCACTTGCGTATTCGTCTAGTTGGGAAAACGTGCCCTGCTGCATCACAAGTCGCGCGCCATAGTCCTGCGCCCAAGCACCGGCCATTTCAAACGCTAAGGGATCACGATCAACGGCCGTTACCGTTTCAGCGCCAGCATCCAGAAAAGCGCGTGTATACCCGCCCGCGCCAAACGTCCCATCCAGCCAATGCC
Source organism: Paracoccaceae bacterium (assembly GCA_039984715.1). Lineage (GTDB taxonomy): Bacteria > Pseudomonadota > Alphaproteobacteria > Rhodobacterales > Rhodobacteraceae > JABSSA01. The sequence continues at coordinate 228,986 of JBDWUA010000016.1, read as the reverse complement.
CAGCTATCGGCTGCACCGTCGCTAACAACGGACGCAACAAAACAGGGACATGCGGAGCGCTTTGCGTGGCAGCAGCAGCGGCCATCGCCTATTCCCCCTCCGGGGTATCTAGAAAGACCAATGGATCAACGTCGTCGGGCAAATCATCTAACCACGCTTCTGTTTCGGCCAATTCTTCTGATTCATAGGTTTCGGGCTTCCAAATTTGGAACGTGTCGCCCGCAGCGATGAAAAACGCCTCTTTGTCCAAACCGATCTTGGCGCGCAGCTTTGCGGGCAAAACCAGTCGACCCGTTTCATCGACAGATGTTGGGAAAGATTGACCATGGAACAAACGCTGAAGCATTTTGCGCTGCATTGACCCGCGTGCAAGCGTATCAATCTTGGCGTCGACCTCTTCGATCGCTTCCATAGTATAGCATTCAAGATATTTGCGGCGGTGATCCCCGTAAACAATGACCAATTCAGGGCTGAGCCCATCGGTCCAATTTGGATCAGAAACCTCTAGGACACGGCGAAACGAGGCTGGGATCGACACCCTGCCCTTCGCATCCACCTTATGGTGGCTTTCACCTCTGAACCTGCGTGCCACGCCTGTCCGTCCCTACGTTTGCTCGCGCCCTCGCGATTGTTAATCCCCAGCGGCCTCATGGCCCTGAAATGGAAACGGCGAGTTGATCTGCTGCCACTGATCAACTCGCCGCCCTCGTCCCGCTGAGCGGGTAGTCCAGCTGCACGCGCCACCTGGGGGGATGTCTGCTCGCTCGCGCGCCGGATCTCTTTGGTCTGATGAATGCGAACTGCCTGTATGAAACCTATTTTGATTTTTTATCGGGGTCGTTTAGCGCCCCAGCTCGTTCTCATCTGATGTACATAGGGATACTATGGGAAAACATGGTCTGACAACTATTTTCTGAAAAAAACTGGAGATTTCGCAACAAAATGCAGCACGGAAGACCATCCATATCGTTTGGAAGCTTCGAATATTGGCCCCTATGGGGGATAATTCGAGAAAAATCACAACATATAGTATAAATGGCGCGAGACTCCAAAAGTGCCGTGATTTCCCATAAAATTACACATCAGCACCCAACACATTCCGATGTTCACGACACGTTCCAGTGCGATACGTCCAATTTCAACGAAAAATGACGAATTAGACGATTCGATTCTCTCGAAGATCACGACGGCCCCACAGCTTCCCATATCTCGTCCCATCGTTTCCCATACGCCCAGTCTTATTATCTTCTCGCATAGTGCGTATGTTGGGATTCCAAACGAGAAAGCAGTTTTCGCGTCCCAAGCGCATTCTCGCCTTCGCGATCCTGCAATAGATATTGGATGACACGGCATCGATGCTGGCGACGCGAACGCATCTTGTCTGAAACCGCCCCCACAGATACCCATATGGAACGACCGGACGCTCTTAAGCAGATCAGAATGTACAAGGAGGTCATCGAAATGAGACTGCTCTTTATTCTAATTGTCGTTCTGTGGACTGGACCTGCCTTCGCGGATTTGAAATTCATCGAAACGCGGGCGGGTGATTATTATACGTACCAACCCAAGTCCGGCACTCAGAGGATCCTCGTCATTGCGCATGGCACGCGAGCGGAATCAGAAAGGGCCACAACCACGGCACGGCGTTATCTGGATCGATGGATCGAGTTTGCGGAAAAACATCAAATGAAGCTGATCGTTCCAGTCTTTGATGACGCACGTTTTGGGAACCGAAAGGGTGGTTACGGTGGGTATCGCGGGCTTTTTGGAAAGGTCAAAAGTGCCGACACCTTTGTTCTTGAGCTATTAGAAGAGGCAAAAAGCCACCCGCAACTTAACGACGCGCCCGCATACCTTTACGGCCATTCGGCCGGAGGGCAATTTGCGGTGCGTTTTGGCGTCAAGCATCCTAGCGTCTTTTACCACACCGTCCTAAGCGCACCGGGACGATATTCCTTCCCGGATTTAGAAATTCCATGGCCATATGGCGCTGGCAAGATGACGCGTCGGACGACATGGTCTGGCAGCGACACGCAAACGGAAATCTCTGGCGGCGCGCCATTGATAAATTATTCGAACTTAATTGGAAGGGTGAGTGTTGTTGTCGGCGCATTGGACTTGGACCCCCAACCTAAGCGTCCCGGCCACTTGCCCGGAACGCGCATCGACACAGCACACGCTTGGGCCACAGCCATGTCAAAAGCTGATCAATTGCAACGACGCGGTCCTCAGCGCATAATAATCGATGTCATCCCTGAGGTGGGGCATAATTCGCGCGCGCTGACCCCACATGCGATGAAGGTGTTGAACTACTGGATAGAAACCGTCGGACTTCGCTAGAAACCTAATGTCGAAGCCATGTTGAAACAAACACGTGCTTAGGCCATTCCGCCTTTGATCAAACCTTCTGCAATGCGCGCATAGGCGTCAGCCATCGCGCCGCTGCCAGCCGCAATTGGTGTACCGCCGTCCCCAGCCAATCGCGTATCAAGATCGATAGGCAACTGCCCAAGCAACGGGACATTCAATGCTTCTGCTTCGGCGGCCACGCCACCCCGCCCAAAGATATCATGTGTCGCGCCACAATCCGGGCAGGTGAACTGAGACATGTTTTCGATCAATCCCAACACAGGCGTTTTCAGGGTGGCGAACATGTCGATGGCTTTTCTCGCATCAATCAATGCAACATCCTGTGGGGTCGAAACCACAATTGCGCCGCTGAGTTCTGATTTTGTACATAATGTCAGCTGCACATCACCGGTTCCCGGTGGCAGATCGACGATTAAGACGTCCAATTCGCCCCACTGCACCTGCCCCAGCATCTGTTGCAGCGCGCCCATAAGCATCGGTCCGCGCCAGACAACTGCTTTGCCGTCTTCCAACATGAACCCGATGGACATCAATGTGACACCGTGCGCATGTAAAGGAATGATCGTTTTGCCGTCAGGCGATGCCGGGCGTTTGTTGACACCCATCATGCGCGGTTGCGATGGGCCATAAATGTCTGCATCCAGCAAACCCACGCGACGGCCCTGTTTGGCCAAAGCGACCGCAAGGTTGGAAGACACCGTGGATTTGCCGACGCCACCCTTGCCAGATGCAACGGCAAGGATCCGTTGAACGCCTGCGGGTTTTGTTGGCCCCTCTTGTGGTTTTGGGTGTCCACCTATTTTCAGGCTTGGCGGGTCTTTTGGTTTTGCTGCTGGACCATGTGCCGTCAATGCCACGCGCACTTGATCAACATCAGCCAGTTGCGCGACTGCGGCTTCTGCGGCTTGTCGGACCGGCTCCAGTTGCGCCGCAACTTCTGGCGTTGGCGCTTCAATTACAAAATTCACCTGACCGGAATCGATACGAATTGCTCGGATTAAGTCTTGCGTCACGATATCACTGCCATTCGGCAGGGACACATTCGCCAATGCCTGCAACACATCTTCTTTTGTTACGGCCATGCACGTCTCTCCCGAATATATAATATTGGTAACTGGCATATTTTGCGACAGACACAAGAGGGTGTCGTCATTTTGATCAGTTACTACCTGTGGATGGCATCAGAGCCCAGCCTTGCATTTGCTGCATGGCAGCATTTCGAAATACGCTATTGTGCAAGTGCAGCAAATTAACACATATTAGGACAACAGCAACGCGAACTTATACGAGGTAAACATGGCATACGTTAACATCGCAAATCACAATGGTTTCAACCTAGACGGTGTCTTGGCCGCATTGCGAAGCTTGAAAACAAATATGGTGAACCGTCGGGTATTCCGCACAACGTTCACTGAACTGAATGCATTGTCGACACGTGATCTGGCTGACCTTGGCATTAATCGCAGCGAAATTCGCCGCATGGCTTGGGAAGCTGCCTACGGCTCAAAAGGCCAATAACTAATTTAGGAATCAGGCGCTTCTCTCCTCCCTTGAAGCGTCTGTAATCCGGTGGCGGCTCCGTCCTCCTCCCTTAGGGGCCGCCGCCAATTAAATTCGAATTCCGCGCGTCTCCTCCCTTAAAGCGCGGACGGCATCGCAGAAAGCTCTCTCCTCCCTTGAGCTTTTCGATGTGTAAGGCGGTGGCTCTCTCCTCCCTTGGGCCACCGCTTATTCTTTTTCCAAAGTGAAAAATTAATCGCGATGCGGGAAACTGCTGGCCATTTGATTCATGGCCTGCTTGATTCAGTGTGACGGTGCATAAATTACGCACCGAACATCGACCGATCTATGTGTTCAATCGGGCGAGCCAGGTATCTGCATCAATACGTTTTTAGAATGGGATGTCGTCACTTGACGAAATAAAGCGGGATACAACTTTTTTCGTCCCGGCTTTTTCAAACTCTATTTCCAGCTTATCGCCTTCGATTCCAATGATGTTCCCATAACCGAACTTCTGATGGAAAACGCGCTCCCCCATAGAAAAGCTTGAAACAGCATCAAGATCGATCACTTGTGTCTTTGATTCTTTGGGTTGGCTGATGGGCCGCTGTCCTGATCGCGACTGTAAGCGTTTCCACCCCGGCGAATTATAAACATTCGCATCGGCTGCACGGTCATGAAGCTTGGAATGGTTTGGCGCAGCCGCGCCATAGCCACCGCCATAAAGACCGGGGGGCGTTAGAATATCGACATGTTCTTCTGGCAGCTCATCGATAAAGCGCGAATTCAACGCAGACTGCCATTGACCAAAAATACGTCGGTTCGCAGCAAAGGTGATGGTGCACACTTCTTCTGCCCGCGTGATTCCAACATAGGCCAGACGCCGTTCTTCCTCGAGACCTTTAATACCACTTTCATCCATGGATCGCTGCGAGGGGAAAAGACCGTCTTCCCAGCCCGGCAGAAACACCATTGGAAATTCCAACCCTTTGGCGGCGTGCAGCGTCATGATCGACACTCTGGCTTCGTCACCGCCCTTTTCATTGTCCATCACCAGACTGACATGTTCCAAAAACCCAGTTAGGTTCTCGAAATTGTCGAGCTGACCAACCAGTTCTTTCAGGTTTTCCAAGCGCCCCGGCGCTTCGGGTGTTTTGTCGTTTTGCCACATCAACGTGTAACCGGATTCATCAAGAATTTGCTCTGCCAGCTCCACATGGCTGAGATCTTTGGCCTCAACCAGATTGCCCCAACGCCAAAGCTGTTCGACCAACGACCGCAGTTCGGTGGCCCCTTTCCCTTTGATCGCGCCTAGTTCCAAGGCAATGCGCGCGCCTTCAATCAGGCTGACCCCATTTTCACGCGCCAATCGCTGCATCGTTTGCTGGGCTTTGTCGCCCAACCCTCGCTTGGGGGTGTTCACGATACGCTCGAACGCCAAATCATCGTCGGGTGACACAACGATACGGAAATAGGCCATCGCGTCACGAATTTCCAAGCGTTCATAGAACCGCGGGCCGCCTATCACTTTGTAAGGCAGTCCAATTGTCAAAAACCGATCCTCAAACGCGCGCATCTGATGCGAGGCACGCACCAAGATCGCCATATCATCCAATGATATCGGGCGGACACCGCGCGTGCCAGATTGCGATGCCTCGATCTCATCGCCGATCCAACGCGCTTCTTCTTCACCGTCCCAATGGCCGATCAAGCGAACCTTTTCGCCTTCGTTTTTGTCCGTCCAAAGAGTCTTGCCCAGTCGACCCTCGTTTCCGGCGATCACATTGGACGCCGCCGCCAAAATATGCGGGGTTGATCGATAATTTTGTTCCAGCCGAACGACATGTGCGCCCGGAAAGTCTTTTTCGAACCGCAGGATATTGCCCACTTCGGCCCCGCGCCAGCCATAGATCGACTGATCATCGTCACCAACACAACAAATGTTTTTGTGGCCGCCAGCCAAAAGACGCAGCCACAAATATTGTGCGATGTTGGTATCTTGGTATTCGTCCACCAAAATATAGGCGAACCAGCGTTGATATTGCTTGAGGATGTCGTCGTGCGTCTGGAAAATATGCACCATATGCAAAAGCAGATCGCCAAAATCCACGGCATTCAGTTCTTTTAGCCGGGTTTGATATTGTGCATAAAGCTCAACACCTTTGTGGTCATAAGCTTCGGCATCTGCCGCAGGCACCGCGTCAGGTGTCAGAGCGCGGTTTTTCCAGCCATCGATAACCGACGCCAATTGGCGCGCAGGCCAGCGTTTGTCGTTAATGTTGGCCGCCTTGATCAATTGCTTGAGCAATCGCAACTGATCGTCCGTATCCAAAATGGTGAAACTTGACTTGAGTCCGACCAATTCTGCATGGCGTCGCAACAATTTCACGCAGATCGCATGGAATGTGCCAAGCCATGGCACCCCTTCAATCGCCCCCCCCGACATCGAGACAACGCGATTTTTCATTTCGCGCGCCGCTTTGTTGGTGAATGTCACAGCCAGGATTTCGTTGCGACGCGCACGGCCGGTGTTCAACAGGTGAACAATTCTTGCCGTCAACGCCCGCGTTTTACCCGTGCCTGCCCCGGCCAGCATCAAGACTGGACCGTCCATCTGTTCGACCGCAGCGCGTTGTGCCTCGTTTAACCCATCCAAATAAGGTGCCGGGCGCGCAGCCATTGCACGCGCACCCAAAGAAGCTCCTTCAAAGGCGTCATTTTCATCGTAACTGCTCATGCAGCAACACTAGCGCGCCCAAAGTCAGAGATAAAGAGACGTTCTCGCAATGTTCCGCATCAATTTAGGATACCCCTAGGTGAGGCTTCGCAGCTTTTTAAGAAGATCTTTTCCCGTCAAACCGAACTTCTTTTCTGCGTCCTTGCGTGCTGTACGCGTTTTGGGGCCATCCAAGCCGTCAATTGGACCGGGATTAAATCCTGCATTCAACAACAAAGCTTGCCATTCAGATGTGGGGGCATCCCCGGTCAATGTCGCCAAAGCCTTGGCCGTCAAAACCTTACGATCAGCCAGTCCGTTATCACCACCATTAATGCCCAAGGTCACCATAACAACGTCAGGATCAGGCCCGTCCGCCCAGTGCAACAGGGTGCGACCACCTCGCCTGACGCGGGCGCAGAATTGTGCTGCAATCAACCAACAAACCTCAGGATCTGCGGCTTTGTCAGGGTCATTCACAAGGTCAATATCAAGCAATTTCCCATAGGTTTTGTAATTGGCCTTCCCGGTAAGCTGCAAATAACCCCGGCCGCGATACTTCCAACCTTCGCCACTTGCTTCGTTGCCGTTGCCGTTGCGATCAGAATACACGCGGTTGGCAATACGTTGGGGTTGCCGGTGAAAGCTTGCCGCTTCTGCCTCTGACTTGAAGTGCCGTTTAAAAACGCGCCACAGCCCTGCGCCCGAATAATTCAGATTTTCAAACCGATGCTTGAAATGCATGCTTTCGTGCCCGCATTGCCCAATCAGCATCGCGCGCCTGAAGTCATTGTTGATCCCGAGATCAATCAAGCGCGACGCATTTGAATTCCACGCATCAATTGCTGTGTCGATTACAGGTGCATTGCCGCCAATGGCTTTAATAGCTGCCGAAATAGACATAAAATCCTCCAAAAATTCTTGCGTTAATGTGGTCAGCTTAACGGAAAAGTTGAAGAAATTCTACGCAGACGTGAGAACAGCGTTGTTTTGGGGATGACATAAGCCGCGCGAACGTGGCTTTGGTTCCAGCAATGAGCTGCAAATTGAATTGTCTATCACAGGCGATTGCACATCCAATTCGCTTTGTGCGTCACTCAATCAGCGGCCCTAAGCAGCTGCTCCGGTTTTTCTGTTGAATTCGGAAAACTGAGTGAGAAACGATTTTATCAATCTCCCTGCTGACTGACTTTCCCAATGGATTTCCTGAGACTGCGCTTCGTCGACACGTTCGGCAACCTGATACAGATCGCGCACACAATCAGACACCGCCGGAGACATATCATGGATGTTTGCGCACCCCATGCTCCAGCCTTTGAACGCTCTTTGTGTTGCAACCGATTTCATGATCCGCCCTGTTGTGCTGTGCCTTGGATCCCCTGCAATCCGTTTGACGCAAGCCGTCACCGTATCTTCGGGTCCTTCAAGCAATTGCATGATTTTGTTTTCGTGCAAGATTAGGAAACCAGTGATGTTGTCACGTTCATTATTCTTCCTCGATACGCAGAGAATTTTTTCGATCAAATCTCGATCTGCGGAGCAGGCCAAATCACTTGTATAAAAAACGCGTATCATCTTCCTTCACCTCGCTCACAAATTTCTTGAAAGACGATACGATAGGTATGTTTGTGCAGCTAACTCTTTCGACTACCTTGGTTTCTGTTTCCTCAAGGTTTGGGTTACGTCTTGATCAAGTCTCATAAATCATGGCCTAAAACAGAATGAACATTGATACCCGTTATCCTGCCATTTCGGACTTACGCCGCAAGGCCAAACAGCGCATTCCTCACTTTGTGTGGGAATATCTGGACAGCGGCACCGGAACCGAAGCCACGACCGCACGCAACCGCGCGGCACTGGACAAGATCGGGTTTACCCCTTCGATATTACATGGCGAGTTTGATCCAGATTTGTCCGTAAAACTTTTGGGACAAGATCTTCCTTTGCCAATCGGGATTGCACCGGTTGGCATGTCCGGACTGATCTGGCCAAACGCTGAACGACTTTTGGCCAACGCCGCAGAAAAGGCGCGCATCCCCTACACATTGTCGACTGTGGCCGCTGCATCCCCAGAAGATGTCGCAAGCGCATTGGGCGACAATGCTTGGTTCCAACTGTATCCGCCGCGTGACCCGGATATACGGCTCGACATGTTGCGCCGCGCACGCACCGCCGGGTTTAGGACGCTAGTATTAACTGTCGATGTTCCCGTCGCGTCGCGTCGCGAACGTCAGTCACGGGCGGGGCTGACCCAGCCACCAAAATTGACGCCACGCTTGATGGCGCAAGTGGCCGCGTGTCCAAAATGGGCGCTTGGAACTGCGCGTCATGGAATGCCACGGATGCGTATGTTGGATGCTTACAAGGTCGGGTCCACGCAAAACCTACCTTCAACCGCGCATATCGGTTATTTGCTTAGAACCTCGCCGGATTGGGATTACGTCAAATGGCTGCGTGACAATTGGGATGGCCCATTTATCGTTAAGGGTGTCATGCGCCCCGATGACGCCAATCGGTTGGCGCAATTGGGCGTTGATGCCATTTGGGTTTCAAACCATTCGGGCCGTCAATTTGATGCCAGCTTGTCCAGCATCGAAGTATTGCCTAACATTCGATCCTCCTGCGACGTTCCTTTGATATTCGACAGCGGTATCGAAGGTGGTTTGGACATTCTCAGGGCTTTGGCAATGGGGGCTGATTTCGTCATGTTAGGTCGCGCCTGGCATTTTGCGCTTGCCGCACTTGGATCGGCAGGCCCGGCCCATCTCATCAAGATTTTGCGCAACGATCTTCTGGCCAATATGGGTCAGCTGGGTGTGAAAAATCTCGCCCATCTTCCCCACCCCATTGATCTAACTTAAACTGCGAAACCTCTGCACAACTGCTGCGATTGATCCCAAAGTCCGAACGCTATTGATCTCTTCAACACACCTTGTTGGAGCACGTCATGAAACTGTTGTTGATCAATCCCCCTCATACAGCCATCGGAAGTCGCGTTCCCGATGAACACTTACCGCCCTTGGGATTGCTCTCTATCGGTGGTCCGTTGATTGATGCAGGGTTTGACGTCAACCTGTTGAACGCGGATCGCGAAAACCTAGACTTGGCGGATATTGCGGACCGTGTATCGCAAATGCAGCCCGATGCCGTTCTGATAGGGCATTCTGGATCAACGTCAGCCCATCCAACGATTGTGGTTCTGACACAGATGTTGCGTCAAAATCAGCCAGACCTAACCATCATCTATGGTGGCGTTTTTCCGACCTATCATTGGAACGACGTGTTGTGCGCATGTCCACAAATCGACGTTATCGTCAGAGGCGAAGGCGAAGCGACCGTTTGCAATTTAATGTGCGCACTGCGCGATAACGTTGATCTGTCTTACATACGTGGACTTGCCTATCACGCCTCTGACGGACCAAAAGCAACCCCATTGGCCCCTATGTTGCAGGATTTAGATGCGCATCGGATCGGCTGGGAACTGATCGACTTTAATGACTATTCCTATTGGGGTGGAAAGCGCGCTGTTGTCCTGCAATTTTCGCGTGGATGCCCGCACTTGTGTACCTATTGCGGGCAACGTGGGTTTTGGACGCGATGGCGGCACCGTGATCCCTTGAAATTTGCGCAAGAAATCGCATGGCTGGTGCGGGAACACGGGATTGAGCTGATCAACCTTGCCGATGAAAACCCGACATCTTCGCGGCGGATGTGGCGCGCTTTTTTAGAAGCTTTGATAGAATTGAACGTCAACGTTTTGATTGTCGGATCAACACGTGCCGGTGACATCGTTCGGGATGCCGATTTGATGCCATTGTACAAACGCGCAGGAGTCATTCGATTCTTGATGGGATTGGAAGGGACCGATCAAACGACCTTGGCGACTGTTCGCAAAGGCAGCGATCAAACAACAGATCAAACGGCGATAAAACTGTTGCGCCAAAATGATATGATCGGATTATGCACATTTGCCATCGGATTTGAGGAAGAAACCGACCGAGATTATTGGCGTTTGCTGCGGTCTTTGTTGCGATACGATCCCGATCAAATCATGTCCGTTTTCGCAACACCGCATCGCTGGACCCCATTCTTTTCCGCATCCTCTCATCGCAAGGTTATCGAACCAGATTTGCGGCGATGGGATTACAAGCACCAAGTGCTGGATTGCCCTAACGTGCCGCCTTTGCGCATATTTTTATGGGTCAAACTGATCGAAATGACATTACAGCTGCGCCCCAAAGCGATCTGGCGCACGTATTTTCATTCCAACTTGGATATTCGTCATGCAATGCGTTGGTACACGCGAATGGGCCGAGGCGTCGTATTGCGCGAAGTCCTTGGATTCAAAGGCGGACGTAGCCGTGCCAAGGGCCAAAATGTTGCATCTTTTTGGGGCAGCACACAAGGATTGCCAGAAGACGCGATGGCACGTGTCAACCTCACCCGAACTCCAACCAAGTGACGCATTTCCATCTCATACCCAATTCAACGCATTTACCCTGTGACCAAAACGTCATAAACGACGCTGCAACTGCAAAAAGCTGCCGATCGGGGACTTAAGTCATGCCAGACTTCCAAAAAATCCTAATTGCTAACCGAGGCGAGATTGCGATCCGCGTGATGCGCGCCGCCAACGAAATGGGTAAAAAGACCGTCGCGGTCTATGCCGAGGAAGACAAGCTGGGGCTGCATCGATTTAAATCTGACGAAGCCTATCGCATTGGCGAAGGCATGGGACCGGTCGCGGCCTATCTTTCCATCGAAGAAATCATCCGGGTCGCACGTGAATGCGGCGCGGACGCCATTCACCCCGGATATGGTTTGCTTTCGGAAAACCCGGAATTCGTCGACGCCTGTGAAAAAGCTGGGATCACCTTTATTGGTCCAAAGGCCGAGACAATGCGCGCCCTTGGTGACAAAGCCAGCGCACGTCGTGTCGCCATGGCCGCTGGCGTTCCTGTTATCCCGGCAACCGAAGTTTTGGGTGACGATGTCGCCGCAATCAAAAAAGAAGCCGCCGAAGTTGGCTATCCCTTGATGCTGAAAGCGTCGTGGGGTGGTGGTGGCCGTGGCATGCGCCCGATCTTTTCTGAAGACGAAGTCGAAGAGAAAGTTCTTGAAGGCCGCCGCGAAGCAGAAGCCGCCTTTGGCAATGGCGAGGGTTATCTGGAAAAGATGATCACGCGCGCCCGTCACGTCGAGGTTCAAATCCTTGGCGACAAACATGGCGGCATGTATCACCTGTTTGAACGCGACTGCTCGGTGCAACGCCGCAACCAAAAGGTCGTTGAACGCGCCCCTGCCCCGTATTTAAGCGAAAAACAACGCACTGAAATTTGCGAACTTGGGCACAAGATTTGTAAACACGTGAATTACGAATGTGCTGGCACCGTTGAATTCCTGATGGATATGGAAACGGGCAAGTTTTTCTTCATCGAAGTGAACCCACGCGTCCAAGTCGAACACACCGTGACAGAAGAAGTCACCGGCATCGATATTGTGCAGGCTCAGATCCTGATTGCCGAAGGCAAAACAATCGAAGAAGCGACCGGCAAAGCATCCCAAGAAGATGTGCGCCTGAATGGTCACGCGCTCCAGACCCGCGTAACCACCGAAGATCCCTTGAACAACTTCATCCCAGATTACGGCCGCATCACTGCCTATCGGTCTGCAACGGGTATGGGAATTCGGCTGGATGGCGGTACGGCTTATGCTGGCGGTGTCATCACCCGCTTTTATGACTCGCTTTTGACCAAAGTAACGGCCTGGGCCCCGACACCTGAAAAAGCCATTGCCCGCATGGACCGTGCATTGCGCGAATTTCGTGTGCGGGGTGTGTCGACCAACATCGCTTTCGTTGAAAACCTGTTGAAGCACCCGACGTTCTTGTCAAATGAATATACAACAAAATTTATCGACGAAACGCCTGACCTGTTCCAGTTCCGTGTACGGCGCGACCGCGGAACAAAGGTGTTGAACTATATCGCTGACATCACGGTGAACGGGCACCCCGAGACCAAAGACCGCCCACGTCCAAGAACAGACCTGAAAGACCCGAAACCACCGTCCATTATGGGCGACGCTCAGATGGGCACGCGCAACCTTTTGGAACAAAAAGGTCCGCAAGCGGTTGCTGATTGGATGAAGGCCCAAAGCCAGCTGTTGATCACTGACACCACGATGCGCGATGGCCACCAGTCATTGTTGGCAACGCGGATGCGGTCGTTGGACATGATCAAAGTCGCGCCAAGTTACGCCGCGAACCTTCCGCAGTTGTTCTCGGTTGAATGTTGGGGCGGCGCGACATTTGATGTGGCTTATCGGTTCTTGCAGGAATGTCCTTGGCAGCGTTTGCGCGATCTGCGCGAGGCAATGCCAAACCTAATGACCCAGATGTTGCTGCGCGGTTCAAACGGTGTCGGATATACGAATTATCCCGATAACGTTGTTCAGGACTTTGTCCGTGTGGCAGCCCAAACCGGTATCGACGTTTTCCGCGTGTTTGACAGCTTGAACTGGGTGGAAAACATGCGCGTGGCTATGGATGCCGTGGTCGAAAGCGGCAAAGTCTGCGAAGGCACCATCTGTTACACAGGTGACATCCTGAATCCAGATCGCGCCAAATATGACCTGCAATATTATGTAAACATGGGTAAAGAACTGCGCGATGCAGGTGCACATGTTCTAGGCCTCAAGGATATGGCCGGGCTTTTGAAACCAAGCGCTGCCGGCATTCTGGTCCGCACGCTGAAACAAGAAGTCGGCCTGCCGATCCACTTTCACACGCATGATACGGCTGGTGTCGCGGTTGCCACAATCGTTGCCGCCGCCGAAGCAGGTGTAGACGCGGTTGATTGCGCAATGGATGCATTGTCTGGAAACACGTCACAGGCGACACTGGGCACTGTGGTTGAATCCCTTCGCAATACAGATCGCGACACCGGGTTGGACATCAACTCAGTGCGCGGAATAAGCGAATATTGGGAAGCGGTCCGCAATCATTACGCGGCGTTTGAATCCGGCATGCAAGCGCCCTCCTCCGAGGTATATCTGCACGAAATGCCCGGTGGCCAATTTACCAACCTGAAGGCGCAAGCGCGCAGCTTGGGTCTGGAAGAACGGTGGCATGAGGTTGCGCAAACCTATGCAGATGTGAACCAAATGTTTGGTGACATCGTCAAAGTGACACCCTCGTCAAAAGTCGTCGGCGACATGGCCCTTATGATGGTCAGCCAAAACCTAACACGCGACGATGTTGAGGATCCGACCAAAGACGTGGCGTTCCCCGACAGTGTGGTCGACATGATGCGCGGTAATCTTGGCCAACCTCCCGGCGGTTTCCCCGACACGCTTGTCGAAAAAGTTCTGAAGGGTGAAAATCCAAACACAGACCGTCCCGGCAAACATCTTGAACCCGTGGATATGGAAGCCGTGCGTGCCGATGTATCCAAAGAATTGGACGGGATGAAAATCGATGACGAAGACCTCGCTGGATATCTGATGTATCCAAAAGTCTTTCTCGATTACATGGGGCGGCATCGGTCCTATGGTCCTGTTCGGACGCTTCCCACAAAGAACTTTTTCTATGGGATGGAACCGGGCGACCAAATCACGGCTGAAATTGATCCGGGCAAAACGCTGGAAATCCGCCTTCAGGCCATTGGCGACACGGATGAGAACGGCGAAGTTAAGGTGTTTTTCGAACTGAACGGCCATCCTCGTGTGATCAGGACGCCAAATCGAATGATCGCAGCAACGACCGCTGCAAGACCAAAGGCAGACATCGCCAATCCAAATCACATAGGCGCGCCTATGCCGGGTGTGGTTGCGTCAGTGGGCGCGCAGGTCGGGCAATCTGTAAACGAAGGCGATCTGTTGTTGACCATCGAGGCCATGAAAATGGAAACCGGTATTCACGCTGAAAGAGACGCTGTTATCGCTGCTGTGCATGTTCAACCCGGTGGCCAAATCGACGCGAAGGATCTGCTGGTCGAATTCGAATAATCGCATAAACCCAACAAATTTTGCGGCTTGAATGGAAACAATTGGTTTCCGCTTCAATGGCGCCACCTTTCGACCAACATTGACAGCTTTAAGTTGAATTGTTGTTAAGTGTTAAAGAGTGCCGCGTTTTATTCGCAATTTTTGTTGGGGTATGTATCTAGTAATGGCTTCGCGGGCTCAGGCCCCGGCCATCGGTGTTAATTTCAAGCGAACCGGGAACCGATTTTTCTGACTGCATGTCTGGTGCAAACCAGCGACTTTGCCCTGTATACAGGGTCTCCTCCCTGCATGTTGGGGCACCGATATCCGCACGGATACGGTGTTCGGTTTCCGGTTACGCTGTCATCTTGGCCGCATTGTTCTTCGTCGTGATCGCAACTTAGATTGCAACACCTGCCCTTCTTACGGCAGCATCCATTTTGACAATTTCCACCAGCCGAACCGCATCAACTCATTGATAAATTTGGTTTTTCACGACCACCAATTCAACAGGCTAGTGAAGTTCCATTCAGTGATTGAGTCCATTCACAAACAAGAAAATCACTTTCTGCTTTTGGAGCGCTGTGCCACAAGTCTGCATATGAAACTGTCTGCACTTTCACTTGTCGTCCCCGATTACGAATCCGGGCTTGCCTTTTACAAAGATGTCATGGGCTTCGAAGTCACCGAAGACATCGATCAAGGGCATAAACGTTGGATCAAGCTTACGCCGCAAGGTGGTGGTGCGTCCTTTATTCTGGCCCGCGCAGACAACGAAGCGCAAAAACAAGCAATTGGCGCACAAGGCGGCGGACGGGTTTGGCTGTTTCTCGAAAGCTCCGACTTTGAACAAGATCACCGCCGACTCAAGTCTGCAGGCGTACAATTCGAAGAAGCGCCGCGTCAGGAACCATATGGAACCGTGGCCGTGTTTCGCGATCCTTTTGGCAATCGCTGGGATTTGATCCAATATGCTGAACGACCACAGTAGCGCTCACTGTCAAAACTTGAAATAATCTCACCCAAACTTAGCGTCCATTGTCCCCTTACAGGTCAGACTGGCTGTGTTTCGCTCAAACTGTCTTGTGATTTACGGTTATGCGATGAGTTGGCGAAAGTTTTTTTGAAAATCATACGATTTCCCCTTGCAGGTCGCGGGTTAGCTTTGTATCTCACGCCTCACCCAAGGAAGCGGGCGTAGCTCAGGGGTAGAGCATAACCTTGCCAAGGTTAGGGTCGGGCGTTCGAATCGCCTCGCCCGCTCCAACATTACCAATCCGAACAGGTTGCTAAATAATTCCCCTCACGGGGACCCTGTAGGATTCGGCGGGTTCGAATCGCAAGTTGCGCCATCACAGGACCGTGAGATTCACCCCTTTTTTCGGCTCTCTTTTTCGCCCATTTTCAACAACGCCACCGTCATCATCTGGCAAATATTTGCCTGCGCGCTTAAGCGGCGTAAAAACAACGCAGCTCCATTCTACAGCAGCTTGATCTTATTTAATTTTCGGGCTTTGCATGGATCAATCGCATCAGCCGATAATTTCAATTGGATGCACTTTTCCCACGTCAAAATATACACCATCGAATTCGGGCGCGTTGCGATATGGGCAATTTTGTCAACGGACCCTTCAACCCAGCTTAAAGATATCAAGGGAAAGACGGCCCCAGTCACGCGCAATACCGGAACGACACCCCAAGCAAAAACAACCAAAAAGACCACAACCAAGAAAGCGACAGGTAAACCGGCAGCGCAGAAGAAATAAGACTTAGCACCTTAACACACCACTTCGTATGATGCCGAAGGCCTGACGGATACTCAGCGATTCCAGTTCGCTCTGTTGTCAGTTCTCTGTGTTGTTGAGAAATTCTACGAAGACGGTCACTAATGAGACAAAACCACCGATAACCTCTACCCCGGCGGGAAATTTACCGCGCCGTATCATACGTTATCATACGTTCGTTGGACACGATTCAATCGTTTACAGCCTAAGCCTCTGATAGTACGTTCCAATCATTGCTTAATGAATGATTGACTGTCACTGTTTTTGGAGGACGCGCTTTGAAATCGCGTTTCATTATCCTTTTAGGCCTGATCGGCTGCCTTGCTGGAACGCAATTTGCAGCAGCCGAATCTTTGAAAAACGCGGTGCGTAACGCGCTCACCAGCAACCCCAGTGTATTGGCTGCGACCTCCGAAGCGCGCGCCAATGCCTATGACCTTCTTAAGTTGCAATCAGAGTATCAACCCACAGTGACGTTGTACGGACGCGCTGGGGCGCAGCGACTGGATGATCCATCGTCTTTGTCAGCCGCTGATACAGGTGACACATTGTTTGCTCGCGAAATCGGGCTAGAGGCCGAAGTGGTTCTGTTTGACGGGGCACGACGCGCCAATCTTGTGTATTCAAACGCGGCACGCGTAGACGGCAGTATTTTCCGTCTTTTGGATGCGTCGGAAACGCTCGCTTTGAATGCCACCGAAGTTTACATCGACACATACCGGCACCGCCGCCTGTTGGATGCGGCGTCTCGGAACCTGCGGCGTCATCAGGTCATTGGCCGACAAGTGAATGATTTGGTCGAAAGCGGTCGCTTGCCAGTTTCGGATCGTTTGCAAATTCAAGACCGTATACGCGCCGCGCAATTGGTTCTGATTGATATGCGCCGCAGCGTGAAAGACGCCGAAGCG
Source organism: Paracoccaceae bacterium (assembly GCA_039984715.1). Classification (GTDB taxonomy): domain Bacteria; phylum Pseudomonadota; class Alphaproteobacteria; order Rhodobacterales; family Rhodobacteraceae; genus JABSSA01. The sequence continues at coordinate 211,725 of JBDWUA010000016.1, read as the reverse complement.
CGGTACAAAAGGATCATCGGCAATCCACCGTCTTCGGCCATGTCCGTACCCGGCATTCGTGTAAAGGTAGGTAAGTTGCAAGATCTGCTGCGCGTGGCCGTAGAAAACAGCCATCGTGTGCGCATTGCAAATATCGAAATCGACCGGGCCGAATACGAAAAGAAAGTCATCGAAGCGGATCGTAAACCACGCGTTTCCTTGAATGCCGGCATTCGGCGCGGCTCTGACCTTGACGGTAATCGTTCTAGCGAAACTGACACATTTGTTGGCGTACGCATGAATTGGATTTTGCACCAAGGCGGACGCAACGCGCGCAGCCGCGCCGAAATCGAACGCAAGCACAAAGCGACGTCAGAACGCAACGTTGCCATGCGCGAAGTCCGGGAATTGGCGGAAAGAACGTGGAATGGTCACGCCGCCAACTCCGAACGTCTTCAGCTGTTGTCACAACAATTTCGGATCAATCGAAACCTGGTGACGCAATTCAATTCGGAATTCGAAGCGGGCACCCGGTCACTTTTGGACGTGTTAGAAGCGGAACGCGCAAGTTTTGACGTTGAATTCGAAAAGATCAGCGCCGAGGCGAGCTTGACCTTCAGTGCTTACAGATTGCTAGCCACGCAAAGTCGGCTGGCGCAACATTTTGGCGTTTCTCATGCCGAGGGTGTTTTGATCCCGAATTTTGAAGATCGTGCGCAACAATCACCAACATCGGTTTTCAAAACCAAAATCCCCGCACTAGATCGGTCGGATGGAAACTGATGTTCAAGACATCACGTTGAATGCGTTCAGGGCTCCGCAAGGTGCTCGGGCTGATGTTAATGACCCTGATCTTGATCTGATTGCATGGCTTGCCAAGGCACATGGCCGTCCTTTTACCAAATCTGCACTGCGCAGTGCTGTTCCAAGTGACACGAACCTGTCGTCACCCCAAGGGGTATCCCGAGCGCTTGAAACCATTGGTCTGAAATCACGCCTTGTCCAAAACCATCCCGACAAAATCGATCCCGGTGCCCTGCCCTGTGTGATTTTTCGCAAAAACGCCAGCCCCGTCATTCTGGTCAACATTGCACCACGCGGCAAGCATTTGACGATCATTGAACCAGACAAAGGGCCAATGGAAACAGAGTTGCGACGCAAGGATGCGCGTCGGATATTTGGGCGCGATGTCTTATTGGTCTCCAAGGCGAGCATGCGCCAAAACGGGCCTTCCGGCACATTGCACGACGCAAAAAACGAAACGCCGAAGAATTGGTTTTGGGGACCGGTGCGCGAAAGCTGGCCGTCTTGGACGCAGGTCATCATCGCTGCGTTTTGCATGAATGTCCTAAGCTTAGCCTTGCCGATCTTTGTCATGAATGTTTACGACCGTGTCATTCCCAACGTAGCGTTTGTGACGCTTTGGACATTGGCCATCGGCGTGGGGATTGCCCTGCTGTTGGATTTGGCTTTGCGCACTTTGCGTTTGAGCATACTTGAACGGATTGGGCGAAGGGTCGAATTAAAAGCCGCCACATCGCTGTTTGATCAAACCCTGAACGCACGCCTTTTATCGCGTTCCGGAGGCGCGGCAGGCATGGCCAATGCGGTTCGGGAATTTGACTCTGTGCGTGATTTCTTTGGCTCTGCCAGTTTTATCGCGGTGATCGATCTGCTATTTATTGGCGTATTTGTCGCCGCGTTGTTCTTTGTCGTTGGTCCTTTGACCTATGTGCCACTAATCGCAATACCTATTGTGTTGATCCTTGCAATTGTCGCCCAAGTCCCGTTGCGGCGCAGCGCGCAACAGGCCCAAACCTTGGCGACCAAGCGCCACGTTGTTCTGGTTGAAAGCTTGTTGGGCGTCGAGGCGATCAAAAGCTTGAACGGCGAACCCGTGATGCAACGGGAATGGGAAAATGCCATCGCGGCTTCTTCGCAGATTGGGGGGCGCACTCGATTTTGGTCTGGTTTGGCAACCAACGGAACGCAATTGGTGCAACAGGGTGTCAGCGTCGGGATCATCGTCTGGGGGGTATTTCTGGTGTCGGAAAACGCCATAACAGTTGGCGCATTGATTGCTGCAAATATTTTGGCTGGTCGGGTCCTTGCCCCATTGGCGGCCGTCGCCCAGACAATCTTTCGCGCCCATTACGCGCGCCAGTCTATGCGCGCTTTGAATGATCTAATGGCCCTGCCCCGTGAACGCCCCGGCGCGATCGAAAGCAATCTAGAAGTCCTGCAAGGCAAGTTGGCATTTCGAAATGTGACGTTCCGCTATCCCAATGCTGAACACCCTGCCTTGAAAGACGTTTCATTTGAAATCGAACCGGGCGAAGTTGTTGCCCTGCTTGGGCGCGTGGGGTCAGGCAAAACGACAACAGGCAAACTGATGAACGGTCTATTTTCAGCTGAAGACGGGACTATTCTGGTCGATGGTCATGGGATTTCCCAATATGATCCGGCAGCTTTGCGCGATGGTATTGGATATCTCACGCAAGAAAGCGAATTGTTCACGGGAACCTTGCGTGAAAACATGGTGTTAGGTGATCCTCAGGCCAGTGACGAAGATATTCGTCGCGCGCTTTATCAGGCTGGCATGGACGAATTCGTTGCCGCCAATCCCGATGGGCTAAATGTGTTTTTGGGCGAAAAAGGCAATCGATTGTCAGGTGGTCAACGCCAAGGTGTCGCCCTTGCGCGGTTGCTGCTGCGCAAGCCAAATGTCTTGTTTCTGGACGAACCCACCAACGCTATGGATCAACACATGGAAACCGCAGTGATTGAGCGATTGCAGGAACTGGCCGGTGGCAAAACGACTTTGTTGTTTTGTACGCACCGCATGTCTTTGGCCAAATTAGCCAATCGTTTCATTGTGTTGGATCACGGTCGCAAAGTGTTGGATGGTCCGCGCGATGACGCATTAAAGACCCTGCGCGATGCGCAATCCTTTCAGGTGCGAGGGTAAAAGACCATGTTTGGGATCAATGTCGAAGAAGAATTCCTGAACGATCCAACACGTGCGCGTTTGCGTGGACGACCTGGGCGATCATGGGCTTTGTTGCTGCTTATTGTATTTGGGATTGCCGCGTTTTTGGTCTGGGCTCGGGTCTCGGAGATCGAAGAAGTCACACGCGGTGCAGGACGTGTGGTCCCCGCCCGACAGGTCCAAATTGTTCAAGTTTTGGAACCCGGAATCGTCAGCAGCATCGACGTGGCTGAAGGCGATATCGTTGAAGCGGGCCAAGCATTGATGCAGATCGACGACACCAGCGTCGCCGCCGAACGTGGCGAGTTTTTAGAACGCGAAGCGGCCTTGTTGGCGGAAGAAGTCCGTTTGCAGGCCGAAGTGTCTTTGAACCGCTCGCCGACATTTCCTGACGCTTTGATGGAGCGCGCAGGCCAAGCTATCGTCGCTGAACTGGATGTGTTGGATGCACGGTTTGAACAGCTTGATAATGAATTGCTTGTGCTGGATCAAAAAGCATCGCAAAGGCGCGCCGCGTTGGACGAATTGCGGGCCGGTCGAACGAAACTGGTCGAAATTCGCGCACCGCTATCAGAAGAATCGGACCTAACGGCTGGCCTTGTCGAACGCGGTGCAGTTCCGCGTGTCGAACTATTGCGCCTACAATCCCGTTTGGCGGAATTGGATGGCGATCTGGCCGTCAGCATTGCACAAGAGGCATCGTTGATTGCGGCCATCGAAGAAGCCGAAGGCGAAATCGCTGTGGCCAAATCAGGGTACATTCTGACAGCACGCCAACGCCTGACACGGTTACGTGTCGAATTGGCAGTGGTTCAGGAGGGGCTGCGCGCCGTCCAAGATCGGGTAACACGTCGCCAACTGACGGCCCCTGTGCGCGGCACAATAAACGCAATCAATGTCTCGACGCTTGGGGCTGTTGTCGAACCCGGCGCCCCACTGTTTGAAATCGTGCCCGCAGAAGACGGATTGCACATCGAAGTCGACATTTTGCCTGCAGATGTGGCGTTTATCAAACCGGGTGAACGGGTATCCGTCAAAATAACCGCCTATGATTATTTGGTTTATGGATCATTGGACGGCGAAGTGACCCGAATTGGTGCCACCACCATCGCCAAAGAAGATGGCCGGGAGTATTTCAAAATAACAGTCCGCACAGAACGCACTGATCTTGGACAAGGCGCGCAAAGTTTGCCGATCAAGCCCGGCATGACTGCCACGGTTGATATTCAAACCGGAAAACGATCAGTCCTGAGCTATTTGTTGCAACCATTGTTACGCGTCCGCGCCGAAGCTTTGCGTGAAAGCTGATTATTTCGAAGTAGCGTCAAAAACGCCGTCCCAATCCTCGGGCGGTTCATTCTGACGCAAATCGTCAATGCGTTCGCGGTACCGATCGAAATGCTGGGACAACAAAGGATCAAGCCACGTTGCCAAAGGTTCAAGCTGATCCAAAGCCGCCTCGGCAGCGTCCCAATTCTGAGACCTGTAAGCCGTGTGCATTGTTTCGTTAATCTGCGTGACTTCTGCAAACGCGCTGCCTGACCGCACCTGCGCGTCCCCAAGCAATGCAAAAATGCGTTCCGGTTGAACCTTTCCTTTTACCCGGATCAGATCCAGTTCAAGCAACGCAAATTCAGCTTCTGCTTCGGTGCGTGTGGCGTTTCCAACAATGATTGAAGTGCCATAAAATCTGGATTGTCCTTCAAGACGAGACGCCAAATTCACCGGATCCCCCATTGCCGTATAATCAAACCGCATGTCCGATCCCATATTGCCGACAAGGCAGGTCCCGGTGTTGATACCGATCCCAATGTTGATCGGCATATGGGTCTCGCCGTGTTCTTCGGCTTCTGCGGCGCGTGCTGTGTTTAAGTCATCTACGTCGCGCTTCATCCGTAACGCAGCAGCACAGGCCGCGATCTGGTGGCTGTCGTGATCCATCGGCGCATTCCAAAATGCCATCACAGCGTCGCCCATAAATTTATCGATCGTCCCGCCCCGTTCCAGAATGGCATTGGACAACAAATTAAGAAATCTGTTCATCAGGGTCGTCAAACCCTCTGGATTCTCACGGAACCCTTCGGCAATTGCTGTAAACCCCCGGACATCACTGAAAAGCAACGTTAGATCACGCGTTTCTCCGCCCAAGCGCAAATTGGCGGAATTGTCCGAAAGTGCATTCACAAGGTCCTTGGATACATACTGGCCAAACGCGGTTCTGATTTGGCGACGTCTTTGTTCTTCTCGTAAATAGTTAGCCGCAGACATGAACATGATTGTCGCTAACCCGCAGGCGATTGTGAAACTTGGATCAACCAACACAAGGTTTCGTTCAAACAAAACATAGGACCCCACACCCAACGTGGTCAGGAACAACAGCGTCGATCCAATCAGGAATTTGGCATTCATGATGGGCGTCAAAATGATAATGAGCAGACAGATCGCAAACGTAGCAACAAGTTCAGTTCCGATGGCAAAGTTGGGGCGTTTCAACAATGTGTCCGACATGATGTTCTCTAGAAGCTGGGCATGAATTTCCACACCCGGCATTTGCAGCCCCAAAGGGGTGGCACGGTAATCTTCAAGACCGATGGCCGATGTTCCGACCAGAACGAGATGACCATTCAAGCGTCCTTGTGGCATCCGGTCGTTCAGCAGGTCCGCAGCAGACACAAAACGCGCCTTATTGGGTCGGGTCAAATAAGGCCTGACCGTTCCATCGCCAGCAGTTTGAACAAGTTGCCCGGCCAATACGACACCGTCGACGCCCGCTTGGTTCGTGCGCACCGCAAACGGTTGTCCTCCTGTTGCCACGCGTAACAACTCGGGCGCTAATCCAAGGCGCAATTGGCCTCCGACGCTCACGACGACGGGTGCACGTCTGTAAACACCGTCCGGATCGGGGCGCACACTAAAGACCCCGCGTCCCGCAGCCGAGGCTTCTAGGTCTGGAAGGTTCTCAACCAGATCGGGGAATTTCAGTATAAAGGGTGCTGGATCGGGGCCAAGAATGGCGTGCGGCACTTGCGAGACATTAACCGTGTCCGTTGAGGACCCATTCGCGCTTCGAATACTGGTCTGGCCCACCACAACACGCCCTCGACCGAATGCCTCGGCCAACAATGCGTCGTTGTTGGGCAAAGCACGCAAAGACTCGCGGATCGCCAAATCCAACCCGGAATTGTCCTGCGCAATTTGTCCCGGAGACAGCCGGTCTCGTTCTGCAAATACGATATCAAAAGCGACCGCAACGGCCCCGGCCTGCATCGACTTGTCCACCAGTTCCGCAAAGCGTGTTCGCGGCCACGGCCATTGCCCGATTTCGGTAATGCTTGGATCATCGACATCGATGATCGCCACCGGAAAGGCCTGAGGTTGACGCGGTTTGATCTGTTGGAAAAGATCAAAAGTCAGGTTTCGCACAATCTGAACCGGCACCGGGTCGTTGACCCGTACAGTCAATGCAAACAGGACAAGCGCCAATGCAATGAGCCGGGCCAATCCAATTCTAAAATAAATCCACTTCAACATGATCGTTAGAAAAGACGCCTTCAGGTGAAACTGCAAGAAATCAATCCAAATCACTATCGCAATACGAGAATTTCTGATTACTGATTCGCAAGAGAGGCACCGAGATTCGACCTAGGAAGGCCTCTCAAACACCGACAAAGGATGAAATTTGACCTGATTGTGTCTGAATCTGGCCAAAATCTTGGCCAATGTAATGTTGTTCACTGCATACTGCTTCGGGTGCTGTTAGAACGTTCACCATTATTTTGAATGAATTGCTGTCTGTTTAAGGACGCGCCTGATGTCGATTGCAGAAATTGATAACGTTACCCATGGATCAAGCGAACAGATTCTGTTCGCGTCTGGGTCTGACCCTGTCGTTATTGAATCCGCTTCTCTTTTGTTTGATGCGGAATTTACACGTGACGGACGTGATCTGATTTTACAGAACAACGACGCCGCAGATATTCGTGTCGTAGATTACTTCCACGCCTCCCCCCTTGCCGACCTACAATCACCCGATGGCGCAACATTGCGCGGCGACCTTGTCGACATTCTTGCCGGCCCCCTCGCTCCGGGCCAATACGCACAAGCTGGCGCCTTCACAGGTGCCATGCCAATTGGACAAGTCGAAACTTTAGATGGGTTGGCCACTGTTCAACGCTCTGATGGTGTCACAGAAACACTTCAGGACACGACCAAGATTTTTCAGAACGACGTTGTTCAAACCAACGCCGACAGCAAATTGTCGATCACGTTCGTAGACGGAACAGTCTTCACCCTGTCCCCGGACAGCCGGATGGTGATCAATGAACTGATCTACTCTCCGGATTCACAAGACAACGGAGCGACGTTCAACCTGATCCAAGGTGGTTTCGTTTTCATCGCAGGAAAAGTGGCATCAACGGGTGGCATGGACGTCAACACACCTGCGGCAACGATGGGCATTCGGGGCACAACGGTTCTGGCGGACATTCAATCCAAAGATGGTGTGTCGACGGCCGAAATCACTTTGACCCGCGACCCCGACGGCGGCGTTGGCAAAGTTGCATTGTTCGATCTGGATGGTGATCTGATCACGACGATCACATCGACCACAAAGACTTGGGTTGTGTCGACGGAAGAAGGTCAAACCCGCGAAATTGACCGGTCAGAAACCGACGAGCAAGCGGACAACGTTCTGATCGCAGAAGCTGTGGCCGCCTATCAGGCTGCGCTGCAACGGTTTTCCCAAGATGGGAAATTCATCGATTTGAACAAATCGGGTCGCCCAATTTCAGATGTGGGAACCGACGACGGCAATGGTGAAGCCGACGCAGACATTGATTTGGATGGCGAAGACAGCGAGGAGCTGCCTGAATTGGTTCCCCTGCCACCTGCCCCCGACGAAGCACCGGATCAAGATCAATTTGACGAAGGCAACAACACTCAGGATTTTCAGGATATCGACGTCATCCTGACGACCCAAGAAGATGCCGGTGGTTCGGATTTGACCGGGCAATTGCCCAGCAACCAGTCAGACGGTGTTTTTGCGATCGAAACTGTTCCGGCAAACGGGTCCGTTGTTCTGGGGTCGGACGGCAATTTTTCCTATACACCCGCGCCAAATTTCAATGGAGCGGATACATTTGTTTATTCGGTAACAGGACAAAGCGGGCTGGAACGCGGGTCCGTAACGGTGAACGTAACACCCGTCAACGATGCCCCCACAATTCAGGATGTCAGCGTCCAAGGAACGGAAGACACCCTTATCCTGGGCACGGCCCTTGGAACCGATGTCGACAACGACGTTTTGACATACAACCTTGATCAAGGGGCCGCTTTTGGAACTGTTGTTGTAACCAATGACGGGGCTTGGTCTTATACACCTGACGCGAACTTTGACGGTACAGACAGCTTTGCAATTCGGGTCAGCGACCCTGACGAGGAATCTAGCGTCCAAACTGTAACTGTTAGTGTTATAGGCGTGAATGATGCCCCGGTCGTAACCAGCCCACCATCCCAAGCCGAAGGATCCGTCACCGAGAACGTGACAGTTTCAACCAGCGGGCAATTGGTTGCGACGGATCAGGATTCTGTATCGACACCTGCATGGTCTGGCGGGGGAATTGGGCAACTTGGCACGTTTTCCATTACGACAACCGGTGCGTGGACGTATGCGCTGGATACGCGCGCGGAAGAGTTACAACAGGGCCAAACGATCTCGGAAGTATTTGTTGCCACGGTCACCGATGATCAAGGCGCAAGCCGGGATCAATCCATAACTATCAACGTGACAGGCACCAATGATTCACCGACGCTTGGATCAATCGCGTTAACCACCACAACGGACACCGCTGTTTCGGGAACGTTTACAGCGCAAGATTTAGACGCAAACGACGGCCTGACGTTTTCGACCAATGCACTCAGCGCGAACGGTGGTACGGTGACTCTGTCGGGTGATACGTTTTTGTATACGCCTGCTGCCGGTTTCTTTGGCCGCGACGTATTTGATTATACCGTTCTGGATGATTTCGGTGGATTTGCTTCTGGAGCCGCTGAAATACTTGTCGTTTCAGAACGCCTGACCGATTTGGGCGGCCAGACAATTGATTTCCAAGTGACCACAACAAGCGAAGACGGCCCAATCGGTGCAGTTTTGTCATCAGTCACACAACCGGACCCGGGCAGCGAAGAAGGCTTTGTTCAGATCATTGACCTATCCGTCGAATTGACTGCGGATGGCGAATCCTTTGGCACCATCGCATTGTTAACAAGCAACGTTTTGAATGAAGACGGCACCGCCGCAAGGCTGGAACTGGCTGAAATTGGCGGCATCGAAAACTTGTTAGGCGAAGAAAACCAATTTTCGGCGACGGCGGCCTATTCTTTGGACGGCGAAACAACTGATTTGGAACTTTTTGCGTCCGAAACGATCGGCAAACAAGACAACGCGCAATCAGAAACCGGTACAGACCAAAGTGATTTGATTTTCGGCAGCGATCAAGCGGACAATTTGGGCGGATTGGCCGGAACAGATTTGATATTTGGTTTTGCTGGCGACGACACTTTGTCTTCGGATGGTGGGTTAGATCATCTTTATGCGGGCGCTGATAACGATCTTTTCAATTTGTCTAACGTACAATCTGTTGCAGCAGGCCAAGTAACCGAAATAGATGGTGGAACGGGGCGCGACAGGCTCGCGTTTACGGACGGCGGCGACGTCAACGATGCATTGGACCTTATCGATCTCACTGGCATCGAAGCGTTGGACATCGAGAATGGGGCCGCCAACACGCTTGAATTGTCTCTTGCCGACATCCTTGCCTTTTCAAGCGAGGCCGACACCGAACTGGAAACACTGCTGAATGAGGCATTGCCAGAAAGCGCTTCGGTGTACGGAGATGCCTCTGATCAGTTGAACTTGCTTGGTGATGCAAGCGGTCAGTTTGTTGATACTGAAACCAGTGTTACAGACGCAAATGGTACAACTTTGAACGTATACCAGTTTGTTGGCGGTGGGGATGTTCTGGCAACTTTGGCAGTGGACAGCGACATCGCAGTCACGTCCAATGCGCAACCGGCTGCCTGACCAGACCCATGGATAAGTTAACGCCTAAACTTTAAGGTTTTGCGCGGTTCCGATTTGCGAAACACGCATAAATAATGCGGCCTTCGTCCGCAGACGATTTCCAAAACTGCAAACAATTCTAATATTAAACTTCATTTACTTGCAGAATTACTTGCATTTTTGTGCGATGCTAGACCACACTTAAACGTGTGGTCGCGTTTTATCTTTTTTGATTTCATGGCGCGGCGACATTCGATTTCTATTTTTTCGGCTTTTCTATGAGCATATTTTTGACGATATTAGGAACCCGCGGTTCGCTGCCCAACACGGCAGCGGCATGTGCTTCTTTTGGCGGCGCGACATCCTGCTATCACATGGACATCGGAAACAGCCATCTGATTTTCGATGCCGGATCTGGAATCGTCGAACTGGGTGCGCAATTGGTTCAAACGAACCAATCCAAAGTGATCGATCTGTTTATCACGCACTTCCACTATGACCACATCATGGGGCTGCCCTTCTTCGCGCCCTTGTTTGAAGAAGATTGGCAGGTCCGTATCTGGAGCAGTTCGCTCTTTGGACCCAAAGCGCTGGACGAAGCGTTGGACCGATTGTTTTCGGCCCCCTTGTGCCCAATCACGCGGGACGATCTCAAAGCTGATATTTCGTTAAATGTCATCGATCAGTACGGCGAAATGGAGTTGCAAAACAATGTGTGGCTGGCCACCATTCCCCTGTTGCATCCCGGTGGGAACGCGGCCTTTCGGATTACACGGAACAATCATTCCATCGTCTATAGCGGTGACTTTGAACATGGGGACCGTTCGTTGGACGATTCATTTATTGAATTCATGTCTGATGCTGATTACGCGCTGCTTGATTGCACGTATTCCCCCCAAAGCTATCGCGACGCCAAAGGTTATGGACACGCACATTGGAAAGCCGCAGGCGAATTGGCGAAACAAGCGAACGTACGCGAATGGATCGGTGTGCATCACAAGCATTTGCTCGACGACATAACTCTCTTACAAGTCGAAGCACAAATCCAACGTGAATACCCAAATGGCAAACTGGCCCGTGAAGGCATGACCTTTACGATTTAACCAGTCAACGCATCGCCGCCTTGGCGCAGCTAATTCGGCCTGTCCAGATAGCCGATCAACACTCGTATCATCTTAAACGCCGTCTGCGCATCGTTTTCCAAAATCGCCAAGAAATCCTGCGCCTGAATGCGCAATAACGTCGTCGTCGTATCCGCATGCATATCCAAACGTCGCGGGTCGTTTCGGATCAAACCCAGCTCGCCGACCAAAGTTCCTTCTGGCGGATACACCTTGAAGTCCTCGGACCCATCGGATTTGCGCGCCACAAGACTGATGTCGCCTTCATAAATCAAATAAGCTCCATCTGATTGATCATTTTGACGGAACACATACGTTCCCGCAGGGAATTCGACCCAACGCGCACTAAACGCCAGCAAACGCAATTGTTGCCCACTCAGCCCGCTGAACAAGGGCGCTTTTCGGATCGCTTGCAATTTGCGACGCAGCTCAGACATTTCTTCTGGGGCCAGTTGCGTCGCATTTACACCGTCCTGCCCAACAAACCCGCCCTGCTGCAAGGTCAATATCTGATCAAAATTTCCATCATCCGGCGTTTCTCGTTCCAATTGGATGATCGTAGATTTTGGAAATTGCCGACGTACTTTTGCAAAAATGTTCTCGCGGGCGGCAGCATCATAACTGGACATCGCATTGTCTAGAATGATCGTATTTGGTTTCTTGATGACCATCTGCGCAAGGCTGATGATTTCATTTATCTGCGGCGACAAGTTGCTTCCGCGCAATTCGGTCGGCAAATCACCGACCAGTTCGTTCAACGACGCGTCTTCTACTTGCGTCGTCAGGATTTCAGTGATCGCGACCTTCGCTTCGTCATATCGGGTACGCGGCAGTTCATCCAACTTTCCAAACACGAGATTGTCTAGAATACTTAAATGAGGATGCCACGACTGTTCATCCAACGGTGCGAAGTCTGATGCCAGCTTTAAGGTGACCTTGGCCGGCACTTTGTCACGCGCCGCAAGCACGGCTGCTTTTACATCATTGTGGAATGCACGATCAAACCGCGAAGACGGTACATTTAAGGCCAACGACAAGAGCAGCTTTTCATCTTCCGGTCGCAACTCAGCGCCGGACATGACGCCTTCGGTGCGCTTGGCCAACGCATGAAGTTGAGCCAACATATTTTTCGGTAAACCCAATTGCTGAAACAACAAACTGTCAGTCGCATCCGCATCAAATGTTTCGATCAACATCGATCCCAAAACTACGGATTGTTCGATGACCATCTGACACAAACCCAGATCGTCCAAAAGAGCTCCGATGGTTTCTGACGCGTCCTCGCCCAGCCAATCCGGGTTGATCGCAATCCCGTACAACAGATTTTCAGGCAGGGTCAGACCATCACTGTAATGATCCCGCCCAAATATCGGCAACGACTTTTCTTCGGGCCGAACCTTTTGCCTGATATCCGCCCGCAGAGACGCCAATAACTGGGGTGGAAACGTGTCTTGTTGGGCATTCAACTTTCGTTCCACGGCACGTTGCAACAATATTCCATGGGCCCCGATGTCTTTGACCAGCGATATCCAATCCGCATGAGTTGCGTCTTGTTTGCCTTCTTCGCCTTCAAGCGTGCTCCAATCACCCTCGCTCGCGTCTTTACTGTTCCCTGTGCGCTCAGCTTCGTCAGCGTCCGCTTTACCCAATTGCCCGGCTGGATTGATCAGCGCTGGCATCATCATATTTTCGCGCACGGTGCCTTGGAAGATATACGGCTTGGACGTGACATGGCCAAGATTTGACGACAAATACGTCTGGCTTCGCGCGTTCATATTCGCGCCTTGAAACATCACGTTGCCCGATGACGGGTTGATTTCCCGCAGCAACATTTGCGCCAAGGCCACGCGATCATAGTCGTTTTCAACAACCAAACACACCCACGCGCCCTTCGGAACATCCAAATCGACGTTATTCAAAACCTGATGACCATGTCGGTCCAGCAAGATGACGTGTTCCAAAGAAAGACCGCGGTCTTGCGGTGTTTCCGTCTGGTCATCAACGTCCTGCGGAGCTTCCGACAGGTAATCAGACAATAAGCCAGTTGGCGTGAACCGCCCAACAACCAATTCATAACGCTGCGACATCTCAACAGCGGCCGTATAATACGTCAGCAGTTCTTTCCAAGGGGCAGACAGGTCTTTGAATGCAGCCAAAGCGGCAACCAAAGCCCCAACAGTCAATTGACCATCAATGACCAGCAACCCACCAATCAGAAACAACATGAACGGCGTCAGTTGGTTCAAGAAGTTATTCAGGAACTTCATGAAAAACTTGCGCTTGTAGATCAAAAACCGCGTGTCAAACAGCTTGCCTAATCGCGCGCTGACTTTGGCCATCCGATATCGCCAACCGATGTTTTGGCGCAATGTTGCAGCACCGGTTGTCAACTCTCCAATGTCGGAGGCCAACGCGCGCACTTGACGAATTCGGCTGCGGTTCAATGTATTAATTTGCCGTTGCAACCGTGGGATCAACCAAGCTTGCAAAGGGATCAACGCACAGGCAGCAAGCCCAAACCACAAGCTTTGCAAAAACAAGAACAACAAGATCGTCAGCATTTGCCCCGCTTGCAACAAAGGATGTGCAATCGCATCCCCCATCAGACCGCCCATCGGTTCGGTTTCTGACGTGACCATTGAAACCAATTCGCCTTCGGACGTGTTCGATTGATACGCGCCAGGAAACCGCAAAATGTGTTCGATCAGAGTATACCGAAAGCGCCGCAACAGGCGTTCAGCCATCACCCCCTTCATCGTGTTGATCCGCATCTTGAGCAATCCATGCGCCAACACGGCAGCCAGAAAAATGAGACATAACAGGATCAGCAAAGTCTTTTGGTTGACCAAATATCCAAAATACGAAATCTGCGCACTGTCTGCAGAAATCGCATCATTGATAATGCGTTTGGGCAACTCCAAGGTCAAATAGAGCAACGGAAACAACAGACAGGTGGCAACGACCAAAATCATTTGGTCGCGTTTGGAAAATGTCCAAATAAAGGACAGAAGTGATTGCTTCACCTCGCCACCCCAAAATTCATTCTGTTTTCAATACGCATGGGCGACACCCCGCCGTGTCGCTTCGAAAGCTAAGCACATTGAGCAACTTAATCAAAGCTTTGAATGCCCTTCATGCGCATCACAAAATCATGAATTCAGCCAGTTATACTAACCGTAGATTGAAACAAAGCAAAGCGCATACGTAACACCCGAGCGAGACTTAGCGTTTCGACCTTTCTGCAAACCTTGTTCATGGGCTGTATTGAACTTGGCTAACCTAACGCCAAGTCATACGGCCCCGTTTTTGGAGCTTCACATTGTTGACCAGACGCGAAGGCGTTTTAGAATTCAATCATAGGCCCGCGTGAAACACTTGGTTTGGCATCAAGTATTGCCGACTCAACTTGACCTGCATCGTGTTCCTCGGCGAAGTCTGCTTTGCGGACAAAACCGCCATTCTTCTGACATCTTCGAATGGCAGTGTCTGTCTTTGGAAGACTAAGACAAAGGTTAGCGCAATGCCATTCATGGGACTTCTGAAGCGACGGCCTGAAGACAGACAACAGGTATCGGTCATCCTAAAGCGCCAGGTGCCAATCCGTTTTGATGAGAAAGCTAGTTCGTGGTTGGGCGGTTTGCCTATGATGCCGGAATTGGTCAAGTGGCCGCGCGATGTTGTAGGTGCGCCGCTGCATTTTGTTGCCCAGATTTCTTGTGCGGACCTTCCAGCAGATTTGTGGAATGGCCAAGGGCCGCGCACAGGTTGGTTGTTGTTTTTCATAGAAAGTATTAAATTTGAGGATGAGGCAGGATCCGATCTTGTTCGGGTTTTGCACATCACCAAACTTGGACCAGAACGCGAGCCACCAGACGATATGCCGACCGTGCGGCATACGATGTCAGATTATATTGATTATGCAAAACCAAATATCCGCCCCGGCGTTCCAAAACTTTGGCGGAAATGGCCGATCGACCTTGTTACGCAAACCTATGGCATGGACGGTGATGACGAAGGTTTCGTGCCACCGTCTGTTTCCGGTGAAGATTTGTACAGCGCGCCGGTCAGCAAACGTGGCTTCTATGGCCGCAATAATTTTGGGATTGAGCGGCCTCTCACATGGCGCGGTGCGCTATATTACCTTGAAGGCGTCATGCGTGATCTAAACGCGAGCGATTTCAAAAGGAATTTTGTAGGTCTATCGGGGCTCTTGGGCGCACCCGAAGCGGATCAAAATGAATTTAACGAAGAACTGCGCCAGCGGATTGAAGCAAATCCAGCCTGTGCCGACCGTGACGTCGGTTGGGGCCCCCGTGTTGGTGTTGTTACTGAGAAGATCAAGTCAGAATTACGCGCAGAACGCAGCAAAGGATGGATGAAACGGTCCTACGTTGCGCTTGATAAAAAACTGGCGCGCCACGAACACTGGCTGGCCGCGTATCAGGCCGACATTGACGCGGGTTTGAATACTTTGGAAGACAAGGTGTTAAAGAGACTCGAAGAGAAGGCGAAAGATCAACTTAAGTTGATCGAAGAGACCAATGAGACGCGCGCCTATCTCGATGAGTTGTTTGCTTCTTACCCCGGGGCTGATGGCGAGCAAAAATTCAACGCTGAGATCAAAGCAATGGGTGAGGCGCATCTGGCGTGGGGCGAAGAGATGGCTGCGAGGGCAAAAAGCTGCCTGAAGAACGTCCGCTCCAAGAACCTCGATGATCCGATTTCCACGACCGACTGGCAATCGATCCGGGAACAGTTCAGCGAAGCTAAGAGTGTCTTCTGGCTCAAGGCCGAATCGCGTGTCTTGGCTAAGGTGGAACGCGGCCTTTCGACGGATCTCCATTTGCCCATGGCAATCCGCGAGGACCTACTGGACCTCTATACCCGTGATGCGAACGGATTGCAGGCGTTGAGCCAAGAACAGCGCGACGCGTTTGAGCACAGACTGCGATACATTGAAGAAAACCTGCCTCACCGCATCGGTGGTCACGCGAACCCGGTTCAGGGCGGAACTATGCCCGGCCACCAACTTGTTATCCAACTGGCAACGGACAAACCTATGGGATGGATGTGGGGCGATGTTGGCGCGATCTACGTCATGATGAAGCCGAAAGACCTGAAAAGTATGCGTTTCAAGAACTTGTACGCGACGCTTGAGGGACACTGAAAAGCCGCTTGAACTCTAATACGGTTTTTTACCGAATATCTCTCTATCTAGACTATTCAAGTCTTAGGCGACCGCGAAGCTGCCGTCCATAACAACGCGCAGAATTGGTCACTTCGGGCTCATTTCTGCCCTTCGCGGCATCTTGCAGGGATGCCCAAATTCGCGCTTTTCTCACCAATTGGTCGGCTGGTGATTCAAAGATCAAATTCTTTTCAAACTTGGCATTGCACCAAAACTTAAAACGCCTTGAACGTGATCGTCGTCAAAGACCGCTCGATACCGTCGATGTCCAGCAGACGGTCATTGATGTAGTGCCCCACATCCTCATCTTCGGGGATGTAAACCTTCATCATCAGGTCGAATTCGCCACTGGTCGAATACAATTCCGAATGGATTTCGCGCAGGACGATGTCTTCTGCGACCTTGTATGTGCGACCGGGTTTGCAGCGGATTTGGATAAAAACACAGGTAGACATAGCGCGCCTCGTATTTGAACGGTTGGCCATTGCTGACACAACACAGTCACCACACGCAAGCACCCAAGGTCCTTGGCCCCACGAAAAGCACAGCCTATAGAGACGCCAGTTACAAAAGGACGTCCCCATGCGTAAGGCCAGCATCACGCGAACCACAGCGGAAACCGATATTTCGGTCGAGATCAATCTTGACGGAACCGGCATCTATGACAATCAATCCGGGGTTGGTTTCTTTGACCACATGTTGGATCAACTGTCGCGCCACGCCTTGATGGACATGACAGTGCGCTGCAAAGGCGATTTACACATCGATGATCACCACAGCGTCGAAGACATTGGCATCGCGCTTGGTCAGGCCCTGACCGAAGCCGTCGGCGAAAAGCGTGGGATATACAGATATGGTAGCTGTTTGTTGCCCATGGATGATGCCTTGGTGCGTGCAGCTTTGGATATTTCTGGCCGCCCGTTTCTGGTCTGGAATGTCGACTTTCCAACCGCAAAAATCGGCACATTTGATACCGAACTTGTGCGCGAGTTCTTTCAGGCCATTGCGACCCATGGCGGATTGACCCTGCACGTCGATGCCCTGCACGGGCTGAACAGTCACCACATTGCCGAAGCTGCGTTCAAATCGGTGGCACGGGCATTGCGACAGGCTTTGGACGTCGATCCACGTCAGGCGGATAGCATTCCGTCAACAAAAGGGGCGCTTTGATGGGCCTTACGGCACTGATCGATTACGAAAGCGGCAACCTGCATTCGGCACAAAAAGCGTTTGAGCGCATGGCTTTGGATGTCGGTGCGGGCGACGTCGTCGTGACGAGCGACGCAGATGTTGTTGCACGCGCCGACCGGATCGTTTTGCCCGGTGATGGCGCTTTTCCGGCCTGTATGACAGCACTGCAAGGCGAAAGCGGGCTATACGCCGCGTTGCGCGAAACCGTTGAAACCCGCGGACGTCCGTTTTTGGGAATATGCGTTGGTATGCAATTGATGGCATCTTGGGGGCGCGAATACACCGATACCCCCGGCCTTGGATGGGTCGACGGCCAAGTCGTCCCGATCAAGCCCACAGACCACCAAATGAAGGTGCCTCATATGGGATGGAACGATCTGGTGATAGACACCCCACACCCTGTGTTTGAAGGTATTGAAACCGGCGACCACGCGTATTTTGTCCACTCGTATCACTTCGATGTCGCGCGGCCCGAACACCGATTGGCCCACGTCGATTATGGCGGCGACGTAACGGCTGTGGTTGGTCGCGACACGATGATCGGCATGCAATTCCACCCGGAAAAAAGCGCCGATAACGGCCTGCGCATGATCGCAAACTTTTTACGCTGGACCCCCTAAGTCGAAGGGCGAAATCTGTCGATCCGTTGAATAACGAAAGATCTTGAACGTCAAATGGCCTTGACCTTTACGTCATCAACTGACCCAGCTTCCCAAACCGACAAAGCAGATCTTCGAGCAAATCGCGGCGAATGTTTCCTTCGAGCCCAAACCTACCGCAACAGTCAGTCTCATCTAAGGTCAATCACATTTGTTGGCTTTCCTTTCGGCCTTGGTTTTTTTGGGGCGTCAAGTACACCAATATCATTGATTGCATCCGTAAACGTATTGCACCCATCAAACATCGCTTCAATTTCGCCTCTTTCGGAATGGCGTTTCCACCAGTTTGGATTTTGAAGCGCCAAGCCTCGAACCGTCTCGCAGAATTCAGCCAATGAAAGTTCGCCTGTCTGTTGGAGTTCCATATCAACGTTGCATTCATCGGACAGTGAGCCAGCATGAGCAACAGTCGAGATTAATTTATCAAGCAAAGACAAAGGTTTGAGGAGGATTTTTTCAATTTCAAATCTACCTCCATCGGAGGTGTAGATAGTCGCATTCTGGAACCCGCCTCTAAGGTAGTAGTCAGCAACATTACCTCGCCATCTTCGGGGACTTGAAAGCCCTGCATTTTTGCCTCCCATCACGCTGTTTGGCTCTTGGATGGCAATCGGATAGGTCAATTCTGTTAGGTACACCGCTTGAAATCCTTATGTTGGATGGTTCAGTTCCAACTTGCACGTGAGACAACTTCGTAGATATTCTCTGCTCCACATTAGACTATCAACGTGGCCAAAATTTGAACGGCAGCTTTGTCCCGATAGCGGTCATCACGGCTAACTGCGATCAATGTCCGGTCTGGGTCAAAATTCCTCAACGTTCAAGCCAGTTCTGCGCGACGCGGCCCCGAATAAGAAACAGAATATCTGTTTCGCGGAATCAAAGGGCCGCGACGTTTTGCAAAGGATCGGCAACGCCGAAAGTTACTGGCGTGACCAGGTGCCGCCGTCGCGGCAAATGCCCAATACGCAACCCGACACTTTCAGTGTGTTTCCGGACAAAGCCAGCTTGGAATTATACGTCTTGTCGCGGTCAGGCGAATAGACTTTGCCCTTATAGCTGCCGCCCCCCGACGCCACGGTTTCCGAAATGATCTTGCGACCGATCTGCTTGCTGGACACCGATGCGCCGCTGGCATCAAAGGATTTGATCAACGTGCCGCACAGCTTTGCGCCGCAGGGTTTCACCTCGATCAGGCCCGAATTTCCGTTATCGTCTTTTGTCGTACGCCACAGACCCTCAAGCGGGTCAGCAGCCATTGCGCCTGTTGCTGTTCCCAGTGCAAGAATTGCGGCAAGTGCAAGGTTTTTCATGTCATCTCCTCCTGTATTTGTGTCAAGTCTGGCCTTTGATCATCGCATCACGCAAGCATAACCCCACGTCGCGTTGCAAAGCGTACGAAATGGTGCGATGTGGCCCACGTTTCTGGCATCGGAGTCGCACATGATCCTTTATCCTGCAATTGACCTGAAAGATGGCCAAGCCGTCCGTTTGCTTCACGGCGAAATGGACAGCGCAACGGTATTCAATGAAGACCCCGCCGCACAAGCACGCGCATTTGCCGATGCGGGCTGTGAATGGCTGCATCTGGTTGATCTGAACGGTGCGTTTGCCGGTGAACCCGTGAACGCCGCCCCGGTCGAGGCTATTTTGAAATCGGTGAATGTGCCCACACAATTGGGCGGTGGTATCCGCGACATCGCAACCATCGAAGCTTGGCTCGACAAGGGACTGTCCCGCGTGATCCTTGGCACCGTCGCCGTCGAAAACCCCGATCTTGTGCGAGATGCGGCGCGGCGGTTCCCCGGTCATGTTGCCGTTGGCATTGATGCGCGTGGCGGACGCGTTGCGACAAAAGGCTGGGCCGAAGAAACCAATGTCGATGCAACGGACCTGGCCAAAAGCTTTGAAGACGCGGGCGTCGCGGCGATCATCTATACCGACATCAACCGCGATGGCGCCATGGGTGGGCCAAATGTCGATGCAACCGAGGCGATGGCCCGCGCCGTTTCTATTCCAGTGATTGCAAGCGGCGGTGTGTCGTCTTTGGCGGACCTGACTGCACTGAAGGCCACTGGCGTGATTTCCGGCGCGATTTCTGGTCGCGCCCTTTATGATGGTGCAATCGATCTGACCGAAGCCTTGGCAGCGCTTAAGTAGGTCGGATCGCCTCTCTGATCGTTGCAAAGACTACGACACATAAGACGGGCAACAGGCTGGCATATTTCGCCCAGCTTGCTGCAACCTTGATCCCAGCACCACGCACGTCGCCCCGAACGTCACCCTGCAACAGGTTCAGTGACGCAAAGTTCTCTATGTAATCTGCGCCCAAATACACGGCGACCAGCGCACCAAAGGCTGTTTTCCACTGGCCCAGCCACCCATTGAATCGCATGATGCCCAGCCACAGCACGACGGACAATTGCACCGGGAAGATCATGTCGAAATTTCGGGTGCCAAACGAATGGTATGCGCGCGCGGCCTCGTCCCAAACCGATAAGGCGTGATGGACGGCACTGACCGTCATCTGCACATCCAAGGCCTGCGCATTTGGCAGTTTATCAAAATAGCCAGACATCACCGCGAACCACGCAGCCGTCACCGCCATTAACGCCAAATACCAACGCAAAGAAAAACCCATGGATGCCTCCTGTTACGAACACAGTGCACCCACGGGTTTCAAGCTTACAAGTTTATTTGGTCACTCCACCGGTGAACTTGGCCAACGCGCCGGTCATCACCTTAAGATAGGGCGCATCCTCAGACACACCACCCAACGGGGTTAGCATGGATTTCGGGTCTTCGTATGCGACCCACGCCTGACCAGATGCGTCTTCGTACACCAGCACTTTCAGCGGCAAAAAGAGACCTGAAACCGGATCATCCTTGATCGCTGGCGTCCCCACTTTAGGGCTGCCAAAAATCACAAGCTGCGAATCTCCGACATCTTCGCCAACGGATACAGCCCCTGCCCCGTGATCAACACGTGCAAAAATTTTCAGCCCGGCACCTTCCAACGTTGCAACCAGACTATCGACTGTTTCAACAACACCTGCCGACGCTTGTTTGCGTACAATTCCACTATCACCTGCCATCGCGGGCCCCACTGCTAATGCGACCGCTGCTGCCGCCAATATCGATTTCATTGATCCCTCTCCTTTTTTGAGCGTCACAAGATCATGGCACATTATCCTAAGTTGTAACCATGCAAGTTGCCGTGACCAGACTGATCGGCGTTCAATCGCCTTCTTCCGGTTTGATCTTTTCCATATCCTCCCGCAACTTACGCACCTGTTCGCGCGCACGTTCCAGAGCCTCCTGCGCTTCTTGTAACTCTTCCAATTTGCGGGTCCTGCGCAATTTGAATGCATTCGCGGTCGCCGCGCGCACTGGGAATTCTCGATGGTTCCACGAAAAAAACTCCGCACCATCAAGCCTACGAACTCCATCTTCCGCGCACTCATGTGTGCGTTGCACCAAAATTCGGACACGGTCTGGCAACGACAATACCAATCTCCGATGACCCAGCAATTTAGGATTTCTCAATTCAAACTGCATGAAATTCAAAGAAACCGAGATTTTCATTCGATATCGCGGCTTCCAATCATTGATCGCCGCATCCACATCAAAGCTTGGCGAATGGATCCCAAACTGCTGCTTCAACGCTTCGTTCAACGCGTCGCCGGACGCAAAACCTGTCTTGGCAATAAGCCAATGCGCGAACTCGACAGACAAACGTTCAACCTCACTGTGCAGCTTTGGTGAAAACGGGCCCGGCGTGTCGTAAATCAGCAGGTTCGGTTCGATATTCTTGAATTTGCTATCATATGGCTGTGGATTGCGGACGCCCTCCTCACAATCCCAGGTCATTTCCTTTGTTTTGTGGACGCCAGAGACGAAATTATCGAACATGAAGTCGCTGGTGGCTAAATTGCTTGGTACGTAAGGAATCATGGCGACATCGAATGACATGTCACCGATCTTGACGCGTTTCATTGGCTATTCCTTTGTTACATGCGCTTCAATCTATCCGATTGCATGCGATCCACCAAATAATTCACCCTTGCCCCGCACGTCCTGCCCGGTGTAGCCCCCAGACATGCTTAAGACCCGTATCATACCCTGTTTGGATGTTGCCGATGGACGCGTTGTAAAAGGCGTGAATTTCGTTGACCTAATTGACGCTGGCGATCCCGTAGAAGCCGCCCGCGCCTATGACGCCGCAGGTGCGGATGAACTGTGTTTTCTCGATATCCACGCGACGCATGAAAACCGCGGCACCATGTTTGATCTGGTGCGCCGTACGGCAGAACAGTGTTTTATCCCCCTGACCGTTGGCGGCGGTGTGCGCACATCAGATGACGTGCGTAACTTGTTGTTGGCTGGGGCGGACAAGGTATCGTTCAATTCGGCGGCTGTGGCCAATCCGGATGTCTTAAGCGATGCAGCCGACCGGTTCGGCAGCCAATGTATCGTCTGCGCAATTGACGCAAAATCCGTCGAAGAAGGTCGCTGGGAAATCTTCACTCACGGCGGGCGTAAATCAACCGGGATCGATGCTGTTGAATTTGCAAGAACAGCTGCCGCAAAGGGTGCCGGCGAAATTCTTTTGACGTCGATGGATCGGGACGGCACGCGCGCCGGCTTTAACCTGCCCCTGACCCGTGCAATTTCAGATGCCGTACCAATTCCGGTGATCGCATCGGGGGGTGTTGGCACGCTGGATCATCTGGTGGACGGCGTTACCAAAGGCCACGCCTCGGCGGTCCTTGCGGCGTCGATCTTTCATTTCGGCACCTATACAATCGGCGAAGCCAAGGCCCACATGGCTGCGGCAGGCATTCCAATGAGGCTGGCATGACCCTAGACGATCTGTTCGACACCATCCAAAGCCGCAAAACCGCGCAACCCGATTCAAGCTGGACCGCAAAACTGCTGTCCAAAGGTCCGGAAAAATGTGCGGAAAAGTTTGGTGAAGAAGCCATCGAAGCGATCATAGAAGCGGTTAAAGGTGACAAGGAACGCCTGACATCCGAAGCCGCCGATGTGATGTATCACCTGCTGGTTATGCTCGCGTCTCGGGATGTTCATCTGTCAGATGTCCTCGATGAATTGAGCCGTCGGCAAGGTCAATCTGGCCTGCAAGAAAAATCATCAAGGTCAAACACTTAACCAAGTCGCGATGAAATGACGCCGGTGTTAAACCCACCCATGCGCAGTTCGCCAAACAATCGCTGATATTCGATTTTTGGACATCTGTTCTGAATGACCGTCACGCCAGATGCCTCGGCTTTGGCCGCCGCCTCAGCATGTTCGACCCCAATTTGCATCCAAATCGTTTTGAGGTTTGGCAAAAACCTCAACGCATCGTCCACAATGTCAGGCACGGCCTCAGATCGTCGAAAAACATCAACCATATCAACCTGTTCGGGAACCTCGCTCAAGTCTTTGACAGTCATTTCACCCCAAATCCGTTCACCTGCGGCCACTGGATTGACCGGGACAATCTTGAATCCCTTAAGGCTGAGGTATCGCGCGACGTAATTTGAGGGACGTATCGGGTTGGCAGATACGCCGACCATCGCAATCACTTTCGTTCGCTGCAAAACGTCTTTCAGATGGGCGTCAGAATAATAAGTCATGCAAAACACTTACCGCGAATTGTCCCAATAAAAAAGGCGCTCCGACGGGGGGACCGAAGGAGCGCACAGTGCGGAACGAGGGACATTGAGATGGCCCGCAGGCGTTCCAAACCTGAGACCCTGACAATGAGATAAGAAT
Organism: Paracoccaceae bacterium; assembly: GCA_039984715.1. Classification (GTDB taxonomy): domain Bacteria; phylum Pseudomonadota; class Alphaproteobacteria; order Rhodobacterales; family Rhodobacteraceae; genus JABSSA01. Next base: position 187,757 of record JBDWUA010000016.1, on the reverse strand, counting down.
TCTCAGCCATTAAAAAAGAGACTGTCTCAAAAGTGTGAACGAAACTTAAACGCAAACGGGTAATATCGGAGAGAAATCGCCGATTGTTCGTTAGTCGAACACATCCTCGATCAAATCCACAGCTTCTTCCAACAGGTCTCGCATCCAGCCTTTACGAGGCTTTCGCTTCTTTTTACTATCGGGCCTGTATGTCCCCGAAATTGGCTTTCTTTGAACAGATGACCCGCCTCGCTCACGATCGACCACTTTGTCCTTTGGCAACATCTTGAGATCATGCAAAGGGGCCCCACAAGACCCACAGGCCAGCTCGTGACGGAATTTACCTTTTAAAACCAACGCTGCGCGTGTCCCACAGTAACAACACGTCGCAATCTTGGTCGGGTAACTCATCCGGTCACGTCCTCGCTTTGGACGCATATAGGGCGATTGCAGCCGCGTTCGAGACATTCAACGACCCAAATCCACCAGCCGCGTCAATTCGGACAAGCTTGTCTACGGTTTCACGCGTCTTGGCCCGCAACCCCGGCCCTTCTGCGCCCAAAACCAAAGCCACAGGGCCATCAATACGGTCTTTAACGGCGTGTTCGATAGTCTCATCGCCCTCGCCGTCTAGACCAAGCACCAGATATCCCATCTGTTGCAATTCAATGATCGTGTCCGCCAGATTGCGCACACGCAAATAAGGTTGTCGCTCCAACGCACCACTCGCGGATTTGGCCAAAGCGCCCGTTTCAGGTGCCGAATGGTGACGTGTGCCAATCACCGCTTGCGCGCCCAACACTTCGGCTGATCGCAAAATGGCCCCAACATTATGTGGGTCAGTCACGCGATCCAAAAGCAACAGCCTCGGCGCTTCAGCCCCGATTGCGTGATCGACCAGTTGGCCCCAATTCAAAGCTTTCACTTCCAACGCAGCCCCCTGATGGACAGAGCCCGGATCCAAAGGCGCGGAAAACGACCGTGCATCCACGACTTCGGGTTCCATACCGCTTTGGGCAATGGCGTCGGCAAGCTTGGCTTCGGCATTCAAAGTCACAACCAAACGCAATCGTTCGCGTTGCGGATTGGACAAGGCGTCGCGCACTGCATGCAGCCCAAACAGCCAAACGGTCTCAGCCGCAGCCGCGCGTTTCCCACGTTCCTTTTCAACAACCCATTTTGGCTTTTTCATCACATGCCCTCTTTCTTGCTTCGCCCTAGCCGTTGATCCTTCAGAGGGCAAGTCATGCGGTCCTTGATCCTGTCAATTCGGCGTCTCAAAAGGGCAACCTTCGTTAGAGCTATCCTTTAAGTGCCAAACACGTTCAAATCAGCAGTTTTTCAGGATTTTCTTTGCTTCGTTGCTCTGACGCAAACCTGTCGATGCCAGTTAAGTTTCCAGCCAGATAAAAATGCTGTTCGTTTGCAGTTGACGCCCTCGCTTCACACAAGTAATCAGCGCTCCAGTGGGCGACAGGCCGCAAGGTGTGGCAGGGGACTGTAACTCCCTCGCGGAGACGCACGCCTGGTTCGATTCCAGGGTCGCCCACCACTTATTTATCAGACACTTACGACGTCAACGACAGACTGGGGTTCGGCCAGGAATCATGCTGGTCCCAATACCCGTTCTGTTTTGTTCTATTCTCTACGTTCTTGGCCCGACTTTGAGAGCATTTTACGGTTTGCCGTCCTTCGGTAGTAAGCAACCATCTCAGCAATTTGACCAGTGATTGCTTGGGTTTCTGCATCGCTCGCACTAGCTTCGGCAAGTTGAATAGCAGCATGCGATTGATGTGCGACGCGAAAGCCTTGTCGGCTAGTAGGGCCCTGTCTTCGTTCCCATCACGCATCCTTTCAGGGACTACGATGAGCGAAAGACACTCTTCTAGCAAAACACCCAAGTCTGTCTCAAAGGCCGTGACGGATTACAATTGAAGAAGAAGATCAGAGCTAAAGTGCAGCTTCCTAAAGCACACAATGCCAGAGAGAATTTTACATTGTTTAACGTTCTAGACGATCAGCCCGTTGTCCATTGAACTTTTAGACTGTCTTTCGGAGGTCTTGTATTTAGGGCTTCTGAAATCTCGCTAAGGGGAAGTCTGTGCGAAACAGCGCGGTCAATCTCAGACCCAAGCCCCGCGATCACTTCAATTGATCTGGGTATGTTGTGATTTAGCGAATGCGATCCGGCAAGTGTCAGCTGTCTGCGGAACACTTCGAATGGCGACACTTCGATCCGGGCTTCGGATGGGCAAACACCGAACAACAACCCTTTGCCGCCGTTCCTCATGTAACCCGTCAGCCCGGAGGCGACAGCGGGAACTCCAGTGGCTTCCACCGCAAGATCGGCGCGTTGATGCCACGTCTTCAATTCGTCCGAACCGGAGGCCACTGCACCAAAGCCAAAGCTAGACGCCAGATCAAGACGGCTTTCTGCTATGTCAACGAAAGCAACGTTTGAAATGCCTTCTGCTTTTAAAGCCATGCCCATAAGCAAACCCATCGGCCCGGCCCCAAAGATCAGCGCCTCGTCCATCCAAGGTTCATGCACTGCATCAACGCCATTGAGCACACAGCCCATCGGTTCTGCCAAAGCCGCTTGAAGGAAGCTCATGTCTCCGATGGGATGAACAGCAGAGGCTTTCATAACACTCAGTTCTGCAAAACCGCCGTGCTTTGTCACGCCATAGGCGCCAAGGTTTTCGCACAGATGCGCCCAGCCACGCACGCAGGCGCTGCAATTTCCGCATTCAAGGTTTGGATCAACCGCAACTCGGTCGCCCAATTTGACATCGCTGACGCCGTCACCGACCTCGACAACAACGCCCGCGTATTCGTGGCCCGGCACAACCGGGAACGCGCCCGTTCCGTAATTGTCCTTCAGAACCTCATAGTCGGTGTGGCAAATCCCGCTGGCTTTCACCTCGACGACAACTTCACCGACCCCAGCTTTCGGATCTGGTAAATCAGTGATCTCAACTTTATTTTTAGCCGTAAAAACAATAGCTCTCATGGCAGAATTATCCTTGAAGGTAAGAGTAAATCGCGGCCTCAAGACCTTTTGAATAGATCATCGGCAGCCAATGGTGGAACCGCGCTTTCAACGCCTCATCTTCAGCCAAATCGCCATAAAGGTCGCGTTGGTTCAACCACGCTTGCGGATCAGACTTCGCAGCTTTTGCCGCAGCGTTCAGACTTGCCCAAATGGGATCGTTCGGCTCAATCGCTGTGCCGTCTTCCCGCGTTCCTTCGCACATGCGCGCCCAAATCGCTTGCGACAAGGCAAGGCCGTCCATCGCATCCTCTTTTGCCAGCGCATCGCGAAGCGTTGGCAGGATAAACCCGGTTTGACGGGACGAGCCATCAAACGCCACGCGGCGCACAGTGTCGATTATCTCGAGGTTGGAAAACCGGCTGTCAATCAACTCAACATACGCTTCGGGCGTCATACCGGGGACGGCGTCCACTTGCGGTGCAATTTCATCGCGCACGACCTTGCGAAAGAAATCACTGATCAGTGTATTATTCATACAGCCCGAGATGGACTCAACAGAAAGAACCTCGCCTGCGTTCGCTATCAATTGATGCCCGCCGTTCAGAATGCGGATTTTCATCGCTTCAAAGGCATGCACGTCGTCTGTGAACGTAGCGCCAATCTTGTCCCAGTCAGGCCGACCCGCGCAAAAATCGTCTTCGATCACCCACTGCCGAAAATTCTCGTGGGTCACGGGGACCTCGTCTTCGATGCCAAATCTCTTGACCAGCTCAAGCTCTTTCGGTCCCGTTGCGGGCACGATGCAATCGACCATCGAATTCGGAAAGGTGCAATTGGCGTCAATCCACTCCGCTAGCTCGGGATTGGAAAGCCGCGCCAAAGACACAACAGTCTGACGCAGGATTGCCCCATTGCCCTGAAGGTTGTCGCAGCTTTGGCATGTGAACGGACCGGTATTGTTAGCGTGACGCTGTTTAAGTGTTGCAATCATCGCACCAAAAGCCGTCTTCGGGCTCTCTGGGTTTGCCGCATCATGCTGAATGTCAGGATGTTTAGCATCAAACCCCTTCGTCACAGGGTCGATATAGTACCCGCCCTCGGTCACTGTTAGCGCAACAATGCGAATTGCAGGGTCAGCCATTTGTGCAATAAGCGCTGCATTGTCTTCTTCGACTGGAACAAAACCAATCATCGAACCAACGACTTCTGCCGAGCGCCCTTTTGGGTCCAACTCAATCAACGTGGTTAGATAGTCCTGCGCCGCCAACCTTTGTCGCTGTGCTTCGTCCCCTGCCCGCACGCCGGCACCAACAATGCCCCAATCCATCGCCTCACCAGCTTGCATCAGACGGTGTAGATACCAAGATTGATGTGCGCGGTGAAAGTTGCCCAAACCGATGTGGACGATGCCCGGTGATATGTCGGCACGATTATAGCTTGGCGTTTCGACGTCGGCAGGAAGTTCAGACAACGCGGCATTCGAGAGTTTCAACACCGTGTCAATCATCAGCTCATCCAATTGCCGCCGTCGACATTGAGCGTCTGCGCAGTAATGTAACGGGCCTCGTCCGATGCAAGGAACACGCAAGGATCAGCGACGTCTCGTGGATCGCCCATACGGCCCAACGGTACCGCTTTGCCGACTTCGCGTTTCTTTTGCCCCAAAGGCTTGTTCTCGTATTCAGCAAATTGCGCATCGACCACATCCCACATCGGCGTATCGATTACACCGGGCGCGATGGCGTTCACGCGGATGTTGTCGCCTGCAAGTTCAAGCGCAAGCGATTGAGTCACCGAAATCACCGCCGCTTTGGTCGAACAGTAAAGCGTGACATTGGCTTCGCCGCGACGGCCAGCTTGGCTCGCAAAGTTGATGATCACGCCGCCACCACGCTTTTTCATCGCCGGTACAACCGCTTGGCAGGCAAAAATCGTGCCCCCGACGTTAACGTCGAACTGGCGGCGGTAATCATCAGACGTGATTTTATCAAGCGAAGCCATGTTAAAGATGCCTGCGTTGTTCACCAGAATGTCGATGCCGCCTAAGGTCTCTTCAACGTGTCGCACCCCATCCGCAATTGCATCGAAATCGGTCACATCCATCGCAACGGCAATCCCGCCAATGGCACGTGCCGTTTCGCCTGCGTCTTCTTGGTTCAAGTCAGCAACAGCAACCTTCGCGCCCGCCGCAGCCATCGCTTCACAAATCGCACGGCCAATGCCCCGCGCGCCGCCTGTAACAAGCGCTACTTTTCCATCCAAAGACTTCATGAAATGCGCAATCCATCATCGCCGAATTTGTGAATTTGTGACGCATCCGGTGTCAGGTAAACCGTGTCACCGTGCTTAAACGCGACGTCACCACTGGTCCGCACTGTCATTGGGTCACAGCCCGCTACGCCGTGGATGTGAACGAAAGTGTCTGACCCGAGATGTTCAGCCACACCAACAGTTCCCTGCCATTCGCCCTCAGAGGACGAAACTTCAATATGTTCGGGACGCACTCCGATAGTTGTGGCGTTGTGTTTGGCCGCTTCACTCCCAGCCATAAGGTTCATCTTCGGGCTGCCAATAAAGCCAGCCACAAAGACGTTCCGAGGCGTATGATACAGCTCTAAGGGGCTGCCAACTTGCTCGATTACCCCTGCCTGTAAAACAACTATCTTGTCAGCCATTGTCATGGCTTCAACTTGGTCGTGGGTCACATAGACCATGGTTGTATCAAGCTTCTTGTGAAGCTCGGAAATCTCCATGCGCATTCCCACGCGCAAGGCGGCATCAAGGTTAGAAAGTGGTTCATCAAACAAGAAAGCCGAGGGTTCGCGCACAATCGCGCGGCCAATGGCAACCCGCTGACGCTGACCGCCCGAAAGCTGACCGGGTTTGCGATCAAGGTAGTCGGTCAGGTTCAACGCCTTGGCCGCAGCTTCGATCCGCTTGTTCTGTTCTTCCTGGCTCAACTTTGCCATGCGCATCGGAAACGCGATATTCTTCCTCACCGACATGTGCGGGTAAAGGGCATAGGATTGGAACACCATCGCCAGCCTGCGCTTTGATGGCGGCAGGTCAGTTGCGTCATTTCCGTCGATTTCGATGGTGCCCGAGGTGGTGTCCTCAAGCCCTGCGATCAGGCGCAAAAGCGTGGATTTTCCGCAACCCGACGGGCCGACGAAGACAACAAATTCGCCGTCTTCAATCCCCAAATCCAGCGGTGGAATAACTTCCACATCGTCAAATTTCTTCTGAACCCTTTTGAGCTGTATACGTCCCATATCTCTATTCCTTACTTCACAGCACCAAAGGTCAGACCCCGGACAAGTTGTTTCTGGCTGAACCAGCCCATGATCAAAATTGGCGCAATCGCCATAACCGAAGCTGCACTTAGCTTGGCGTAAAACAGGCCCTCAGGACTGGAATAACTGGTGATGAAGGCGGTCAATGGCGCCGCATTCGCAGCCGTCAGGTTGATCGTCCAAAACGCTTCATTCCAAGCAAGAATGATGTTCAGCAAGATGGTTGATGCGATGCCCGGAACAGCCATTGGCGTCAGCACATAGATAACCTCATCGCGCAGCGAGGCACCGTCCATACGGGCCGCTTCGAGAATTTCACCCGGAATTTCCCGGAAGTATGTGTAAAGCATCCAAACAATGATCGGCAGGTTGATCAGCGTCAGCACAATGGTCAGGCCAATGCGCGTATCGAGCAATTGGAAATCGCGGAAGATCAGGTAAATCGGAACCAGCACACCCACAGGCGGCAGCATCTTAGTGGACAGCATCCACATCAGGATGTTCTTCGTGTTCTTTGATGGAACAAACGCCATCGACCACGCTGCAGGGATCGCAATCAGCAGACCCAAGAATGTGGAACCAACCGAGATAATCACCGAATTAGAAAAGTGTTTTAAATAGTCCGACCGGGCCTGAACTGTGCCAAAGCTCTCCATCGTCCAGCCGGAGCCAAAGAGAACCTCAAGCGGCGCCCGGATCGCGTTCTCTTCCGTTTTCAGTGAAAGGATCACAATCCAAAGGATTGGGAAGAACATCAAAAACCCAAGCGTGCCAGCAATGGCTGTGTTGAAGGATCTGGTTTTGGTTGAAACTGCGCGTGCCATGTCCGTTTTCCTCCCTCAAGCGTCCAGGTTCTTGCCGATCATCCGCATCAGGAAGATCGCAACAATGTTGGCAAGGATGATGGCAATCACGCCCCCTGCACTGCCCATGCCCACATCGAATTGCAAAAGAGATGAAACATAGATCAGGTAGGTAAGGTTCGTTGTCGCCGTGCCCGGTCCACCGTTTGTTGTCACCAGAATTTCGGCAAATACCGACAGCAAGAAAATCGTCTGGATTAGGATCACAACGGTAATCGCGCGCGCCAAATGCGGCAGCATGATGAAAACGAACCTGTTCCACCAGTTTGCACCGTCCATCTCGGCGGCTTCCAATTGCTCTTGATCAAGCGATTGCAAAGCCGTCAGCAAGATCAGTGTCGCAAACGGCAACCACATCCAAGAGACAATAAAGATGATCGACGCCAGCGGGTACTGCCCAAAGAAATCAATCGGCGGAAACCCCATACCGGTCACGATCCGCCCAAAGATGCCGTTGACCGGGTTCATGAACATGTTCTTCCAAACAAGCGCAGACACCGTCGGCATCACAAAGAAGGGCGCTATGACTAGGATGCGGATGAACCCTTGGGCGAACATCGGTTTGTCTAACAACAACGCAGCCCCTAACCCGCCAAACACCGTAATACACAACACACCGCCCACGAGCGCCAGAGTGTTGAAAATCGAGTCTTTAAAGCTCGGGTCAGTGATGAACCAATAGTAGTTGTCCCACCCAGCAAACGGTGTCGCACCCGGTTGCAGCAAGTTGTAGTACAAAAATGAGAAATAGATGGTCATGCAGAGCGGCACGAGCATCCAGCCAAGAAGCAGAATAACCGCAGGCGAAATCATCAATCGTGCAGCAGACCTGGACGCTTTTGTGGCCATGCGCTTTGCCCCCCTAAAAAGTCTTGCGTGTCAGCACTTAAGGAAAAGCCCAAGCGGGCCTTTTCTAAAACAATATCACTAGTGGGTAGAAAATAAATGGGCCAAGGTCATACCCCCTCGGCCCATCAAGGGAGGAAGATTACTTGATGTAACCCGCCTTAGTCATTTCGCGCACTGCGAAGTCTTGGCTGTTTGCCAGTGCTTCTTCGACGGTCGACTGACCGGCCAAAGCTGCTGCAACCTGCTGACCAACGTAGTTGCCGATGCCCTGGAATTCAGGGATCGCTACGAACTGAACACCTGTGTAAGGCGTTGGCAGAAGTGTTGCGTCTGCAGGGTCAACCGACAGGATCGCGTCGACAACTGCTGGTGCGAAAGGTGCGGCTTCGATGCGGCGAGCATCTTCTTCAACTGACTTACGTGTGCCTGAAGGAACAGCAACCCAGCCTTTGGATTCACCTACGGCTTCAAAGTACTCTTTCGATGTTGACCACTTCAAGAAGCTCTTGGCAGTGTCAACTTTCTTGGTGCTTGCTGGGATCGCAAGAGCCCAAGACCAGAACCAGCCTGTGCCTTTTGCAGTTGCCTGCTTTGGTGCTTTTACGAAGTCAGTTTTGTCAGCAACAGAAGATGTGTCTGGGTTACGAACGTCGCCAGCGGCGGATGTCGCGTCAACCCAAGTTGCACACTTGCCGTCTTTGAACAGCGCACGGTTTTCGTTGTGACCGTTTGCCGACGCACCTGGAGGGCCCGATTCAAGCATCAGATCAACATAGTACGTAACAGCAGCGTTCCACTCTGGGCTATCCAGCTGTGGGTTCCACTCTTCGTCGAACCAGCGTGCACCGAATGCGTTTGCAACGGTACCAACGAATGCCATGTTCTCACCCCAGCCCGCCTTACCGCGCTGACATGTGCCATACATTCCGTTGTCTGGGTCGTGAACGGCAGCGGCCAGTTCAGCAAACTCAGTGTAAGTGATCTGCTCTTGCGGCATTTCAACGCCAGCCGCTTCGAACACGTCTGTGCGGTAGAATGTGAACGATGTTTCTGAGTAGAGCGGCAAAGCGTAAAGATTGCCATCAGCAGACAGACCGTTGCGCACCAGCTGGAACACGTCTTCCAGATCATAGTCAGCATCGTCTGCAAAATCGTTCAGTGGTGTTAGCCAGCCATTGGCGCCCCAGATTGGAGTTTCGTACGCACCGATAAACATGATGTCGAACGAACCACCGTTTGTGGCGATGTCTTGTGTTGTGCGCTGGCGAAGCACGTTCTCTTCCAGAACAACCCAGTTGATTGTGTTGCCGGTTGCTTCTTCCCACGCTGGAGCAAGCTCCTGCATGGTGATCATGTCAGCGTTGTTCACTGTCGCGATCGTAATTTCCTCGGCGGACGCGATACCCGCGACAAGTCCGAATCCGACCGTTGTGGTCAGCAGTGTTTTTTTGATAGACATTGCGTCCTCCCATTTGACACGTGCAAAAAACGCTATTCTGAACCAAGCCGATGAGTCAAGCGCGGAATTGGCGCGCGTTAAACCTCTAACCCCAGACAGAAATCTACGTCCTCAGGCCGACTCGCGGATTTTCAGCGCGCCATCTCGAAGCAAGATTTCACCCTCACCCCCTCGTCCTTCGCGCACACGGCGCGCCAAAAGCTCCACGGTGTCGCGACCAATTTTACCCACGTCTTGCGCCACAGTCGTCACCGCGGGAAATATGTATCGACTAAGCGGATGATCATCGTGCCCAGCAATCCGCAACTCCCCTCGCCTTTCGCCGTTACGGGCAAAAAACAGACCATGCGTGTTCGCCGCCCTGATCGCGCCAATCGCGATGCGGTCGTTTGCGCACAGGATCGTGGCATCAACGTAGCGCCCATAGCCAAAATGATCATTCATGACCTCAAAGCCATACTCTTCAAAATGCCACGACTCCATGCCATCCGGCGTCTCAACAACTGCACTTTCAAAGCCAGCCTTTTCCATCCGCTGGAAGTAGGCTTCCTGACGATCAAGAGCGTTCGTATTGAGCTTTGGCATTCCCAAAAAGACAGGCGGAGCACCAGTGCGGCATAGGTAATCCACCATAACACCAACACTATTTGCGTTGTTTGTTCCAACAAAGTCGGCGTTAAGTAGATCACATCCCGGACGGGAATCGGCAAAAACGATGGGGAAGTCTGCGCTTGCTGCCTGAAACGCTTCAAGGTTACCGTTCGTGCCCAACGGTGCGATGATTGCCCCATCGACATTCATAGAACGAAGCTTCTTAATGGCCTGCTCTTCGGACGCCAAATCTCCGTGCGAGCTTTGCGTGATGATTGTAAACCCAGCCGCGCGCGCGGCGATTTCTATTGAATCAAGAAGGCTCGCAAAGAACAAATCCTCGAAGTACGGGATCACGACGCCAATGAGCCCTGTCGACTTGCGGTTCTGGCGCGTTGCCAAAAAATTGTAGACGTAGTCGACCTTGCCCAAACCCTTTTTGATCTTCTTTGCCGTCGAGGGCATGACGCTTGCCTCGTCCTCGAAATACCGCGCCAAGGTTGGGCGCGACACGGCAATCGCTTCTGAAAGCTCTTTCATCGTATGGATTTTAGGCTTGCTCATACATTCAACTCACGTACTGCTGCGCTTTGCAGGGTTCTTTACAAACTATGCCATATCTTTTGACATGTGCAAAAAGATTATTTAGACCTTGATCCCGATGCAAAAAGGCCCGGCTAATAAGGAGCGTCATGCGCCAAATTCCAACAATTGCGACGGTCGGCGAAATCCTCGTCGAGTTTGTGTCTCACACCAAGAACTGCGGTTTAAAACAAATCAGCGAGTATTCGGGCCCCTACCCAAGTGGCGCTCCGGCCATCTTTCTGGATCAGGTCGCAAGAATGGGCGCACCAACCGAAATGATTGGCGGCGTTGGCGACGATGGTTTTGGTCAAACTGTTTTGAACCGTCTGAACGCCGATGGCGTTGGCACACGCGGTGTTACGATCAACAAAGATCATAGCACCGGCGTTGCCTTCGTCTCATACTATGATGACGGAAACCGCGACTTTATCTTTCATCTGACCAACACAGCCTCCGATCATTTTGAGGTGCCCCAGACCCTGCTTGATCCAGCGAACACGGTCCTGCACGTCTCAGCGTCCTCTCTCGGAAACGCAGCCATGCGCGATATGATCATGACCACGCTGCGCACCGTCGATTCAGCTGGCGGCAAGATAAGCTGTGATCCAAACGCGCGCCCTGAACTGATGCGCGATACTGCGGTGCGCGACGCCATGACCGAGGCGATGGAAAAAAGCACCTATCTCATGCCAAGCACCAGCGATCTGGATTTTCTGTTTCCCGACATGTCCGAAGACGCCGCTGTCGAACAACTGCTGATGTCAAAAGCCGAAGTCATTGTGATCAAACGCGGGGCATTGGGTGCCACAGTCGTAAGCGGCAACGAGCGACATGATTTTACCGGGCATCGGGTTGAAGAAGTCGACCCCACTGGGGCAGGCGATTGCTTTGGTGGCACGTTCATCGGTCTCTTGGCGCAAGGTGCCACCCTAAAAAACGCGGGCGCTCAGGCCAACGCGGCGGGTGCCCTTGCTGTCACTCACCGCGGCCCGATGGAGGGGAACTCCAGTCCCGCCGAACTGGCTAAATTTCTTGAACACCAAAAAGACGAGACCAACGCATGAGCATTGTCCATGATCTGATCGCCCGAAACCGCGCTGGCGACCCCGTCGGCCTGCCCTGCTTTTGCACAGCCAACGAACACGTTCTGCGCGCCGTTCTGTCTTTTGCCAAGCAAACTGGCTTTCCAACGGTGATCGAGGCGACTTGCAATCAGGTCAACCAGTTTGGCGGCTACACCGGCATGACTGCGGCTGACTTTATGGGCTGGCTCGCTGAAATGGCATCCGAGGCAGGCGTCCCGATGGATCAGCTGATCCTAGGCGGCGATCACCTTGGCCCGAATGTCTGGAAAGACGAGCCGCTTGAGCAAGCAATGGAAAAATCGCGTGAACTGGTCAAATCCTACGTTCAAGCCGGGTTCAAGAAAATCCACCTCGACACCAGCATGGCCTGTGGTGGCGAACCCAACCCAACGTTTGAACAAATCGCCGAACGCGCCGCCGACCTTTGCGCCGTCGCGGAAGAACATGCGCCTAACCCCGAAGAACTGTTTTACATCATAGGCACCGAAGTCCCCATTCCAGGCGGCGAAACCGAAGAGCCCGACGCCTTAGATGTCACATCCGTTGCACGGTTCAACGACACGATCCAAACCCACCGAGATGCTTGGGCTGCACGCGGGTTAGACGCGGCTTGGTCGAAAATCGTCTCAGTCGTCACTCAGCCAGGCGTCGATTTCGGGCATTCCTCAATCTATCCGTTTGAACCGGAAAGGGCCCACCCCCTAAGCGACGCGATCCTGACCGAAGACGGTTTAACGTTCGAAGCACACTCGACCGACTACCAATCGACCGGAGCCTTGGGCGACTTGGTAAAAAACCACTTCTTTTTCCTCAAAGTCGGCCCCGAACTCACTTTCCGCTTCCGCGAGGCGGTTTGGGCATTGGCGTCCATCGAAGAACAGCTTGGCCTTGAACAGCCCTCAAACATCCGCAACGTGATCAAAGATCAGATGAACGCCAATCCCGGCAATTGGCAAAGCTACTACAGTGGCACCGAACAAGAGCTGAATATCTTAAAAACCTACAGCTACAGTGATCGCATTCGCTACTATTGGACGGATGAAAAGATTGCCGCCGCTTTGGACGACCTTATCGTTTCGTTAAAAGCTAAGCCAATACCGCAACCCTTGATGTCTCAAGCCTTCATGGGACTTGAGTTTGGCGAAATACCTACGTGTCCCGACACCTTGATCGAAGGGCATATCCAACGATGTGTGAGGCGCTACTTTGAGGCTGCTGGATATGTGGATCGGCGATAAATCGTCTGTATCAAACGAGAAAAACTTCAGAAGACGACCGTGTCGATGGAACTAGTGGCGGTTAAATAATGCCCGCTAAATCTGTGCGAGCCAGTTACTTTGGCATGTACAGCAAAGGTCCGTTTTCCGCTCCTCACGCCATCTGTGCAGTTTGCAGCATTACATGCTTTGGGCTCAGAGCGGACCTCGGATACGTCGCAGCAACCCTTTCGGCTTAGCTGCCATTGTGATGGATACCTCTAGCGATCGTTTCTGTTGAGGTTTTTTGAAGGCTTCATTGAAACTGGAATCGGCTGGCGGCGCGTTAGATATTCGACAGCCAAGCCGATGCAGATTTGGAAACATTCACACAAAGTTAACTGTGTTTTGTCCATTTTCGGAAACAATGTTTCTAGACATTTGACCAAGTCAATCTGAGTAGGAGTTCATCGTGAAACACTCCCTGAAACTTGCGGCCCTTGTTGCAGCTCTTACCTTTTCGCCACTTTCGACGACCTTCGTACACGCGCAAGAGGCCATCGGAGTCAAATTGGGCACAACGATAGTCGGGGCAGTACTCAAAGCAATTGTAAGCAAGGGGCTGGATTCGATCTTTGGCGGGTCTGAAGGCCTGACGCCCGAAGATTTGAGCGAAGCTATCTCAGCCGGATTCAACGATGCAGCCAAGGCGGCCATCGACGTCGACGTGGACACATTGGCTAGCGAGATGCGGGTCTATCTGCCAAGCGCGCCTTACAGCAGTGTTGATACGAGCCTGCGCAATTGGCGCGAAATGACGGGCAACATCCAAGCGCAGGTCAAAACGCATATGAGCAAAGGCAACTTCCTTGACCTCATGCCAACCTATATTGCCGCTACCAACTCGCGTTTGGCCCTAATGTCTGAAATTCGACGGCATGAGTATGAAAAGCAACCTACCGACGATTATCTGACCCAGATGAACTTGACCATCGCCAGCGAGGTTGTGCGCGCGATGGATGAGACAAAGACCTTCTTCTTGCATGATTTCTTTGACCCCGAGATTGATATGCTTCAGATCTTCAAGGCGGGCGGTTGCTTGAACAAAGACGAGTCCGACAACTATTACCTCGTCGGCAGCAGCTATACTTTTAAGGTTCCAAATAAGGTCTTTCCAGTTTCGACAAAGGTCAAAGTCACAGATGCGGACGCAAATCTTAGCACGCATTGGTGCCCGAGAGAGGCGGGTTACACTTGGTACGAAAAGCCATTTAACCCGAACTTCAATCCGGCAACTGGAAAAGCTGTCACCTCGTCTGGGGTATCGACTTACGCGCATATGTTTGATGGCAGCCCGACGCGCTATGGGGTGACGTATCGCTATCCCGGTGAAACGAACGAAGGCCATTCTTACAGATACAGCTCACATACAACCGCAGAGGCTGCCGCATTTGCGCAAGCCCGCGGTGCGATGGACATGTACCCCAACCGATTGGGCGACATGACGCAACAGATCAACGCTTGGTTCGACCTCGTCTCTGAAATCGGAACTGAGGCGCAGATATTGGAAGCCGCAAAGCACGCGACTGTCTTTATGGATCATGAAGAGCTGATGCACCGGACACCAGATGCTTATGCAACTTGGTACAAGAACACGGCATTGCCGCTGATCCGCGGCATATCTTCCTGAAAATTCGGCTGGCGCGCGTCCGACGCGTTCCCGCATAGTTCTGGCCGACGCAATGCGGCCAATAAACTGAGGTGGCAGAATGAAACTTAACTGGCTGATAATACCCCTAACCTTTAGCGCATGCGCAGATATTGAACCAAAGCCAACCGTTACGCCTGTTGCAGAAGAGACCCTTGTGACCTCAACCGCGTCGACATCAAACACGTTGATCCTCGCGCGCAACACGCACTTTGTAACCTGTACATCACCTGCCCCTGACGCGACGTATTCACAGGCGGAACAAGCAAGCGGACAGGCATCTCGTGCGCGCAATTCTGAAAGCGGCGTCTTCAGCGAGTCTTCATCTGCCTCCGGATTGCAGGGCCGCTCCCCCGCAGTACTGATGACACGGGAGTTGTTCTTCAGGACTTGCGAATTTAGTCGAAATTACAATTTAAGTCAGCAGCAAGCCTATGAATTGTATCTCAAAACGTTAAAAATCGCAGCGTCTGGCTGGGATGCGGAGGCGGCACGTACAACCGTCACAATCGGCGAATCCCAGACTGCTGATGTAACCCACCAAACTCTACTGGTTCCCGGCGCTGCGCCGGTGAGCGACAAGGGCGTCGATGACGGCTTTTGACGCGGATTCGTCTTGTTTTTGTAGGTACTGGTAAGCTTATGGATTTACGGGTTCGCTGTCCTAAGGAGTGATGAGCTCCGTGCCGTGATGAAAGCAGGGAGACGGTTCCGGTCCATCGCATCATTGATGTCCGTCTGGGTGAGACGTTCGACATTCGCCATGCCAATCTTCTCAACAAGATACTCGAAGACCTCTTCAAGGTCGGCCCTATGTTTTGAGATCTTCGAAAAAATCGACTTTGGCGACGACTTCGACCAAACAAGACAGTCGTGGGACAGGTTTGTGAATGACCACAACGCCTTATCCTTGCTCGCAAAAACACGGTTCGGCAAATGAAAAAGATTGCCTCAATCTCGTCACGGTAAAATTGCATTGCCCCGCCTGCACAAGTGTATCGTCGGGGACGGGAATTGGAGACAGGGAAACAAATAGAGTTCGTTCGTCGAACGCTTGACGGATCACACAAGTCAATGCTTGGGATTTGCCCTGTTCGTCCAGTAAATCTCAGGTCAAGTCGGGTGTTACCGATCTCCAATTCAATGGAGCAGGTAAGCCTTCCGTCGCGAAATCAATACGGAATGCCCTGCGATTGGATGTCGCCATTGATGGTTTGGATCGATGCAGAGTGAGCATCTTTAAAATAAGAACATCACCTCGTTTCGCGTCGCAGCTTTCGATTGGAAAGCGGTTTGCAGTTTTTTCGGCGTTGGCAGAAGGAACAACACCCTGTGCATGGCTGCCAACCGCTATTTCCATCGCGCCATTGTTGTGGTCGGTATCATCAAGATGAACCCGTACAAACAACATCTGATCCAAAATAGGGTGAGGTGGCTCACAATGCCAAACGCCGCGTTTTTCAGTCCAATTGTCAAAGCCCAAAACATCGCACTTTTCCGCGACTGCGATGACACGATCCTGATGCCATGGAACACCCCAATTTGTCTCTTGTGTTTTGTTAAATGCCACCACTCTGACGGGATGCGCCTTCGGATATATCGTCGCGATTGCTTGCATCAGTGACCCTTGGACAGCCAATGCAGAATTCAAAGACTGACAAGAATTTATTCGCGCACCGACCTGACCGCCTTGCGCAGCAGCAATATCAAAATGCGAAAGGTCTTTTGTAGAGATGGCGTTTCTCAACCAAAGCCTCCCCGTAGTTTCGAAATTTTTTATGAGGTTGGCATCAAATATCATAAGACATGATGTTGATGGATAGAAAGCCGATGCAAGCGCAAACCGAAGATTTCGGAGGTGTCCTGTCGATCATCCCCGATACATAGGCGTTGTAAGGTAAAAGTAGGATCGCCGCTGTGATTGGATCGCAATGACCGTGCGATGACTTCAAATACGGCCAAATCACTACTCAGATACTTATGTTTTATTGCGTTTCGGCTCCAATCATTGGCGCCACCGCATCATGGATCAAATCAACCAATTCTGGGTCCATGAATTGATAATCATCGGGGATATCCAAGACGCGGAGGTCTTTGTATCTCAGTTCGCCTCGAAACTCAGCCCGCAGACGCGACTGGTGTTTTTCTTCCATCACACAGATTAAATCTGCCCATCGAATGTCTGTCACGTTCACTAGTCGCCGTGCTTTGCGGCTGGTTCCGGCAGAACGGGTGTTTACACCGTCGTAACGTCGAAAAATCGCCTCACCCGTGGGGCTGCGCCATTTGTTCATGCTGCAAATAAAAAGGATGTTCATTCTTGGCCCCCGATCCTTTCATTCTTGTGACATCGAACCAGTTTCAAAATTTGACAACTTTTAATACGTCACAAATCGAACGTACAAAGTAAAAATCAGAGATGTCAAAACAGACAATGTTGCGAAAACGACCAACATCATCCGAGCCTCCTTCGCAAAAGGTTGCCGCGCGAGACGTCAGACGATCCACAGCTCAGTTAATTTGGAAATTGTGATCGCAAGCAAGCACTTGCTCCCTTGCGATTTACGCAGGGCAAGGTACGTTGCAGCGCAGCCAGTGGGATAGGAGCTACGCGTCAACCATGGATTTTGCTCAGGCAATTGTTATGTTTATCCAACTGTGGGGAGTGATTGGCGCAGTGGTCGCCCTGCCCTTTCTCGTTTTTGGCATTGATCGAATAGACGAAGACGCACGCGACGCATACGTGTTTCGTCCGCTTCTTATTCCCGGCATTCTGATGATCTGGCCACTGGTTCTTTGGCGTTGGTGGCAAATCGAAAGCGAAAGCAGCGCGTGGATGTCGCGTTACCGTGTTGTTCGCAAGGCACATGGGATTGCTGCGATGTTGATGGCGACCGTAGTTGTGGTCGCAATTATTTTTGGCTTGTCCGTGCGCCAAACCTGGCCTGCAGATTTCGCGCCGCAACAAATCAGTGAGGCCGGACAATGAGCGTTAAGTACATCCCCGTACAGTGGAACCCGAACAAGTGGTTGTATGATGCGATCATGTTGGGCGGGATGGCCGTGTTTTTGTGGGTTTTCCTTTATGTTTCACCGGAATCACTCAGCCATGAACGCCCTGTAAATCCGCAAATTCACAATGCGCGGGCGTTTGGGGCCTGTGCTTTCGTAATGCTGACGATCATTTTGGCCATTGGTCCGTTGGCCCGGCTGGATGATCGGTTTTTGCCGCTGCTGTATAACAGGCGTCACTTCGGAGTTATGACGGCATTTGTCGGCGTGACACATGCCGGGTACATTTTGAACTGGTATTTCGCGTTTTCCAGCTCGGATAAATATGTCGGTTTGCTGTACGCGAACTCATCCTTTGGTCAAATCGCAGGATTTCCATTCGAAGTGTTTGGGATTTTCGCTTTGACATGCCTATTGATCCTGGCCTGTACCAGCCACGATTTCTGGCTCAAGTTTTTGACCGCACCTGTCTGGAAAAGACTGCACTATCTGATTTACGCAGCTTATGCGTCGGCGGTTGTCCATGTGTGCTTGGGGATCTTGCAAGATCAGCAAAACCACGTCTTTACCGTCATCGTGCTTGTGGGGGCCGTTTCAGTCTCGGCTCTGCATCTTTACGCTTGGTATGCCACACGCGAAAATTCCGTCGGGGCTGCATCCGGATCATGGTTTGACGTCGGCCAACCCCAAGACTTTCGCGAAGGCTTTGCCAAGATTGCGCTGCTTCCGTCCGGTGATCGCGTCGCCGTTTTTCTGATGGAAGGACAATTGTCCGCGATTTCAAACGCCTGTGCGCATCAGAATGGACCACTTGGCGAAGGCAAGATCATTGATTGCCTCGTTACCTGCCCTTGGCATGGGTTCCAATACGACGTGCGTAATGGACAGTCTCCGGCACCGTTCACAGAACAAGTCCCCACATACCGTCTTCGGATCGAAAACGGCACAGTCCAAGTGCACACGGACGCGAATGCGCCCGGCACACCCGTTGATCCAACGCCACTGCCCGTTTCGGAGATCACAGCATGAGCGAGAAACCATTCTTTGTTGGGTATCTGCCAATCCCCGGCCCATTGCGCAAATTTCTGATTGTCGTCGCGGCTCTCTTTATTGGTGGCCTCTCGGTTAACGGATTTCTGTTGGGCGCGACCCAAGATGACCCCGGTCCCGGCGCTTTCCGGTTCGATTACGGACGTCAGACAGTCACAGGGATCGTTGAAATGACGCCCTACCCTGTCATTCACGTGACTGAAGGGAATGACCGTATCAAAGCGGGCGAAAGCTTTTTGATGACAGCGGGTGGTAAATCGGGCGTGGACAGCCGAGCCAAACCACTGGAAGGCAAGCTGGCGCGGGTGTCAGGTGTGGTGCTGGAACGTGGCGATTTGTACATGCTGCAAATCCGAGGTGGTAAAAACGGCATAAAAGCCGCCGAAGGTGAAGCGTCGGACATCGTTGCTGAACCTCTTGGACGATGGAAACTGGCTGGCGAAATCTGTGACGGCAAATGCCTTGCAGGAGCCATGCGCCCGGGGCGCGGGTTGGCACATAAAGCCTGCGCCAACTTATGTCTTCTCGGGGATGTACCACCAATCTTTGTGTCCTCGCAGCCAATCATGGGCGAAGAATACCTTCTGATCACTGGCCCGGATGGGACCCCTCTTCCTCGCGAAGCGTATGACCGCGTGGCGCAGTTCATCGAAGTTGAAGGCGACATCTCGCGCCACGGCGATATGCTCGTTTTCGCAATTGACGCATCGACAATGGAATTGACCCAATGAAACGTACACTCTGGCTCATTGTCGTCGCCTGCGTGGCGGTCGTCTTTTTCTACCTAAGCCGCTTTTGGCTTTTTCGGTTTTGGGGACGTGACGGGCTTTTTGGACAGGATGCGCTGCGTCCGCAAGGTGGTCTTGTCGGGCAATGGGTGCGCGGGACAGATTTTGCCCCATTCGAATTGTTGATTTGGGTGATTGGCGTGTTTTTGGTGCTGACTGCCCTGCAAAAAATCTTCGATCTGTTTAACCGCCCCCCAGAAGCGTAGCGCACAACACTAGCGACCAGCGCCCCAAAACATGTCGTGCGCACGCTTGCGTGCGCTCAATTGGGTCACAGCACGCTTAGGATGTAACGTCGCCCAGCTTTGATTAAACACAACAAATTTTCTGAATCCCACCAACGGGCCGCGTTACGCAATTCAGACCCAACCATCAAGCATTTCTGACCCAAATCGAACCTTCGCCGCAACTTAGGCTTGGTCGGTTAAGCGGACTTAGTGACCGTTCGCTTTGGCTGCACCAAAGTCGGGATTGGGTTTCGCTCCTCGTGCAGGCCATTTAAGATTCACACATGAAAAGAATGATAAAACGGTTCACCGTGGCTGCACTGCTCGTCGTAGTGGGCTTGTGGATTGCGAACACTTCGATGTTCGTTACTGGATTAGATCAGCACAAAACGCGACTGATCGCACATCGTGGCGTACATCAAATTTATATTGGTTTGGATCGGTCGAACGACTCCTGTCACGCCTCCCCGGTTGAGCCGATCGAGCATGCTTTCATCGAGAACACTGTTCCTTCCATGCAAGAGGCCTTTCGGCTTGGCGCAGACGTGGTCGAGATCGACATTCACTTGACGACAGACGATGTGTTTGCTGTCTTTCATGACTGGACCCTTGATTGCCGCACCAACGGATCAGGCGTAACCCAAGAACAGACATTCTCTTATTTGCAAACACGCGACATCGGATTCAACATCGATGACGGTACGGGGACCTATCCACTCAGGGGGCTGGGCGTCGGGCAAATGCCATCGCTTACTCAGGTTTTCGAAGAAAATATGGGAGGCATGTTCCTTGTAAATTTCAAGAGTCGACGGAGCGATGAAGGAACAGCGCTGGCGGAAATGCTCGGCAACATTGAGAATCGAAAACAGGTTTTTGGTGTCTACGGTGGTACGGAACCAACTTTTGCAGCTATGGCGAGAACCCCAAACCTTCGTGGCTTTGACCGAGCGTCGATTAAAAGCTGCCTGACCCGTTATGTAGCTCTGGGATGGAGCAGCTATGTCCCAGAAATTTGTCGCAATACCATCGTCCTCGTCCCGCAAAACTACGCAGCCATTCTTTGGGGATGGCCCCATCGTTTCACCCGTCGCCTCGACGCCGTTGGAACAGAGGTTTTTTTGGTCGGCCCATATGATGGGTCGGGGTTTACCAACGGAATCGATGACACTGAGAGCTTCCACAACGTACCAGAAGCTTTTGACGGTTATGTCTGGACGAACCGTATTGAGCTGATTGGCCCCCTCAACTCATCCAAAAATTAGATGTGATTATCAAAGCAGACCTTTGCCCTTCGCGCAGCATTAGTCAAAGTGGGCTCACAGCTGCCGTTCGCTGCGTCCTATGTGAAGGTCAGCTTTGACCCAATTTCAAAATTTGGGCCGGTTTCGTGACGTAAAGGCCAAAATCATCTGACGTTTCACCCTCAGGGCAACAGGATGGCGCTTCGTGGAAATCTCGCTGTCTCTGTGGTCAAATCATCATATGTGACACGCACTGCGATCTCGATCACTGCGTTTGGGGCATAGGTTCTATAGGGTAGCCCGTCTTGTTCCAAAATGGCATTCGGTGTCGACGTGTCCAAATGACATTCCGGCAATGGCCAGATTTCAAATGGGCCCGAATTTACCGAAACCTCCAATTGCACCAATCCACAGCGCCACGCCCAAATATGCGTCACGTACACGTAATCTTGCAATTCCCATTCCCGCACAGCCACCCAATTGCTGCGCGTCGCACTTAGGATAGGTTTTACCTCCAGCGCGGTTGTGAATTGTCCTGTTGGCTCCTGCGGTTCGGCTTGCAAAATGTCCTGCAATCCCTGCCCCGTCGCAGCTGATCCCCACAATATCCAAGCACCCAAAACACCGAACCTAAAAACTGACATCAAAAATTCCCTTCCAGAGACACCAACATCCCTTCTCGCCGTGTGCAGACCCGCCTATACAGGGTCCCAAGAGATCAACAACCAGCGCGAGCATGGCACATAATTCAAATACAACAGGCTTCCCCACCTATAATGTCGCTATAGTAGCGCAAGGGGGGCGTGTCAGCTACGAAGCATTACTTTTCGTCGCTTCTTTTCAGCATTCAAACCCAAATTTCACGGGGAGGTTGATGGTTCTGGAACCTCAACCCGGTGCGCTGTGGAATTCCAACCCGCGAATCCGACCAGATCCTATACGCGATGCCTTGCTTGATCTTGGCGCAGAAATCATTCCTTTCGAGACAAAACACTTTGGATCAAGCTATCCACATGGCAACAAAATCGAAATGTTGATGGCCCTGCCAAAGGGCGAACCTTTTGTCTTTTTTGACAGTGACACGCTTATTTTGGACGACCTGACCAAGGTTCCTTTTGATTTCAATACGCCCACAGCATCAAACCGCGTCGAAGGAACCTGGCCAACGATCGAACTTTATGGCCCGGGATATGACCAAACATGGCAATCGCTTTACGATCGGTTTGATATCGATTTCCAAAGCTCGCTCGATCTGTCGCAACCCGAAGAATATTGGCGCCGATACCTGTATTTCAACGCAGGGTATTTCTATTATCGATGCCCCCATGAATTTGGCGCTCTATGGCTTGAATACGCGCTCAGCGTGCGCGATGACCCTCCCGACGCGATCATTTGCCAAACGCTTTATCCATGGCTGGATCAGATCACCTTGCCCCTTGTCATTCACAAACTGAACGGTCGCCGTGATGCATTGCCGGACGGGTTGCTGGATGGATCGGTCAGCTGTCATTATCGGTTGTTCCCGCTGCTATACGCCCGCGAAAGCGACGCTGTTGTTGAACACCTTGAAACAATTTGTGCCCCCAACAAGCTGAAAAAGGTCCTAAAGCAATACGATACCATCAAACGGATGGTGTATCAGGGCCGTGGGCACAAAGTGCGCGCATTGTTTGATCGAGATAATTTACCCACACGCGAACAAGCCATAAGAAACCGCATCAAATCTGAAGGGTTTTGGATGCGCTAAGGCTGGAGCTGATAAAGCTGTCCAACACGCACGCTTGTCGGGGGGCCGTTCTTCGCGCTAACCATGTGCAACAAATCTCTGGGAGGATATTTTGATGACCGATGGCCCTACATACGGCTTTGATACGCTACAAATTCATGCAGGCGCGCGCCCTGACCCTGCGACAGGTGCTCGCCAGACCCCTATTTATCAAACGACAGCTTACGTGTTCCGGGATGCGGATCACGCAGCGGCATTGTTCAACCTTCAGGAAGTTGGGTTTATTTATTCGCGGCTGACCAACCCAACCGTCGCCGTTCTGCAAGAACGCATTGCCACGCTCGAAGGTGGTGTCGGGGGCGTTTGTTGTTCCTCGGGCCACGCAGCACAGCTTATGGCCCTGTTCCCGCTGATGGGCCCCGGCAAGAATGTTGTCGTCTCGACCCGTCTTTACGGCGGCACCGTCACGCAATTTAGCCAAACGATCAAACGCTTTGGCTGGTCTGCAAAGTTTGTGGATTTTGATGATCTGGACGCCGTCAAAGGCGCAATTGACGACGACACCCGCGCCGTTTTCTGTGAAAGCATTGCAAATCCGGGCGGCTATATCACCGACATTCCGGCCATCGCTGAAATCTCTGATGCCGCAGGGTTGCCTTTGATCGTCGATAACACGTCGGCCACTCCGTATCTGTGCCGCCCTATTGAATTGGGTGCGACACTGGTTGTGCATTCGACCACCAAATACCTCACCGGGAACGGGACGGTCACAGGCGGTTGCGTGGTTGATTCAGGTAAATTCGACTGGTCCGCCAATGGCAAATTCCCCTCGCTCAGCGAACCCGAACCTGCCTATCACGGGCTTAAATTCCATGAAACGTTTGGCCCGCTGGCGTTTACCTTCCACGGCATCGCGATTGGTTTGCGCGACCTTGGCATGACGATGAATCCTCAAGCTGCGCACTATACCTTAATGGGCATCGAAACTCTTAGCTTGCGCATGGAACGCCACGTTGAAAACGCACAAAAACTGTCCAAGTGGCTTGAGGCGGACGACCGCGTTGATTTCGTGACCTATGCGGGTCTTGAAAGTTCGCCCTATTTTGATCGCGTTGCAAAAATCTGTCCCAAAGGGGCCGGTGCTTTGTTCACCTTTGCTGTCAAAGGCGGCTATGAGGCGTGTATGAAACTTGTGAACACGCTTGAGATTTTCAGCCATGTGGCCAACCTTGGCGACACACGATCGCTGATCATCCATTCGGCGTCCACGACGCACCGGCAATTGACTGTGGATCAACAACGCGCTGCTGGCGCCGCACCCGAAGTGGTGCGCGTGTCCATCGGAACCGAAGATGTCGATGACCTGATCGCAGATCTGGATCAGGCCCTCAGCAAAGCCACCAGCTGACTGACTTAAAACCGGCCCGATCAACTGTCGGGCCGGTTTTTGATTACTGAATTAATTCGAATACCATTGCGACCTGTGATTGGATCGTAACCTCGCCCTCCGCAACCGGGACATCAGCACCCTCAGAGAAACGGGCCATCTCAATCGCGCGCCGACCTGTTCTGCCGCTTTCTCTGATTTCCTTGATGTCTCCGATACGCGCACCCGCCGCTTCAGGCAGGTCTTTTGCCTTGGCAATTGCATTTTGCACTGCGGCTTTGCGCGCCTCAGTTTCATAAGGCACAGGGTCAGACACATCAAATCGCACTCCCGAAGACCACCCGCCAACCTGATTTGCACCATTCGAAATGGTTTGACCCAAAATCCGACCAAGCCCTGATAAATCGCGCACGCGCACAGTGACTTGGTTTGTTGCATGAAAATGTAATCTGTTATCCAATCTATTGATTGGCTGGACCTGTATGCGTGCCGTCTGAATATCGCGCTCGGCTATGGTTTCTTTCTCCAGTGATTTCAGGATGGCGGTCATATCAGTACTGACCGACTTCATCGCCTCCTCGGCTGTGTTTGCCTCGTGACTGACCCCCACTGTCAATATCGCAAGGTCGGGAACGACCGCTATTTCGCCAACCCCATTGACCACGACCTTTGCAGGATCAGTGGCAAAAACTTGCGTCGACCAAAACGCAAACGCCAACATCGCTATCAAAATTCGCATTCCATTCTCGTCACTGAAACCTGCCAAGTGTGCGCGAATTGCCAATAAACAAGGTTTGCCCCCGCGAACCTCTTTGCATAAGCGCAATCCTGCAGTATTCTACACTCTAAATCCATGCGCCTAAAACGGTGCAAGAACATAGTCCAAGGGCTTCAAATGACGCCAAGTTTCGCGCTTTCTTTGTCTTATGAAAGGATACGCCTGCTGCATCGTGCTGCAGGTGGCTGGCAAAAAGTCGGCGATGTACCCCTTACGGTTGAAGATTTATCCGCGTCACTGCGCGTTCTGAAAAAAACGGCCACTGCGCTGCATGCCAGCACGCTGCGAACCAAGCTGATTATTCCCAGCGAACAGATCAGATTCCTGAAAATCGAAACCGGTGAGCAAGATCTTGCCAATCGCAGAATTGCCGCAGAACAGGCGCTTGATGGTGTAACCCCCTATGACATCGCCGATCTGTCAATCGATGTTTTGGCAGATGGTCCCATCACCTATGTCGCAGCCGTTGCCCGCGAAACATTGGCCGAAGCGGAATCATTTGCGGTTCAACACGGGTTCGACCCTGTGTCCTTTGTCGCAAGCCCGGAGCCAAGCCAATTTGACGGCGAACCCTTCTTTGGCCCGACGATACATGCAGCGTCTGTTTTGGAACCCGGTGAATTTGTTTCGCGAGACCGCGCGCCAGTTACCGCTTACGCGCCTCCCACAGCAGTCACCCCTACCTTAGAAGGGGCGATCACCGACGAAGCAACCGTTGACGATGTATCAGTTGTCGCGGAAACCGATCTGCAATCCGCGCCCGATGAACCCGCGTTTGAGACGCACGTTGCCGATGACATGCCTGATCCACAAGAATCCACTGTGGATGATGCGGACCTTGGACCGGTTCCAGAAACAACAACACTAGACAGCACATCAGCGCCGGAAGACGATGAATGGGCATTGTCCAAAATTATCGACGTCTCAGATGCAAATGGTGACGTTTCCCGCGAATCCATACAAATCACTGACTTTGCCGCAGAAGAAACGCCCGACCATGAGGGTGACGGTGATGATGCCCCCGCGGGATTACCAAACGAATTCATCTTCAAAGACGAACCCGAAGAAGCCGCGTTTGAATTCGCCGAAGAGGCGGCGCCATTTGAACCGGCATCCGATGCGTTAGAATCTCAATCAGATGACGATATTTCCGAATTTGACCTAGCTCCAGAACCGGAACTGCAATCCGATCCAGCCGATCCAGAACCAGAACCAGAGTTTCAAACTAAGCCTGAGCCTGAAGTAATTCCAGAGCTTCCACTGGTTGCGCAATTCAGTACGCGGCGAAATCCAGACAACAAGACACCAAAGCTGGGCGGTGTAACCCGTGCGGATGCGCCCCCTCTTGAAGATGTCGATCCGAATTCAAGCGAAGACACTTCAACGTCTGCTGAAAAACCACCCATTGCGATCATTCGAAACGAAGACGCCGTCAAAGACGACCGTTATTCTTCCGGGCAACGTGCCCCTGCTTTGAGTGCCCCGCATTATGACGAAGACGCAGATGCCCGCGAATTCGCCCTAAACAACAGCCCGAAAGCAGATGCAGAGCGTTTGCTAGACGAAGCGGATCGATTGACCGTGTTTGGCGCACGTCAACAGGGTCAGGACATGGACGGACGTCCAAAGCTTCTTGGTATTGTTCTGGGTGTTTTCGTGTTTGTTTTCTTGGCGGGCATCGCCAGTTGGGCGACAGTGTTTTCGGATGGCGGTTTGGCAAGCCTGTTTGACGACCGCCCCGAACCGGTCATTGCAGAACCAGCACAACCAATCGTAACCCCGGATGCGTTGCCGACTGAAACCACAGTCGCGCCGAGTGTCGAAGACCCCGCCCCGGATACCGAACTTGCCTCGCTGCAACCTGAATTGACGGACGAAGACGCAGCGGTGTTGGATGCCTTGGTGGACCCCCGCCCTGAACCTGCGGATATCGGGCCACAAACTGAGGCCGAAAAAGAAGCCGATTATGCCGTGACTGGAATTTGGGCCACTGCGCCAGTTGCGCCTGCCCCCGTTTCGATTGTCACAATTGACGATGTTTACGAGACCAGCATCGACCCCGGCAGCACTTTGACCGACGCCATAGCACTGGCGCCTCCGCCTGAATCGGAAACTGCGCTTTTGCAGGTGCCATCGCCTGCTGCGCCGGGCATCGCTTTTGATCTGGATGACCGTGGATTGGTCAAACCAACCCCGGAGGGCACGTTAAACCCAGAAGGCGTGGTTGTCTTTTCCGGTCCTCCGCTGGTCAAACCGCCATTAACGCCAGAACGTCCCGGTGTGACCGCACAACCGGCTGAAACTGCACAGCCAGAGGTGGCAGTGGGGACCGCGAACACAGCACTTGCGGCGATCCGTCCACGCCTGCGTCCTTCAC
Organism: Paracoccaceae bacterium; assembly: GCA_039984715.1. Classification (GTDB taxonomy): domain Bacteria; phylum Pseudomonadota; class Alphaproteobacteria; order Rhodobacterales; family Rhodobacteraceae; genus JABSSA01. The sequence continues at coordinate 160,568 of JBDWUA010000016.1, read as the reverse complement.
AGCTTGTCGAAAATACAGAACGTTCGGCGCTTGGTGGACCAACCCTTGCAGAGTTGGCGACCATTCGCCCCGTAAATCGCCCACCGGTGTCACGCTCCCCTGAACAGCAACGCGCCGAAATTGACGAAGCGTTGGCCGTTGCCATGTCAACGTCAGTGCGCCCCAACACTCGCCCGGGCAATTTTAGCAGAGTTGTTGCGCGCGCTACTCCGGCACCCACCCCGGTGACCCCCGAAACAGAACCCGAACCCACCAGAACGGTCCGCACCATTGCGCCCCGAACAGTCAAACCAGCTGTTCCAACCTCTGCCTCTGTGACACGTCAGGCAACGCTGGAAAATGCAATCAACTTGCGCAAAGTAAACCTAATCGGAGTGTTCGGAAAACCATCAGAACGCCGGGCCTTGGTCCGTATGCCAAACGGGCGTTACAAAAAGGTGCAAGTTGGCGACAATTTGGATGGCGGGCGCGTGTCCGCGATTGGTGACAGCGAATTGCGTTACAGCAAAGGCGCACGCAATGTCGTGTTGCGGATGCCAAAGGGCTAAATCCAGCGAGCTGACACATACAACTGGCGCACTCACCGTCATCGCGCGCGACCTACGGAATTGCGAAAAAAGACGAGGTGTTTTCTAGTTTTTTTTCAGTATGATACACCTTGCAGCTCATCTGATTGATTAACTGAAATATCGCCGCTATTGCGCGGCGATTTCACCACTATCGATTTGCTCTTGTTCAATCGATTCAAACAAAGCCTTAAAGTTACCTTCGCCGAAACCATCATCGCCCTTGCGTTGAATGAACTCGAAAAAGATCGGGCCAATCACTGTCTTGGAAAAGATTTGCAGCAGGATCCGCGTCTCACCACCATCGACAACACCTTCCCCGTCAATCAGGATGCCATGCTTTTTCATGCGGTCCAATGGTTCTTCGTGGCCGGGAACCCGATCAACGCTTAGGTCGTAATATGTCTCAGGTGGACCTGGCATGAATTTCAGACCGTTCTGAGCGATCGTATCTGTTGCGTCATAAATATCTCGCGCACCAACAGCGATATGCTGAATGCCTTCGCCCTTGTACTTTTTCAGATAGGATACAATTTGCCCTGTCTCGCCCCGGTCTTCGTTGATCGGAATGCGAATGCGCCCACAAGGCGACGTCAGCGCCCGGCTGAACAGGCCCGTGAATTTCCCTTCGATATCGAAAAAGCGGATTTCTTTGAAATTGAACAAGTCGCCATAGAAATTGAACCACTTGTCCATGTTCCCCTTGAACACATTATGCGTCAGGTGATCTAGGTAATAAAAACCCACCCCCCGCGGCTTGGATTGATCTAACCACTCGTATTCATCATTGTAGGGGGACGTGTCGTAATACTGATCAATGAAATAAATCAGGCTGCCACCAATCCCGTAAATCGCCGGAACATCCAGCACCTTGCCTTCCCCTTCGTAAGGGGTCGCCCCCTTTGACACAGCGCGATCAAAAGCATGCTGTGCGTCCACAACGCGCCAGCCCATCGACGCCGCGCATGGCCCATGCTCTTGGGCAAATTCCGCCGCAAAAGACTGGGGCTCAGCATTCAACACATAGGTGATGTCGCCTTGTTGCCAAAGCTCGATATCTTGGGATTTGTGACGTGCAACACGCGCATATCCCATTTTGATAAACAAGGTGCGCAACTCCTCCGGGTCGGGATGTGCAAATTCAACGAACTCAAACCCATCCGTACCTGCGGGGTTATCTGGCGTGATTTCCGATTTCGGGGCTTCGTGTGGAAAAGGACCCATCTGCGTCTCCTGTTGCGTAACGTGTTTGTGCAAGCATCAAGCACTACATATGCGTTCGGGGCGCAATTTTTAATGTAATTATGTTGATCACGCACGAAATCCGCACAATATTGACGTAACACGCAAGGAATACGCATATGATCGATTCGACAGATTCCCGCTTGATTGACGCGTTGCAACAAAACGCCCAGATGACCGCGCAGGAATTGTCTGACGCATTGGGGCTGTCCGCCAGCCAAATCAGCCGCCGACGTCAACGACTGGAAGCGGACGGCATCATCGTCGGTTACACAGCGCGCCTTGACCCGAAACAGCTTGGTTTGGATGTGCAGGCCTTTGTTCAAGTACACCTTGCTGTGCACGGCCCAGAAACCGCACAAAGCTTTGCGCGCCTGTGCACAATTCGCCCAGAAATCATCAGCGCTTGGACTATGACCGGCGATGCGGATTACTTGTTGCGCGTCTATTGTGCAGACTTATCAGCGTTGAACACCCTTATTCACGAGACTCTCCTACCTCACCCGGCGGTTTCTCGCGTACACAGTCAAATAGTCATGGCTCAACTTAAGCAAGATGGCCCTTTGCCAACTTGATCGCTACATTGATGTCAAACACCCATAGCAGTGGTTCGAGATGGAAGAATTTCTTTATCAAGCAACAATTTACCTCGCCGCAGCCGTCATCGCCGTTCCAATTGCCGCCCGCTTAGGTCTTGGTTCAGTGTTGGGGTATTTGGCTGCGGGCATCATAATCGGGCCCGTTTTTGGCCTTGTGGGGTCAGAAACAGAGGCATTACAACATTTCGCTGAATTTGGCGTTGTAATGATGTTGTTCCTCATTGGGCTTGAACTCGAACCCCGTGCCTTATGGGATATGCGCCACAAACTTGTGGGGCTTGGCGGCATGCAAGTCGGCGTTTCGGCCCTGCTGATTATGGGCGTCGCGATGGCTTATAACCAACCATGGGGATCGGCTGTCGCGATCGGCTTGACCCTGTCCTTGTCATCAACCGCCATTGTTCTGCAAACCTTGTCTGAAAAAGGCCTGATGCAAACCAGTGGTGGGCGCAGCGTCTTTTCCGTCCTGCTGACGCAAGACATTGCAGTCATCCCCATCCTCGCCTTCATGCCGCTGCTTGTTGTTACGCTGCCCGTCAGCATCCTGCCGGATGGATCCATCGCGCGAAAGTCGCTTACGGCAGGTGAAGACATCGCCCATGGTCACGGGCTAAGCTTAGTCGAAGGCCTGCCCGCATGGGGCGTCACGCTGGTCACACTTGGTGCAGTTCTGGCCGTCATCCTGTTTGGTATCTTCGCCACCCGCCCAATCTTTCGATTTATCCACGCAACACGCTTGCGCGAAATGTACACAGCACTTGCCTTGCTCATCGTCGTGGGCATTTCCTTCTTGATGAACCTTGTTGGCCTGTCACCCGCCTTAGGGGCCTTCCTCGCCGGTGTTGTCCTTGCCTCCTCAGAATTCCGTCACGAACTGGAAACCGACCTTGAACCCTTCAAAGGTCTGCTGCTGGGCTTGTTCTTTATCACCGTCGGAGCAGGCATTAATTTCGCACTTCTCTTTGACCGTTGGCCTGCCCTGTTATCGATGGCACTTCTCGTCATCCTGATCAAAGGCTCGGTGCTCTACCTGCTTGCCGTGGCCTTCAACATCAATGGCCGGGATCGATGGCTCTTTACTCTTGCACTTGGGCAGGCCGGTGAATTTGGGTTTATCCTTGTGGCATTTTCAGTTGGGCAAGGTGTCATCGCTGAACAAATCGCAGAGACTTTGTTGTTGGTCATTGCGCTCACGATGCTGATCACGCCGCTGCTTTTCATAATTTACGATCTGATTTCGCGCCGAATGCAGGAGTCGGCTGAAACGCCCCAAGCCGATGACATCGATATCGACGGACCCATCATTATCGCCGGCATCGGTCGATTTGGCCAAATCGTCAATCGACTGGTGCAAGCTTCGGGGTTCAAAACCGTTGTCCTAGATCACGACATCAAAACCATAACCTTGATGCGCAAATTTGGGTACAAAGGGTTTCTGGGTGATCCCTCTCGTCCTGACATCCTTCAGGCGGCTGGCCTACAAAAAGCCAGTGTGCTTGTGGTCTCACTTGATGATCCCGTCGCCGCGACCAAACTTGTCGAATTTGCACGCAAACTGCGCCCCGACCTTCACATTGTTGCACGCGCACACGACCGGCTGCACGTCTATCGCCTCTACCGAGCGGGCGCCAACGACATTGTCCGCGAACTCTTTGATGGATCCCTGCGCGCGGGCCGGTACGTTCTTGAAAACATGGGGTTAACCGACTTCGAAGCCGCGCAAGCCGAAGAGGTCTTTTATCATCATGACCGCGACGCCGTCCGCCAACTGGCGGAACTCTGGGATCCCGATATCCGCAACTCCGAAAACAAAGCTTATATCGAACGCGCAAAGGCTCTGGAAAAGGACCTTGAATTCGCAATCTCGGCAAAGGCCGAAGAAGAACAAGAGAAATCCGCTTAACTGGGGAAAATTTGTCAGGGTCGGTGGGCGGGCGCCTTTGGCCAACGGCCAAACAGACCCGCTAACCGAGCACAAAAAAAGGCCGCGCTCAACATCTCAAGTGCGGCCTCTCATTTTATCCGACGTTCAGATTACGCCGCAACGCGGCTCATCAAAACATCACCAACTTCTTTTGCAGCTGCCAGCTCATCACCGCCCGATACGGCGGCAACTTCGCGGGTCAACCGCTCCAACGCAGCTTCATACAACTGACGCTCGGAATAACTTTGCTCGCGTTGATCATCCGTGCGGTGCAAATCACGCACAACTTCAGCAATCGCAATCAGATCGCCCGAGTTGATCTTTTGCTCATATTCCTGAGCCCGTCGCGACCACATCGCCCGCTTGACCTTGGCTTTGCCCTTCAACGTGCGCATCGCCTGACTGATCACATCGGGGCTCGACAAGGCACGCATGCCAAAAACCGTTGCCTTATTCGTCGGCACCCGCAGTGTCATCTTGTCTTTCTCAAAAGAGACCACGAAAAGTTCCAGCGTGATCCCCGCGACTTCCTGCTCTTCAATAGACACAATCTGTCCAACGCCATGCGCAGGATAGACCACGTATTCATTCGGGCGAAAGTCGAGTTTCTTCTTACTCATGTTTGTCCTCATCCAGACCACGATCCCAGCCTGACGAACGCATTGACACCAAAAAACCTGTACGGTGCCACTGGGCCCCGGCAGGTTATGAATTCAGGTCAGGGTATTTGACCGACTTGAGTGGTTCAGTCGGCCAGAAAAGCGTCCATACGTCAGATTCACGACGCTTATATCACAAAATCGAGGCGATATAAAGCCTACGCAGCGTCAGCCACGCAAGACCCCTGCGTCCGGGGCTTCTTTCCTTCTTCGATCCCACAAAAACCAGAGTCGGGTCAACCTCCCTCACCCGGTGCTTCCGAGAAATACTTTTCAAGCTTTCCAGCCTCTCCATCGCGTTCTTCAGCTTCAGGCAATGGATCTTTTTTGGTGATAATTACAGGCCACAATTCCGAATACTTTCGGTTGAACTCAACCCATTTTTCCATATCCGCATCCGTGTCCGGGCGGATCGCATCCGCCGGGCATTCAGGTTCGCACACACCACAATCAATGCATTCATCCGGGTGGATCACAAGCATGTTCTCCCCCTCATAAAAGCAATCCACTGGGCAAACTTCCACACAATCGGTGTATTTGCAGGCAATGCAGCTGTCGTTGACGATATAGGTCATAGGTCATTCCGTAATCTTAGTCTTGGTGTAGCTAGATCAGCCGCCGCAATCATTCAAGGTGTTGCCTGCGTGAAAGATCAGCCTGCCTACGTTGTTTTTTGGTCGGACGCCCTTTTCCCTCAAAAGCAGGGTTTTCCGGAACATACTCCCGCTTTGGACGCTCTGGCGACAAATCTGTATACAACGCCTGTGCCTCAGGGGCTGGTCCACGCCGGGTTGCGACCGCTTCGATTTGAATAACACGCACCCAATCGCCCTGCGAAAACGTCAACACGTCACCCGGACCAATGGTCGTTGCGCGTTTGCTGACGGGCTGCTGGTTTACCCGAACAGCCCCATCAGACACTTTTGTTGATGCCAAACTGCGCGTCTTGAAAAAGCGCGCATGCCACAACCATTTATCCAACCGCTCTTTGGCAGCGGTTTGGGACATTAGCTGTTGTCCTTCAGCCCCATAAGCGCAGCTGCGAAGGGATTATCTGGATCAATGGTTTTTTCTTTCTTGGGTGGGCGCGCCGAAAAGGACTTTCCGCCATCTCGCTGGCCTTTGCCCCGGTTTTGCTGCTTGCCACCGCCCTTGTTGCCTTGGGCCTTATTTCCTTGGGGACGTTTGCCACCCCCTTTGCGCTGTGGCTGATCGCCTTGCGCCGGACGTCCACGGTTATTGTTAGGTCGTCCACCACCCCAAGCGAAGGTATAAAACACTTCCATCTCAGGCGCTTCGGCCTCTTCTGCCGGGGCCGCAACATCTGACGTGTCGTCCGATTTCGCCTCAGCAACAGCTTCTTCAGCTGGCTTTTCTGCAACAACCGGAGCATCTTCTGCCGGTGCGCCTTCTGCAACTGGCGCGTCCTCAGCAGTACCCTCAGCAACAGTTTCGTCAGCAGCTTTCTCCGACGCTGGCACCGACTCCGGCGCTGGCACGGCTTTGACTTTTTCGCGCTCGCCCTGCTCGGCTTTATACCCAAGCCCCTGCATCAAATCTGCAAACTGCTCCAGCGTCATTCCGGTGATCGACAGCATATCGGCTTTGGCCTCAAACCCGCCGCGCGAATCCTCGGAACGCAGCATATCGGCCAAACGTTCCAACATATCGATCCGGATCGCCCGCGTACCCGCATTGCGGTATCCGGCAATCGTATCAGTGCCTTGTGGCGCATCTGACATGCTTGGAACCGTCACCAATCCCGGTGGTGGCGATTCGGGGAATTCGCCCAAGTCTTTTGACAAGGCCCAAAGGACCAACCGCAACCGTGTCGGAGCGGGTTTTAACAAAGCCGGCATAAAGATTGTGAACTGGCCAAAACGAACGCCATGCTTGCGCAAGAATCCGCGCGAATCCTGATCCAGCGCTTTGACATCATCGGCCACAGCATTGCGTGGCAGTACGCCAAACCCTTCGATCAACTGGAACGCGAATCCCTTTGCAAGCCCGGCAAGCGCTTCGTCTTTTTGCATTTCGAACAACGGCTCGAACAGCGCTTGTATCTTGCGATCCATGAAATGCTGCAATCGACGCTGCACTTTTTCGGCAACATCTGCACCTGCAATGTCATCCACAAAGGCTTCAATGCGCGGTTTCAAGGGATCTTGACCGGCGACCAATTTGCCAATCGCAGCAGACCCCCACATCAATCCACCCTGTTCCGTGAAATCAATTTCGGTATCTGGCGCATTGTAAAAGCGGTCTGCGCGCAAATGAAAATGCGGTGCCAAAGCCTGCAAAGCAGCCGTTTTTACCGTTTTCGCTTCCTGTCCCGCTGCGGATTTATCCAGCGTGAATCGAAAACCTTCTAACCGTCCGACGAATTCGCCTTCTACGGTCACATCACCAGCGTCGTTAACTTCGGCCACCATGGCCTCCTTTTGGCCCAGTCGGCGCAATAAAACGGATGTGCGCCGATCCACAAATCTCTGTGTCAGTTTCTCATGCAAAGCATCTGACAAGCGGTCTTCTACAGCGCGAGTCTCGGCGCGCCAATGAATTTCGTCTTCTACCCAATCTTTTCGCTGCGACACATAAGTCCAAGTTCGGATGAAAGCCAAGCGCTTTGATAACGCGTCGATATCTCCGTCTGTGCGATCAATGCGTCGAACCTGCCGTTCAAAGAAGTCATTCGGCACTTTTCCGCGCTGATGCAGAAAGTTGTAAATGAGCCCCAAAAGGTTCGCATGCTCTGCATTGCTGATGCCGCGAAAGTCCGGAACACGGCACACATCCCAAAGCAATCGAACCGATGGGCCATCCGTCGCGCGCGCTGCAATTTCAGCATCTTGGCCCATTGCTTTCAACGCCACCAGGTCGTCAGAATCACGCGCCTTGGTCAACGCCTCATGATCAGGGGCTTGCTCAAGCGACCCAATCAACCGGTCAACTGACCCAAATTCCAAAGCATGATTGCGCCAAATCAACTTTTTAAGCGGTGTAAACCGATGATCCATGATCGCGCTCGCGACCTCATCAGGCAAAGCAGGCGCATCCCCTGTGACCCCAAACGTGCCGTTCTTCTGTCCGCGCCCTGCCCGTCCCGCAATCTGCGCCAATTCATTAGGCGCCAAGGGCCGCATACGACGGCCATCAAATTTCGACAGGCTGGAAAAGGCAACGTGATCAATATCAAGGTTAAGCCCCATCCCGATCGCATCCGTCGCGACCAGAAAATCAACCTCGCCCTCTTGATACATCGCCACCTGCGCATTGCGTGTGCGCGGCGACAAAGCGCCCATCACAACCGCCGCCCCCCCCCGTTGGCGTCGAATAAGCTCCGCAATCGCATAGACATTTTCAACGGAAAACCCGACAATCGCCGACCTTGGACGCATCCGGCTGATTTTCTTTTGCCCCGCATAGGCCAAATCACTCATGCGATCACGCGTCAGAAAATAGGTCTCGGGCACCAACGCAGCAATTGGCCCGCGCATGGTCGATGCCCCTAAAAACAGCGTTTCATGCAGCCCGCGCGCGCGCAGCAACCGGTCGGTGAACACATGACCCCGTTCCGGATCCGCGCATAATTGCACTTCGTCAATCGCTAGAAAATCACAGCCCATGCCTTCGGGCATCGCCTCAACGGTACATACCCAATATTGCGCGCGTGGCGGCACAATGCGTTCCTCGCCCGTGACCAAAGCCACCACAGACGGGCCGCGCAATTGCACAATGCGATCAAACACTTCACGCGCAAGCAAGCGTAAAGGCAGGCCGATAATGCCTGTCCGATGCGCCAGCATCCGCTCGATTGCATAGGTGGTTTTACCTGTGTTGGTGGGGCCTAATACCGCCGCCACCCGCCGCTCGTTCATCCGCGTCTCCGAAAAAGAGTTAGAGCGTTTGCCCAACTCCGAACCGCTGTACTTGTTTCAATGCCTCAGTGGCGTTCTCGTGATGCGGATGCAAGTCCAGAGTCATTTGAAACGCGTCTGCCGCGCGAACATGATCGCCCAGTTCCTGAAAAACGATCCCCAATCCATAAATCGCATTCCAATTGTTAGGGTTTAAGGCCAATGCACGCTGCAAATCGCCAATCGCTGGGCCAAATTTTCCCGATTGGAAAAACGCAGTTGCGCGTGCGTGCCAGCCTTCGGCGAACTCTGGCGCATGATCTGTCACGGCCGTTAGATGTTCGATGGCCTGCCGCCAATCTTCTTCTTCCATGGCCTCGTGCCCACGACGCAGCAGCATATCCACTGATGTCGACCCAGACAGCCCCCATTCGCGTTCAACTTCGCGCACGATCTGAACGGCGCGCGGCTTTTCCGCAGATTTCAACTCTTCCAGCAAAGGCTCAAGCTCAGATTGAGCAGCCAAAGGTAAGGAATACCCGACCATAAGACTAAATGCCGTAACGATACGGTAGAGATTTTGACGCATGATGCCCATAACACTAGGGAATGTAACAGCTCTGCGAACCAAATCCAGTGCGCACGAGCAATACAACAGAAAAAATGGGAGACAAAGATGAGTGAAGTGCTCGATCAGGCCGTTGCTGTTCTCAATGAAAAACTGACAGGTTCAGATTTTGGTGGCAGTGCAAAGTTCGAAATCGAAGGAATGGGTGCCATTATCCTAGACGGATCAGGCGCGCGGGTTTCCGATGACGAAGCGGATGTGACACTGAAGGCGGATGCCGACACGTTCCAATCCATCCTATCCGGGGACACCAATCCGACATCTGCGTTTATGACGGGCAAACTCTCGGTAGATGGGGACATGGGCATGGCGATGAAACTCGCTTCTGCACTGGCCTAACCTATGACACTGGCCAAGGCTCCTTATCACGCGGACATTGCCCCCGGCCCAAATGGGGCGCAAGCATTCTGGGCGCAAACATCTGATGGTTTGCGCATTCGCCTTGGCCTGTGGTCCACCCCAAATGCCCGCGGAACTGTTTTCATGTTCCCCGGGCGAACTGAATATATCGAAAAATACGCCCCAACGGCTCAAGAATTGGCGAACCGCGGGCTCACTACCTTAGCCATCGATTGGCGTGGCCAAGGCTTGGCAGATCGCATGACTGAAAACCGCAAAGTGGGCCATGTCGATAAATTCCCTGATTATCAAAAGGACGTGGCGGCTATGCGCGCCACTGCCGAATCCTTGAATTTGCCAAAACCCTGGTTCCTGCTGGCCCATTCTATGGGGGGCTGCATTGGCCTGCGCGCCCTGAACGAAGGGTTGCCCGTCGAATACGCGGCCTTCACTGGCCCAATGTGGGGTATTCGGATTGCACCGCATTTGAAACCCTTTGCGTTTGTGCTGAAACACGCCATGCCTGCTTTTGGCTTGGGGCATTTGACCCCCCCAACGACAGTGCCCGACCCTTACGTTCACAACGCACCCTTCAAAGACAACATGCTGACCAAAGACCGCGCCATGTGGGACATGATGGGCGATCAGATCCGCAAACATCCCGATTTGGCGCTTGGCGGGCCCAGCTATGTGTGGCTGCGCGAGGCGATTGAAGAATGCAATTGGCTTCATTCACAACCCACACCTGACACGCCCTGCGTGACCTATTTGGGAACAGACGAAAGAATTGTGCATTTAGGCCGCATCCATGATCGGATGGCGCGTTGGCCCAACGGTCATCTCGAAATCATGGAACACGCCGAACACGAAGTGCTAATGGAGGTTCCTGCATTGCGCGGGCAAGTCTTTGACGATCTGACCTCCCGGTTTCTCAAAGCAGAGGCCGCTTAAACATCACAGAACACAATCCAAGGTGCCACTCACGGACCCTTGAGGGACGGTGGGCGGGGCGTCTTTCCGCGCAGCGGAAACAGCGTCCGCCCCCCGTCTCCACCAATTCCACACCCACTTGAACGCGTAAATTCAACATCACACCCCGGATTGGCACCATTTTCACAAGAAAATGCGCTCTATTGCGTCGCCAACCCATCGGACAGCTTGCACTTTGCCCGCTTCACCCCCTACTTCATCAGACAAAGCATCAAGGAAACGCGCAATGATCAAACGACCAACTTTCGACGCACACACCGACACTGGGGCGGACAATCTGGGCAATCTACCGGAATGGAACCTCGACGATCTCTACACTGGGGAAGATGCGCCGGAATTGACTCGTGATCTGGAATGGCTCGAAACAGCCTGCGCCTCCTTCGCCACCGACTACGAAAACAACCTGCACACGCTCGACGCCCCCGGATTGCTCGCTTGCATCCTGCGCAACGAAAAAATCAACCAAACCGCCGGGCGCATCATGTCCTATGCCGGGCTGCGTTATTACCAGCAAACCACAGATGCGGATCGCGCCAAATTCATGTCCGACCTGCAAGAAAAAATCACCAACTTCACAACCCCGCTTGTGTTCTTCACCCTCGAAATCAATCGCCTCGAAGATGACCACCTCGACGGTCTGCTGACCCAACAAGAGGACTTGGCCCGCTACAAACCGATCTTCGAACGCATCCGCGCCATGAAACCCTTCCAGCTTTCCGACGAGATGGAAAAATTCCTGCACGATCTCGGCGTTGTCGGCGATGCATGGGAACGCCTGTTTGACGAAACCATCGCAGGCCTGTCCTTTGACATCGACGGCCAACCCCTCAACATCGAAGCCACGCTAAATTTCCTGACCGACCCCGATCGCACCAAACGCGAAACTGCGGCGCGCGAAGTGGCAACCGTCCTTGGCGAAAACATCAAAACCTTCGCCCGCGTGCACAACACACAAACCAAAGAAAAAGAAATCATGGACCGCTGGCGCGGCATGCCAACCGCCCAAACCGGCCGCCACCTGTCCAACCACGTCGAACCCGAAGTGGTCGACGCGCTGCGCAACGCCGTTGTCAAAGCCTATCCCAAACTCAGCCACCGCTATTACGAACTGAAACGCAAATGGTTGGGGCTGGATGTCATGCAAGTCTGGGACCGCAACGCGCCCCTGCCCATGGAAGACCCAACACAAGTATCCTGGGATCAAGCCCAAGAAACCGTCATGGGCGCCTATGCCGCCTTTGATCCGCGCATGGCCGACATTGCCGAACCGTTCTTCACCAAAGGCTGGATCGATGCCCCGGTGAAACCCGGCAAAGCCCCCGGCGCTTTTGCCCATCCAACCGTGACCAACGTCCACCCCTATGTGATGCTGAACTATCTGGGCAAACCCCGTGATGTGATGACACTGGCCCACGAACTGGGCCACGGTGTGCATCAAGTCCTGGCCGCCGAACAAGGCGAAATGCTCTCCTCGACCCCGTTGACACTGGCCGAAACCGCGTCCGTCTTTGGCGAAATGCTCACCTTCCGCCGTATGCTGGACGGTGCCAAAGACGACGCACAACGCAAAGTCATGTTGGCCGGCAAAATCGAAGACATGATCAACACGGTTGTCCGCCAAATCGCGTTCTATGACTTTGAATGCAAACTGCACGACGCCCGTCGCGGCGGCGAACTGACCCCAGAGGACATCGGTGAGCTCTGGATGTCCGTCCAAGGCGAAAGCCTCGGCCCCGCATTTGAATTCCTGGACGGCTACGAAAACTTCTGGGCTTATATCCCGCATTTCGTACACTCGCCCTTTTACGTCTATGCCTACGCCTTTGGCGACGGCCTCGTGAACGCGCTTTACGCGGTCTACGAAGAAAACCCAGATGGATTCCAAGACAAATATTTCGACATGCTCAAAGCGGGTGGCTCCAAACACCACAAAGAACTGCTCGCCCCGTTCGGCCTAGACGCCTCCGACCCCGCGTTCTGGGACAAAGGCCTGTCGATGATCTCAGGCTTCATCGACGAATTGGAAGCGATGGAAGGATGAGGCTTACCGCACTTTCGCTCACGCTTTGCCTGCTTGCATCAACAAGTTATGCGTCGTCCTTGGTTGGAAAGTGGAATTGCGCTCACGTCGACGAAGGTGAAAGAGACAAATTTTACGTTGTTGGAACGATGGATTTTCGCAAAAACGGCACTCTTCGGATAAAAGGGACTGGAACGGGAGTCCTTCCAGATGGGTCAGCCGCTCAAATATCCATTAAATCGCGCGGTAAATGGAAGCTCGAAAATGGCAAACTTTTCGAGCAGAACTATAGAAACACTGTCATTACGCGTTTGATCATCGATGGAATTGATCAAACGCGTACCCAGTTGCGCAAAGAATTACAGGAAGGGATTGCTATGAGTTTGGCAGAAGCCGATTCACCTTCTGATATTGTCTTTCAAAGTCCCAATAGATTTTCGTTAGTTGACGACGGCAATGATGCTGTATGCGAACGGATTGGCGCGATCCCAACAAGCTAGCCGCCACAACAGCGATATCGCTCCAATAAAACAGCGCCACTCGCGTGCAAAACCTATGTCTTCATCAATGTGGATAATTTTATCCGCTAGGCCCTAGTGAGAGACCCCACGTACCGAGCGCGATCATACAAAGCGTCATAACCAACACAGCAACATTCCAAGCTGTGCGATTTTGAATGCGCGACATAACATTGCGGTACAACAATATGCCCGACACCAATACGCCAATCAGCAAAATAATGTCCAAATAGCGCAACACAGCTGGAATTAAAAACGCGGCTAAATTGCCTATGATCGCAGCCGGCAGAACCCCAAAGGCAACAGCGCGAAGCAATGGGGCAAGGGCTTTGAATGCTCTTTGGGGTCGAAAAATAAGACCGTATTCCCGAAAGACCAAAACGAAAAAACAAACAAGAACCGCAATGAAAAACGATGCCGGGAACATCTTAATTATTATGAGCAGCACGGCAATTCCTTTAGGCGCGACAATGTTCAAAGCCAGATATTAGACATTGGAATTCACTAAATGCAATCGCCGGCTATCTTGTCGCACTGCCCATATTGACCCAAACGACGCGGCGGCCTGATCCAAATAACCTATTCATCCGGATGCGGCGGCGGGCCTTTCAGTTCGATCTTGTTTCCAAACGGATCGCGAAAATAGAACGAATGCCCAAGACCACGCGCGCCGCCGTGTACTGCTTCGCGTTCAATGGACACGCCGTGATGTTTAAGATGCGCCCGCAAAGCGTCATGATCAAACGGCCCCGTTGCAAGGCACACATGATCCACGTTGCGCCCGCCCTCGACCGGAGGTTTCGCCCCTGCTCCACCCGGATGCGTGTGATCCCACAGCACCAGCAATGATCCCCCGCACCACACTTGTTCCATGCCCAAGTCAGGATAGGAATACCCCGGCTGACAGCCCAACACGTCTTGGTAAAACGCAACAGCGCCCGCAAGGTCGGTCACTAGAAAAACCACGTGATCTATGCCCGCCAACCGAAACGGAACCTTGTTCGCGGATGATGTCATTGGGTCACCTGTTTGGTTATGCTGCCGCGCCATGTTGGACCAAGTCCGCCCCATCCGAAAGGCCTATTCATGCACGCTCAGGATCAGGCAATATCTCGACACCCTGCTGCGCCAACACATGCAGCATGTCGATGAAAATCCAGTTTTCCATCAGCTTGCCTCCCACACGACGATAGATGTCGATTACGCGGAATTCGCACAGTGTTTCGTTCGCGGGCACGCCCAAATAATCCCCCGAATTGCGCGCCGTAAAATTGGGCCAGCCAAAGAAACCGCCAAAGGCACCCTCGGCAATCCGCGCAATATGTCCCGTGCCAGACCGATCACTTAGCCCTGCGCGAAAGGGGCCTGAATGCTGTTGGGCGTATCTCGCAATTGTATAGGTCGCGCCGATACCCGCAGGCCCCCACCAGATCATGTCGTCATGCCAACTGCGCGCCAGTTCTTCCTCAAGGGGAAGCCCGCTTTGCCATTGGCCAAGATCATTGATCATGAAATTTATCGCATCCATGGTGTTTTGACCCTCGGATGGATTGGCGTCATTAAACAACAGCGCGTCATGGGTCATCGGCCCCGGTTGCACCAGATGCGCGGCGGCTTGGTGTGGGAATGGGGTCAAACCCGCTTGGATCATGAAATGCGGGATATCAAAATAAAACGCTGTGTCCGTGATCTTGCCATCTTCGACTTTGTGGAACTCAGCATAGCGCAACATGATCAATTTTCCGGTCGGTGGGATGCCAAGCCATGCATGGTCGAAAAGGCCCATCAAATGCCCCATCGAACACACCCAAACCGACGCCCCGTCATCCATGAAATTACGCCCTGCGAAAAACACATCCATACGCCGCTGCATGTGCGTGACGGCATGGCGGAACGGTTGCCAGAACAGCTCTGACACGATCTTGGGGTCCTGTTGCAAATGAAACGGATGAAAGGCGCGCCATGTGTACGCATCGGATGTGTATTCGCGCAGAACATCGGTGATTCCCTGCCCTTGTGCCGCGTCCAGCGCCGCATAATACCGTCGAACCGTGTCTTTTTCGCTTTGAAAGCCTGACATTTTCACCCTCGAATTTCCTGTTCAAACAGGAGCTTACCTCGTTGTCCGCCTTGCTTTTGCATACGAATGCAAAAATCGCTTGCCGCAATGGGTCGCTCAAGCTTATCGTTTTTGCATTCGTATGCAAGAATGGCCCTTGGCCGTTCTCTTGGGGGACTGCATGGCCGAAATCCAATTGCGCAATCTGTCCAAGCGGTGGGGCAATTTTGTTGGGGTCGATGATTTGAACCTGACAATTTCCGATCAGGAATTCCTTGTGCTTTTGGGGCCATCGGGTTGCGGCAAGACCACCACCATGCGGATGATTGCGGGGCTGGAAGAGGTCACAGCGGGCGACATCCTTATCGATGGAAACCGGGTGAATGATCTGGACCCAAAGGACCGCGACGTGTCGATGGTTTTCCAATCTTACGCGCTCTATCCAAATATGAACGTGTACGAAAATATCCGCTTTCCGCTGAAGGTGCGGAAAATTCCAGAAAACGAACATAATGATCGCGTGATGCGCGCCTCCGGCATGGTTGAGCTGGATGATTTCCTGCACCGCAAACCCGCAGAGCTTTCAGGCGGGCAACGCCAACGCGTCGCCCTTGCCCGCGCGATCGTCAGGGAACCCAATGTGTTCCTGATGGACGAACCTTTGTCCAATCTCGATGCAAAATTGCGTGTCTCGACACGTGCGCAAATCAAAAACCTAAGCCACGAACTCAAGGTCACAACGATCTATGTGACCCATGACCAGATCGAGGCGATGACATTGGCAGACCGTGTTGTCGTGATGAAAGGCGGCCTTGTCCAACAAGTGGGCAGCCCGACCGACATCTATGACAGACCTGCAAATGCCTTTGTCGCCAGCTTTATCGGCTCGCCCGCTATGAACCTTGTCAGCGGTGACGTCCAAAATGGAACGTTTACCGGTGGTGCGTTGAACGTCGCCGGACTGGATGTCGCTGATCGGGCCTGCATGCTGGGGTTTCGCGCCGAAGATGCGCGTATCGTGGACACTGGTGGGGAAATACACGCGGCCGTCTACACCATGGAACTGCTGGGCGAAGCGACAATGATCACCGTGCGCATCAACGGTGAATTGGTGTCGGTGAAAGCGGCCAAAAATTACCGGGCTCAGATTGGCGACATGGTTCGCATTTCCGTCCCGACCGAGATTTGCCATCTGTTTGACGCACAGACGGGCTCTCGAATTGGGGATTAATCCCCAACACCAAACCCCAGGAATAGGGGCTTAACACTGATGCGGTCTTGCAAGACGCATCTGACATAACAAGAGGGAGAAACGCATGTTTCTAAGATCAATTACAGTCGCAGGGGCGCTGTCGCTTTTGGGAAGCACAGCAATGGCCGCCTGCGGCATTACCTCAGGCAACATCAGCGTGTTGTCCAATGACTTTCCAGCCATTCAAGCCGTAACATCAGCTGCAGCCGCGTGTGCGGGCGATGGGGTCTCGGTTGAAACAAACCTGACCCAAGATCACAAAGACATCATGGTTGCGGCGCTCACAGCCAATCCGGCGCAATACGCGTCCGTTATTGTGTCCAATTCGACCTTGGTTACGTTGATGAATGACGGTCTGGTGCGGTCATTGGATGATCTGGTTGCCAAACATGGCGCAGGTCTGAGCAAAAACCAACTGATCACTGTCGACGGCAAGATCATGGCCGTCGCCTTCATGGCCAATGCGCAGCACTTGTTTTCACGCACTGACGTTCTTGAAAAAGCAGGCGTCGATGGCATTCCCGCAACCTATGAAGACGTCATCGCAGCCGCCGAAGCCATTCGCGCCGCTGGCTTGATGGACCATCCCGTCGCTCTGAACACCAAAGCAGGCTGGAACGTGGCCGAAGAATTTGTGAACATGTATATGGGCACAGGGGCCTCGTTCTTTAAGACAGGCACAGCCGAAGCGGCAATTAACAATGCCGATGGTGTTGCGACATTGGAAATGCTGAAATCTCTGGTCGCGTATTCTAACCCTGACTTTTTGACCTATGATTCAAACGCGACACAGGCAGAATGGGAAGCTGGCAATCTTGCTTTGGCAACAATGTGGGGATCACGGGGTGGCGCAGTTCTGGATGACGAAGGTTCGTCCGAAGCGGTCACGTCCGGCACCGTCCTGACATCTGCACCCACATGGGGCAACGGTGCGCGCCCTGCCTCAACCTTGTGGTGGGACGGCATTGCGATTTCAACAAACGTGTCTGACGAAGATGCAGAAGCCACGTTCATCGCACTGATCAACGGCATCTCAACGGATGTGGTCAAAGCAAACAACGACGCCGCTGTTTGGTTGGTCGACGGCTATGCACCCAGCCCAGCCTCTGCCGGTGTTGCAGCAACCGCATCCGGCGGCGCAGCCCCTTACCCAATGCTGCCCTTCATGGGCGCATTGCACACTGCATTGGGCGCAGAAATCACCGATTTCCTGCAAGGCTCTGAAAGCGCTGAACAAGCTTTGGCAGACGTCGAAGCCGCCTATACCGCAGCTGCAAAAGAACAAGGTTTCTTGCAGTAAACCAACGTCGGGAAGGGTGATCGCGCCCTTCCCGCTTTGCAACCATCAGGCAATCTAATGAAAAACCGCACCTTCTTTTGGTTTATCCTGCCATCGCTTGTGACGATGCTGCTTTTCATTGCGTTGCCTATTTTCTCTGTGTTTGTGCAATCGCTTCACATCGAACACGAAGCGGTTCTGATCGAGGTCGAAAATTGCGGTCCCTTCGGCTGCAAACAAGAAATGCAAATTGACGTCGAAGAAACTGCCAAACTCAAAGAAGAACGCCCCTTGGGGCAATTTAACGGGCTTGGAACCTATACCAACCGCAATCATCTGGCCTTTGTCGAAATCGGTACCGCATGGCAATCCAGCGCAAGCGTGGCTGATTTCACCGCAAAGGCGTTGAACCTGCCCTTCTATCGGGCCTTGGCCTTTACCCTGACCTACACATTTGTTGTCACGCCGTTTGTCTTGATATTGGGGTTCTTCATCGCATTGGGCGTCAACAGCCTGCCCAAACGGATCAAAGGACCGACGATTTTTGTCTCATTGCTGCCGATGATCGTCACCCCGTTGATTGGGTCCCTCATCCTGTTCTGGATGATCGATGCCGAAGGTATTTTCGGCGCCACGATCCAATGGTTGTTTGATGATCCAAACTTGTCATTAAAGGCATCGCCGGCCCTGACTTGGATCATGCTGATGGTCTATGGCGTTTGGCATTCCGCACCTTTTGCGTTCATCGTGTTTTATGCAGGGCTGCAAACCGTGCCCGCCGACACCATGGAAGCCGCAATGATCGACGGAGCCTCACGATGGGAGCGCACTCGCTATGTCGTGTTGCCGCATTTGATGCCGTTGACCGTCTTCATCGGACTGATCCAGCTGATGGACAATTTCCGCGTCTTTGAACCGATCATCGGCTTTTCCGCACAAGCCAGCGCAACGTCGCTGTCGTGGATTATCTATAACGACCTTGCCGGTGGCGAAGGCCAATTCTTTGGCTCGGCCGGGGCCACTTCGGTTCTGACCATCATCGGCGTCGCGTTCTTGTTGATCCCGGTCTTGATCCGCACGTGGCGTGACTTCAATCGGAAGGTGGTCTGATGTCCGACATGACGCAGCGCAAATCACCTTGGTTGAACTCACTCATTTGGGGGCTGGTCTTTGTCTGGATATTGGCCGCCGGATTTCCGTTTCTTTGGACGCTGTGGGGATCGTTCAAGGTTCAGGGCGATTTCTTTTCCAAAGCGGACTGGACCAACGCCCTGTCAGGCGTGCGCACGCAGGTCGAAACAGGCGGCGCCTTTACAGACAAGGGGTATTTTGGCGCGTGGGTATCCAACGAATTCTGGCGCGCCGCGTTGAATACAGGCATTGTCGTCGTCTCTGTTGTGATCATTTCCCTGACGCTTGGAACGCTTGGCGGTTATGCACTGGCGCGTTCGGGCAAACGATACGCGTTCTACCTGTTGATGCTGGCCCTGATCTTTCGCGCAATGCCGCACACAATGTTGGTCTCTGGGTACTTGCTACCCTTCTTTGAATGGAACTTATGGGGCCATTTGCCAACGGCCATCATTGTCATGGTTGCAATCAATCAACCCTTTACGCTGTGGATGCTGCACAGTTTCTTTCTGAACATTCCCAAAGACCTAGACGAAAGCGCAATGGTCGATGGCTGCACACGGTTTCAGGCCTTCCGCCATGTCATCGTCCCCGTCATGTGGCCAGGCGTTATCACAACGGGCCTGTTTTCATTCTTGCTGGCCTATAACGATTTTGCCGTCACCGCGACATTGCTGAGCCAAGCCAACCAGACGATGGTGCCCAAAATCGCCAGCTTCTTGGGCACAACACAAACCGAAGGCAACGTTATGTTCGCCGTGGCCGCCGTGGTCTCGGCGACAGTACCTTTGTTTGTTCTGGTCCTTTTCTTCCAACGCCAAATTGTAAGTGGCCTCACCGCAGGAGCCGTCAAAGGATGAATGGCGCAAGACCAGAACAGGCCGCGCTTAGCCGCGACACGGACATGAGCAAAACCGCCCAAACCCGCGCCGTGATCGAAAGCATGGTCGACGGGTTGAACGATCACCGCATCGCCGACATCGGTGAATTTTTCAGCGAAGGCTTTCGGTGGATGGGCAATACCGGATGCGGCACCAAAGAAGGTCTGAAAGAATTTCAGGACAATTGGCAAAAGCCCTTCCAAGCCGCGTTTTCGGACAAGGTCTGCATCGATGAGGCGCGCCTGTACATGGGCGAATGGGCCGCTGCCTTTGGCCGCCAAGAGGCCGTACATTCCGGCGATTTCATGGGCGTCGCCGCCACCGGACGCAAAATTCAAATCCGCTATATGGATTTCTGGAAAGTCGAAGACGGCAAAATCACCGACAATTGGGTGATGGTCGATTTTCCCTACGTTCTCGCACAATTGGGTGTGGATGTTTTCAACGGTCAGGGCTGGGAAGCCTTTGACCAAGGACAGAAAACGCCTCCAACACAAAAGTCCACGCAAAAATCCACGCCGGGGAATAAATAATGGCAATAGAATATTTGAAACGTGGCAAACCAGATGCTGAACGCGCTGAAGAAGATGCCAAGACCAAAGCCGTCGTGGAAACAACGTTAAAAGCCATTGAGGCCGACGGTGATGTAGCCGTACGTGCCCTGTCAGAAAAGTTTGATGGCTATTCGCCAGCCTCCTTCAAATTGTCCGATACCGAAATTGCCGATCTGATCGCATCCCTGACGGATCGCGAATTGGCTGATATCAAATTCGCCCAAGAACAAGTGCGCAATTTCGCCCAAGCCCAGCGCGACAGCATGCAAGACATCGAAATCGAAACAATGCCCGGTGTCATTCTGGGGCACAAAAATATCCCCGTGCAATCGGTGGGGTGCTACGTCCCCGGCGGTAAATTCCCAATGGTCGCCTCGGCGCATATGTCGGTTGCCACCGCTTCCGTTGCGGGTGTGCCGCGGATCGTCGCCTGCACGCCCCCTTTTCAGGGCAAGCCAAACGCCGCCGTCATTGCCGCGATGCATCTTGGCGGCGCACATGAGATTTACGTCATGGGCGGTATCCAAGCGATCGGCGCGATGGCCTTGGGCACGCAAACCCTTGATCCCGTTCATATGTTGGTCGGGCCCGGCAACGCCTTTGTCGCAGAAGCAAAGCGCCAGCTTTTTGGACGCGTCGGCATTGATCTGTTCGCAGGGCCCACAGAAACCATGGTCATCGCTGATGACACCGTCGACGGAGAGCTTTGCGCGACCGATCTGCTTGGCCAAGCGGAGCATGGCTATAACAGCCCAGCAGTTTTGCTGACCAATTCGCGCAAACTTGCCCAAGATACATTGCGCGAAATTGACCGTCTGCTGGGCATATTGCCCACGGCAGATACGGCTTCGGTCAGTTGGACCGATTATGGCGAGGTCATCTTGTGCGACACATACCAAGAAATGCTCAGCGTTGCCGACGACATCGCGTCTGAACATGTGCAGGTTATGACCGACCGTGATGATTGGTTCCTCGACAACATGACCTGCTATGGCGCGCTGTTCTTGGGTGCGCGTACAAATGTGTCAAACGGCGACAAGGTGATCGGAACCAACCACACTTTGCCCACGAAAAAAGCGGGGCGTTATACGGGTGGGCTATGGGTCGGTAAGTTCTTGAAAACCCATTCATATCAAAGAATTACCACAGACGAGGCTGCAACGCTTGTCGGGGAATACGGCAGCCGTTTGTGCATGTTGGAAGGGTTTGTGGGACATGCCGAACAATGCAACATCCGTGTGCGCCGCTATGGCGGTATCAATGTCCCCTATGGAACCGGCGCGCCCCACCGCGAGGCCGCAGAATAAATGAACCCGGCCCGTGCCCATAAATCCAAGCTCGCGCCATTGCTGGCTGCCATGCGCGACTTTGATCGCGATTTGGTCGCGGATGCATTGACCCGCCTTCTGGACAAGGATGCGATCATTCACATGTGCCATCCCTTTGGGGATTTGGCCGCCGATCAGTTCTTTGATACTTGCTTTGCGCCATTGGCCACTGCCCTGCCCGATTTGGAAAGACGCGACACCATCATCGTCGCAGGTCAAACCCCGGAAGGCAGCGACTGGGTGGGCTGTTGTGGATCCTACATTGGCACCTTTACTGCCCCGTTTCTGGATATCCCGCCAACCGGTCATCTCGCCCACATGCGGTTTCATGAATTTTACCGATTTACAGACGGCAAAGTCACCGAAGTACAGGCCATTTGGGACATTCCTGAACTGATGATGCAAGCCAACGCATGGCCCATGGCCCCCAGCCTTGGACGCGAATGGCACGTACCCGGCCCCATCACTCAAGATGGCTTGGCCGACCATACAGAGGCATCAGATCAATCAGCACACGCGCAAACGCATGTTCTGGACATGCTGAGCGCCCTTTCCCGTCACCCCAAAGAACCGGTCAACAAGATGGAGCTTGATCGGTTTTGGCACCCCAAAATGACATGGTACGGACCCGCTGGCATTGGCACCGCACGTGGCATTGACGGGTTTCGAAAATGGCACCAAATCCCGTTCTTGAAAGCTATGCCAGATCGCGGCCAGTACCCTGACGAAGTCTCTGCCCATTTCTTTGCCGAAGGGTCTTACGTTGCCGTGACTGGCTGGCCCGACATGGCCCAAACCCTAACTGGCGATGGTTGGATGGGCATCGCGCCCACAGGCCAAAAAGTAACGCTAAGATCATTGGATTTCTGGCGAATGGACGGCGACAAAATCCGCGAAAATTGGGTTCTGGTCGATCTGCTACATCTTTATCATCAAATCGGTGTCGATGTGTTTGCACGCTTGCGCGCATTCAATCAGGCACGTCCCGGCTTTGACCAGAAAGATGTCTCATGACTTTGCCCAAAACACCGTCCTTCAAATTGACCGGAAAACGCGCGCTCGTTGTTGGGGCCTCATCCGGCATTGGCCGCGCCTGCGCTGTGGCCTTGGGCGAGGCCGGCGCCAACGTCACATTGGCCGCCCGGCGCAAAGATTTGTTGCACGCCCTTGAGAGCGACATGAAGGCCGACGGTATGCACGCCTCAAGCCTTGTGATGGACGTGGTCGATGTCAAAACGACCCAAGACCAGATCAAAGCCAATGGCCCCTTTGACATATTGCTCAATGCCTCGGGGCTTGCACGCCATTCCCCTGCGTTGGAAACGCAGCCATCGGATTTCGACACCGTTACCAACATCAACTTGCGCGGCGCGTATTTCGTGGCACAGGCCGTGGCCCAAGGATTGATC
Organism: Paracoccaceae bacterium; assembly: GCA_039984715.1. Lineage (GTDB taxonomy): Bacteria > Pseudomonadota > Alphaproteobacteria > Rhodobacterales > Rhodobacteraceae > JABSSA01. Next base: position 137,333 of record JBDWUA010000016.1, on the reverse strand, counting down.
GCCGCCCAAAAACCCGGCAGCCTGATCACAATCTCCAGCCAAATGGCCCATGTCGGCGGTCAAGATCGCGCGCTGTATTCCGCAACCAAACATGGCGTCGAAGGCATGACCAAATCCATGGCCATCGAATGGGGGCAACACGGCATTCGCGTGAACACGATCTGCCCCACCTTCATTCTGACCGATCTGACCAAATCCACCTTCGATGACCCGCAAAAACGGGCTTGGATCGAAAGCAAAATCAAATTGGGACGCGTCGGCCAAGTCCAAGACGTGATGGGCGCGGCTGTGTTCCTTGCCTCTCAGGCCTCAGACATGGTGACCGGGACGTCACTTTTGATCGATGGCGGGTGGACGGCAGACTGATGGCAGAACGCATCACATCCTCGCAAGTGGCCGAAAAGGCCGGTGTCAGCCAATCCGCTGTCAGCCGTGTCTTTACCCCCGGCGCATCCGTCAGCCCCAAAACAGCAATCAAAGTGCGCGAGGCCGCAATGGAGCTGGGCTATCGTCCAAACGTCTTGGCGCGGTCTTTGATCACGGGCAAAAGTCGGATCATCGGTGTGGTGGTGGCCTATCTCGACAATTATTTTTACCCCGTCGCTTTGGAAAAGCTGTCCAACGCCCTTCAGGCCCAAGGCTATCACGTGTTGGTTTTTATGGCCTCAAATGACAGTCAATCCACGGACCAAGTGATTGACGAATTGTTGGATTATCAGGTCGACGGGATCATCACGGCCAGCGTTGGCATCTCAAGCAACCTGACAGATCGATGCGAGGCTGCGGGTGTTCCGGTTGTGTTGTTCAACCGATCCCAAGATTCCGACACCCTCTCGGCGGTGACCTCAGACAATTACGCAGGCGGGCAAACCGTCGCCAAATTCCTTGTCGCTGGGGGACACCAACGCATTGCCTATATCGGTGGCTGGAAAGGTGCCTCGACCCAGCGCGACCGCGAAGCTGGATTTCGTGCCGGATTGCAAGACGCAGGGCGCGACCTGTTTGACCACGGCTTGGGCGAATTCACCGTCGAAAAAGCCAAAGAAATCGCACGCGCCATGTTCACGGCGACGACCTATCCCGATGCCGTCTTTATCGCCACCGACCACATGGCCTTTGCGGTGATGGATGTGTTGCGCAGTGAATTCGGACTTGGCGTTCCCGACGATGTCAGCGTCGTGGGATATGACGACGTGCCACCTGCCTCTTGGGCGGCATATGACCTGACAACTGTGCGCCAACGGGCCAACATTATGGTCGATGAAACGGTCTCTTTGATCCTTGAGAAAATAGACAATATCGGCACGAAACCAAAGCATATCAAAATAGAAAGCCCGTTGATCGTGCGCAGTTCGGCAAAAATTCCGGAAGGATGGACCTGATGAAAGGTTTTGCAAACAAGTTCAAAGATTTTCCCGACTATATCCTTGGCATTACACAAGAAATTTGGGAACAGCGCGGGCTTTCAACGCTTCACGAATACTATTCCAAAGACATCCCCGTGCGCTCACCGGGGTCCATCGTATTTGGCAATGAAAATGTCATCGCCGCAACGATGGCCACGCTTGCCGAATTTCCCGATCGCCGATTGCTAGGCGAAGACGTCATTTGGTCAGGCACACCAGAGGACGGGATGCTGTCATCGCATCGCATCCTGTCCACCGCGACGCATCTTGGTGACGGAGTGTACGGCAAAGCGACAGGTAAAAAGCTGCGCTACCGGATCATTGCCGATTGCCACGCGATCAACAATCAAATCAACGACGAATGGCTGATCCGCGATCAGGGGGCCATTGTCCGTCAAATGGGCTGGGATCCAAAACAATACGCGCTCGATCTGATTGAACGCGAAGGCGGCGTTGATCACTGCGTGCGCCCCTTCCACCCATCCATCGATCAAACCGGCCCCTATACAGGGCGCGGCAATGACAACGAATGGGGTGCAAAATACGCAGACGTCTTGACCCGCATCATGGGCGCGGATCTTGGCGTTATCCCTGCTGCCTATGATCGCGCTGTGACCGGGTATTACCCCGGAGGCCAAGAACGCGTGTCGACCGACGGCGTTGACGCATTCTGGATCGGCCTACGGTCGGCCTTTCCCAATGCCACCTTCAAGATCGACCACCAAATCGGCCGCCAAGATCCAATGATGCCGCCACGCGCCGCACTCAGGTGGAGCTTGACCGGCAAACACGATGGCTGGGGTGTGTTTGGGGAACCAACAAACGCAGAGGTGCATGTGATGGGCGCAAGCCATGTCGAGTTTGGCCCATGGGGCATTCGGCGCGAATACACATTGTTCGACGAGACCGCGATTTGGAAACAGATCGCAATGAAGACGGGATAAAACATGACCCCTGCCGAAATGGAAAAACGGATCGTGCGTTACGGTGACCTGATCCCGTGCAAAACAGCGTTCATCGATGCCCATACCCCCGGAAGCGACCAGAAAGAGAATTTCACGATCATCGGCGGTGGCGTCAGCGAAAGCCCCGACCAACACGTACATATCCGCGACACACCGGGTTTTAACATCGGCGCGGCAGGACAGCCGCCCAAATGCCGCAACTCCCTGCACAGCCACACCACAGCCGAGGTGTTCTTTGTTCTCAAAGGACGCTGGCGGTTTTTCTGGGGACGTTGGGGGGACGCTGGCGAGGTAACGCTTGAGGAAGGCGACATTATCAACATTCCAACCGGGATTTTCCGTGGGTTCGAAAACATCGGAACCGATTACGGAATGATCATGGCGGTTCTGGGCGGCGATGATGCAGGCGGTGGCGTCACATGGGCCCCCCAAGTCATCGAAGACGCCGCCCAGCATGGATTGCTGTTGGGCGAAAACGGCAAACTTTATGACACGAAAAAGGGCGAGGCATTGCCAGACGGCATCAGCCCGATGCCAGTTCTATCCGGCGCAGCCCTTGAACACATGCCCGAACCCACAGCGCTCCAGGTTATTCCCCGCCATGTGGCGCGGTATTTGGATCTGATGGGGTTGGCGGGCAAAACACCGGCACAGGTCATCGGCACGAACGCCGTATTGCCGGACAAACCCGGTTTCGATGTCGATTTTATCACGCGTGGATCGTCACATGATAATCTGATCGAAATTGACCAATTCACAGTTCTGATGCCCATGCGCGGCCATTGGAAACTGGACTGGACAGGCGGATCATCAACTTTAAATCCAGGGGATACATGCCTGTTACCGAAAGGGTTTCCCTATAAAATATCGCCCTCAATGACGGGCGAGGCAAGCTTGTACCGCGTGACATCCAACGATGACCCCGCAGGCTCAACTTGGACCGGCGACCTTCAGAATACAGGGACATAACATGTCAAAAATACTCACCTCGCATGTCGGCAGCCTACCCCGCACTCAGAAGGTCGTGGATTTCATCTTTGCCCGCGAGAACGAACAAGACTATGACCAATCCGCATTTGACGCCGCGATGACAGCCGGTGTCAGCGAAACAGTCGCCAAACAGGTCAATGCAGGCATCGACATCGTCAGTGACGGCGAAACGTCGAAAATCTCCTACGCAACCTATGTCAAAGACCGCTACACCGGGTTTTCCGGCGACTCTCCACGCAACGCACCCGCCGATTTGAAAATGTTCCCCGGCTTCCTCAAACGCCTTGCCGCAGATGGCGGAACCCCGCAATACGCGCGCCCCATGTGCACAGGTCCCGTCAAATCCAAAGGGCAAGGTGAGCTTGAAACAGACATCCGCAACCTTCAATCGGCCATGACAGAACACGGCGCGCAACAAGGCTTTATGAACGCGGCCTCGCCCGGCGTCATTTCCTTATTTCTGCAAAACGACCACTACAAAACCCGCGAGGCCTATTTGGCCGCCTTGGCCGACGCCATGAGCGATGAATACGAAACCATCGTCGCATCCGGCCTGACATTGCAACTTGATTGCCCTGATTTGGCGCTCTCGCGTCATATGCTGTTCAGCGACCTGTCGGATACCGAATTCCTGAAAATCGCCGCATCCCATGTCGACGCCTTAAACCACGCATTGCGCAACATCCCCGAGGACAAGGTCCGCATCCACATCTGCTGGGGCAATTACGAGGGCCCGCATTGCTGTGACATCCCAATGGACACCGTGTTTTCAACGCTGATGTCCGCAAAGGCCCGCTATGTCCTGTTTGAAACATCAAATCCGCGCCACGCCCATGAATGGACCGTATTCCGCGACCGGAAATCCGAAATCCCCGACACCAAGGTTCTGGTCCCCGGCGTCGTCGACACAACAACCAACTTTGTCGAACACCCCGACCTTGTGGCCCAACGCATCCAATGCTTCACCAACATTGTTGGGGCGGATCGCGTTATCGCGGGCTCTGATTGCGGGTTTGGCACCTTCGCAGGCTTTGGCGCCATTGATCCCGACATCGCCTATGCCAAGCTCAAAAGCCTATCCGACGGCGCTGCCCGCGCTTAATCCATGACACTGATCCTCTTGCCGGGAATGATGTGCGACGCGCGGTTGTTTCAGCCACAGCTCGAGGCGATCCCCGATTGCACCGTCATCACGACGACAGACCGCGATACGATCCATGCCATGGCCCAAGACGTGTTGGCCGCCGCACCTGACCAATTCGATCTGGCCGGGCTTTCTATGGGCGGCATCGTCGCAATGGAGGTCGCCCGCCTAGCCCCCACGCGTGTCCGCAAACTTGCCCTATTGGACACAAATCACCGCGCCGAAACCGACGCCGTCCGCACCGCCCGCCTGCCTCAGATCAACGCAGTGCAAAACGGACGTTTGATCGATGTGATGCGCGATGAAATGAAACCCAGATACCTCGCGGACAGTGTGCACAAACAATCCATCCTTGATCTGTGCATGGACATGGCAACCGATCTTGGCCCCGCAGCCTTTGTCACCCAATCCCACGCGTTAATGACCCGCCCGGATCAAACAGAAACACTAAAATCGCTGCAATACCCGGCTCTGGTTTTATGTGGCGCCGATGATCACCTATGCCCGGTCCAAACCCACCAGATCATGGCAGATTTGATCCCACAAGCGGATCTAAAGATCATAGACCACGCCGGCCACCTCCCGACACTGGAACAACCGTCCTCCACCAACGCCGCATTGCTGCAGTGGCTAAAAACGACATGATGCCCCCTGCTGCGCTTTGTCTCGTCACAACCGCCCCAAGCACCACTAGATCGCGCAATGTAAACTTCGACAAATCCAACCAACCTTCGCGACTTTCGATCCGCCTCCAAATCCCGTGTTGATCGATACCCGCTCAACCGACCAGACTGCCCCAACCAAAGCGTCACACGATTTGATCTCTATGTCGGCTATGTGGACTTAGTTACCATTCAGTTGAGCGGAGAGAATTTTCAAGTTGCCGAGGTGGAAACATCCTAATTCTCCTCAAATAGTTCACCGCGCTTCTCTCCGCCAACTTCTATGCTTTTATGCCAGCTGATCCAGATAGGGTTGCCGCAATGTTCATGCTCAACCAGTTTGGCCGCGAGCATTTGCGCAAGTTTTTTGGGATTACCAGCTAACTTATGTTCACGTACAAAACAGTCTATCCGCCAGTGAGGATTGACACCTTCTATATATTCAGGCCGCCACGCGAAATATCTAGCAATTGGAGTGGATACTGATCCGCCACCAAATGTGTTTCTGCTAACATGATAGATTTCACCTATCCTGCTGTGCTCAGTTTCATTGCCTCTAGCGTGATATTTCTTGTTGAGTTCGAATTTGTGCATGTGAATCAGCTAGTGCCGCGAAGCGGTAGATTGAGTAAATCTAAAGGTTGTTTCAATGGACTGTTTGGCCTCCAACCGGACATCTGACTATTTTAGTCAAATTCAAACAGGGAAAATTGGCGGCCAAGGTCAGTTAACGAACAAAGCGAGCCTTCGCCACGGTTGCACGCACGTCTTCTTTCGCAGTTTACGATCTGCAAATCCCGGGCATGCAGGGCAGTGTCGCGAATAAATGCCACGTACAACAGCGGGTGTTTCTATCCGAACACCATGACCGCAAAACTGCCCCGATATGGCCACAGTCTGAAGTTAATTTCGTCGCTGAGATGCAAACAAAGCGAGCGTGCTGAGACTATTTGTTTTTGGATGGTTTTCAGTCAACAGGATAAAAAATGTTGAGATTGGTTTTTACTTTTTTTCTTATCCTTTTTGGTCCCATGGCAAACGCAAACCAAAATGGCGATGCAAATTTCTTTATCACCTACTTCGTTGATGACACAATCTGGGACCGGGCCTATCGAGCGATGAAATTAAGAAGTCCATTGTTCTATCGGAACGCGCTCCTTGAGCGGGACGTCACAATAGCCGATAGAGAACGCTTCATAGAGTTGATGCCAGAAGATGCGACTAAAGAGGCTGTTCAATTGATAAAATCGCGTGCCGTTGAGCTCATTTCTGAACAATACGGCGCAGAAAATTTAGCAGAAATAGCCGAATTTTTCAGGACCACTACCGGTAAGAAAATGTTGAATATTGCTCGGGATGAAAAACTCTTTAAAGGACTTGAAAGTCTGTACAGTCCAGGAGCAATTTACCACCCCATGAAACAATGGAGTAAGCACCTTTCGATACTAGAAATTGCTCGATTTAATGCTTTTACGAATAGTCCAGCGGGTCAGGTTTTCATTCGAGACACAGTCGCGATCAAGAAGTCTGTATTTATCCAAATTAGAAGTCCAACTCGATGGCCGAAACCGCCATTGAACCGTCCCTATATTGTAAACATAATGACCACGGACAACGTGTTGAAGTTCCCAAACAGAATAGCTCGCCAATCTCTTATCAGAGAGTTAAGCATCTCGTCCCCATAGCCAAAGGGGCCATTCATTTGCTGTGCAGCTTCGGTCACCATGGGCTCCTTCTGGACATCCGACAATTTTGATCAGATGCAAACAGGGAAAATTGACGGCCAAGTTTTGTTTTGCGGACAAAGTGTTCCTATATCCACCAAGCTATTCTGACGCCCATTCCACATTTTCAGCAACGCAAATTTCGACACCAATATTCGCAAGTGCTATGTATTTATTGGGGATGAAGGATACGAGCTCCATGCCATCTATATGTGTCCAAAATTCAGGAGGCGGACAATCTCCAGATCCATAGAAACCGTTCGTTTCATCAATCGCGACATCTTCAAATAGCGAATAGTAAGGATTGAAGCGGAGCCAACGCCCTTCGTCGGCAGAAATGAAAGCTGGGACTTTCGTGCGCTTCATACGTTTTTCTATGCATTCAAGTACATGCTTGAAAAACTGTTCACATAAATCAAGCTCATCCTTCCGAGAAATTTCCTGATAATTCCACAGCGCATTGGGATCGCTCAATGACCAAAGCTGGTCGTGTGGTGCGTTCAATAGAATGCTATATAGCACATTTTCATGTCGAAGATTGATCATAAATTGAACCACCGAGTTTTCAAATTTGTTTAAGTATCATCAATTGCCATTCGCCCAAAGACAAGCGACCTTGATACCGTCAAACTTTGAGAACTCGAGCTGAATCTCCTGCTCGGTGCCAGGTTTTTGGTGTAATTTGTACTCGCAACAGACATTCACCGCTCAATGCTTCTTCAACGTCCACCACTGCACAGGCGAATATCTAGGCCGAGGCTCAACTTGCGACGAACCAACCGCAGGACTTTCGCAAAGGCTCTTCATCGATGTCCGGTCAGACCGACCCAACTGGAACGTCACACAATTTGATCGCTATGTCCGGCGTGTGGACAAAGAGTGAATTCACTGCAACTGGGCCAATGGCCGGTTTTTGGAGACTTGTTCAGGCGAACTCTGTGCCGATCAGAACAGACAAAATCTGCTCATCGGCTTCGATAGAGAATGCCTATTCAACTCGGATGGATTCAATTTTCGACACTTGGCCGCATTTCGGATTTTGTTCTCCGATAGCCCGAATTCGTCGCCGTCGAACGCCCGCTTTTCTCATTGGATGAAACGTCCACCAAGCCTAAGAAGTCGTGCCAACGCCAGCTCAGCGTAGAAATTGTTGTCCGGATTGTCGTCCCAACCGTCTGCATGTTCGTTGCATTTTTCAATCATTAGGTAGGTGCTTTGCCATGGAAACGGTGCTACCGCTTCGGGACACTTCAGCCCATCCCAAGTGCTGATACAGCCGGACATTTTCAGGCATATCTACGTGGGTATAAAGGCGCATTTCAGCGTATCCTTGCCGTTTGGTTTCGCGTTCTGCAAGCGTGATCAGCTCGCGTCCCAAACCCATCCCACTATGATACGGATGAACGGCCAAGTTTGCCAGTTTCATAAATCCATCACCGGCGATCAGTACAAGGCCGGCAACAACCTCGTCGCCTTTGACGGCGACCCAGACTTGATTGGTGGCTATGTCCTCCGCGCATCCGTCGGAGACTGCGGGCATATCAAAGATGCGTTCCGTGTATTGGGCATATGCCGCGTCAATGCAGGTTACCAGCGCACTAGAATCCGTCGCTTGCGCGGGGCGTATGATTAGGTTCTGAGACGTCAAATAATCACCGTCCTTCGCGCCTGTTTCAAGCACCTGCTACCATAACGCAGAACTCAAATCCATTGAAACGGACCTTGGCTGCATTGCAGAAGACTTGAATAGTGGGCTCGCGGCGGACATTCACCGCTCAATGCTTCTTCAACGTCCACCACTGCAAAGGCGAATATCCAATCATGGGCTCCATCTGCGACGAACCAACCGCAAGACCTTCGCAAAGGCTCTTCATTGGTGTCCGGTCAGGCCAACCTAACCGAAACGTCACACAATTTGATCTGTATGTCCGGTGTGCGGACTTAGCCGACCTCTGGCAAAGCTTGGTCAAGATTGGCGCTTGTCCACAAATACCTTCTTTGACAAACTGGTGGCCAATCAGTTTGCGAAAGGAACAAAAATGAAACTCAGCGCAGTGGCAATATGTGCGTTCATATTTCATATGCCGTTTGTTTCTTGGGCAGGAACGCCGACGGACGAAACTGTTGTTTGTCCTGTGGGTGGGGAGAAATTCACAAAAACTGGGACGGCAAGTTGCTCTACTATGGGGAGGACGATGTCATTCAAGCCTATTACTTCTTGTGACTTCGTTACACTGTTGCCAATCTGTCCCAGCAATGGTTTGCCAATGTATCAGGAATTTTCTGAGGAGCAGATTGCGAACTTGGAAGATTTCATAGAAACAGCTGATTTTGCACAGCTAAAACAGCTTCCTCCATGGCAGAGAGCCTACGGCGTTTCAAAACATCTCGGGCAATCTGGAACAGAAACGGCTTTTGGGTTGCTACTAAGTTCGATGTGGTATGAAACCGATGTTTTCATAAACAATGAGGAAATCCTTGATCAGTTTTTGGCAGAATCTGACAGAGAATTGGAACGCGCTACTGCTCAAGACAAACCATTTCTTGACGCCATAGTTGGATACGCACTTATGGCTTCTGGTAGGGTTGATCAAGCTGAGGTTAGGTTGGACAGAGCTTCCGAAACAGCGGACGCTCCAGAGTTCTTACTTCAATACATTTCAGCAATACGGGCCTGCCAATCGAATATGGAGAGAGACGGATGCAAACCGCATGATCGGTTCAATCCGTAATGTCTCCTCGACGTAACTAAAGGCTCGCAAAGAACATTCACCGCTTAAGATTTCATCTGCGTCCACCACTGCACAGGCGGATATCCAATCATGGGCTCCATTTGCGACGAACCAAACGCAAGACCTTTGCAAAGGCTCTTTATCGACATCCAGTCAGGCCGCCCCATCCGGAACGTCACACGATTTGATTTCTATGTCCGGTGTGCCGGACAAACTGACTGCCGCCACAGGCGCAAGATCTCAATGGTCAGCGTTGCCTAAAGCTCAGACGGCGAATAATCTCGACAAACAATATCCCTCCCATGGGCCACATCGCCCAAAGGTAGCCGTCCCAAGTCGCGATATTGATCAAAAGCAATCCGCCAGAAATCACTATCCCCCTTGAAAACATACGACTGAACCCACGACGCACCAATAAGGGCGTCGCCTTTAAACACAGGATTGTCACCAAAACGATCCCGGGAAAATGCGCCCAAAACGGCGGCCCCGTGACAAGGTCGATGATAACCAGTGCTGCCCAAATCACGCCAAACATCCCAGCGTAACGCTTGACGCTTTCGCGCACCCCATCGACATCCTGAACTGCAGAACGAGAGGTTTGCGCGGAACGTGCGACGCGCGGAACGTGTTTGCTTTTCTCAGGCTTTCTCTTTCCTTCGCCGCGGGAGACACCATAAACCGGAACATCTTCAGAAAAGTTCTTTGGCCGTTTTTCTCCAAGGTAGTCGAATCCGACCGACAGCTTTGCATGGACTTGATCGTAAACTTGCTGGGAAATCAGGATGCCGCCCGGTTCGGCCATAGTCTGGAGCCGTGCAGCCAGATTGACGCCCTCGCCCAAAAGATCATCGCCATCGACCATGACGTCACCAAGATGAATGCCTATCCTGAAATGTAAGGCGCCTCCCGGATCGCTGCGCTGGCTGCTAAGTTCCTGCTGCACTTCGATAGCGCATTGCACAGCTTCAACAACGGATGGGAATTCTGCAATCAGGCCGTCACCTGCCGTGTTTGCAATACGGCCATGGTGACGTTGAATGAACTTGGAAAAGACACTCCGCGCGGCCTGTAAATTGCCGAGCGCACGCACCTCGTCTGCTTGCATTATGCGGCTGTATCCTTCGGCGTCCGCAGCTAGGATCGTCGTCAGTTTCCGTTGTACTTCCGGGGACATGACTCGCCTTTTTCTTGAAAATGTCATTCAAATATCGTCGATCCGGTCGCGGGCTTCAACCCAGCGGTTTCGCCCGGGTACCTTTGCTGCAAAGTGTTGGCCAAATCGATTGACCCAAAGACGACAAAAAGATCGTTTCGCATCGGTCGCTAAGGCTCTTCATTGAAGCCCGCTCACCCAGCCAAACCAATCCAACTAGAACCGTCACAGATATGATCTCTATGTCCGGTGTGCGGGACAAAGCATCACTGATGCGGGCCAATATGCGAGCCAGTGCCAGTCAAGAAACCATCGAGATACGAAAGTGGTCGAAATATGTAATAGACCGCAATTGGGCTCTCTGGGTAGATGACATAGGTATTGCCGTCTTCAATCCAAACCTCTGAGCTCATTGAACGAAAGAGGCCATAGAAAACGACATAGAGCAGCAAGACTACGATCAACAATCGGTACATTTTCTCAGCCCCCTTTTGTTTGGGAAAAATTTAAAAATATATGTAGAAATATAAATGATATCGACCACGGCGAACAGTGCTGCCATTAGCTGCGGCTGCGAAAAATTGACGTCCCAAACTGTTTCTTAGATGTCAGCTTCGCGGGACAAAGCGGTCATCCCTGCGACGCGCAGTACCACTCACGTGTTCTGCTTAGCAAAGGCTTTGTGAAAGACTATCATAATGAGGAAAAGTAAGAAAACAACGACTCCAAAGTTCAAGTAGGGGGCATCGCGTCCCATAAAAAACATGTCGCAGGAGTTGAGGTGTTCGGAGTATCGAAGGTTTGTGATACCTCCGAGCAAGAACGCAGCAAGGTTTACTATCGCGGCCAAAACAAACAAAGCGAACCCTCGACCGTAAGCAATGATAAATGCAAAAGATATTGCTGCAAAAGCGGCAGCTCCATACGCAACCGCCAAGCCGGATTTGATTAAGGTTTGAAGCGGTAAATCTAGTACTTGGCCGCATCCATCACCCGGCAAGAGTACAGCTAGCGCATCGTTCGCGACAAGGTGAATTCCCAACAACGCAGACAGTACGACGGCAAAAACAGATAAAAACACAAATAGGGGATAAGAGCGTGATTGCATCTTTTAATCATGTTCCTCGACTACAAAAATCACTCTATTCTAACGTGCAATCGACAACAGAGAAATGGTAGATTTGGGCTCATTGCATCATTAGCTTCGGTTGCGAAAACCCGAAATTACCTCGAAATCGAATTCACAATCATAAACCAAACTAAAAACGTACCAACTTTTATAGAGTAGACCTGCCACCCATCATCAGTGGTTGTTTTCCCCGAAATGTATCGAAGAAAGTAGCTAATGACACTATTGTCGGAGGAATAATGGCGCTTCCACTTCTGAAAACCGAAAAAATCCGAACACCAATAAAGGTAAGAGTAGCAGGAAAACCCATCCTACTAAAGAAATAACCGCCGATTTTGAGGCTCTTTCAATCAGGTTGCCACACATCTGTTTTTACATGCGCTCGACATGTCATTAACAGACATTCGTGCATTGTGTAGCATCCGTCATTTTGGACTCATTCCTGCCATTAGCTGCAAGAAGGCGTTAGGCCCGCTCTGCGGATTTTGCTGCCGTTTGCTGCGACTGCACCAATGGCAGCTTATCGCGCAGAAAAGTGTTCCGTTAAAGATTTGCCTAAGTTAGAACTGACAGCGTTGTCTACAATGACAGGGAGCACAATAGTGATAGGGCTGAGCTATATTGGATCACTTTTGGTCTGGATTGGGCTGTTTTTTTCAATTGTTTGTACGTTATTGCGTAAAAAAGAACTTGAGACAGATAACTCGTTCACAAATGGAACGTTCTGGCTGCACATACTTATTGTAATAATCTTTATCGGGGCAGGTATTTTGGCTTCAACACTAGTTGTACAGTCGTGTGTGGCTAACAGTTTATTTGAAGATGGATTTTCCTGTTTTGGAACAAGGCTACGTATGAACCTGCTTGCTCCAATCCCTCCTTTGGCCGTAACTTGCATGCTTTGGCGAAAGATGACCAAGCACAAAGTCTAGGTTACGGTCTGCCCCTGCTGGGCGAATTTGTGTGAAGGCGGCCCTTTTTTCAGTGCGCAGCATTGGTCAAAATACGCTCTTTGCAGACATTCGCTGCGTTATGCATGACAGTCAGCGAACCAACCGCAGGGCCTTCGCCAAGGCTCTCACGTATGTGAAGCACCCTGTTTGCCGATGCGTGGGATCAGCATGAGTAAGCCGTGGATCAATTTCACGCCGACCAATATCGCCAGCCAATACAGCACCCGCCCAGTAAATTCATCGAATAAGTACCAATGCAGAAAGGTCAAAGCGGCGGCGGGATAGATCAAAAGATGCAGCGTTTTCCATGTGCGGCCCAAATAGCGGATCGACCAGTTATTTGACGTCACTGCCAAAGCTGCAAAGATCACAAAGCCCAACCATCCAACTGCAAATTCAAGCGCTAAAATATCTGTCAGCATGAAACGCAGGCTGTTTGTTTCCACCACATAATGGATCAAATGCGCAGCACCGAATATGAAGCTTGCCAGTCCAAAATGTCTGCGGCGTTGCAGCAACCAACGACCAAGCGCCCTGCCCTTGCCCAACCGGTTTATCAGCTTCAATGTGGGCGTCACGGCAACTGTCAGGATCAACAGTCGGATCGACCATATCCCGCTTTCATACATCATCCACGGGTAATACCAATCCGCTTCAAACAGCCCCCAAATGCTGTGACGTCCGGGCCAAAGCATGATGATGTAAAGCAAAGTGACAGAGTTAACGATACGCGACATTTAAACTGTGCTTCCTATGAACGCCCAGCGCATCTTGGCCGAGGTCATTGGCGAAGGCCAGTCAGGGCGAACCATTGCAAGCAAACGTGAAGTGCCGCCCTTGGGGGGCCATAATCACAGTGTCGTTCAAGCGCCCTACCGCTAGTCCTACCAACCCCAATACGCCTCTGCCAAATCGATGACGCAACAGATCGGCGGCAAAGCCTCGCTTCGATCTCAGAAGCAAGCCCGTGGGTTAAGGAATGCGAACCGCAGTGCCGCTCACATTACGGCATCCCCAGCTAATTAGACAAACGGTGACATCGCTGATTTGCACATTAATCACCGCATCTGCCCCCAGTTCCGCAGCTTCGATACGAAGCTTTTGTTGACCATCCGCAAGTGTCGGCGTCTTCCCGAAAGCCGTCGCTTTTCCGACACTTGTTTTTATCTCACCAATTGTGGTGAAATTTCCGCCATTAATAGTATTCGCAGACACCAGAGAAATGTCATTTACAGAGGTTCCCGATAGAGTTTCCGCCGCTGCGGTTTGCTTGTCTAAATTCGCCGGCGCGGTACTAATTTCGCTACACGCGGAAAGGGCCATCAACCCGGCACCAATGATAATATACTTCTGCATCTTTCGCCCCCACTAAAAAGTTAACCTGATTTAGAATGCAAATTAGAATGACATGCAAGGCGGGTATATTGTTAATTTTTCCGTAGCAGCGAAGTGTAATTACCAAATCCTAAACGAAATAAATCTACGCAACGGGGGTTTGCGGTTAAACTTGGATACCATCTCGGGTGAAAGCCAGCTTTCAAGCCTCAAAGCCAGCGTTCGGTCAATTCGTCCACAAAAGGTGCGTTTGGCGCGTATTTGAAAGATAGCTTTCGCGCATCAAAGCTGGCTTTGACGGAGTTTGCGCACCGCACGCTCGCTTAACACATTGCGCCGCAGACTGGCGCTGTGCGTCAATCCAGCTCGCTCCACGGCCAAGGTTTGACCTCGCTGGCGGCGGTCTGGTAACGGACCGCCTTGGCCATCCAAACCCCCAAATCCGTGCCGAATTCAGCAAGGCGTTCGTTGGGCTGACCAGAGTTAACCAGCATCAGGACAAACTGGATGATCGTCACCACCCCCAACACCGTTTGGGCCAGTGACAGCATCACCCAGATCAGGATGACATAGGCCAACCGCATAAGCATCCCTTCGGCCTTAGCTTCGGGTTGTTCGCCGTGTACGCGGCCTTCGAACTTTTCGTCTTCGCTCATCATAAAGCAAATGTAACCCAATGCATTCGATCCGTCCATGCAAGGCTCTTGGTAGCCACAAAAAAGGCCGCGGAACATCCCGCGGCCTTTTCTCATTATTGGTATGGCTTACGCTTAATGCGCGGGCCCTTTGTCCCAGTCTTCCTGCTTTGGCAGGATCTCGAACGTATGCTCTGGCGGAGGCGACGGTAGCGTCCACTCCAGCGTATCTGCATATTCGTTCCATGGGTTTGGCTCTTCGCATTTCGCGCCACGGGTCAGCGACCAGTAAATCACGCCAAAGAAGAAGATGAACGACCCAAAGGACAAGAACGCCCCCCATGACGACATCGCGTTATAGAACGCAAATGCTTCTGGGTAATCGATGTAACGACGTGGCATGCCCTGACGACCCAAAAAGTGCTGTGGGAAGAAGGTCAGGTTTGCACCGATGAACATAGTCCAGAAGTGCAGTTTACCCGCCCATTCAGGATACATGCGGCCAGTCATCTTGGGGAAGTAAAAGTAGATTCCCGCAAAGATACAGAACACCGCGCCCAGCGACATCACATAGTGGAAGTGCGCCACAACATAGTAGGTGTCATGGTAATACCGGTCCACGGCTGCTTGGCTGAGGACGATGCCTGTTACGCCACCAACGGTGAACAAGAACAGGAAGCCAAAGGCCCACAACATAGGGGTTTTGAACTCAATCGAGCCGCCCCACATAGTGGCGATCCAGCTGAAGACTTTCACGCCTGTCGGCACCGCGATAACCATAGTGGCCAGCATGAAGTAAGCCTGTTGATTCAAGCTCATTCCGACTGTGTACATGTGGTGCGCCCACACGACAAAGCCCAGCACACCAATCGCGATGATCGCCCAGACCATGGGCAGATACCCAAAGACCGGTTTGCGTGCGAATGTCGCGATGACGTGGCTGATGATGCCAAAGCCGGGAAGAATGATGATGTACACTTCGGGGTGTCCAAAGAACCACAGGATGTGCTGATACAGCACAGGGTCGCCCCCACCTGCCGGATCAAAGAACGCAAATCCAAAGTTACGATCCATCAGCAACATGGTGATCGCGCCCGCCAGAACCGGCAAGGACAACAGAATCAGCCATGAGGTGACAAAGATCGACCACGAAAACAGCGGCACTTTGAATAGGGTCATCCCCGGTGCGCGCATATTCAGGAACGTGGTGATCATGTTGATCGCGCCCAAAATCGAGGATGCGCCAGACACGTGCACAGCAAAGATGGCAAAGTCCATGGACATGCCTGCTTCGTTCACTGACAGCGGCGGATACAGGATCCAACCCACCCCAGAACCGGGCTGACCGTTGCCGCCGGGCATGATGACCGAACACACGGCCAATGTCGTGCCAGCGACATACATCCAATAGCTGAGGTTGTTCATGCGCGGGAACGCCATATCAGGCGCACCAATCTGTAACGGCATGAAATAGTTCCCAAATCCACCGAATAGCGCTGGGATGACGACAAAGAACATCATCAAAATCCCATGGCCTGTGATCAACACATTCCAAAGGTGTCCATTTGGCGTACAGGGGTCCGAAGCGAACCCTTCCAAGCACATGTATTGTACGCCAGGTTCCATCAGCTCAAGGCGCATATAAACGGTAAATGCGACCGAGATGAAACCGACGATGGCGGAAGTGATCAGGTAGAGAATCCCGATATCTTTATGGTTCGTGGACATAAACCAACGGACAAAAAAGCTTCTATTGTCCTCGTGTTCGTGTCCGTGAATGGCTGCGTCTGCCACTGTGGATGCCTCCTGTTAAAATCGCGCACGTCCTCGCGTCAAAAGACGCACGTGTTCCCGAGCGTTCTAAAGGTGCAAGGCTTAAGGCTCAATGATTGTATTTGCCGCAGACCGGGAAAAAGTGTCGCGGGTGTTTCAGCCAATTTCTGGCCACCAAGGCACGTTTTCTGACGCTGACACGAACCCTTTCACGCCCACAACGCACCCGATCCGCACGAATTTGAGAGTGTTAAACTTGAGGATGGAACACGTTTAGGACCCTCGGACCGATGAACTTGGGCAGGTGTGGAAATAGGTGCAGAAATAAGGACGGACACACAGATTGTGAAACGGTTGATTGCAATCGATCCACCCTGGTCAATGACGCGACCCCATGGATTGAAACCCTCAAATGAAAAAAGACGCAGCGCTAGGCACTGCGTCTTTAGAGATGATGAAAAGATGGGGTCTCGGAAAAAGGGGTATGTATATAACGTGCCCCACTCCTATGAACGACCTGTGGCTGAACTAAGCTGGATTTCCACCCCGCCACGAAAAACTGTGGCCATTACGAGGTTTGTTTTCGTCATTTATCGCGGCGCGGGAATTAACTGTCCTTGAACACGTTTCCAAAGGTCTGACGCAGTGCGACATCAACGTCATCAAAGGTTACGGGCAACCCCAAATCAACCAAGCTTGTTACCCCGTGTTCTGCAATCCCACAGGGAACAATGCCTGTAAAATGGTCAAGCTCTGGTTCGACGTTGATCGAAATCCCGTGAAAACTGATCCACTTGCGTAACCTGATCCCAATAGCTGCGATTTTGTCTTCCGCAACGGCTCCGGTCGTGTGCAACGGTTTGTCAGGACGTTCGACCCATACACCAACCCGCCCTTCCCGGACCAAGCCCGTTAGGTTAAATTCGGCCAATGTTGCGATCACCCATGCCTCGAGATCATGCACGAATTTGCGGACGTCATGGCCACGTTCCGCCACGTTGAGCATCACGTAAATCACCCGTTGACCGGGACCATGATATGTATATTGCCCGCCTCGTTTTGTATCAAACACCGGGAAACGGTCTGGGTCCGTCAAATCCTGAGGGTTGGCAGATGTCCCTGCCGTATACAGCGCGGGATGTTCAACCAGCCAAATGCACTCCGGTGCCGTCCCCGCTGCAATCTGGGCAACGCGATCTTCCATAAAGGTTTCCGCGACCCGATAATCCGTTAAACCTTCGCTGACACGCCATTCGATCATGTGCGCACCGGCAACAATCCAGCAGCCTTAAGCTTGGGCATATTTGCCCGGCTGACAGGGATGCGCGCACCTGTCGTCATTGTCAGAAAGACCCGTGCGCCATCGCGTTCAACGGCTTTAACATGTTCGAACCCAGCCCAATGAGACCTGTGCACCTGATCACCAACCGATGATCCGATTTCTTTGACGGCATCAGACAACCGCATCAG
Source organism: Paracoccaceae bacterium (assembly GCA_039984715.1). GTDB lineage: Bacteria > Pseudomonadota > Alphaproteobacteria > Rhodobacterales > Rhodobacteraceae > JABSSA01. Next base: position 119,262 of record JBDWUA010000016.1, on the reverse strand, counting down.
CAAAAGCTCTTCTCCGTTTTTTGTTTGTACCCGGACGTAGTGGTCCTCGACAGACAATGCCACAAGTGCCCCCCGTTTTTCGATCGGGAGACGATCAAGAATTGGCGGCAAGACATCTTTGGTGTGTGGAATGCCAACGGTTGGGTCAGGCCTTGATCGACTGATATAACTTAGGGCCAACGTCACAATCATTGAAATGGCCATGATCGTCAGAACGAAGCCCGGAATTTCGGACGCACTGGGCACGAACCCAAATGCGAAGGCGTTCATTGCTGTTACAAATAGGGTGACACCGAGGCCCGTTATAAGCCCAGACAAGACAACAAACACCCATGGCAAGTGCTGGCCAAACCGCTGGCGCATCAAAGCGTCAACAAAGCCCCCCCATGCGTAACAGCCAAAAACAGTCACACACCAATACGCACAGCGTGGCACCAGCCGCATCACATGGCTGGTTTCGAACGGAGCAGCCACGCCAAGGACACAACCGATCGAAATAAGCGAAACGATCGTCGGCACATTGCGCAATTGCGCCTGCCATTCACGAAGCGCGAGCTGTACCGACCTGTTATTCACGCAGATTTCCCTTTGTTTTCCGCATCAACTCTATCCGACATGTCCCCTCGGGTGTGTAACGGCCTCAGCACCAACTTCAAGAGGTTCAAATGGACACCGCCCCTTTTCTAGAACTGCCGCTTTATATCCAATTGCATGCAGCAAGCGCCACATTGGCGATCCTCATTGGTCCGATTGCCATCTATCGTAAACGCCGGGACCGGTTGCACAAGAGCGCCGGTTATTTATGGGTATTGTCCATGCTTACTGTCGCGATAACTGGACTGTTCATTCCCAGTTTTGGATTGGCCGTCGTTGGGCATCTAGGTCCAATCCATCTGTTCGTCGCATTGACGATCGTGTCCCTGTGGCAGGGTATGCACGCAATCTTTCGGGGCAATATCACTGCCCACCGTGCCGCTTTGAGCGGTCTTTATTGGCAAGGTCTCATTCTGGCTGGATTATTCAACTTTATACCCGGCCGCATGACGAACCGCAGTTTGTTCCCAGAAAACCCGGAACTTGGGTACGTCGTCATGGCCTTGGGTGGTGCCTTAATCGTCTGGATTCGCTTTATAAAGCCACGCCTGCGGGCCCCGCAGCAATTGACGCGTGCCTAATCAAGCAGCCTCGTCGACGGCGCGGCGCAAGATGTCAGCATAATTCTGTGCACCTTGGGCACCAGTCACTAGAAATTTACCATCAAACACCATGGAGGGCACACCACTGATACCACGGGACGTCCAAAAAGCCTGTTTTTCGCGTACCTGATCGACCAAAGTGCCGCTGTCCAGCACCTGTTGGCAAGCATCCTTGTCTAACCCGGTCTTGGTCGCGATTGAGATCAAAACGTCCTGATCGGACACATCAAGACCCTCTTCAAAATGGGCTTTAAAAAACGCCATCTTAAGCGGGTGTTGTATACCCAGAGACAATGCAAGGTCCAATAATTGGTGGGCTTTAAACGAATTCACGATGCGACTGTCATCCTTAAATTCGAATGCGATTCCAAGTGTTTCGCCCAGTCTCTTCATCTGCGTGCGCGCCGCCGTGCTTTGTTCTTCGGTCGATCCATATTTTCGCATTATATGTTCACGAAGGTTTTCCCCTTCGGCAGGCATTTCTGGATTTAGTTCAAACGGATGCCACCTGACCCGCGCGCCCATTTTGGTCATCCCAAGCGCCTGCTCCAACTGTCGATATCCAATGATGCACCATGGGCACATGACGTCTGAGATAATATCAACTTGGACAACTTGGTCCTCTAGATCCGCCATCAGCTTGCCCCTAAATCGAGAGATTTTACAGTATTTTCGACAAAATCCACCACAAAGGTCAGGATGTCCACCATTGCCGCACATCACATTACAGTGTTAGGTTACGTCAGATTTTATGGAGGATTGGAAATGTTTGCCAAGATCAAAATTTTGTCCGCGACGGCCCTGTCAGCCTCGTTGGTTTTGATTCCTGTACAGCGCGTGCAAGCGGATGCTGGTGACTTTATTGCTGGTGCCCTCATCGGCGGCGTGGTCGGACACGCGGCAACCAAAAATGCCCAACGGAAAAAAGCCCAGCGGACCAGAACGTATACCAAGAAGGTCTATCGCCCTTCCATTCCCGCAACACAAAGCGGAAGAGAAATTCAAGCATCGTTGAATTACTTTGGATTTAATGCAGGTCGTGTGGACGGACAATTGGGTCGTCGGACACGCGAAGCAGTTTCGCAATATCAGGCTTATCTGGGATATCCGATCACAGGTCAGCTTTCGCCGTTTGAACAAAACCTTTTGATTACCTCGTACACGCGTGCGCAGGCTGGCGGATATGCTGTCACACAGCAAATTGCCGCAAATCCAGAAGGCACACGCGGTCTGCTGAAAACCTATCGTTCTGAGCTTGCCGGACAACCCGTCACACCAGGTATCGCGCCCGGTGCGACAACGGTCGTAGTGGCCCCCCAAGCTGCCGTGCCTCAACAACCGGTTGGGACAACAACAACGACCACAATTACCGCCGCCGCGCCTTCCGCACCGCTGCCAGTGGTTCCGGTTCCAGATACCGCTGCAAGCACGACAACTGCTGCGCTTCCGAACTTTTTGGGTGGTGACAACAGCAATCAAAAATCCCTCGCGTCGCATTGCAACACGGTTTCGCTGCTGACAAATACCAATGGCGGCTTTACGACCTTGGCGTCTATGAACGAACCGATGCAGGTTCTGAATGAACAGTTCTGCTTGGCCCGGACATACGCGATTTCCAGTTCAGAAGACTTGATTTCCAAAGTGCAAGGGTTCTCACCTGCGCAAATCGCTGCCCAGTGCGAACAATTTGGTCCGGCAATGCAAGATCACGTAGCCGCCCTGTCCTTGCAGCCGTTGGCCGATGTACGCCAAGGCGTCTCTAGCTTTGTCCTCAGCACCGGAATGTCGCCGGCTCAATTGACTGCAACCGCGCAGATCTGTTTGGGCGTAGGATACCGCACAGATGACATGGATGTGGCGTTGGCCTCTGGCCTGTTGCTGCATGCATTGGGTCAAAACGTCTATGCTGAATTGATGGGACACCATCTCGCGCAAGGCTTTGGAACCGCACAACGTGTCGACATGGCGCGGGCATGGTACGAGGACAGCCTAAATGCTGTGGATGGCGGCGCTGCATTGGTGTTCTCACCGGGTCAGCCAGAACGCACAGAGCTGCTGCGCAAAGCGTCACATTTGCTAGGCAACCAAGCGTCAAACACGGCCACACCGAAAGTTCAGGCAGTGTCGGCGCTTCCAACGTTCAACGTCAGCAACAACTAATCGACACTTAATCCCAACACACCGCCCGTTCAGATTTTGCGCGGGCGGTTTTTCTTTGCCCAGTTACGCGAAAATCCTCTTGGCAAGATCGCCCGGGAACGTTACACGGCCTGTGCCTAGACAGTGCGGTCGTGGCGGAATTGGTAGACGCGCAGCGTTGAGGTCGCTGTTCCTTAACCGGAGTGGAAGTTCGAGTCTTCTCGACCGCACCATTTAAACTTCTCCCTTATTTTCCCCAGATAGCTGAAGATTTCAGAGGTTTGTGGCATTGAATCTCTGCCTCTCGGGTCACAGAGCAACTATTCCCAAGCTCGACCATCCACATCCGTTTTCTTTCCCATCGGATATTGGCTCGCTTGTCACAGATGGCTGAATTGCGGATTCTGATGACGACAGACGTCGCACACTCAAAACTCAACGAAGCCCCAGTTGGAGCCGTTTTTCCGACCGCCCAACTCTTGAGGCTCACATCCGACTACATGGCATCAAAGCCCGCAGCAGGTTATTGGATGATGATCAACCGGACCGAGGCCCCAGCCTGACGGAACGTCTTATTCGCCTTATTGGCTGCAATAAAGGCGATCCGCGCGGGCGTCATACTCCGCCAAGCCTGGATCGCACTTGGCGATAGCCCTTGCCCAGCCTGAGCATTGGTAATCGCATCGTACCGTTGCACCCAAGGCTGGACTAACGAAAAGCCTTGTTCGGGCGTCATTCCGATGACCGAGATCAGGCAGACATACTCCTTGCGACCTTGGTCAACGGGCCGCGCGCCCAGTTGCACACGAATCTGACCGCTGGCACCGTCCAGCTCCTTGCCGCCTTCAAAACGCCGCGTGGTCTCTGCAAATCCGGTGTTCATTAACGCATCAGCCGCGCTGTTCAAATTCGGAAATGTGCGACCACAAATCTCAACCGCTTTTTCAGCGACCGAAAGAGTGTTCTGAGCAACTGCAGCGTTGCTTATCTTACCGGCTGGAGGCGGTGTCACACAGGCGGTAAGTCCCATACTCGCCAATGCGAATAACAAAAAGGTTTTGCGCATGAAGTCGCCTTTCGCAGTCAACAAATTCTACCGGACCAAATAAAAGTTTATCGCCTCAATCCGGAAATGTCCTAATTATCATCGAGCCCTAACAACTGCATAACGGTAGCAAGCGAGAGAGCCGCAAACAATCCCAAAAAATAGCGAAGCAATGGTGAAGGAATTTTAATCAGTCCATAGGTTACCAATTCTAACGGCACGGAGAAAACCGACCCGTTGAAATTAAGGCTGCGCGACAATGTAGTCTGGTTTGATGCATTATAAGCTGTAGCCCGAAATGAAGCAGATCGTAGTTCCCACATGGGCGCTTGCTGTCGGCGCAGTAACATTCGGCTGCCAGCGCTGCTGCCGTCAACGCCTTGCCCATCAAAGCGGTCAGCATGTTGATTGCATTCGGCCTCGTATAGTTCAAGATTTGCTGAGAGACTGAAATAGAATTCCACGAAACGATAGTTCGGCAGCCTTACTTGTGACTGCAACTGGCGCGCCTAGAGAACCACAAATTTTCAATGTTTTTGCCACCTGAGCAAACGGCAGGAAGACATTGAGGGCTTGATCGAATTAACTCTTTTCTGCGAGAGCATAACCTTATTCACTTGGACGAAAGAAAATTACTGCATTGAAACGTCACTTGAACATTGTTTTTTCTTAGCATTTTTCAAATTTACGACTCATTTGACTTTTTCGCTCGAAAAATGGGTTTCATCGGTCGCGGGAATTAATTCTTTTTGAACCACCCATGGCTAACGTCCGCGCAGTATTCATAGCCTTTGGGAAACTCATTCATGCTAAATTATCCACACGCCGCCGCATTGGTGGCCTCACTTTTTGCCACAACTCCACTTCTTGCCGAGCAAGGTGTCACCGATACATCCATCAGTTTCGCGCAGGTCGCAGCCTTTGAAGGGCCTGCTTCAGCTCTGGGTATTGGCATGCGCCAAGGATTGACGGCCGCTTTTGAAGAGGTAAATCGCGCGGGCGGTATCAATGGTCGTACAATTTCATTAACCACGATGGATGATGGTTACGAACCAGATCGGTCTGTCGATCAGGTGCGCTCTGTTATCTCTTCCGACGAATATCTTGCATTGATCGGCCCGGTTGGCACACCCACAACAAAGGCAACGCAACCGATTGCAACGGATGCCGGAATGCCTGTCGTAGGTCCGTTTACAGGTGCAGGGTTCTTGCGTGATCCGTCGTTGACGAACGTTATCAACATGCGCGCAACATATGATGCAGAGACGCAAGCATGGATTGACCACCTTGTTGACGTTGAAGGGCTGACGGATATTGCAATTCTGTACCAAGATGATGGTTTCGGGCGCGTTGGGCTTTCCGGTGTTCAAAAGGCGCTCGACGCACGCGGCATGTCCCTCGTTGCCGAGGGTAGCTACACACGAAATACTGTTGCGGTAAAGTCTGCGCTTCTTCAAATCCGCAAAGCTAAGCCACAAGCGATCGTCATGGTTGGTGCCTATAAGCCATTGGCAGAATTCATTAAACTCTCACGAAAAATGAAGATGGATCCGACGTTTGTGACCATTTCTTTCGTCGGTTCAAAGGCACTTGCGTCTGAATTGGGGGCAGACGGGGACGGCGTCATCATCAGCCAAGTCGTCCCTCAACCTTGGGATGCTTCATTGCCGATCGTTGCCGAGTATCAAGCGGCTCTAATGGCTGTGGATAGTGCAGCTGAACCGGGATTTGTGTCTTTGGAAGGCTATGTCGCTGGACGCTTGGCCATTGAAGGTTTGCGCAAGGCTGGCACCGCATTGACGCGTGAAAGCTATATGGCTGCTTTGAATGGTTTAGGGTCCATCGACCTTGGCGGCATGACGCTTACTTTTGGCCCCAATGACAATCAGGGATCTGACGATGTCTTCCTGACACGCATCAAAGCTGACGGTACTTTTGAAGCTTTAAGTGCAGATAGCTGATCATAAGAGGAACCGCACCCCGTTAGGTCGCGGTTCCTTTTTCTAAGACATCATCTTGACAGGTGTGTTTCACCCGCTTGTATCTTTGAGGGGAATCCCATGACCGCTGCCGTTTCCAATTTTTTTGGGTCAATCATGGTGCGCTTAGCGCTGATTTTTGGAGCGCTTGCCACGATGACCGCCGCGGCAATCGTGGTGGGGTGGATGGTTTTCCAGTCGATTGCCACAAACATGGCAGTCTTGTCGCAAGAACATTTGCCTAATTTGCGCGAAAGCGCTCACGTGGTTTCAATCACTGATCGTGTTCGAGGAGCCCTGTCCGATATTCTAATTGCCCAATCTCCCGAAGATTTGGGCCGTTTGGCCGACAATACAGAGCTAATTCTTGCCGACTTAAGAGATAGCATTCAAGCATTCCCGCAAGATAAAATCGAAGATCTCGCAGGCCTGATCGATGATGTTCAGCAAAGTTTGCTAACCCTGAATGAAGCGCGCCGTGATGAATTTGTGAGCCAAGCCAGTGTTGCGGAAAAGGTCGAAGAAGCCCTAGTTCTTGCAAATAACGAGAGCCGAATTCTCGAAGAAGCCAGTGATGCAGCGTACTTTGATCTTGTACTCGGTGGCGAGGAGACCATCGAAACGGTGGATTCAACGCTTACGCAATTAATTGAACGCGACTTCGCTGTGTATCAGTCCGCTCTGGAAATACGATCTGAAGTGAACTTACTTTCTGGCCTTGCCCTAAGCTGGACGCAAACAAGAGATTCGTCCATTCAGGCTATTGTCACCGATCTTACCACCGCATCCAATGGCCGTCTGTCTGGGTTACTCGCGACATTATCTTCGGTAGAAGCAACAGCAGAGTTGGCTGAAAGTGTCGAAGTCGCAAGAGCTAGTTTGATCGAGATTTTTGAGTCGGCAGGCTCACTCACGCGTCCCAATGCCATTCTTTCAATTCGTCAGTCCGTGGATGTGGCCCTTTCTGCCGCGATTGATGATCTCTATTTCGAACTGGTGATTAATAGTGATGACGCCAAAACGTCGAACCGAGAGTCCATTCGTTTGTTACTTGATGAACAAGTTGCGCGTATTCGAGAAGAGGCGGCACTGGATTCATCAACGAAGTCGTTCTTTGCATCCGTCATGCAAACAGCCTTGTCTCGGGATAACATAGAGTTGGGTTTGAATGCTGAAGCATTGGCCTTGGCAGCAGCCCAATTGAATGATACGATGCAAGGCTCGTCGGATGAAATCAAGGCGAACCTGACAAAGATTTTGAAGATTGCTCATCCTGAGACTGGTATAATTTCAACGCGCGGAGTCGCGTTCGACGCGGAGAAACGTGCAAAAGAAGCCACCCAAAGTGCCGCGACATCAGTCTTAAAAATTGCTGGCGCAGTTTCCCAATTTGCCAGCGACGCACAGTCACAAATCGAGTCCAGTGCCGAGGCATTAAATGAACAAGTTTTGCAAGCGCGCCAAAGGATTCAAACGATTGGCTTGATCAGCGTCGTCTTAGTTTTAATGGCGCCCGGCTTTATCTGGTGGATGGTTACAAGGCCGCTCAACCGGATCACAAAAGTTACTGAAACACTCGCCCAAGGAGATCTTTCCGAAATAACTGGGTTGGAAGGTCAGCGTGGTGAGATTGGCCGAATGGCGCAAGCCTTGAAAGTCTTCCGGCGAGGTGCCTTAGAGCGCATACAACTACAAAAAGATGAGAAAAAGCGCGAAGAGAAAATTCAAGCGGCAGAGCTTGCCGCTGAAGAGACAAAGCGCACTGCCGAAGCCCAAGCTCGCGAGGCCGAAGAAACGCGTTTAAAGCAGGAACGCGAACGAAAAGCTCAGGAATTGGCGCGCGAAGAAGAAATGCGACTGAAAGAGGATCGCGAGCGAAAGGCTCGTTTGGATCAACAAGAACTGGTGGTCACTGAGCTCGCCAGAGGGTTAAAACGTTTGTCCGATGGAGATTTGACGCACGTGATCGACGCCTCATTCCCTCAGGATTACGAGGGACTGCGGGAAGACTACAATTCTGCGATCATTAGTCTTTCGGCCATCGTCCAAAAAATCGGCCGAAGCGCCAAAACCATTGATGGTAGCAGCACGGAAATTGCCGACTCATCCCTTGATTTGTCTCGCAGAACAGAAAACTCTGCGGCGACGTTGGAAGAAACAGCCGCTGCGCTCAATGAACTTACAACACGCGTTTCATCTGCTGCCAGCGGGGCATCGGATACTGCGCGTGAAATCGATACAGTCAAATCAAACACCGAGAAGAGTCGCGAAGTTATGCGCAATGCGGTGCATGCTATGGGTGAGATAGAGGGATCGTCTTCTGAGATCGTAAAGATTGTAGAAGTCATTGATTCCATCGCATTTCAGACCAATTTACTTGCGCTTAATGCAGGTGTTGAAGCTGCGCGAGCAGGAGCGGCAGGAAGTGGGTTTGCGGTGGTTGCATCTGAAGTTCGCATCTTGGCGCATCGCTGTTCAGAAGCAGCCGAGCAGATCAATACTCTGATTTCAGCGTCCACTTCACATGTCAAAAGCGGTGTCTCTTTGTTGAGTGACACGAGCTTAGCTCTGGATACGATCCTGAAAGACATCTCAACCATTGCAAGGAATGTATCGGATATCGCGGACTCTGCCGACGAGCAGTCCGTTGGGGTTTCCGAAATAAACACAGCCGTCGAGCAATTGGACCGCACTACACAGCAAAATGCTGCAATGTTTGAGGAAACAACGGCAGCAAGCCAATCGTTGACGGATGAAGCAAAACAGTTAACCCAGATTGTTGCTGGTTTCTCAGTGCCGACAGAAAAACCGGAAACCAACTCGAAACGGCGACTGGAAGCGGGTAACGATAATACTTGGGCGGCTGCATAGTTAGCCAGTCGCAAGAGGGCAATCCGCTGATCTGTGAGTTCGGGGCCATTCTCCAAGCTGTCCACGAACTCACACCGAGCGGATGACAGTACATCTTTGAAGTCTTCGAAGCGGCGCAAGAACAAACCGCGGGATGGCTCAGGATTTACAACAATGAGCGACCCAACATGGGTATCGGTGAGGCGGACTCGCGCAATAACATTGAAAACAAACGCGCTTACCCCACGGCTATTCGCAGTACATCAGGACTAAAGGGATGAACAAGCCGCCAGCTTATCGCCAACCGAGCATTATCTTGTTTGGTCTTTCCTTTTGATTGCCGACAATTAGACAGGACTGTCTGAGCCAAAGTTCATGCCTGCCTCGACTGACATGCGGATTGTATCACTCTTGCTCGGTCTGCCATACTGAACTTGGGGCATGGAGAGATGAAAGACTTGATCCATATTTTTGCTCAACCCCCTCAATTTCCGGGCGTCCTTCGTCAATCAGATTAAAGGTCAAGGAAATTTTCGCTGTGATTTCACCACATCTTATGTTGCCTCTTGTCCCGGCGGGTTTCGCAGCCTACCTAGGTCGGTGGCGGGTTCTGCCCTTTTTGTGGAAGGTTGCATTCCGGTGGCCTTAAGCAATTCCGAGGGAGCTGGCTCTGTCCGGGCCCTGGTTCGGTTACCTGGCACCCACCTGTACATACAGGTCCTCGGGAATGAGAGAACCTCACGTTTGTGGTGGTTCCCGCCACTTTCGCACATGTTTGGTGCGCGATTGCAGATTGCCGGATAATTTCAAGCCCTCTATCTGTCGTTCAGCCATAACCGAAAGAGGTTGTCATGTCCCTCAGACCAACACTTGAAATCCGCCAAGCGCAACCGACAATGGAAGGTGCGGGCGTGAAACTGCATCGTGCCTTTGGGTTCCAGGACCCAAGCGAGCTGGATCCATTTCTGTTGTTTGATGATTTTCGCAATGACCGTCCCGAAGATTACCAAAGGGGATTTCCATGGCATCCGCACCGGGGCATCGAGACGATCACCTATGTTCTTGCCGGGGCAGTCGAACATGGCGACAGCCTTGGCAATGACGGCACACTTGGCGCAGGGGACGTGCAATGGATGACGGCCGGATCGGGCATTTTGCACCAAGAAATGCCTAGCGGAAACGCACAAGGTCAAATGCACGGCTTTCAGCTTTGGGGTAATCTGCCATCAAGTCAAAAGATGACGGCACCACGCTATCAAGACGTCACAGCAGCGGATATTCCGACTGTGACGGACGATGACGGCACACATGTCAAAGTTATCACCGGTGAATTCTGGGGCAAGCGTGGGCCGGTTGATGGTATTGCCGCCGACCCTCAATATCTGGATATTTATGTGCCTGCCGGCGTCAGGAAAACGTTCAAAATCGACACGTATCGTCGCGCATTTGCCTATGTATTTGAAGGTGCGGGCGCGTTTGCAGACGCCAGCGATCCAGCCGGTGTTTTGTTAGAGAAAGAAGTTGCCGGGCAAGAAGTCAATATCCGTGATCTGTCCGGGGATCGCACCCTAATACGGTTCGGGACCGGTGACGAAGTGACCGTTCAGGCGGGACCAGACGGGATCAGGTTTTTGCTGATATCTGGTGCCCCCATTGACGAACCCGTCGCATGGCACGGACCTATCGTGATGAACACGCAAGATGAATTGATGGAGGCGATGCGTCAGTTGCGAAATGGAACCTTCATTCAGCCGAAACACTGATCGCGAATGTAAAATGTATTCAGTGCTTAGACTTGGAGTGACCCGCACCTATGGCCAATTTTGCGATCAAGCCGACACAGACTTGAGAACCATGTCCCAATATACGGCCAGCACATCATCCAATGTCAGTGACCCACCCGTCCGATACCACGTATTGACCCCATTAAGCATTGCAATCAATGCCCGCGTCATTATTCGGGTGTCTTGAACGCTAAACGCGCCGGACTGAACGCCCGCTTTCAGGATCAATTCCAGTCGTTCTTCATAGGACCGCCGCAGTGCTTCAATCTGTGCAAAATTCGCTTCGGTCAGATTGCGCAATTCCATGTACGCTATGAACACTTCGTTAGGGCGTTTCCGGTGAAAGGCTATGTGAAACCGCACAAAGCTTTCCAGATCTGAAGATGGTGCATGTGTGCTGGTCGGGCATGCCTCTAACAATTCGACAAGATGCGTGCGCATTGCTTCAAACAGCAGTGTCTGCTTGTCCGGCGTGTAATTGTACAAAGCCCCCGCCTGTACGCCGACTTCTTTTGCAATTTGACGCATCGAAACGGCGGCATACCCGTGTTGCGCAAAGAGCGTCAACGCCGCCTCTTTGATCCGAGGGCCGGTGATATCTGAATGTGATCCTGCCGTACGCGCCATGGTTTAGTCGTAACTGAACGCTTGTTCAAAACCAAGCCACGCTTGCAACGCGACGATGACTGGTGCATCCCTGTGACATGCATCGTTTGGTTTGTTCGCTGGCACTCATATGCGGTCTCGCTTCATGCGCGGCCTTCCCTGCACTTGACTCGTCATTGAGCCCGGCAGCAAGGGACGCCGATTTCCCCGCGCTTGTTCCCCTTGATCCATTACTGGCCAGCATAGGGAGTTCGGGCGTCGATCCACAAGAAACGGTCAAAACGTTAGAAGGTCGTTTGGCATTGCTGCGCGCGCGAGCTGCACGTTTACGTGGGCCGGTTCTTGATCGATCGTCACGCGCAAGGCTCGCTGAATCACCGATCTAAGCCACTGGCTGATTGCAGACCATTCGCGAACCAGCTATTCGACCGGAAAATAGACCCGCAAATAAAGGATAACCACATGGCAAAGCCCCTTCGCCTTGGCATTGCAGGCCTTGGTACGGTTGGTGTGGGCGTTGTCCGCATCCTACGCAAACACGCCGCCATGCTTGAAGCACGCACCGGACGACCTTTGGTCATTTCGGCAGTTTCGGCACGCAGTGAGAACAAAGACCGAGGCGTGTCCTTATCTGATTATGCATGGGAAACCGATCCGACGGTTTTGGCAGTGCGCGACGACGTAGATGTTTTCATCGAATTGATGGGCGGTGAAGATGGTCCCGCAAAGGATGCGACCGAAGCCGCGCTGGCCGCAGGAAAGCATGTTGTGACCGCCAATAAAGCAATGCTTGCCATGCATGGTCAATCGCTTGCCCAACAGGCAGAGGATTCCAGCTTGGCTCTGCGGTACGAAGCTGCTGTGGCCGGAGGCATTCCAATCATCAAAGCTTTGTCTGAAGGGCTTGCCGGGAACGAAATCAGCCGTGTCATGGGGGTCATGAACGGATCCTGCAATTACATCCTGACACGTATGGAAAGTGCCGGACTGACCTATGAAGAGGTTTTCGCCGAGGCAGATGGCCTTGGGTATCTAGAGGCCGACCCAAAGTTGGATGTTGGCGGGATCGATGCAGCCCACAAATTGACTTTGCTATCGGCATTGGCATTTGGCACTCAGCCCGACTTTGACGGGATCGAACTAGAAGGCATTGAACGCGTTAGCATTGAAGACATTCGCGCAGCATCAGATATGGGATACCGCATTAAATTGCTGGGTGTGGCCCAAATATCTGGTCGCGGGCTTGAACAGCGCATGATGCCCTGTCTTGTTCCCGCCACTTCGCCGCTTGGTCAACTTGAAGGCGGAACCAATATGGTGGTCGTTCAAGGTGATGCCGTCGAGCAAATCGCGCTGCGCGGCCCCGGCGCTGGTGAAGGCCCAACAGCAAGCGCCGTCTTGGGCGATATATGCGACATTGCACGCGGCCTGATCTTACCGGTCTTTGGTCAACCCGCGAAAAGTTTGCAAAAAGCACCTCGTGCGGTATCCGATTTACCCGCCCCCTTTTACTTGCGTATGGCGCTTCAGGACAAACCCGGAGCCTTGGCCAAAGTCGCAACTGTTTTGGGCGATTCTGGCATCAGCATTGATCGCATGCGCCAATACGCACATGAATCTGACCCCGACAAAGCGCCCGTTCTGATCGTTACGCACAAGTGCACGCGCACCGCTTTGGACATCGCACTTGCCGCCTTGCCCGAGACCGGTGTCATGGCCAGTACGCCCGTTGCATTGCGCATCGAAGCACTGTGAGCGCTATCAATTGAATTCTAAGTGCAATCCGCTTGCCACAGGGCAAACGCGTGGATAACAGGCCAGTGAATATTGCATTTGGAGATTAGTTCATGGACCGTACTGCTCAGTTTCAAGACCGTATGCTTTCGCTCGGCCTTGCGCGTGTGTCGGAAGCCGCCGCTCTTGCTTCGGCTCGTCTTGTTGGACGTGGTGACGAAAAAGAAGCTGATCAGGCGGCTGTCAACGCGATGCGTGAACAACTCAACCTGTTGGACATTGCCGGCGTCGTTGTGATTGGCGAAGGCGAACGCGATGAAGCACCGATGTTATTCATCGGAGAAGAAGTCGGAACCGGGAACGGTCCGGGTGTCGACATCGCGCTGGACCCGTTGGAAGGCACAACACTGACTGCAAAAGACATGCCAAATGCACTGACTGTCATTGCGATGGGACCGCGCGGATCCATGTTGCATGCCCCAGATGTCTATATGGACAAACTGGCAATTGGTCCGGGCTATGACGAAGGCGTTGTAACGTTGGACATGTCGCCCGCTGAACGTGTGCAAACGTTGGCCAAAGCAAAGGGCTGTTCGCCCCAAGACATCACCGTTTGTGTGTTGGAACGTCCACGTCACGATTCGATCATCGACGATATCAGATCCACTGGCGCATCGATTCGCCTGATTACAGATGGGGACGTCGCAGGCGTTATGCATTGTGCAGACCCGTCGACGGGAATCGATATGTATATGGGCGAAGGCGGAGCACCAGAGGGTGTTTTGGCTGCTGCTGCTCTCAAGTGTATGGGTGGCCAGATATTTGGACGCCTTCTGTTCCGCAACAATGACGAAAAATCCCGTGCAACAAAGGCAGGAATCACTGATTTCGACCGCATTTATTCGCGGGATGAAATGGTCACCGAAAACGTTATTTTTGCGGCAACCGGCGTCACAAGTGGTTCCTTATTAACGTCTGTCAAGCGCGAACCCGGCTGGTTGACGTGCGAAACACTACTTATGCGTTCAAAAACCGGGTCTGTACGTCGTATGTCTTACAGAACGCCCGCAGATGGTTAATTTCATTGAGAATTCGCCGGAAAAATTCCCCATTGTAAACACAATCTTAATAAGCTAAATTCCGCCTAGGTGTTTGTAATCAATGGTGGTCGCCGGCCACCTGATTTTTTGTAAAAGGTAGGCAAAATGAAGCGACTTTCCATATTTTTAGCGGCTGCAACGTTGGCTGCGACTCAGTCGTTTGCTGCCACGATCTCGTACGATTTCAGCGACGCGCCATCAGACGTTCGCTTCAATGGTGTTTCGGTCGTCGCAAGCGATTCATTCTCAGCGACTGTATCTGACACTGCTTCTGGGCAGGTCAGTATCGTTGTGAATAATCTTGATACTGCGCACAAAGTTACCGCAGTGTTTTTCAACGGTCTCAAATCAAACGTTTTTGAAACCGCTGGCGCGGTCATGTCTTACAGCAACAAGCGATTTGCAAAAGCGCTTGGGGTTAAAAAAGGCACGCAATACAATATCAAGCTTCGCAACGGTAATTCGTTCGAGATACTGACAACTGCGGCAAGCGGATTGACGGCAGAAGATTTCAAGGACGTTGAACTCGGCTTCCTTGCATTTAAGCCAAAATCGAAAAGCTCTTCGGTATTCGCAGCTACTGCGTCCACCCCAATTGCGGTTCGTGCGCTGCCTGCTCCTGCGCCAGTGCCGCTTCCTGCGGGCGTAGTTTTGCTTGGTTCAGGCCTTGCTTTGTTGGGTATGCGTGGACGTAAGTCACGCAAAGCGTCCTAAGGGCTCTTTCGCGCATCTCATCACTTCTATAGTCTCCTACCCCGTAACAACTTCGCGTTGGGGGTAGGATGACGCATTTTCCGGGTGAACCGGGGTTTCTAGGTGTCGAATCGTCGTTGACCCAGCGCCGCTGGATCGGACCGTCAGTCGAAATCGTACGATCCGCCGAAACTCTTTTCCAACAAAATGACCTTCCATTGGCGCTGTGCCATGTATTGGCACGATTGGCCGTTTCTTCAGAACAGGTCGACAGCTTTTTAGCGCCAACTTTACGCGATCTGATGCCAGACCCGCGCAACATGCGGGATGTGGAAACGGCCGCTGGTCGATTGATTTCAGCCGCGACGCAAAACGAAAAGATCGCAATTTTTGCAGATTACGACGTCGATGGTGGCGCGTCAGCAGCCCAGTTGATCATCTGGTTGCGTCATTTCGGACTTAAGCCAACGCTTTATGTTCCCGACCGCATTGACGAAGGTTATGGGCCAAATGATGACGCTATGGCGCGGCTGGCCAGTGCGCATGACCTGATTGTTTGCGTTGATTGCGGTACGCTGTCCCATGGCCCCATCGCCGCCGCAAAAGGGGCGGACGTACTTGTTTTAGATCACCACCTTGCGGGCGAAACGTTGCCCCCTGCCCTCGCGATAGTAAATCCAAACCGACAAGACGAATCCGGTGACCTTGGGCATCTATGTGCCGCAGGCGTCGTATTCCTTTTACTCGTGGAATGTGGCCGACAGCTTAGAGAAGCGGGTAAGAAAACCCCAGATTTGATGTCCCTTCTCGACCTTGTCGCTTTGGCAACCGTTGCTGACGTTGCCCCGTTGCATGGCCTGAACCGTGCGTTTGTGCGTCAGGGATTGAAAATTATGGCACGTCGCGAACATCCCGGTCTTGTGGCGCTGTCAGATGTTGCACGCCTTGATACTGCTCCGACTTCATATCATTTGGGCTACGTTTTAGGTCCACGTATCAATGCGGGTGGCCGCATTGGTCAGGCTGATCTGGGCGCGCGATTGCTGTCAACGTCGGACAGCCACGAGGCCGATGCATTGGCGGAAAGACTGGAACAATTGAACGCAGACCGACGCGCTATAGAAGAAGAAGTGCGTGCCGCTGCCTTGGCCCAAGCAGAAGAACGCGGCTTTGACGCCCCTCTTGTGTGGGCCGCAGGCGAAGGCTGGCATCCGGGAGTTGTCGGGATTGTTGCCTCTCGTTTGAAAGAGGCCGCGAACAGGCCCGCAATCGTTATCGGAACCGAAAACGGGATTGGCAAAGGATCCGGGCGCAGCGTCTCAGGCATTGATCTGGGCGCCCCCATTCAACGGCTCGCCATTGAAGGCATGCTGTCCAAGGGTGGCGGTCACCGCATGGCGGCGGGCCTTACCGTCGACGAAGGCAAAATCGAAGCCGCAATGGAACGGCTAAGTGAGTTATTGGCCAAACAAGGCGCAGATTCGCTGGGCGCTGCGGATTTGCGATTGGACGGAATGCTTATGCCGTCAGCGGCCACGCTTGACCTGATTGAAAAACTAGAAACGGCCGGGCCGTTTGGGGCTGGCGCAGCTTCGCCAAAATTTGCCCTGGCCTCTGCCCAAATCCTCAATGCAAGAAAAGTAGGTGACCGTCATCTGAAGCTCACAATAGGTGAGCGTGGAGGCGCACGCATTGATGCGATTGCCTTTAGCGCATTTGATAGCCCGCTTGGACCAGCATTGATGGATGCGGGCAGCCAACCCTTCCATCTTGCCGGCCGTCTGGAAGTCAATTCGTGGCGCGGAAAACAAAGCGTTCAACTGCGTTTGGAGGACGCCGCCCCAGCAGATTAAGCGTGTCAAAAAAAATCGCACAGAAAGCGCGAAATTTCGCAAAAAGACTCTTGCGTCCCGCGCCAGTTTTGCCTAGCTAACGGCTCACGCTTCGGCATGGCCCGTTCGTCTATCGGTTAGGACGCCAGGTTTTCAACCTGGAAAGAGGGGTTCGATTCCCCTACGGGCTACCACTTCGTGATCGAGCATCACGAAGTTTCAGTTACCGCCCATGTCGACGCTTAATCCCCCATTCAGCATCCAGCGATTTGTACGTCCGGTTCTTGCGTCTTGCCGTTTCGGCGCAAAGAACCTGTTCATGCGTATTTCGACGTGTTTGACGTCGGTTCATGTTGGGCGACCGTCATGGTGCGATCCTTGAACGCTTCATGCATAGGCGAACGTCATGCGACCCAGCACATCAGCACCATGGCAAGGAACGCATGTCCCAGCCTTAAGTTTTCTTAAAAATAAAAAGGTTAGCCGAAAACCATTTCGATGGTGCAATTGCACCCGAATCCAACGCAAAATCTACGGCCACCTTCGCAATCCTTGCGCGACAAAAGTTGAGGATGATCCTGTATCTGTAAACCATACGTTGCCGTCATGCCTTACGTGCGTAAAATTTTCTGCTTTAGTGACACAATCACAAACAAAACGTGACGAATTTTGAGCAAATTTTAAGGTCAACAAATCAGATTATGAGGCAGTCCATCTTAGGGCTGTATTGGGTGAACGGGTCGAGACAGGCATGAAAGTATTTGATGAATTTACCGCAAACGATGTGGACTGGTACAGTCATGCAATTCGCGGGCTCAGCGGCGTGTTTTTGTCCTGCCAAGACGTTGCTTTCATTTTCGGTTCACACATCAACCACGCGGCAAAGATAGAAGGTTTGCAGCGTGTTAAGCCCCACTTTCCTGTCGCGCCTGTACTTGCCAACGAAGGTGTAAAATACGAAGCTATATCACGAGGACTGGCAACAGCAGATGGATGGGTTGGTGGCTCTTCATTAAAGGTAGATGGCCGCATTTGGGGCGTGTTTGATCCTGCGTGCGTTGGTAGTTTCACGAGTAAGGTTTAGTACATACAATGATTAATACGTTGCGTGCATCGATTGAAGAATTTTGCTTAACACCCGGCCTGTCAGGGCACGAACATCGCATCCGAAAGGTGATTGAAACCCATTTGGCGCCGCTGTCTTGTGACACTGACCGACTGGGAAATCTTTGGACAACCTTCGAAGGCGACGAAGACGCGCCTACTGTTCTTCTTTTTGCACACATGGATCAGTTGGGCTTTGTCGTGCGTAAAATTGAAGATAACGGATTTATGCGTCTGGAGCCCGTGGGCCGTGTTCCGGAGCGGGTGCTTCCTAGTCAGGCTGTGATATTTTGCACGAAAAACGGTGATATCCCTGGTGTGATCGGTCACAGAAGTCGACACGAAACTGGTGTAGATGGCGATTATTCCGTGACCCGATTTAACGATCTTTTTGTGGATGCTGGGTTCACCAGTAATTTATCCGCTGGAGCGGCCGGCATCACAATTGGGACGCCCGTTGTCTATCGTCCTGAATTCATGCGCATGCAGGGTGCGCGTGTCGCTGGAACAGCAATTGATGGTCGGGCTTGTTGCGCCGCTTTGGTTGCTTTGGCTGAACGGCTGACGCATCGAGATTCTGGACCGACCATTCACCTCGCCTTTACCACGCAGGATCAGATGAACTTGCGCGGCGTCCTTCCTTTGGTGAATTGGCTAACACCCGACATCGCGATCCAAGTTGATCAGATGTTGTCTTCGGACATCCCGGGCATGCAAGATGTTGGCGACATGCATCTGGGAAAAGGCCCCGCAATGAGCCTGTATTCGTTTGAAAAAAGTGGGACAATGAACGGCGTGATTCCACATCCTGCATTGGTCGATCTATTTGAAGCGTCAGCAAAGGCAGTCAGAACCAATCTGCAACGCAGTGCACAGCCAGGTCAGCTAACAGGATCGTCTTTCGTACAATTCCAAGGCGACGGAGTAGCCTGCTTAGATATCGGATTTCCGATGCGCTATTCACATTCCAGTCTGGAGGTATGCGATTTAGATGACATAGCATCCCTGATCGAAGTTCTAAATGCTGCCCTGATGCGCATCGACCGGAGTTTCAACATAACTTCGGGCAGATGACCCAGCGATAGTATCACAAACATTCGCGGGCACTTCGCGCGTGTTCTACATCAGTTCAATCGATCCTATGACAAGCTCAGAAAGTTGAGTTACCTTGTCGATCGTTCTTAGAAACTTCTACAGCTCTAACTGTTTTTCAAACCGCGATCATCTCTGATATCCGGGTTTTGAACAGCGATGAACGACATTTCGTCAGTTTGGCATCGCCCGTCCGAGCGGGGGGGTCAAAAACGTTTCCGATTTTCGCAACGAAGGCTCATAGAAAGTTGTTTGTGCTCGTCCCGAATGTTTCGACGCATACAAAGCAATATCTGCATTTTCCAAAACGGTTTCGATGATGTCGTCCAAGTCGGGGTCAAACAAAGCTATGCCAACACTGGCCGAAATCCGACAAGTGTCACCTTGATAGGGAATTGGCGTCGACAATCGAGTTATTATTCGTTCAGAGATACGGCTTAAGATCTGCGTATCATGCGTTTCCGGCAGAATGATCGAAAACTCATCCCCTCCGTCACGGACAACAGTATCGTTTTCACGCGTTTCTTCGACCATAATTCGCGCGACTGTTTGCAATACATGGTCGCCTGCCGCATGGCCCAAAGTATCGTTAACCGCCTTGAACCAGTCCAGATCAACCTGCATCACCGAAAAACAAGTTTCCCATTGCGAATACCTGTTGAGAATATGATCCATGGCGCGTCTGTTTTTCAAACCCGTCAACGTGTCTGTGAACGCTTGTTCTTCTGCTGCAATTTTTGCGCCTTGCAGCCGCAAATTCAGCTTCCGAGACGCTTCCATCGCAGCAGATTTTGCCTCGACCAGATATAGCATTTCAACTGTCAGATCGGTTGCCGCGAAATCCGCGCTGGTCAACGCGTAATCCCGCACGCCATCAACGATAGAAATGCCAAATGACAGATTGATGACCAGTTCACCGTCTTGGAACCCCTGCATCGGGACGCCCTTCAGTTCCGTTTTTGGATTGTCATGGAACTGTAGTTTCAGTTTGACGCCCTTGTTAGACATCATTTCTTGGACAGATGACATTCCGCGGGGGCTTTTCAGAGAGAAGACCTCTAAAAATCGCCTCCCAATCAATGACTTATCTCGAAGCTTTGCCAATGTCGGCCCGCAATGGATGATATGTCCAGATTTACTTAGTACCAAGTGCATTGGGCAAAATGTGTCTAAAACTTCCGTAACTACTTGAATGTCCGTCATGACTGGGGAACCCCGAGTTCAAAGCTTCTGCCTGCTGCGAACTCAGTTTCGACAAGCGTTATATCAATCGTTTCGCGTCCCAATCCACCACCGCGGTGTTCCAGCAGTGCCAAAGCGCCGTAATCATCCGCCATAGTCCTCAACACGCCCATCAATACATATCCATACCCTTCAATCGGGCTTTCGCAATCCAAAGTGAAATGACTGCGATTTTGTTCGCGTACTTCCAATCTAGGAAGGTTCAAATCAGAAACAGCAAGGCGAGCACGATCGGGAAGTTCGTCCAACGAATGCAAAAAATCGGTGAAATTTACGCCGCCAAATCGCAACAAACGTCGAAGTGATTCTACTTTGGGATTACTGACAAGATAGGTTCCGATGTCTTCCATCACGTCAAACCGTGGACGTTCCAAAAGCTTTGCGGACGCATTTAGAATAGTTTCGGTCAATACGTCATCGTACATAAGCATAGCTTCAAACTCGACAAAATCGAGATCAGCTTCACGCGTGATTTCCAACCATTTTTGCGCACCATACGTATCGCTTACGAAGCTTTGGATCGCGCAGTTCATTAATCCGTGCATGTGTTTCCTTGCACCCCTTCGCACGCACAATGCCCGATTTATTGTTAAGGAATAACAAACGCCAAGCCAGTTCCTTGGTCAAAACTTGGTCGATGCACCGCCTTTTGCATTGCGTCGTTTGACAAATTCCCCCAATTCTTCGCTTATGTCTTCTTCCATTGGAAGTATGTCGAAATTGGCAAGATGTCCTCGACATACCAACTGCGCGCGTCCTGGTGTCCAGATATTACCTGTGACGTCCTATACCTCAAAATTCTTCCAGCCGCTTAGGATTGGCAGGCAATACGCTACCGTATAGCGACTCTATGCAGGATGTGTCCCAAGGAAACCCGAGTGGTTCCAACCTCTTCTGTTGCGCCCAGTGTAGTTTCGCCGGGCCCAATGGTGCATGTAGGTGGATCCATGTATTGCTGAATTCGTTTAAGTATTTCGCAATCCATGACGAATTTTTCGAGGCTGGTGATCAAACTACCCCGTAACTAACCGAGACATTTGCGGAACAAACGCCCGAAGCTCACATTGGCAGGCCATAGAAACGCAGCACTTGAACTAAAAACAGCGCATAATATTTCTGCAATGGGCTGGGCCACTGCGACCATCATCGTCACCGGTGCCATGATCCCCGCCACGGTAAACGATGTTACCATCAAACCATGATTCCTTCGTGCCAAGTGCAACCAAACGTCGTCGGGAGTTCATGCATTGCGACGTAAGGAATGACGTGCACCCTATCTTGGCGCAAGGATTCAACCAAGAACACACACGTAGCCAATCTACTGCCTATTCCTTTGCGACAACAAACGTCGTTTTATCTAACTTTCGCCGGTCGACTGCTCATCTAGCCATGCAAGAATATGCCCAATGTCTGGCATGACCACGTCCGCATAGGGAGCAAGGTCATCAGCTCCCGCGACTCCAGTTAGAACGCCAATCGTGTGCATTCCTGCGGCGCGCCCCGCGCGTAAATCATGCAAACTGTCACCGACCATGACGCAGTCTTTGGCGGCCAGTTTTGTATGTTTGCAAAAAGCCAGCAGTTGGCCCGGTTCGGGTTTTCCACCGTGCCCGCTGTCATATCCTGCAATGAATTTGAAATGCCCAATGATCCCCGCAGATTTCAAATGCGCCATCGCCGGGTTTATTCCGTCATTGGTCGCAACGCCCAGCTTGATACCGCGTTGTGTTAAGTTTGACAGAAATGGGTCAAGCGGGACGGCTTCCACTTGAGACGTATCCTCTGCTTCGGAGTTCAACATATTCAGAACCTCCGCCGTATCAAATTCTGGGAAATGCGGGGCGAACGCTTCCGCAACTTCCTCGGCGGTGCCCGCTATAACAATAGACGAAGGTGAATAGCGACCCGTGGTCAAATTGAAACCGACGGCATGGCCAACGTCCTTTGCGCGCGTACGATCCCCTTTTGTGGCCCGCAGCAAAAAGCTTTCTGCCCACGTCTCCCAAGTCGCCCCAAAATCAAAAAGCGTCCCGTCTTTATCAAACACAATCCCACGCACGTTTAAGTCCAATGCACTGCTCCTCCGCCCGGCAGCATTTGGCGCGCCATCATCGGGTCCGTGTAAGCGCAAGCATTGGAATCGCAAAACTGAACAACCCAAGCGTCATCCATCATGACAAAATCCAAGACATGTCCCAGGAAAACTGGATCGGAGGCATTCTCACGCAAATCGTCTTGACTGGCACCGCTGGCGCCCAAGAATATTGGACACAGCTCCTCATTGCCCGCAAGCCAACTCAGCGCCTTTAATCCGAGCACTTCGGCGGAAGTTTGCGTCATCTTCATGATGTGATCAAATCTCCAGAACTTTGAAACGCTTTGTTAACCTTACAAGGCGCAAAAGCAAAACACAGAATTTGTTCAATCTGAAAGGAATGGTGCATGCTAGGCAAGATCCTGATTGTTGATCAGATTGTCACTAACCGCATCGCCCTACGCGCCAAGCTTGGCGCTGCCCAATTCGACGTTAATCAAGCGGCAAGTTTTGCCGAAGCCCTACAAGTAACGTCAAATGAATGTCCTGAACTGATTTTATGTGCCTCCCGTCTGCCTGATGGCGATGCGATCCAGTTAATTTCGGCGCTTGATAAATCCAAAGGCTCCGCGCGCCCGCCAGTCATAGTCATTTGCGAGACGAATAAACCCGATGAACGTATCGAAATCCTAAAGGCCGGGGCAGAAGACGTCGTAAGTCGGCCCATTGATGAAACATTGTTGTTAGCTCGCATAAGAACGCAAGTTCGAGCTGCAACATCCGATTCCGAATGGCAATTGCGGGACGACACAACGCGGGCATTGGGGTTTGCAGAAGCATCTGCGACCTTTGAAGGGACACAAACAGTTTCCATTGTTGGCGTAGACCACAATGCGCTTAATGACCTGTCCAAAAAATTGCGCGCAAGCTTGCCCGACGTGAATTTTCAAATCGGCCAAGGGGGCGCGGCTGCCCTGTCTGGCAAAAAAGATACGGATGCGTATGTAATTGTTTTCGGAAAATCAGGTGTTCCAGACATGTTGCGTCTGATGTCCGCCTTGCGATGCCACCGCGCATCCCGCAATGCCGCAATGTTTGTCATGCAAACTGAACCCGACGTCGACCTTGCCTCGCATGCTCTTGATATGGGCGCGAATGACCTGATCCAGTTGAACACGCCTATCGAAGAAACCTGTTTGCGGCTGCAAGCTTTGCTTAAGCGCAAAAGACAGGCCGATCAGTTGCGAACAACATTGCAATCCGGGCTGGAAGCGGCCGTTTGCGATCCATTGACCGGATTGCACAATCGCCGATATGCATTGCCACACCTATCGCGTCTTGTTGAACGTGCGGAACGGTCTGGGAAACCATTGGCAGTGATGTTGGCCGATATGGATTTTTTCAAACGGATAAACGATCAATTTGGCCACGCCGCGGGCGATGTCGTCCTTGTGGAAACAGCCCATCGTTTGCGTGAAAATTTGCGAGCGGTCGACTTGGTTGCACGAATTGGTGGTGAAGAATTTTTGGTCGTTCTACCCAATGCCAGTTTGCCCAATGCACGAAAAGCAGCAATGCGTTTGTGTTCCTTGATCTACGACACGCCCTACGACCTTCCCGGTGGTGCTGAACGGATCAATGTCAGCATTTCGATTGGCCTGACAGTATACGACCCAACATCCAAGGAATTTAAGCACACAGATCCGATTTCGCCCAATGGACTAATCGCGCGCGCTGACGAAGCATTGTACAGTGCGAAAGAAAAAGGTCGCAATCGTGTGCGTCTGGCCCGACCAGCGGCTTAACCAGCCGGTCAACGCAGCACCATTTTCGAAGCCACTAGATAAAAACGTCCAGCGCAACACGCCTATTTTTCGCCGCCTTTACGTCGCGGACCACGCTTCAAAACGTCTCTGACACGATCTGCGTATGCGCGACGCTCTGCTGCGTCGTATGTTGAAATTTGTTCCAACCACGCGGCTTGCGCTGCGTCTTGTGCAACAAGAGCTGTTTGAGTTTGGCGTTCCAGAATGGCTTGAACCTTGTCCAATTCCAGTGGCTCAGCTGCGATCACGGTTAGCATTTCTTCGTACAATTTGCGCCGTTCCTCGCGGGCAGGAAACTGACCGATGCTTGCACCATTTCGCATGGCTTGGAACACGCTGCGCCGATCCTCTTTGGTCAAGGCAATGACATATGGCATCGCATATCGTGCGACACCTCCGCCTTGTCCAAAGCGCGGGTTCTTAGAGAATGCGCCAGCAACCAGCCCAACGATTGCGAGGTTCGATGCCAAGGACACACCAAGCAAAACCTTGACCCATTTCGCTGTGCGCGGTTTGTTGTCTTTTGTTGTATCGACCATTGCACTTATCCTTCTTCAAACGCCCAGCCAAAGCCGAAACTGTCTGATGTGCCTTCGTAGGTTTCCGTTAAATCCGGTCCCAATACGACTTCCAGCGGTGTCGTCAGCACATCCGGTGGCGACAACCCGACCACAAATCCAACACTTGCTGCAAACGCCAAACCTCCCAGCCCGCTCCAGCCGCCAAATACTCCGAGAAAGCTTTGCCAGCTGTTAGCTCGCGGCGGAACCATTGCATCTGCAGGAGGAGCCGGTTGCATTTCATACGCATCCGCCAAGACACGCGACATCAGGTCGGAAGATGGTTCCGGCGGTTTCATCCCAGACAAAAGGGTATCCAATTCAACATCATCACGTTCAGTCATTTTCATACCCCAATGATCCCTTCCTGCTTGCCAATGCAGATTTCAACGCTCGCTTTCCACGCGAGAGCAAACTTTCAACCGCCTCAACACTGATATCTAGGCGACTTGCAATATCCGGGTTGTTTAACTCTTCGAGGTGACGCAGCACGACGGCCTCTCGCTGTCGTTCAGGCAGCTCGTCCAACGCATCTTCCAAAGCGGTCCGGCGCGCTCGGTTTTGCAGCGTTGTTTCGACACTGGGCGCAGGATCAGTAGGTTCCGCGATTTCATCCAAGGGCGGCCCGGATCGCACACGTTTGCGCAATTTGTCCGTGCATAAATTTGCCGTCACACGATAAAGCCAAGTGGTCACTTTCGCTTCTCCAATCCGCCAATCCGGCGCATGGCGCCACAACCGCATCAAGGCGTCTTGCGCGACGTCTTCTGCGTCCGCTTGATTGCCCAATGCGCGATACGCTTGCGCGAATACCACGGGCGTCAGCCGCGTCGTCAGCGTGTGCGCCGCAGAACGATCCCCAGCCACATAACGTTGCAGCAAGATATCATCTGGTACGCTCAAAGAGTCATCATATGGCATCGACATTCCCGAGAAATTGACGCGACGCGCCGAACTGTTCAAGCCCGACACGCCTAACGCACTGCTCGTGGTGCTTATTCGCCTCGTCTTTTACCGTGTCCACGGTGATGGCGGGCCTTTTCGAATTCCTCTTGCGAAATTCCTCCGCTTTCGTCGGTATCCAACTTGGCCAACATCTTGGCCGGATCACGACGTCCTTGGACTTCAGATTGGCTCAATTGGCCATCCTTATCCGTATCTAGACGTTCAATCATACGTGTTGTACGCCGATCTGATTGTTTTTGCCGGCTGGCGGTGATTTCTTCCGCACTTAATTGGCCATCTCCGTTTGTATCAGCTTGGTTGAAGCGATCTGCACCACGGGCCACCAGTTCTTCTTGCGAGATTTCGCCATTTCCGTCCGCATCCAGCGTCTGGAAGACTTCTGCCCGGTCAGGGCGATCGGGGCGATCTCCTTTGTTTTCATTCGCATGGGCCAAACCGGCCAAGCCAATCGCCACAATCAATGTGGTCGTGCTCAAAATATCTTTGCTCAGCATCGCTCTCTCCTCATTTACTTTGACAACTTGTCTTTGCGATGCCTCTGATACGGAGCCTTCAAAATTTTCCGTCGGACTTTTTTTCGACAAACCGTGACATCCCGCCGCAAGGACAATCCGTACCCTTACTCAAGTGCCCCCCCTCCCCCATATTGATTGAGCGCCGTGATGAAGCGGCTCAAAGCAGAGAGATGTTGTTGTCATGTCAGATTCGACCGCAGACAGCCCGTTAGAAGATGCGGACACAAGCGAAAGACCGCTAAAACGTGCGCTTCTTAATGGATGGCGCCGCCGGTGTCCCAAATGTGGACAAGGGCCGTTGTTGCGTGGCTATCTGAAAGTACGTGATAATTGCCCAGTGTGTCGGCAAGAATTTCATCACCACCGTGCTGACGATGGACCTGCGTATCTGACCATATTGCTTGTGGGCCATTTGATCATTCCTGTGTTGCATTATTCATTTGTAACATGGCGTCCTGACCCACTTGTCTTGTTCACAATCTTTGCTGTTGGCTCTGTCGCGCTCTCGCTTTACCTTCTGCCACGTCTAAAAGGGGCTGTGATCGGATTCCAATGGGCACGTGGGATGCACGGCTTTTAGGATTACTCTTCGTTTGGTTCCGCCAACAGGAGAGCGTCTGAATGACGAACGTTGATAAAACAGCCATCCGGAATGCAGCGACAGTTATTGTCCTACGGGACCGTCACAGCAATCCACGGATTCTGATGGGGCAGCGTGGGGCAAAAGCAGCGTTCATGCCCAACAAGTTCGTCTTTCCCGGCGGAGCGGTTGATGCCAGCGACGCTGATGTGCCTTTGGCGGTTCCCATATCGGCCCCGTGCGATACCCGCCTTTTGGACGACCTCAATCCAGACGCACCAGTGATCACGCCGCATGCGTTGGCCGTTGCTGCAATTCGCGAATTATTTGAAGAAACTGGTCAAATCCTTGGTGTAAAACGGCAATGGCCTTCGGCCCCGTCCGGAAGCTGGCAAAGCTTTGCACAATCTGGCCACCTACCGGATCCCTCTGGGCTGCAATACGTGTTTCGTGCGCTCACTCCACCCGGTCGGCCCCGCCGCTTTGACGCTCGGTTCTTTCTGGTGGACGCTAATGAATTAACTTCTGATCTCGATGATTTTTCACAGGCTGAAGACGAGCTTAGCCACCTTCAATGGGTGCCCCTGACCCAAGCGCGCGGCTTTGACATGCCTTTCATCACCGAAGTCGTCTTGGCCGAGATCGAAGCGCGCGTCTCAGACCCAACCGCCCCAACCTCCGTTCCGTATTTCAAGAACACGGACGAATCGAGCTTGTTCTTACGTCTATACGGGACTGCACAGACGGGGGATTAACCCGAGATTGTCAGGACCAATGTTAGGATCGAAATCATCAAGATCCCCATTCCGATCCATTCGCGGCGTGAAATACGTTCGCGAAACACGATCAACGACGCCACAAGGCTCAGGATCAACTCCACCTGCCCGACTGCTTTTACATAGGCTGCATTTTGCAATGTGAAGGCGGTGAACCAACAAAACGATCCCGCCATGGACAATACCCCAACCCAAAGCGCCACATTACGTGCGCCCCATACCGCGCTGATCTGCCCCGGCTCGCGTAGTTTCAACCACACCGCCATCGCCGACATTTGCATTGCCGTCACCGCAGACAATGTTACCCCCGCCCGCGCCAGTGGATCGTCCAAATCAACAGCAAGCGACGCCCCCCGGTACATGACAGCCGAAACAGCGAACAATGCACCGGACGATAACCCAAGCAACGCAGCGCGATTCATCATATCCTTTAGACGAAAACGCCCCGCATCCGGTGGAACAGACAGCAGCAAAACACCCCAAAGCCCGATCCCAATTGCGACAAACCCGATCCCGTTGACTACATCGCCAAGGAACACCAACCCAGTCACCACGGACAACATCACTTCGGTTTTTGCAAATGTGACGCCGACTGCAAAATTGCGCGCCTTGAACACCAAAACCAATGCAACTGTCGCCAAGATTTGCGCCACCCCACCCACAGCACCATGAACCCAGAACTTTAGACCCAGATTGGGCACAGCTTGCTGAGAAGTGTTCAGGTAAATCGCAAGCAAAACAGCTACGATAGGTGCCGAATACAAAAACCGTGCAAATGTCGTGCCACTGGCAGACAGCGTGTTTAACGATAGTTGCCGTTGCAGCATAAACCGCAACGTCTGAAAGAATGCAGCGGCTAAGGAAAGGGTAATCCAGAGGTTCATAATCCCCTATCGCAGGTGACTATTGAGATGGCCAGAGAGGATGCCAAACAGTGTCTTTGGCGCGGAACAAATGTGCCCAAAATATTTGACACACGCGTTCCCCGTTGCGTGACTGACATAGTTCCCGGTTGTTTCGACACAAACGTGGCAACCGGAACCAAGCCACCCGCGAGAGCATTTGGTGGATAACGTGCAATCTATTATTCAGGAACAATAGCGCCAAAAAACCACGATCTTCGATGATCACAGTAGGTCCACTGACTATCTCGTGGGCTTGATGTTCAAGAAACGTGTAGATTTTCGAAATGGACAAGGCTCAATAAGCGCAAACCAAGTAATACGAACCAGACGGTCGGATCCAAATAATTGGTTTCTGGATCATCGTCAAAGCCCGCCTAATCGCGCAACCCGATGATGCCCAAGACGTTTATCGCGAATTCTGAAAAAGGGAATGAACGGTCCCGGACTGACTACAACAAACGCCGACGAAGCACGCGATGAATGAAATGAATGACTGTACGCAACCTCATATGACAAGGATGAATGCGTAACCATCGCCAAGATGCAAAGCAATCCGGCCTGAAAAGGGCTGACGCTATAGGCCAGTTACAGCAGCGAATACCAAATCAAACCACATCACGACAGCAAAGCTGGCCATTCGCAGCAGTATGGTTTTTCGGCGCACATCCTATTAAGCGACTTCAATTCTTCTTCCAACTTAGGTCTCAAGATCAAGGTTTGATTCAATTTTGACCGAACAATCATCCCAGAAGAAAATTCGACTTTGTGAACGCGCCGCAACTTACACGGGTTCTTTCAGCCGATCCAAAAGACAACCGGCAAACCTATCAACGCTGCTTTCCTACGAACTCAACTGACCAAAGCGATTGCCGTCCATTTCTTGCAACAAAATTCGGTGCGAATATTGGAAGGGGCGGCGGGCGGGCGCATTTGGCTTTTCAAAGCCAAACAGACCCGCACGTTCCGCATCGTACTATGGCCGCTGCCCAACGGCACGCCCTGCACCTTCGGGATACGGCAAACAGGCATGCGCTGATGAAATGCGTTCCAAGGCCCTGCAAATCGCAGTTGATGGATCACTAGGGCGGCGGGTTTCCAGGCTCACGTGCAAAAGGAAATGCTCACCAGTCGCCAAAATGCGATCCTCTGAGCGCATCTCGTGATAAACATGCATCTTCTTACCCTGCCCTTGCAGAACCTGCGTATGCACCTCGATTATTGCCCCTGCATGCACTTCATCCAAATGGCGGATATGCGTTTCTGCTGTGAAATAGCTGCCGCCCTTTGAAATATAATCTGCGTCACATCCAACCATTTCCATGAACCGATCCGTTGCATCACCAAAAGCCTGCAAGTACTTGGCCTCGTTCATGTGCCCATTATAATCGGTCCAATCCAAAGGTATCGCGCGTCTATACGTTAGGATCGGAGCGTTAACTTCCTCAAGATCACTGGCCATGGCCCCCAACATATGCCCCGACCGCAATTGTTTTTCCTGTGTATTCAACACAGCCCCAGCGCCGAAATCTCGGTACTTGAGTGCCCGCAGCAAAGCGACAAGGTTTTTGTCTCGTGCGTCCAACAGCTCAGATATACTCATGTGACCGGATTGCGCATCGGACTGTGACGCAATCAAATCCACTAACTCGTCTGTGAATTCAGGGACGTCCATCAACTTGGTCCATGGCCATTGCAGCGCAGGGCCAAATTGCTCCATGAAATGGCGCATTCCCGCATTTCCGCCCGCCGTGCGATAGGTTTCAAATAATCCCATCTGTGCCCAGCGAATACCAAATCCCATGCGGATCGATTCATCGATTTCTTCGGTTGTGGCCACACCATCCTTGACCAACCACAAAGCTTCGCGCCAAACCGCTTCAAGAAACCTGTCGGCGATATGTGCGTCGATTTCCTTGCGCACTTTCAGGGGGTACATTCCAATGCCTGTTAGAATTTCCGCGGCACGGTCACAATGGCCCGTTTCCCCAACAAGCTCGACCAAGGGCATCAGATAAACCGGGTTGAACGGATGCGCGACGATCACGCGTGCGCCTTCGTCATTCAACTGCGATGGTTTAAAGCCAGATGTGGACGACGCCAAAACAGCAGTTCCTGGCATGGCTTCGATTAAGTCCGCATAGACTTTGTGTTTCAGCTCCAAACGTTCAGGAACGCTTTCCTGAACCCATTGCGCGCCTTCGACCGCATCTTGCATCGACGACTTAAAGCTTAACGTACCTTCTTCAGGCAATGCGACATCCAGCAAACCGGGCAAAGCCGACCGCGCGCGCCCAATCACTTCGTCCAAAATTGCCGGAGCTTGTGGGTCAGGGTCAAACACATGCACGTTCCACCCGTTCATCAAGAACCGCGCAGCCCAACCGCCTCCGATTACGCCCCCGCCAATAATTGCCGCTGTCTTCATGACATGATCTCCTGCACTTTTTGCGCGACAACCCGACCCAGAATTTTGTGGCTCTCCGCGCTCAGATGCACACCGTCAAGGTCATCCACAGAAACATGGGCCGCAGCATCCAAAAATTCCGCTCCATTTTCTGACGCAAAACGCTCCATCTGTTCCGATAACCCAACACAGCGCTGTTCAGCACCCTTAAAAACCTCAGCCAGATCGCCCCGTTCACGTACCGGTGCTGGGCAAATCACAAGAATACGGTCAACGACGTCCAACTGCACGGCGTCTTTCACCAAACGCGCGCACCCCATAGCGATGTCTTGTGGTCCAAGATTGTACCGGTGTTGTGTGTCATTGGTTCCAAGTTTCAGGATCAGCAAATCGATGGGTCGATGCGACATCAAAATAGCTTTCAGAGTGCGGAGCCCGTTGCGGTATGCACCTTCGGTTGGATCATCAAATACCGTTGTGCGCCCCGGCAATCCTTCGACGATCACATCGACATCCGCGCCCAACTGGTCCGCCATGACACCCGCCCATCGTTCGGACTTTGAAAAAATCGGATCGTCGGACAGGGTTGCCATTGGACCTGTCCCAAACGTGTTGCTATCGCCATACACAAGAATTCGCATTGGCTCGCCCTTTCTTGCAATCAAACGGGTGCGCGTTTGGTCAATTCCAATTTCTGGCGAACCTCTTCCGGTCCAATCACGCGTGCACCCATGCTTTCAATAATGCCCTTTGCACGTTCGACCAGTTGCCAGTTTTCCGCCAACACACCTTTGTCGAGCCACAGGTTGTCTTCCAGACCAACACGCACATTACCCCCAGCCAGAACTGCCGCCGCGACATAAGCCATCTGATTGCGCCCCAACGCAAAAGCACTAAAATTCCAGTCATCAGGTAAATTGTTCACCATGGCCATGAACGTGTTCAGGTCATCAGGTGCACCCCATGGTACCCCCATGCACAGTTGCACCAATGCCGGGCTTTCCAACACTCCGTCCGCGACCAGTTGCTTGGCGTACCAAAGATGGCCGGTGTCGAATGCTTCGATCTCAGGTTTGACCCCAAGTTCCGTCATCATGCGCCCCATAGTCTGCAACATGCCGGGCGTGTTGGTCATCACGTAATCTGCTTCGGCAAAGTTCATTGTGCCGCAATCCAATGTACAGATCTCGGGCAAACACTCTGCAATATGTGCAACGCGTTCTGCAGCGCCAACCATGTCAGTGCCATCGGTCAATGGCAACGGATGGGTTGCACCACCAAACACCATGTCTCCGCCCATGCCAGCGGTCAGGTTCAGGACGACATCAACATCTGCTTCGCGTATCCGGTCAGTGACTTCGCGATAATAGCTTAGGTCGCGACTTGGCGCGCCCGTCTCGGGGTCGCGGACATGGCAATGCACCACAGCCGCACCGGCCTTGGCCGCAGCAATCGCGCTATCGGCAATTTGCGCGGGCGACCTTGGAACTTTGGGGCTGCGATCTTGCGTGCCTCCTGATCCAGTTACGGCACAAGTAATAAAGACATCGCGGTTCATGGTTAGCGGCATGGCCGACTCCTCCCTGTTTCGGGCAGAGAACACCGGAACTCAGAAAGTTGGTAGTACGAAAACGACCGTCTTGAGGTCAATATGGCATTGGGTTCGCCCGATGCATCTTGTTTAAGTCGTTCAGCACGTCATCCGAAAGCGTTAATTCAGCTGCGCCAAGCGCCAATTCGAGCTGTTCCATGCTTGTCGCGCCAAATATTGCCGAACACATAAATGGACGCGTCAAGCACCAAGCCAACGACATTTGCACCGGATCCAAACCGTGTTTCGCAGCGACATTCAAATACCCAGTAACCGCGTCGAATACACGGGACGTTTTGCGACCGCCCATGTCTGCGTTCAGATCCATGCGACTGCCAACAGGGACTTTTCCGTTTTGATACTTGCCGGTCAAGAATCCAGCGCCCAATGGTGAAAACGCCAACAATCCAACGTTTTCATGCACGCTTAACTCTGCCATATCAGTGTCAAAGTGACGACAAAGCAAAGAATATTCATTCTGTACCGATGCGACACGCAATCCACCTGTTCGTTCCGCTGCGGCCAACCATTGGGCGGTACCCCAAGCGCTTTCGTTGGACAGCCCGAAGGCGCGAATCGTCCCCCGCTTCACCTCATCTTGCAACGCACCCAAGCAGTCTTCCATGTTTTGGATAATGTCTGCTTTGCACCCACCGGACGGGTCGTAATTCCAGTTTTTGCGAAACATATAGCTTCCGCGATTGGGCCAGTGAAATTGATAGAGATCAATGTAATCGGTTTTCATTCGACGCAAGGAATCTTCAACTTGCTGTGGAATGGTCTCGGCAGTTATCGGCGCGCCTTCACGAACATATTGCAAACCTTCGCCTGCATGTTTCGTCGCGATAACGACGTCATCTCGGTGTCCACGATCTTCGATCCACAAACCGATAATGCGCTCTGTCCGGCCTATCGTTTCTTCGCGAATTGGATTGACCGGATACATTTCCGCCGTATCGACAAAATTAACACCCGCATCAAGCGCCATGTCAATTTGCTCATGTGCTTCTTCGGCTGTATTCTGGCTTCCCCAGGTCATTGATCCAAGGCACAATGTCGAGACTTCAATATCGGTCTGACCGAGTTTCTTCAATTCCATGCTTTCCTCTCTGGTCTGCTTTTGCTGGACCTTAGCTTTGCAGACATGACGTGCAAGTTAATTTCCTATACATCGGTTGAGAACAAAAAGAGAACACAGTAACATTTCCTCATGTCATCGCTCGACCCTTTATTGAAACGCGCTCCAACACGTGCGGCTCCAGCTTTGTTGCTTCTGCCTGATGTGCCGGAATTGCGCCTGCCGCTTGCCCGTGTACACGAAGTGTGTGGCGCAGCGCGGACCCGATTTGCCGTTTGGGTTGCAGCACAAACGACCGGTCCAGTGATTTGGATTGCCCCGGAATGGGGACGCAACATGCTCAACCCCTGCGGTCTCAGCCAGCTGATACATCCATCTCGCCTGATCCGAGTTACCCCTCGTCGTCCTGAAGATATCTTGTGGTGCATGGAGGAAATTCTGCGTGCCGGCGCCATTGCATTGGCTGTCGCAGAATTACCCGGCTTGCCCAACCTGACGCAAATTCGCCGCATGCACCTTGCTGCTGAAACCGGTGCCCGCGAAGGCATCGGCGTGTCGCCAATTGGGTTGCTTTTGACATCCGGCACCGGAGGGGCACCCGGTGTGGAAACACGTTGGCAACTTACTCCAAATCATGCCACCCGCGCCGGACAATGGCGCCTTGATCGTCTGCGTGCCCGCACGGCCCCACAAGCGCATTGGCTTCTGGAACAACTCGATGCGGGGTCTCTACCACGCCTGACCAATACGGCCGCCCTTACGTGACAAGACATCCGGAACATTCGGGCAGGAACAACCTGTTACAACGTTCACACGCCCGTCAAAACAAAAACGATTCCAAAATGTCGAGTACGAACACACATGACTTTGCATCAGACGAAAAACGCTAAAATCACAATTGACCATGGCCCTTACTGGACAGACAGGCTACATCGCCTGAAATGCGATCAAACAGATAGACGAACATGGCACGCCATCTCATTACGTCAGCAATTCCGTATATCAACGGGATCAAACATCTCGGAAACCTCATCGGCTCGCAATTGCCGGCGGATCTTTATGCGCGGTTTCAACGTGCGCGCGGAAACGAGGTTCTGTTCCTATGCGCGACCGATGAACATGGAACACCCGCGGAATTGGCGGCGGCCAAAGCCGGAAAAGACGTCGCAGATTACTGTGCCGAAATGCACGACATCCAGTCAAAAATTGCGGATGGATTTGGGCTGTCATTTGACCATTTTGGGCGATCATCGTCGCCTCAGAACCGCAAACTTACACAACATTTCGCCGGGCGATTGGCTGATGCTGGATTGATCCGCGAAGTTTCGGAAAAACAGGTCTATTCGCATGCCGATGGTCGGTTCCTGCCTGATCGTTATATCGAGGGAACCTGCCCAAATTGCGGATATGATCGCGCACGTGGTGATCAATGTGAAAACTGCACCAAACAGCTTGATCCAACAGATTTGATCGACCCTCGCTCTGCAATCTCAGGGTCCACCGATCTTGAAGTGCGCGAAACAAAGCATCTTTATTTGCGTCAATCCGCGCTCAAGGACGACCTGGACAAATGGATCGACTCCAAAACTGACTGGCCTATTTTGACGACGTCCATCGCCAAAAAATGGTTACATGACGGTGATGGATTGCAAGACCGTGGGATAACACGTGATCTAGATTGGGGTGTTCCGGTTAAACGCGGTGACGACGATTGGCCTGGCATGGAAGACAAGGTTTTTTATGTCTGGTTCGATGCTCCGATCGAATACATTGCGTGCGCTGTTGAATGGGCCGATGCAGGCAAGGGCGAAGACTGGCAACGATGGTGGCGCACCGACGCTGGGGCGTCGGATGTCCATTACACTCAATTCATGGGCAAGGATAATGTCCCATTTCACACGCTAAGCTTTCCGGCCACAATCCTTGGATCCGGCGAACCTTGGAAGATGGTGGATCACCTGAAATCCTTTAACTATCTGAATTATGATGGTGGCCAGTTCTCCACGAGCCAAGGTCGTGGCGTTTTCATGGATCAGGCTCTGGACGTGTTGCCCGCTGATTATTGGCGTTGGTGGCTGCTATCCAATTGCCCCGAAAGCTCGGATTCAGAGTTTACTTGGGAACAATTCCAACAAGGTGTGAACAAGGATTTGGCGGATGTTCTTGGCAATTTTGTAAGCCGAGTGACCAAATTCTGTCGGTCGAAATTTGGGGAACACGTTCCCGAAGGCGGCAGCTATGGAGCTGCAGAAACCGACCTCATCGACACCCTGAACAAGCGGGTCGCGACTTATTATGCACTGATGGAGAATATGGAAGTTCGTAAGTCCGCACAGGAACTGCGTGGCATTTGGGTTGCCGGAAACGAATACCTTCAAGCGCAGGCACCTTGGACGACGATCAAGGAAAATGAGGAAAAAGCCGCTGCGCAAATCCGACTAGCTCTGAACTTGACTGCACTCTATGCGCGTTTGTCAGCACCGTTTATCCCAACAGCCGCAGCTCAACTGCAAGATACTTTAGGTCTCGCAACTCTGGATTTACCTATGGATGCCGCGTCAGCTTTGACAGAAATGGTTCCTGGACGTTCATTTACGGTTCCCGACAATCTGTTTGCAAAAATTAGCGACGAACAAAGAGTTGAATGGTCAGAGCGTTTTGCAGGGCAACGATAGCAACTAGTTCTTTCAAGCGCCTGTACTAGAGTACTTTGACGCTTGAACAGTTTTTCTATGATCCGCGCAGGTCATCAGAATTGCCCAATTAAGGCTAGAATTCTTCCCACCCGGTATCGTTGTCGATGTCTACCTCCATGGCAAGAGCAGTGTTCCCGGCGCTTCGTGGCGCAGGAGGCGCGACCTTAGAAGCGACTGCGGGTTTTGCAGCTTCAATCTGTTTACTTGGCGACTTTGGTTTTTCAACAATGGTCGATTGGGGCGAATTAGGCAGCTCAAACCGAGCAATTGCACGGCCAAGAGCGTCCGCTTCGCCTGTTAATGCGTGACTTGCAGCAGTTGTTTCTTCAAACATAGCCGCATTTTGCTGGGTTACCGTATCCAGTTCATTCATAGCATCGTTGATTTGTTGCAATCCCGAAGCCTGTTCGCGCGCTGATGTCGCGATTTCACCGACGCGGTCAGTAATATCAGCGACCGCAGTTACAATGGCTGACAACGCGGCTCCTGTACGGTCCACCAAATCCACGCCTTCCCGGACTTGGTCACCACTGGTTGAAATCAATTGATTGATTTCGCGCGCTGCATCTGAGGATCGTTGTGCCAAGGCGCGCACCTCAGTGGCAACAACGGCAAATCCACGCCCCGCTTCCCCTGCCCGGGCAGCTTCAACACCTGCGTTCAAAGCCAGCAAGTTCGTCTGAAAAGCGATGTCATCGATGACCGAAGTGATCTTGGAAATTTCTTGCGAAGACGTCTTAATGCTGTCCATAGCGTCAACAGCATCGCGGGCAACAGCGCCTCCCTCTTCTGCTTTTGATTGGGCTTCTCCCGCCATTTCAGAAGCAGCATCCGCTCCAGATGAGGCTGAACGTACCGAGGATGTCAGTTCATCAAGCGCAGTCGCAGTTTCCTCAAGTGTTGCGGCTTGTTTTTCTGTACGACGCGACAAATCATCCGCTGCGCTCGAAATTTCCGATGTTTCGCCTCGAATTGACTCTGCGTTTTGACTGACCGCAGCAATTGCATCGGTCAACGACAATACAGCTGCGTTGAAGTCTTTGCGCAGCATTTCATAGTCACTTGGAAATTCCTGAGAAATGTCTGCATCCAGATTACCCGCCGCAAGTTTTTGTAGAGCTGTTCCAAGCCCCTCTACTACCTTTGACTGTTCTTCTGCAATTTTCGCCTGATTTGCGCGCGCTTCTCTTTTTGTATTCTCTGCCAGAGTTATGTCATTTCCAAGGAAAATAACACGTTCGATTAAACCGTCCGGGCCCATGACGCATGCGAAGCCACCTTCCAGCACAACGACGCCATGATCTGTTTTAACATCGTATTTCCCAGCTTCCGACTCGCCGCTCAAGACCGCGCGTTCAACTCTGTCCGCATCTTCTTTTTCTGACAGAAAAGACTGCAGCGTAATATTTTCCGACGATCCAAAATGTCTAAGCGCGTTTTCATTCGCTGCTCGACACGATCCGTTTGCCTCAAAATCGATGCGCAATTGGTTGTCATCTAAACTAGCAAGCAATGCAGAATTTCTCTGGGCTTCGGTTCGATCACTGAATTGAACAACTGCACCTATCATTTTTCCCGCATCATCCAATGCCGCGTTCATTTTTATCTGGATATGCTTGTCACCGATCCGGACAATCTCGGAAATCGGAAATGCTCCTTCGGCAGATTGCTGGATACTTTCAAAGGCTTTTACAAGGGGGCGCATTTCTCTCAAATTCGAACCAATCCACTGTGTATTGTCGCCACGTGGCCACAGCTCTTTTAGGTCAGTCGCCATTTCGTCCAGCATTTCAGAACTAGAAGGGTTGAGGAACGAAACTATGAATTTTTCGTCGACAATCATCATTGGCGCCGTTGACCCTTCGAAGGCTGCCCCTTTAAACGCGGCCTCTAACTGTGCGTTTCTGGCTTCTGAAAGCTGGGTGCGAAAGAGGTCAAGCCGTCGTGCCATTTGCCCGACCTCATCACCACGTTTGGTGTAAGGAACAGGCGACTCGTAATCGGTTTCAGATATCTTCCCCATAGAAGCTTCGATACGCACAAGTGGATTGGACATTGAGCGCCATAGAAAAGTCACCAAACCGGCCAGAGCGACGATAGAAACGATTGCGGCCATGACGAGTGTCATTTCTTCGTCGCTGCGCATATTTGCCAGTTTATGTTGCGCCGTCCATTGCGTCACGACAACCCCAGCTGCACCACTTTCTTGCCCAAACATAGCCGGTGATGCGATCATCAAACCATCATCCGACTGCATTGTTTTGCCGGATTCCAATGCCCGTTTGGCAATCGCAGTCGCCTCATTCAAACGCAATAAGCCTCCTTCGCTCTGGAACAAAGTAGACATATCAGACTTTACGACAAGAACGGCTTCAGCGTCGGGTTTTGCGTCTTCGAGGAACCCGGCGACAAGCTCTTGCACGGCAGCTTGATTGGCAAATTTTATCGACCCGCCAACCTGGAACGCTATGAGCTTCGTGGTGTCGAGTGCTCGGGCTGTAATGGCATCCGAAACCATTGTCGTTTTGGTCTGCCCCGCGCGATATTCAATAACCAAAATGACAGCCATTACGACGACACCGCAAAAAACGGTGCATTTCGCCAGTAGACTGTTGAGCCTTAGCCCCTTGGATTTGACTAAATCGGCAGACTGCATCGTTCAGATCCTCATAGTTTCTTTGTGCGCACTAAAATTGGCCTGGCACAGGTACTCAATTGCCAGTGGAGTAGCGCGACAGTCTTGACAGCCGATTAACACCGAACAAGAAACACTTGGTCATCAAAATGCTCTAGAAATAACAGCCGACGACCTTCCAAAAAAATGTGAATTTTAGAGCTAATTTGAGATACTCGCCGTCACGCAGCGATGGAAATTGCGCTGACGGCTGACGCTGTCAAAAAGCGAAACCTAGCCCTCAAAAAAACAACTTGTTTTCAAGCTTCTAAGACAAATTCTCCACACAAGTCCGGTGTAAAAAACGGCACACACATGTCAGATAAATCTGGCGTACAAGCGGCCTGCGCACCTGTAGAATCTCACAGAAGTTAACAAAAACTGGGCGCTACTTCCTGTTATTTCTCTGAATATCTTTGATAACTTTATGCAGAGATCTGTCGCCGGCTTTTCGTTCAGACAAAGACATGGAATTGAAGCGATCTTCGGTTGCCAATTTGGTCCAGCGCGCAAGCCGACCGGGATCGATCTGACCTGCTGCCAAAGCCGCTTTTATTGCACATCCGGGTTCTGTGTCGTGGCCACAATCTCGAAACTTGCACTGGTGCGCCAAGTCCGTCAGATCGGAAAAGACATCCGCAATCCCAGACTCCACATCCGTCAACTGCAATTCGCGCATTCCGGGTGTATCCAACACACCACATCCATCAGATGTGAAATGCAACTGACGCGTTGTCGTTGTGTGACGACCTTTGCTGTCGTTTTCTCGGACGGCGGCGGTTTCAGCCACACCGTCGTTAAACAACGCATTCACCAAAGTCGACTTTCCAACGCCTGACGAGCCTAAAAACGCCACCGTTTGACCAGGCTTGCACCACGGCGCGAGTTTTGCAATTGGCTCATCGCTTAGGGCGTTCAATGCGTCGACGACCACCCGGTCAGATATGGTGCGGGCAGAGAGAACAAAACTGGACGGGTCCTCACATAAATCCGCCTTGGTCAGCAAAATTACCGGCGTGACGTCCGCCTCGAAGGCCAAGACAACAAACCGCTCAAGTCGCGCAATGTTAAAGTCTTTGTTGCACGAAGAGACGATGAAAACCGTGTCCACATTCGCTGCAATCAACTGGCGTCTGCGTTCTGTTCCCGGTGCTTTTCGTTCGAAAATACTTTTTCGATCCAAAACTGCGCTGTTGCTGGGGTTTTCGGGATCATACTGCAACCAATCACCGACGGTTACCTCTGGCCTTGACGGGATCACAACGTCGATGCCGTCCCCCACCACATGCAACCCATTTCTGTGCACCTCGATGACACGCACCGGGGGATTTTCGGCGCTCGTTTCAAGGTCAATCTGGTGACTAAAGAACGGCTGCCAACCAAGCATTTCTAAAGGTGAAAATTGGCGAGCAGGGATTGCCTTTGATCCTGTCAGCGCCAGATACTGTGAATAATCCCGTGTCATCCGGCAGCACTATTTCGATCAAACATCAATCATTTGCCATTCAGCCTTTTCCGGTGGACGCACGCGATCACATCAATGTGGCGCACACGGTATTGCGCCTGCCATTTCATTACAAGTCTTACCAACTAAGCCCTACGATGTCGTCTGGTCATACAAATTCCCTTAGCAACTAGCGACCCCCATGCCCGTTTTCGCGTTTTTCAGACTATTCCCTATGTGATCCTCACTCACTGTTGTAAAATATTCAGGCACTTTGAAGAAACGGCGATCATTGTAATAAGCGGAGCGTTCACGTTGAGTTTTTTTCAGAATTTGAACTTTTCTTCATCAAACGAAGATGGCGACACCGAACTCTCCGCATTGACGGCGGCATCACGTGTTGTGTGCCTGACAGGTTCCGGAACACGTCCATTGGACATGTTGATGTCAGAAGCCGATGAGGTAATCGCGCTGGACGTCAATCCGTCCCAGAACGCGCTGCTTTTTCTGAAAATGGCCGCTATGGAGGTCTTGGAACACGCTCAGTTTCTGGCATTTATCGGGATCACGCACAGTAAAGACCGCATGAAGGTGTATCGCCAGTTTCGCCATCGGCTCTCACCGGAAATGCAGGTTTATTGGGATCAAAAACAACGACTTATCGCGTCCGGCGTTTGGTATGCTGGCAAATGGGAAAAGCTGCTGCTTTGGAACGCGCGGTTTTTGAAATTGTTTCGCGGACGATCGATTGATGCCCTTTTGAATGCCAATACCCTTGATGAACAGGCCAGTATTTGGGCCTTAAAATTCAATGACAGTCATCTGCAAACCGCACTCGAAATGATTGGGCGCAAGTGGGTCTGGCAATGGGTCATGCGCGAACCCGCAGGAGAGTTTTTGCCCGGGCCTAAAGCTGTTGGTCTTCGCCTGTCCCAAGATTTTGAAAGGTCTTCAACAAGCTTTCTGTTCCGCGACAGCGATTTCGCGACACTCATTTTTCGTGGACATATTGACCCCGACCAAGCTTTGCCAACGCATTTAAGATTAGATAATTACGAAATCGTGCGTAAACGTCTGTCCAAACTCCGCGTCGTCGAAGGTGGGCTCGCAGATCTTGGTACCTTGGGCATAAAAGAGGTCGACGGGTTTTCCTTGTCTGATTTCGGATCCTATACCGGCCCTGACATTTACGCCGCCTGCTGGAACGGAATAATCGCATCCGCGGCACCCGGTGCCAAGTTTTGCGAACGCATATTCATGAACGATCTCGATCTCCCCTCCTCCGAGGCGATCAAAGAAGACGATGAGTTGTCCAAACACCTCACGGCCACAGACAAAGCTGTCATTTACCGCATCCGTGCAGGCACAATCGAGCCGTTGAATTGAAAACAAGGTCTGCGCGCAATCAGATCGTACAAAAGTTTGTCGCGGCCTTTGCGAAGGACGGGCCAAAGCCGTTTATCGACAATTTGGAAACTCAGGTTTCGGAACACAGATGGGGCAAACACCTTGTCCCGATGACCATCAATGATGGCATCAGCGGGTCTGCGTTCACGTGTTCCCTTCGTGTCGCATATATTGAGTACACAAAGGAAGAACTGGCGCGATTTCCGAACCGGTTTCTGGTGCCTTTCTTACACCTGTTGGTCAACACGGTTGGGCTTATGCTGTTGCGTTCCAACGTGGATCGTATTGTTCACATCAACAATTGGATGATGTCCACCAATCTACCCGTTGATCTTGATCCAAGCCTGACCTCGACGCAAACCCATGAAATGACGCGCGCGTTTCCACAGCATCTATTGGCAATACGATCGTTAACGCGTCAGCATAGTGACAAGTTAATGAAGGCGTTGGAGAACGAGGGGTGGATCATGTTGCCGAGCCGGCAGGTATTTCTGGCCCAAAACGTGGCCAAAGACAGTTTATCCCGCAGAGATGCCCGAAACGATGAAAAGCTGTGGCAACTGGGCGCTTTCGATTATGATGAACTTTCCGAAATGACAGATGCGGATGCGCAGCGCATCGCGGACTTGTACGAACTGCTGTACCTCGACAAATATTCCCGTATCAATCCAGTGTATACGCCACAATTTATCAAGCTTACCCATTCCATTGGAATGATCCGATACCTCGTTTTACGCGACAAAGGCGGTCAAATTCAGGGGTTTGGCGGCATGCATCAGAATGGACGACATGGGACAATGCCGCTGATTGGCTACAACACACAATTGGATCGGTCGCTGGGACTTTATCGCTTGGTGTGTCATGCAGGCAGCCGTTATGCAGCCCGTCATGAGTTGGAATTCAACATGTCATCAGGTGCGGCGCAGTACAAAATGACCCGTGGGGCCGCGGCGGAAATGGAATTCACAGCTTTCTATATCCGCCATCTGCCACCGCTTAGA
Source organism: Paracoccaceae bacterium (assembly GCA_039984715.1). Taxonomy (GTDB): domain Bacteria; phylum Pseudomonadota; class Alphaproteobacteria; order Rhodobacterales; family Rhodobacteraceae; genus JABSSA01. The sequence goes on along the minus strand of JBDWUA010000016.1, from coordinate 76,408 downwards.
CGTGCGCCTTTCGCCGTGCTGCGTTTGATTGGCAATAAGGTCGCCATTCCACTTCTCAAGAGGTATCAGCTTTGATCTCTTACCCACAATCGATCCACAATTCATGGCTTCCTATATGCGCGGTCAAACAATTGCGGCGCAAACCTATTCGGCGTCTGTTGCATGGTCGCCCCCTTGTCGTCTTTGACGGTAAGGACGGACCGGCGGTATTGGAAGATCGTTGCCCGCATCGAAATGCGCCTCTGTCCAATGGATTTGTTCAAGACGGCGCGATTGTCTGTCCCTATCATGGTTGGGCGTTCCAATCTGACGGAACGTGCAGCACATTGCCCGGATCAGAACCGACGCCGGAACATTGCGCTCAGGCCGTTCCAGTACGGGTCGAAAACGGTCTGGTGTTCGCGAATCTTGGATCATCGCCGCGCGATTTCGTGCCCTTGCCCTACCCCGTAAATGATACAAATTTTGATCATCATATTTGGCCCACACAATACCGTGGCAGCCTGATTGATGGCATGGAAAACTTGCTTGATCCTGCCCATCCCCACTTGATGCATCCACGCATTGTTGGCCGCAATCCAACGCGGGTCCGTGTCGAAGTCGAACGTGTCATTCACGAAACCTATGTCGAATGCACCTATCACGAGGCTGAACGTCGGCGCGGATGGCTGCCTGCATTGCTTGAAGGACAAAGGCTTCAGGGGGTTGGTCGGTTTTTCGGTCCGACAACGTGCCAGTTGGGCTTCATTGGCAAAGATGGACCTAAATTGTTCATCACGGCTGTTTATTCGCCGCAAACTTTGGATGATGTACAAGCAATTGCGATCTTTTCCACACCAAAGGGGCGACTGCCCGCATGGCTCAAGGGGCGCGCAATGGTGATGTTCCATGACCAGATCATCCGACAAGACCAAGAAATGATTAAGGCACAGCTGGACAATCTACTTGCATTTGGTGCACCGAAATACAAACAAGGCCCGCTGGATTTCATAAAACCCTCGATGGTAAAACTGATGCAGGGCGAAACATTGACGCCCAAACGCGAGACTTTCACTTGCTGGCTGTAACAGTCAAACTCTGAAAAAAAGACCCTCGGCTATGTGACGCCAATCTGAGCGATGGTGTACATCACGCACCACCAAGCACTATCGGATATCGACTGTGCAGGGCTTCACCCTTGGCAGTCACGCAATAACCGGGACCAGTCACGAATGTGGATATCAGGGGAATCCTTACCTATCAGTCTACCGCGAGTGTCACCGTTTATCCTTACCACTTTGGGCAAACCCCAATTCTGCGAACTAAACGGAATTGTTGATATTACGCAGTGCGAACGTATTTCACACGGTCTTGGATCTTAAAACGACAGGAACGATTGGCACCATGGAACAGCAAAATACGGACCCCAGTGCGGCCTTTGTCGCGGCGTTTCGAAAACCGTCATGGGTGGTCGTTATGGTCTGCCAACTACTGCTTGGTTTGGCGCTGCTGATCACTCTGGTGGTTAAGCTGTATATGCTGGTGTTAAGCGAGCATGGCTGTACGGCCGATGGCGAGACCTTGGGTAACATGATCCGCTGTATTTCAACGACAGAGCTGTTGGCGAACTTCATAATCACACTGGCAGGGTTTCGATTGGTCAATCTGCTGTTCGACCCGGCCATTGGGCAGGTTCTGAACGTGATCTTTTTGGCCCTCTGCGGCGCATTGTTGCAATTCTTGTCGCGCCTCGACGCAATCACGCCAAACTGGCAAGCCGCAATGATGCTGCTCTCGTTTGTTGCAAGCCTTAGCGTTCTCTATTTCGCACAACTCGGACTTACTCGAAAGTTTGAAAAACGAAGCGAAACTTCAAATAAGTAGACGTTTAGGTACACCAACGCACTTCCAGTGATCAGAAATCCTGCCCTTTTGCGCAACGCTGACGCATGTGCGCACCGATGCCAATTCAAGGCAAACGACGCATCCATGAATTGGGAGGAATTCAAATGAAAAAGACGCTTTTAGGATCACTATCAGTTTTAGCGCTGACAGTCGCCGGTGCGCATTCTGTCATGGCCGACGGCCATGGCGGCCCATTGAAAATTGGCGTGCTCGCTACTCTTGAAGGAACGTACACTGTGCTGGGCGAGGACGGGGTTCGCGGACTGCGCACAGCTTTGGTCGGAGCCGACAAAATTGGCGGACGTGATTTCGAACTGATCATCCAGTCAACAGACGCATCACCCGACAGTGCCGTGAGGGGCGCGCGAAAATTGGTTGAGCAGGACGGTGTTGATATTGTGATTGGGCCGCTTTCGGGGTCGGAAGGCATCGCAATCCGCGACTATTCCAAAACACAGCCGCAAACGACGTTCCTTAATGGGATCTCAGGCGCGATGGAAACCACATACGTAACGCCATCAGATAACTTCTTCCGGTTCAACACGGACGGCGCACAATGGTCCAGCGGCTTGGGCAACTATGTCTTTAACGAAAAGGGCTGGAAGTCTGTTGCGACAGTCGGTGAAGATTATTCGTTCATCTACACGCAGGTCTTTGGTTTCGCGACAGAATTCTGTGCTGCAGGCGGTGAAATCACAGAACGTCTTTGGGTACCTTTGGGAACAAAGGACTTTGGATCAATCATCGCTGCATTGCCCGATGATGTCGACGCGATTTACCTTGGATTGGGCGGCGGCGACGCTGTGAATTTCTTGAATCAGTACCAACAAGCAGGCGGCGACGCCAATTTGATTGGTGGGTCGATCATGGTGGATGGTACAGTTCTATCGTCGGAAGGTTCTGCAAAGGATGCGCTGATCGGAACGCCTTCATCTGGCCCACAGGCTGATACATGGGACAACGCTGCATGGCAGTCATACGTCAAAGCGTATCAGGATGCATTCGAACCTGACCAACGCTTCCCTTCGCCGTCACTTCTGGCAACAGGTTACTATAACGCCACAAGTGCGACGATGCAGTGTATGGATGCGATTGGCGGAGACCTTTCCGACGGTCACGCAGCATTCCGCAGCTGCCTAAGCAACCTGACTCTCGACGCTCCAAACGGCAAGATCACGCTGGATGGAAACCGTCAGGCCATTGGCGCCAACTTCGTCTCTGAGGTTGTTGAGCTGGAGAACGGCACATTGGCAACGCAGATGGTTCAAAAAGTTGATAATGTGAACCAACAGCTGGGCATTGCCCCCGACGCCTTTGCAGCCATCGGGTTGCCAAGCCGGGACAACCCAGCCTGTAAAACCAGCTATTGATCCCTAGCTAACAGCTTCGGGCGGTGCGCACCTGCACTGCCCGAACACTTCATTTTCCTAACAAGCACTGTTCTGTTTAATGACGCTTATCACTTATCCAACGCGCGCACATTTTGCCGACGACGTCTTGGAAGAAGCGTTGTTTTCGGAACTGGAACGGATTGACCACAAATCCGCTCTGCTGATTGCAGGGATTTCCAACAACAGCACCGATTTTGAAGAACGTGTTCTTGCCGGGTTGCCAAGGCAGACGCAACGCACACTGCTTTATTTTGAAGATCGAGAAGACAAGATCCCAGTCACCGATCTCAGCAATTTTGCAAAATCCAAATTGGATGACATGCAAGACGGTCCTCAGATTGATGTCATCATCGCGTTTGGCAGCGCTCGCGCGATTGAACTGGGCAGAAAGTGCCGCAGGGTTTTGTCTGAACGCCAAAAACACCGGCTTCCGTTTTTCGCCATTCCCGGCTGGGACGGATTGCCCAACCCTTGTATGCGGCAAATCGAAAGCTGGTTGACCGGCCTTCCTACGGTATTGATTTGTGACCCAACGGTCGCGCTTGGTACGATGCCAGAGCGCAACTTACGGGCCTGCGTCCTTAGCCTCGTGCGGTGCATTGAATCCTATCTGGCCAACGCTTTTAATCCACCGGCTGACGGTATGGCACTCGACGGGCTTCAACGCTGCATAAAAAGCATTCCAAAAATTGGACAATCGTCTGATTTAAAGCTGCAGCGGGACTTAATGGCGGCATGCCTAAATGCGGCAATGGCCCAAGAGAAAGGCATTGGCCCCTCATTGACCTTGGTCAACGCCTTGGAAGCTGGTTCCCACTCCGTTCAAACTGCTGATGCTGCACGGTTGATACTGCCCAAAGTCTTGCGCGAGCGAGAGCTTGATGCAGATAAATCCGCAGTGCTCAGGCAGCTGTTTCATAAGGAACATTCACACGCCTCAACGCCCGGAAACTTGGCGGATGTGATAGACTGGTGTCTGCCAGACAGTCCGCTTGCGCCACGGCTGGCAGATATGGGTTTGACCAATTCTGATCTAACAAAAGCTGCGCACAACGTCGCGGGTCAAGCCGGGTTTAATTATGATCAAGCCCGCGCTGTTTTGGACGCGGTTTATTAAGGACATCACACATGAAACCTCTGCTTATCGATGGCGCTTGGGTGGAAACATCGCATGGCGTCGACAATATCAATCCATCCGACACCAGTGAAATCATTGATACCTATGCCCAAGCAGGTCAGGCCGAAACCCAAACCGCAATTGCGGCGGCGGCACAGGCCGCAGCCAGCTGGAGCCTGAGTGGCCCGCAAGAACGCCATGACATTCTGCATCGTGTTGGTGACGAAATCCTTGCGCGGAAACAGGAATTGGGCACCTTGTTGGCACGCGAAGAAGGTAAAGTCCTTCCCGAAGCAATTGGCGAAGTAAATCGAGCCGGTCAAATTTTCCTTTTCTTTGCTGCTGAGGCCCTGCGTCAAAGAGGGGAATTCGTTCAATCCGTGCGTCCTGGCGTCGGCATAGAAGTGACCCGAGAACCCGTAGGGGTTGTTGGCATCATCGCCCCTTGGAACTTTCCCATTGCGATACCTGCGTGGAAAATCGCCCCTGCGCTTTGTTATGGGAACACGGTTGTTTTCAAACCTGCTGAACTTGTGCCCGGATGTGCGTGGGAACTGGCTGATATATTACATCGCGCTGGTGTGCCCGCTGGTGTGTTCAATCTTGTCATGGGTCCCGGTTCCGTTGTTGGGCAAACGATCTTGGACGACCCCAGAGTCGACGCCATCAGTTTCACCGGCAGCCAAGCAACTGGCGAACGTGTCGCCCAAGCCAGTTTACCCCATCTGCGAAAAATCCAACTTGAAATGGGCGGAAAGAATCCATTGGTTGTTTTAGACGACGCAGACATTGACGTTGCGGTTGAAGCGGCAGTTGATGGCGCGTTCTATTCGACCGGACAACGCTGCACAGCCTCTTCTAGGTTTATCGTCACACAAGGCATTCATGATCGGTTTGTGTCCGCCATCGCCGAGAAGATTGCCGCGTTGAAAATCGGGCCCGCATTGGCAGAATCGGTTCAGATTGGACCCGTCGTGGACGACACGCAATTGGCGCAAAATCTTGACTACATTCAAGTTGCACGGAACCAGGGCGGGATATTGCGTGCAGGTGGCGACTTATTGCAACAACAGACTAACGGGTATTTTCTGCAGCCAGCCCTAATCACTGAAACCCAGCCAAGTATGCGGATAAACTGCGAAGAAGTATTTGGTCCAATTGCATCAGTCATTCGTGTGCGCGATTATGATGAGGCACTGCATGTTGCCAATGACAGCGAATTTGGATTGAGCGCCGGAATTTGTACGACAAGTCTGAAATACGCTAGTGATTTCAAGCGGAAGGCCCAAGCGGGCATGGTCATGGTAAATCTCCCGACAGCCGGTGTTGATTATCACGTGCCATTCGGAGGGCGCAAGAATTCCAGCTACGGATCACGAGAGCAAGGCAGTTACGCCGCCGAATTTTTCACCACCGTAAAAACCGCATATACCCGAGCTTAATCTACAGAAAATCAAGAATTCATGCTGCATCTGCACTGTTAGCGCGTGTAACGTTGAGTATGATTTTTGCCCATGTAGGCTTGTCAGATTGGGCGGAACTGTGGCCGGATGGTCAAATGTCGCGGGTGTACAAGGCCATTTGAACGAACCAGCCTCGTACTATTGACAGGGAGGACCGCAGGATGAGTCATGCAATTTCAGTTTGCCATGGAGAGTTCGGCCGTGCCGCGCTTTACCATTTGGACAAAACAATTATCACTCACGCGCATCGTGAGGGGCATTTGATCTTTTACGTTGATGGTTCCGAAGGTGAAGCAGCCTGCGAAGCCGGAGCCTGCCCCATTAACGAAAGCAATGCCGCAGCCATTAGCCCTTGGGAACCCCACAGCTTTCACGTACCCGAAAACGAAACTCACATATGTTTGGTTTTGTATATCAAACCGATGTGGTTCCTAGAAAACAGTGATTCCGCAGAGTACGCTTTGCGCTTTGGCAGTTCACAACTTGAGATAACGAAGGCCATGCGCGACCCAATAAATAAATTGGTCGCACTGTTACTCAACAACGAAGAACAAACAAATTTCGACCAACTGTTATTTGGCCTGACGCGCATGTGTTTCGATTTGTCATGGTCCGGCAACAATGACCTAAAGCACAGCGATCGCTTTCAACGGTTCAATGATTTTAGAGTGCGCCGTTCTTTGCGATTAATCCAAGAAAAGATGGGCGAAGACATAGAAATGGAAAAACTGGCAAGGTGCGTAGGCCTGTCTCGCCCTCATTTCTTCAAATTATTCAAACAATACATGGGCGTGACGCCCAACGTTTATATGAACACGCTTCGATCCGAACGCGCCATTGATGAGCTGCTGAACACGGACAAAACGGTGACGGATATCGGGTTTGATCTTGGATTTTCGTCTCAGGCCAGCTTCACGCGGTTCTTTTCATCAAATGTTGGAATTGCGCCCAGCGAATATCGCCGCGTGGCGCATGTGTCGTCCAGTGGTTTTCCGATGATGTGAAAACAGACAAGACTATCGGGTACGCCTCAAATCAAGGACCGGCGATAGCATTCCTCTAAAGGGCCTAAGTGCCTTGCAGGAGGAAATAATGCTGAACCCGATAACACTTGGACCACAAGCGCGATGAGATTATTTGCGCAACGTCATCCGGTCTGGGCTGGTATCATTGCTGTGTTGATCGCGATCTTGTTGTGGCTGATCTTTGCGATTTGGCCGGACGGGTTGAAAGACGCCATTGGCCGCAAAAAAGTCTTTCTCAATGCCTTGTTCAATGGGATCACCTTAGGTGGTTTGTATTTCCTTGTTGCCAGTGGCTTTACGCTCATTTTCGGCCTGATGAGAAATGTGAACCTCGCGCACGGATCGCTTTATTTGCTCGGGGGGTATGTCGGCTTTCATACGGCTGACATTACCGGATATTGGCTGTTGGCTTTTCCGGTCGCCTTTCTCGTTGTCGCTGTGTTTGGGGTGTTGTTGCAGATCCTCGTTTTCCGTCGCATGGAGGGAGAAGACTTGCGTCAAACGCTTGTTACGATCGGCATTTCCATCGTGATGGCTGATCTGATGCTCTGGGGATTTGGTGGTGACTTTTTCAATATCTCCCCTCCTCCTTGGTTGTCCGGCCCCATAGAAACGTTTCTGGTGACAGCCCAAAAAAGCAACGGCGATCTGGTCTATCTCAAATACCCAATGGTGCGGATCGTGATCTTTGTCGCTGCCGTCGTGGTTGGTGTGGTCATGTGGTTGGCGTTAAACCGAACACGCATTGGCATGATGATCCGAGCAGGAGTCGATGATCGCGACATGCTGTCTGCAACGGGTGCGCGCATTCAAATCGTATTCATTGGGGTGTTCGCTTTCGGGGCCGGTTTGGCAGGTATTGCCGGTGTCGTCGGTGGAACATTTCAATCCGTGGCGCCGGGCGAAGACATTCGATTTTTACTGGCCAGTCTGGTTGTCGTCATAGTTGGTGGCATGGGGTCCATTCCAGGTGCTGCACTGGGTGCTCTGCTTATCGGTTTGGCTGAACAATTCGGGTCCGTCTATTTTCCAACCTATGCGGTCGTTCTGACCTTTTTGATAATGGTAGTGGTCTTGGCCTTCCGGCCCCAAGGCCTGATGGGGACTGAATGACATGAGCGATCATGTTGAAACTCCCACTCCGGCTGAGCGCAATCACTTGCGTTTAGGGTCTTGGATTGATCGGGTTCCGCCTGGGTATTGGGTCTTGGGTGTCATCCTTTTGGTGATCCCAGCCTTTGTCAGCGACTTTGTGATGTTTCAGATCATGGGTTGGACGTTCATTCTGGGCTTGATTGCACTTAGCCTGATGTTCTTAGGCGGCTACGGGGGCATGGTTAGCCTTGCGCAAATGGCTTTTGCCGGCTTTGCGGGCTACATGGTCGCCATTTTTGGCAATAGCGCGATCACAACAATTTCTCAGGATTGGCCATGGTGGATCGTCATCCCGCTTGCGCTGCTTTTGACAGTCTTGTTTGCCACTGCCGTTGGTTGGCTGGCCGTGCGTACCGAGGGTATTTACACGATCATGATAACCTTGGCGATTGCTGCCGCGTTTTTCTATTTCACGCGGCAGAATTACGACCTGTTCAACGGGTTTCAAGGTTTCAATTCGGTTCTGCCGCCGCATATATTCGGCGTCGATTGGCGCGGACCCGAGGCGTTTTATTATCTAACTCTTTTCTGGGCGGTCTTGGGCTATTGCGCGGTCCTTTATGTCAGCCGCGCACCGTTTGGGTTGGCGCTGCAAGGTGTGCGCGACAATCCACGTCGTATGGCCGCCTTGGGGTACAATGTAACGGCTCATCGAGTTGCCGCCTATTCATTTGCAGCTATTATCGCTGGTATCGGTGGCATTTTGTTAACGTGGCAATCCTCGCAAATTTCCCCGGGAACTGTCGGGATAAACGCAGCCATTGATATTTTGGTCATCGCTGTTGTGGGTGGGTTACGTCACCCAATTGGCCCCTTTATCGGTGCATTTATCTACGTCCTTTTGAAAACTTTTGCCACCGATGTTCTTGTGGCCTTGGGCCTGTCTGGTGACCGCTTTCAGCTAGTGATTGGATTGGGTTTCCTGATCATCGTGTTCTTTTCACCGGATGGCATTCTTGGCCTTTGGGAAAAACTGCGTTCCAGTCAAAACCGTGATCCTTTGACCGGTCAGGACCGACCAAGAGGTCCGTTATGACGGACACAAGTTCAATGACATCTACGCAGGCTCAATCCGGGGCGGGTTATGCATTGGAACTGCGCAACGTCTCAAAGAAGTTTGGCGCGCTTGAGGCCTTGGGTGACATCCACATGTCTGTCCAACCCGGCGAGCGACGCGCCGTTCTTGGGTCGAATGGCGCTGGGAAGACAACGCTTTTCAATTGTATCACGGGAGATTTTCCACCAACCACAGGCGCCATCCGGTTTTTCGGAGAAGACATCACAGCCTTTCCCGCACAGGAACGTATCCGGCGCGGTCTACGAAGAACCTATCAGATATCTCTGCTGTTCAATGGCTTGTCGGTTCTGGACAATGTCTATCTTGCGTGTCGCGGCGTGTCGCGTGGGCGGTTTTCATTCGTCCGACCACGTCGATCTGACGCCTTATACCAAACCGCCGAGGAACTGGTAGCGACCGTCAACCTTTCAGATGTCAGCAATACCAGCGTCAGCGACTTGTCTTATGGACAGCAACGACAGCTGGAAATCGCAATGGCGCTATCAGGCGCCCCGCGTTTCATACTGTTTGACGAACCCGCCGCAGGGTTATCACCGACAGAACGCACGGAACTGGTCAATATTCTGACCGGCCTTCCCGGCCATGTTGGGTACATCATTATCGAACACGATATGGATGTCGCCTTGCGGGTCAGTGACGTGGTTACGATGATGCACAACGGGAAGATTTTCAAAGAAGGGAAGCCCGCAGAAATCGAAGACGATCCAGAGGTTCAGGCTCTTTATCTTGGGGGCGGTGAACATGACTAGCCGCAGCGGCTCACCTGCGCTTGATGTGCGCGATTTGAATGTCTTTTATGGACAATCGCATGCCCTACAGGGGGTGAATCTTGCATTAGATCACGGTGTGTTATCCGTCGTCGGCCGCAATGGCATGGGAAAAACGACGCTTTGTAAGGCAATCATGGGATTGGTTCCGGTCCGATCTGGGTCGATCAGCTTTGCCGGTCAAAATCTGGCGGGACTAGGGCCCGCCGAGATCGCAAGATTAGGCATCGGTTACGTGCCACAAGGCAGACGTTTGTGGAAATCCCTGACAGTTGATGAGCATTTAAAACTGGTTGCGACGAAAAACGGTGCGTGGACGCCTGAACGCATCTACAGCACCTTCCCTCGTTTGGCGGAACGCAAGTCGAATGGCGGCGCTCAATTGTCCGGTGGTGAACAGCAGATGTTGGCCATTGGTCGCGCTTTGTTGCTGAACCCCAAACTGTTGATCATGGATGAACCCACCGAAGGGTTAGCGCCGGTTATCGTCAATCAGGTCTCGGAAATGTTGATCCGGTTGGGTCAAGAAGGCGATATCGATGTTCTGGTCATCGAACAAAACATTGGCGTCGCATGTTCTGTCGCAGAACAAGTGGCGATCATGGTCAACGGCAAGGTGAACCGCATCATGGATGCCGGACTTTTGTCTGCGGATCGTGATCTTCAACAGGCGCTTTTGGGTGTTGGGCGTCATGCACATGACGAAACGCCGGATGATGTCACACCGTCAAATGATCAGGCAGAAACCACATCGTCAAGCGCGACCCGTGTGTACCTGTCAAATCCTCACCCCCCGACCCGTTGGACACGTCCAGTTCCGGCAAGGGTAATCGTCGGAATGGCACGAACGGTGACCTCTGTCGCTGAGTCCTCGTCACCGACCGCAATGGCCTATCCCAAGGCATCGCGAAATGGCGTGGTCTATGTGTGCGGAACATTGGACACAAAAGGCGAAGAGCTGCGTTTTATGCGTGACGTGATCAAGGCGCAGGGTGTCCGCGTTGCTTTGGTCGATTTGTCGACCAGCGGAAAACCATCAGGGGCAGAAGTTTCCCCCATGGCCGTTGCCGGGTTCCATCCACGCGGGTCCTCAGGCGTATTTACAGGCGATCGCGGCACCGCCGTTGCCGGAATGACCGAAGCGTTTGAGCGCTGGATGAAACAGCAAAAAGACGTGTCCGGGCTTTTGGCGGCTGGCGGATCAGGTGGCACGGCGTTGGTTGCCCCCGCATTTCGAACGCTTCCGGTTGGAGTTCCGAAATTCATTGTTTCAACCGTCGCAAGCGGCAACACCGCCCAATATGTCGGCCCATCCGACATTACTATGATGCACTCAGTTGCGGATGTTCAGGGGATTAATTCGATCACCCGCGAAGTCCTGACCAATGCGGCCAACGCTGTTGCCGGGATGGCCAAAGGACGCCAAGCGACGACGCCAAGCGATGACAAACCGGCCATCGGATTGACAATGTTTGGCGTGACCACGACCTGTGTCCAATCGGTCGTCGCGGACCTTGAATCCGACTATGATTGCTTGGTTTTTCATGCCACCGGCACAGGTGGCCGCGCAATGGAAAAACTGTTGTCCTCTGGCATGTTAAGCGCCGTTGTCGATCTGACCACCACTGAGGTTTGTGACCTTGTCGCAGGCGGTGTTTTTGCCGCAGACACGACTCGTTTTGACGCAATGATCGAAAGCCGCCAACCTTATATCGGCGCCTGCGGTGCGCTGGACATGGTGAATTTCAACGCGCCTGACACGGTACCGCAGAAATACCGAGGACGCTTGTTTTACGAACACAATCCGCAAATCACGCTGATGCGGACTTCGGTTGAAGAAAACGTCGCAATGGGACGTTTCATCGGTGAAAAACTGAACGCAATGAATGGCGTTGTTCGGTTCTTCCTGCCTGAAGGCGGCGTGTCAGCTTTGGATGCACCCGGAAATCCTTTTTGGGACCCCGAGGCCAACAAAGCGTTGTTTTCGACACTGGAAGCAACCGTGCGCCAAAACGCGAACAGGCAACTGATCCGGACGCCTCACAACATCAATGATCCAGAATTTGCATCCCTTATTGTAAAGACCTTCCGGTCTTTCCACACCCGTCTCGGCCAGCAACCTAGGAGCGCTTGAGCCATGTTTGATAGAGATACTTTGATGAAGAATTTTCGCGCAATGCGGGACCGCGCTGAACCCATTATCGGTGGTGGTGCGGGGACCGGTTTGTCGGCGAAATGTGAAGAGGCTGGTGGGATCGACCTCATCGTGATCTACAATTCGGGACGCTACCGTATGGCTGGTCGCGGATCATTGGCCGGATTGATGCCTTACGGTGATGCCAACGGTGTCGTCATGGAAATGGCCGGGGAAGTGTTGCCAGTGGTTTCGCGGACACCTGTATTGGCCGGCGTCTGTGCATCTGATCCGTTTCGATTGATGGACAAATTCCTTGATCAGGTAAAGGACGCTGGTTTCAGTGGGGTCCAGAATTTTCCAACCGTTGGGCTGATTGACGGCAATTTCCGCGCCAATCTCGAAGAGACGGGCATGTCCTACCAATTGGAAGTCGACATGATCGCTGCGGCCCACAAAAAGGGTCTGCTCACCACGCCTTACGTCTTTAGCGAGGAAGACGCCGCCGCCATGGCACATGCTGGCGCGGACATCATCGTTGTGCATCTTGGCTTGACCACGGGTGGATCAATTGGTGCAGACACTGGCGTCAATCTGGAACAAGCCCCTGCGCTGACAGATGCGTGGGCCAAGGCCGCATTGGACGTCAATCCTGATGCCATCGTTCTGGTCCATGGCGGGCCGGTCGCGATGCCAGAAGACGCTGAATACGTTCTTAAAAATACCAAATATTGCCACGGGTTTTATGGCGCATCCTCGATGGAGCGCTTGCCAACCGAAGTGGCACTGACTGAGCAAACCAAACGATTCAAAGAAATCAGTCGTTAAAGACTGGGGAGGACTGCGACATGACCGGGGAACTGATTGGACAGCTGATCTTGTGGCTCATCATGGCCGTCATTGTCATATTCATTGTGTATTGGGTGATGAACTGGCTGTATCGCCGGTCTACAAAGGAAGTCGCCTTTGTCAGAACCGGTTTCTTGGGCGAAAAAGTCGTCATTGATGGCGGTGCATTTGTCTGGCCAATCATTCACGACACCACTCCGGTCAATATGAATTCCTTAGACCTGCATTTGGTTCGTGAAAAAGACACCGCATTGATCACCAAGGATCGCATGCGCGTCGACATCGAAGCGTCTTTTTACGTTCGGGTCGAACAGACCAACGCCGCGGTGACATTGGCCGCATCGACCTTGGGGCGACGCACTCTTGAACCAGAGCGCATTCACCAATTGCTGTCAGGGAAATTCGTGTCGGCCCTGCGTTCGGTTGCGGGTGAAATGACGATGGAGGACTTGCACATCAAGCGCGGTGAATATGTCGATCGCGTGATTGAAATGGCACAAAGCGGGTTGGACAAAAACGGGTTAGAGCTTGAAAGCGTTGCGATTTTAGATCTGGATCAAACGGATATCGAATTCTTCAATCCGTCCAACAGGTTCGACGCCGAAGGTCTGACTAGCGTGATCGAAGCTATCGAAGCCCGCCGTAAAATTCGCAACGACATCGAACAAAACACAATGCTCAAAATCCGCGCTCGTAACCTAGAGGCGGAAAAAGAAAGCCTAGACATCGAGCGGGAAAGCGAGACCGCGCGATTGGAGCAAGAGCGCGAAATAGAATTTCAGCGTGCGCAACAACGCGCTGAACTGACGCGTGAACGATCCGAACGCGAAAAAGAAGCGGAACAAGCCTCTTTGCAAAGTCGCGAGGCCATTGAAACCGCGCGCATCGCCAACGAAGAACAAATCGCCCAAGCCCGGATCGCTTCGGAGCGGACAATTCGTCACCAAGAAATTGAACGTCAAAAGGTCATTGATGAAGCCGAAATTTCAATGCGCGAAGCATTAGAAAAAGCCCGCATCACCCAAGAGAAGAGCCTCACCGAAACGCGGATCAAATCCACAAAGGACACCGAAACTGCAGATATCGCAGCCAAAGAGGTCGTGGAAAAAGCCCGGATCGCCCAAGAACGTGTGTTGATTGAAGCCCGGATCGCCAAAGATCTGGATACGCAAAGCCAAGAAATCGACAGTAAAAAGGCCATCGATTCCGCAGAGATTGCCGCACGAGAAGTCATTGAAAAGGCCCGGATCAGTCAGGAAGACGAAGTTAACGAAGCGCGGGTCGCATTGGAACGTGCCACACGTGAACGCGAAATAGCTCGAAACCTGGCCATTGAAGAATCCGAGATTGGTGCGCGCGAAGCAGCCGAAAAACTGCGTATCGCACAGGAACAAGCAGTCAGTGCTGAACGCATAGCGTCTGATCGCGAGACTAAGGAATTGGAAATCAATCGCCGCAGAGCTGTGGAAGAGGCAGAAATCGCATCAGAGCAGGCCACCGAAGCTGCGCGGATTGCCCGCGAAAAGGCGCTGACCGCAGAACGCATCGCGTCAGAACAAGATACGCGATCTCTTGAGATCGAAAGACGTAAAACGCTGGATAAAGCTGAAATAAACGCGTCTGAAGACACTGCCAAAGAACGGATCGCACAAGAAGAACGTGTGCGGTCCCTTGAAATCGCCAGAAACGAAGCGATTGATCATGCCGAAATAACCAGCCGCGAAACGGTCGAGCACGCACGTATCGCCACAGAAGCACGCACTGCTGTTGAGCGCATTGAAAACGAAGAACGGACGAAAGAACGCGATGTTGCGCGTGATGCGGCTGTTGCTTTTGCGGAAACGGCCAAACAAGAGGCGGTCGAAGCCAAGCGTATCGCAAAAGAGAAAAAGCTCGCGGCGGAACGAATTGCCTATGAGCAAGACATGCGTGAACGCGAAATCGCGCGGAACCGCGCCGTCGACGTCGCCAATACGTCAGCTCAGGAATTGATCAATGCCGCGCGGATTGCCGAAGAGTCGCGCACGCGCGCTGCGGAAATCGCACGTGACGCCGAAGTCCGCAGTCGTGAGATAGAAAAGCAAGAAGCGATTGAAGGCGCTGAAATCTCTAGCCGACGACTTATCGAGCAGCAACGGATCGAGAAAGAAGCCGAAACCACCGCTGAAAAAATCAAGCGCGATGAGACAATCCGTAATTTGGAAATTGCGCGGAACAAAACGCTGGATGCATCACAAATCGCAGCTGATGAATCGATCGAAGCTGCTAAGGTCGCCAAGGAAATGGCGGTTGATGCCGAACGCATCCTTGCCGAACAGCAAATCGATGCCAAGAAACTTGAGCGCAAGAAAGCCTACGAGCAGCTTGAAATCGCGCGCATCCAAGTGCTGCGCGAAGCAGAAATCGCCAGCAAAGAAGAAGTCGAACGCGCGCAGATTGCGTCCGAACGTGGTCTTGATGATGCGAGGATCGGACACCAGACAGAACGCCGTCGCTTAGAGATCGAGCGCGAGAAAGTCGTCGAAGAAGCGACCATGGAAAAAGCCATCACTTTGTACCAGAAATCTCTGGATGAAAGTGCGGCCGCTGTCGAAGCTGAAAACGCCCGCGCACGTGCCGTTGAGGCTAGCGAAAAGGCCAAAACAGTCGAAGAAACCGAAATTGCCAATCGTGCAAGGTCCATCGGTGTAACGGCGGCGGAACTTGAGGCGGATCAAAAACGCATCGCGGCAGAAGCCGAGAAAGTGCGCGCCGCTGTAGAAGCCGAGGCGCAAAAACTAATCAACGAAGCCGAGAACGTGCTGACAGACGGCGCACGCCATTCGTTGTTCAAACGCAAGATGTTGGAGCATGTCGAAGGTATCGTCAGCGCCAGCGTCAAGCCGCTTGAAAAGATCAATGACATCAAGATCATGCAACTTGGCGGCTCGGGCACTCAAGGTCTGGATTGGGCCAATGGGGGTGACGGCGGTGGATCAGGTAACGGCGGCGGCGGCAGCCCAACCGACGAGGTGATGAACTCTGCATTGCGCTACCGTGTGCAAGCGCCGATGGTTGACAGTCTGCTCAGCGATATTGGGTTAGACGGTGCCAATATTTCAAAGTCAGACATTTTCCGCAACGCGAGCGACATGACCCGCGCCACGTCCGAAATCGCACGTGTCAAAAAGACTGACGGCAAGGGCGACCAAGGCAAGGGGGACAAATAGATGGCGCGCGTTTTCGTATCTTCAGTGATCAATGCCAAGGCCGGCGATGTCTGGGAGCGTATCCGCGATTTCAATGGCCTCGCGAAATGGCACCCCCGTATCCGCGACAGCCGGATCGAAGATGCCCTTCCATCGGACAAAATCGGCTGTATCCGGAATTTCCACCTGCAAAACGGAGACAACATTCGGGAACAGCTTTTGGGGATGTCCGATTACGACCTGTTTTACAGTTACGCAATTTTAGAAAGCCCAATGCCGCTGACCGACTACATGGCGACGATCCGGTTAACGCCAGTAACGGACGGCGAACGGTGTTTTGCGGAATGGTCAGCTGAATTTGACTGTGAACAAGATGTCGAAAGCGACTTGGTCAACAACATTGCTCTTAACGTTTTTCAGGGCGGCTTTGACGCTTTGAAACGGCATTTTGGTGGGTAATTCCATGCGCAGCACCCCATCAACCATTCAAGGAGAACCGACGACCATGACTAATCCTGCTGACATGAAATCCAATTAGGGTCTGACGAACGTGGTCAAAGTTTTTCGCAGCACAATTTTAGAAGAGCCGATTGAGGCGGTCTGGGAAATGTTGCGCGATTTCAATGGTCACGACCGTTGGCACCCTGCCGTTGCGACCAGTTTGATTGAACGCAGTCGCGAGGCGGATCGCGTCGGGTGTGTGCGCAAGTTCAAATTGTCTGACGGCGGTGAATTGCGCGAACAGCTTTTGGCCCTCTCAGATGCCGATGCAAGTTACTCTTATTGCCTTCTCGACACGCCAATCCCGCTTTTCAATTACGTCAGCCATGTCCGGTTAAGTCCAGTAACGGACGTGAACCACACCTTTTGGCAATGGGATGGGCAATTCGACACATTGCCTGAACGTCGCAATGAAATGAGCGAATTGGTCGGCAATGACATCTATCAGGCCGGGTTCGATGCCATCCGTACACTCTTGATCGGAGATCACTAGAATGCTGTCGATAGACATATTCAAGACGTTAAACGAAGCTGCAAGTGCGATGACGGATCGCTCGCGTTATCTTGCAGGCGGCACCTTGGTGATGCGCGATGTTACCTATGGTGATCAAAGCTTTGACAACTTTATCCGGGTGCGCGACGTCGATGTCACAATCCGCAGCGAAGCAGGCGGCATCCGCATCGGTGCAGGCGCGACAATGTCAGATTTGCTATCATCAACTGACGTCAGTTTTCTGCATCCCGTGGCCCGGTCGATTGGTGGACCGGCTATTCGGAACATGGCCACAGTTGGTGGCAACTTATTCGCGCAAAACCCGTATGGGGATTTAACCACTGCCCTTCTGGCGATGGATGCACAAATCGAAATGTCATCGGGGCAGAACCAACCAATTGAGGCCTTTCTGTCAAACCGAACAACGACACGTGGCCTTGTCGCCGCTGTCATCGTTCCGCGACTTTCCACAAGTGAATTCAGGTTTGCAAAAGTAAGCCGGGTGAAGCCCAAAGGGGTCTCACTGATCGCGTTGGCGGCTTGGCTGCGGCATGGAAACGTTCGTATCGCGTTTGGCAATATGGGACCAACGCCATTAAGGGCAAAGTCGGCAGAACGCGCGTTAAACACTTCGATTGACGACACCAGCATCGCGCAAGCCTGCGCCCAGTGCACCGAAGGATTAGCCCCAGAAGATGATGCCTTGGGCTCGGCTTGGTACCGCTCAGAGGTTGCGCCGATTCATCTGAAACGACTGCTTATCGGAGGCAACCGTTGATGGCCAAAACACCTGTTACATTCACGTTGAACGATGCCGAAACCGCATTGTTTGTTGATCCCGGAGCGCCCTTGATCGACGTTTTGCGTCGCGGTGCAGGTGATTTGACCCCAAAACACGGGTGCGGTCAGGGGACATGCGGGGCCTGTACTGTCATGATCGACGGACGCCCGCATCTGTCTTGCCTGACTTTGGCAGAAACCATCGAAGGGCGAAACGTTCGCACGACAGGTGGCCTTGCCAATGGACCTGAATTGCACCCTCTACAGACTGCGTTCATGGAAGGGTTCGCCGCACAATGTGGGTTCTGCACCTCCGGCATGTTGATGGCGGCAAAAGCACTTCTGGATCACAAACCCAATCCGACCCGGGATGATGTGATCGAAGCGATATCGGGAAACTTATGTCGATGTACCGGATATGAACCAATCGTTGATGCGATCCTAATTGCCGCTGCGCGTATGCAAGGGAGGACAGCGTGATGTCGACAGTTGAGTTTCGAAAGGATCTGTTCCGCGATGAACGCGACGACAACCTGAAAGAAGTCGGTCAGCCCACGGTCCGTCAGGACATCTTAGGCCATGTCACAGGTCGAACGCGTTTTTATGATGATCACCTGTTTGATGGAATGTTGCACATGCGCGCCGTGCGCAGCCCCCACCACCATGCGCAAATCCGTTCCATAGACACATCCGCAGCCGCGCGGATGCCCGGCGTGCGCCGTGTGGCAACGGCCAAAGACGTGCCGAACAACCTTAACACGTTGTTATCTCTGATCAATTTTGGCCGCGATGACGAACCGCTCTGCGCCCATGACAAAGTACGTTACAAGGGCGAAGCCGTCGCTTGGGTTATCGCAGACACCGAACGACAAGCGCGCGATGCATGTGCGGCCGTCAATGTGGATTACAGCGTCTTGCCACATGTTCTTGACGTTGAAGACGCGTTGAGCCCCAGCGCGCCCGTCGTCAACGAAGTCTACCCAAACAACACGTTCGATTATCACGACCTCTACGATCATCAAAAGTTGCGGTTTGGAGATGTGAACGCCGCCTTCGCGCAAGCCGATCATGTGATCGAAGCAGAATACCAGATGTCGCCTATCGAGCAGGCGCCAATTGAAACATGTGGGGCAATCGCGGCACCAGAAACAAACGATCGATTTGTGTGCCATACCAACACCCAAGCGTTGTTCTTTTCGCTTGGGACCACGGCTAAGTTGCTCGATATCGCTTCAAGTCGGTTACATTTCATAGGCGGAACCGCCGGTGGGGGATTTGGCGGCAAAGTGGATTCTGTCGTGGAACCCACTGCTGTTCTTGGCGCGATGTTAACTGGACGTCCGGTCAAGTTTGCATGGGACCGCTATGAAGAAATGCAGGTTGGAGCACCGCGTGGCGGGGAACGCTGGCGGATCAAAGACGGTGTTATGAATGACGGACGCGTCATTGCCCGTGAATTCACCGGCTTTTTTGACAGCGGTGCCTATATGCGCCTGTCGCCCTACGCGATCATCAAGGCCACGGGTCACCTTCCCGGCCCATACTCGATCCCCAATGTTGCTTCTAACGTGTTTTGCGTCGTGACCAATAGAACGCCCGCCACCGCGATGCGTGGGTTTGGAATTACGGCCGTCGATTTCGCCATCGAATGTCACATGGACCGCAATGCAGAAGCCGTTGGAATGAATCCCATCGAGCTGCGCATCCTGAACGCCTACCGCGATGGCGACATGAAGGCGCACAGACGCCAAGCCAAGAACGCGGCCATGATCGAATGCTGTCAGGTCGCCGCAGGAAAAGCGGGTTGGTCAATATCAGCGGATGCCGCCGCCCAATCATCGTTGCACGGGGGTGGTACCGCTGAGCGCGTCGCGATCCCTGAAACAGTAACCGATACCGAAGGTAAAATTGGTGATCGCCGTTCCGGTCGCACAACATCCGCCGCACCAGCTGCAAACGGGCAAGGCCGAGTTGCATCTGGCACGCGGGGTGAGACCGCCACGGGCGCTCCGGTTCAAAATCCGGACATGCAGATCGACGCCGAACGGATCGGCCACAAAATGGGCGCGACGCCTGCGGTTATGCCTGCCAGCCCACCCCACGCGTCGACAACTGCTCCGCCAGCGCCCCCTACCCCGGCTGTTCGCGCGGCCCCCGTTCCCCCGGCAAGCCCTGCGCCAGCCTCAGCGACGCAACAGGAAACAGCGCAACCTGCGGCCTACAAGCCGGATCAACCATTCAGTCGTGGTGTGAAACGGCCGGGCACTTCGCCTTTCACCTCCGGCTATAGGAGACGTTGATATGACTATTCACAAGGGGCGCGGATTTGCGTGCATCAACTATCCCATCGGAATGAACTTGGGCGGTGATCCATCGCAAGCGTTGGTGCACTCGACACCTGACGGCAAATTCATGGTTGCATTAAGTTCCATTGACCTTGGCCAAGGTATGAAATCCGTCACCCGACAAATCGCGGCGGAAACGTTGGGCGTTCCGGTCGCCGATGTCTATGTGGACACTGCCGACAGTGATACCGGTCCACATTGCATGGGGTCGTTTGCCTCTCGCGGGACGCACCGGGTTGGCAATGCGGTAATCCGTGCCGCAGCCGAGGCGCGCAAACAGATGATGGAAGCCGCAGCCGAAGAGCTTGAGGTCAATGCCAATGACCTTGACACAGACGGGGCTGGCAACATTCACGTCAAAGGCGCGCCTTCGCGGTCGATCACGGTGGCGGATACCGCCATCGCGGCGCAGTTCAAACAAGGACGTACTTTATCGGGCCGTGGGATCTTTCTTATTCCCCCTTCTGGGGCCGACCCTGAAACAGGTGAAATGACCCCCGTGACTTGCTTTGCGCACGCGGCCCTTGTTGTGGATGTCAATGTCGATGACGAAACGGGTGAAGTCGAGGTCACCGAAATCAACTCGGCATATGAGGTCGGGCGCGCCTTGAACCCCAAATTGGTTGAACAGCAATTGATCGGTGGCGCATGGATGGGGGTCAGCCATGCATTGTATGAAACAACAGAACCTTATTACCCTGACCGCGACCACGGCCCAGAGGATTTTAACACCTATCTGATGCCGGGTCCGGGTCAAATTGTGCCCCACCACCTTGCCGTTCTTGAACGCCCTGCTGAGGATGCACCCTTTGGCGGCAAAGGTCCGGGCGAAATGTGCGCCAACCCAGTGCTGCCAGCAATATCAAACGCAGTTTACAATGCAGTCGGTATCCGTTGTGATTATCTGCCAATCACACCCGAAAAGGTACTGAAGGGCATACGCGCAAACGGTGGTGCACAACCCAAGGGCATGCCCGTTTAATGGCTGTCCGTCCAAATATCGCCGGGATCAATGATCCTGCGGGGCTGCAAAAAGCTCTGACCGATGCGCAATATTTGGCGGATGATGCCCTTGCGACAGCGTCTTACCTGTCCTTGGCATTGGGCAAACCAATGCTTTTAGAGGGCGCGCCGGGCGTTGGAAAAACCGAAGCGGCCAAGGCCTTGGGCGGCGTTCTGGGTCGCAACGTTGTGCGGTTGCAATGCTATGAAGGCATCGATGCAGCCGCCGCTTTGTATGAATGGAATTACCCGCGTCAGATGCTTGCGATCCGGCAGGCAGGTGAGGATCACGTAAACCTCTATAGCGAGGATTTCTTGCTCGAACGACCGTTGTTGGAAACGTTGCGCAACCCGGCCAGCACGTTGTTGTTGATCGATGAAATTGACAGGGCGGATCATGAATTTGAAGCGTTCTTGCTAGAATTCCTTTCGGACTTCACAATCTCTATCCCGGAAACGGGCACAATACGCGCGGTGCAGCCGCCGGTTGTCGTTCTGACCTCCAATCGAACACGAGATCTGCACGAAGCTTTGCGCAGACGCTGTGTCTATCATTGGATTGACTACCCTGACGCCACCTTAGAAGCGCAGATCGTCATGGCACGCGCCAGTTCAGTTGCGCAAGCAACCGCACAGGCGGTTGTCGCATCCGTCGGGCATCTGCGCGCCGAACCTTTGGCAAAGCCGCCAGGGGTGGCTGAAACCGTGGAATGGGCCGAAGCCGCAACATTGCTGAACAGCCAAGGCGCAAATTGGCCAGAAGCCTTCAAGCGTTCGATTGGCGTGGCTTTGAAGGATCACGATGACCTGACCTATATGGCGGATCGATTGAACACGATCCTACCGGGAGAGGCCGCATGACTTTGCCACGCGCCTCTGAACCCTTCGTGCGATTTGCACAGGCGTTAAGGGATACAGGGATGCCCGTATCGCCTGACCAGACAATTGGGTTCATCGAAAGTGTCGGATTGCTTGGTCCGCGCGACATGACCGACATTTTCCGGGCAGGAAAAGCGCTTTTCGCTGTCCCACCCGAACGGTTCGCCGAGTACGAAGCCATATTCCGTGCGGTGTTCTTGGATCAAATGATCAAGGCCCCCGCGGATGGCGAAGATGAGGACGACGTCGAAGCATACGAGCCGACAGGTACCGACCAACAAATCGAGGCAGAAGACGACACCAGCGAAGTTGGCCAAGACCCGGCAACCGTTGAACGACTAAGTCAGCGCAATCTGTCGGGCCGTGATGATGATGCCCTGCGAACATTGATGCGGGACGCCCCGTCCCGTCTGCCTCGGCGTTTGTCCTATCGTTTTCGACGGTCCAACCATGGCACGCGTATCGACATGCGGCGCACATTGCGGGATGCCGCGCGCCGGGACGGCGAAGCGTTGCAATTGCTTGAAACACGTCGCAGCACACGCCAGCGTCGGGTGTTACTTTTGATCGATGTCTCGGGATCGATGTCGGATCGGACCGAAGGATTGTTAAGCCTTGCGCACACCGTTGTGCAGTCCGCTGATCGCGCAGAAGTCTTCACCCTTGGAACACGTCTCACTCGGATCACCAGCGCGATGCGCAGCAGTGACCGTTCTGTGGCTTTGAAACGCGCCAGCGCTATCGTAGCTGACATAGACGGCGGAACCCGGCTTGGCGAAGCACTTGAGGCGTTTCTGGATGTGCCACGCTATTCCAGCTTTGCCCGCGGCGCGGCGGTTGTTTTGTTATCGGACGGGTTGGAACGGGGATCACCAGAGATAATGATCAACGCCGTTTCACGCTTGTCCCGCAGCGCATGGCGGCTGGACTTACTAACGCCCTTGGCAGCTGATCCGGATTTTGAACCCGCAACCTCGGGATTGTTGGGAATTTTGCCAGTGCTCGATCATCTGGGCGACGGTGCGGAATTGACGGCCATATCCGATCACATCTTGAACATGGCAAATATCAAATGATCGACGCACATCATCATATCTGGCTGCAAAAGGACTTGCCTTGGCTATTGGGCCCCGAACAGCCGCGCATATTTGGACCCTATCGCGCCATCATGCGAGATTACGAACTTGATGAATTCAAAACAGACATCGCGTCATCTGGCATTACCAAATCAGTTTATGTCCAAGCAAACTGGGCCCCAAATTGGGCTGCTGACGAAGTTGCTTGGGTTCAAAACGTTGCCGATACACAAGGCTTGATCGGTGGTATTGTCGGGTTCGCAGATATGACCGTGGACGATGTGCGCCCACAGTTAGAGAAACTCAAGCCGCATAGCTTGATGCGTGGCATACGGCAGCAATTCCATTGGCATGAGAACCCTCTTTATCGGTTTGCCCCGCATCCAGAAATGTGTCTTGATCCAAAAGTTCAGGCCAATATTGCCCGTCTTGCCGATTATGATTGGAGCTTTGATCTTCAGGTCTTTCCAACCCAGATGAAATCGGCAGCTCAGCTGGCGAAGGCATGTCCAAACATTACGTTTGTGTTGCAACACGCAGGCATGAAGGAAGATGTCAGCGATAAAGGGCACAAGCTGTGGTCCGAAGGTATGAAGCGCCTTGCAGATTGTCCAAACGTGGTGACCAAACTTTCGGCATTTGGCACGTTCATTCACCGCAATGATCCGGACTTCGTCGCCCAAATGGTGACTGATACCGAAAAGCTGTTTGGTGCCAATCGCTGCATGTACGGATCGAATTTTCCAATCGAAAAGCTTTGGACCAGCTACGCCGAACTTTTCGCAGCGTTTAAGGCCGCAACAGCCAATCTTTCGAAATCAAAACAAACCGCAATTTTCAACACAACAGCAGCCCGTGTTTACCGGCTGTAATTAACGAACCGGGGAGGAACCAAAATGGCCTTACAAATTCACGTTCTCGATTATGGGGACATCGAACTGGAAACGAGCTTTTTAGTCTTGGGTCATGAATGTGGCCGGGTGCGTCGTGTACCTGTTTACGGCTTTTTGATCACTGGGGGTGAATACCCTGTACTGGTGGACACAGGTTATCGCGACAATGCGATCATGGAGTCCCTGGGCATGCGTGGATTGCAATTCCACGACAACATGATCGAAAACCAACTGGCAAAACACGGCCTAAAGCTTGGCGATATTCGCTATATCTTGCACACGCATTTGCACATTGATCACGCTGGAAAAGACGATCTGTTCCCGATGAACACCACCGTTGTCATCAACCGAAAAGAAATGGAATTCAGCGTTTCGGGCATCATGTTCCCGCAATATCCCAAGCCAGACATCAAACATCTGGTCGACCGAATTTACGAACCCGAAGCAATGCGGTTTCTGGATTTGGACATCACCGGCGCTGAAGAAATCATTCCCGGAGTATGGTGCGAACGTGCCGGTGCACATACCGAAGGCAGCATGAATGTCGTGGTCGAAACCTCTGAAGGGTTGGCCTGTATTTGTGGCGACGTCATCTATGATTTCAACGACCAGATCGTAAACCACGTGATGACCAACAACGACATGGAACCACGTGTTACGGGCAACCACTCGCAATCCAAACGCGAGGAAAAAGGGGCCATCAAGAAACTGTTGAACAATTACACGTTCCTCCTGCCTATTCATGACAAACCCGCGAAAATCGAACGGCAAAAGGTCGTCGGACGCCTTGGCATGTCCGTACCAGGCCCGTTGGTTGAGACACTTCCTGATCGTCCTTGGTTTCCAGTTTAAGGGGACGGTCTCACTTTGCCCGGCCACACGCTGAACTGTGGTCGGGTTCTTTTTAGGATACACGCCATGGCCCATTCAAAAATCGCAAATAACTTTGCTGAAATTCTCGATGAACATGAACCCGTTCGCCAAATCGGCACAGGGTTTATATTTACCGAAGGGCCTCTTTGGCATCCTATTGATCAAACGTTGATTTTTTCGGACATGCCCGGCGATGTGCGTCGGAAATATGTGCCCGGCTCTGGGATCAGTGAGATTCAACGGCCTTCGAACAAAGGCAATGGCATGACTTACGATGCCGATTTGAATCTTTTGATTTGTGAGCACAGCACCAGCGCAGTCGCCCGGATTCGTCCTGATGGAACCAGAGAGGTTTTGTGCACGCATTACCAAGGCCGCGAATTGAACAGCCCGAACGACATCGTCGTAGGCAACGACGGCAGCATCTATTTTACCGATCCGACTTATGGGCGAATGCCCGGGTTTGGCATCGAACGCCCCACGCAAATGGGATTTCAAGGCGTCTATCGATTGCCACCGGGACACCGGCCCGGTGACGAACCACAACTGGTCGTGGACAAATACCTGTTCTCACAACCCAATGGGCTGTGCTTTTCGCCATGCCAACGCTGGATGTGGGTTAATGACACGGACCAACACAACATTCGCATGTTCGACGTCGCGCCGGATGGTGCTTTGACAAACGGACGTATTTTCGCGGGTGGAATCTACGATAGCGTCAAAAAAGGTGTTCCTGATGGCATGAAGGCCGACGTAAATGGCAATGTCTTTGTCACTGCACCCGGTGGGATTTGGGTCTATTCCTTTCATGGCGAATTGATCGGCAAAATTAACCTGCCTGAAATGGCCGCCAACTTGCATTGGGGCGGGGCCGATTGGTCCACATTGTACATTTGCGCTGAGACATCTCTTTATTCGGTTCAAACCAAGACCAAAGGTCGTGACGAGCCGTTCATGTTCCCCAAAGCACAGGCAACACCAGCAAAGCAGACCGAACCATCAACGATCCAAACCACAGCTGCGTCCTTGATTTTGCAGGACAGGTTAGAAAGCCCGATCATCGGTTCACAGACGGCCATGATCATTCAAGACCTTCAAAATGATGTCATGATAGATGACGGAGCATTTGCAGAAACTGGATCGCCCGATCATGCACGTGCGCAAAACGTCTTGGAAAACGTCGCGCGATTGGCAGACGCAGTGCGCGCAAAAGGAGGCATGGTCATTCACGTGTGGATGGTCTTGGAACCCGGTGCCCCCTATCTGTCGCAACACGCAGCGCTTCAACGCGGGTTGAAGGACAACAATGCGTTGGTACGCGGCACGTGGGGCGTAAAGCCCGCCCCCGGTGTTGAACCCAAAACGGGTGATTTAATTGTCGAAAAGATGAGCATGAGCGCTTGGGAAACCTCGCGTCTGGACGCGTATTTGCGCCACGGGAAGCGCGACACGATCATCAATACCGGAAGTTGGACCAACATGAGCGTCGAACACACGGCCAGAACCGGCGCGGATAAAGGGTACCATATGATCGTACCAGAGAACGCTTGTTCGACAATGAATGCCGATTGGCACGCAGCCTCAATCAATTACGGCATGCAAAATGTAGCGACAGTGACATCGACCGACGCTGTAATCGCTGCCATTCGCTAGGAATCACAGCGGCAGCGACTTGTATCAGTCTTCGAAAAAGTCCGGATAATTCTTGGACGCAGTGGCCAATATTGCGTCTAGATGTTGAAGATGAATTCGTGTTCTTTGAACGGCTGTTTCTTCGTCGCCGTTGCGGATGGAATCGAATATTCCATTGTGGCCTTCGAGAACTTCTAA
Organism: Paracoccaceae bacterium; assembly: GCA_039984715.1. GTDB lineage: Bacteria > Pseudomonadota > Alphaproteobacteria > Rhodobacterales > Rhodobacteraceae > JABSSA01. The sequence continues at coordinate 49,685 of JBDWUA010000016.1, read as the reverse complement.
CATTCCAGTTGCGTCAGCCAATTCTAGGGTACAGGCGCGATCTGTGTGGGCCTTGTTCTCTGAAATTGTCCTAAAAGCGTACAGCCGATCTGCGGATATGCATATGAGTTTGTGAAATTCGTAATCCAGCGATTTCATTAATTCGGCGTTCGATGCATCAACTGCCAGCCGCTGCTGATTTAAGTTATCTTGAATTAAATCAAGATGTTCTTCAGTCGCGTTTGTGCAGGCAACGCGTACAATCTCGACTTCCACTGCGGCTCTGATAAAGCGCGTATTTCGCAACCCTTGATGGGAAATTTTCCGCACGCGCGTTGCCCTTTGAGGCCGAATTTCAAGCAAATCCAAATCGCCCAATCGCATAAACGCTTCGCGCACAGGTTGGCGCGATACATTACATGATTTCGCAACTTCAACTTCAGATATCTTTGAGCCAGGAAGCAACCGCATTGAGATAATATCAGCATTCAACTTATGGAAGATTTCTTCTGCTGTTGTCATCCGTCTGCGGTCTTCAGATCTTTGGAGAGCGACCATTCTTTTTTCCGATTCCTACCTGATCCGACTTTGATTGTTGCTGCGTTAACCATCCAATGGCGCGCATTCGCGGGAAATTACAGACATACTTGGTTCGCAACAAGCAATACACAGTTTCAAGTACCATACTAGTCAGCATTTGTCTTGACGAACCGGATTAACCCGGTTTATCTCGAAACAGATTTGCATGGAATCTGACCGCCCTGACCTACCGACGGGCGCGAAACGACAAATTGGGAGGACTAATATGACGATTTTCAACACGACTGCAAAAAAGGCAGCCTACCTGACGAAAAGCTTGGCGTTTGTCGCCGGCATTAGCGCAGTTTCAATGACTGCCGCATTTGCACAAGACGTCGCATTGCGCGGTGCAAGCTTGTTCGACGAAGAGCACGCATACACAAAGACATTGCGCAAGTTTGAAGAGCTCGTTGGTGCAAACTATGACGGAAATGTTTCGTTCGAAATTAGCCTGAATGGCGAACTTGGTGACGAAAGCGATTTCGTAACATTCTTGCAGCAAGGTGTTGCGATTGACTATGCCATCATGGCCCCGTCAAACATGGCTGTTTTTGCACCATCGATCCCCCTGATGGACATGCCTTTCTTGTTCCGCGATCTGGAGCACTGGAATACAGCTCTGTCCAGCGGCGTTATGGCCCCTCTTGAAGCTGAGCTTCTTGAAAAAGCAAGCATCCGCGTCATTGGTTATGCAGGTGGCGGTGTTCGTAACCTCGCATCAGCAGAACCGATTGGTAACATCGACGAGCTGACAGGTCACAAAATGCGGGTGATGGGCGCGCCAATCCAAGCGCAAATCTTCAACGCACTTCAGGCCGCACCTTCCGCGATTGCGTATAACGAAGTCTATAACGCGATCCAAACTGGTGTTATCGCTGGCTTTGAAAACGAAGCTGCGTCTATCCAAAACCTCAAGTTCTACGAAGTTGCGCCACATATCACATTGACCAAGCACGCAATCACAGTGCGTCCAATCGTGATGGCCGAAAAAACGTTCAGCAAACTGCCAGCAGACTTGCAAACTGCCATTCTTGCAGCTGGTAAAGATGCAGGCGCGTTTGGTCGCGATCTTGAAAGCAGTCAAGACGGTGAAAAAATGCAGGAAATGATCGATGCAGGTCAGGTCAAAGTGCAGGAATTTGCTGGCCGTGAAAAACTGCTTGAGATGGTGATCCCAGTGCAAGACGCATACGCTGCTGAACTGGGCGCGTCGGAACTTCTTGAAGCTATCCGCGCCAAGTAAGGCCTTTTGAAACTTAGTCCACCGGCGCCACTATCGTGCCGGTGGATGCACACTGTATCGGCGCTTTACAATGTTTGAACGTATCCTCGAGACCTTCTGCAACGGACTGCGCTTGCTGTTGGGCACTCTGATCGCGGTTCTCGCCATCCCGGTTGGTATGCAAGTCCTTGCCCGCTATACCGGCATTATTCCAGTTTATCTGTGGACCGAAGAATTGGCGACTTTCATCTTTGTCTGGGCCGTCATGGTCGGCGCGACTGTCGCTGTTTGGGAAGGGACGCATTTTGATGTGCGCGTTATTCCGGATGCGAAACGCCCCTTTTTAAAATTCCTCCAAGATGGTTTTGTTCTGGTAATGATCACCGGGTTTGCACTTATTTTTGCAATTTATGGCATCGAATATGCCGAATTCGGGTACATCCAGAACTCGCCTATGATGCGCGCCAATATGATAATCACCCATGTATCGGTTCCAATTGCAGGCGCGCTTTGGACGCTCTTTGCTGGGTTCCGCCTTTACCAATCGTTCGCCACTTACCGCTCAACGTCGAAAGAGGCGTCATGATTGTATCTACTGGTCTCGCCTGCACCATTCTTGTCGGTGCATTCATTTTGCTGGTCGTCCTCCGGATTCCAGTCGCCTTTGCCCTTGGTCTTGCAACAATACCGATTGTTGTCATGGACATACGGCTGACCCCATTCATCGTTCTGGATCGGATGTTCCAATCCTACAGCTCGTTCATCCTGCTTGCGGTTCCGTTCTTTTTGCTGGCTGCAAATTTGATGAATTCCGGCAAGATTACGGATAAACTGATCGAACTGTCCCGCGTCCTTACCGGGTGGATGCCCGGCGGATTGGGACACGTCAACGTCGCTGTTTCTATGCTGTTCGCCGGCATCTCTGGATCGTCCACGGCGGATGCAGCCGGGTGCGGCAAGATCTTGATCCCTGCCATGGTGAAGGAAGGGTATGACACTCGGTTTGCCGTAGCCATTACAGCATGTTCATCGGTTATGGGTGTCATCATTCCACCTTCGATCCTGATGATCGTCTGGGGTGGCGTCATGCAAACCTCTGTTGGTGCTTTGTTCCTTGCCGGTGCCACGCCGGGCATCATGATCGGTCTAGCGCTGATGGCGACCGTTTATGGATATGCCAAAGTGTATGGATACCCGACCATCGGGACACCGACGCTCTGCGATCTTTGGAACGCTTTCAAAAGCGCATTCCTCGCCTTGCTTACTCCAGTCTTGGTTGTGGGCGGCATTGTTGGCGGTATCGTCACGCCCACCGAAAGCGCGATCATTGCTGCTGGGTATTCCTTGATATTGGGAATGTTTGTCTATCGCACAGTGACGGTCCGCGATTTGGGACACATCTTTTACGACACAGGCCGCTTCGCCTCGATCTCGCTTTTCGCGATTGGAACAGCTTCGGCCTTTGGGTGGTTGCTGGCCTTTTACAAAGTTCCCGCTTTGATCGTTGGTCTGATTGTTGACCTGCAATTGGGATCTTTTGGAACAGCATTGATCATCGCAGGGCTCTTCCTGTTCTTTGGGCTATTCATTGATGCGATCCCCACGATTATTATCTTGGGGACTGTGCTTTTGCCTGTAGCGCAAGCTGCGGACATTCATCCAACCGTTTTCGCGATCATTGGCATCATCTCGCTAGCATTTGGCCTTGTAACGCCCCCCTACGGCCTATGCTTGCTGATTTCGGCAGCCATCGGTGGCGTCAACGTTGTGCAAGTGATGCGCGACGTTGCGATCATCCTTTTGCCAATGCTGCTTATCCTGCTGCTGGTCATTCTGTTTCCAGAAATCGCTTTGTGGCTACCACGCCTTCTGATGTCGAGCACGTTCCAATAAACCAAACACAGCATCAAAACAGGAACCGCTAAACCCGAACAAAGTTGCCTTTACACGTTCGGCTAGTGGTTCCTGTCCACCCTCGGATTGCCGCAATGCTACAAGTATTCGAGCCAACCCAAACCCGCCCGTCTGATAAGTAAGCTGTCGCAAACTTGGAGCTGCGCGTAAAATGGGATGCTTGGCAAGCACGCAGGCCCAACCTGCGCATCTGTTTTCGATACCTGTTACTCGAGGCTTTACCCTGACACCCATCTGTTAAAACCACGGTTAACGGATCGAATTGTAATCTGTTGATGAGCAAGTGCATTGTAGTCCCAATCGTGCGGTACCCATCTAGGCAAGACAGAGCATGTCTGAAGAATTGAGCCCCTGCAGGGCACGACCAACTTTTTAAAAACTAGTCTTTGAATCGCCAATTTCTAGGTATTCGTCACCTTCTTTGCGGTTGCGGAAAACGCAACCGAAGTCGGATAGGGATGCCGAAAATCGGAGCGAGTGGCCGTTCCTTGCAAAGTTTGAGTGCCTTGGAGATACTGATCTCGACAGGCAAGTATTTTGCAATCTCATGAGGTTTTGGAAATGATCGTCGAACGCAACGCTGAGTTGGCTAGTTTGACCGAGGCTTTGCGCTCGGTTTCACTAGGCGGCGGGCAGCTTGTTTTGGTGCGTGGCGAGGCTGGCATTGGAAAATCGACTTTCATCGAACATTTTGTCTCAGAAAACTCCGCGCAACACCGCACCGCATTTGCTTGGTGTGATCCACTGAATACGCCGCGCCCGCTTGGCCCAGTGCGTGATCTAGTTGCTGCCGTAAATCTCAACGATACAAAAAAACTCGAGGAGTCCAATTATTTTGAAGGCTTCGTTGCCCAAGTCCAAAAGGTTCAGGAACCGCTTGTGCTTGTTATTGAGGATCTTCATTGGGCGGATCAGAAATCACTTGATTGGCTGATGTATGTTGGCCGACGTTTGTCCCAACTACCAGTCCTATTGATTGGCAGCTACCGTGATGAAGAAGTGAGTCTTGCGCACTCTTTGCAACACGCTTTAACGACCATCTCTGCCGCACGTAAAACTATTATTGACTTGCCTGCTTTGTCTCTTGATGCGGTGCGCCAACTTGACCCTGATCAAAAGTACCACCCAGAAGATTTGCATCGTATCACCGGTGGGCATCCTTTTTTTGTCGCCGAAATCCTGAATTCAGACAATGGGTATGATGCACTGCCGAATTCCGTCGCTGATGTCATCAACGCTCGGATTTCATCTCTTCCCCGAAATTTACAACAGTTCCTTGAATTGATCAGTTGCGCGCCGGGCGATCTTTCCCAATCCGTTTTACGCGAGCTCCAAGTCAAAGACTTAGGGGAACTGTGTGATGAATCTGTAGCTCAAAATATATTGGTTCCTGTCGGGCAGGATTTAAAGTTTCGCCATGAATTGACCCGGCTCGCGGTTTCCGCGCGGATCGGCCCCGTGCGTAGTCGTGAAAATCATGCCCAGTTTCTGGCGGCTCAATTAAGTTCAAATCGCCAGCTCGACATGGTCGTCTATCATGCAGAAGGTGCGCATGATCACACGGCGATTTTGACATATGCTCCACTTGCAGCCGACCGGGCTGCGAAACTTGGGGCGCACCGTGAGGCGGCGATGTTTTTAGGGACAGCCTTGGCCTGTCTTGACCAAGCTCGTCCAGAGATTGCCGCAGAGGTCACCGAAAAATGGGCATATGAGGCCGGGTTGTCCTTGGGGATCGATGATGAGGTCATTACTGCCCGAGAACGTGCCGTTGACATGTGGTCCAAGTTGGGACGCGCTGATCGCGTCGGCGAAAACTTGCGGTGGCTGTCGCGTTTGTATTGGTATCGTGGAGAAGCCGAAAAGGCCGAAGCCTATATTCTTCAAGCGATCGACATTCTTGAAGGGGAAGTCCTGACCGCAGAAACGGGTAAGGCTTACGCGTTGCGCGCGCAGTTCTTTATGTTGAAGGACAACATGGACAAGGCCGCAAAATGGGCAGCCCGGGCGTTGGTTATCGCAGAAGACTTAGCCGACTTTGATACTCAAGCTCATGCTCTGAATACAATGGGATCTGCCAAACTGTTTAGAGGGGACTCCAAAGGCGAAACGTTCCTGCGTCAAAGCTTAAGAATTGCGCATGAACACGACCTGCATGAACAAGCGGCGCGCGTTTACACCAATCTATCTGAATGCTTAATCGAGATGCGCGAACTGGATCGCGCAGAAGCATTGCTGGAAGAAGGTATTGCCTATGACACCGCACATGACTTGGACGCGTGGACATATTACCTGATCGGTCGAAAGGCACAATTGCGGTTCGAGCAAGATCGATTTGAGGACGCAATTCAGATCGCTCAATCTGTATTAAAGCAACCCAATCAGGCCTTGTTGATGCAGTTGCCAGCCCGGATCATACTTGCCCGCGCCAAACTACGGCTTGGCAATGCAGAATCCGAAGCTGCGTTGAACGAGGCAGAAGATCATGCAAAACAGATCGGAGAACCCCAGTATCTGGTGACGGTTTTGGTAGCCAAAATCGAACAGGCTGTGCTGCAAAATGACCTATCGATGGCACAAGACGCCTTGGATTTCTTGTCTGAAATGGACGCGGCAGTCTTTAGTGCCAGTAAGCGTGGCGACTTTCAATTTTGGGCTCATCTTGCCGGTGCATCTGTTCAGAAGATGGATATTCCTGAGCCCCATGCGTTGTTTCTTGCAGGTAATTACGATGCCGCCGCAACAGCCTTTGAAGAACAGGGCGCACACTATTTGGTGGGTTGGGTCCGTGTCGCACAGGGGGCCGCTGAATGCGCAGATAAAATTTTTGCATCCTGCGGAGCGACGGGCGCGCGCCAATCGCTCCGCAAGTACTTTGACTTGCACGCTGTGACAGTGCAATCGCGCGGTTTGTATCGGGCGGCCAAGGCGCACCCCTATGAATTAACAGGCAAAGAACAGGCCGTGCTGGTCATGTTGGCAGATGGCAAAAGCAACACGTTGATTGCGAATGAGCTGTCTCGATCCCGTAGAACAGTCGAGAACCACGTGTCCTCGATCCTAGCGAAACTCAGCTGCAAGAACCGGCTTGAGGTCGTTTTGCGCGTGCAGAGCGAGCCGTGGATCTTACCCAAAAATAGGTAAGCGTACCCCCCAAAATTGAGTATGGGCACGCATGCGTGGACCCGGCTGACGATGTTACAATCACCTTATTTGAAACGAAATCATTTTGGAGATTAAAGATGAGATATCAATTCGAAAACGCCTACCTGTCTTCGTATAGCAATTCAAGCTCAAGCGCTTCCACTGAACCCCCGACGGTAGAGTTAACAATCGCTTACACACCGATTGAACCGACCTATTCACGGGATGAGTTTGATTTTTTCCATAGTGGTGACAGACCCGAAAACCCCAATGTCCAATCGTTGGATATCAAGTCGTCATCCGAACCGCAAAGCCAGACATTACCCTTTGTCGAAGACATTGACATGTTGGCACTCGTTGAAAGCCCGGACGTGGATCCGATGGCTGGGCTCTTGTTGCCCGCCGTTCAACAGGTCAGAGAGCCCTCCTCGCTGCCGCCAGACGAAACAACGATTTGGGACGATCTAGTTTTTGGCTAACGCAGTCACTTTCGGCGGCAAATTGTAATTCCCGATAGAAAAACACGTTTGCCGCCAACTTTTTTGAGATTGGAAAAGCCTTTGAATGGTGTCCTGCTGTCGTCCACGCTTATGACCTTTAACGAATGCTTAACATCCTTTTTTAGGATAATCTCAAAATCGAATTACCGGTCATCACACAACTGGTCAATGGAATGTGTGATTGTCAAAGAGCATCTAAAATGAAGAGTACAGAAAGCTCATCGACGCGTTGAAAGCTGCTCGGCTAGAAGCAGCCCTGACACAACAACAAGTTGCGGATGCATTGGGACGCCCACAGTCATTCGTTACAAAGGTGGAAGGCTACGAACGGCGATTGGACGTCATTGAGTACATTGAGATATGCAAGGTTATGGGGACAAACGGCCTCAACATGCTGGCGATCTCTATAAAAACATAGCTATTTCTCCAAAGAGTTGATCAGCCAAGAAATTTGACTTCTGGCTGTTGAGATCAGATCTTTGTATGAGTGTATCGAGATATTTTGCGCCAAGCGGTCGACACTCAAGCGGCTACCCCGCCCCTTCCCAACCATCATTATTTGAAATGCAGCATCCGAGGGAAGTTGGCTTGATAGCTCATCTCGATATTCCTCAGCCTGAGCTACTTCCTGCCTACCAATTGGCACCGATGGGCGCTTAAATTCGATGAGCAGGTATCGACCATCAAAACCCTGTGACAGCAACAAATCGGGTCTCTTTTGAGCCGCATTCCCTGAATACTTCTTGTCGCAAAATACTTTTATCATTCTCTTCAAAGTAATATTCGAAGACATCATTGAGAAATCCAGACCAAACACCCAAAGGTTTTTCTCAAGCGCAACATGAACTTCCTGCTCTTTCGTGGCAATGTTGTCCGCCAAATTCTCGAGATAATCTAAAAAACGAATGCGTTTATCAGCCTGCGTCCGGATGTTTGACAGCTCCAACAGTCCGAATTCCTGCAAGGATACAGCGAAATCGTTCACGTCACCTAGGCTGGCCGAACCAATGTTTTCGAGAACGGTCCAATACTCATCAAACTCCATTGCATCTAAAGCAACTTCAGCAATTGTCTGGATTCTGTCGTCACTCTCACCGTAAAACCGCTGTAGAATTTTGTTCAGCGCACTCTTGGCAAACTTCCGTCTATTCTCTGGTATCTTGGCAAGGCGATCATCAATTGCTTTCTGAAGACGAGCTTTCTGCAGGTTCATCTGGCGCGCATGATTTGCTTTCAATTCCTTCTTAACGATACCCTGCACAAATTCGCACATTTCCTGATAAGCTTTGCTACTTTCGTTGGCGCTCCCCCAATCAGCAGTGACGAAGCTGTCATTTTCAGGGACAGAGATTTCACCATAAACCTTTTTCAAGAGTTTTCGTGGAATCTCTTCGTCATCATCCAGCCCAAAGTATGAGGGTGGCCCAACAACTTTGCCACCGACTTTAAGCGTTAGGCCCGGCGACTTTGGGTTCACTTTTGCATCGGCAATTGTGAAGCCTACTTCAACGTTACCTGCATTCGGCAATGATACTGTTTCACGCGAACTTGCCCCCGGCAAATCCTCAATGGCGAGGGGATCATCATCGACACAAATTGTGAAATTCAACTCTCTTCCGTACTCACGAACCAATAACTCTCGAATCTTTTCGGCACTGGGAAAATTTAGCTGCTGGTCCAGTGCAGAGAGTCCGATAAGAGTGCCATCGCCTTGACCGTTTGCGGCTCTTACCTCAAAATCCAATGGAATTTTTTCGATGTCACGATCAGCGTCCGCGATCTTTTTCTTGTCGATCATTAGCTTGCTGGTCGTTCCATTCACTGTAGTCTCAATAGTCATAACCTGAGCCACAGCCAGCCCAGCAAACTTACCAATCCCCTTGCGTCCCTTAATTTTGCGTTTGAATATTGGAGATAACTCACCAGTCCGTTTTCTTTTGTCGCTGGCGATATTCAGATACTCGGCCCGAACAGCCACCTCAGTCATCCCACGCCCATCATCTTTAATGGTCAGCGGATTCTTCGATAGAGGCCCTGAAAGTGAGATCCATACATTTCTCGCATCTGCGTCCCAAGCATTATCAACAAGTTCTTTCAGCGCGACCTCACTGGAGCGATACGTCTCCCCAAGTAACCGTGCTAATTGTTGGTTCACCATAAAGTATGCGCTGTCAGTCATAATAGCCGTCCAGTTTTCAAATGCAGCTCACTCTAACACGGAGAACTGCAAGTGCACGGCATAAGTGTGTCCACTATCGGCGGCCCCACCCACCCCAAAATGAATCTACTTATCTGATCTTATTAAGTAATTTGGTGCGGGCGGTGGGACTCGAACCCACACGGGCATACGCCCTCCAGATTTTAAGTCTGGTATGTCTACCATTCCATCACGCCCGCATGCGCAATACCACCTGTCCTAAGCATCTGTGACCCGACCCTCAAGCCCCTAAGCGTATCGCAGGCTTAGATATCTTCACCGACGGGACCTAAAGGCGCACCTTTTTCCAGCAATGTTCGTTCAGACAGCCAGGGATTGTTCTTTACAGCGGCAAGCAATTGTTCACGCGCCTCTTCCAGCCGTCCCAAATTCATCAGGGTCAGCGCGCGTCCTGACTGCGCCGCGACATGATTTGGGAGCAACTCCAACGCTTTGTCGAGATCGATCAACGCCCGGGGAAAATCTTCTCGAAGAAAGCTGATGAACGCACGTTGATTATATCCTTCGGCGTAGTTGGGGCAGTAATTCACCAAAGTGGCAAAATCCTCGAATGCGCCTGCGTAATTGAAACTGCGCCGTTTGGACATGCCGCTGTCCAATACCTGTTGCGCCGCTTCATCGGGTGCCCGCAGCCACACTTTCCACATCTTGTTTGATGCGAGCCGACCTTCATTCTCATTCGCAGCCCCGCGTGCCTCTTCAAGGAGACTACGTATCTCGATAGAATGGTCCGGAACGGCAGGACAGGTTTCGGCGAAGGCGGGACTTGCGAGGCAAGCGATCAAAAGGAACGTACGCATCGTTCAATGGTGGCATACAGAATTGATAGGTCAAGTGGCTTCAGCCAAAACCACCTCTTTCACCGCCTCCATAACAACGTAGGTCGAAGTCGCAGCCACATGTGGCAACGCCGATACAACGTCCCCCAATACTGCACGATATTGCTGCATATTGTGCGTTCTGACCTTGAGCAGGTAATCAAAGCTGCCAGCAATCATATGAGCCTGTTCGACTTCTGGCACTTTCACAACCGCAGCATTAAACGCCTTCAGTGCTGATTCCCGTGTGTCAGACAGTTTTACTTCGACAAATGCGACATGATCCAATCCAAGCGATATTGGATCCACAAGCGCGCAATAGCCCCGAATAACTCCGCTTGCTTCTAGCCGGCGCAAGCGTGACTGCGTTGGAGATTTCGACAACCCGATCCGCACGGCCAAGTCTGTGATCGACATCCGACCATCTTCTGCAAGGACTCGAAGAATTGCGTGATCAAAGCGATCCAAATCAATGTGATCACTTTTCCCGCTTCTTTCACTATTTTCAGCCACTTTCACCGCAATAACTCCAAAATAAGAAATATTTTTGGACAACTAACGTCTACGATAGGAAAAAAACAAGGGGATGTGACGTGACAAACATTGCGCATAAGATCGATACCGCCACATATGCTGATCAGAGCAATGTGCTGAAGTCCCTTATAGACACAGCGGCACTGTCACCTGACGACCGCAATCAGATCGTCGCGCGCGCCACTCGTTTGGTGCGGGACATTCGCAATTCTGGGCAGCCCGGGATGATGGAAGTCTTCCTTGCTGAATACGGCCTTTCGACCGACGAAGGCGTGTCCTTGATGTGTTTGGCCGAGGCGCTTTTGCGGGTGCCGGATGCGGATACAATCGACGCATTGATCGAAGACAAGATTGCGCCTTCCGATTGGCAACGTCATCTGGGGCGATCAACGTCGTCGCTTGTGAACGCCTCAACCTGGGCCCTCATGCTGACTGGTCGCGTCTTAGAGCAGTCACAACCCGGCCCGATTGGGCATTTACGCGATGCGATCAAAAGATTGGGAGAACCGGTGATCCGGACCGCTGTTGGTCGCGCCATGAAGGAAATGGGTCGGCAATTTGTGTTGGGCGAATCCATCGAAGACGCCATCGCACGTGCAGAGGACGCGGAAAAGAAGGGGTACACCTACAGCTACGACATGCTGGGCGAAGCGGCCCTGACAGAGGACGACGCAAAGCGCTATCATTTGTCCTATTCCCGCGCCATCAGTGCCATCGCCAAGGCATGCAACGCGTCTGACATTCGTGAAAACCCCGGAATTTCCGTCAAACTCTCTGCGCTGCATCCGCGATATGAACGCGCCCAAGAAGCCGCCGTGATGCGGGAACTGGTGCCAAGCTTACGATCTCTGGCTTTGATTGCGAAATCCGCGGGCATGGGCCTGAATGTTGATGCGGAAGAGGCTGACCGCTTGTCGCTGTCTTTGCAAGTGATTGATGCCGTGTTGTCTGAGCCAGCATTGGCGGGTTGGGATGGGTTTGGAATTGTCGTCCAAGCCTATGGACCGCGGGCTGGCCTTGTCATCGACGAAGTGTACGACATGGCGCAACGCTATGACCGACGCATCATGGTACGATTGGTCAAAGGCGCGTATTGGGATACTGAAGTGAAAGCGGCGCAAGTTGCCGGTGCGGATGGGTTTCCCGTATTCACGCAAAAGGCAGCGACGGATGTCAGTTATATCGCGAATGCGCGCAAGTTGTTGGGCATGACAGATCGAATTTATCCGCAATTTGCGACCCACAATGCGCATACCGTTGCGGCAATCTTGCATATGGCTAAGGATCAATCATACGAGTTTCAACGTCTGCATGGCATGGGCGATGTCTTGCACGATCTCGTGTTGCGCGGCGAAAAAACACGCTGCCGGATTTACGCCCCGGTCGGCGCACATCGAGACCTGCTGGCCTATCTCGTCAGGCGATTGTTGGAAAATGGCGCGAATTCCAGTTTTGTGAACCAGATCGTCGACGAAGATGTCCCCCCCGAGACAGTCGCGGCTGATCCATTTAACACGCTTTTGGAACCTGCTCCGAACATCTCAAGTGGGCCAGATTTGTTTCAGCCGGAACGACCAAATTCGAATGGGTTTGATTTGTGGCACAGCCCAACGCTTGATCGCATTGAAACGGCACGCGCGCCGTTCGTAGAAACGAAATGGAACGCGGCACCATTGCTTGCCCAGGCGACCAAGGATGATGGCGAAACAATAGACATCCGCAACCCGGCTGACCCCAACGATCTCGTTGGAACTGTGAAAATTACGACACAAGCCGACGTTCAGACTGCATTCGGCGCCGCGAAATCTTGGGGCGCTTCTTCGACCGAACGCTCAGAAGTCTTAAGCAAGGCCGCAGACCTATATGAAGAGAACTTTGGTTTGCTCTTTGCTTTGCTTGCGCGCGAAGCCGGAAAAACCCAACCTGATGCGGTCGCAGAATTGCGCGAGGCTGTAGATTTCTTGCGGTATTACGCGACCCAAGCCTCGGACGAACCAGCGGCCGGGACATTTGTATGTATTTCACCTTGGAATTTTCCGCTGGCGATTTTCACTGGGCAAATTGCTGGTGCTTTGGCGTGTGGGAATGCCGTTTTGGCTAAACCCGCTGAACAAACTCCATTGATTGCAGACGCCGCCATTCGCATGCTGCATGAAGCTGGTGTGCCCAATTCCACGCTTCAGCTTTTGCCCGGTGGCGGCGATGTCGGTGCCGCCCTAACGCGTCACCCTGATATCAACGGAGTTGCCTTTACCGGGTCCACCCAGACTGCTTTGCACATCCGCAAAGCGCTGGCTCAGTTTGCAAAACCGGGAACTGCGTTGATTGCCGAGACTGGCGGCCTGAACGCCATGATCGTCGATTCCACAGCGCTGCCAGAACAGGCCGTCCGATCCGTGATCGAAAGCGCCTTTCAATCCGCAGGACAGCGTTGTTCCGCATTGCGCTGTCTTTATGTGCAAGAAGACATCGCAAAACCGTTTGTCGAAATGCTGACCGGGGCGATGGATGCCTTGTCTGCGGGCGACCCTTGGGTATTGGACACGGATGTTGGGCCTGTCATCGATGCCAAAGCTCAATCGGATATCAACGATTACTTGGGTTTGGCACATGCCGATGGTCGCGTGATGCACACATGCCCCGTTCCAAGCGACGGAACGTTCATTTCACCAACCTTGTTGCGCGTTGATGGCATCAAAGACCTGACACACGAAGTATTTGGTCCTGTGCTGCACTTGGCAACCTATAGTGCGCAGGATCTTGATCAGATCATTACCGACATCAACCAAACTGGATATGGTCTGACCTTTGGATTGCACACACGGATTGATGATCGCGTCCAACACGTCACCGATCGCATCAGGGCGGGCAATGTGTACGTCAACCGAAATCAGATCGGCGCGATTGTCGGCAGTCAGCCCTTTGGCGGAACCGGAATGTCGGGAACAGGACCAAAGGCTGGTGGCCCCGATTATCTGCTGAGATTTCGCGCGCCAAAACCTGCGCCCGTTGCTGCAACCCTTGCGGATCAAACAATCAGTGCGTTGCCAGAAATCTCAAGTCTTAAACCGCAACGTCGTTCCGAAATGACATTGCCCGGCCCAACTGGTGAACTAAATCGCCTTGAACATTGGACGCGACCACCTTTGCTGTGTCTTGGTCCGGGAACGGACGTTGCTCAAAAACAAGCAGAAGTCGTTCGCGCCTTGGGGGGCCACGCAATCGCCGCCACGTCAGCCATCGAACCAGATGATCTGACATCGGGGCCAGATTATGCTGGCGTCATCTGGTGGGGCGACGCAGAAACTGCGCGTCGTTTAGACTTAGCGCTGTCAAACCGCTCCGGTCCTATTCTTCCGCTGATTACGACATATCCGGATCGCGCGCACGTCACCCAAGAACACCACCTTTGTGTCGACACAACTGCATCAGGTGGAAACGCTGCACTTCTTGGGGCTGCAATGTAGAAAGGAACACCGCCAGCGACAGACGCCCAAGGCAATAGTTTACGGGACTATGGCAGACATTGCCCCTCTTGACGTTCGTGCGAACTCGGATCAACCCTGTATCTATGTTTCCAATCCGTGATCACAATCCGTCGGGTCGCACACCCTATGTCACGTGGGCCCTGATGGCGGCCAACGTACTTATTTTTCTCAGCTATGTGGGGTCGCATTCAGATGTCCAATACATCAATGCTATCTATTATAATTGGGCGATGATTCCGGAACGAGTCTCAGCTGGCGAAGCATGGCACACTCTTTTCAGTTCCATGTTCTTGCACGCAGGGTGGATGCATCTGGCTGGCAACATGCTATTTCTCTATATCTTTGGCGACAACATAGAAGACGAAATGGGCCATATTCCCTATTTGATCTTTTACATTGCCTCCGGACTCGCCGCGAGCTTTCTGCAAATATTGTCTGACCCAGCATCGCCGATCCCAACCGTCGGTGCATCTGGCGCAATCGCAGGTGTCATGGGCGGGTATCTGTTGATGTTTCCTAAGGCGCGCGTTGATATCCTGCTGATTTTGGTCGTCTTTTTCCGCGTCTTCCCGATTCCGGCTTGGATCATGTTGGCCCTCTGGTTTGCGATGCAATTTGTTGGCGTTTTAGGCGCGGACAGCCAACAAGGTGGAGTCGCCTACTGGGCACATGCTGGTGGCTTTATCGCCGGATTGTTATTCGCCGTTCCGCTTTGGCTCCGTCGTGGGGGAAAGCGGTTTTGGTCAACCCATCACGGCGCCCCGCCCCACCCCGAGGCTCAATACACACAATCGCGTATTCCAAAAGTGCGTCACAAATGAAAATTACAGCAACCTGCCATTGCGGCGCGATCGGAATTCAAGCGAACCTCACATCAGATCTCGCCACGGCCGCACGATGCAATTGTTCCTTTTGTCGCCGCCGACAAGCGGCCAATGTATCCGCACTTTGGGAGGATCTACACGTCCTGAAAGGTCAGGATACGATATGCTGCTACACCTTTGGCACACACACGGCGCAACACTATTTCTGTCCAACTTGTGGCATCTACACCCATCATCGCCGCCGGTCAGACCCCAGCCAGGCTGGGATAAACCTATATTGCATCAAAGGGGTTCTGCCTGCGGATTACGAACCGCTCGCTTGGCTCAACGGCATAAACCATCCTTCAGATAATTGATCCCGGATAAACTTCAGACTTGGCACGGCCCTAACGCTTTACTTGACTAGAATGCATGCCGATTAATGTGACAAACGAATGCGGCTGGGGCATCGCTTCTTGATGAAACATTCGAACAATGAATCACTTCATCTCGAATATTTCATCACAAGTTCAATATTTTGAATCCAATTTCTTGGGTCGGCGGGTGGGCGAATTTGCACAACGTGCAAAGAGAACCGCCCGAAGACTTAACCTCGGATCACTTTGGTAAACTGATCAAAAATCGTCTCATTGGCGCAAATGACCGAACCGCTGTCATGAACGGGGCCTTCGCCATCCAATGTTTCGATGAACCCGCCCGCTTCACGCACAATCAAAGTGCCCGCCGCGATATCCCACGAATTCAATGTGCGTTCCCAATATCCGTCATACCGACCAGCCGCGACATAAGCCAAGTCCAGCGCAGCTGACCCCCACCGACGCACACCAGCCGTCATAGGTAAAATACGTGCAAGTTCTTGCAGCGTTTCTGGCAAATCCGCTCGTCCGCCAAATGGTAAACCAGTCGAAAAAACAGCTTCAGCCATCCTGTTTCGGCCCGATACCCGCAGACGTGTATTGTTCATCCACGCCCCTTCACCCTTTTCGGCGAAAAACAATTCGTCCTTGGCCGCGTCATAAACAACACCGGCTACGATCTTGTTTTTATGTTCAAGCGCGACAGACACGGCCCAATGCGGCATCCCATGCAGAAAGTTCGTCGTGCCATCCAACGGGTCAACGATCCAGCGTCGCGTCGGGTCTTCGCCATCGGCTCCGCCGCTTTCTTCGCCCAGCCATCCATAGGTCGGGCGCGCGGTCGTCAGTTCCTCGCGCAGAATTTCTTCTGAAGCGAGATCGGCCTTTGATACAAAATCCCCAGCCCCCTTCATGGACACCTGAAGGTTCTCGACCTCCCGGAAATCTTTCACGAGACTACGTCCCGCTTTTCGGGCGGCTTTGATCATGATGTTAAGGTTAGCGCTGCCTTGCATCGTCGGGCTCCTGTCTGACAGACGCGCGGCATAGCCCAAGCACGCAGAGAAGCCAAGCGGAACTCGCCTTGCAAACCCTGCAAGCTCGCGTCACCAATACCGACAACCATTGATGGAGAATCCTGTGTCGAACCATTTGCAGAAGATCACGCTTGCCAGCCGCCCTGTCGGCTCTCCGTTACCGGAGAACTTCAATCTTGAAACTGGCGCCATTCCCGCACCATCCGAAGGCGAAGTTCTTGTCCGCGTCCATTACATGTCACTTGATCCATATATGCGGGGTCGCATGGATGACGCCAAATCCTATTCTGCCCCTGTGGACATAGGCGGGACCATGGAAGCAGGTGGTGTCGGAGAGGTTTTGACATCCAACGATTCCAATTTTGCCGAAGGTGACATGGTTGTCGGAATGTTCGGCTGGACCACACACGCCGTGGCCCCCGGAAACACGTTGCGTAAACTGCCCGCTGGCGTCCCGCCAACCGCGGCCCTAGGGGTTCTGGGAATGCCGGGATTTACCGGTTGGGTTGGCCTAAATGAATTCGGGCGGCCCAAAGCTGGTGAAACTCTTGTCGTTGCAGCCGCGACCGGACCTGTTGGATCAATGGTTGGTCAACTGGCCAAGGCAAAGGGGCTGCGGGTCGTCGGCGTCGCGGGTGGGGCCGAAAAATGCAAACAAGCGGTCGACAAATTTGGGTTTGATGCATGCCTAGATCACCGCGCTTATGATGATGCCAAATCGCTTCGGGCCGCTATGGCTGACGCCGCACCGGACGGCATCGATATCTATTTCGAAAACGTTGGCGGCAAGGTCCTCGAAGCCGTTATGCCCCTGATGAACAATTTCGGACGCATCCCAATTTGCGGAATGATTGCGTGGTATAACGCAGGTGGTTTGGGCGCAGGTGCAAACGCCCCGATGGCCGCGCCTGCCATTTGGCGCTCTATCCTCGTTAAGTTCCTGTCCGTGAATGGCTTTATTATCTTCAACCACTGGGATCGTTACCCTGAATTTCTGAAGGAAGTCGCCCCGCAAGTCGCCGCAGGAGACATCAGTTATTTGGAAGACATTGCAGAGGGAATCGAAAATGCGCCCGCAGCCTTTATGGGCTTGCTACAGGGTAAAAACATGGGAAAGCAGATCGTCAAATTGATCTGAAATTTTGGGTGGGTGATGATTGGACATGGCATTCCTTGTCATCATCCACCCGACAAAATGTCATATCTGCTGCAACAACTAGGTGATAAAAAGCTATGCGGCTTGCAGTCTGCGCGCTTCGACGCGCGCCAGTTCGATCAGGCGTTTCATATAGGGCTTGTCTCGATCATCTTCTCGAACCGCAGCATAAAGCCGACGCGATAACCCCTTTTTCGTCAAAGGCCGTGTGACGTAATCGCTTGAATACTTCACTTCGCGCACCACCCAATCCGGCAAGACCGAAACACCCCGGTTTGATGCAACCAGCAGCAAAATAATGGCCGTCAGCTCGGCTTGCCGCACACTGGCGGGTTCCACTTTGGCAGGGATCAAAAGCTGGCTGAACACGTCCAAACGTGTCCGTTCCACCGGATACGTGATCAAGGTTTGTCCGCGAAAATCTTCGGCCTCAATCCATTCTTTCTGCGCAAGGGGATGTTGACGTGCGGCCACAAAAACAGGCGCGTAATCAAACAGTTCGACAAACTCCACGCCGGTCAGTTGCTCAGGATCAGAGGACACGACCAAATCGACTTCTTCCTTCATAAGGGCCGGCAACGCGTCAAAGGCCAAGCCTGGGCGAATATCCACATCGACGTCTGGCCAATCTTTTCGGAACTGTTCCAACACCGGGAACAACCATTCGAAACACGCGTGACATTCAATCGCGATATGCATCCGACCCGTCGCACCTTCGCGCAATGCTGTAAATTCAGACGCAAGGGCTTCGACTTGTGGCAGGACCTGTTCGGCCAAACGCAAAAGGCGCATTCCAGCGGCTGATAACTTTAGCGGCTTGGAACGGCGCACAAACAATTCGACGCCGGCCTGTTCCTCAAGCCCTTTGACCTGATGGCTTAGCGCGGATTGCGTAATATGCAGCAAATCAGCAGCCCGAGCGAGGCCCCCCGCCTCGTGTATAGCCTTAATCGTCCTCAAGTGACGAAACTCTATATGCATACGCGCCTCATGTTTTTCTTGAGAATTATGAATTTGCTTCAATATACGAGGTCCGTCATAACACTGTCTACCCATACCGGAGGCCCAGATGACTGATATTTCTTTCGAAGTGTTCCCACCGCGCAACCTTGATGCATCGTTTCAGCTTTGGGATACGGTCTCGCAGTTGGCGCCGATGGATCCTCGATTTTTCTCGGTCACCTATGGTGCGGGTGGCAGCACACGGGAACTGACGCAAGAAGCGGCAAAAACGTTGCGCCGCCAATCCGGCCTTCCCATTGCCGCGCATCTCACTTGCGCAGGCGCGACACGGACCGAGGTTTTGAATACCGCACGGGCGTTCAAAGACGCGGGCGTGCGTGATATCGTGGCTTTGCGGGGTGACCCGATTGATGGCAGCGAAAAGTTCCAAGCACATCCCGACGGGTTTGAAAACAGTTGCGAACTGATTGAATCGCTTGCGGATATGGATTGTTTTTCCATCCGTGTTGGCGCTTATCCAGAAAGCCACCCGGATGCAGAAAATGACGCGCAGAACATCGCGTGGCTCAAGGCCAAGTTCGAAGCTGGCGCAACCGAGGCCATCACTCAGTTCTTCTTTGAACCGGAAACCTTCCTGCGGTTTCGCGATGCATGTGACAAGGCGGGGATTGATACGACTCGCCTTACTCCGGGCATTTTGCCTGTCACAAACTGGGCAAGCACGAAACGTTTTGCAGCACGCTGTGGCACCCAGATTGCACCAGAAATGGCGCAATCCTTTGAACGCGCCTCACGTGAGGAACGCGGTGACCTGTTTGCTTTGGTACAAGCCACAGAACTGTGCGACACGTTGATGACCGAAGGTGTTAAGCGTCTGCATTTTTACACACTTAACCGTGCCAAGCTGACACGCAAAGTGTGTCGGGTTCTCGATTTAGGCGCTGAAACCAAAGTACGTAACGTAGCGTAAATCTGGTACTTTCTGGCTCTGCTTTTTACGCTTTGATCTTCATCAAGCGGAGCTATCATGACCAAAATCGCGACCTCAACGGATCACCTGCTTAGCCCGCAGGAATTGGTGTCCATGTCCGGTTTGGAGTTCATGACTGGCATGTTGGAAGGCCGCTTACCGGGCCCGCCCATTGCGGAAACTTTGGGGTATCATTTGCATATGGTTGAAGATGGTCGCGTGGTTTTTCGCGGCACGCCGTCGTTCAACTGCGCCAACCCTATGGGAACTGTCCACGGCGGTTGGTACGGCACGTTATTGGACAGCTCGATGGCATGCGCGGTTATGACCAAAGTTCCAAAAGGCAGCGTTTACACGACTTTGGAATACAAAATTAACATCACCCGCGCCCTTCCCTTGGGCACTGAAATCGACTGCATCGGGACGGTCAGTCATTCCGGGCGTTCAACTGGCGTTGCCACAGGCGAAATTCGCGGTGTTGAAGACGGCAAACTTTATGCGACAGGTTCAACAACCTGTATCATTATGAAGATGGGCTGAACTCAAGACCTTTTCAAAAACGCAGGTAGCGGCAAACGGGTTGTTTCCACATCGCGCGCTTCGGCAACGCTGGCATGGACGCGTTCGCTTGGGTCAATCCCGACGCGTCGTTGCCTGCGTGATATCAACCAGCGACCCGCCCCACGAAATGGCCCAAGAGATGGGGCAGTCGGATCGGTTGGAAAACGGTCCGCCCATTTGTCCGGTAACGGCAATCCACAACGTCCCGCCTGTTCCAGCATCCAGATCAATGGGATGTTTGCCAGCGGTCTCGACGATTCATAGCCACCCAATTGGCCACCGACGTCACCATGGGTTCCACGAAACCACATTTGGACGAGATGGCCCTCCCAATCATTTCTAGTTTCCCACATGATAGGGCTGTAGGCGACGCGGGTTTCATTGCGCGCGAGTGCTTGATAGCCCCGCTTAACGGACGGCCCCAATGCGTGGTTATGAAAGGCATGTTTGGGAACGCTAAGGCGCCACAGCCACGGCAAATTAATCCCCAACGATTTGACGGTATCCCACACGCCCACCATTTCTATTTCGATATTCTCGTGACAATGCACACGGGCAAAAGTAGTCGCAGCACTGCTGTCAGGGGCGTTTCGATAGAACCGATAAATGTCGCGAACATTCCTTTCAGTCGCCGCATCTGCGCGCAGTAAACCAACCCTGTCTATGATCCCCGCCAAGGACCGAACGGCATAGCCCCCACGCGAATACCCCAAGAAATATATTTTATCGCCGGGCCGATATCGGGACGCGAGCCAGGAATAGGCTTGTTTAATTTGTCTGTTGATGCCCCGGCCCGCGATAACGTCGCCAGCGCGCCGCCAATGGGACCACTGAAGGCCCGGAACATAATATAACGAAACCCCACCGCCCATTTCCTGCAGCAAACGATAGGCCAATCCGGCGTTGCCTATGCAGTCAGGGTGAAGAGATGACATTGTGCCATCAATAATGACCACATGAACAACCGGACCGCGTACTGCGCGTGGCGCAACCTGTGCTTCACCGCTTCCAAAGCGGTGCTGCAACCAACGCGCAATCCGTCTATTCAGCGGCGATCTGAGCATCCTTTATCAGTTCCCATACTTTGTAAGGTGTAAATGGCATGTCGACTTGCCGCACACCCAAGGGCCAAAGCGCGTCTTGCGCCGCATTCGCGACCGCAGCAAGCGCTCCGACGGTGCCAGCTTCGCCACAGCCTTTCATACCCATGATGTTGGCCGTTGACGGCACTGGTTCAGACGTAAACTCAATCATGGGTACGTCGGCGGCTCGAGGCAAGGCATAGTCCATGAAACTTGCCGTGAGCAGTTGACCCGTTTCATCGAAAACAACATGCTCATTGATGGCTTGGCCGATCCCTTGCACGACACCGCCATGCACCTGACCTTCGGCCAGTAGAGGATTGATTAGATTGCCGAAATCATCAACCACTGTATAACGATCAACGAGTGTCACCCCTGTGGATTGATCGATCACGACTTCGGCAACATGGCAGCCATTGGGAAAACTGCGCGCATCTAACGTTGCGCGTGCTTCGTGAACCAAAAGCGCGTCATTTCCTTTGTCACGTGCCAGTTCGGCAACCTCAAGCATTGTTGGCGTCAGATTTGAGCCTTCGATTCGAAACTGTGAATCGTCAAATGAAATTGCGGAAGCCTCTACGCCTTCTTCTTCGGACAAAAACGCACTGAAGGCTTCGACCATAGTTGTCACTGTCGACAAGGTCGCGTTGTTTTGCACTGTCACGGATCGAGACCCACCAGTGCCGCCACCCTGTTTGATAAGGTCACTATCGCCTTGTACGACGCGAATAAGGTCAGCCGGTATGCCTGTCTGATCGCTCAGGAATTGAGCATAGACAGTTTCGTGACCTTGTCCGTTTGATTGAGTACCTACAAAAATGGAAACGGTTCCGTCATCTTCAAATTCAACACGTGTCGTTTCCGTAGGATCACCCAAAATACTTTCGATATAGTAACATATCCCGATCCCGCGCAGCAGTCCGGCGGCGGCGTCTTTTGCTTTGCGCGCTTCGAATCCAGCTAAGTCAGATTCTTCTTCTGTGCGGCGCAAAACCTTGTCAAAATCGCCAACATCATAGGTTTCGTCCGTGGCTGTTTTGTACGGAAACTGGTCTGGTTTGATGAAATTCTTGCGGCGCAAGGCTAACGGATCCACACCAAATTCTCGCGCGGCGCGATCCATGACGCGTTCCAGCACGTATATCGCTTCTGGGCGCCCCGCACCGCGATAGGCATCGACCTGCGCCGTGTTGGTGAAATACCCTTCCACCTGCAACCATGTCGTCTGTACATCGTACACGCCCATCAAAACCCGGCTAAACAACTGTGTCTGAATTGGCTGTGCGAATTGGCTGTTGTAAGCGCCAAGATTGCAGCGTGTCTTGACGCGATACGCCGTGATCTTGTGATCGGCATCAAAGGCAAGCTCAGCAACGCTGATCAGGTCCCGACCACCATTGTCAGATAACATTGCTTCGGTTCGTTCGCTCATCCATCGCACTGGTCGCCCCAGCGTCCGGGCTGCGTGGGCAACAACAAAGGGTTCGGGGTACATCATGGCCTTCATGCCAAATCCGCCGCCCACATCCGGGTTAGTGACCCGCAACTGCTCTGCGTCCATGTTCAAGGCTTTGGCCAGCTGATCTTTGATCGCCCAGACCCCTTGACCATTGTTGGCCACGTGCAGACGGTCACCCTCCATTTCGGCGTAACAGCCACGCGGTTCCATCGAATTGACGATCACGCGGTTGTCGTCCACCTCAAGGCTTACAACATGGGCTGCAGCCTCAAACGCAGTCTTCGTCGCCTCTTCGTCTCCGAGTCCCCAATCAAACGCGCAATTATCGGGGGCTTCATCATGCAGGGTTTCGCCACCTGAATTGACGTCCAGTTTTACCGGCAGATCATCATAATCGAGCTCGATCAATTCAGCAGCGTCGCGGGCCTGTTCCATGGTTTCAGCAACAACGACTGCAATGGCTTCGCCCACAAAACGCACCCGTTCACGGGCCAATATCGGACGCTCTGGTGCGGCGCCTTTGCTTCCGTCCCGATTATCAACAGTCAAAAAGTCCATACCCACATTGAAACCGGCGGCTTCAAGATCAGCCAGATTGTAAACTGCGGCAACTCCATCTGCGGCTTTTGCGTCCGTGAGGTCTAAATTCGTGATCTGCGCATGCGCAACAGGGCTGCGAAACACAAACGCGACCAATGCATTCGCTGGGACAATATCGTCAACATATCGCCCTGCTCCGGTCAGGAACCGTTGGTCCTCGACACGCGTGACGGGTTGGCTTTTTCCAAATTTTTCCATTGGGCGAAATCCACTTTCTGGGCGACGTTCTGGATAGAACCTAGCGGTTGAAGCGACAGTGTCCAGTCGCGCAATACGTGCTTTGTCACTGTTGGTCTTAGAACTCGGAATGTCCAGAAACCTGTGTCGATTCAATCATCTTTCACGAAAAAGGGCGCATTCAAAATGCGCCCCTTCCCAAATCTAAAGTTTCTTTAGCTTATTGAAGGCCAAGCGCCACAAACCGCGGATCGCCTGCACGACGCACCAAAAGCAACAAAGACTTGCGTCCAGCTTCCTTTACGTCCTTCAAACGCTCTTCAAATTCCGCAATCGACGCGACAGGCTGTTGACCAGCTTCTGTGATGATATCGCCCGCGCGCAACCCTTTTTCATAGGCTTCCGACATTTCGTCTACATCTGTTACGGCCAATCCAACTTGCTCTTTGCTCGCGCCCAATTGTTCGCGCAGCTCTTCGGTCAAAGGAGACAAAGTCAAACCTAAGATTTCAACTTCCTGAGGTTCTTGCGGTTCTTCCGGAGCAGTTGCGGCCGCTGGAACGGCACCTTCTGCCTCTTCACGACGACCCAACACAATCTTGAGTGTCACAGTCTCGCCTTCGCGGAAAACAACAACCCGGACAGTCGCACCAACTGGGCTGTTGCCCACTTGGCGAACAAGACCACGCGTATCAGGCACGTCAACGCCATCAAAGCTAAGGATGACATCACCATCTTGCATGCCGCCTTCCTTGGCAGGACCTTCGGGCACCGAAGTCACCAACGCGCCGCTTTCCTTCTCAAGACCGATTGCTTCGGCGATGTCAGGCGTTACGTCCTGAATACGAACACCCAGCCATCCACGGCGGGTTTCACCAAATTCTTGCAGTTGATCAACAACACGCGTCACCACGTTTGATGCCATTGAGAAACCAATGCCGATGGATCCACCGTTGGGTGACAAGATCGCAGTGTTCACGCCGACAACTTCCCCGTCCATATTGAACAAAGGGCCACCCGAGTTGCCTCGGTTGATTGCCGCATCGGTTTGGATGAAATCATCGTAAGACCCGCTTAACGCGCGGTTACGTGCAGATATGATCCCCGCGGAAACAGAAAAGCCCTGCCCCAATGGATTTCCCATCGCAATAACCCAGTCGCCGACCTTGGCCGTGTTGCTGTCGCCAAAGCCAACAAATGGCAAAGGTTCATCATGCACGACTTTCAACACAGCGATATCAGTATTTGGATCTGTGCCGACGACTTCTGCTTTCAATTCTTTACCATCAAAGAATTCGATCAGGATTTCATCAGCCCCTTCGATCACGTGGTTGTTTGTGACAACAAACCCGTCCTCGGAAATGACAAAGCCTGATCCCAATGCTGAAGACCGACGTGGGCGGTCGCCTTGCTCATTGTTGTTACGATCCTGGAATTCCCGGAAAAAATCCTCGAAGGGCGATCCTTCGGGAACAATCCCTTGTGGTCCCGTGCGACCTGCAACAACTGTCGATGTTGTAATGTTCACAACCGACGCGCTGATTTGGTCCACCAGTGGGGACAGGCTTTCAGGGCGCGCAGATGCTGACAGCGCTTGGAGCAGCGTCAATGCTGCAATCAGCGCACCAAACATCAGGGCACGAATATAAGTAATAGAACTTTGCGTTCTCGATAGAGCCACCGCTTTAGGGCGCATTCCTCGCCTCCTCACTTCGATTGCGGCCTTTCGGCCGATCTGCACATTGCTCGTGCAGTTATACACAAGCTGCATGTAGGGTTGTTGTCATGCAACAGAAAAGATGGGCTGTTCTGTTAACCTTTCAACATATGGTTACCAAACCGTGAACTTTGCTACGTCATTGGCTGAGTTCAAGGCGTCGTTTTTTACGCTCTTTACGTTCAAAAACGGGTTCGATCATGACCTGCATACCCGCCACAGCATTCCGAGGGAACCCATTTGGGCTTTTCCTTCAATGCATCAGAAAGGTGCAGCGCCTCCATTGCTAGCTTGCATCAGGGCATATCCACCCCACGCAAGCAGGACACCCATCACCATTGACAGCAACCCCATCAGGCGTCGCGTTTCCAAAGGGAGGTCACGCAATAACTGTAATATCTCTTCAATAAGCGAAGGGGCCAGCGCATAGGCCAGCCCCTCAACAATCAATACCAACCCAAGAGCCAGAATAATCCAAGCCATCACTCAGACGGTGTCGCCCCAGTCGGCGACTTCAAGTAATTGAAGAATTCGCTATCAGGGCTCAGAACGAGCGTCGAGTTATTGCCTTGCAATGCGCGTTGATACGCAGTGAGCGAGCGGTAGAATTCAAAGAACTCAGGATCTTCGCCAAACGCTTTCGCAAAAATAGCGTTCCGTTGAGCATCCGCTTCACCACGGGCAATTTCCGCTTGGCGTTGCGCATCTGAAACCAGTTCTACAACTGTTCTATCTGCTTGCGCACGCACACGCTGCGCCGCCTCGTTACCACGTGCGCGTTCGTCCGTCGCTTCACGCTCACGTTCGGCGCGCATCCGTTCGAATGTCGCATCAAGGTTTTCTTCCGGCAGATCCGTCCGTTTCAAACGCACGTCAATCACCTCAAGGCCAAGACCTCTGGCTTCGGCAATTGCACCGTTTCGGATACGCAGCATCAAAGCGGCACGATCCGAGCTGAGAATGTCGTTTGAACTGACAGAACCCAAAACTTCACGCAATTCATTCCGCAAAATACCGTCCAAGCGGTTTTCGCCACTTGCTTCGCCACCGGTACCAACAGCTTGACGGAATTGCTCTACATTAACGATACGGTACCGCGCAAAGGCATCGACGACCAAACGACGATCATCCAACGGTGTGACTTCGATTGGATCCACATCCCTGCTTAGAATCCGTTTATCATAGCGAACGACTTCATGGAAAAGTGGGATTTTTAATGCCAATCCAGGTTCTTCTTTGACCGCGACTACACGACCAAATTGCAAGACCAGCGCTTTTTCACGTTCGTCGACAATGAATACCGAGCTTAGCAAAATCACGACAGCCACGAAAAAAACGGGGATCAGATAACCAGTTTTACGCATCAGTTCGATCCTCCGGTGTTGGTTCCGCGACGCAGTTCATTCAAGGGCAGATAAGGCACAACGCCTTGGCCTCCGCCCCCGGCATTGTCATCAAGAATGATCTTGTCGACCCGGCCCAGAACTTGTTCCATAGTTTCTAGATACAAACGTTTGCGTGTGACTTCTGGGGCTTTTTCATATTCCCCAAGAACCGCGGAAAACCTGCTGGCTTCACCCTCGGCTTCGTTCACGACCTGCGCACGATAGGCTTCTGCTTGCTCAAGCATTTGCGCCGCTTCACCACGTGCTTCGGCCAAAACTCGGTTGGCATAGGCATCCGCCACGTTTTGCAAACGGTCGCGTTCTTGTTCAGCTGCCTGAACATCGCGGAATGCATCAATCACAGACTGAGGCGGGTCAGCTTTGTCAAAGTTCACACGCACGATGTTAACGCCTGAATCATAGCTATCCAATGTCAGCTGGATGAGATCCAAAAGTTTGTCGGCAATGGCACCCCGATCTCTGTTCAGAACTGGTGCCAATTCGCTTTGAGCAATAATTTCGCGCATCGCAGATTCTGACACAGCGCGGATTGTCGGCCGTGCATCCCGCAGATTAAACAGGAATTTGTCAGGTTCGGTAATGTTCCAAACAACTTGGAAATCAATATCAACGATGTTTTCGTCACGGGTCAGCATCAATCCTGCGTCTCCGCCACGACCGCCAACACCGATTTCTTCAGTCTGCTCTCGTGTGACCGCGATGACTTCTTTCGTCACAATAGGCCATGGTGCAAAATTCAGACCGGGTTCACCGACAGACGAAAACTTGCCCAAAAACAATTCGACAGATTTCTCTTCCGGGCGCACGGTATAAAAGCTCGCAAACATCCAAAGCGCTATCGCACCCAGAACAGCCAATCCGATTGTACCGCGCGTCAGCTGTGGTCCGCCAACGCCCCCACCGGATCCATTGCGTCGGCCACCGCCGCCACCGCCGCCGCCCATAAGGACGCGCAGCTGTTCCTGACCTTTTTTGACCAGCTCGTCGATTTCGGGCACCGAAGGCCCCTCTTCGTTAGGACGACGGCCACCTTTGTTTGGATCCTGCGGATCCCGTCCGCCACCGTTTCCACCCGAATTTCCGCCGCCCCCCCAGGGGCCGCCCGAATTGCCAGCCATTAAACTTCATTCCTCTCGTTGTTGCGCGCGCTTTCGCGTTCGTTCTTACCTGTGCGTCTTACTCGAAAAATCAAGAAGTTCGCACCGGATTGCGCATAGTTACAATCTCTTCGCTCATAGTGGGGTGCACTGCAACCGTCCGGTCAAAATCTTCTTTAGTCGCCCCCATCTTAATCGCAACCCCAGCCAGCTGGATCATTTCGCCAGCTCCGGGTGCCACGATATGACATCCCAAAACCTTACGGGTTGCTTTACTGACAACCAGCTTCATCAAAACACGCTCATTGTTATCGGCAAATGACGTACGCATCGGGCGGAAGGACGTTGAATAAACTTCTATCGCTTCTTGCTCGCGCGCAGCTTCTTCGCTGAGACCAACTGTCCCCATTTCTGGCTGAGTAAACACAGCAGACGGGATCAAATCATGATCAACAGGTGTTGGATTGTCGTGAAAGACCGTCTGAACAAACGCCATACCTTCGCGAATTGCAACCGGAGTAAGGTTAACTCGATCCGTCACGTCCCCGATGGCATAAACAGATGGTACCGATGTTTGCGACAGAGCATCTACAACAATCTCTCCGCGACGCCCGACATCAACTCCAACGGCTTCCAGCCCAATATCACGAGAGTTTGGATCACGTCCGGTTGCAAACAAAACCTGATCAAACACCTGTTCATCACCTTGTGTAGGCTTCACATGAACACCGCCATCAACCTTGGTCATATCCGCAATGTTGCGCCCCAAGTGCAAATTCACACCTTGCTCGACCATTTGCTCGGAAATGATCCCGCGCGCCTCGTCATCAAATCCCCTTAGGATTTGAGTGCCGCGGTAATATTGCGTGACCTCAACGCCCAAGCCATTCAAAATGCACGCAAATTCGCACGCAATATATCCACCACCAACAATCAATATCGACTTGGGAAGCGTGTCCCAATGGAAAATGTCATCGCTGACAATTCCCAAGTCCGCATTCGGAATATCAGGGCGGACAGGACGCCCACCGGTCGCGATCAAGATTGTCTTGGCGGTTTTCGTTTCACCCGTGGACAAGGAAATTGTGTGCCCATCCACAAGTGACGCACGCGCATCAAATGTCTCAACACCGGAATTGGCCAGCAACTTGCGATAAACGCCCTCCAGACGGTCAAGCTCTGCATTCAGCTTCCCACGGAATGCCTGCCAGTCGAAATTACCGTCCGGAATATCCCATCCGTATTCGCGCCCCAACCCCGGCATCTGCGAAAACTCAGACGCAAACACCATTAGTTTTTTCGGAACACAGCCACGGATTACACATGTACCGCCATATCTGTCATCTTCCGCCAACGCGACGCGCGCATTTGCTTCGCCGGCCGCAACACGTGCAGCACGAACGCCGCCCGAACCTCCTCCGATAACGAAGAGGTCATAGTCGTACTCACTCATGGGTTTGCCTTCTAGTCTGCGAGGTCCGTAAACAAATTGTCCGTCTCCAAAAAGTCGATCCGATCTGTTTCTACCGTGCCCTCATTGATGTCTCGGGTCTCTACACGGCCGTCACCATATCCAACAATGACGCTATCACAAATATCAATAAAAAGACCATTTTCAACCACACCCGGCATTTGGTTCATCACCAAGGCCAATTGGCGTGGGTTACCGATTCGTTTGAGATGAAGGTCCAGAATGTGATTTCCCTCGTCTGTCACAAACGGCACATCGCCATTCATACGCAAACTTGATGACCGCCCCAGCACATCCATCGAGATCAGCGTCTCCTCGACCAAAGCCCGCGTCGTTGTCCACCCAAACGGGATCACTTCAATTGGCAACGGGAACGCCCCAAGGTTTTCGACCTCTTTGCCAGCGTCCGCGATTACAATCATCTGATCTGACGCAGTTGCCACAATCTTTTCTTGTAACAATGCGCCGCCACCCCCCTTTATCAGATTCAAATCACCATCAAATTCGTCAGTGCCATCAATTGTCACATCCAACCATTGCGCTTCATCAAGGCTGATCACATCTATGCCGACGTCCTGCGCCAGTATGGCTGTACGCGTTGACGTTGGGACAGCTTGAATTTTCAATCCTTGTTCACGCACCATCTCGCCTAAACACCGCACAAGCCAAGCAGCCGTGCTCCCTGTTCCAAGCCCAACACGCATCCCGTCTTCAACAAAATCGGTCGCGCGTTTTGCTGCCACGAACTTGGCTTTATCGATGGGGGAAAGTTCACCAGTCATTTGCAGCTCCTCGGCTCTTCGCCGCCTTATAGGGTGTCCAACGTTTATGAGCGAGCCAAAAAACGTCGCAGATTACATCGATAGGTTCACAGCGATGTGTCCCGTGTCGCGACCTGCACATCATAAAAGAAAACTCAGGCTGCCCATGGCAACAGGTTCGCCTGCACCACACACCTCAACCAAAAGTGACATGGGTTAAACTGGGATGGGTTAAATTGGGATGGGGTGGTGGGTGGGCGCCTTTGCACGGAACGTGCAAACAGACCATCCCAACGCCTCTCGCCAAACTGCTCCACATCCTTGGCATATCAAGAACCCAAAAACCGTCAGTTTTCGCACCTCAACCGCTTTCACAACACCCAAGGTACTTTTCCTTTTCGTTTGCTCTGGGTATGTGGGCCATAACGCAATTGGGATATGAACCATGGCACTTGGAAAATTCGACGCACACGAAGCCGAACCGCGCATCTATGACATGTGGGAAAAGGCGGGATGTTTTGTGGCTGGCGCCAACGCAAAACCCGGGGCGTCAACCTATTGCATCATGATCCCGCCCCCAAACGTCACCGGGGTTTTGCATATCGGGCACGCGTTCAACAACACGTTGCAAGACATCCTGATCCGCTGGAAACGGATGCAAGGGTTTGACACGCTCTGGCAACCCGGCACAGACCATGCAGGCATTGCAACCCAAATGGTAGTCGAACGACGCTTGGCCGAGAACCAGCGCCCCTCGCGTACCGAATTGGGCCGTGAAGCGTTCACCTCGGAAATCTGGGATTGGAAGGCAGAAAGCGGCGGCACCATCGTGTCCCAGCTCAAACGCCTTGGCGCGTCATGCGATTGGTCACGCGAAGCCTTCACCATGTCCGGAGCCCCCGGTGCCCCCGACGATGTGGCCAAGGGAAACTTCCACGATGCAGTCATCAAAGTCTTTGTCGACATGTACAACAAAGGCCTGATCTATCGCGGCAAACGACTGGTCAATTGGGACCCGCATTTTGAAACGGCGATTTCCGATCTTGAGGTCGAAAATGTCGAAACACCCGGTCACATGTGGCATTTCAAATACCCATTGGCCGGTGGCGAAACCTACACCTATGTCGAAAAAGACGAAGACGGTAACGTCACGTTGGAAGAGACACGCGATTACATCTCAATCGCAACGACACGCCCTGAAACCATGCTGGGCGACGGGGCTGTTGCAGTTCACCCATCAGATGAACGATATGCACCAATTATCGGTAAACTCTGTGAAATACCTGTTGGCCCAAAAGAACATCGCCGCCTAATCCCGATCATCACCGACGAATATCCGGACAAGGATTTCGGCTCTGGCGCGGTCAAAATCACCGGCGCGCATGACTTCAATGACTACCAAGTCGCCAAGCGTGGCGGCATCCCGATGTACAATCTCATGGACACCAAGGCCGCCATGCGCGCTGATGGTAAACCCTACGCCGAAGAGGCCGCAATAGCCCAAGCGATTGCCAACAAAGATCAGGAATTCGACGAGGCGATGATCGCCGCCATGAACATGGTCCCCGAAGAATATCGCGGGTTGGATCGGTTTGAAGCGCGCAAGCGCGTGGTCGCCGACGTCACAGCCGAAGGGTTGGCCGTGATCGAAACAATCACCTCAACGGACGAAGACGGTAACGAAGTTTCTGAAACCCGGCCCATGGTCGAAAACAAACCGATTATGCAGCCCTTTGGCGACCGCTCAAAAGTCGTCATCGAACCCCTGCTGACGGACCAATGGTTCGTGGACACTGACAAAATTGTCGGCCCTGCACTGGATGCGGTGAAAGACGGCACGGTTAAGATCATGCCCGAAAGCGGCGAGAAAGTGTATTACCACTGGCTCGAAAACATCGAGCCGTGGTGTATTTCACGCCAACTCTGGTGGGGACACCAGATACCCGTTTGGTACTTTCCAGGTCGCAACCGAGATGGCTCTGCATGCCCTCCCGATGGGGACTATGACGGTCCTCTAACAATTTGCGCCTCTGACACCGATGAATTAGCTGCAATTGTACGTGACAGATTTGACGCAAAAGAATTCATCGAAATCCCATCCGATTTCACACTCGCAAACAACAATCCTATGGACGCTTTCTTAGTAAATAGTTTGCTGGGAACAGACGAAACTTACCAACATATGGTCGCATACCGCGACCCCGACGTCCTAGACACTTGGTTCTCCTCTGGCCTTTGGCCTATCGGTACGCTTGGCTGGCCCGAAGATACCGACGCGTTGAAAAAGTACTTCCCAACCTCCACGCTGATCACAGGCCAAGACATTCTGTTCTTCTGGGTTGCCCGCATGATGATGATGCAGCTTGCCGTGGTCGATGAAATCCCGTTCGACACAGTCTATCTGCACGGCCTTGTCCGCGACGCCAAAGGCAAAAAGATGTCGAAGTCGACCGGCAACGTCGTTGATCCGCTTGAAGTCATCGACGAATTCGGCGCAGACGCGTTGCGGTTTTCTTCGGCGGCGATGGCGGCCTTGGGCGGTGTTCTCAAGCTCGATATGGAGCGGATCAAAGGATATCGCAATTTCGGAACAAAGCTTTGGAATGCCACCAGCTATGGTGACATGAAGGGCATTTCTGACATTCCGCACAGTGACACGCCCCCGGCCGCCACGCTGCCCTTGAACCGCTGGATCAAAGGCGAAATCGCCAAGACACGCGAAACCGTAGACGAAGCGTTAGACGCGTTCCGCTTTAACGATGCGGCAAACGCGCTTTATGGGTTTATCTGGAACACGTTCTGCGATTGGTATCTGGAATTCACCAAACCAATCTTTGACGGCGACGATCAGGCCGCAAAAGCGGAAACACAGGCGACATATGCATGGGCGTTGGATCAATGTCTGATCCTGTTGCATCCGATCATGCCATTCATCACCGAAGAACTTTGGGACAAGAAAGAACGCCCATCGATGTTGGTACACGCCGAATGGCCCACATATACGGCTGCTGATCTGGTGGACGAGGCTGCGGATGCAGAACTGGGTTGGACCATTCGCATCATCGAAGACACCCGATCCGCACGTGCGCAAATGCATGTGCCCGCAGGCGCTTATGTTCCGATGGTTGTCACCGGGTTCACCGACCGCGCCCGCGCTGCATTCACCGCAAACGAGGCGTTGATCAAGCGCATGGCCCGGATCGAAACCCTGACCGAAGTCGACGCCTTCCCCAAAGGGACCGTCAGCCTTGGCTTGCCCGGCGGAACATTTGGTTTGCCACTGGCGGATGTGATCGATGTTGCTGCGGAAAAGGCCCGTTTGGAAAAGACACTGGGCAAATTGGCCAAAGAACTGGGTGGTTTGCGCGGACGGTTGAAGAACCCCAAATTCGCAGAAAGCGCGCCCGCCGAAGTGGTCGAAGAAACCAAGGCCAACCTCGCCGCGCGCGAAGAAGAAGAAGCCAAGTTGAACGAAGCGCTTGCTCGGCTTAGCGAATTGGGATGATGCGCGGGTTTCGCAAAGCTGTTGAACAACCGATCGCCAAAGCGCGGGCGAAGGCAAACTGACTGGTCCGGTCGAAGAGGGAAGCCCCCTGCCCGACCGGGCCATTGAAACAGGCCAAGATGCGAGTTTGTCCGTAGCCATGCGCCTGATGGCTGATGCAGGTGCGTTGCCCGAAGAGTTTTCTTTTCGGAAGCAGTTAGACATTGCTCGCAAGGCTTATACAGACCTGACCGCCTCAGACGAAAAGCGCGATGCGATGCGCATCTTTGCCGATCTATAGCTAAAACCAAACATGGCCAAAGGAGCCCGGAGGAGATTTTTTTGAATAAGCGTTATTTGAAGACTGGCGCGCGTTTTTGGAACGTTGCCGCTATGACTTCCATCTGATCTGCACCGCCAATCAAACCCGCCTGTTCACGGCTTTCGGCAATTAACACATCGTTTTCAGGCTGTGATTCAGCAATTGCAATCAGACGCTTGGCCGCGCGAATGGCCGAGGGGGATTTGTTTGATATGGTTTCCGCCAGCTCCAATGCCGCCGCCAATGGATCTTGGGCAATGTCTGTAACAAGGCCCCACCGTTCCGCTTGGTCCGCAGGAATGGGCGCTGCTGTGTAAGTGAGTTTTCGCAGGACATCTGAACGCACAAGACGCGGCAATAGAACCATGCCGCCCATGTCTGGAACGATGCCCCATTTCATCTCCATCACCGCAAATTGCGCGTCGGGTGCGGCAATTCGGATGTCAGCCCCCAAAGCAAGCTGCATCCCTGCCCCAAAACAAACGCCATGAACCGCCGCGATGACGGGAACCGGAACGCGCGTCCAGGCCATGGCCATCTCTTGCCATTGATTGGTGGTGCCCTCTCCGTGGGTGCGTGGCATTAATAGATCGTTGGGATCTTTGCCAATCATGCCGGACAGGCCAGTGATATCGATCCCTGCGCAAAAGGCTTTGCCTTCGCCCGAAATCACACAGACCCGCGCATCAGAGGCCGCCACCTGTTCGCCAGCGGCAATGATGGCATCGATCATGGCCTGATCAATCGCGTTCATCTTATCTGTACGCGTCAGGCGTACATGTGCGATGTGGTTTTTGATCTCAACACTGACTCGGTCCATCGGGCTCTCCTGTTGTTCAATCCAACAAAGCCCAAGCGTGGCATGCCGTCCAGTCCGACGTTAGGGAAAAATTGTGAGTGACGTTCCCACATCCAGCCCCTACATCACCTTTATGGCAACGCTTTGGACAGTTGGGGGGCTTGCGGCTCTTGCACTTGGGTTAATCGGTATTCCGTTGCCGATCCTTCCGACGACGCCATTTATCTTGTTGTCGGCCTTTTGCTTTGCCAAGGGGTCACCGCGTTTGCGGCAATGGATTACGCAGCATCCTAAATTCGGGCTGATCATTTCGAATTGGGAAAAGCATGGTGCCATCCCGAAACGGGCCAAACGCGTTGCAGCTGCTTTGATGGCCGCCACGTTAGGTTTGAGCCTGCTGATGGGCCTGCCCTTCGTGGTGATCGCAATTCAAGCCGTGTGCCTTGGCGGGGCTGCATTGTTCGTGTTGACCCGCCCAGACACGCCTGAGGACATGTAGCCCTAGAAAACGTCAGTTGCGTTCGATCATTTCGACCGTCGCATCACCTGCTGTCATATCCCCATGCGCGCGGTCAAACCGCAGATAAGCAATTGCCTCATTCGCCGCGACTGTGTGCAAACGGCCAACAGGTTTTCCATCAGACGTCACCTCGGTCCCGGCGGGTACCGGTTTGGACAAGCGCACGCGGGCCAGTCCTTTGCGCAATTCTGTTTTATGCTTCATGCGTGCTGTCACTTCTTGGCCGACGTAACACCCTTTGCGAAAATCCACCCCAGCCAAACGTTCAAATCCGGCCTCAAGGATAAATGTGTCGGGATGGAGTTCCTCACCCGTTTCCGGAATCAGGGCAGCAACACGCAAAGCATCCCAATCGCAATCGCCGTCTTCTTGTGGTGTTTCGCGATACGCACGCCAGCCCAGTGATTGAGCGCGTGGATCTTGATACCCATCCTCAGGAACCGGTCCTTGTCCACGATGTAAATGCAGATCGACCTGCGACAGGGTCACGTCGGCGCGCAGCTTGTACATGTTGAGGCGTTGGGACAGCATGTCGCCAAGACTGTCATGCACATCAAGCAAGATATCGCCCGCATCGGACAGTAAAAAGAAATCCGCGAGATATTTGCCCTGCGGAGTCAGTATCGCGGCATAGACCAATCCTTGATCCACTTTGCCCACATCATTGGTCACCAACCCTTGCAGAAAATCGCGGGTGTCAGGGCCACTCAATCGCAGGATCGTTCGTCCGCTCGTGATCATTGTTCTGTCCTTTGTCGCTTGCACCGAGATATAGGGATCGCAGCAAGAGACAAGAGCCAAACCATGCGTGCACCGATTTCAGTTGTTATACCCACCCTAAACGCAGCCAACAGTTTACCTGCATGCTTGGCTGCATTGGTCGAAGGTTTGAATGCAGGTCAAATCCGCGAACTGATCATCAGTGACGGTGGATCAGAAGATGACACACATGCGTTGGCCGACGCTTGGGGGGCAACTGTTGTGTCGGGCTCGCCCTCAAGAGGGGGGCAATTGCGGCGGGGTTGTGAGGCAGCAAAAGGCGAATGGCTTTTGATCTTGCACGCCGACACAATCCTAAGCGAGGGATGGTCAGACATTGTCCACCCTCACCTGCGCACCAACAAAGCTGGATGGTTTCGTTTACGTTTTGATAAAGGCGGTCGCATCATCGCAATGTGGGCGAATATTCGATCACGCTGGGGGTTGCCTTACGGGGATCAGGGATTGTTGATATCTTCCCGGCTTTATTCAGAAGTCGGTGGGTATGATGATATTCCGCTGATGGAAGACGTAGCTTTGGCACGTGCGCTTAAAGGGAAATTGGCAGAGCTTCCTGCGATCGCTTTCACCAGCGCGGAGCGATATCGTACACAAGGTTGGATCAAGCGCAGTGCGCGCAACTTTTGGACGTTGATCCGTTACTTTGCTGGTGTATCTCCGCATGACTTGGCGCGCAGATACAACCGGCATTAGCGTTAAGTATTGAAAATACGAGCCAACCGCCCAAGCAATCCACGACGGCCATCTTTGGTGCTTACATCCAACGTGCCTTCCAGCACGGCAGAAGCACCCTCATCGACCACTGTTTTGCCGCCTTGGAATTGCAGACGGTAAAGATCCGCATAAATGCCGCCCCGTTCAAGCAGTTCGTCATGCGTTCCTTGATCAACGGCCTGTCCGCGATCCATCACGATAATTTTGTCGGCTTCGCGAATAGTCGACAGGCGGTGTGCAATCACCAGTGTAGTTCGCCCTTTTGCAAGGCGATCCAGCGCGGTTTGCACGACATGTTCGGATGCTGCGTCCAACGCAGAGGTCGCTTCGTCCAACAGCAAGACCGGCGTGTTGCGCAACAACGCGCGCGCAATCACAACACGCTGACGTTGCCCACCAGACAACGCCGAACCACGCGGGCCAACCCGTGTTTCCAAACCGTCTGGAAGTTTCGCTAAGAAGTCGCTGACATTGGCTGCATCCAAAACTTCTTTCAGCTGTTCATCCGTGACGTCCTTGCGACCCAAAATCACGTTCTCACGCAGGGTTTCGTCGAACAAAAGCGCCTCTTGCGTCACAACTGAATACACCGCACGCAACTCGTCCAACGCCAGTTCTGTTGTGGGAACACCGCCGATAAGAACCTTGCCCTTTTGCGGATCGATCAAGCGCGTTAGCAGATTGAAAACCGTGGATTTCCCAGCACCCGAAGCCCCGACCAAAGCCGTGATCTGCCCAGGTTCAGCACGAAATCCAAGCCCACGTATGACTTCGGCTTCGCCGTAGTTCAAAAAGACGTCTTCCATTTCGATCAATGGTACACCGACAGGGGCCGGTTTTGGATTTGGTGGAGACACCTGGCTTAGCGGCATTTCCATAAGCTCTTTGATCCGCTCGATCGAGGCCGCAGCTTGTTGCCACAACCCGGTCACGGCACCCAGTCTGCGCAATGGATCAAAAGCAAATCCCATGGCCGTAAAGAACGTCATGAATTGACCGATTGATTTGTCGCCGGAAATAATCTCGCTACCGCCATACAGAATGACAGCCATAAATCCGAAGCCCGAAATCACATCAATCATCGCAGGCAATGCGGCCGTTCCAAAGGCGGTTCGCTGCTGCGTTTTTATGAAATCATCCGTGATCGTTCGGTATTGTTGTGCTTGATATCGTTCCAAGGCGTTCAGTTTGACCTGTACGATACCGTGAAAAACCTCGTCCAGTCGTGTTGCAAGCGTTGCGCCCAAATCCCGCGACTTGGTCGCCATACGGCGCACAAATTTCTGCGCGGCCAATGCTGGTAAGATAAGCAAAGGAACACCGATACAGGCCAACATCGCCCAAATCGGGTCCACGCTCACCGCGACTCCTAGTAGAACCAAAAGCCCGATGAAATCACGTCCGGCACCAATGACGATGGATTGCCAGATTGTGCTGATCGCACCAACATCCCCTTGCACCCGCTGAATGAGATATCCCGGTGGATGCGCCTGGTGAAACGCCCCGTCCTGAAGCATCAGTCGATCCAACAAGTCAACGCGCAGCTTCGACGATGATCGCAGTGATATCGTCGTCAAAATCACCGACCGCATAACACCCGAAACGGCCCTAACGACAAATATCCCAATTACGACCGCACCAACGACATACAGCATGCCCCAGTTCCCGGCGACGAAGACATCGTCAAACATGGGTTGCATCATGTAACTGATGGCCCCAAGCATGGACGCCTCGAGCACCATAAAGATAAAGGCCAGACCAAGAAGTGGCAGGTGCTCTCTGAGATAATCGTGCCACAGCCACTTGAATAAGACACGGCTATCGGCAGCTTCTTTGGAAGAATTGGGAGTATCGTTCACGACAGGTTCTGGACGTCCCGCTTTTTTGCGGGTCTCCTTTTTTCGGACTAGAGCCATCGTTTAACCAGATGACCGGACATGAGCAAGCGCAAGAGCGATTGACGCCGCCACGGACTTAGCTAGCGTACGATTCTCCGCTTGAAGAATTAAGGTCCCTCGAAATGTCCAAACGCCCCACAGCTGCATTCGGCCGCGAATATCTTGCCATCCCTGGACCATCTGTCATGCCGGATTCGGTTTTGTCGGCAATGCACCGTCCAGCTCCAAACATCTATGCCGGTGAACTTATTGATATCTCGGCAAGCCTTATTCCTGACTTGCGTCGGGTTGCGCGTACCGATGGTCATGTTGCCATCTATATCGGCAACGGGCATGCCGCATGGGAAGCTGCGTTGGCCAACACTTTGGCACCAAATGAAAAGGTGCTGGTTCTTGCCACCGGGCGGTTTGCCCATGGATGGGCGGAAATGGCCAAGAACCTTGGGGCCGACCCTCAAATTCTCGACTTTGGCAAACGTACGACGGTTAATCTGGAACAGATTGCAGACGTTTTGCGTGCGGATACAGGCCACGAAATCAAAGCTGTTCTTGCCGTTCACGTCGACACCTCCACAAGCGTCCGCAATGACATAAAAGCAATGCGTGCCGTATTGGATGCCGAAAACCATCCTGCGCTGCTTATGGCCGATTGCATCGCGTCCTTGGGCTGTGACGTGTTCGAGATGGATGCATGGGGTGTCGATGTCATGGTGACGGCCTGTCAAAAAGGGTTGATGGTGCCACCGGGGGTGTCCTT
Source organism: Paracoccaceae bacterium (assembly GCA_039984715.1). GTDB lineage: Bacteria > Pseudomonadota > Alphaproteobacteria > Rhodobacterales > Rhodobacteraceae > JABSSA01. The sequence goes on along the minus strand of JBDWUA010000016.1, from coordinate 10,378 downwards.
TGTCTTTTTCAACGACAAAGCGCAGGAAAAACGTCTTGGGTTAGAACGTGTCAGCGGGTATTGGGATTGGTCCCCACGCGCCAATCCACAGGAATTCTATCAATATTGGGCCGGGACTGCACCGACTCAGCATATTTACGGCCTGCGTGCGTCGCTTGATATGATCCACGCAGAAGGCATTGAGAACGTTTGGGCCAGACACAGCCTGCTTGCGCGCGCGATCTGGGCGGCTTGCGATCATTGGAGAGATGGCGGCCCATTGGAACTGAATGTTGCGGATGCTTCATTGCGAAGTCACGCCGTAACAGCATTGCGCATTGGCGCCCCTCTTGGCACCGACTTGCGCAACTGGGTTTCTGAAAATATTGGGCTGACGCTTGGGATCGGTCTTGGCATGGCAGAACCAAATGATCCGGCATGGCATGGGTTTTTCAGGCTTGGTCACATGGGGCATGTCTCAGGCCACATGATCATGGGGATGCTAGGGGGCATCGAAACCGGGCTTCGGGCGCTGGACATTCCATTTGGCAATGGCGCCCTTGAGGCTGCGGCCACTGAGATCGCGAATGCGATAAACACGCCCTCGTCTATTGGCGCAACCAACAGTTAAGACCCGCCGGTTATCCTGTGTTCCGTCCCTATCGCAAAGCCGGAGATCATAGTGCGACGCACAATCGAATTGCTTTTGCCCGCTCTGATCCCGTCTTGGCGGTTTTTCAAATCGGTCGAAGCGTCGCCAAGGATTGAATATCGAATCCTGCAAGACTCGTCACACACCGAATGGAAAACCAGTTTTGAGCGCCCCGTTTCACTGAAAGCTTGGCAATTTGCACTGCGGTTGCTCTGGAACTCGGATTGGAACGATCATTTATTCATGGTCAGTTGCGCAGAACGTTTAACCGAACATCCAACTCAACACAGCATAGACGAATTGAACACTCGCATATCGCGCCGCATTGATGGTGCAAATCTATCGGGATCGCTTCAGTTTCGATTGCTGTTCTTGTCCCGTTACGAACACCGGTTGGTGAAAGAAATCGAATACGAAAGCCAGCCCGTGCCATTGTCAGACATCGCGACATGACGTTCGACACTGCCATCCGTTGGACTGAGTTTCTGCTGGCATTCGCGATCTTGCAGCAAAGTTTGGAACATCTGACGGCACACAGATCGGAACGAAACCTTGTCGCGATGCGCATTCCGGTCGCGGTGGCTTTGTTAGGCGGTTTCGCGTCTGGTTATGCCGTTTGGATATTGATGGGATTAAGCGTTCTGTTGCTGCGGCGGTTCGATGGCCCCTACAATGGGGGTGCAGACAAAATGGCGTTGCTTATTCTGACCTGCCTATCGCTGGCCCATCTTGCCCCCACACGCTTTTGGGCAGAGATGGCTTTGTCCTATCTCGCGATCCAAGTTGTCCTGTCATATTTCGTGTCCGGATGGGTTAAATTAAGAAACCCAGACTGGCGAAACGGAACAGCCTTGCGCGATGTCTTTGGGTTTTCGGCCTATCCTGTGACAGGCAACCTACGCGCGTTATCCAATGCCCACGGCCTCACGTTTGCGGCGTCTTGGGCTGTCATTGTGCTTGAGGTCGCGTTTCCTTTGACGCTGTCTTCGCCTGCGGTCTTGCTTGCAGCGCTTACAACAACGGCCTTTTTTCATCTGGCGAATGCAATCGTCTTCGGGCTTAATCGGTTTTTCTGGATATGGCTGGCTGCCTATCCATCACTGATTTGGTTTCAAATGCGCGTGGTCCCGCCCGTCTTGTAATCAGGTGTTTTTACCACGACGAATTGCCGCCGCACGCCGCGCAACCGACCATTCTTGCATGTATGACATCAAACGATTGATTGATGCGCCCAGAATCATCGCGGCAATCAACCCCCATATCGCCCATATAGCGATCAACACCCACGTCAGGTTAACGCCAAACATAACAATGCAGGCGTTTGTCAAATTAGGAGCTTCACGCGGGTATTCGTCGCGCATTGTTGCCTCGTAAACCACTGGTTCGTTGGCAAACTATACCGCACTCTAAGCTTCTGTCAGCCCCTACGCGCCTCTGATAACGCTTTTGGCAACGCTTCTTCAAAGGCATCAAGGTTGTCAGACACACCACAAGACACGCGAATGCAGCGATTTTGAGGGGCTGCGAAAGGCATTCGCACAAAGATTCCAGCCTTTATCAAGGCCTCAAGAACGGCCTTGGCGAAGGCTCCATCTTGCCCACAATCGATGGCAACAAAATTGGCGGCTGATTCAATTGGGACCAAACCATTCGCCCGGGCGATGCCTGCAATCCGCAGCCGGGCCGTTTCGATTTGGGACGTCACCTGAACGCAATAAGCTTCATCTGCCAATGCCGCCAAAGCCCCGGCCTGAGCTGCGCGGTTCACACCGAAATGATTGCGGACCTTGTTAAATGCCAGAATCAAAGGCGCACATCCAAGGGCGTATCCAACTCGCGCACCGGCAAGACCATACACCTTGGAAAAGGTACGCATACGGATCACGCGTGGGTCTTCGATATCGATAAGAGGTGCCGTCCCTTCCGGGGCGCAATCCACATAGGCTTCGTCCAAGATCAACAGGGCCCCCGGAGGTAAATGATCAAGGGCATCTGAAATTTGGGGGCCAGAATGCCATGTTCCCATCGGGTTGTCGGGATTGGCGAGATAAACCAGTTTGGCATTCACCTCTGCCGCTTTGGCGAAAAGGGCCAATGGGTCTTCGTGGTCATTCGAATATGGAACGGTGTGCAGAATGCCGCCGTATCCAGCGACATGGTAATTAAATGTTGGATACGCCCCCATGGACGTCACCACAGCATCGCCAGCGGTGATCAACAAGCGGGCCAGATACCCCAGCAAGCCATCGATCCCCTCGCCGACCACAACATTTTCAATTTCGACGCCGTGTTTGGCCGCCAGCGCGACCCGCAGATCATAATTTTCCGGGTCGCCGTACTTCCAATGATCTGCATCCGCCATTGCCGCGATCGCTGCGGGCGATGGTCCAAACACTGATTCATTTGCACCCAAACGCGCATTGAACACACGTTCCAAAGCGCGTTCCTGAGTTTCGGGACCAACAAAGGGTACGGAAGAAGGCAGGTCTTCTGCCAAATCTGTCAAACGATAGGTCATTACACTGCGTTAGACGCTGCACTCGTGTGACTCAAGCCCGGAGACGAAATACGCAAGCGTTCGCCCCCGTTTTCGAGAACCTTGTCAGCACATCTGTTAAGCGCGCTCTGTGTATTCCATGGTTTCTGTGCTCACGATGATCTTTTCGCCTTCCCCAACAAACGGAGGAATCATGACCCGAACACCATTGTCTAACACAGCAGGCTTAAAACTATTTGCAGCCGTCTGACCTTTTACCACTGGTTCAGTTTCCGTCACCGTACAAGTCACCTTTTGCGGCAACGCAGCACTTAACGCTTCGGAATCGTGGAATTCGACAACGATGGTCATCCCGTCTTGCAGAAATGGCCGACGTTCACCCAAAATGTCCGCAGGCAATTCAATCTGTTCGTAGGTTTCGGAATCCATAAACACCAACATGCCGTCGGTTTCATACAGAAACTGTTGGTCCTTTTGTTCAAGGCGAACACGTTCCACCTTATCGGCACTGCGGAAGCGTTCATTCAATTTCGAACCGTTGCGCAGATTGCGCATTTCGACCTGAGCGAACGCGCCCCCCTTACCCGGTTTTACATGGTCCACCTTCACGGCAGCCCAAAGGCCGTCGTTATGTTCCAGTACGTTTCCGGGGCGGATCTCGTTTCCGTTGATTTTAGGCATGTGACAAAACCATGGCAAAAGGTTGATCAAGTTGTGGTAGCCCCTATATCTCGCGATGTACACCGGGGCAAGACAACGAGATGTCGTAGGTAACGATTATCCAGCTATGCACTGACCGCAACTGAGCTATGCAATTTCAGGGTATCCGAATCGGCTTTTATGCTCCATAAGGAGCGTCACGCCGGAAACACAAGAGCAAGAATAAAGGAAGGACAACGAATGAAAGATTTCGTTGACGGCACTGCCTTTAATAATGAGCAAGGCAACCGTGCACGCAAACTGTTTGCAGCCGTCGTACTGGCTGCGCTTGATGACGCTATTGCAGACGATAAAAAGTATGGCAATGGACCAGAGCAAATCGCCCGTTGGGCCCGTTCACGTGATGGACGCGAAGTACTTACATGCGCCGGAATCGATCCAAACGAGCGGGTCGTATCCGGATTAATGGATTTCGTTGCAAAAGGCGTGCGGACGTCTGTTGCGCTGTCTCGCGAAGAAAGCGAACGCCGCAATGCCGCACTTCATCAGGCCGAAGCTGCCTGATAGCACATATTTTAAACAGTTATTGCGAACGCGTCTCTTCGGGGACGCGTTTTTTTATGTGCTGTCTGTAAAGAAAAACAGCCATTGCCGGACGACCCACAGCTCCATTCCTAACAACAGTAAGCATACACACCTAATCCATATGGGGCTGCGTCTTATCCACAAAGCGGTGCAGGCCAATGTGGCCACCCCTGCTTCGATAGGTGCGATCCAGTGTGCGCCGTGGCGAACATCCCAGTAACTGAACGGGCTTTCAAACACCCAGTCTGTAAACGGCCAAAAGTGCGGCCGCCCGTCATCATGGTGCAAGGGTAAATCAAACAAAAGATGCAACAATGCGGCCCCGCATAGCGCGACTGCCCATGACCGTTTTGTCCAGATTGCAAGCGTCAGCAAAGCGAACCAAACGACAAATGAATTATCGATGGCGAAAACCGTCTGCCACGACTCGGAAAAATATAACTCGTTGAAGACCCGGTGCGGCGAGATGTTCATAACAAACAACGCGACACCAGCCATCACGTATAAGGAAAGATCAGGAAGAATAGCGCCAAACAATGCGCCCAGAATGACCAATGACTTCATGGGGCGTGCGAACACAGCCGCCCCCAACAGCAAATGAGCTGGCGTATTCACAACATTATTCTTGAAACACTGCGATCGAGACCTTCATCGCACGACCGTTAGTCCAGATCTTGAGACGCCAATGCCCGATGGATTTCGCGACGCACCAATTTCCGTACATTGCGCGTGATTCTCTCACCCAATGCACCCTGAAGCTCTTCTCGAACGATATCGGCAATCATTTCACGCAGAACCGCTTCGTCCAACAACTCTTCATCTGCTGAAAACACATCCGATCCGGTTTGCCCCAAGCCAGACACAGCGGCACCTGCGATGGTTGCGGCTTGTGAGGCCACCTGATCTTCGTCATCGGAAGCAACATATTCAAATGGCGCTTCGTCTGACACATTCCATGCGCCCAACTGCATTGGCTGTGCCTGCACATGATCATCAAGGACAGAAGTGCCCTCTTTTGGCGGCTGTGCGGTCAACATGTCCCCTACGGCGCGCGCTAGATCGTCGGATTGTTCACTTGAGGGCGCTTCAATTGATGCGGCCTCTGCGAGTGAATCGTCTTCCTTAGCCAATATCTCACTGCCCTGATACGCATCCTCGGTCCAACTTGGCGAAGGGTATTCCTTTGCGGCATAATCGGATTGCCCGGTTGTGTCAGGTTCCCATTGATCCCCACGGCTGGCAATCAATGTTTCAAGCGTTGCAACCTTATCCCCAAGCGAATGCCCAGAATTTTCCGACTCCGCCAATTCGTCCTCAGACGTCGTTTCTTCTGGCGTCGAGATATCATCCCCTGCGTCGGAACGGCGATTAGACAGGGTTTCATCATCGCTAAGGTCAGACATTACAGCATCGTCAGCCGTTACATCGTCAGGCGCGACATCATCTTCGGAAAAGACGCTTTTTACCTCATCCAAACTCGAGATGTCCTCTTGGTCCACCTCTCCTGGTTCCTCGTCAGAAATCAGGTCTAGACGCTCATTTCCGTCGTCAGCATTGAATTCGAAATTTTCCGGAACTGTGACATCATCTTCTAACGTGTCCTTGTCCCCATCGTCATTCAAAATAGATACGGCAGCGCCGGATTCATCATCTAACAATTTGTTCTTATGCGGCTTTTTCTGAGCATCCTGTAAAAGAAAAACGGTGCTGTCCTCTTGATCTGGTTCCACATCCAAATCGGACGCGTGTTCTTCACTGTCAGGATCAGTTGTTTCGTTGACCGGAGTGATCATTTGCGCAGGTGTCAAAATCAGCCGGTCGACTGAAGATGTACTTCCCCCGCCTTCCTTAGCCGGTGCAACCCGTTCTTCTTCACTTACCAAACGGCGGATTGACGATAAAACGTCTTCCACCTCAGCATTTGTCATTAGATCAGACATATATTTTTACCGCTCTCGCCCCTCATCAGCTTAGTCCGCATGAGGGGTTCACACAACAGGATGACGAAAATCGTCTATTTATTTAGGGCACGCAACACGCGATCCAACTGTTTTCCCTGTTTGCTTCGCGCAGTTGCACCATCTTTTACCAGATTATAATATTCCGCCGGATCATAAATCTGAACAGGAAGTTTCAAATCTTGCGCAGTAAGCAAACCCATGGATGACAGCACGGCGTAAGCGGCAACATATTGCGATGCCAGTGCCTGCACCTGTCCGGCACGTGCATCAAGCAGTTGCTGTTCAGCGTCCAACACATCCAACGTTGTCCGCGCACCTAATTTTGCTTCTTCCCGGATACCATCAAACGCAACTTGTGCAGCTCGAATCTGGCGATCGGTCGCTTGCACCTGAGCAAATGAGGCTTGCAAATTGGCATAAGCGTTTCCAACACCTGCAAAAATATCATGCCGAACGACGTGAAGGTTTCCGCGTGCAGCATCTCTTTGTGCCATAGCGGCTCGTATCCGAGATGACAAAAGTCCGCCCTGATAAATTGGCCCTTCCGCCCGCAAACCAACAGTCGCAGATGTAAGATCCCCTGAATCGCCTAGATCATCATTAACCCCAAGCGTTCCTCGCAACGAAACTTGCGGTTTGACGTCCGCTTGTGCCGCGTTGATCAACAGTTCGTTCGCAGAAACTTGATGCTGTGCCTGACGCATTTCGGGGTGATTGCGCGCGGCAAATGCTTTTGCTTTGTCGATGTTTCGTTCGACGCTTGGCAATCTTGGTGGTGTCGACAACGTACCGGGATAGCGCCCGATTGCATTCCTGTATTCTTCGCGCGCAATGGTGAAATCACCTTGCGATGCAGCCAGATCACTGCGTGCCGCGGCCAAGGCAGATTCGGCCAATGCAACGTCCGTTCGGGTTACTTCACCCACTTCGAAGCGATCATTCGCGGCCCGCAATTCTTCGGTCAACAACCGGATATTGTTCTGACGGATCGCTACGACTTCTCCCGTAGCGCGCACATTCATAAACGCACTGACAGCACGCAGTAACACTTGCTGCTCGATCGAAAGGAGTCCGGCACGGGTCGCCAATACGGATTCCTTTTGCGAATCAACTCGCGCGCGATCAGCGCCAAAATCATACAGTTGGTACGACGCCACGAGGTTGATCGCGATGTCTGTGCTTTCCAGCTGTGTGGTGAACGGAATCCCCGAGTTGACGCTTGTACTGCGCCCAAATGACCGTTCCAGATCAGCCTGCCAGTTCAATACCGGCAAAAGTGCCGCTGCAGCCTGTGCCACACCTTCATCTGCAGCACGCAACAGTGCTCTGTTTTGTTCAAGAATTCCGACGTGGTTATATGCGCCGACAAGCGCATCTGCGAGTGTTTCAGCCTTTGCAATCGAACCTGCCATTGACACGGCAAGCACAGATACACCTGTGCGCAACCACTTAGACCAAGTGTTTGATGGGGCGAACATTCTGTTCTCCTTTTCCTGCCTCAGCGCGAGCTTATCCTGCCCTTTGCGCTCATTTATTTTCACTATAATTCAAATTTGTGGTGTTTTTCAAATCCGGGTAAAATTGGCGCGCCTGCATTAAATGCTGTGCGCCACGTCATTCGACCATCTATCTTGTATCCAACCCGCACTTCGCCAAGAGCGCCATCCATGAATAACGCCGCCACGCGCCCGCCATCCTTTAGTTGCGACATAAGTGCGTCCGGCAGTTGTGCGACCGCCCCTTGAACAACGATAACGTCATACGGACCGTGCTCTTGGGCGCCTTCTGTCAATCGACCCTCGTGAACAACGACATTGTCTGCCCCAGCATCCATTAACGCTTCTTGTGCTTCACGGGACATGTTTTCATCTTCTTCTAACGCAACAACGGCCTGAGCCATTCGCGCAATAACGGCTGATGAATACCCATGACCGCACGCCACATCCAAAACCAGCTCGTCCGGGCCGATATCCAACGCATCCAACGTTTTGGCTAAAGTGCGCGGCTCAAGGACCACACGACCACCGTCTAAGTCTATGTTTTCGCCCATATAGGCGGTTTCGCGCAGACCAGTCGGGACGAAATTTTCACGCGGCACACTGAGCATCGCGTCAATTATTGGATACTTGGTTACATCCGATGGACGAACCTGGGTATCAACCATCATAGTCCGGCGCGTGGCGAAGTCACTCATTGGCATAATCTCTTTGACGAAGCTTCTGTTACAAGGGATGTGCCACAAACCAATACGCACAGCAACGTAAAGCAGCCGTACAATCGATGCGCCACATCCCGCGTGACGTATAGATGCCACGTTTTAACGTTTAACAAAGCACTTGCAGGCAAAGTTAAAAAAGATCATGTATGCGCGACATCACGGAAGGCGAGTTGGCGGAGTGGTGACGCAGCGGATTGCAAATCCGTGTACACCGGTTCGATTCCGGTACTCGCCTCCAATAAAATCAATGACTTAGTCATAGCGTTGCTCGTTACTCACTGTAAAATGCTCCTTAATGGTGTCCTCTACATTCTCCGATGGATTGCAATGAGATTGAATTTTCTTGAAATTTAAATTTTAAAAACATGACCTTACGTGACTACTATGGAAACACAAAGGCAACGGGCTTCACGGTAAACTTCTTCCGAGATGTGAAGCGCAATCCGCTGATGGGTCACCTTGCATCACCGTTTTTTTCATACGTCGAACCAATCGAACACCTTACGGCTAAGGGGTGCGAAGTACGCTTGATAGTTCGGTTCTCACCGATAACAACGCCCGATGCTCTTCGTAAGGCGTTTGAAAACTCAAAAGTCAGAATACGATATTTTACTGGCGAACGGTTTCACACAAAGCTCTATATTGTCGATGATACGGCTCTGGTTGGTTCTGCAAACCTCACTAAGAGCGGACTTGAGGCCAACAGGGAGTTGTCTGTTGTCCTCAGACAAGATCGCGACGATGTGTTCAACGATCTGAGGAGTTCATTCGACAACCTCTGGAACGATGCTGACGTGCTTAATGAACAGGTTCTTCAAGCGTACACAAGAGCCTTCAAAGCGCCAGATCGACCCAAAGACCATGAAGCCTTTGAAAGGTACATTCACGACTTCATCGACCCAGCCAAACCGACAAGTATCGTTGTTGGAAGTGATCAAAAATCGAAGGAACGGACATTCATTCAGAATTTCCGCCGGAAGTACGATGAAATCCTAGTCCCAGCCCACAACGAAATACTCACCGTCGCAAAGCAGAATGGGTTTGGTCGCCCCGAATACACCGGTGAAGACCCGCAGATTGAAATGGGCAGATTCTTAGGGTGGCTCAGGTTAACTCAAGGAGGAGGAGACGGTTGGCGCGAGACTTCGCTCTTGAAGAGCACTGAAGACCGAGCTGATCGTATCGCACATTACGTCAGAGTTTGGCAGTCCACTGACGACACTGTAAAAGGCGACTCCTATCACGCTGCATCCGAGATCGATAACATCCGGAACATTCGCAAATATCTTTGCGATCCAAATGAACTGGAGGCGCTCAACTTTGATGAGGTCTTCCAATATCTAACCGGGTGCCACGCATTCTATGATCGGCTGAGGTTTGTATCTAAGGAGCTCGGGCAAGACCTGAGTGGATTGGAAAGGCTCCGGCTATCTTTCCAAAAGCAAAACACACTCGATGAAGTTGTGAAGACCGTGAAATTTCTACTATCAGGCTCCGACGATGCAATAGAACGCGCCTATGACTGCATTTTTGGTAGACACAAACTGAATGGGTTTGGGGAAGCGTGTGTAATGGAGCTTCTTGGCTGGGGCGATCAAACACGTCCGCCATTCAACAACAGATCCATTCGCGGAATTCGTTTGCTTGGTTTTGACGTGGAGCCATTGGTTTCTGGAGCATAGTCTTGGACCTGTCACGCTTTTGTGCCGCTCCAAATGCTCGTTTAAGCCACCTTACGCTCGAATGCGACGGGGCTTTTCCAACCCAGTGCTGAGTGGCGGCGACGCGGGTTGTAGAAGCCATTGATGTATTCGAAGATGGCCATC
>JBDWUA010000015.1:0-369613 GCA_039984715.1 Paracoccaceae bacterium | reverse complement strand
CAAGTCCTGCTGATATGTGAACATGCATCACAGCGTGTGCCGCAAAAACTTGGCGACTTGGGCCTGACAGACGCGCAATTGAATAGCCACATTGCCTGGGACCTTGGTGCGAAAGCACTGGCGCGAAATCTTAGCGCGTAGATGGATTCCACGTTGATAGAAGCGCGTTTCTCGCGTCTGGTCTTTTCTGACGTCAAACCAGATCGATAATGAACCACGCCGTTTCAAACTGTTATTGTAAGACGATTAGTTCTTGGTCTTGTATTTCGTGGGTACCCAGCTGCTCATGCCTTGAACTATCACGCTGGATTCACACAGTGAAACCTATCAGCCGATTTTTGCAACAAAGCCGGGATGAATTGAAACCGCTTTGCCCCGTTATCGCTCTCCCATAGAGTCTTGGATCGTGCGCACGATGGGTGCGAAGAAATAGCTGATGATCCGTCGGGTGTCAGTTGTCACATCGATGCTCGCCGTCATTCCTGGCCTGATGGCAAATCGGTCTGTTCCCGCTTTCACCGCTGCTTGGTCTGGCTTGACCCGCACGACGAATCCCCATTGGTCACTGGGTCCTTGAGTGGAGTCGGCCGCGATATCCGTCACGCGGCCTTTGACAAAGCCAAATCGTTCCGATGGAAAGGCGGCAAGACCGATGTTGGCTTCTTGTCCGACTTGCATAAATCCAATGTCCTGATTAGAGAATGTCCCCTCGAATTCGACATCAACATCGGTCGGGACAATCCGCATCAACTCAGCGCCGGCTTCGGCGATCCCCCCAACAGTAAACGCCGTTAGTCCGTCCACAATTCCAGATGTCGGAGCTGTTAGGTTCGCGGCAAAGACCCGCCGTTGGGTTGCGCGATTTTCCTCTGTCAGCGTCGCAAGGCGCGCTTCGATTTGCGCGTTCCGATCCAATAGAAAATGACGTTGTTCCGCCACCAACCTGCGTCGTTCACTATCGAAGGCTTTGCCCTCTGCGATCTTCTGGTCCAGCTCGCGAAAGTAGATGTCGCGCTGGCGCTCCAGTTCCGTGAAAGCCTGCTGCACATCCAGAAACGCCGAGCGGCTTGTGGTCCCTTGTTGCAAAAGCTGCTCCGAGCGACTGAGCCTTTCCGTCTGAATGTCCAAGGCGGCCGTGATCCGTTCGATATTGGCTTTGGTCACGTCTTGGGATCGGACATTGGCTTGTTCCTGCGCCTCGATCTGATCGAAAGATGCCAGTAGGTCATTCAATTGCGCGGTCAGCAAATTGCGTTGTTCAGCGACCGAAGGATGGGCTCGCAATCGTTCCGCGACGGTGAACATCGCCAGTACCTTGTTCATGTAATCGTCCTTGGTGCGGTCAAAGTCCAGTCCTTGAACCATAGCTATGATTCGACTCTTCTCGATTTCGAGCCGCTCCGTTTCGGCGCGAAGGGTGGCCAGTTGGGTGTCCGCATCGGTCGGATCAAGGGAAATCAACAGATCGCCTTTCGCAACCGATGTGCCATTGCGCACATGGATTGCATCAATCCGCGCTGCGAACTCTGGCTGTACGACTTGCACACGGCTGATCGGGACAACCCGGCCATCACCGCGTGCAACAACTTCGACCTTGAAGACGATGGACATCACCAGCAGTACGATGAACGCAGCAATCGTAAACAAGATCGTCGCATGCAGCGTCGGTGAAGTGATTTTCATCGGCTCGCTGTAAAAAGTCATTCGAGCCTCTCGAAATGAATTATCTGATCAGGGTTTTCGAACAAACTCGGGTTATGAGTGATGACGATGAGCGTGGTCTTTGACTTTAGCTTTTGCAATTGGCGGGCCATCTGTTGTTGTGCTGCCCCGTCCAAGGCGCTGGTTGGTTCGTCCAAAACGATCACTTTGGGTTCATGGACAAGCGAGCGGGCGATGGAGATCCGTTGCCGCTGCCCGCCAGACAAGGCCGATCCGCGTTCACCAACTTGCGTGTCCATGCCCAAGGGCAATTGCGCGACAAGCGTGTCTGCCGCAGATATCTCGAGCGCCTTTGCGATCATCTCGTCATTCGCCTTTCCATCTCGCAACAACAAATTTTCCCGCAGTGTCCCTGAGAAAAGATAAGGCTCTTGCGGGACGTAGGCGATCTGGGTGCGTACGTCATTTGGTTCAAATTGTGCGATATTTTGACCGCCCATCAAAACCTCTCCGGCATCAGGCACATCGATCCCCGAGGCCAGCCGGCCAAAGGTCGATTTGCCGATGCCAGAGGGGCCAACCACAAGCGTCAACGTATTGGGCTGAGCGGTGAAACTAAATTGTTTGATGATCGGGGCTGCTGGTTGATAGCCAAAGTCGACTTCGCGGAACTCCAATCGTGGTTCGACATCCGCGGGAAGTTTGGGGAGCGCATCAAACCGTTCCATCGGGGTATTCACCACATCGCCCAACCGCTGCCGCGACACGCGTACGTTCTGCCAACTTTCCCATAGGCTCGAAAAATTTGCGATCGGGCCAGTGACGCGTTCCGCCAGTAAATGAAATGCGATCAGCTGGCCCAAGGTAAGCTCGCCTGCAAACACAAGACGGGCACCAAAGTATATGATGCTGATCGTGATTGTCTGCTTCACTATGAACAGCAGTTTGTCATTCCAGATGTTTAGTAATCCAACGCGGTAACCTGCGTTCAGATTGGCGTGCAAACTTTGGTCTAGACGTTCCAGCATTTTGCCTTCGGCGCTTAGCGCCTTCACCGAAGCGATTCCGGAAATATTCTCGACCATTTGCGTTTGATGTGCGGCCCCGGCATCGAATTGCGCGCGCAAGCGGCGGCGCAGAAAAGGACCGAAGCCGACGTAAATGAGAATCTGGATCGGAAGGGCCGCCAGCACGATCCATGTAAGCAGTGGTGACAGCGTAAAGACCACAGCAATGTAAATGAAGACGAAAATCAGATCGAGAAACACGCCGGTCGTCGTACCCACAAGGAACGCGCGAATAGTGTCTGTTTCGCTAACGCGCGCGATGGTCTCTCCGACGGACCACTTGCGAAAATGGCTGAATGGCAACTTGAACAGATGATCAAAAATCCGCGCTCCAAGCTCACGGGTCACACGGTTGGCAGTGAGCATCCCAAGAAGTTCGGACAGGACTTGAAAACCGAGCTGAAAAAGACTTACGGCCGCGAAAATAGCCACAACCACCAACAAAGAGGCTTCGCGTTCAAACGGTAAAATCCTGTCGATGATCACTTGAAAGATGAAGGGTTCGACCAAACCGAGCAAGCGCAGGCAAATCGCTAGAAAAATCAGCTCGACATATAGCGGCGTGAATTTCCAAAGCGTTTTGCCGAACCACGAAAGGGGGATTTCTCCCATATTTTCATTTCGCCGAGCGCTCATTTACACGCGGTCGCTTGTTCGGTTGTTGTAATGACACAGGCGCCGGGCAAGGCATCGGCATCGGGCGACACCGCTATGACGATGAAGTCCTCTGCCGTGGGGAAGCCATTTTGCAGCCGGTCCGAAATACTCTGATCGCTAACGGCTTTCAGCTCGTCGACAAGCCCGAGCGATCGGCCAGGGGCAAAACCATCCAGGCTGGATTGCAATTCGGAGCGGGCCAAATCGATGACATAATCCGGAAGAGTCGAAAAGGAGGCCTCAAGGGGCGCCTTTCTGGCACCGAGATCTCCGTTAATTGGGCTGCTGCGGAACGAAGCATATACGTCTCGCACCGTCGTTTCAGCCGCGCCAAGCTTCGCGGTTTCAACCTCTCCGGCTATGAACAGAATGCGGTGCTCGCGGGTGTAATTTGCGATCCCCGCTCCGAACCCATAACTGGCGCGCAATTCGGTGCGCACAGCGTTGAACAACGCGCTTTGATCATCGCCGCCAAGCGCATGAACAGCGATCAAATCTTCCAGTTCGTTGCCAAGCCGTGTGGACGGCAAAGGCGCGATGAACGACAACGTTGTGACCTTAGCATCAGGGCTATGCAGCAAGATACGCTTTGGGCTGTAATCAGGTTCGACGTCAGGCGCGACCGGCGGTTCTATATCCGGCAAATCGGCTAAAAGCGTGTCGATGGCTGTCCCTGCTGTCTTGGCATCAATGCCGCCCGCAACAACAATCGCGGCTGGATTGCGCGTAATCGTTTCTTGATGCCATCCCGCGACTTCATCGCGGGTTAAGCTTTGGAACACCGCAGGATCATCAAGCGACAATGCGCGCCTTAAAGGCTGCGCGCCAAAAACCGACCAGCGGCCCACATCAAATCCTGCATGAGCGGGCTGTGCGCGCGCCTGTGCCATGTCCTGATCAATGCCCTCTCTGATCCGCTCAAACCACGTTTGATCAAGCGTTGGCGTACGCAAGTGAGCGCTGGCGATTGCGACCGTCTCGTCCAACGTACCTCGTTCGAAGGTCAACTCACCCACGACATGATCGTTCGCTGAGACGTAAAAGTTTCCGGCGGATCCCAAATCGACAAATCGCTCTCCGACTTCGCCCGGGGCATGCCCGTCAGCGCCCCCAGCGAGCATAAGCTGCGTACCAATCACTGGGGCGGCCGCGTTTGCGTCCTCTCGGTACCCCCAATCGCTGGCCCAAGCGACTTGGATCGAAACATCTTCATGATCCGGAATTTGCATCAGAGTATACTTGATGCCCTCAGGGCTGGTCTCTTCGCTGACGGCCGGGCCATCCTCAGTGCAAGCGGCCAATCCAAAGAGAAACATAAGTGCTGCGAGTAAACGGATCATTCAAAAACCTCTTCTGGGCCCATAAAGGCCGTTGCTGTTCGTCCATCGCCCGCAAGTTCGAGCAGCAAGGCATTGGTGCTTTCAAGGGACAAATATTGGTCGAGACGTTTCAGCTCATGCTCTGGTAGCGGATCACGCAGGGCTGACACGCGGTCCATGACATAGCTCGCCATCCATTCGGTTGTTTCTTCGGCGTCGGTCCAATCCGGCCAAAACCCGTCAAAACGTTCTAGAACGCGGTTGAAGGTATCTTCGGGGATTCCTTCAGCAGTGATCTCTGACATGGCATTTTCAAAGGCGGCTTGCAGAGCAGAAAGGCTGATATCGCGATCTGGAGCGGCGGTGAACTGGAGTTCAATATTATCTTCGTCAATTGGCCAGATATTGATGCTAAAACTGCGCGCAAAGGCGGCGTCATACCGCAAGGGCCCAGCGATGCCACCCGTCAGGTTCGTGTCAAGAATAGTGCGCAAAAGAGCGGTTTGCGCCTCAAGCACATCAAACGGCACAGGTTCGGGCAACTCTACGGTACGACGCCAGATCAAGCGCGGGCTCACTGATGCATCAGGATAGCGCAAAGTAACGCTATCGGTTTCGGCAAGATCAAAGGACGGCGTTGCGACGTCGATAAGCGGATCGCCCGGCACGTGCCATCCCGCTTGCTCGACGACGCGGCGGATGTCGCGCTTGGATACATCGCCAGTCACGATCAATGTGGCGTTCTCGGGCCGGTGCGTTGCGGCATGAAAATCCTTGGCATCTTCATAGGTGAAAGAGCGGATTTGGTCTGGCGTACCGATCACCGAGGTCGCGATCGTGTTGCCCTGATACAAAAAGGCGTTGATCTCTTGGCCAGCCTGCGCCGCAGTGTTGCTTCGGATCCGAGAGTCGTATTCCCGCAAGACGATTGACCGCTCTTCAGCGGCAAAGTTCTGGGGCAACTCAAAGGGTTCAAACACGCGAAAGAGCTTTTCAAGAATATCTGACACATCCTCGCTGGGTCCTGACAGCCAATATCCAACAGCGTGACTGTTCGTCCACGCGTTGGAGTGGTGTCGCGGGTCGCGGCTGCCCCCCATGGCACTGAGCCACGCGAGGTGTTCGGTGTAATGAGCAAGGGGGTGAGCATTGTCGTAGCTGTCGTGTTGAATGGGCAAGACGACTTGAACTTTTACACGGTCCGCAATTGCGCCTTGCACATGGTGAACGCGGTGCATTGCGCCGCTGCCGGACCAAGAGTGAACCACCCAGCCGACTGCCAAAATCGACAATACACCAAGCACGGCCCCGAATAGGTTTCGTCGTTTCGCAGACATTTGCGGCATATTACCTTGCCAAAAGATCACTCCTGGCCTTCCCGCCTCATGCTCCGAAGAGAGAGCCATAGGGAAATGCCAACAAAATCTGGACCACGCCAAACAACATCAACACTACGCCAGTTACCCCCGCCAAAGGCGCGATGGTCTTGAACGGAATTCGCGGTGGGACTTGCCCTGATGCGAGAAGCCCGCTTGTGACTTGCGACACCAAGATGAGCAATCCTCCGGTCATCACGGCAAGCAAGTGCGGTTTTGCGACAGGTCCGGCCTCGCTGCCCGATATCAGCAGGAAAGTAATCGTCGCACAGATCGATAGCAAAAGTAGTTTTTGAGTATTCGATGTCATTTTCTAGTCCTCATAAATGTGCCCTGGGCCAGAACCCAGGGCACCAATTACTTATCTAAAGTAATCGATTGCACCGCCAATGCTGCCGGCGGCATATGCCGCGCCGCCAACAGCTGCCGTTGCGACACCGCCGATGATCATACCGCCGCCAATAACGTCTGCTGGACCAGGAAGTGGTGAATCAGCTTGAGTGACGAGCGCACCTGCACCAGCAATAACGCCGCCGGTCGAAGCAGTCGTCGAGCCCCAATCGCGCAGACCGTCATCCCAAGACCAGCCACCACCGCCGCCGCCACCACCGCCGCCGCCACCGCCACCGCCGCCGCCACCGCCGTAGCTAACGGTGCTGTTTAGATCGTTGAATGCTGATACGTAAATTTTCGACATTCTCGTGTATTCCTTTCTTGCGTGGGATTCATGTGTTAATTTCCCACCGTTGGTGTTTGCCGGGCTTTCCTTTGCCCAGCGGCTCTTTCAGGCAGGAGGAGCTGCAATCTTCTCCTGCCATCTACGACCCCACTTTAGCGAAGCCGTATCTTGGTCTGGCGATTAGTACCTCCAGAAGTAACTCACTGATAATGTCGGGTTATCCAGTGCATATACTTGATGAAACCAACCCGCAGGTTGCACCAGAAGTTCGCCTGGGTGTAACTCAACTGAAATGCATTTTACCCCAATTGCCTTCGGGTAAATCTCATAGTCGGGTGATTCGGGCTTAAACCAGCAACGCTGGTAGTTGTTGTAGGCCTTGAGCGGATAGAGGTTTTCGGCCTGATCCGCCGAATATAGGTCAAGTCGTTTACGCCCCATCACCTGAAACAAGAAACCGGTCAACGGATCGCGGTGAAGATGGGTGGCGGGAATATCCGTTCGCACGGAACCGAACCAAAACTGCGGCGGGATGAAATTTTCTCGGTCAAAGAACACCGACCCGAAATCATCCCACATCTCTTTGGGCAGAGCAGAGCCTTCGGTGTAAGGCTTGAAAAGCCCTTCCGACATTATCAAGTCGGGGTCTTCATCAAACTTGCGCATGTCCTCGACAAAATCCCGAAGGGTCAGAAAATCGTCCTCGGATCTCACGCAAACGACGACATCTGCATATCGGTCCAACAAACGATCAAGCGTCCAGTCTTTGCGCGGCGGTTCTGGCTCGATGCCGGTGATGATGACTGGACGGCTTTCTTCCATCGCCTCCAAAAGCTGCATTTGGTTAGGGCGGTACAACCGCTCAAGTTCGGTCAGATCCCGGTAGCCCTTCTGGCGATGCAAGGTTTCGGCGTTGCGAAACCGTGCTTGCGTCCAGTTGCTTGGCCGCAAACACGACAGCCCCATGACAAATGCGAGGCCCAAGTCGCCGGTGATTTTCATCGTGCCAAGAATCTCAGGACTACGCCAATCAAGAAATTCAAATTCGAGAAACATCTTCTCGAGCGTTTTGATTGGGAACACCATATGTGTGTCAGCATCAAAGCTGGCATCCGGCCGATCCACAACGAGCCTGTCTTGAAACCGCGCGCGAAAGCTTAGTTCGGGATGTTCTGGCACCGTCACCCGAACAGTACCGCTGCGCTTTTCCGGGTTCTCGAAGCCGCCTTGCAACAGCGCGATGAAACCCTCCACGGTGGCCTTAGGTGTCAGGAAATTTTCGGCTGGGTAGGAAACATTCATGCCAATTCCTCCACCTTCGCTGAACGTAAATTTACACCCGTCCACCGATTGATACGCCGTACGCTGCCGTCTGTGTTACGGCGTAAACTTGTTGCGATCTCATCGGGGAAAACGACATGCGTCATGTCATGTAATACACCCCGGATGTTGTTATATGGCGTTATCCAGTCGTTAAAGAAAAGTCGGTCGCCACATCTCCACTCGTTCTGAGCAAGAGCCCGCCCAGTTGCGTGAATATCTGCTTCAACATCCGCCGAAAGCCATGCCCAAGTTACCATCGCGGTGGGCACACCTTTGTCTGTAAGGTAAAAACGAACCTGCTCAGACCAAAGAGCGGGCAGGACTTCTGTTCTAAAGTAACCCCCCAAAGAATGCTGGCGATGATATTCTGATTGCGCCAGCAGTTCGAGCGCATAGCCGTGTCCAGCGTAATAATCGATGTCTACCACGCGTCCTGCTCCGGTCTTGCGCTGCGGTTATGACGTGCTGTGACACGCGCACCCTCTCCGAATTTTTGGTGCAATGTTCGCTGTAGTTTTAAATGGTCACCAAAGGGCGCTGTTTGGCGTGTGATTTCAATGCTGTTTGTCAGAGGCGCAGGTTTCCAAGTGGCATAGCCCAAAGGCTTGCTATCATCGCTCAAACAAACAAACGCCGTTTGTTGCTGCAAATGTCGCAGCTTTTCAGCGTAGTACTCTTCGATCGTGTCCTCGGATACGCCTTTGTAAGTATCGATATCGAGCAGCGCCATTGCCCCTAAAGCCTGATAGGCCGCCAGTGTGGATGCCCCGTTGTTCTGAAAGTGCGGCAAATAGTTTTTGATCGCATCCCCCCGAACAGCAAGCTCTTCGAGCGGGACATGGTCCATCCCCGCCGCTCCGCCGGCAAACAAATCGGTCAAAACTCTCCCGGTCTCGCACGCGTCGAATACTCGTACCGCGGCCAATCGGGCGATCGGGTAATTGAACCGATATTGATAGGCTGTGCCGGGGTCCTTTAGAGCATCTGTGAGAGATACAACATCGGTGCCCAAGTACGATTTGTTTTCTTCGAACCAAACGGCAAGCGCGGCCTGATGCAACGGCTGATTGTGCTTTTGCAGATACGCGATAAGCGCAAGCTCTGCGATAAATGCGCAAGTTTCCCGAGCAACAGGCGGCATCTTTTCGGTACCGCTCAAAATGATCTGCGCGGCATGCCCGGTTTCATGAGCAAGACACATCAGGTCCGCGACTTCACCGGACCATATCATCGAGATGGTCGGCCTGTCCGTTGCGGTATCCAAGTAGGCGAACGGCCCACCCGATGTTTCAGGATCATTTTCCTGAAAGGTTACCGTATTGAGCTGCGCTGCAAGATCGAAGTCACCGACAGGATCCATCGTGTTTGAAAGAGCAGGAATAATCCATTCGTTATAGGCCCCTTTCCTGCTTGTATCGAAGCCCACATCTTCTTCCGGATGGGGCGTAGCTTCAAACTCTTTCGGTTTTTCGCTCAACTCGCCGATGGCAAGCGCATGTATTATCGTTTGAATTGTTAAAATATCAGTTGAATTAAACGACGCCCAATCTGCAATCTTGTGCATCTTCATCTCCAATTTTTTAGTTCTGTGGAAATCCTTTAGTCAGTCAAAGGTTTGATTCTGTAATGTAAAATCATTATAAACAGCAAACGATCGCCAGCCGTCAACGCGGTAGCCATGGCCATCGGCCAAGATGCGCTTAGACCAACGACCTCGCATGAATGATGCATCCGAAACGCCCAGGATATTGAACCAAAATTGCATGGATCTGTTTGTAGTTGATCACGTTAAGACGCGCGTTATGGCATTAAATAATAGCTTTCCCGACGAAAATTTTCCGATGACCTTTGGTTTGTCTGCGATCAATCGATCGACATGAGCCGCCCAAATGGGGCGCATCGAATTCAGCGAAAACCCGCCAAGGTTGTGGTGTCAAAGGTCAAACGCAAGTTTGCCATTTCTTTGGGAGCTATGCGGCTTTGTTGCACAAATCGAGTGCCGGGCAGGCTTCCCCTTTCCCCAGACGGATTTAGCCTACTGGCACAGTGACGGGTATGCCATGAGCTGTATAGCGGTTCAGGATGGCGATACGGATTTGGATCTCCGCGACCTACCTTTCAAAGTCCCTCGCCATCAGCGATTGGCCAAGCAGTTTCATGCAATGCATCCACTGACCGACAGGGTTATGCGCAGCATGATCCCGAGAGGTTTCGTTTCGACGCGGCTCTGACGGTGGTATCCACTCCAGCGTCGCCACAGGGTGCGACCCAAGTATCGTTGGGCACTGACCGCTTCGTTTCGGGCAATCGCTCCGGCGCTTGCCCACTGCCCGGCAGTGCATGCCAGCATGCATGAGAGGGGGGTTCCAAGCTTTGGCATTTTTACGCGGTGGGATCACCGCATGCGCATCTCTGGCGGCAATCGCATCGTGACATTTACGCGTGCCATACGCCCCGTCTGCCGTAACATGACCAACGACCTGATCGGGTGGAATTTGGTTCAGAAGTTCTGGTAGCATTGGCGCGTCGCCGATGTTGCTCCCGGTGACTTCGACGGCCCGGACTTCCAACGTTTCTTCGTCGATACCTATGTGTATTTTACGTCATATACGTCGTCTAGGGTCGCCATGCTTGCGGGCGTTCCACTCGCCTTCGCCCTCGGCTTTGTTGCTTGTGCTTTCGATGAGGAGGTTCAACGGCCCCGTGGAGCCGCGATACGACAGGCTCACATTCAGCGTCTTCTGGCGGCGACAAAGGGTGCTAAAATCAGGTACGGCCCAGTCCAATCTGACCAGCTTTAGCAAACTTTTTACAAAACCAGTGGTCTGCCGCAGAGGCAGGCCAAATAGCCCTTCAAGGTCAGGCAGACTTGGATGGCAGCGTCGCTGAAGCGATGTTGTCGACCGCGCTTGCCGCTTGGTGGCGGTGTCCAACCCATCTCCGGATCAAACCAACCTCTCACACATGCAAGCATGTGTTTCCGATCAATGGATCGACAACAATCCGCGTTGCTTCAAGCTGTCATTGTAGGACGACCAATTCTTGGTCTTGTACTTCGTTGGGGCCCAACTGCTAATCCCATCCAGCTATCGCGCTAGATTCATACAGTGAATCCCTTCAAACGATTTGTGCAACAAAGCCCAAATAATGGCTCAACCGGACTTTCAGTCTACAATCAAGCGTTACGATGTAGCTTTCGCATTTTGGTTGCTCACAAAACGAGAATAGTTCCGCCGAATTGATCGTAAATTGTTGGATTTTGCGTTTGGTTGGCGGTCGAGCGCTTGGCTCTGCACCAAAACCATTCTAAACGGCTTCACTCCGGTCGCAGCCTACCCGGATATCAAAACAAGGGTTTAAAATGAAAACGATTGTCATCTGCTCCGGCGGACTAGATTCTGTTTCTCTTGCGCATATGGTTGCGCGGGAACAGCGACTAACCCGCCTTGTGTCCTTCGACTATGGCCAACGCCATCGCAAGGAGCTCGACTATGCCGCTTTATGCGCGAAACGGCTCGATGTCCCCCACGATATTATCGATCTGCGCGGGATTGGTGCGGCGCTCACCGGCTCTGCTCTGACTGATGATATTGATGTGCCCGACGGGCATTATGAAGAAGAGAGCATGCGTGTCACGGTCGTGCCAAACCGCAACGCGATCATGCTAGCTGTGGCCTTTGGTGTGGCGGCAGCAAACGGCGACCAAGCCGTGGCGACGGCGGTGCATGGCGGCGACCACTTTATCTATCCCGATTGCCGCCCTGCCTTTACTGAAGCTTTTGACGCCATGCAAAAAGCCGCGCTTGATGGCTATGCGGATGTTTCGCTGTACACCCCATTCGTGCATCGCAGCAAAGCCGATATCGTCACGGAAGGTGCACGACACAACACGCCTTTCATAGAAACGTGGTCCTGTTACAAAGGCGGCGACACCCATTGCGGACGCTGTGGTACCTGCGTGGAGCGGCGCGAGGCCTTCCATCTTGCCAATATTACGGACCCAACGATCTATGCCGACCTTGAATTCTGGGTCTCGGCTATCGCAAAGAAGGGTCGCGGCTAATGTATCGGATCACAAAAGAATTCCACTTCTCCGCCTCTCACCAATTGTTAAATCTACCCGAGGACCACCAATGTGCGCGCTTGCATGGGCACAACTACATTGTCATTGTGGAGTTGGCGTCTACGTCGCTGAATAGCGACGGGTTTGTACGCGATTATGGAGAGCTGAAGCCGCTCAAAACCTATATCGACGACAACTTTGATCACCGGCACCTAAATGACGTCATGGAGGTGTCATCAACCGGCGAAAACTTGGCCCGGCATTTCTATGATTGGTGCGCGGCCATTTGGCCAGAAACCACTGCTGTGAAGGTCAGTGAGACGCCCAAGACATGGGCCGAGTACCGGCCATGAGCCAGCTACGCATCGCAGAAATTTTCGGCCCAACGATCCAAGGTGAAGGCACGTTGATCGGCGAACCAACCGTCTTTGTGCGCACAGGCGGCTGCGATTATCGCTGCGCGTGGTGTGATAGCCTTCATGCAGTGGACCCAGCCTACCGCCACACGTGGGCCGCAATGCACACCGAAGCCGTTTGGGCTGAAGTGCAGCGCTTGTCCAAAGGCAAGCCTCTCACCGTGTCGCTGTCTGGTGGCAATCCCGCAATCCAAGATTTTACGCAACTGATCGCGCTTGGCCGTTCGGACGGTTACCGCTTTGCCTGCGAAACCCAAGGGTCGATTGCAAAACCATGGTTTGCCGATCTCGACACGTTGGTTCTAAGCCCAAAACCACCCTCAAGCGGTGAAGTCGTTGACTGGGACGCGTTTGATGCATGCCTACGAGCTGCCAAAAGAGCGAGGAGCACCGTCATGAAGATCGTGATCTTCGACGAGACGGATTACACTTGGGCGCAAGAGACGGCGGGCAAATACCCCGCTTTGCCTCTGTTCCTACAACCCGGCAATCTTGAGGTCGATCCCGATGTCGCGATTGAGCCCCAGGTTCTGACAGATAAGTTGTTGTGGTTGGTCGATAAAACAATGCACGACAGCTGGTTCGCACCGCGAATTTTGCCACAGTTGCACGTCCTGCTTTGGGGAAACAAGCGCGGGGTCTGACCCGCTTTAGGAGACAGCGATGGAAACGATTTACAGTGATCTAAAACAATTGGGCGGTCAAACCGACCTGCCGACGTCGCCCGAAGATGCGGTGCTTGAACGCGTCTCAAATCCTCAAGCCGACGTTGCCTATTGCGTACGTTTCACGGCCCCTGAGTTCACGTCGCTTTGTCCCATGACCGGTCAACCTGACTTTGCCCATTTGGTGCTTGATTATGTACCGGGCGAATTTTTGGTCGAATCCAAATCGCTCAAGCTGTTCTTGGGGTCCTACCGTAATCATGGGGCCTTCCACGAAGACTGCACGATATCTATCGCACGGCGATTGGTCGATTTACTGAACCCCCAATGGTTGCGGATCGGCGGTTACTGGTATCCGCGGGGCGGCATTCCAATCGACGTGTTCTGGCAAACCGGCTCGATGCCCGAAGGCGTGTGGATCCCCGACCAAGGTGTCCCACCTTACCGTGGCAGAGGGTGAGCGTTATAGAAGAAAATTCCGCCGCATAGTAAGCGTTGCAAAAGACCCCCTTTTTGAGGCCTTCCCGCATGTCTAAGCAGGGCTTATATTGGCCTTAGCCAACACAGGGATGCAAAAAATTGGGCGTTTCCAGCCCTTGCCGGCCAATCAGAACGCAAGGCTATATTGCAGAACAGGTATTCCGATTGTTGACTTTTCTTGGTCGATGGTTTGAAAAATATTTTTCAGCTTAGATGAACCAATCCGGTTTTCCGAATTCCTGGTCATGCTTCACATCAAGCTCTGGATTTCGCAATATTTCATTTATTGCTGCGATGCCGTACTTCGCTTGAAGAGATTTTTCAAAGGATGGCTCAATGTCGCGTGCGAAGGCAACTAACCCTCTCATGTAGTGTACTTCATGTCCTTCAAGCTTCCCGTTTACCCATCTGTGGATCAATGCCTTGATCTCGCGCTTCCTTTCCCGACCAATCGACAACCTATGATCAGGAGTGATAATTACTCCGGTAATGCTTCTCTTGAATTTCTTCGACAAATGCGCTGTCTTTTGACGGTTGAGACGAAGCTTCAAGTGAGAAATGTCTCGTTTTGCCTCAGCGATCCTGGTCTCAATATTAACCAGCTTGTCGGCTTCATGCGCCGAAACAAAAATGTCATCTGCATAGCGTGTATAAATTAAACCTCTGGCGGCGCAGTGTTCAAACATTCTTTGGTCGAAAGAAAACATCATAGCATTGGTAATGGCAGGTGAACTTGGAGCTCCAATAGTTAGTCGTCCAAAGCGGCATAGGATGTGTCCAAGAAATTCAATGTCATCAGTTTCAAGAAATATGCCAACCTTCACGGCTTCAGATCTCAAGAACGCTTCGATTTCCGCGATTTTGAATGACGGGAAGAAGTTCTTAAAATCATATCTATTTGTAAAGCGTGTGGTTCGGTGGCATTCCGCGTTTTCTCTGATTCCACTTCCCTTTTTATATGCTGTCGCAGCGTCGTGAACCGGAAGCCTGTTAATCACGATTCTCGTTATCCATCGTTGGATAGCTTTGAGCTCACGACTTGGATGTGCGATGACACGTGTACCGCCAGTACGCTTAGGTATCTCGTAGATCTTGTAGTTACGGCTAGCATTGTCTGCCAACCGTCGAAGTTCCGCTTCTTCAAGCCGTGTGGTTCTGGCAATTTGCTTTATCAACATCAGTCAAGTTTTCCCAGAATTGGCGCGAAGCCGTCATTAAGTTCAAGCAAAGATGCAGAGATTTCAACTGTTATTTCTGTGAATTCGGTCTTTGCGCCATCAACATGAGACAACGCAAATGCACGCTGTTTCGATGCCGCAAGATGGCCAAATTCTCCTACTTCATAAAGTCGCCCTGAGCCCACAAGTATAGATAGAATCTTCTTTATGCGGCTTGGACTCAGCTTGCTTTCGAACATACTTCTCAAGAGGGATTCGATATCTTCGCCAGTCGCAATAACTAGGATATCGACGATACGGTGGATTAACGCGAACAGCTCGAAAGAGCTCAAATCCTTAAATGTCGGCGGACTAAAATGCCTCTTCCGTCCTGTTATCTTTGTGTGCTCCTGCAATCTTGTGGATATCAAAGAGAAGTCCGGATTCTTATAGTCCATTTGAATGGGCATCTTGAAAATCGACTTTTGCGCAATTTTGCTTGCTGGTCCAAGAGAGATGAAACTCCCAGATTTTTGATGATTTGAGTCGAGAACAAGTAGTGTTTTGGTCGCCAGCTCTTGTTGGCCCGAAAAATAACCCAGCTCCGCAAATGAGCCAGGTGCTTCTGGGAAAAGAACAATCGCAATGGAGAGGTCCGCGACCAACGCCTCGAAATCAGCAATGTCGAAAGGGTCGTCATCCGCATAGGAAAAGTAGTTTTCCATAGCAAATTCTGGTTTAAAGAACTCATATTTGGGAAGTAAGTCCGTGAAAATTTTCTCAAACTCACTTCGTTTGTCTTCAGCCTGATTTCCACCGCAAACAAAAACTATGTTTGAGTTTTTAATAATATTGAAACCACTATTGAGAAGTTGAACCACCCGATTACGCAACACCTTTTGTGTGTCGCTGCGTAGAGGGTGGTCCATATCAATCTCTTACTTAAGCGTCCGACTTCGAAATGTTTGTCGGCTCCGAGGAGGAACGACCGGTGACGACAAACATTTCGAAGTCGGCGCCCGATATCGTTCAATTAGTATCAGCCTGGCAAATCACCCGGCGTAGAGCGTTTGGAAAACACCCAGCTAAGAGTGATCTCACAGTACCATCTAGAATGGAAACCGCAAGTCATCGAATTCTGAACAAGAGGCGTGCCCTCAGCAATCTGCGGTGCATCGAAGTTCCGTTTTCTACGCCAGTTACTCCGTCATGCCTTAGTGGATTGCTGCTTGACCTGCTGTGGGACATCATGTCTGCAACTGGTAGGCGCATCCCACGGCAGTAGAGAGGCGTGGTCTGGTGTCGTTTTCGCGGCGATGATCTTATCGAAAACCCATAGGAGGTACTTTTCGAAGTTGATGTTGTTCGGGCGGCAGGTCTCGGCCAGCGATGAATGGATAGCCCATGCGTCAGCGCCTTCGTCACTGCCGATGAACATGACGTTCTTGCGAGCTAAGATGGTCGGCTTGAACATCCGTTCAACTGGGTTTGTGTCCAGATCAATGAAACCGTTGTCGACGAATCGCGTGAGGGCATCCCATCGCCTCAAGACATATTCGATTGCGCGACCCATGCCACCTTTCTGCAGATGCTGACTGCGGAACTCGTGCAAAGCCATGGTTATTCGCGTCAAGATCGGCTTTGATTGCGCCCTTCTCGTCGCAACCCTGACAGGCGGGGCTCGCCCTCGGACCCGGCTTTCAACTGCATACAGTTCGCCGATCATCGCGACAATTATTGCCGCATTAGGGGTCTTCTTAAACTCCCATTCATCCGTGAAATGTCGCCGGGCATGCGCCCAACATTCCGCTTGAACAATATCTTCGAACACCGTGCCAGGTCGGCCTAGGCAGTTGTAACCTGGGTATCCGTCATGCTGGACAATGGCGGTGCAGCCTTTGAGGATGTCCTGAATTTGGTACATGGCTCTGGTATTGCGGGCATAGTATGCAACGGCAGGCGGGAGATCTCTACCGAATGAGCTATCATCACGGTGCGCTGAATAAATGTAACTTGTCTTGGTCTTACCAGTACCAGGTGCCAGTTTTGGCATGGTGGTTTCATCAACGAAGATGCGGATACTGTCCTGCATGATGTCGTCACAAAGAATATCATAGATTGGTCTCAACAGCTCGGTTGCAACACGATTCGACCAACGCATCAATGTGGACCGATCTAGCTTCACGCCTACACGGCCTAGAACGCGATCCGACTGGCGGTTCCATGGCAGGAACCAAGAATATCTCATCGTGATGATATGCGCGACGAAACCGGGACTCATGCCAGTTCGGTCGATCAGTTTCTTAAAAAACTTTGTGCCAACAATCTTGTCCTTCAACCGACACCAGTAGTTTGCGTATTTCCTGATATGTCGAACATATCTTGCAGGGATGTACTCCAAGGTCTCGCTGTCTTCGTAGTTCAAAAAGGTGCCGCCGCACCCACAGTCGCAAAGCTTGTCTTCAGTGATGATATAGCAGATCTTTAACTCGGCACCGCTGCCGTAGTTTTTCTTGCTCCGCCCTTTGCTCGTTCGATTCTTCGGCTTTTCATCTTCATTGGGGTTGGCGTTCTGTTGGGGAGATGCGTCACTTGCCTCAGCGCCCTCCGGAACTTCCAACATCTTATTTGCGGCAAGCTCGTCGTCGGCCTCAGTTGCTGCCAATGTCGGTTTCGAGACAGCTTTCTGCCCAAACGTCATTTTCGTGCTTTTGGCCAGCTTACGCTGTAGTTGTTCAATTTCTTCAGCAAGTTGAGAGATCCGTTTTTCAGCGTCGTTTTCTGATACATCGGACGCCTCGAGTGCCTTGATCCGGGCGCGTGCGGCCAACAGTTCGTTGCGAAGATGACTGTTTTTACCCTTTTCGTGCAGAGATTCCGCTCTCTGGTCGAGAAACATGAGTTTCAACCGACTCAAGGTTGGACCGGCAGCTGGGTGGGCAACCGTCAAGTCATCGCAGATATTTTCAAATGTTTCCGTCACCGCACCTGCGCATCCCACGTGCGAATCTGACGCACGTCCATTAGTCACGCCCGATGCGTCGGGCGCGTTTTCGTTTGATTTTTGGGGTTAGTGATGGGATGAAAAGGGAATAGATCGTCTCTAACAGAGATTTTCCGAGGCTTCGCAGGTTCCTACATCTGCGGGCCTCTTTTCATTTCAGAGCCCTTGATCTAAGTCATGGTCTGCCCCTTTTTGATTGATGGGTATTTTCCAGGCCAAAGTTCGCCTGGAGATGACCCAATCTTATCAGCTATCGCTTGGGCGACCGTTATCGACACCCCACGTGAGTTACTTACGTCCAGCACGGTTGAATGCGATAAACCGAGTTCACGCGCAATTTCGTTGAAGCTGCTGTTTACAAGCTGCAACCTCATCTTAATTTCCAAATGTTTGACTTTTGTCGCGTTCAAAAGAGACACCATCAATTTCCGAATCACCTCACGATATGGCGATCTTCGAATCGTGATCAACTGAAAACACAAGCAACTATCTGTTTTAAAAAGGTAATATTGAGGGCAGTTGGTATATATCTACACAGCATCGCAGCAGTGAATCCATTGCGAAATAGCTAAGTCGTTAAAAAATTTAGCTTTTTGAAGCTTCAGATATATATCGCGCTGGTCAGAGATCTATATCTTAAGCAGAGATCGGATTTTGAACGCATAAAGAAAATTTGTTTAGCGTTCAGGTTTGACCTTTCGGCAGCAGTGTCGGCGGATACTATGGCTCGTAATGCGACTGCAAGATCAAGAAATAGATATCCTGAGCCTATCGAAGGCTTGCAATGCACGAAAAACTTCCGGGCGACGTAACCGATTGCTGTTGAGGCTGGCTTCAACAACTGGATTGCCGATAGGCAACATCGTTCGATTACGGCTTTGGCAGCTAACATATTTCTTTGAGCTGGAGCACGGTGACGTACACAGATACCCGCAACGCGCAGGCAATATTGGCACTAGACCTCGGCCTTACACGTCGATTGGTTTATACTTGGATGACAGTTTTCAACGATTGGTACCCATCCCGGCATCCATCTATAAAATATTGCGTGGATATCTCGGCACCCTCGAAGAGCAGGATGAGAGAACAGGTTTTGTCTTTCCTGTAATACGAAAGAATGATCGTATCGAACACGACAGAACTCTCACGGTGAGGGATGCGCACAAAATTTTACGGGAGATGCAGACCAAAGCGAACACTGAAGCACATTTCGATTGGAATAAGATAAGACAGATTGCTGTCGCGGGAATGCTGTCGCAAAGATTGTCGCTTCAGGAAATCCGACATAGAACGCATTTCAAGGATCTGAAGTCTATCAAGGATACAGCCAAAAAGTATGGCTATGATTTCGAGAGCATCCCCTCATTCTCACCTAAACGCTTCGTCGGCCTGGACTTTCTCGACGGTGTTCTCAAAGAGAATCTTTATTGGTATCCGCAGGAATTGTACGAATACGCCCCACCTCTCTACAGCAAAGCAGGTTTATGATTTGGCCCGTTTCTCAAAAAGCGGACGCTCCTGCAGGAGGCAGCGAATGACCGGAATGAGCCCAGAGTACCGAATGCGGCAGCTAGCACCAATGTCTGTGAGGCGCAGTAAGCGGACTTTGCAAAATTCTGCAAACTTGTGTCGGTGTCGGCCCCTAACCGGCCATTGGCCACTAGTACTCGATGCTGCAAGCGCAGCCCGGATAGCCGACATTAGCTGCACCTGCAAAATCTGATGCTTGGCGGATGAGCGATTACTGCAATCAGCTAACCCCGCGAATGTGTCAGGCAAAGGCTGAGAAACGACAAAGCATATTGGAGGATATCATGCTACGTACAATCATTCTGGGAACTGCTGCCAACCTCACACTGGGAACCGCCGCAATGGCTGACCTTTCGGACCTGTCATGGAACGAGGTCGTCGCACAGGCCCAAGACGAAGGGGAGGTCGTCTGGTTCCAATGGTATTTCGAAGACCGTTTCCGCGAAGTCGTCAAAGGCTTTGAAGATGAATACGGCATCACCGTCGTATTGCCCGACCTTGATAATGGCGATGCAGGTTTGAACAAGGTTCTTGCCGAAGCTGGCCGTGATGCGGGCGACATTGATGTTGTGTCCATTCCTGGTTCACGCGCATCTGCGGTTGAGGTAAACGAATTTTTCGTAAGTTCAATAATGAGCATGTTACCCGATGCGGCAAACCTGACTGACCAAGCTGAAGGTGGCGATTGGGAAGGCGCGGCAGTCAAATTCTGGGGCAACCAGACAGGTCTCGCGTATTATTCTGCACGTACCGAACTTGAGACGCTGCCACAGACATTTGCAGATCTCGAAGGATGGATGGAAGAAAACCCAGGATCCCTTGGGTTCAACTTTGAAAACGGCGGCTCTGGCCCATCGCTGATCCACAATATTTCGCGTAACATTTTGGGTATTACGGCTGACAATACAGTCAGCGAAACACCTGATCTGGCACCTGTCTTTGACTGGTTCACATCACGTGAAGATCAATACATCCTGACGACAGGCAACAACGACAGCTATGCCCGTTTGAACGATGGTGAATTCACTATGGTTGCCGTTTGGGAAGACGGTATTGGCGGATTGATCGCATCTGGCGAAATCAACGAAAACATCAAAGTCTACCTGCCTGAGTTCGGGATGAACGGCAGCGGTAATGTTGTGGCTATTCCAGAAAACGC
This sequence comes from Paracoccaceae bacterium, assembly GCA_039984715.1. Lineage (GTDB taxonomy): Bacteria > Pseudomonadota > Alphaproteobacteria > Rhodobacterales > Rhodobacteraceae > JABSSA01. The sequence continues at coordinate 349,056 of JBDWUA010000015.1, read as the reverse complement.
ATCAAACCCAGCAGCGGCGTTGTTGTTCGTGTCTTGGCTGACTTCGGCTGAAACACAAACTCAACTAAATCTAACGTTTGGGTCAGCATCTGCCAATGCGAATTCTGACGACAGCTTTGCACTGATCCCGAATGCGCAACGCGCCAACAGCACCAACTGGGGTGAGCTCCTGAAAAGCGACGACGTCGTCCCTGCGGTGATTGAGAACGTGTTCCAAAACTAAGCGATTCCTCCCGAATCGTCGACCGAGGCGGCTGATTCTAAACGATTGGCCGCCTCACCTTTTCGATATCAGAAAGAGAAAAGCGTGACTAAACTGCGGCCACTCACTCAAGTGATCTCTCCTGACAATAGGGACTTGATGATCATAAAGTCCGATCACGGTCGTTTGCAAGGGGACCTGATCTGCGACATAGCTGGCGATCGCGCTGAGCGCATTTTGTAGTTTTTCGAAGGTGGAAAACCCGATAATGGTGCTTATGTCGCCAGCAGATTCTTACTTAGCGTATTCTTTGCTTGGGGACTTACAAACTTCAAAAAACGTGCCTTCCCGCCTGTCATCAGGCCTCGTATCGCGAGAACTTGCTAAGGCATCGGGATTTCAGTCGTGAATTTTGGGACGGAATAGCCTGCCTGAACCGCTGGACGTGCGGCGATCCGCAGATACCAGTTCAGGACATTTGGAAACGCGGCAATATCGACCTCGTGCCATTCAAACCGGGACACCCATGGCCAGCATGCCATGTCTGCAATCGAGTAGGTGCCCCGGTGCTCTCCAGAGATAAAGTCACGAGATTCAAGCCGGGTGTCGAGCACAGTATACAAACGTTGTGCTTCAGCTGCGTAGCGCTGTTCGGCGTAGTCTGATTTGCCTTTGTTGTACTTCAAGAAGTGGTGGGCTTGGCCCAACATCGGGCCCAAACCGCCCATTTGCCACATAAGCCATTCAACCATCCGCCAATACTCATTTCCTTCACATTGGAACTTTTGATATTTGTCCGCGAGGTACATCATGATCGCACCAGTCTCCATCATTTGGATGCCAGTATCGTGGTCGACAATCGCGGGAATGCGGTTGTTCGGCGCGATCTTCAAAAAGTCGGGAGCGAACTGTTCGTCTTTGGAGATGTCGATTGCATGCGCAGTGTAGGGCACGCCAAGTTCTTCCAGTAGGATTGAAACCTTGCGACCATTTGGGGTGGTCCATGTGTATAGATCAATCATCTCTTAACCTTTCTTACGAGTTATCCTGCGTTAAGCATCGGACGTGCGTGTCACGCCGCGTCTATGCGATAGCCCGAGCGCGGGAAATGCACGCAGACGGAGCCTATATCTTTGTTTGTGCGCTCGACAACGACGGTCTCTGCGTCGGCAAAGCGGATGAGGCCCGCCACTGGTTGTTCGCCGCCATTTACGTCAGGTTTGACCGTGACGGATTGCCCGACATCTAGGCCCTGAGGATCATGTGCCGCGACACCTCTCGGCGCAACCGGCTCTAACCCGATCGCCCGCGATATCGCGTCTTGCGCGTCCATCGCGCTTGAGGTGCCGTGGCCAATGTTGCGAATGTTGTCTTCCCAACGGACGAGTTCTTTGAACTCGGACAAAAACGATGGTCCTTCCGCCCACCGGCCCCGAAGGAACCAGACCACGTGATAAAATTGCGCGTCTATTGCTGCGGGTTGCTCGCCCAGCAGGAACGCCCGCCCATCTGAGAGTTGCGCGTTCAGCCATGAAAGCGGTGCACGCATTTGGGACACGAGATGGGGTAGGTCAGCGTTGGCCTGTTTCAGCCCCGCAGCCCAGTCGTCGCCCAAGTAAAGCCGCCCCCGATCCGCTGCGAAATCCTTGTCCAGCGCATCTCCCGCTGCACCCAGAACATGGCGTACGGTTAGATCGAACAGCGTGCCGTCCGTCCAACGGCTCAGGCACCACATCAAGCCGTGTTCTGCCGTGGGCATGATCGTAGGGGAGGGGAAGCGTCGTTCAAGTTCACGGATGATGCATTGGCTGTCGCAATAGATATCTGCGCCGATCTGCATTACAGGTGTGCGCCGATACCCGCCCGTAAGCGCCGTGAGCATCGGTTTTGGCGGCAGACGCGGGATTTCTACGCTGCGCCACGTTAACCCTTTGATTCCAAGTACTACGCGGATTTTTTCGGCCACAGGAGATTGCGGGTAGGCATGAAAAATAACTTCGGTGGCTGGATCGGACATGGTAGGTTCCTCTTCGACCTTGTGGGGCAGATTTACGCGTTCAATTTGGCGGCCAGCGCTGGAAAATCGTCGACGATAATGTCGTGTGTCGCTGTGGGTTTGGGATCTGGCGGACCACTCGATCCCCACTCATTTGGGCGCTTCACAAATGCGGTCTTGTAGCCTCGACTTTGGGCGGCATCGAGATCGAAGTTATGACACGCCACCATACAGATCTGTGATGGCTCCAGTTGCAGGAAATGCGCGATCTTGTCGTACGCTTCAGGCAGCACTTTGTATTTCCCGATGGCCTCGCAGGAAAATACAGCATCCCAAGACAGGCCGTTGCGCCGCGCCGTATCCATGATGATGCGAAAGCTCAGGATGGTGAAGGACGCACAGATGTATTTTGCGCGCAGCTTTGGCAACACGGGAGGGAAGTCAGGCCAGCAGTCGAAAGTGTGCGGTGTGTCATAGGCGATGGCATGCCGCTCTGCTTCGGTGAAAACCTCAAGGCGGTGCTTGGTAATGACCTCTTCCAGCGCCATGCGGTGTGCACCGTCAAAGTTGTAGGTAGGGGGTGCATCCTTGCCGAGGTTCAGCATCTTGCCAAGGCTTTTGCGGCGCATATCATTGGCAAGATCATGCCAATTGCGCTCGATGTCGTGTCTGCCTCCCGCCGCAGCTAGAGCTTTGGAAAAACCGCTGTGCCAATCAAGGATGGTACCGCCGGTGTCGAACGTGAGTGCGCGGATGTCAGCGAGGCTCATGTGGCGTTCCTATGGTCAGCTTGATTGCAGGCGCTTGAATAATGCAGAGGTGTCCCAGCGCCCGCCACCCATCTTTTGCACGTCTTTGTAGAACTGATCGACCAGCGCGGTCACCGGCAGGCTTGCACCGTTGGCATTGGCCGTATCCAGACAAATGCCAAGATCCTTGCGCATCCAGTCGACCGCAAAGCCGTGTTCAAAATGATCGGCGAGCATGGTCTCGTAACGATTGGACATCTGCCAGCTGCCCGCAGCACCTTGGCTGATCACCTCAACCACTGCTGCACCGTCAAGGCCTGCTTTGTCAGCGAAATGCATCGCTTCTGACAAGCCCTGCACCAATCCAGCAATGGCAATCTGGTTGCACATCTTGGTCATTTGGCCTGCGCCACTATCGCCAATGCGGCGACAGAGCTTAGCGTAGACGTTCATGATGGGCTCGGCCCGATCATAATCCGCGTGATCGCCGCCACACATTATGGAGAGTTGACCATTCTCGGCACCCGCCTGACCACCGGAAACCGGTGCATCAACAAACGCGATGCCTTGTTCTTTTGCCGCAGCATAAAGTTCTGCCGTGACGGCGGCAGAAACGGTTGTGTGATCCACAAACGTACTGCCTCGCGCCATCATCGCAAAAGCGCCGTCGGGGCCGAGGCAAACTGAGCGCAGATCATTGTCGTTGCCCACGCAGGCCAATACCATTTCCGCGCCGTCAGCTGCTGCGGCAGGGGTCGCTGCCGCGCTGCCACTGTTGTGTTGTTCTACCCATGCCTCTGCTTTGGCTGCGGTGCGGTTGTAGACGGTGACGGGATGGCCTGCTGTGGCCAAGTGGCCCGCCATTGGATAGCCCATCACACCAAGGCCAAGGAATGCTAGTTTGGTCATCGTTTTGTCTATCCTGTCTAAAGAAGGTCACGGGGTGTTTTACCCGCAAAAAAGGCATCGAGGTTATCCAACGCACGAAAGCCCATCGCATCGCGCGTCTTGCGTGTCGCACTGCCGATGTGGGGCAGCATGAAGATGTTGCCATGCGCCGCAAAGGCTGGATTGCCGCCCGGTTCAACCTTGAAACAATCAAGCCCTGCCGCGGCAACCTGACCCGTCTTGATGGCAGCGATCAACGCATCTTCGTCCACAAGGGCACCGCGTGCTGTGTTAACAAGAACCGCGCCATGGGGTAGCAAGGCCAGCCGTTCGGCGTTCATCAGGTCAGTTGTCTCGGGTGTGGCAGGGCAGTGGAGGGACAAGAAGTCAGCGACGCCCAGCAAGCTTTCGACAGTGTCATGGTACACCGCACCCTGTGCGCGATCTGCAGGTAACTCGGTGCGGTTGTAGTAATGGACTTCCATATCGAAACCCCGTGCCTTGGTGGCAAACGCACGACCCACGCGGCCCATGCCGATGATGCCCAAACGCGATCCGGTGACCTGTTTGCCGACCATAAAAGCAGGCGACCAACTATCCCAGGCGCCTGTGCGCACAATCTTGTCACCGGCAACTGCATGGCGCGCGGCACCCAGCATCAACAGCATGGCAAGTTCGGCCGTGGCATCTGAAAGGACGTCGGGTGTGTTGGTGACGGCAATGCCACGGTCCTTGAGGGCGGGCAGGTTACAGTGGTCAACGCCCACAGAATGATTGGCGACGATTTTCAGTCGGTCCGAAAATTGTGCCACAACATCGGCGCTGAAATGTTCGGAATGACAGGGGATGATAGCGTCGAAGTCAGCACTGGCCGAGATCAGTTCGGTCGCTGTGCCGGGGGTGTCCGCGTGGTTAATGACGACGTCATAGTCGCGCTCCGCACGTTCCAGCGTGGCTTCAGACAGGCGGCGGGTGATCCAAAGGCGGGGCTTGTTCATTTTTTGCGGATGCATTCGTCGTAGAAATCATAGACCGCCATGCCGCAGACCACGATTGCGATGATCATGAACGGCGCGCCGCCTTTGAAGCCGGCAAAGCCTGTCGAGATGCTTTGCGATAACCCGCCAACAAAGATGCAAAGGATGGCGGTGCCGATCAAGCCGACGATCAATTTGACAGTGTATGACATAGAGCGTCCTTTCGTTATTCTGCTGCTTCAGCGAGATGAGTTTGCAGCCAGCGCGCGGTGCGTAGCAAGCGGTCGTCTTTTTCGGCGGGGCCGATCAGTTGCACGCCCATCGGCAGGCCGGTTTCACCGACCAATAAGGGTAGGGTGACGCAGGGCAGACCTGCGAGGGTCCAAAGCGTGCAGAATATCGGATCGCCTGTTCCATTGCCGAACTTGGCCGCCTCACCCGCCGCAGCGGGCGCAATGATTGCATCGAACTCTACAAAGAAGTCGGCAAAGAAGGACTCAGCCGAGGCTTTGACTTCAAGCGCGTCTTCGTATTCGGTTTTGGTGATTTGTCGTGCGCGGGTAATCACTGGTTTCAGCGTTTCGCTGATTTGGTCCCAGTGGTTTTCGAACACCTCGGCCTGATGCTGCGCAATCTCGTATTCATGGATGCGCGCCTGTACGGCGACGAGGTTGGAAAGCGTATCAGCAGGCTCCATCCGCGTCACTTGGGGACCAAGGATGTCTAAGACTTCGTCGAATGCTTCGCGGGCCGTATCGGACAGGCGATCGTTGAAGGGCAGGTTGAACCACGCCAGATCAGGTGTCACGGGCACGTCCGCCGCAGCACCCACAGCCATCGCAGGGCGGGGGTGTGCAAAACTGGCGGGGTCGTGTTGGTCATAGCCGCCGATGGCGTCCGTCAGAAGGGCGACATCGACCAACGTGCGGCCAAAACAACCGACTTGATCCAGAGACACGGAGGTTTGCAACACGCCCGTGCGGCTGATGACGCCACGCGTTGGCTTGAACCCGAATGTGCCGCAAAAGGACGCGGGCCGAATGACCGACCCGTTGGTCTGTGTGCCAATTGCCAGAGGCACATGCTGGGCTGCGACCGCAGCGGCAGAGCCGGAGGAAGAACCGCCGGGGCTGTGATCCGTGTTGTGCGGATTGCGGGTTTCATTGGCGTGGACAAAGGCAAGTTCCGTCGTGACAGTCTTGCCCATGATGACCGCACCGGCCTCGCGCAGATGTTCGGCCAGCCGCGCAAAATGATCGGTGGTGCGCCCTTCAAAGATCGGCGTGCCGCGCTGTGTCGGCATGCGACCTGTGTCGATGATGTCTTTGAGGCCCACGGGGATGCCGTGCAGTGGCCCCAGCGCCATGCCAGATTTGCGGATGCGGTCGCATTCCAAGGCCTGCGCCAAGGCGGCGTCAGGATCAAGGAAAGCCCATGCCTTGATCGGATCGTCCGTTGCCTTGATACGGTCCAGACAGGACTGCACCAGTTCAACCGAGCTGAGGCGTCCTGCGGCCATAAAGGCCAACGCCTCAGCTGCTGAAAGAGTGTATGCGTCCTTAATCATGGAATGTAGGTCCCGAACAGATAGTCAGGGAACCACAGCGCGATGCCGGGGAAGGCGTACATGAGGCACATCGTCAAGATCACAATGCCAAGGTAGGGCATGATACCGCGGAAAATCTCCATCAGCTCGATCTGATTTTTGAGCACCCCTTTTAGGTAGTAGGCTGACATCGCCATGGGGGGCGTCAGGAACGACGTTTGCAGGTTCAGCGCGATCAGCATGGCAAAGAAGTACGGATTCACGCCGAACACCTCAAGGAGGGGCAGGAAGATCGGCACAAAGATGATCAGGATTTCGGACCATTCCAGCGGCCAACCCAACAAGAAAATGATGATCTGCGCCAGCACGAGGAATTCCCAAGGCTCAAGGTCCAGACCACCCACCCAATGGGCGATGATGTCGTGCCCGCCAAGGTAAGAGAACACGGACGCAAAGGTCCATGAGCCGACAAACAGCCAGCAGACCATTGCGGTCGCTTTGGCGGTCAAAAACACGCTTTCTTTCAGCTTGGTCCATGTCATTGCACGGTACAGTACGGCCAGTACGATGCCACCCAAGGCACCCATCGCCGCCGCTTCGGCAGGGGTGGCAAGACCCCCAAGGATGGAACCCAGAACCAGCGCAATCAGCACCGTTAGCGGTACAAAACTTTTGAGCAAGTCCAAGTAGATTTCTTTGGGGGGAGGGACGTCCTCCATCGTGGGCTTGGGGGCAAGTGAGGGGTTCATCCAAACCCGCATGATGACATAAACAATATAGAGACCCGCCAACAGCAAGCCAGGGAACACCGCCGCCGCATAAAGCCGCAAGGGCGACAGATCGGCAATCGCGGCATAGACGATCAGCATGATTGACGGAGGGATTAGAATGCCCAACGTACCGCCCGCGCAGATCACGCCGGACGCAAAGCTTTTGTTGTAGTTGGCATTCGCCATTGCGGGGAAGGCAAGCAGCCCCATCAGCGTGACAACCGCGCCAACAATGCCCGAGGCCGTGGAAAACACAGCGCAGGTTAACAGGGCGGCAATCGCAAGGCTGCCCGGCAGATTGCGTGCGGCCATGTAGAGAGAAAAGAACAGCTTGTCGACGATGTTAGCGCGTTCCACCACATAACCCATGAACAGGAACAGCGGGATCGCGACAAGGATCGGGTTTTCCATCACTGAATAGGTATTCTGGTTCAGCAGATAGAAGATGTTGTTGTTGAAAATATCACCAAAGCTCTCGATCGAGCCACCTTGATGGTAGGCGTAATAGCCGAACCCGACGCCCATTGCGAGCAGGGTAAAGGCAATCGGGAAACCAAGCAGGACAAGGACAATAAACAGTCCAAGCATCATCAGGGCGACTTCGGGATTTGTCATCTTTGTATCTTTCTAGAAGTGCCTGACGGCCTATTTCTGGCTTGGTATTGTGGCGCGGATTGTGTCGAGGTCGGCTGTAGTCAACAGGTCTTCGGTCTCTTTCACATCGGTGAGACGTTCGGGCCAGACACCTGTGCGCATTGCCATCACACAGCGCACCAGTTCGGCCACGCCTTGCAAGGCAAGCAGACACCCCGACAGCGGGATCAGCGTTTTGAAAAAGTAGATCTGGATGCTGGCCGGGCTGTTAAAGCTCACTTCTCTGTACCGCCAGCTATCAGATGCGATTTCCCAGCCGTACCACGCAAGGGCAAGGATGCCGGGGAAGAAAAACAGGAAATACAGTACGAAATCGAGGCTCGCCTGCACCTTTACAGGGAACAATCTATAAATCACATCGGCGCGCACATGGGTGTCTTGAGCCAACGCATATGCGCCGCACATCAAGAACAACGCGCCGTACATCTGGATCATCATGTCAAACGCCCAGACGGTCGGGGAGTTGAGCACATAGCGCACGAAAACTTCGTAAGACACGGATAGCGTCAGGATCAAGATGCACCACCCAAATGCGCGGCCAACCCAAAGGCTTAGACCCTCAATAGCATATACTAATTTCATCTGTTCGGCGCTCCCCTAGCGGTACTTCGGGATGTCTTTGCGCATCCCTCGGGTCGTGGAAATCCGGGCACCACTGGGGCACCCGGACCGTTTTTATAGGGCTGAAATCAACCGAAGTAGTGGTTGTACGCCAGCTTGTAGTCAGGCTGGTTCAGGTTGAGGTAGTTCATCACATTTTTGGCGTAAGCCTTTTGTGACTCCATCACCTTGGCGAAGAATGGATCATCGCCCGCAATGCGGTCTGCGACTGCGTCCCATGCAACCAGTTGTGCTTCCATGACGGAATCTGGCGTGCGATGAACGGCAACGCCGTCTGCTTCCTGCAGCTTGATCAGGTCATCGGAGTACCGCTTGGTGTTGCCCCAGTAGAAGCCGGAGTTTTCAGCCATCGACGCGTTCTTGATGATCGACTGATGCTCTGGTGACAACGCGTTGAACTTGTCCTTGTTGATCGTGACCTCAAAGAATTCCTGTGACTGGTGATATGACGCCAGCATGTAGTTCTTGGACACGTCTTGCATGCCAAAATCACGGTCAGAGGTTGGGTTATTGAACTCAGCCGCGTCAATCAGGCCGGATTTCATTGCAGGCTGGATTTCACCACCGGGAAGTTGAACAACAGACATGCCCATTTCCAGCATGACGTCAGCGGCCAGACCAACGGTCCGGTACTTCAGGCCCTGCATTTGTGAGGCGTCTGTGATCTGCTCTGAGAACCAGCCTAGAGGCTGCGCAGGCATCGGCGAGTTAAAGAAGGACACCACGTTCAGACGTAGCGACGCCATCAGTTCGTCAAACAGTTCCTGACCGCCTCCGGCATAAACCCAGCCCAGCACTTCTTGCGAGGACCAGCCAAAGCATGGGCCCGTACCAAACAGTGAAGCCGCTTTGGATTTGCCGTACCAGTATGCAGGCACATAGTGGGCCGCATCCAGAACGCCACGGTGTACCGCGTCTTGCATCTGGCTGGTTTTAACAACGCTGTCGACAGACAATACTTCAATGGTCAACGAACCTCCGGACATTTCGTTGACGCGCGCTGCAAAGGACTGTGCGTTCTCAAGGAAGATGCCACCGCCCCAGGCTGCTTGCATCTTGAGTGTTGTACCGTGACCGTCTGCGATCGCAGGGGTGGCCAATGCAGCGGCACCGGCGACAGCCGAGCCACGCAGGAATTTTCTGCGGTTGATAGAATCTTTCATAGTTCCTCCCAAGGAATGAGGTGCGGTTTCCACTCCGTTGAGCAGTCCACACACTACTTTTCGGCGCTCGGGTGTGTGCGTTTGACTTACGCAAATTGGGAATGTCCCAACGCAAAACGCATGCAAAAACCCGGCCCTTGGATACTGTTGTACCTAATGTGCGTGCAAACAAGCTGTTCTTTTGTGCTTGCTGGTGGCTCGCGGGCTGAAAACTGACCTTAATCAAATCCATTGGCGGGTGAGGCGTCTTCAACAGCGCTTGGCGGGAAATGCACAAAATGATCATTAACCCTTTGTTATTGCTATCGTGTGTGCCAAGCCATCCTTGGTGCCCAGATATCAAAGATGGGCTTTTGACCCGTCTCAATGGGCGATTTATATCAAAATAATTCGGTAAACTTTTTTTGCCAATTTTTGGGGTAATCGTCTTCTGTATACAAAATAGCGCCGAGTTTGAGATTTTCGATGAGTTATTTGATCGAATCAACTGAGTTGTATACAGATTGACTCTGCGCGGGCATGTTCATTTACACAGACCACACGAAGGTACGTCTATGACGACACGCAACCTCAGCCAATTGGAGCGCGCTCTTTTAGGGCTTCGTTCGTTGGTTCTGAACGGCGCTTTCACTGAAGGGCAGCGGTTGTCTGAAGTTGCTGTCGCCAAGCAATTGGGCACGTCGCGCACACCGCTGCGCCAAGCGATGGACAGGCTTGTTGCCGAGGGCCTGGTGGAGCGGATTGAAACGGGTGGGTGCCGTGTCGCCACCTTTAGCAAGGACGATATTGCCGACGCTATCGAACTGCGCGGCGTGATTGAAGGCACCGCTGTGCGCATGGCCGCAGAGCGCGGTGTGGATGCGGCCCTGCTGAGCGAAGCGCAAAACGCGTTGGAGCAGATTGACCAGGCCCTAAATGACCCTGCGGGTTTGAATTTTGAATTATACGTCAGCCAGAACGCGCGGTTCCATGACCTATTGGCGCGATTTCCCGCCAGCCCGATCATCGAGCGTGAGATCGCGCGGATGAGCTTGTTGCCGCTGGCGTCGCCTTCGGCATTTCTAAGTGATCAGGCGATGATCCCCGATTTTCAGGATTCCCTGCGGTACGCTCAGCGCCAGCACCGCGCCATTCTGGATGCGATCCTCAACAAGGAAGGTGCACGCGGCGAGGCGTTGGCCCGTGAACATGCGCGCCTTGCCCTGAACAAGAACGCTCATTGCTAATGCAGATGTTGTGCTGGCCCTCGGCACAGAACTGGGACCAACCGATTATGATATGTATGAGGATGGCGGTTTTGCCGTCGCTGGCAAACTCATCCGTATTGACATCGATCCGGCGCAGTCCAATCGCCCGTTCCCGCCACATCTGTCCCTTGTCGGCGATGCAGCACTCGCGGTCGAGGATCTGTTGCGCCAGCTTAACGGCACAGCGCCACAGAAGAGCACAGGCGCACTGCGCGCAGAATGCGCGCGCGAAGATATTCAAGAGCTAACAAATGAAATGCGCATGGACCTGACCGTTTTGAACGCCTTGCGCGATCATTTCCCTGACAGCGATATTGTTGGGGATTCCACGCAATATGTTTATGCAGGCAACATGGCCTTTGAGATGGCCAGCGAGGCACGCTATTTTAATTCGGCTTGTGGGTTTGGTACACTGAGCTATGGGTTGCCAGCAGCGATTGGCGCGTCGATTGCTTCAGGTAAGCGCACGATTTGCCTCTCTGGCGATGGCGGTTTGCAATTTTGCCTCGGTGAACTGGCGACGGCGCGGGAAATTGATGCGGACGTTCTACTTCTGCTGCACGACAACAACGGGTACGGCGAAATCAAATTCTACGTGACTGACAGGGCAATCCCCGAAATTGGCGTCGATATCTATACGCCAAACCTTGTGCAGATGGCTAAAGCGGCGGGTTGGACGGTCCTGTGCACCAAAGTTGGTGAAATGGACATTGCCCTACAAGAGGCGAAAAACATAGAAGGACCTATAATGTTGTACCTCACAGAAGATGCCCGGCGACAACCTTTTCCAAATAAGTAGCTAGGTATTCAGTCCTGGTATCTGGTGGATCAGTTTTTGGATGAAGCGATCTGGCTCAGAAGTCCAGAATTTGCAGATGTATTCGTACGGCGTGAGACTGTTAAGTGTTTTGAGGCGACGCACGTAATTGTAAACATCAAGGAAATCGCTGAGGTGCATGCGGAGTGGGTTATGGTCTCCCACGTATGATCGCCGGGTTGCGGTGTAACAGTTAAGACGGTTAGGCTAGAGGCTGACGCGCAAATCTCTGACATGGCACGAGGCAAACATGCGTGGAATTCAATCAGTTAACCACCGGTATTTTGTGGTATTGGTCGCCCTTTTTGCAACGCGCGAGATTTTGGTGACATCGAACTTGCAAGCATCAGCGTTGAATTTTCTGAGTGCACCTAAAATGCATGATCACCGCCATTTGCATAGAAGTAGAAGGGCAGAAAATAGAGTTAATATAAGATAGACTACAGATAAGAGACGCTGACCCAAAAATTGCCCCATCTGTCAGAGTGCTTTTTCTGCGCTGCCAAACACCGGTTGTCCCGATTTCCTCGGCATTGCAGTCGCTCGCTGCACCTTCTAGGAACTCACACAGTGCGGGACAAAGTTAGCTTTCGCTACAAGCTCGAAAATCAGAACTCGGCGAAGTTGGCACCAGCATTAAGGGCGGAAACCGGACTTTCGCTGCGCTTGCGAGTGCATTGGAGCTGTAAGCGAATAGTAGACATTCGCCGCAAGCGCAGAAATCCAAACTCCTCGGGCTTAGGCCTCGAAACTTGGTTGCCTTTTGAATAGCGTCGAGGATTTCTCTGATGACCATGCCTTCGGCAAAGAATACTAGGTGAACTTCACTTGGGATTTCTTTGATGCGTCAATCCGCGACTTCGGAGAATGCAGTACTAAAAGTCGCAAACAGTTGCGCCTGTGACGATATTTTCAGTTTCCTGTAACTATTTCTCCGGTGGACCTTGGTGGTTCCAGGACTGTTACCTAGGATCAAGGATCAAAACCGCTGATGGGCTTGAGTGGCCGAGTAGAATTGAAGACGTGACCGGCGCTTCCTTTTTCGTAAAGCCTGACTCTAGGTGTTTTTTGGCATACTTGTAGATAAACTTTCAGGATCATGACCTTTTTCACCCAATGCTAGGTGATCAATTATTGAATCTTTTCCTTAATGACTTGATGCAAGATTTGTACAATAGGTACGCTGAAGTTTCCCGCAGCAACAGGGGCGTTCCGGGTAATGACTTAGGGAGCTCGCGTCACGTATTTTTTGTCCGAAATGGCCTCACGATACCGGCGTTCGAATTCTGTTTCGATCAAAGAAGTCACAAAGTCGATGTGTGCATGCGCGGTTTTTTCTGCTTGGTGAGGCTGGGATTTGCAGATTGCATCAACGATATCCGCGTGTTGTTGGAACAACTCACCCGCGACATTCACAATATCCAGAACCTCACTTCGATTGTAGAACAGACTACTTTTGTTCAAAGAATATAGCCCTGCCATCATGTGGGTTAGTGTCCGGTTGTGCGCCGCGAACACGATGGATTGGTGCAATTCAAGGTCAAGTTGTGACGCACGTTCGCGATCGCTGTTCTGATCGGCGATTTGCATTTCTTCGAGAGTACTTTGCAATTCCGCGATGTCGCGTTTCGTTGCGCGCTGCGCGGCAAGGCGGGCTGCAAAGCCTTCCTGTTCGCGCCGATATTCTAGATTGTCTCGGATCGCTGAGGGACTGCGATTGTACAAAGCGATCAACGCGGGCGACATGATCTCTCCGCCCAGTTTGGTTATAGAAGCGCCGCCTTTGGGGATAATATCAACTAAGCCGCTTTCGTGGAGATGTTGAAGGGCCTGCCGAACCTTAGGACGGGAAATGCCCATCTGTTCTGCCAATTCACGTTCACCGGGCAGCGGGTCGTTTTCCCTTAGGACGCCAGATAGGATCAATTCCTCGATTTGCACGACAGCCGAGTCGGAAAGAGACGGATTGTCGATTCGGTCGAACAGGCGTCCAGGCGCGTTTTTCTTTCGCATTCCTCAGCTCCCTTTTGTGCGGCGTGAGCCGCTTTTCATTTTGTAACCGGACAAAACGCATTTGGAAACAAGGACATTCATGGAGTTTTCACATTCTGGTAAATAAACTTGACCTTAAATTCTGGATAAGTTTATTTACCAGTAAGCTCGAAGCGGATTTCGAATTCAGATGTCCGCCGTGGGCGATTTAGAGGGAGAAACCTATGAAAAATTTTGTAACAGCAGCAGTCGCTGGCCTAACGATGACGGGTGCGGTGTCCGCACAAGATACATTGGAAATGACATCTGCGTTCGGTCGTAACTTGCCGATCTTGGGCACAGCCGCTGTCGATTTCGTTGAGAAGATCAACGGCATCTCCACAGAGGTTGAGTTTGAACACTTCGATCCAAACGAGCTGGTCCCGACACTCGAAGCGCTGGACGCAGTATCCAACGGCTCAGTCGACGCGGCATACGCGACTACGGGTTACTGGCAGGGCAAAATCAACGCTGCATCCTTGTTCGCGGCTGTGCCATTCGGCCCAGAAGCAGGTGAGTTTATGGGCTGGATCCTGTATGATGATGGCGCAAAATACTGGCAGCAGATGTATGACGACAATGGTTATCATGTGAAAACGTTGCCATGTGGCGTTATTGCTCCGGAAACATCTGGTTGGTTCAAGAACGAAATCAACTCAGTTGAAGATCTGCAGGGTCTGAACATGCGTTTCTTCGGACTTGGTGCGAAAGTTATGGAAAACTTGGGTGTGTCTACATCCCTTCTTGGTGCTTCCGACATTTTCCCAGCACTTGAACGTGGTGCGATTGATGCGACTGAATTCTCAATGCCGCTGATCGATGCGCGCCTTGGGTTCCACAAGATCGCAAGCTACAATTACTTCCCGGGTTGGCACCAACCATCCACATTGTTCGAGCTTCTGATCAACCGTGACGTCTGGGACGACCTGAGTGAGGTTGCACAAAACCAGATCGAAGTTGCCTGCCTTGCCAACATCACAACCAACCTTGCCGAAGGCGAAGCCACAAACTTTGCCGCGATGGTTGATAACGTTGAAAACAACGGCGTGATCATCAAGCAGTGGCCTGACGAAATCATGACAGCGTTTGAAAAATCTTGGGCCGACGTGGTTGATGAATTGGCCGCAGACGATCCGTTCTTTCAAGAAGTATGGGCTGACCTTCAAGAATACCGCGAAGGGTATGCTGTTTGGTCCACATCCATCTACCTACCACGCCAATAACACCAAATCGAAACAAGGGCGGCGTGCAAACATGCCGCCCTTGTTGTTTGTAGGGGGAGGAACCCATCAAAATGTCAGGACAAATAGATATTTCGACTGATCCGCATGCCGACGGCTATGTCGCAAGCGACAAAGACCAACAAACGATTTTCGATCGGTTGGTCGTGTTTGTATCCAGCATAACAGGCTGGTTGTTTCCGATCCTTATGGTCGCGATCACGACGCAGGTTGTGATGCGCAAATTGGGTCACAACCAAGCGTGGTTGGATGACGCCCAATGGTGGATCTATGGGTTCGCGATGACGGTTGGGTTTTCCTATGCCATCACAACCCAAAGCCACGTGCGCGTTGATATTTTGCACCAAAGCTTTAGCGCGGCGAAAAAAGCCAAGATCGAAGTTTTCGGGCTTGGGTGGCTGTTGATGCCTTTCCTGATCATTATGGCGGACGTCTTGTTCCACTACGGTTGGTCGTCGTTCATGGCGGGTGAAGGATCAAGCAGCGCGAATGGTTTGCATAAGCTCTATTTACTTAAACTCAGCCTGCCTGCTTTGTTCGTTCTCGCTATTTTGGCATCGATGTCGATGATGCGCCGCCATTTGATGACAATCACAAATGTCCGTCTTTGGACGTTCCTGATCGGCATGTTCCCCGCCGCGTGGTTCTTAGCCGAACGCCTTAGCTACTACGTGCTTTGGTGGTTCATCCGCGCAACCAACAGCGAAATCGAAGTTCGCCGAATTTCGGACGAACCCCTGATTGCGCACACCCTTTGGTATGGGCTGATCATCGTTTTTGTCGCCATCATCTTCAGCTTCGGCCTAAACCGCCGCGCGTCTAAAAGGTAATTACCATGCAAATTCTGACTTTCATGGGTGAACTTATGGACCTGAACCAATGGATGGTGTTGGCCATGTTCTTGGGGTTCATTTACCTGCTGTTTCGCGGCATCCCTGTTGCCTACGCCCTTGTTGGCATCAGCCTTATTTTCATCGTCATCGGTGAATTCATTCTGGACCCCAACCGTCGTATCATTGAAGAATTCATCGAATATGATCGTGTCCGTTTAACCTATCAACGACTGGCCGCTGTTGGCGGGCGTTTCTTTGGTGGCACAATCAACAACCCCGTTCTTGTGGCCTTGCCGATGTTCATCTTTATGGGGCTGATGTTGGATCAATCCGGCGTTGCCCAACGTATGATGCGGTCTATGCAGGTTCTGTTCGGCGCTGTGCGCGGCGGGCTGGCCCTGTCGGTTATGTTGATCGGCATCATCCTTGCCGCGTCTACAGGTGTGATCGGTGCATCCGTTGTTCTTTTGGGCGTGATGGGTATTCCGACCATGTTGGAACAAAAATACAATAGCCCCGTTGCCGCAGGTACAGTGGCCGCATCTGGTACATTAGGCATCTTGATCCCGCCGTCGATCATGTTGGTGATCATGTCCGATCAGCTTGCAATTTCGCTGGGTGATTTGTTCATGGGGGCCTTGTTGCCCGGTCTGCTACTTGGTGGTCTCTATGTTGTTTACCTGATCATCTATGGTCTGTTGAACCCGAGCGCGATGCCACTGCCGGAAGATCGCGAACCCGTTTCAATGAAAATCATCGGCGAAGTTGCGCTTTCTGTACTGCCCCCGTTCAGCCTTATCATGTTGGTTCTTGGATCGATCTTCTTTGGCTTTGCCACCCCGACCGAAGCCTCGGGCCTTGGCGCACTTGGCGCAACATTGCTGGCGTTGTTCAGTAAGAACCTGAACATGCCGGTGTTCAAAGAAGTGATGATGCAAACCTTGAAAACCAGCGGGTACATCGTCGGTATCTTTATCACGGCATCCTTCTTTGCCTTTGTTCTACGCCGCTATGGCGGTGACGAAATCATCGAAGGGATCGTGCTGGGATCGTTCGAAAGCCCCTACATGGTTGTTGGCTTCATCCTGTTCATCATCTTCTGCCTTGGGTTCTTGTTGGACTGGATCGAAATCACGCTGATCATTATGCCGCTTATGCTGCCAGTGATCCAATCGCTTGAATTGGCTGTGAACGGGTTTGGTGTTGTGGGCGACCCATCGGTTGTCTGGTTTGCGATCCTTGTGGCCGTTACACTGCAAACTTCGTTCCTGACACCGCCGGTTGGTTTCGCCTTGTTCTACCTTAAGGGTGTTTGCCCACCCGAAGTGACATTGGGCCACATTTACCGCGGTGTTATTCCGTTCGTTCTGTTGCAGCTCTTTGGTCTTGGCCTTGTGTTTGCATTCCCAGCCCTCACAACTTGGTTGCCCGCCGTAGCATATGGAAACTGATCAATGCGTTTGAAAAATTGCCATAACTTTCACGACTACCGGAAGCTCGCTAAAAAGCGGCTTCCGGGGCCTATCTTCAATTACATCGATGGGGGCGCAGACGATGAAGTGACGATGCGCAAGAATACATCTGCCTATGATCGGGTGGATCTGGTTCCTAACGTATTGCGTGGCGTTAAAGACATCGATCTATCCGTTACCGTGATGGGGCAAAAACTGGACGTTCCGTTTTATTGTTCACCGACGGCTTTGCAACGGTTGTTCCACCACCAAGGGGAACATGCAGTTGCAGCCGTGGCTGAAAAATTCGGGACGATGTTTGGTGTGTCATCACTGGGCACAGCATCCTTGGAAGACTTGAGGCGAAAACATAGTAACCCGCAGGTTTACCAATTCTATTTCCACAAAGATCGCGGATTGAACTCTGCGATGATGCAACGCGCCAAGGATGCTGGCGTTAACGTTATGATGCTTACGGTTGATAGTATCACTGGCGGCAATCGAGAGCGCGATCTGCGCACTGGGTTCTCTATCCCGATGCGCCTGAACGTGCGCGGCTTGTATGAATTCATGTCCAAACCGCACTGGGGCATCAACTATGTCACCCACGAAAAATTTAAGTTGCCACAGCTAGATGGGCACGTCGACATGTCAGGCGGTGCCAAATCCATCGGTGGGTATTTCACCGAAATGCTGGACCCTTCGATGAACTGGGACGACGTCGCAAAAATGGTTCGCGAATGGGATGGTGAATTCTGCTTGAAAGGGATCATGTCAGTCGAAGACGCAAGACGAGCAGTTGAAATTGGCTGCACGGGTATCGTGTTGTCCAATCACGGCGGGCGACAGCTTGATGGCTCTCGCACTGCGTTTGACCAACTCGAAGAGATTGTGATGGCTGTCGGTGATCGTATCGATGTGATCGTTGATGGTGGCATCCAGCGTGGCACACATATCCTCAAAGCGCTGTCACGCGGAGCAAAGGCTGTCGGTTTGGGACGCTACTATCTTTATCCCTTGGCTGCGGCAGGTCAGGCTGGTGTCGATAGAGCAATGACGAACCTGCATACTGAAGTGCTTCGGGATATGCGTCTGATGGGATGTAAATCAGTTGCAGACCTATCACCGGCGAACCTTGTCGAAAATGACTAACCGTTCTTAGCCATTTATGATGCGGCTACGAAAGCGCGAACAGAATTTCGAGCATTGGCCCTTTGCCTTGGTGCTTTTACTGCCTGATCAGAATTTAGGAAGGGGGTGCTGACCAGAGGGAATGAAAGGTCAACTTCGTCCGCGTTGCAGACCTCCGTGCCCACAAACGCTGCCGTATCGACCAACGTCCGCTTAGGGAAGCTGCACTGCGGCGTCGCGAACTCCGCTCAATGTCTCCTTTGGGCCGTTCAATGCCGATGGTAGTCCCCAGTATCGCCGTTGATGCTACGGAGTGTTGAATGATCGCAAGGAGCCTCTAGATGCGTGGACACCCTAGAAGGCCATGGACACGTTCTCGACAAATTCAAATGTAGAGGCACATATCTTGGGACTGTTGCATTAACTTGTTTAGGGTTAATTTGAATCAGGGTAGGGGGCAAAAATGCGTAGAAAGCAGCCATTCAAACGACACCGATTTCCAGCATTGATCATTTTGTCTGCTGTGCGGATGTATCTTCGCTATCCCCTTTCTTATCAAGATTTAGCAGATCTTTTGGGCGAACGTGGCGTCGACGTCGATCGATCAACGGTCTTTCGTTGGGTCCAGAAATTTGGGCCAGAACTGGCGAAGCGCACTGAAAGTCATCTACGACGGGCAAGCCTGAATTGGCACGTTGACGAAACATACATCCGGATTGGCGGGAAATGGAGTTACCTTTGGCAGGCCATCGATACAGACGGCCGGTTGATCGATTTTCGGCTAACCGCACGGCGCGACGCAAAAGCAGCCAAAGCCTTTCTGAAAAAGGCCATAGAGCGCGTTCGGCTTCACAGGCCAGTATCGATTTGCACCGACAAAGAGCCCACCTACCGCAAAGTCATACCGGAAATAAATCATCGGTATGATCCACATTTTGATTACATCACCCATATTGACAAAAAGTATCGAAACAACCTTGTTGAAAGCGATCATGCAGCCCTCAAGAGGTTGCTAGGATACCGGCAAAGCTTCCGATCATTGAGGTGCGCAAAGGCGACGCTGCAAGGAATGGAAACTATTAGGACGATCAAGAACGGACATATTCAAACCCGACAACCCGGTGTGCGAGGAGAGGTTGTCTTCTTAGCCCAAATATTTGGTTTGTCTGCGTAAAATCAACATGTTAGCATTTTTTTTCAAAAATGGAGTTTAACGCAACAATCCCCTCAAACTGGCGAATGCTAAGGAATGCGACCCCTGAAACTTGACATTTGCGCAATGGGATAACACACTAGGCGCGACTTAATTTCCTTTTTGATTGTATTGAAATACGTGAATCTCAAGGAGTTATTTTCTATGAAGTACCTACTTGCGCGCCTGTTTGGTGAGGATGTAATTCTCTGTATAATTCGTTGCGCTACGATCTGCACGGTATTAGTTTTGGGTGGGCTTTGGGCACCACCCGTAGCAGCAAGCATCTGCGGCACCGAAATCATGCTTCAGCGCATCGCTGTTGGTGCTAGTAGCGAAGTATCAACGCTAAATGTGAGGTGCTCTTCTGCCCTATCTGAATATCAAACTCGTAGATTTTCAAGGGATAGCGCATTGGAAATCGACGTGGAGGAGACGTTCGTCACATTCAGGCCGACAAAAAACCCGAACATGAACTTTGAGATTAGCGAGTCGCTCGACGTTGGACAGCTTGTTTTTTTGGACCTCAGATGGATTGAGAATGGCATTGAGGTGGATGGCGGAATTGTCGAGCGAAAAGACAAGGACGGTAACGACGTCACCTTTGATATTCAGGTGCGCGGCGTGTCGAAAAACGTGAGAAACGTTGAAGCTTCAGACTTTACTCTGCGAGACCAGCACAGCTTCAGCGTCGACACAACTGACTGGACGATCATCGGCGATAATTCTTTCGATGTCAGGTACAGTGTAGTGCATCCCATCTCCATCCCCGTTCCGGCCTCGATCATGTTGTCCCTCGCGGGCACAGTCGTATTCGCCTTTGGCGCATGGCGTCGACGCGGTGCTGGTAAATCCGCCCATCTGAATGGCTGATCACCACTTTCGCATTGCCCCACTGCAGGCTCGCCGTCTCGGATAACCTTTTCGACGCGCGCAGTTTCTGCTAAGCTCAGGTTCCTATTTACGGGACTGTTGCATTAACTTGTTAAGGGTTTATTTGAATCAGGGTAGGGGGCAGAAATGCGTAGAAAGCAGCCCTTCAAACGACACCGATTTCCAGCATTGATCATTTTGTCTGCTGTGCGGATGTATCTTCGCTATCCCCTTTCTTATCAAGATGTAGCAGATCTTTTGGGCGGACGTGGCGTCGACGTCGATCGATCAACGGTCTTTCGTTGGGTCCAGAAGTTTGGGCCGGAACTGGCGAAGCGCACTGAAAGATCAATGTGTCCAAGCACCGCGCCGGTTGGTTGCAAAGTTTTCGCCATATCCACCTGCGCGGATGTTGGGTTTGCGTTTGTTCGGCTCTTGAACATGGGCGTCGATGTTATGTTCGCGGGCGTAGTCTAACGCGTCTTCTTTGCTGTCAAAGTTTAAATGCACTTGAGATTGGGTGTCGCTGGACGACGTCCAACCCATTAAGGGATCTACTTCCCGCGAGGAGGCAGGCGCAAATTCAAGCACCCAATTTTTTGTCTTGGCCGTGCCTGATTGCATGGCCGTTCTTGCAGGTTGGTAGATACGAGCGCGCATTTTTCTATTCTCCGCAGTCAATTCATTCCTTATGCGAAAGCTTGATCATAGAGGCAAGATGCGAAATGCCTCAGATTGGATTGAATAGTCTCACTTCAAGACACAAGTTCGCCAATCCACTTTGTTTCCGAAGCGGACGCGTCGAATTGTGGTTTTCCAAATCGGTGCAGCACAGCCACCACACACAGAGCGCTCAGGCCAAAAATCGTATAGGTCAAAGGGACCAAAATCGCAAAGGTCTGCCAGCCGCCACTGGCCAGTACCTTGCTGCTTCCCAATGCTAAGGCCAAGAGCCAACTGGCCATCGAAAAGGATGACAGCATCCCGCCGACCAATTTTACACGCCATGGTACTTCGATGGGGGACCGTCCGATCCATTGCCTAAGTTGCGGCAGTGCAATCCGACCGATCAGAAAGGCGTTCACCGTCAGGATGCTGACGATGCCAAGCTTGGACCAAAGCTTGGGCGTGACATTGTCCAATACAAACCCGGTGCGCACGTAGATCAGCATCGCTCCGGTGATCCACATACCTGTTAATCCGACCCAAATCATCGTGTGGCACAGATGCAAATTTGTCAGCAGATGCCTTGAAATAGGTCGCCTAAGAAATCGCGCAACATGCATGTCCGCCATACAAGCGGCCCCAATGCCAAGCCCGAAGCTTAACAAATGACCATATCGAACGGTATCGATCAGTTCAGGTGACACCAGAAAACCCTTTCACATCCGCGGCAACGACGTGTTCATTGGTCTCGGGAGGTTGTGGCAACATTATGGCAAAGGGGCGAAAAATACCCGGATGGGTCGAATTCAAAGCGTTATTTTTGGCGAAAATACGCCACCCGACTTGTGTCGGAAGACGCTTAAATCAGAGCGATTAATGACCGCCGCCAAGAACGCCAGTTTTGATGCCGTAATCCACCGCGAGTCCGTAATCGGGATCATCACTTGATGTTGTGACCAGCTGACCCGCTTGGGTCAAAAGCCCGTGGCAATCGGGTGCAAGATGGCGCAGTTGCAAGGATTTGCCTTGTGCCTCGTATTGCGCGGCAATCGCTTCGATGGCTTGCAATGCTGATTGGTCCACAACGCGGCTGTCCGCGAAATCCACGATGACTGTGTCGGGGTCTTCTTTTACTTGAAACAAGTCCATGAACCCTTCGATGGAACCAAAGAACAAGGGGCCTTCGAGTTGGTAAACCTTGGAGTTTTCGGGGGTCACATAAGATTTGGCGTGGATGCGCGTTGCGTTGTTCCACGCATAGGCCAAGGCCGATACAATGACGCCGACCACAACGGCCGTGGCCAGATCGGTCAGAACTGTCACAACCGTCACAAGGATCATGACCGCTGCATCGGTCAACGGGATTTTGCGCAAAATGGTCAACGACTGCCACGCGAACGTGCCGATAACGACCATGAACATAACGCCAACAAGTGCGGCCAGCGGGATCAATTCGATCAACCCAGACCCCACCAGAATAAATAGCAATAGGAACAACGCGGCCGAAGCCCCAGAGAGCCGTGTCCGCCCGCCCGATTTTACGTTGATCATTGATTGCCCGATCATCGCGCAACCACCCATACCACCGAAGAAGCCGGTCACCGTGTTAGCCACACCCTGGGCCACACATTCGCGGCTTGCCCCGCCTTTTTCGCCCGTGATTTCACCGACAAGGTTCAGGGTCAAAAGGCTTTCGATCAGGCCGATGGCGGCAAGGATCAAGGCGTAAGGCAGGATGATTTCAAAGGTCTCAAAATTCAGTGGCACCATAGGAATGTGCAACAAGGGCAGGCCGCCTTCGATGCTGGCCATGTCACCGACGCGTGGCACATCCAGTCCAAACCCAATGACAATCGCGGCGACGATGAAAATCCCAGCGAGAGGGGCGGGAACCGCCTTGGTCACTTTGGGCAGAACCCAGATGATCGCCATCGTTAAGCCAACCAGCGCCAACATTGTATAGAGCTTCACACCGCTTAGCCATTGGCCACCTGATACGCCATGTCCTGAGACTTCGGCTGTTCCGGGGACCTGAAACTGGGTCATTTGCGCAAGGAAAATGACAATCGCCAGCCCGTTCACAAAGCCCAGCATTACGGGGTGTGGGACAAGGCGGATGAATTTCCCGAGATGGAATACACCTGCTGCAATCTGAATGATGCCCATCAGAACCACAGTGGCAAATAGATATTCAACACCGTGTTGGGCAACAAGAGATACCATCACAACGGCCAATGCGCCGGTTGCCCCGGAAATCATCCCTGGACGCCCGCCAAACACGGCGGTGATCAGGCCAACAATGAATGCGGCATACAAACCTACCAGCGGATGCACACCAGCAACAAAAGCAAACGCAACAGCTTCGGGCACCAGCGCCAATGCCACAGTCAGGCCAGCCAGGATTTCGATTTTAAATCGTCCGGGCGTCATCTTTACATTTTGACGCGATTCATTGCGCTTAAAGGCCTCGGAAACGAGGGCCATGGATGCTTTCACCATGCGAAAAGCTCCTGAAGATGTTGTATTGTGGTGCTGCGGGACAGCTTGAGTTGAGGCGCCTTTACAGGGCAACGACACGTGCCGCAATGCGGCGCAAGTAATTCCTATGATTTGCTGCCATGCCTGTTGCACATGTCTCGCATAGCAGCGATCAGGGAAAATCCCGTTAACGGGGCGCGATCTTGGGGAATTGAGGAATGTTCTTACCCGAATTGGTCCAAGAAAACCGTTCGTTATGATTTTGGGAAGCTTGTTGAACTGTGGAATTCCCTGTCGTCGTAACGCGTATTGCGGTTCAGGTTTCCAAATTCGACGACTAGATCCGGCTTGTTCTTTTTTGCGGTCGTGGGGCTGGCAATTTTGCCTGCCGTTGTTGTGTTACCAATTAAAGGCAGTGACTTTCGATTTCGGTCATTCGCCCCGTTTGATACACGGGGGAAAGACTGCCTTGTTTATGATGCCATGGGAACATCGCGTTGTTCGTCTTGTTCCCCCCAGCCGTCGTCACGTGTCGCATCCATTTTGAAACCGCCGACGGCCGTTGCTAGTTTTTCAGACTGCGTCAAAAGGTTCTGCGATGCGGCATTCGTTTCCTCAAACATGGCGGCGTTCTGTTGCGTGACCTTATCCAGCTCGTTCACAGCATTACTGATTTCCGCAATTCCGTTGGCTTGTTCACCAGTTGCAACCGAAACCTCGTTGATCTGAGACGTAACAGAGTTCACGGAGCCAATGATCAAATCTAGCGCCTTACTAACTTTCTCTACAGCCTCGACACCGAATGATACTTGTTCAGAGCTTTGATTGATAAGCCGGCTGATTTCGCTGGCGGCTTCGGACGAACGTTGGGCCAATGCGCGAACTTCAGAGGCGACCACTGCGAAACCTGACCCTGCTTTTCCTGCTCGTGCAGCCTCAACACCGGCATTCAGCGCCAGAAGATTGGTCTGAAATGCAATATCATCGATGACGCTGATTATCATTCCGATCGCTTTTGAGGATTCACTGATTTGGGCAATAGACGTTACAGCATCGATAGACCGTTGCGCCCCTTCTTCTGTGTCTTGCTTCATTTCGTTGAAGGCGGTCAGGACCTCTTGCGTATTCTCGGATGCTGATTTGACGGACGTGGTGAGTTCTTCAAGAGCCGCGGCGGTTTCTTCAAGGGACGCTGCTTGGGTTTCAGTTCGCTTGGCAAGCGAATTGGACGCAGCTGAAATTTGCGCCACATCTTCGCGCACGTTCACTGTTGAAACCTGTATCTCGTTTATTGTCTCGGACAGTTGCGACACCGCAGAGTTAAAGTCACTTCGCAGAATGTTGTATTCGCCGGGGAGTTCTTCAGCGATTGTTGAAGATAAATCATTTGACGCAAGACGCTTTAGGCCCTCTGCGATAGTTCCAACGACGGCCGCTTGTTCGGCAAGCCTAATCTGATTTTCTTCGTGTTCTTGTTTGGCCTTTTGTGCTTTCTCGTCGTCGGCAAGTTGTTTCATCCGCCGCTGTTCTTCTTCCAAGAGCGCTTGTTCTTCGTTCTTTTGCTTTTCGAATTCCGCCCGTTCTTCTGCGCGTTTTTGTTCCGCTTGTCGTTTTTCCTGTTCTTCAGCTCGCCGAATCTCAGCTGTTCTTTTGCGCAGGTCATCAACAGCAATCAGAACGTTGTTAACTTCTTGGATATGATTCCGACTATTGGTCTGTCCACTGTTCTCGTCTTGGGCGTCGGCGTTAGCCAAATCCAAGATTAATGCCGGTATTCCTTTGATCGGCTTCACGATTTTCCTGCTTAGAATCAAGGCAACCAGCATCCCAATCGCAACGGATGATACAAAAACTGCCGCCGCAATCCAGGTTAGTGTTTTTTGTAGTTGGACGAGCTTTTGGTAGACCGATACAGACAATCCTGCCCCATGACGCGCGATTTCGGATCGTAAGTCGTTTAAACCGACCAATGCGGGCCCGTCATTGATATTAACCGCCGCATCAATTTCTTCGGCAGTGCGACCTTGAGCAACCAGATCTTGCGCGAGCTTGAGGTTGGTTCGATATTCGTCAATCACGGACTGGATTTGTGACAGCGCTTGACCTTCCTTTTCGGAAATTTCCAACGACTGATATTCACTTATCAACCCTTCAGCAGTTGCAAATGCCGTTTCGATTTTAGCAACCCGCGGGGCATCGTGGCGTAAAACGTAGTTCTTAAATTGATGGATCATACCACCATAGCCGATTGCAAATCGAATGTCGTTTGCCAAACGCGTTTTGGACTGCATTCCAGACAAAGAGTTTTGGTCGCGCAGTTCTTTTAGTACAGTGCTTAAGCCGGTCAGAGCAGGTGAATCATCGATCTTCACCAATTGATCGATCTCTTGCGCGCTCAATCCCTTGAGTGCGCCAGCTTCAACGACATCCAGTGCTTCGACATAGGCGTCAATGACACCAGATATTTCTTTGAGAGCGCCGATAGAATTCTGCGAAACGTTGGAGCCTTCAAGCCGTTTGATGTATCGTTGCGCCGAAATCGCGCTGTTCTTGATTTTGGCAAGACGAGGAGCGTCCTTGCGCAAGACGTAATTTTTGAAATTGTGGATCATCCCGCCGAACCCGATGGATTCGACCATCGCGTCGATTGTATTTTCCTGAATGGAAACGTCCGCTTTGTACCGTGACCATGCGTCGGAAACATCCGCCATTGGGACCCGCATATACAACGTCACCGCGACCGAAATAGCACCGAGCAAAAGCACAGCGCCAAAAATAATTCCCGCAATGTGATGAATTGTCCAAGCTATCTTGCCCATACAGGTCTTAATCTCCATCTTTTTTTCCGAAATAGGAGCAATTCGTTACCAACGCCTGAACCTCAGGTCACAACCACGGTTAGGGTTAACAGTGTGTGAGTGGCCAAGAGGGTGGAAGGCGGGACAGTGTGTCGAATGTTTTGTGCCGGGATCTGCACGGGGGCGGTGATCAAAGTTGCACCAGCCGACCTGAGGTTGGCGTGAACTCGGTCGACAAGGCCAACAATTTGCCAACGATATTGCGGCAAAGGAGACGCGGTGCGACAAGAAAGGCTTTGACTTTCTGGTCCATGAAAACGGAAAATCGATCAAGTTCACTTTTAATTTGAGAGCGTCATGTTCAAACCTTACATCTTTGCCGTTTTGACCGTCCTTGCCGGCAGCGCTGTGCTGGCCCATAGCGGGGTAAAAAACCCAGCTGTCCAAGCCCGAATGCACGCAATGAGCATTATTGGCGGGGATATGAAAACGCTTGGGCTGATGGCCAAGGGCGAAAAAGAATTCGATGCAGAGGCTGCCAAAGCCGCGTTGCGCGAGATTGCAGAACATGCGGCCAAGGCGCCGGATTTGTTCCGAGCCAACGAAGATGATCCTAAATCCGAGGCGAAACCCGCCATTTGGGAGAATTTCGAGGATTTCACGACCAAAGCGGGCGCATTGGAAAACGTGGCGCTTGGATTGTCGACATCGATTGCAAGCGTTGATGATCTAGGCCCCGCAATGGCAGCCTTGGGCGATACCTGTAAATCCTGCCACAGCGATTACCGAGAATAGCTTTTCGCACCAGTCCTGAAAGCCAGCCCTGAAAGTCAGTCCTGTCGGCTAGTCCAGACAGAAGCCTTTGGCGCGAATGAACTGTCCAAAGGATTGCCGCTCTGGGCTGGAATATTGCCGGACTTTGTCTTCTGACCAGCAATAGTGATCGCTTGTGCCAAACCTGTCTTCAAAGCGTTGCTGCGCATAGGGCTGTGTTTTGGCGCGGTTGCTGTCATAGGCTTGGACGGCGGTTTTGATGCCTTCTTCCGTGTAAGTATCCATATGCAAAGTTGTATGAAGCGGGAGCCGTTTAGACACTGGCGCCGGGTCAGCGGGATAGCCAATCGCCAGACCTGCGATGGGAAAGACGTGGTCGGGCAGGGCCAACAGGTCCGAAACGGCGTCTGGTTTGTTGCGAATTGCGCTGATGGGACAGCAGCCAAGTCCGGTCGCTTCGGCAGCGGTGATAAACGCGCCAAGCGCAATGGCGGCGTCGACAGAGGCGTTAAAGAACGCATCCAAGTGATCGTTTGCAAAGGGCACCTGATGCCAGTCATGCATTTGTCGTTGGCGCCGGTTGTTGCCGCAAAAGACGGCGATGACTGGCGCGCCCGCGACCCATGCCTGACCAGAAACCAATTCCGCCAAATGGTGGCGCGTTTCATTGGCTGTGACCATGATAATGTCGCGTTGCTGAAGGTCGCTTTTGCTGGGCGAAGCAAGTGCGACGGCCCCTAGTGTTTGCAACAAATCGGTCGGAACCGGGTCGGGTTTAAAATGTCTGCACGACCCACGTGCGGCCATCGAATGCAGCATGTCATTGTTTTCGCACTGGTCGGTCTTTGCGTCGACATCTCCGAAACGGGCCTGAAGCAATTCTAACAGAGTGGGTTGATGTTCTGATGTCATGGGGCCTCGGGCGGGGTTGGTTTGTGTTAGGAACGCTAACGCAAATGTTAAGAAATTAAAGCGTTCATAAAGAGGTGCTTTTGATTACACTATGCACGGTAAGTCGCAGTCATTGAAAGAGACTTGGTCTGATGTCGTCAGGGGTTTTGAAAGTCACCATAGACCGGGGGGGGAACTCGGACGGGGCACAAGAGGTCTTTGACGTTCCTGCGTTTGAGAACCAGACCGTTTTGGATGTGGTGTCCTGGATACAGCAGACAAGTGATCCGACGCTGAGTTATCGGTTTGCCTGTCGTGTCGGCATGTGTGGCAGTTGCGCGATGATGGTCAATGATGTGCCACGTTGGACATGTCGGACGCATATATCCAAAGTTCTGGATGGGGACGCGGTCAAGATCGGACCTTTGCGTAATTTGCCGGTGATCAAGGATTTGGTCGTCGATATGGACCCGTTCTTTGACAAATGGATCGCCGCAGAAGGGGTGCATCATGGCGCCTTGACCCGCGATGACGCCATCGCGCCCATAGATGCGCAAACTGCGACCCGTGTTGAGGCGAATGCAGGTATCGAATGCATCAATTGTTCTGTGTGCTACGCCGCATGTGATACGGTGGCTGGCAACGCCGATTATCTTGGGCCCGCCGCTTTGCAGCGTGCTTGGACATTGTTGAATGACGCCAAAGACGACGGGCGCGTCGCCATATTGGATGCGGTTTCGGACAAAGGGGGGTGCCACAACTGCCATTCTATGGGGTCGTGCACAGTCTATTGCCCAAATGAATTAGACCCAATGTCGGCCATTGCCGGACTTAAACGCGAGACGACCAAGGCGTTTTTCGCAAAGCGCAAAGGCTCATGACAATGTGGTTGTACATGGCGCAGCGGATCAGCGCGTTGTTGATGGCCCCACTGGTGTTGGGACATTTGGCCGTCATGATCTATGCGATCCAAGGCGGGTTAAGTGCTTCTGAAATACTGGGTCGCACGCAAGGATCCGCTTTGTGGTTTCTGTTTTACGGTACCTTCGTTGTCGCCGTATCGATCCACGGCGCGATTGGCCTGCGCACGATTGCTCATGAATGGGGGGGCCTAACGGGACGATCCCTAGACGCGCTCATGTGGATCGCGGGTGTCGGGTTGTTCATCCTTGGCGGCCGCGCCGTATGGGCGGTGACGTTCGCATGAAACAGATGTCGCGCGCGCATCCCCTTTGGCTTGCCTACATATTGCACCGGGTTTCGGGGTTGGTCCTCGCACTGTTCCTACCCTTGCATTTCTGGGTGCTGGCCTTGGCGTTGACCGACTCTGCGCGGCTTGATGGGATCTTGCAGTTGACCGAAACGGGCGTGGTCAAGCTGGCCGAATTTGGTCTGGTCTTTCTTTTGGCGGTTCACATGTTCGGGGGCTTGCGTCTGATGGCGCTGGAATGGCTGCCTTGGACACCATCGCAGAAAACGTTGGCGGCGGGGGCAACCGCCATATCGTTCTTGATTGCCACTTTGTTTTTCATGAAGGCGATTTGAGATGCGAGTGTCAGACATAGAATGGCACGACACGGACATCCTGATTCTTGGGACGGGCGGGGCCGGATTGTTTGCCGCCTTGCATGCCCAGCAAACAGCGCCCGAGGGCACCAAGATCACCATCGCCGTCAAGGGCCTGATCGGCAAATGCGGCTGCACGCGGATGGTGCAAGGGGGATATAACGTGGCCCTCGGGGGTGGCGACACTGTGGAACGCCACTTTATGGATACGATCAAAGGCGGGACATGGCTGCCCAATCAGGACATGGCATGGCGGCTGTGTGAACAGGCTGTCGTGCGTATCCGAGAGCTGGAAAACGAGGTCGGCTGTTTCTTTGATCGCAACCCGGATGGATCGCTGCACCAAAAGGCATTCGCCGGACAAACCGCAGATCGCACTGTGCACAAAGGCGACCTGACCGGCATCGAGATTATCAACCGCCTGATGGAAAAGGTCTTGGCCAGCGGCGTGGAAAAGCTGCAGGAACATCGCGCTGTGGGACTGATCCCAACCCGCGATGGCGCGTCTTTGGCAGGTGTGCTGATGATCGATATACGCACAGGGCTGTTCCGATTGGTGCGGGCGAAAACCGTGCTGATGGCTACGGGCGGCGGTCCGAGCATGTACAAATACCACACGCCCAGTGGTGACAAGACGATGGATGGTCTGGCTATGGCCCTGCGTGCTGGGT
Source organism: Paracoccaceae bacterium (assembly GCA_039984715.1). GTDB lineage: Bacteria > Pseudomonadota > Alphaproteobacteria > Rhodobacterales > Rhodobacteraceae > JABSSA01. The sequence continues at coordinate 318,830 of JBDWUA010000015.1, read as the reverse complement.
TGCCCTTGCGCGACATGGAAATGGTACAGTTTCACCCCACGGGCCTGTTGGCAGGGGATCACACGCGCATGACTGGCACCGTGCTCGAGGAAGGCTTGCGCGGGGCAGGTGGCCAGTTGATCAACCATTCCGGCCAACGGTTCATGTTCGACTATGACGCCAAAGGCGAACGCGCCACACGCGATGTGGTCAGTCGCGGCATTTATGGCGAGATGCGCAAGAATAACGATCCCGACCAAGAGGGCGTGTTTATATCGATGGCGCATCTTGGTCCGGATTGGGTTGCGCAAAAGTTCAAAGGCATGGTCAAGCGCTGCGCCGACAGTGGCTTTGATCTGGCGGCTGGGCAGGTCGAAGTCGTGCCCACAGCACATTATTTCATGGGTGGCGTTGTCGTTGACGTGGACACGCGCACGGCGATGGAAGGCTTGTATGTTGCTGGCGAAGACGCAGGCGGCGCGCATGGATCGAACCGCTTGGGCGGCAACGGGGTCGCCAATTCCACCGTCTATGGCGGCATCGCGGGCGACACGATGGGGCGCGACGTGGGCACGATGACATTGCGCGACCCGGACCAAGACGTGCTGGCCGCAGAATTTGAACGCGCAACATACCCGCTTAGCCGCAAACCGGGGCTTATCCAGCCTCTGCGCAAGCAATTGCAGGATTTGATGTGGGAAGAGGTCGGTGTGATGCGCACTGAGGCGGGCATGAAACGCGGGCTGACTGGGATCGCACAAGTGTCAAATGCCTTGATGGAGGTCGGCGTAGACGCCAGCAATTTGGCGTTCAATCTGACATGGCACGATTGGTTAAACCTGCGTTCGCTCTGTGATATATCCGACGTCATCACGCAGGCAGGGATCGCACGCGAAAATTCCCGTGGCGCTCATTACCGAGAAGATTTCCCAAAGGCCGGAGAGATGGAAGACAGCGATTTTACAGTTGCACAACAATTAAACGAGACCACTCAGGTCACCCGCAAACCCGTACAATTTACAATTGTGCGCCCGAATGAAACCATCTTACCTGCGAGTGAACCCGAAACATTGGTCGAGGAACAATGATGATTTCTGAGAAATACGATGATGCAAGTTGGCATTCAGGAGCAGACAATTTCCCTAAGGACCTTCCTCCATCGGCCGGGGCGACGCATATCGGAATGTACTTTGCTTGGGCTGTGTTGAATGGCCTGTGCAGTGACGAGCATCTTAGCGACTGTGCGGAAGAAGTGGAAAAACTCAAATCAAGAGAGTCCACGCCTGGGGCGTATGTGTACAAAAACCTCGATGGCAAGCTTTTGACCGGCGATCTTAACCCGGACGGCAATGCATTTACGTCAAAATATCTCGATTTGCCCCAAGACATGTACCTTGATGATTATTGCGAAGCGACGGCTGAGGAAGAGGAGGGCGAAATTGATATCGATTTCGACTCCTGGGGAATCTACCGGGTTGAGGATAGCTGGGAAGTCTATGACCGGGTTGCGCCGTTGATTTCAAAGCGATTTGAAGCTTGGCAAAAGGAACGTTCGCGATGATCCCCATCGCCCTCATCCAACAAACCGCCGAAACCTTGATGGACAAGGCGGCCATTGAAATACCGCAGGATTACCTTGACGGCCTCAAGCGCGCCGCCAAGACCGAGGACGGTGACCTGTCGTCTTTTGTCCTCAAGGCGATGTTGGAAAACTATGAAGCCGCCAAGGAAGATCGTCGTGCGATGTGTGGCGATACCGGCGTGCCGCGGTGGTTTGTAAAGATGGGCAACGAGGCGCGGGTCGAAGGGGGCATGATCGCGCTGGAAACGGCGTTGCGTCGTGCGACGGCCAATGCGACCAACGGCGTGCCCTTGCGACCCAACCGCGTGCACCCGCTTTGGCGGACGGATCACAACAACAATGTCGGCATCGGTGCGCCTGAAATCGAATACGGGTTCGAACCCGAAGGCGAATGGATTGACCTCATCACAGTGCACAAGGGCGGGTTGTTCGGGTCAGATTACCGGATGCTGTTCCCGTCGGACGGGGTGCAGGGGATCAAGCGGTTTTACCTTGATAGCCTGTTGGCATTTGGCAAACGCGGCCTTGCCTGTCAGCCTGCGATCATCGGGATCGGGTTGGGAGGGTCCAAGGACATCTGCATGACATTGGGCAAGCGCGCTTCGACCTTGCGTGTTGTGGGCAGCCGAAATGACGACCCACGCATCGCCGAGATGGAAGACGAGTTCAAAGAGTTAGGCAATTCCATCGGCATGGGCGCGATGGGGTTTGTGGGCAAGAACATGGTGATCGATTGCAATATCGAGGTCGGTTATTGCCACACCGGTGGCATGCCAATGTCAGTGCACGCGTTCTGCCTGTCGTCCCGCCGCGCCGTGGCGCGCATCCATGCGGATGGCCGGGTCGAACACCGAACAGATCCAGATTGGTTTACAGCGTATCAGCGCCGTGAAACAGTTGATTGGCATTCAATAAAGGAGGCTGCCGAATGAGTTATGATCTTTTGGTTTTTGATCCAAAATCTGCACCCCGTGATGAAGATGATTTTTTTGAATGGCTCGAAGAAGAAGACGTTGACGAACCGAGCGATGGTGTAGGCGGGACGAGTCCAAATGGCCTGCCAGAAAACCTGAATGCGTTTTACAATTTGTTGCGCAGAAAATTTCCTCCGCTGGACGGGCCACATGCAACGCATGACGATGAAAATAACCTCATGATCACGGACTATTACATGGGGAAATACACAATAGAGATGGGGTTCAGCTGGGACGTGGCCGACATAGCTCGACGTGCAGTGATTGAAGCCGCGATTGTGACTGGCGTTGGATTCTATTCGTCGAGTGATGACGACGGTGTTGCGTTTGATCGAAATGATCTGAAAAAAATGGAACGATAAACAGAATGAGCCTGCGTGAAGTCCGCCTGTCCACCACGCCCACTGATGAGGCCATCGCCGAGTTGCGCCTTGGCGATGTCGTTTATCTTGATGGGTTGATGTATACCGCGCGCGAAGGCGTCTATATGCGGGCGCTAGAAGACAAGGCGAATATCCCGATGGAATTGCCCAGTCAGTCTGCTGCGAATTTTCATTGCTCACCTGCGGCGCGGATCAATGCGGATGGGTCCTTTGAAATGGGGGCAGTGACGGCCACGGCCAGCTTTCGGTTTGCCAAGTGGTTGCCGGAATGGATGGCCAAAACCGGGGCCAAGCTGATTGTGGGCAAGGGTGGGATGTCGTCCAAAGATTACAAAGAGTATTTTGTGCCCAATGGGGCGGTGTATCTGTCGACCGTCGGCTATGGCACGGGGGCGTTGTTGGGGCGCGGTGTCGAAAATGTTGAGGCGGTGCATTGGAACGAAGAGCTTGGCATTGCCCAAGCTATGTGGGTTTTGAAATGCAACAAGATAGGGCCGTTTATCGTTGCATCGGATATGAACGGTGATTGCCTGTTTGAACGGGAAAACGCCAAGATTGCTGGCAATATCGAGCGTCTTTACGAGGGCACGAAACCGGCCGTGATGAAGCGATACGGCGAAAGCGATGATCGTTCGGACGAGGTGATTTAGGACGCGGCGATCAATGATATTGCCTGTCTAGGATAACCCATGCGCGGCCATTGCTTTTTGGGTCGCGGGGCGTGCGCGCATTGCGGCGTGATGTGCCGCGAGTTTGGGGAAGGACGCGAGCGTCAGGTTGACAGGTTGCATCCATTTGGACAGTAAAAACAGATAGGGATCGCAAAAGCTGTATTGATCGCCCAATGCCCATGTTCCGTTGGAAAACTGGGATTCCAGAAACTGGGCGGCAGCGGTCAGATTGTCGGGCACTTTGGCCTGCATCGTCTCAATCGCCGCGCCATCATCAGACCACCTTGCCCCTCGCTTGTTATGTGCAAAGGCAACATGGACCGTCGAACAAAGATAGGCCGCCAAAGATCGGGCTTGAGCTTGGGCAAAAGTGCCGGACGGTAGCAAGCCACAGTCGGGATGCGTGGTCGCGATATATTCCAAGATCGCTGGATTTTCTGTCAGGAGACCGTCAGGGGTTTGCAGCAAGGGCAGGCGATGCTTGGGCGACAGTTTTGAAAATTCGGGCGTCAGGTGTTCGCCTTTGGCGATCGACACTTCTTGGGATTGATAAGGCGCGTTTGTTTCTTCCAACAGGATGTGCGCAGCCAACGCGGATGACCCTTTGGAATAGTATAGTTTCAACATATCCGTACCTTTGTGTTCTGCATCAAACCCATCGGGCCAAACGAGTTCACCCGCAGGGATGGTATGCGCTGAACCCTTAAAGGCAAGGGGCGCGATGCCCTGTATTTAAAACGGAATGTGAAAAGCGTTTCGGTGTGGTCCTTTGACGCGGAGAAGTGAAACCGTCATTCCAAAGCAATTTTGATTTGCGCATTCACCACTTTTTTCGTCAACTCGAACGAAAGAGGACAGCGTTAATGACATTGGCACATCGAGATTGGGTTCCTGCGGATTGCGAAGCATTGGTTCAAAGGATCGCTGGTGAAACAGCGGTGCAGAATTCGGATGATGTGATTGCGCGTCTTGAGACCTTGGCGCAGGACAACCGCCAGATTCACGAACGGGATTGTTTCAACCTAAACCCGGCAACAAACGTGATGAACCCACGTGCGGAAGCGTTCTTGGCTTCGGGCATCGGATCGCGTCCATCTTTGGGGTATCCGGGTGACAAATACGAGATGGGCTTGGAAGCCATTGAAGAGATCGAAGTGATCTGCGCCGCCCTATGCGCGGAAGTGTTCGATGCTAAATTCGCCGAAATCCGGGTGCCTTCAGGTGCGATTGCAAACTTATATGGCTTTATGGCGACCTGCGCACCGGGCGATACAATCATTGTGCCCCCGGCCAGCATTGGTGGGCATGTGACCCACCACATGGCGGGATGTGCAGGACTGTTTGGGCTGAACATCGTGCACGCGCCAGTGAACGCAGATGGCTATACGATTGATATCGACGGGTTGGGTCGCCTTGCACGGGAGTCACAGCCCAAGCTGATTACGATTGGTGGCAGCTTGAATTTGTTCGAACACCCCGTTGCCCAAACGCGCGACATTGCGGATCGTGTTGGCGCGAAGGTGATGTTTGATGCAGCACATCAATGCGGGATCATTGCGGGTCGTGCGTGGACCAATCCGCTTAAGGCTGGGGCGCATTTCATGACGATGAGCACTTACAAAAGCCTTGGCGGTCCTGCGGGTGGTTTAATCGTGTCCGACGATGCCGCAATTGTGGAACGACTGGATGCGATTGCGTTCCCCGGTATGACGGCAAATTTTGATGCGGCTAAATCTGCAGCACTGGCGGTGACGATGCTGGACTGGCGCGACCATGGGGCGGCGTATGGCGCAGAAATGATCCGCACAGCGCAGGCCTTGGCCGAAGCGCTGGACCACGCAGGTATTGACGTGTTCAGGGGCGCAGAGGGTTTTACCAACTCGCATCAGTTCGCCGTAAAGGCAGCGCCTTTTGGCGGCGGGCAGGCCGCGTCAAAAACGCTGCGACGGGCTGGGTTTTTGGCCTGCGGAATTGGGTTGCCTATAGACGAAGTGTCGGGGGACATGAATGGGCTGCGCATTGGGACGCCAGAATTGGTGCGATGGGGCGTGACGGCCAAAAACGCCACGGATTTTGCCAGACTGATATCCAGTGCATTGTCGCGCAACGATCCCGAGGCCCTTGCGCCCGAAGTCGCTGAATGGCGAGGCACTTTTGATACTCTTCATTTTATGAACTGAATTCGTCAGGGGCTTTGCACGACAAGTTCTAAGACCCGGAATATTTAGGGTTTTGCTCTGAGGGCGGACCATCCCGACCAGATCAGGCCAAGGAAGTAGACGAATGACAGAAGGATCAGCGTGACCCACAGGTAAGTCAAAAGCGCCACAACAGTCAGTGCAATACCCAGCATCATAAATCGGATTTTTGCACGGGGGATGGACACGTTTTTGAAGGAATATGTCGGAAAATGACTGATCATCAATAGGCCAATGAACAACATGTATCCTGAGATGAAAGCGGGGGGTAACACAGCCCAGTCAGGCTTTAGAAACGCGACATACATGGGCAACATGACAAGGCCCGCACCCGCGGGTGAAGGAACGCCCAAAAAACTGTCGCCTGTTTCATCCGCGTCATTGCTGACGTTAAAACGGGCCAATCGAAGGACACAGCAAATAGTGTATCCCAAAACAGCGATCCAACCTGCTCTAGTGAAATCCTGTAAGGCCCATGCGTGAATGATCAATCCGGGTGCGACGCCAAAATTCAGAAAGTCGGCCAATGAATCCAGTTCGGCACCAACCAAGCTTTGACTGTTCAACAGACGGGCCAACCGCCCATCTAGCCCATCAAGAAGGCCAGCAAGAAGAATCAACTGAACAGCGGTTTCAATGTCGCCCTGATACGCAAAGCGGATCGCGGTCATGCCTGCGCAAATCGCTGTCACAGTGAGAAGATTAGGCAGTAAATGGACCAGCGGCAGACGTTGGGATTTGTCGATTGAAGGCTTGCGCATCGATTACTCTGTGCGTGCGCGTTGCGCATCATTGGTGGATGTCAGATCGGCGATCATGGTTTCACCTGCGATCATGGTCTGACCCAGACAAACTTGAGGATGCACACCTTCGGGCAGATATACGTCTAACCGAGACCCAAACCGGATCAGGCCAAATCGTTCGCCCGTTCGAATGTCATCCCCTTCTGAGGAGAAGCAAACAATGCGTCGGGCAACAAGGCCTGCAATCTGCACAACAGCGATTTGGCGACCGTCTTCCATTTGAATGCACAGGCTGTTGCGTTCGTTGTCAGAGCTGGCTTTGTCCAACGACGCGTTGAAAAACTTACCCGGACGGTAGGCGATCGAGACGATTTTGCCACCGATAGGCGCGCGATTCACATGGCAGTTGAAAACGCTCATGAAAACACTGACCCGCGTCAGGGCCTGATCCGACATGCCCAACTCCGCTGGAGGGACAGCCTTTTCGATCAAGGACACAACGCCATCAGCCGGGCTGATAATCAATCCATCCTGCAACGGGGTGGCGCGTTTGGGATCGCGGAAGAAGTAGTAACACCAGACTGTAAGTCCAACGCCGATCCATCCCAGAAACGTAGAAAGAAGAAACAGCCCAAACGTTATCGCGGCAAATATCGCGACAAACCGACGACCTTCGGGGTGCATAGGCTTGAGAAACGTATCTCGCATCCTCATCGTGGTCGCCTTTTCCAGTTGTTTTCCGCCTTAGAACCCTTCCAGAAGGTGGCTACAACTGAATAATTGGACTGTCACGGGATTTTCTTGGTCTGCTTTGCATTTTGTCTGACCTGAGACAGCAAAGAGAGCGGTATAATATCTTTGTTCGAAACCTGTGGCGCAACTTGATCTGATATTGCTGGTTTGGATGAATTCGGGCTGGACCCTTGCAAAAGCCGATTAACCGAAATGTCAGGAATGCAGATCAACCAAGGCGACTGAACCTGTACATTCGCAGCCAAGTGTTCTAACGACGCCGCTTGTTGTCGTTTGCCGCCTTCTAAGAAGTTCGTCAAAATATGAAATCTTGGACCACACGTAAGCGACGAGAACCCTAGCGAAAAAGATGAACCCTTGAAACAAGCTCTCCGTGACGCACTCGATGACCGTGGTTACTCCACCTTAACGCCTGTGCAGACTGCCGTATTGGACACCGAACTGAACGGGTGTGACCTTTTGGTTTCCGCGCAAACCGGGTCGGGTAAGACCTTGGGGTTTGGTTTGGCCATTGCGCCGACGATCTTGGAGGACGCAGAACGGTTCAATTCTGCTGGGGCACCACTTGCCTTGGTCATTGCCCCAACCCGTGAATTGGCGTTGCAGGTCAAACGCGAACTCAGCTGGCTGTTTGCCAAAGCGGGTGCAATCGTTGCGTCATGTGTTGGTGGGATGGACATGCGCGATGAACGCCGGTCGCTGGGACGCGGTGCGCATATTGTGGTCGCAACGCCTGGCCGTTTGCGTGATCACATCATGCGCGGGTCCATCGATTTGACCAGCTTGCGTTCGGTTGTTTTGGACGAAGCAGACGAGATGCTTGATCTTGGGTTTCGCGAAGATCTGGAATTTATTCTGGGTGAATCGCCGGATGATCGCCAGACTTTGATGTTTTCGGCCACGGTGCCGAAATCAATCGCCAAACTGGCCGAAAGCTATCAAAAAGACGCCGTTCGCGTTGTCACCAAATCCGAAAAATCACAGCACGCGGATATTGAATACCGCGCGATGATGGTCGCGGAACGCGACACTGAAAATGCAGTGATCAATGCGCTTTTGTACTACAAAGCCCCAAATGCCATCGTGTTTGGCAATACGCGGGCGATGGTGAACCGACTGACCACTCGATTGTCCAATCGTGGATTTCAGGTGGTTGCGCTGTCCGGCGAACTGTCTCAATCCGAACGCACACACGCGCTGCAAGCGATGCGCGATGGTCGCGCCCAAGTGTGTGTGGCCACGGACGTTGCTGCGCGCGGGATCGATTTGCCGAACCTTGATCTTGTTGTGCACGCGGAATTGCCATCAAACCACGAAACGCTGTTGCACCGCTCGGGACGCACGGGGCGCGCTGGGCGCAAAGGTGTTAGCGCGCTGATCGTGACCAAGAAGTCCCGAAAAAAAGCGGAACGTATTTTGGGTATGGCCAAGTTGAAAGCGGAATGGGGCAATGCGCCATCCGCAGGCGAGGTCAATGCGCGCGAAGAAGAACGCATGTTCGCCGACCCAAGTTGGCAGATCGAAAAAGCCGAGAACGAAGAAGACACTGTCGGCAAACTGCTAAGCACATTTGAACCTGAACAGGTCGCGTTGGCTTATCTGCGGCTTTATCGTTCGGTTCGGTCGGCCCCAGAAGAGCTGTCTAATGTTGATGCGAAACCTACGCCGCGTGCGGAATTCGGGCCAAGCATTTGGTTCTCTGTGTCTGGGGGACGCAAAGCGGATGCGGAACCGCGCCGCCTTTTGCCGATGCTGTGCAAGGCGTCAAATTTGACCAAGGACGATATCGGCGCGATCCGGATTCAAGAAGAAGAGTCCTTTGTGCAGATTCTAGAAACCAGCGTCCCTGCGTTTCTTGCGGCCATTGGGCCTAAAATGACGGTCGAAGAAAACGCGGTCATAAAGCAATTGGACAAGCCGCCCGTAATTACGGGGTCTACCCGATCCGCACGCCCGGATCGATCGGATCGACCAGACCGCAAGGGGTCATCCAAGCCTGCACATCGCGGGAAACCCGAATCAAGCGGACGGTCACCACATAAATCCAATGGGCCGATTGATTGGAATGACGACCCTGCGCCGCGGAAAAAGAAACCCAAGCCGCAAGACCGTCCAACCAAGCCGCAGGCACGGCGGGATGCACCCGACGGGGGTGGCAAACGACAGGGGTCTGATGCGTCGCCACATCGGCAAGCGGATGGTGCTGTGACACCGCGCAAGCCGCGATCAAAGTCCAACAAAGGACCTCAGCCCCCAGCTGGAAAAGCATCAAGCAAGAAAAACCGTGCCCGCGCTGCTGTGGCCAAAGGTGCATCCAAACAAGGCGGCAACGCGCGTCCAAAGCGTCCCAAAACCTGACGCAAAGGAATAAAGCTCCGGATCGCGACCGAATGGATGTGACCGGGCTTTTGATCGCATAACCGGGGCACGATCAGTTGGTTTTTCCAACCGCGCCAAACGGCGTGTGCAAGCATGGCATTGTTCATGAGAATACAGCGCGCCAAAGCCGCCAAGTTCAAAACTTGGAGGCTTTGGTTAAACCGTTGCTGATGTGAATTTTGCCCTGCGTATTTGATCAGAAAGCGAAAGGATCGCTTCCTGTCAGAAGGAAATCACTGGCGTCGAAATCACTAATGTCGAGGTTCTCAATCACCAAGGCGCGGACTTCACCGCCCGAGCCGTCAGTGAAATCAATCCGGGTATGCTGGTTCGCGCCACCTGCCATGGATGCAAGGGCAAAAACATCTGCGTCTGACGCAAAGCCCCAATCCGACAGATTGATCGTGTCTAATCCATCTTGGAAATCGGTGATCCGATCCACGCCAGTGGCGTCCGTATCAAAGAACCAGAACGTATCCGCATTGGCGCCGCCTACCAAAAGGTCGTTGCCGTCGCCGCCATTAAGCTGATCCATGCCCGCTTCGCCGCGCACACGATCATTATCAGCGCCGCCATCCAAAACATCTGCGTTGAAGCCGCCATTTATGGTGTCTGCACCGGCACCGCCAAAGGCAGTGTCATTTTGCGATCCCATAAAGAATGTGTCGTCCCCATCGCCCCCAAAGGCAGTGTCTTCACCACCATTTCCGGCCAAGGTGTCATTGCCTTCACCACCTTCAATCAGATCGTTGCCACCCCGCGTGCGCGCGACATCGTCGCCGTTGCCAAGAATGACCTGTTCGCCGTCCGATGACCCAAGAACGAAATCCTCACCGGTTCCAGTGTGAATCGTATCGTTACCGCCAAGGTTGTTGATGGTGTCGTTGCCAGCCCCGGACCAAAGTTCGTTATTACCAATGTCCCCAACAAGTTTGTCATCGAAATCGGTTCCAATCACATTTTCAACGCCTTGGATATTGTCCTCATAGGTGGCGGAAACTGCGGTATCTTTGTGTAGCTTGACTGTGACCGCGCTGCCTGCACCGCTGTAATCAACAGTATCGTTACCAGCATCGCCACGCAGAGAATCCCCGCCTTCGCTGGCAATGATCAGATCATCACCGATGCCACCATTGATTTCTTCGAATTCGTCTTCGCCGCCATACAAAGTATCGTTACCAGCACCACCGAACAGCTTATTTCGCCCTGCGCTGCCAAGGATCATGTCGTTGCCTTCATCGCCCGAAATCGTGTCCCAACCCAGGCCAGCATCCAATGTGTCGTCACCATTGCCACCCGACAGGCTGTCGTCACCTTCTCCACCATCTAGTGTGTCGTTATCGTCACCACCGAATAAGGTATCGTGTCCATCGCCACCCAATAGGCTGTCTTCGCCGCTGGCCCCACCAAGGACGTCATTGCCATCGTCGCCAAGAATGGTGTCATTTCCATCTGCGCCAAAGACCTGATCTCGACCTTTACCACCTTCCAGTAAATCCGCGCCTTCGTTCCCCAACACCGTATCATCGCCTTCGCCGCCTAAGATGGTGTCATCTCCACCGCGCCCGGCAAGAGAATCGTTCCCGGCCATACCAAGGAATTGATTTGCAGCGGCATCTCCCAAAATCGTGTCATTCCCGACGTCCGAACCATGAATTTCTTCAATGTCAGATACGAAATCCGTGAAAGACTGATCGAACCAGTTCCCTTGAACTGTTCCAACTTCCAGATCAGCGTTGATCCCGACTTCCACACCATCGCGATCATAACGCAATAAGTCAAAGCCTGCACCACCTTCAATGGTGTCATTACCTTCCAATGAAATGAAAACATCATCGGCATCGCTTCCGATGATTGAATCGGCAAAACCGGATCCCATGAGCTCAAACTGTCCGGATGCGGTGCCAGAAAGCACAAGTGTATCTTGTCCGCCTAAACCGTCATTGGAAACAATTCCTGTTGCAAGATTAGCAACTATTCCCGTTTCGCTTGCAAAGTACGAAATCCGAACGGTTCCACCATTTAAGTTGATGTCGTAGGAATCATTCCCTTCACCCCCCACGAAATTCAGAAATCCATCTTGGATTTGCGTTATTGAAAAACTGTCACCAAAATTTGTCCCAGATATAATAAATGTCGCTTCGTCATCAAGCGCAAGTTCTTGTAAGCCAATGATACTGTGGGAATAGCTGATCCCAGCCAGTGTGACCGTATCATTCACTACATCTATCGAAGCGTTCAATTCAGGGAGGAGTGTGAGATCAAAGCGAAGAGCAAAGGAACCATCAGGGCCGTCACCAATATTGGTAAAGTCGAAAACGTCGTTTCCAAGGGTTGGTATGAAGGAACCGCCTGTGCCCGATCCGCCACCCGCCGATATTGTGTCGTCGCCTGCCGCACCAAACAATTCGATATCCTGGAACGAGGATCCAATTACGTTAAAGGGAGTCGTTACAAGGCTCTCCAAGGGAGCGAAATCGGCGAACATATCGATGCCACTCGACGCGCCTGAGCCGTCGACAGTAATCAGTTCTGATTGATCAAAAAGCGTGGCAAGTGCGGTGAAGTCGAAGTCAAAGTCAATATCAGTAAGCGCGTTGTCGAATTCTAAAAGGCTCCAGCTAATGCCAGAAATACGCATTTGTATTTGGCCTTGCGATGAAAATTCAAAGCTCGTTATTTTCGCATTATCCAAATCTTCGTCTGTTACTGGAGCGAAAATCGGAAAATTGCTTCCAGATAAAGTAACTGAGACACTTGTAGATGGATTGAACAAGCTGAGGGAAGTTGCAGTTATATCAGTTCCTTGAATGGTCACAAAACCATCTTCGTCAAAAAAACCGGATCCAAATGTAAAGGATCCATCATTTAAATACTCTATCAACATCACTAATCACCACTTTATTTTGTATTCTCCCAACGATAATCAATCTCGACTTTCAGTACAATGGAAATAACCATTGTTTGGCCATGACGCGTAGTCAGAAACATAGGCTGGAGATTGGACCGCTCGGCTTGGATTGCCTGTCGCGAAGGTGTTGACCTGCACGTCAACGTTGCCCGAGCGGGGCTTGCAATGTCAGCGCCATTGCTGTCGTTTGACGGCAAAGAACGGTCTCTAGGATTTCGCGCGAAATTTTCTAAGAGGCGTTGTTTTCAGTTTTAAGGGTAAAATTGCGGAGCCATGGCAATGACATCGACATTGAAAGACCTGATCGCGCCCCATGATGATGGGTTGCCTGCCATTGGCGGGCCGGGGCGAAGCTGGCTCAGCTATGCCGGATTGAGACGTTTGTCGCAGGATGTTGAAACGCAGCTGCGCGCGTTTGGTATCGGGGTTCAGGATCGTGTCGCGGTTGTTTTGCCGAACGGGCCGGATATGGCCACGGCCTTTCTGACAATCTCGCAAGCTGCAACAACCGCCCCTTTAAATCCGAATTACACAGAAGACGAATTCAAGTTTTATCTTGAGGATCTGAACGCCAAGGCCTTGGTCGTTGAAGCGGGGTATGAAGGTCCTGCATTGACCGCAGCACATCGTTTGAAGTTGCAGATACTATTCCTGCATCCAGAAGACGACGCAGGCGCGTTCCACTTGGTTTGCGAAACCCCAGTGACCGCCATCGCTGCGGACTCCGCTGGTGCGAATGACGTTTCTTTGATCCTGCATACGTCTGGCACAACGTCGCGTCCCAAGATTGTACCCCTTTTGCAATCAAACCTTGCCGCATCGGCCCAGCATATTGCGGCGTCGTTAAAATTGGGACCGGACGACCGCTGTTTGAACGTCATGCCGCTGTTTCACATTCATGGTCTTCTTGCGGCTGTTTCGGCCACTCTTGTCGCGGGTGGGTCAATCTGGTGCGCGCCCGGATTTGACGCCTTGCGGTTCTTTGGGTGGATGAAAGACGCCGGCCCGACATGGTACACGGCCGTGCCCACCATGCATCAAGCGATTTTGGGCCGTGCACTGCGAAATTCAGAGACAATTGAGCAGGTCCCTTTGCGTTTTCTCAGGTCGTCCTCTGCCAGCCTGCCCGCACAGGTTATGGACCGTTTGGCCACCACGTTTAATGCCCCCGTGATCGAAGCCTATGGAATGACCGAGGCCGCCCACCAGATGTGTTGCAATCCACTGGATCGTCAAAAACCGGGATCAGTTGGACAACAAGCCGGACCAGAGGTCGCAATTGCGCACGAGGCTGACAATCGCCTGATCTCGGGAACCGGTGAAATTGTGATTTCAGGGCCAAATGTCACCTTGGGGTACGAAAATAATCCTGATGCCAACGCAAAGAACTTTTTCGATGCAGGCGGCAAACGGTGGTTCCGCACAGGCGATCAAGGCGCGTTTGACGATGATCGTTTTTTGCATCTGACGGGACGATTGAAGGAAATCATCAACCGAGGTGGCGAGAAAATAAGCCCATTGGAAGTGGACGGGGTGTTGATGGATCACCCTGCGATTCAGCAGGTTGTTACCTTTGCCTTGCCACATCCAAAACTGGGTGAAGACGTCGCAGCAGCCGTCGTGTTGCGCGATGGGCAAAGCGCTGATGAAAAATCGATCCGCGACTTTGCGAGCGAACGCATGGCAGATTTCAAGGTGCCGCGCCGCGTTGTCATTTTGGACGAAATTCCCAAAGGGGCGACGGGCAAGATGCAACGGATCGGTATGGCGGAAAAACTGGGGTTGGTCGAAAAATCATAACTGTCGGACTGCGGCGATGTTTTTCGATGCCAAATGCTAGGAGCTATTTATGAAAATCTGTGTGTTCGGGGCGGGCGCAATTGGTGGCCTTATGGGCGTGAAACTGGCGCAAGCCGGGGCCGATGTCAGTCTTGTTGCCCGTGGACCGCATTTGGCAGCGATGACGCAAAACGGATTGCGGTTGATCCACGATGAAACAGAGACAGTTGCCCAAGTAACAGCAACAGACAATCCAGCGGACTTGGGGCCACAGGACTATGTGATCATTACGCTAAAGGCGCATTCGATCCCTGGCGTCGTGCAAAAGATGGCGCCCTTGATTGGGCCGGACACAACGATTGTCAGCGGTGTGAACGGTGTACCGTGGTGGTATTTTCATCAAATCGGAGGATCGTTTGAAGGCACGCGTCTAAAAAGCGTCGATCCCGACGACGCGCAATGGAACGGATTTGGTCCGGATCGGGTCTTGGGCTGCGTTGTCTATCCCGCTGCCGAAGTGATCGAGCCGGGTGTGATCAAACATGTGGAAGGCAATCGGTTTTCGTTGGGTGAACCGGATGGGTCGAAATCCGATCGTGCGATTGCTTTGTCGCAGGCGTTGATGGCCGCAGGGCTCAAAGCGCCAGTCAGACCCCGGATCCGGGACGAGATTTGGGTCAAGCTGTGGGGCAACCTGTCGTTCAATCCAATCTCTGTTCTGACAGATGCGACGCTTGACGTGTTGTGCACAGATCAAGGCACACATGCTGTGGCGCGCGCAATGATGGTCGAAGCGCAAGAGATTGCCGAAAAACTAGGTGTGAAATTCCCGATAGATGTAGATCGTCGCATTGCCGGTGGGGCGGCGGTCGGGAAACATCGAACATCGATGTTGCAAGATTTGGATCAAGGGCGTCCGATGGAAATTGACGCGCTTGTCACTGCCGTTCAGGAACTGGGACACATCACACATACGCCGACGCCTATGATCGATACGGTCCTGTCGTTGGTACAGCTGCGCGCCCGAACAGCGGGATGTTACGTCTAGGACGCTTGGCAGCCGAGTTAAGACACGCGTTTCAAAAACGCATGAATTTCAGGCACGCACAGCATTTTCGTATCAGCGACGCGAGGATTCAAATCGGTGTCGGTCTTGGTTTCATCAATCACCTTGTCGTTTGGCCCCTTTATGTTTTACCGTTTGGTCAAGGTTTTCCAAAAAGGCGGACCAAAGCAATATCAGGGGGTTCAAAGACATGTCACAAAACCTATTAAACCGTGGAATGACGCGCCGTAGGCTTTTGGGTACGGGTGCGGCCGTTGGCACACTTGCATCACTTGGGCCGATCCCTGCACTGGCGCAATCGCCTTTGAAGGTTGCGGGTATCTACACCGTGCCAGTGGAACAACAATGGGTCAGCCGCATCCATTTGGCCGCGTTGGCGGCACAAGATCGCGGCGACATCACCTACACCTTTTCAGAAAACACAGCGAACACAGATTACCCACGGGTGATGCGGGAATATGCTGAACAGGGCATGGATTTGATTGTGGGTGAGATTTTTGGCGCAGAAGCCGAAGCGCGCGAAGTGGCAGCCGAATATCCCAATGTCGCATTCCTGATGGGGTCGTCTTTCAAAGAAGATGCGGCTTTGCCGAACTTGTCTGTTTTTGACAACTACATCCAAGACGCGTCTTACCTGACGGGTATTATTGCAGGCGCGATGTCTCAAAGCGGCAATATCGGTATGGTCGGTGGATTTCCCATCCCCGAGGTGAACCGGTTGATGCATGCCTTCATGGCAGGTGCGCGCGAAACAAACCCGGATGTGGGTTTCCAAGTTTCGTTTATTGGGTCGTGGTTCGATCCGCCCAAGGCAAAAGAAACCGCATTTGCCATGATCGAGAATGGATCAGACATGCTTTATGCGGAACGGTTTGGTGTGTCTGACGCTGCCAAGGAAAAGGGCGTTTTGGCCATCGGCAACGTGATCGATACGCAGTCAGATTATCCCGACACAGTGGTTGCGTCCGCCATTTGGCATTTCGAAGCGACCTTGGACAACGCGATTGCAGCCGTCAAAGCGGGCAGTTTTACTGCGGCGGATTACGGCGCATATTCCTTCATGAAAGAGGGCGGTTGTTCTTTGGCCCCTTACGGAACGTTTGAAGGCAAAATCCCGCAAAACGCGCTGGATTTGGTGGCAGAACGAACAGCCGCGATCAAAGATGGATCATTCACAGTGACCATCAACGACGACGAACCAAAATCGTCCTGACATGATTGGCGCAGAGCAGGCGCAGCCAGTTCTGCGCCTTTCCAACATCACCAAAAAATTTGGCCCGGTCACGGCCAATGACGACATTAGTTTTGTCTTGGGGCAGGGCGAAGTGATTGCGTTGTTCGGTGAAAACGGTGCGGGCAAAACGACATTGATGAATGTCCTGTTCGGTCAATACACGGCCGACAAAGGATCGGTCGAAGTGTTTGGCGAAACGCTACCGGCTGGAAATCCGCGCGCTGCTTTGGATGCGGGTGTTGGCATGGTGCATCAACATTTCACGCTGGCCGAAAACCTGGCGGTTTGGGAAAATATTGCACTGGGAACGCAAGGCCTTGGCGCGATATCGTTGAATGCACGTGCCACGCGCGCCCGCATTTCTGAATTGTCCGAACGGTTTCATTTGGCGGTTGATCCAAATGCGCGGGTCGGCCGTTTGACCGTTGGCGAACGTCAGCGTGTGGAAATCCTCAAAGCGCTCTATCGGAACGCGCGCATTCTTATTCTGGATGAACCAACTGCCGTTCTGACACCACAAGAAACCGAAGCGCTGTTTGCCACCCTGCGCGAGGCCGTGGGAACCGGGCTTTCCATTGTGTTCATCTCTCACAAGCTTCACGAAGTGATGGCCATTTCCAATCGTGTATTGGTGCTGCGGCACGGGAAACTGGTGGCGCAGCGTGCCATTGATGAAACGTCACGCGAAGAATTGGCCGCATTGATGGTGGGCAGGGAAGTCACCGCGCCCACAGTCGAGGCGCGTCCGGCTGGACCGGAAATTGTCAGGCTGCGAGATGTATCTACCGCAGGTTTGGGCGCGATTCCGGGATTGCAGAACCTATCCTTGTCTTTGTACGCTGGGCAAATCACCGGATTGGCGGGTGTCTCGGGGAATGGCCAAGCCGCTTTGTCGGATTTATTGTCGGGATTGACGTTGCCACACAGCGGCATCCTGTCGATTGACGGGCAGGTGATCCGCAATTGGTCGCCAAGAACCGCCATTGCCCAAGGGATCGCGCGCATTCCAGAAGACCGCCATAAAACCGGAACCATTGCGGATTTCGATTTGACGGAAAACGCGATGCTGGAACGCTATGCGACAGATTTTGCGCGCAAGGGCTGGATCAACTGGAAAGCTGCGCGCAAACACACCGAAGGATTGATCGACACATATGATGTGCGCTGTCCCGGTCCAGATACGCGCATTCGGCTGCTGTCAGGTGGCAACATGCAAAAGCTCATTCTGGGGCGCGTGCTGGATGGCGAACCCAAGGTCATATTGGCCAACCAACCTGTGCGCGGGCTGGATATCGGGGCGGTCAATTACGTCCACGGACGGTTGGCCCAAGCCCGCGATGCGGGTGCTGCCGTTTTGCTGATTTCCGAAGATCTGGATGAGATCATGGCCCTGTCGGATGTAATTCACGTGATCTCGGAAGGGCGGCTCAGCCCTGCGTTCCCGCGTGGGACAATGCAGCCGGATGCGTTGGGCGCATGGATGGCCGGGGACGGGTTTGAAACCGAGGTCGCGCATGCGTCTTGAACCGATCACAAACCCAACATTGTCGCGCCGTTTGGTGCCGCCAACTTTGGCCATTGCGGCAAGTTTTGGCATCGCCGCCCTGCTGGCATTGATCGCGGGTGGCAATCCTTGGTCTGTGTTTGGGCTGATCTTTCAAGGGGCTTTTGGATCCAAATTCGCAGCACTTGAAACACTGAACCGGGCGACGCCTTTGATATTCACTGGGCTTGCCGTCGCGGTAGCCTTTCGCGCCAAGCTTTGGAACATCGGGGCCGAAGCCCAGCTTTATGTCGGGGCGGTTGTCACTGTCGTGTTGGGGACAGGCGCATTGGCCTTGCCTGCGCCCGTTTTATTGCCTCTGCTGGCCGTCACGGCAATGGCCGCTGGCGCGCTGCTGTTGCTTATTCCTGCGCTCTTGAAAACCCGATTGGGCGTAGACGAAGTGGTGACCACGCTGTTGTTGAACTTCATTTTCCTCTTGTTCGTGTCCTATCTTTTGGAAGGCCCACTAAAAGACCCGCTTGGCATGGGGTGGCCCAAATCGGCCCGATTGATCCCAGAGGCGCGCCTGCCGCGTATCGTGGAAACACTCAGGCTTCATTGGGGGTTTGCCTTGGCTTTGATCGCGGCCATTGCGGTTTGGGTCATTGACGCCAAAACGACCCTTGGGTTTGAAATGCGTGCCGTTGGTCAAAACCCGGACGCGGCACGCTTTGCTGGCATTCCTGTTGGCCGGGTCATTTTGAAAACTGCGTTGCTGTCCGGTGGGCTTGCCGCGCTGGCGGGTTTTTCCGAAGTCTCGGGGTTGAAAGGATCGCTGACGCTCGATCTGTCGCCGGGCTTTGGCTACACCGGGATTGTCGTCGCCATGCTGGCGTTGTTGCACCCGCTGGGCGTTGTCGTTGCGGCCTTGTTTGTGGCGGCCATCTTTGTCGGGGCCGATAGCATGAGCCGCGCCGCCGGTGTGCCCACTTATCTGGCGGATATCATGCTTGCCTCAGCGTTGCTGCTAACAGTGCTTGCCATATTGATTACCAAATTCCGCGTGCGAAGGGATTAAGATGGAACTGTTCGACATCCTGATTTCAGCGTCGTTCTGGGCCGCCGCCATTCGTATCGCGTCGCCTTTGATCTTTGCCACCATGGGGGAATTGATCTGCGAACGGGCCGGGGTGCTGAACCTTGGCATCGAAGGGATCATGGTCGCCGGAGCTTTTGCCGGATGGATCAGTGTCTGGGCTGGGCTGCCTTTGTGGGGTGGTGTCGGCGTCGCTTTGGTCACTGGAATGGCCATCGGCTTGGTGCATGCCACCTTGTCCGTGCCCTTTGGATTGTCACAACACGTGGTCGGCATTGGGGTCACGCTGCTGGCGACATCGCTCACATTTTACACCTATCGTGTGGTCTTACCCGAAGTGTCATCACCGCCAAAAATCGAAGCCTTTCAACCGTATCCGGTGCCTTTTTTGTCCGATCTTCCGATCATTGGCACGGCCCTGTTCAATCAAACACCGCTGACCTATGCCGCTTTCCTCTTGGTGGCTTTGACGGCGTTTGTTTTGTATCGCACACCGCTTGGTCTGGCAGTACGTGCTGCGGGCGAAAACCCGTCGGCTGTGGCCGCACAAGGGCTGTCCGTGACGGCCATCCGTATGGGTGCTGTCATGGTGGGCAGCGGGTTCATGGCAGTTGGCGGAGCGTTCTTGACGATGTCCGCATTCGACAGTTTCTTTTTCGAGATGGTCAACGGGCGCGGTTGGATTTGCATTGCGTTGGTGGTTTTTGGCGCGTGGCGTCCGGGCAAAGCCCTGTTGGGCGCCATTTTGTTTGCCGCGTTTGATGCGTTGCAAATCCGTCTGCAGCAGACGGAAATTGGGGTGCTTATTCCCTATCAGGTTTTTCTGATGATGCCCTATGTCTTGTCCATACTCGCGTTGGTTTTGATGTCCCGCAGGGCCGAAGTGCCCGCGGCATTGATGGTGCCATTCAATAAGGGAGAAAGATGATGTTCGACCTGATCGTCAAAGGCGGCACATTGCCGGATGGCACTGTCGCGGACATCGCGATCAGGGGCGATCGCATCGTCGAAATCGCTCCAAACATCCAAGCCGATGCCAAAGAAGTCGTGGACGCGACCGGTGATCTGGTCGCGCCGCCCTTTGTTGATCCGCATTTCCACATGGATGCGACGCTGTCCTATGGAACACCTCGTGTGAATGCCTCGGGAACATTGCTGGAAGGTATTTCGCTTTGGGGCGAATTGCGGGATTTGGCGACTGTGGATGAGATGGTCGAACGTGCTTTGCGTTATTGCGATTGGGCTGTTTCAATGGGTCTGTTGGCCATTCGCAGCCACGTGGACACGACGCCGGATCACCTGAACACAGTGACGGCGATGTTGCAGGTGCGCGAAGCCGTCAAAGACTATATCGATCTGCAGCTTGTCGCCTTTCCACAAGACGGGTTGTATCGCTCTGAGACAGGGCGTGACAACGTGCTGCGCGCATTGGACATGGGTGTGGATGTCGTCGGAGGCATCCCACATTTTGAGCGTACGATGGAGGACGGTGCAGCCTCAATGAAAGACCTGTGCGAAATCGCTGCTGATCGCGGGTTGATGGTCGATATTCATTGTGATGAGACGGACGACCCGATGTCGCGCCATATCGAAGCGCTGGCGTTTCAAACTCAAAGACTTGGGCTGCAAAAGCGCGTCGCAGCAAGCCATCTGACCTCGATGCATTCCATGGACAATTATTACGTGTCCAAACTGCTGCCACTGATCGCTGAGGCCGAAATTTCAGCCATCCCCAATCCACTGATCAATATCGTTCTTCAAGGACGTCACGACACCTTTCCCAAACGCCGTGGGCTGACCCGTGTCAAAGAAATGCAAGCAATGGGCATTCAGGTCGGGTGGGGGCAGGACTGTGTTCTGGACCCTTGGTACAGCCTTGGCACAGCGGATATGCTGGACGTCGCATTCATGGGGATGCACGTGGCGCAGATGACGCATCCTGATGAAATGGCGCGCTGCTTTACGATGGTCACTGAAACAAACGCTGCGATTATGGGTCTGACTGACTATGGCCTGCGCAAAGGCGCACTTGCCTCCTTGGTTGTTTTGGATGCGCAAAACCCGGTGGACGCGTTGCGGCTGCGCGCGACGCGACTGGCCGTGATCGCCAAGGGAAAAGTGGTCGCCACAACGGCACGTGGAGATGCGACGGTGAATTTGCCCGGCAGACCAACCACAACCAACAGACGCGCGTCGTGGCTTTGACAGCTATTGCAGGATCGCGTTTTCCCAAGCGCGTTGAAACTGGCCGCGCTTGTGTTGGTCCAAAAACACCAACAACCCCGGCCCCAATCTGATCGGTTTGCGGTTTACTGAAATATCGTCCGGATCAAGCTCGGCAGAAAACCCAAAGGCGGGTTCGTCCGATGTGCTCCAAGCTGTGCTAAGAAGGTGATCAACGAACAATCTTGCCGCATCGGGGTTTTCGCTGTTTCGTAACATCAAGATAGACCGCTGCATGGTTGCCGTGTAATCGGCCAATTCGATCACCACCAGATCGTCGGTTTTGACTGTGGGCAATCGCGCATAGCTTCCAAGGACGTTGTAAGCCAAAGCCAGTTCGCCGGATCGAACCGCTTCGATCATGTTTAAAGAACAGCAATAAAGCTGGGTCGCCAATCCGCCCATGACCTCGGTCAGGCGCCAATACGTTTCCGACGTGCGGCTGTCTTGTGTTGCGAACAGATATCCAAGACCGCTTTGGCGAATGTCATATGTGCCGATCCGACCGCGAAAGCGATCCGGGTGTTCCCGTAGGATTTCAATCAATGCTTTGCGTGTTTCTGGGACGGGCAATCCATCAAATGCTGTGGGCGACAAAACAAGTGTCGCGGGTTCTTGCGTGAACGCAAAAACGCTGTCGCGCCATTTGGCCCATTCAGGCACCGCAGACGTGGCAGAGCTGCGAATAACTGTTGCGAACCCGTCATTGGCAAGCTTGGTTTGTAAATCCATTGCCGATGACACGATCAAATCAAAAGACGCACCTTCGCTTATCGCTTTGACGGCTTCGGTGCTGGATGCTTCGACATAGGTCACTGCAATGTTGGCATGGGCGGCTTGAAAGTCCAGGACCGCCGGAGTGAAAAAGGCAGAATCCGCAGTCGATATGATACGCAGTTCCACAGTTGCGGTTGCTGCGGGAAACGTCGTTTCGGCTTCGATCTCAAACGCGAACGCGCCGGTGGTCCATGCGAGTAATGCGCTTAGCGCGGCAAATAAACGTCGACGCATCCGCCTTTTCCTTCTGTGTTATTACTCAGGGTCATCTTGCCGCCATGGGCCTCAAAAACTTCGGCGGCAATGGTCAGGCCCAGACCTGATCCAACGGTGCCCTCACCTGCGGAACCACGCACAAACCGTTCTGTCAAAGGCTGATCGACAGCTTCGAAACCCGGCCCTTCATCGGAGATCTTTAGGTATACCCCGTCACCGTCGCTGGACGTCGACAATGCCACGCGGCTTTCTGCGCTTGTGTATTTAATTGCGTTGTCCAAAAGGTTACTGACCGCGTTCTGGATCAAAATTGGGTCCACACTGACGTGACAATCGTCTGCGAAAGTCGTTGTCAGCTCAATATCGCGCAATTCGGCAACTGGGGTCAGGCGTGTCACAACATCCTGAAGGCAATCGTTCAAATCGATCTGGGTGGGTTGCAACGCGTCCGTGCGCAAATTGACCATGGCCTGATCCAGTAACTGACCCGCGGCGCGGCTGCTTTCGTCAATCGCGCGGATCATTTTACGCAATGTTTGGCGGTTTTCGTCTCGCTCGATGCGGCGCGAAAGTACTTCGGCCTGTGTGCGCACCGTTGCCAATGGGGTTCTAACACGATGTGCGGCTTCTGTGATGAAATCTTCGGACCTGTCCAATGCCCGCCTGAGCCGCGCGATGAAGCCATTTAGGGATGAGATCAGCGGCACCATTTCAGTTGGCACGGGTCGTTCAAAAGGGCGCAATTCGTCAGGGCCACGTCTGGACACAGACAGGGCCAATTCCTGCATCGGTCGCAGGACCCGCGTTGCTGTCCAGACAGAAAGCCCGGTTGCCAACACAAAGAACCCTAACCCAAGCAGAACGGCACGCCTGAACAATTCATCCAACCGATCCCCCAAGCCATCCTGTGTTTGTGCGACCGTCACACGAATGCGTTGCGTTTGGCCCCCCAATGACAACAA
The DNA here is from genome assembly GCA_039984715.1 of Paracoccaceae bacterium. Classification (GTDB taxonomy): domain Bacteria; phylum Pseudomonadota; class Alphaproteobacteria; order Rhodobacterales; family Rhodobacteraceae; genus JABSSA01. The sequence goes on along the minus strand of JBDWUA010000015.1, from coordinate 295,418 downwards.
GCGGCTGGTGGTCACGGCGCGTATTTGGTCGCCCCGAAACCCAGAGCTGACAAAGGATGTGTCGTTTGCCGTTGTTGTTTCGGCTACGGATAAATCATCATACCCGGTCACGAAGGTTGGTCCTTGATCTACCCGATAAAACACGCGGTCGTCAGACACGCTGCCCAACATTGCAAGGGCTGCGTATGGAATATCGACGATCAACCCCCCCGCATCCTCGCTGACGTTTTCCAAGATCGACGTCGCCGACGCCAACAGAACGTTGTCCTGACTTTCCTCGGCAAAACGGCGTGCAAAATCTTGAAACACAAAGATCAACAAAGCAGCCAGTAGTGCCGCTCCGACCACCAATTGCGCAATCATTTGTCGTCGCATCGATCCCAAAGCGCGACCCTTCATCAAACGTCCAACCGGTAACCGATGCCCCGGATCGTAGTGATCGAAACATGAGATCCAGCCAAGTGTTTGCGCAGTCGACCGATATACACTTCGATGGCGTTTTCAGAAACGTCCTCGTCATAGGAAAACATGCGGTCGACCAGTTTTGTTTTGGACAGAATGATATTCGAGTTATCGACCAACAGTTCAAGAAGGCGTAATTCGCGCGTCCTTAAGGCCACAGTTTCGTCGCCATAGGACAAGGTTCCCGCCAATCGGTTGAATTCGATGTCTCCGATTCGCTGCGCATTGCTGGTGGCGCCGGCCCGACGTCGTAAAACGGCTCTGCATCGCGCTTCCAACTCGGAAAAGTCAAAAGGTTTGGTGATGTAGTCATCCGCACCCAGATCCAAAATACCGACCCTGTCACTGACTTCAGAACGCGCCGTGACCGCGATGACAGGGGTGTCAATCCGCGCAGTTCGCAGGTGGTTCAAAAAGCTTCTGCCATCCCCATCAGGCAACATTATATCAAGTAAAACAAGGTCATAGCTTGTCGTTCCGACATAATCCTTGGCGGTTTCCAAATCCGGTGCGTGATCGACGACATGCCCGTCCAAGGACAACCGATCCGCAGTCGCGGAGGCAAGGTTTAGGTTATCCTCAACCAGAAGAAATCGCATTGCGCCTCATTTCGAATTCAGACCGGTGACAGGTCCATGTCAGGTTCGCGTGTTTGTCTTAGCAGTCAGAACGGCAACGAACGTTCTTGTCAAATGGGAGGAACATATGACGAATTTTGGATTGACCCGGCGGGTCATGATGGCTGCTGCTGTTGCTGCGGCCTCTTTTAGCTCACCTGTTTTTGCCGATGGGCATCAGGTTGTAGATAGCATTCACTTTCTGATCCCCGGCGGTGCCGGTGGTGGTTGGGATGGAACTGCACGTGGCACAGGCGAAGCCCTGACGGGTGCAGGTCTGGTCGGAAACGCGACATTCGAAAACATGTCGGGTGGCGGTGGTGGTAAGGCCATCGGCTTTTTGATCGAAAACGCAGACAGCAATCACGGGACATTGATGGTCAATTCGACACCAATCGTGATCCGTTCCCTGACTGGCGTTTTCCCACATAACTTCCGCGATCTTACGCTCGTGTCTGGCACAATCGGTGATTACGCTGCGATTGTTGTGGGCAAAGAAAGTCCTATCAACTCGATGGATGACCTGTTGGCGGCTTACGATGCAAACCCATCGTCCACTGCCATTGGTGGCGGATCTGTTCCGGGCGGTATGGATCATCTGGTTGCTGCGATGGTCATGGAGGCGTCTGGCCGGGATGCGCTTGGCGTGAAGTACATTCCATATGACGCAGGCGGCAAAGCTATGGCGGCATTGCTTTCCGGAGAAATTGCAGCCCTTTCGACAGGGTTCTCTGAAGCTGTCGATCTTGCAGATGCAGGCGAAGTCAAAATTATTGGCGTTACGTCGGATGCACGCGTTGAGGCCGCACCGGATGCTAAAACAATGCAAGAACAAGGCATTGATACAACATTCGTCAACTGGCGTGGATTCTTTGGTGCGCCCGGTTTGCCGGATGACAAACTGGCAATGTACCAAGATGCCATCGACAAAATGTACGACACCCCAGAATGGGAAGAAGTGCGGGCGCGGAACGGTTGGGTGAACATCCACAATTCTGGCAGCGACTTCCAAACGTTCCTAGAAGGCCAAGAAAAAACCATTGGTGATCTGATGAAGAAACTCGGCTTTTTGTAAGACAAAACCAATTCAGCAGAGCGAACTTTCGCTCTGCTGTCGACGACACTGGGGGGGCATATGGCACTTGATCGTTGGATCGCGCTGATTTTTCTAGGAATATGTTTAGCCTATGGCTATGCGGCCTGGTTCACGATGGATGGCGATCTTGCGCCCTTCATGAAACGAAATCCGATATGGCCAAGTACCTTTCCCAAGGTCCTGTCGATCCTAGGCATGATCGCGTCTTTGATCATCCTGTTGGGTCTTGAAAAAGGCGAAGCAAAAGAAGGCGAAATCGATTACCGGCGGTTGGGTGATTATCACCTGGGACAGGCTTTGTTCCTGCTGGGATTGATGGTGGCCTATGCACTGTGTTTGCGGCCACTGGGGTTTTTGTTCTCAACAGCCGCGTTCTTGATACTTGGCTCCTACATTCTTGGCGAACGTAAGTGGCACATTATGGTGCCTGTTGCTTTGGTCGCGACATTGATCGTTTGGTACTTGGTGCAGGAAATCCTTGGTATCTACCTACGTCCCTTACCCGGTTTCATAGGAGGCTGACATGCTTGAAGGACTTCTTATAGGTCTGCAAACCGCGCTGTCCCTGCAGAACCTGTTGATGGTTATTGGCGGGTGTCTGATCGGTACCTTCATCGGAATGTTGCCCGGACTTGGCCCGATGTCGATCATCGCGATCATGATCCCGGTTGCCATTTCCATGGGCGATCCGTCCGCTGCGCTGATCCTTTTGGCAGGCGTTTATTACGGGGCGATTTTTGGTGGATCGACATCATCCATATTGCTGAATGCGCCCGGCGTCGCAGGTACTGTCGCAAGCAGCTTTGACGGCTATCCAATGGCACGGCAAGGCAAGGCCGGAAAAGCGTTGACCATTGCCGCGATCGCCAGCTTTGCCGGTGGGACCATTGGTGCCATTTTGCTCATGGTTTTTGCGCCTGCGCTGTCGTCTGTCGCGTTGTTGTTCCATTCGGCTGAATACTTCGCTCTTATGGTGGTGGGGCTGTCTGCTATCGCGGCTTTTGCAGGAACCGGGCAGGTGGCAAAAGCGCTCCTTATGACTGTTTTGGGCTTGATCATGGCGACCGTGGGCGAAGGTGCTTTGTTCAATTTGCCACGCTTCACGATGGGCATCATGGATTTGCAATCTGGCTTTGGCTTTATCACCTTGGCCATGGCTATGTTTGCATTGCCCGAAGCCTTGTTCCTTGTGCTAAAGCCACGCACGTTCGAAGAAGAGGGGGATGGCGAAATCAAAGACCTGCGCATCTCCAGATCAGAAGCAAAAGCCATCGCACCCGTCATAGGACGCCAATCCATCCAAGGATTTTTCATCGGCGTTTTGCCGGGGGCAGGGGCCACTATTGCCAGCTTTCTCGGATACGCAGTTGAACGCAACATCGCAAATAAAGAAGAACAAGAAGAGTTCGGCAAGGGGTCGATTAAAGGTCTGGCCGCGCCTGAAACCGCCAACAACGCGGCGTGTACCGGGTCATTCGTTCCGCTTTTGACGTTGGGTATTCCCGGCTCGGGCACCACTGCGATTTTGTTGGGTGCGCTCATTGCTTTGAACGTGACGCCGGGCCCGCGTCTTATGATCGACGATCCACAGATTTTCTGGGCTGTGATCATGTCCATGTTTATCGGCAATCTGGTGCTTTTGGTCCTGAACCTGCCGTTGATCCCCTATATCGCCAAAGTCCTCGCGATTCCGCGAAACTATCTTATCCCGTTCATTCTGTTTTTCACGCTCATGGGCGCGTATATCGGCCAGAACAACGCGACCGAGCTTTTGTTGCTTGTCGGTTTTGGCATCTGCGCCACGGCTCTGAAATTCGCTGACTACCCTTTGGCGCCGCTTTTGATCGGCTTTATTCTGGGTGGCATGCTGGAAGACAACTTTTCCCGATCCATGCAGCTTTATGATGGGATTGCTTTCATTTGGGAACGTCCGATGACCATGGGTCTTTTGGTTATCGCTGCGATCTTGATTGTCTTGCCCAGCTTTCGTGCGCGGCGGGCTCGTGCGCGGGCGGTTGGTGTTGCCGATGGGGATTGATCAAAGGGGCCGGTTCTATTTTGTGATGATCTGATCCAAGCTTGACGCCAACCGTTTGGGAAAGATGGGCATTGGCAAATGCTTCATCATTTGTCATTCGAGTGTTACGCAGATCATTCAAAAGGCCGTTATGTTTTCGCGATACGCTGTTTATTTCACGCCCGTCCCTTCAAGTGCCTTGGCTCAGTTTGGGGCGCGGTGGCTGGGTTGGGACAGTGACGCGGGGCAGGCTCCGATTGGTCTGACAACGCCTGCGTTGGATGTGCCACGTATTACGGAAACACCGCGAAAATACGGGTTTCATGGAACGATCAAACCGCCGTTCCGGCTGGCGTCGGGAACGAATGCCGCCGATCTAGAAGAAAAGTTGCGCGCATTCTGTACAAGCCATACAGCTGTGCACCTGTCGGGATTAAAGCTGCAGCGTTTGGGGCATTTCCTTGCCTTGGTGCCTGATGGACCTGCCGATGATCTGGCGCAGTTGGCGGCACATGTCGTGCAAGACTTTGATGATTTCAGAGCGGAACCAGATGATGCGGAACTGGCCAAGCGACGCGCGCGATCGCTGACCCCAATGCAGGACGCATACCTACGACGCTGGGGGTATCCATATGTGATGGATGAATTCCGGTTTCACATGACCCTGTCAGGCCGGTTAAACCAAGACGACCTTGAGGCTGCGGAATCCGCTTTGACACCGCTTTTACAAGATATCCCGATGTCCCCATTTGCGATAGACGCGCTGACGCTATTGGGCGAAGCTGACAATGGCCGCTTTCACCAACTGCAACGCTTTGCACTGGCGGAATAACTGATACTCGGAACGTGTTAGGTTGCAATATCAGCGGCTAGCGCGGATCAAAGGCAAATTCCAAACGGGTTCCACCCGGTTCATAGATCATGAAATGAACCTTAGGCCCCTTCCCAGAAAATTGCGGTTCGAATTCGACAACAACGCCGGGCCATTCCCGGATTTTTCCGAATAACGCAGTCAATGTGCGTTCATCAGGAACCTTCAACGCTGTGTGGTGCAGCCCCACATTCGCGTGCCGGTCAAACTCGTTTTTCGCATCGCCCTTTTGTTGCCAAAGCGTCAGTTTGGCATGCCCGTTTGTCACGTAAGCCGCGGGATAATCCGGGTTGCCGCCAAATTGTTCCCACCCCAGACAGTCGATGAAAAAACCTTTGCTGGCATTCAGGTCGCTGACCGTCAAACCTAGGTGATCCAGTCCTTGGGTAATCATTGGATATTCCTGTCCTCATTCACCATGGCGGTGGATTGATTGGCTGTCAGGTTCATTTGTGACACCCAACGAAATGATTTGAAAGGACTATGAAAACACCCGGTGCGAAAGAAGCAACGGGGCGCGCCGTTTTTGGCCCCTGAGTCGGTCGGAATGGAAGGGGCAACAAAGGGACGGGTCAAATTCCGCCGTAAGCGACCAGCAAAGAAACGCAGATATTAAGTGGTTTTATCGATAGCTGGGGCGACCTTGTTCTGAAGGAGTGGACAAAGGTGGTGAATCGTATCACGTTGTTGATTGTGTGCACTGCGAGTGCTATTTTAAAGATACCTTTTTAGGACGTGTTTTTATGCATGTGACTGATCAACCAACACAGATGGACCTCGTTCGGTTCCATCAGGCGAAGGTAAATAAACGGTCAATGTTCTTTTTCGTTTTGGGTTTTTTGTGCGCTTGCCTTGGAATGCTTGTTCTGACCTAACGCACGTTTTTAGGTTCCCATACGGACCGTTTTTGTACGCTGATGCATGGCCTCGTTGATGCGGCTATGTCAGGCGCGACACCTTCAATCCACAGGACAATCCGCCTTGGGGCACTCAAGGCGCAAAAGAGAATGTGCCATTGGTCGGGCCCGGAATTACAGTACCCTTTCTGACCGTAACTGGTCTGGACGCAGGCAATTAACCTGCGTGTTTACCCTGTCCGTCATGATGACATTCGCGATATTTAGTCGACTGAAGCGGGCTTGTTGATGCGAAGACAGTTGCGTTCAAAGGCCAAGGGCCGCATTCTTTGTGCATGATCGCAAAAGACATGGTCGTCACAGGTATTTTTCGTCGTGCGTAGAACATTGGTAACTCGGCTATATGGTTTCATTGGTGTGGTGGCCGCAATCGTTTCGATGTCGCCAAATCAAGCTGGCGCGCGTGAACTGGCTGTGCTTAGCGACAAATCGGCCAAAGTAACGACGCTTGATACACGCTGCTATTCGACGGCGACGTTTCGCATCGATGCGAATTCGGCAACGTTCTTTGAAAGCCGTTTGCAAGATTTAGGCGGGTTGTTTTCTGTCGCGTTGAACAAGACCTATGCCAGATGTTCAAACATACGCACCGTACGAATTGATGGGTTTGTCGGCTCTGTTAAACTGATTTCGGGCACGGCCAGCGGTGAGGACCAGTGGCGGCTTGTCCTTGGGGTGCCAGCTTTGAACAAAGTTGCTGCTGACATCCCGAAAACGGTGAACACCCTTGAAAAAATCCCTAATCTCTTGGATTTGTTCGCTCCGTTCCAAACGGTGCCGGGCATTGCCCAGACACAAGGATACGGGCAATTCGCTGGGAACGCTCAGACTGTTGTGACCAATCTTGTTTTTGGACGCGACAGTGAATTTGACGCGTTCGTTTTGAAGCTTCTAAAGTCTGGCACGCGCGAAAAGGCCAAGGCGCGGGTCGATGACATACTTGCCGTTGTTGCTTTATATAACCAAATCGGCGCGGACGGCCTAACGGTGCGGTTTGGGCAAATCGCGGATAGGCTGGCAACGGTTGAACTGGCCAATATGCTGGAAACTGTTCTGGTGTCCGAAGCGCCGATCAATACCGCTGTGACCGATGTCGGTTTACAGATTGCCCGACAGGCACCCGCGCCGACGCTTGTGCAGGACACTGACCGGTTGGTGTCCGAATGGGTGGAAACCCGCCTTGCCGATCACACTGCGCGCCATTCTGGGCAGTACCTGAATGATCTGCGCGCGCATCTTGAATTGATCAAGTCGCTAAAAGGGGTGAAAAACACGGGTCCCTTACCGCAGACGTACAGAGTGATTGGTTCAGCGCGTGCCCGATTTAACGAGCTGGTGTCTGACGCGATGGCCGATCATCTGCAAGACGCAAAGGCGTTGATTTCGTCCGCTGGCACCAGCTATCTGGATGCGGACACTGTGATTGAAACTGGTCTGACGCTGCAATCCGAGTTTGTTCAGTTTGGATTTGAACAGGAAGGGCAGGCGCTGGTTGAACATGCATTGACGCACAGCGAAGCTTTGATCGCAGACGGGCTGCCCAACTACCGTACGGAATTGACATCAATGCCGATGAAACGGGATACCGTAACAGCGCTGCGCAAAGATGCGGCCTTGTTCGAAGAACTATCAAACGACTTCCCACAATTTCAAGCCTATGCAGATGCCACCTTTGGCGCCATTGATATCGGTAAACAACGTGAATGCCGCCGCCAGGCCGCATCGATCCGCAATGACCGAAACGACAAAGGTTCCGTGGTCGTGGCGCAGGCACGGCTGTCCTTGGATCAACTGGCCTGTGCATTGTACCGAAACGATCATGTATTGACTGATCTGACGATTGCACTAGATGGACGCTCCGGCGTTCTTGAAGTTGACGCGATGGACAACGGTCCCGTTCAATATGATCTGGTATCCGTGTCCACGCCCTATCACCTCATTCTTTCTGACGCGGAGAGGGACGCCGAGCTTAGTGAGTTGATTTTACCGCCCCCCTCCGGGAAGCCAGATGCGAAAGGGGTGACAGAATGTGACCTGTTGGCGGGTGATCCCGCTGACACAGCACAACCGACCAGAGGTGTTGATTTCAACCAAGTCCCGGCGGATTTCGATTTTGATCGCGCCGTCGAAGCCTGTATCGTCGCAGTCGATTTTGCGCCCGACGCAACGCGGCAGGTGTTCCAATTGGCCCGTGTCCTTGATTTTCTGGGCGAAAGCGAAACCGCCCAGCATTACATTGAAGTGGCAAGTGAATCGCAATATGGGCCAGCACTGCATCTGAATGCGACAAGCGTCCTATCGTTGCGCGATGATGACGATGCGTTCTTTGATGCAATTGACCTTTTTAAACTGGCGGCCGCGCGCGGCTATGGCCCGGCCAAACGTGAGTTGGCTGAACTGATCCCGCCGGGATCCGACCTTTTCCGCGAGTCGCCCCCGCCATCGGACACAGAGATGATCAAGGCTTTTGGTCAAAAACAGTGCGAGGGTGTGCGTGGTTTTGCCCAAGGATGCGTTTATCGAAACGGCGTGCATCGCAAATCGTGTTTCCAGACCAGCGAAACGGAATTTTCATGCGAAGTTGTGTTCCGTCAAAAATGTGAATTCAACACGTTTGATGACCCTCTTATGCGGCTTCTTTCGGGGATGGTGACAGCATCATGTCCAAGCCGCAGCGACCCGGTCTTCCTTAAATTCACCAAGCGCGCAAACGGTTGGAGCGCGCGAAAAGAGTTCTAGCGCGCAATCAACGACATTACGGAGGTTATTTCCCTTTGATATGATTCAGAGGGCTTCTGATGAACAAATTGTTCATGTCGTACACGTTGCCCCCTTTTTTCAATTCCTGCACGTGATCCAATTCGTAACGCTGACGTTTGCCAACGTGTTGACCATCGGGCGCATAGGGGGCTTTGCCTTTTGCCATCAAAGTTTGGTTTTGTCGGGAAAATTGCTTTCGCAAAACGGGGTCCTTGTGGACCTGTTTCCAAAACGCTGATCGAAAATGGTTAAAGTCGCGAAACTGCTGCCCTTGCAGTTTCTGGGCAACTTGCAAGGGGACTTTCCCGGCAGTGCCGCGGCCCTTCAGCCACGTTTGTCCGGCTTTTACACGTGGCAATTCTCCGCTGTGACTGGCCACGCCTGGACTTAACCGGCGATCTTTTGTTGGCCCTGTCAAAAGCAGCTGACCCTGCTTTGTACCGCCGGCTTTCGCCTTAATGGACGGTTTTTTCAAAGCTTGTCGCTTGCGAAACTCCAATAGCTTTTGTTTGGCGATTTGTTTCCCGGCAAGAATGGCCTTTGCGTTCTGTGACTTGGCATTCGCAGCACGTTGGGGGCGGGATTGGCGCAGTTTATTCAATCTTTGCGCCGTAAGAGCCCGCCGGGTCTGTACGGGTTTGGATGACAAAACGGCGCGGTTTGACTGTCGCATCATCAGCGCAAGCGAATTTACCTGTTGCGCCGCTTTTCGTGTCGCTTGTTGGCGTTTTTGGATGCGTGTGCGTTGCTTAAGCTGTTGCAACCGTCGAGTACGTTCGCGTTGTATCGTTTGGTCACGAGCTGCGCGCGCGTTGCGTTGTGCGTGTTGCCGAGCAGAGTTCTGACGCTGCGCTTGTTGGCGTTGCATGTCCTGCTTTCGCCGTTGCTGTTGCAGGCGACGTTGCTCTGCCACCTTTTGACGTTGGACCTGTATCTGTCTTTGTCGCTGCTGTTGCATTTGGCGTTGACGTTGCTGCATTGCAGCCTGCTGTCTGCGACGTTGGTCTTGCAACTGCCTTTGGCGCGCGGCTTGTTGCCTTTGTTGCTGCTGCATCATGCGCTGCTGCTGCATCATCATTTGTTGCTGGCGCTGTTGTTGCAGTGCCCAATTTGCTGTCTGTGAAACGCTTTCGACCGGCACGCTTGTCAGCGCCAAAGTCAAAGCCAATAGAAAATATTGAAACAGTCGCATGAAAATCCACAACAAAAGCCAAGCACGTTGATGTTAAACGCGACGGGCCTTGTCTGACAAGACTACGAAGCTCTTTTGCCAAAGTTGCCCGTGGCTTAACTCGTGCAATCTTGCACAAAGGCAGCGTGATCGGCGTGTGTCCTCGCGGAAACGTTTTTCTCTGGCCCTACAGTTGCTTGGTTTTCGTCAAAGAATAACCAAATTCGCTGACAATTTATCTGAAGTTATAAAAAAGTGGCGAGAGCATGAAACGTATTATTCAAATGTCTTTACAGGCATGTCGCGACATTTTTCGCGACGGGGCGCATGCATTATGGGTTCCGCTTTCAATATCGATCCTGCTCCCGACCCTGACAGTGGCACAAGGCGCTGACATCCAACCCGATCCGGTTTTCCATCAACGCGGCACGGTTTTGTACTGGCAACATTGCAGCTCGTGTCACGGTACGGATGGGGATGGCCAAGGACCTCACGCAGAATTCTTTATTCCGCGACCGCGTGACTTTACGGTTGGGAATTTTAAATTTACGACGTCTGATATGGGTGAATACCCAACGCGCGATGACATTATTCGCGCCGTTGATCACGGTGGGGAAATTGGGTCCAAAATTGGGATCCCATCCTTTCAAGGTTTAAATCAGATGGACCGGTTGGCGCTTGCCGAAGCCATTCGGGTCTTTGCCGAAATACCAGAATACGCCGAAACATTTGTTGTGCCGCCCAGACCGATATTTATTAGGGTCGAAGAAGGCAGAGAACTGTTTTCGGAAAATGGATGTATCGATTGCCATGGCGTCAATGGTGATGGTCGCGGCGTATTGGCCCCCGAGTTAATTGATTCACGGGGAAACAAAGCGACGCCGGCCAACCTAACTCTGGGTAGATTTAAAGGCGGAAATGCGTCCAACGACATCTGGATGCGTATCTATGCGGGAATTGGAGGTACTCCGATGCCCTCTTTTGGGCGCAATCTTTCGATAGAAGAAATTTGGTCTTTAGTGGACTTTGTAGAGACTTTTCAGGCAGAATAAGGAACTAAAAAAATGAATATTGAGCGCCGCAACCTAATTTTAGGCGGTGTATCAAGCGCGGTGTTTTTTTCCGCGGCCCCTCGGTTATCTGCAATGGTCTCCGAGAATTACAAGGCAATTGATATACCCCGTTCGTCAGGCAGCTTGCGTGGCAGTGTCAAATACTCAGGCCCGCCCGTAGATCCGCGTGAAATTCGCGTCACCAAAGATCATTCGATCTGTGGCGAAGGTTCCCGGTCCACCAATCCGATCCGTACAACAGAAGAAGGTTTACTCGCCGACGCTGTTGTCCAAATTAAAGGTATTTCTGCTGGAAAGCCGTGGGATCCGGAGTTTCACGAAGCCAAAATTTATCAGATCGACTGTGGTTTCCAGCCGCATGTGCAAATCGTTTGGGAAAAGGCCGATGTTTATGTCGTCAACCTCGATCCAATATTGCACAACATAAACGCCTACGAAGTTTTCAAAGGAACACGGCGGTCACTCTTTAGCTTTTCCCAACCGCGTTTGGGGCAAGAAGACCGTATCCCGCTTAAGTTGCGTCGCAGTAATCTAATCAATTTGGACTGTAATGCGCATGGATGGATGGAAGGTTGGGTTTATACGTCCCCTTCACCTTATTTCTACGTTACCGGTTCTGATGGTAAGTTTGAAATAGAAGGTATTCCTCCGGGTCAATACGAATTGTCCATTTGGCACCCGGTTATTGGTGACCGAAGTGGTTCGCTTGTTGTCGAAGATAACGCAGAACTGAATTTCGATTTGGTGTTGTCATGAAGCGGAGCGGAAAGATGAACCTTAATTATTTCACTGCAATTCTCGCAATGACTTTGCCGGCTGCAATGGCGTCTGCGCAAAGTCCGCGCACGCTTTCGGCTTTGCCGCCGATTGTCGTTGATCACCCGCAAGCCGAAGAACTGATAGAACTTGGGCGACAGCTTTATTTTGATCCACGTTTGTCAGGCGACAGTTCGACATCTTGCGCCGAATGCCACGATCCACAGCGTGGGTTTGGTGACGCCGCAGAACTGTCGCGCGGTTATCCGGGTACAAAACACTGGCGAAATTCGCAAACCATCATCAACTCGGCCTATTTGACGGGTGGATTGCATTGGGATGCAACTGTGCCTTCTCTGCTGCATCAGGTCCCTGGGGCGATGGGAGCGTCGATTGTCGCCAACATTGATGCGACGATGGCAGAAGAACGGCTGCGTCAGATTCCGGCTTATGTCGAAAGCTTCGACAGGATTTGGAAAAAAGAACCAAGCATGGATGAGATCGCAGAAGCGATCGCCGCATATGAACGCACACTGATTTCGACGGACAGCCCGTTTGATCAGTTCGCCCGTGGCACTGCTCCATTATCAGATACCGCCGGACGTGGATATTTGGTGTTCATCGGGAAAGGCAATTGTATTGCCTGTCACAATGGAATGCTTGCGACTGACGAAAGCTTTCACAATACAAGCGTTCCACCAAACCCAGCCTTCACAGAAGATCCACTTTTGCAGGTAACCTTCCGGGTTATGATGCGTGATTTTGATATCCCAGAAAAGCTTTATTCCACATTCGACCGTGATCCGGGCCGGTTCATCGCAACCAAGAACCCCAATCATTTGGGCGAATTGCGTACAGCGCCTTTGCGATATCTGAAATACACTGCACCTTATATGCACAACGGCGTCTTCTATACGTTGGATGAGGTGGTTGATTTCTACAACGAAGGTGGCACTCCTGATGTGTTCGGGACGAAATCTCCGCTGATCAAGCCACTAGGACTAAGCGACAGCGAGAAAACTGACCTCGTGGCGTTTCTTGAAAGTTTGTCAGGCAGTGAAGTTTTGACTGATTTCCCTGACTTGCCAAAATACGAAGCGCAAGCATTCCCAAAAAACCCGATCTCTTCGGGTGGGGAAAGAAATGCCCAGATCAAGGAATATCAAGCAAAGCCAGAAGAAAATGCGCCGATTAAAACGGGTGCATCAGGACTGGAAAGCAAATCAAACGGGTTGATGATCATGCCTTCAGACGGCTGATATAAGTCAAAACCAAATTGAAAACCGCGCAACTTGCGCGGTTTTTTTTGGCGCAGATTTAGGGTCGCGGGTCCACTCGCGATCATGAGACAGGAGGTATTCGGCATGATCAATTGTCACCGGATAGGCGCGCAGCGTCTCAATAGTCCCCCAAATTCCTTCTTGCCCGATGAAACCATGCGCGGTTTCCCTTTGTAATGGCGTCTATACATGCGGAAATTTTGGCATCGCGCATGCTGTTTTCAACATGGGATGACCCATTCCGGTGAAACTTTGGAATCCTCTTTGGATGTCGCGGCGTGTGCCTTGGTGAGCGATGGAGCGTCAGTCGAAGCAGGTCCAACTTGACTGTTTTTGGTTCTCAAGCGCCCCAATTACAGCCGGATACAAAGGGACGGTATCAGAACGATTGTAATCGATATCGGGTAAATACGACCTAGGGTAAGCGATGCTGCGGCGGTGGATTTTGCCTTGATATCGACTTTTTCAACCTCAGATAGATGGCGATCGAAGGGGCGGAGGGCGACGCACGAAAACGTGTAGTAAATTGAAAGAATTGAATAAAAGATAAATTTTATCCGTTTCTCATCCGCCATTTCTTGATCTAATCGACCATTTGCAGGTCCTTTTGTTTCCAAATCAGAAGTCAACGATTGATCTAAAATTGGACACAATATTGAACATTTTTCCGTTGATGTTGAGGAAAACGTAACAGAGGATTGGATTAGATCCATGATACCTAAAAGAATGCGAAGGCTCCTATTGGCGAGTTCCGTCTCTTGGTTGGCGACAACTGCCGCACAGGCAGAGATCGTTACGATACAAACCGTAGACGGTAACGTTTCAATTCAGGGCAAGATCGTATCATTTGATGGCAGCGACTACGAGTTGGACTCACTAATTGGCGTTATGAAGATACCGGCGAATTCGGTTATCTGTCTTGGTGACGCTTGCCCTGAAATTGATGACGGCAAAGGTCTTTCAGCGGCTGTAAGCGTTGTAGATGCGCCTTCACTCGTGTTGATCAACAATTTGGTGAAAACGTTCGCGTCTACCAAAACTTGGGACATCGCGCGTTCGAATGCCGAAGAATTGGAACCGGGTGATTTTTCATTCACAGACGACGCATCTGACGATGCGGGCGTTCTGTCCGTTTCGATGGCTCCGTCCAAAGAGGCGTATATGGCGCTTGCTAAAGGGGAAAAACAGTTCCTCTTTTCAACGGCGCCCATCGATGACGAACTGGCACAAGAACTGGTAAACGAAGGATATTCTGATCTTCGTGCGCCAGGCCGTGAGGTTATCGTCGCCCTTGATTCAATCCTTCCGATTGTACACCCCGACAATCCGGTTCGTGACATCTCGTTACCGGATATCGCGCGGATCGCAGCAGGGCGGATTACAAACTGGAGCGAACTTGGTGGACCAGATTTGCAGATCAGAATGGTCTTGGCAGACGACGAATCGTCTGTTGCCGAAGTGTTCGACGAACGTGTGATGCGTCCAAACCGTCTGCGTCTTGACCGTCGGTTGGAACGTGTAAGCAACGAGGCCGAAGGCGCCAAGTTGGTGAACGAAGATCCGGCGGCAATTTCGCTGGCAAGTAAAGCCTTGATCGGTGACACGAAGCCCCTGCCTATTCGTCAAGTGTGTGGCCCATTGTCATTCGCGTCAGACTTTTCGGTAAAAGCCGAAGAATACCCACTGGCACGCCGGGTTATCCTATACACATCCGGTCAACAACTTCCCCAATTGGTGAAAGAATTCATCTCCTACTCGGGGTCTCAAGTGGCGCAAACTGGTTTGCGTGACGTGGGCTTTGTTGGTCAGAACGTCGAAGAACTTCCTTTATCGCTGCACGGATCACGTCTGGCTTCGGCAATTCTGTACGCAGAATCTCCGGAAGACTTTTCTAAGACACGCAGCCTGACAGAATTGTTGGCCCCGGCCGAACGTCTTTCTACGACGTTCCGGTTTGCAAAAGGGTCCCGCGATCTTGACAATAAATCGCTACGGGATGCGGTGCGGATTGCCGAATTCCTTCAGCAAACACAAAACCAAAATCGAAACGTTCTTCTCTTTGGTTTCACGGACAACCTCGGTCGGAGCGACCTTAACCAACTGCTCTCACTTCAACAGGCCAATAGCGTCAAAGAAGCGATCGTAAGCGCGTCCAACGGTGCAATTTCTAGCGACCGGATTACCGTCACGTCATACGGCTCAGTTGCGCCTGTTGGCTGTAACGACACCGTCGAAGGACGGAACAGTAATCGCCGCGTCGAGGTATGGCTGCGCTAAGTCAACGCACGGTCAGTCAAGAGATCTGAAGGACATACGATGAAACGTAGAAATTTTCTAAAAGCTGGAGTCGGAGGCGCAGTGCTATCGCCCGTCGTCGCACCAGCAATTGCCCAAAGTTCTAGGTCAGCGCGTCTTCTCACTGCGCATCCTGAGGCGGCTCAAGCACTTTCCAACCGGTTAAGTGCACTGGGTGTCGCCAGCCTGAACCTTGAAATTGAAACTGTCGCCGCAACAGATGAATCCAGCCTATTGGACAGAGTGTCTTCTGGTGATGGGGATTTATGTTTGGCTTCGCTGGACAAGTTTTGGAACACGTCACCAGCATACAGCTTGTTTGCGTCCATTCCATTTGGACTGAGCTCAGCCGAGTTGGAAAGTTGGGTGTCTGTTTCCGAAGGGCGTGACATGCTCGACCAATTGGGCAACCAAGCAGGTCTTCGGTTCTGGTTCGCCAGTGACTATGGTGGCAGCCCGATTTGGATGCGCAAAGCGATTGCAGGTATGCAAGATGTTGCGTCTTCCTCGATTGGATCATCCGGAATTGGTTTGAAACTATTCCAAGCAATGGGCGCTTCTAACGTCGTTGATATTACAGACCAGAACACCAATTGGTCGGGTCTTGATATCATCGAAGGTGCAAGCTTGGCTCAGATGCAAAACGCAAATCTGCTTTCGGATTTTCAATTTGTGTCGGAATCAAACCCTGTTCGACCAAGTGCGATCTTGTCCTTGGGTGCGAATGAAGCCTTTGCAGCAGGACTGTCAGAAGCCGAACTTCTGATTTTGCAGCGCGCATGTTCTGCACAATTGGCTCTTAGCCGGTCAACTTCGTTCTACCAAAACGCTTTGGCGGTGTCTGAAGGCCAAAGCAGCGCGAAGGTCGTTGAAATGCCAGCGGATGTCTGGAACGGGATTAATTCTGCGTCCCAGAACATCCTGACCGAAATATTCAACAGCGGCAAAGACGAAGCGTCCATCGTGGATGCCTACATCTATTTCCTTACAGATGCTGTTCGCTGGAGCAATATCGGTGAGGCCGCTTATTACGCCGGACGCAAGCGTCTGTTCGCAAATCTGGCCGGACGTTGAGGAGAGATCATGACACAACGTACCACACATAAAACGACCCGCCGTGCGGTCCTGACCGGTGCACCAATTGCACTGGCCACCACACTTGCCGCACCAGTCATTGCGCAATCAACACGCACAATTCGAATGGCGACATCTTGGCCTCCCAGTTTGGGTGGCTTGGGAACCGGCGCACAACGGATTGCGGATTCGATCAATCAGGCCTTTGATGGTCGATTGACAGTCGAATTGCACAGTGCCGGAAAACTGGTCCCTCCGCTTGCTGTGCATGACGCCGCGCAAGCCGGTGACATCGAAATGTATCACAGTGCTGAATACTATTTTCAGAAAAAACACCGTGCATTCAATTTCTTCACAACCGTTCCGCTCGGGCTGACAACAGTTGAAACAATTGCTTGGCTTCGGAATGGCGATGGTCAACAGCTATGGGACGAATTGAACGCTCAATTCAATGTCAAATCGCTTCCCGTTGGCACCACAGGTGTGCAGATGGGTGGATGGTTCGACAAAACCATCAAAAGCGTGAAGGACTTTGAAGGTCTGACCATGCGGATGCCCGGCCTTGGTGGGCAGGTGTTGAAAGAGATCGGTGCAAATGCCGTGGTTTTGCCAGGTGGCGGAATCGTTCAGGCGTTGTTCGACAAAACGATCGATGCAACCGAATGGGTCGGACCCTATAACGACTCGCAATTCGGGTTCCAAAAGCTGCTGAAAACCTACATGTATCCGGGTTTCCACGAGCCAAGCACAGTTGCTTCGTTGGGGATGAACCTAGATTTCTGGAACAGTTTGGCGCCCGAAGATCAGGCTTTGATCCAGTTGATTTCGGATGCAGAGTTGAGCCTGATGACCAGCGACTTCCTTGGCAACAATGCGCTGTCTCTGACACAGTTGATTGACGAATTTGGTGTTGAACCGACGCAATTGCCCGATGATCTATGGGACGCCTTGTCCCAAACATCATTGAGCGTCGTTGCAGGCGTTGCAAACGATGATGAATTGGCGAAACGCATCTTTGAAAGCTATGACGCGCATCGTTCAATGTGCATCGGCGCGACCGCGTTTTCGCAATCAGAATATCTGGCGCTGCGTAAAGCGGACGACTTGTTCCAGTTCATTTGAATTGAGCGAAAATTCATCCTTTGGGCGTCACTCTAGATGCCCAAAGGAACATAACTTGCCCTACGTGTAGCCAATGGATCGACAACAATCCGCGTTGCTTCAAGCTGTCATTGTAAGACACCAATTATTGGTCTTGTACTTCGTTGGGGCCCAACTGCTCATGCTTTCAGCTATCACGCTGGATTCATACAGTGAATCCCTTCAAACGATTTGTGCAACAAAGCCGGTTCAGTCCCCCAACTTTTGCAAAAATCTGCTGAATTTTCTATTCGCGCATCGGGTGAAGTTTATTCTCATACTGGTGGCTTGAGGAATTTCTTCGGATACAAAGAAATGGTTCCCCTGGGCAACAAACACACTTTGCTTTCTGGCTATGTCACTGACCTTTTCCGGCGTGACCCATCGAGGAAATTCGATCAGCGTGTAAAAGCCCTCCGGATCCGCACACCTTAACTTTGCACCATGGTCAGAAATTGTCTCCAGACATTCGGCTTTCGCTTCTCCAAGTCGTAAAGCCAGTTGTTTCAGGTGTTGGTCATAGCTTCCCGACTTGATCATCGAACCGATGAGCATTTCGGACAATCTCGAACTGTTCACCGATGTAACCGTCTTCAGGTCGGTAAGAGATTGAATGATATCGGAAGTGGCGACAACAAAGCCCGACCGAAAGCTAGCGGACAAAAGTTTGGAGTATGTGCCAATGAAGATGACGGATTGAAAGCCATCGAGTTCCCACAGTCGTGTCCCGGAAACCCCAATGCCCTGAAGGTCAAGAAACGGATCGTCATCTACGATTTTGAACCCATGATGATAGGCCAACTTTAATGTATTGTGTGCGGTTTGCAGATTGTAACTCGAACCTGTTGGATTCTGTGCAGTAGATTGCGTGAAGAATAAGCCCGGCCGATGTTGTTTCGCCAGTTGTTCCAATTTGTCGAGATTTGGTCCGTTTCGCTCTCTCGGAACACCAACGATTTTCGCCTTTGCCAGCTTTAGCTTGGCAACAAGGGGATAGTATCCGGGATCGTCGATGAAGACTGTTTGCCCCGCGGTTACATACCTGCGAATGATCAAATCCAACGCATGGTTCGCTCCAAAAGTGGTCATAACTTGATTGGGATTGACGGCAACTCCTTGGGTTGCAAAACGTCGCGCAATCAAATCTCGCAGCGTGCCATGGCCAAGTGGGCTACCGTAGCCACTTTGATCGTTTCCCTCGGCAATTATTTTCTCGAGATTTACTCTTTTGGGGAGCGCCGACGTCATCCACGACTGAGGCGGTCGGCCGTCTCCCGGTCTTATGCTGTATTGTTGTGTTAGCTGTCCTTGTAGCAGCGACATGCGGTCAGAGGCCTCGATAATGGCTTCTTCTTCAACCTTTTTGGCCGGTCCTACCGACGAAACGAAGAAACCCGAACCTGGCTTTGCCAACACCACCTGTGTCGCTTGAAGGCGTGCGTAGGCTTCCACCACAGTGTTTTTCGCGACGTTAAATTGTGCTGCGGCCATGCGTACGGAGGGAAGTCGGTCTCCGGGTTTGAAAGAGCCTTGATCGATGGAGGTTTCGATTGAACGCACCACTCGGTCGATTTTATTCATGACTCCCTCCCTCAATCGTCACCAATTTGAAAATGGTACAGCTCTCAAAAATGTACCATAACTGTACCTTTTTGTAGAGGGTTTTTTTCTCCAAACTGAGCCCCAGGAGGAAACCCAATGAAAGACTACAATTCGCAACTGTCTGGTCTGCGCGAACTCGAACCAGCCGAACGGTTCGATAAGATCTGCTCAGCTGCGGGCATTGCGTCGAGGCGCCTGAAGCCTTTATCAGAAGAGACAAGCTCACTAGAGGTCGCCGTCGCTGACGGGATGGTAGAAAATGTGACCGGCAAGTTTGAGCTTCCTTTGGGGGTTGCCGTAAACTTTCAGGTAAACGGTCAAGACTACCTCGTTCCGATGGCCGTCGAAGAGCCCTCTGTCGTTGCAGCGGCGTCATACATGGCAAAGATAGTTCGGCAGAGCGGGGGCTTTTCGGCGTCAGCTTCTCAACCAATTATGAGATCCCAAATCCAGTTGGTTGGCATAGCTGATCCGCATAATGCCAAACACAGTCTACTTTTGGCGCGCGATGAAATTCTGGCGCTGGCGAATTCGAAAGACATAACTTTGGTTGGTCTGGGCGGTGGGTGTCTGGACATCGAAATTCAAATTTTTGAAAACACGCGGATTGGAAACATGGTTGTGCTCCACCTTCTGGTGGATGTTCGCGATGCCATGGGGGCCAATACAGTTAACACGATGGCAGAGCTGGTTGCGCCATTGGTTGAAAAGGTAACGGGTGGCGAGTCTCGCCTGAGAATTCTCTCCAATTTGGCCGATCGACGACTTGTTCGCGCTTCGGCGAAAATCAGCATCGATAGTTTGTCGACACCGGAATTTGCCGGGGATCGGGTGGCAGACGGTATCGTCGAGGCCTGCACCTTTGCTGAAATAGATCCCTATCGGGCGGCGACCCACAACAAGGGTATTATGAACGGGATCGACCCCGTCGTTGTCGCTACGGGTAACGACTGGCGCGCAGTTGAGGCAGGCGCACATGCATGGGCGGCGAAAGACGGGCGGTATACCTCTTTGAGCCGTTGGGAACGGGACACCGGCGGAAATCTTGTCGGGTCGATTGAGCTGCCGATGCCCGTCGGCATTGTCGGCGGAGCCACCAAGACGCACCCCGCTGCTTTGGCTGCTTTGGAACTTATGCGCATCGAAAGCTCCAATCAATTGGCGACAGTTATCGCCGCAGTTGGCCTTGCTCAAAACATGGCAGCACTTCGGGCGCTCTCTACCGAAGGTATCCAGAGGGGTCATATGGCGCTGCACGCGCGCAATATTGCAATAGCGGTCGGAGCGAAGGGCGAACAAATTAAGGCAATTTCTCAGAGACTTGCAGAGAAAGGCGAAGTGACAACCGACGCAGCCAAGAAACTTTTGGAGGAAATTGAATAGCCTCAGAAGGCCAAGGAAGGACTGGCTGAAACGACACTAAGGACGGTGTTGAAGGCTGAATGTGCAACTCCAGCAATCACCAACTGTCCAAATCCAGCAGCGCCAAATGGCAACCGGCCATCAGGCCGCAAGCAATCAATCTACTATGGGAGGAGAAACCATGAATAACCAACGTAGAAACATTTTGAAGACGGCAGCAATGGCCGGTCTTAGCGCCCCAGCGATCGTTGCGGCAAGTGCAACATCAGCCGTAGCGCAGGCGAAAGTTTCCTGGCGCATGCAAGCGCTTTGGGGCGGCAACACCACACCGATGTCATATGAAGAAGCCTTCTGTGATCGCGTGCGCGAATTGACTAATGGATCTTTTGACATCACCTCGTTTTCGGGAGGTTCCATTGTACCAAACGGAGAAGCGTTTGATGCTGTACGGGGCGGAGCATTCCAGCTCATGAAAACCTACGATGGCTATACTGCCGGAAAAATTCCCACACATGGCTTTACATCCTCGGTACCTTTCGGCTTCCCGCAGGCAGACCAACTGGAAAGCTGGTTCTATGAGCGCGGCGGGCTTGAGATGGCACGCAGATCCTATGAAACGGCGGGGCTGACTTACATTGCTCCGACAGTATATGGGGAAGAGCCGATTCACTCGAAAGTTGAAATCCGCTCAATTGCAGACATGAACGGTTTAAAGGGGCGCTTTGTTGGCCTTGCGTCCAAAGTGATGGCGGACTTTGGAGTGGCTGTCTCTCCGCTTGGGACAGCTGAAGTATACTCCGCGCTCGACAAAGGTTTGATCGATTTCGCAGATCGCGGGGACATCAAAGCAAACTACGAAGCAGGTCTGCATGAGGTGGCGAAGTATTTGGTTTTGCCAGGGATTCATCAACCTACTACTGCGACGGCTTATGTTGCCAATAGCGGCGCCTACAACCAGCTATCCGAACAGCATCGCGCAGCGCTTGCCCTTGCCGCGCGCGAAGTATCTGGCGCTCTGCGCCAAGATATCATGGTGTCGAATGCTGAATACGTCGGCAAGTTCGTCAAAGCAGGTGTTGAAGTCATCGAGCTGGATTCCCAGGACGTGATCGACAATCGTAGCAAAGCAATTGCGTCGTGGGAAAGCGCGGCTGGCGATGATGCTCTCGCGATTGAAGTCATGAATTCCCAGCGAGAGCTGATGGAAGACTATCGCTTGATCTGATCCGGCGTGCTCCCAAAGGCTCCGTACGGATTTCAGTGCGGAGCCTTTTTTATTCAGGAATCCAAAAATGCACAAACTTGCACTTGGGATCACGGCCATGAACCGGTTCCTATTCGAAGCAGCCAAATGGTTGGTCTTAGCGATTGCAGCATTAATGCTCTACGAAGTCATCTCGCGCTACAGCTTTGCCAGCCCCACGTCGTGGGCACCCGAACTTGCTACGCTGCTGTTTGGACCGTTCTTCCTGCTGGGTGGTCCCTATCTTCTCCATAGCGGTGGCCATGTGTCGGTAGACCTGTTGACCGACCGTCTTCAAGGAACGACGAAAAAAGCCTTTATAGTTGCCGAGATTATCCTCGCCGTGGCTTTTGGCGGTATTCTGTTTTGGTTTGCTTATCCCTTGGCTGTGGATTCCTTCAACTATCGCGAAACCAGCTTTACCTCGTGGAATCCTCAAATTTGGCCCTCAAAGGCTGTCTTGCCACTCGCGATGGCGCTTCTGATCATGCAGTCGTTCGCTGAGTTGGTCTTTGTTTTCTTGGAAGAGGAGGCGAAGCGATGAGCTCCACGACCATTCTCGCTGGTATGTTCATCTCATTGGTTGCCCTGATGCTCACAAGTGCACCGCTGGCCTTTGTTCTTGGCGCAATTGCGTTTTTGACAACGGTTTCTGTGTGGGAGCCTTCGGCATTGATTGTCGGCACTCTCAACACCTTCAAAACCATGAAATCCGAAGCACTCATGGCAATACCTTTGTACGTGTTGATGGCATCGATCCTGCAAAAAGCAGGCATTATCGAGGCCCTATATATGGCAATGGAAAAATGGTTCGGGCGCCTCAGCGGCGGGTTAGCGATTGGCACAATTGTCATTTGCACAATCATGGCGGCAATGACTGGAATCGTCGGTGCGGCCGTTGCGGCGATGGGCATTCTGGCTTTGCCATCGATGCTGGAACGCAAATACAACGTGGAACTGTCCGTTGGGACGATCTGCGCCGGCGGCACCCTAGGCATATTGATACCCCCCTCGGTCGTGACAATTGTCTATGCAATCACAGCACAAATCTCGATCGGGAAAATGTTCATCGCCTGCATCGTTCCCGGGATTATTCTGGCAACGACATATTGCATCTACATTGTGATCCGCGTTTCACTGAACCCAGATCTGGCACCTAAACCGGAGACCGTAGGCGATGTGGATCTCGCCGAAAAACTGCAAAGCCTAACGGCCTTGGCTTTGCCTTTCTTCGTTATTTTTTCGGTCCTTGGGTCGATTTACATGGGGCTTGCAACACCGACCGAAGCCGCTGCCGTTGGTGTCTTCGGGACGTTTTTGTCTGCCATGTTCATGGGGAAGTTGCGGCCAGAGCTGGTATCCGCAGCTTGTGGTGATACGCTTCGGGTCACCGCCATGATCATGTGGATCACTATTGGCGCAAAGGCATTTATCTCGGCTTTCAACGCGACGGGCGCGCCGGATTCCATGCTGCTTTATATCGAAACGCTAAATGCCTCGCCCTTGGTGGTGTTGATGGTCATGCTGTTGATCTTGATTTTCTTGGGGTTATTCTTGGATGAAATAGGCATCATCCTACTATGTGTGCCTGTGTTCCTGCCCATCGTTGATACGCTTGGTTATGATCCTCTGTGGTTTGGCGTCTTGTTCATGATCACCGCACAAATGGCATATATCACACCCCCGTTTGGCTACACCTTGTTCTATCTAAAAGCAGTTTTGCCAGAGGGCATAAGCATCGGGCGAGTTTATCGCGGGATCATGCCCTTCTTTGCACTGCAGTTGTTGGTTTTGGTGCTCTTCATTACACTACCAGAATTGGTGACCTGGCTACCCAATCAGGTGCGGGGAAACTAATGTCCGAAAAAGTCACCATCTTTGAAGTGGGCCCAAGAGACGGCCTTCAAAACCAGAGCGCATTCGTACCGACCGAGCAAAAGATTGCGATGGTAAACGGCTTGGCTCAGGCAGGATTGGAAAAAATAGAAGTCAGCAGTTTCGTGTCACCCAGCTGGGTCCCGCAACTCGCCGATGCAGCGGACGTGTTTCAAGGTATCGCACGACGTTCAGCGACAACCTATTCAGCGCTTGTTCCAAATGTAACAGGTCTCAAAGCTGCCATCGCCGCGAACGTAACGGAAGTCGCAATTTTCGCTTCGGCGTCTGAACGTTTCAGCCAAAAGAACATCAATTGCTCGATCGCTAAGAGCATTGAACGATTTAAGCCTGTTTTGGAACTGGCATCGCAGAACAACATAAAGGTGCGCGGTTACGTTTCGTGTATCACTGATTGTCCTTATGAAGGCAGAATTGAACCTGCCGCAGTTACTTCAGTTACGGAAGATTTGCTCAGATTGGGGTGCTATGAGGTCTCACTGGGCGACACTATTGGCGCAAGCACCTCTGACAAAATAACCGAAGTGCTGCAGGAGTTACTTGTCTCGGTTCCCGCCGAACAGTTGGCAGGTCATTTTCATGACACTCACGGCCGCGCGCTTGAGAATATCGATGTCTGCCTGCAACACGGCGTCCGGGTTTTTGATGCCGCAGTCGGTGGACTAGGTGGATGCCCATTTGCTCCGGGTGCAAAAGGAAACGTAGCGACAGAAAAAATCGTCGAATTTCTGCAACAAAAGGGGTTTGAGACCGGCATCGATTTGCAGCAACTGCGGAAAATCTGACGTTTCGGAATTCCCAGGCCTCGAGAATAACCTCACGCGATTTGAAAAGATCGGCTGTTTTATTGCCACGTAGGTGTTCGGGGCTCAGAGCCAAGAAGTGCGCGAGTTATGCAGATACCGCGACGTGAAATTGTCCCAAAACTGGGCAGGACGAATTTTCATACGTGTCTACTATTCAGTTTCGCCTAAATTGGTTGATTTCCTTGAAGTGGTTCCTGTGTTGAAGAAAGTAGTGGGCTGGCTTCTGTTGAAGGTCATCAAAGTAATTAACTTCTTCGACTTGCCCGAGGATGGCGCCGACGGACCCAAGAAACCCAGAAACGGGCGGTCTGAAATTGAGTTGCCCGTCGACCATAACCAGTAGTTTCACCGACAGACTATGTCGTTCTTAAGCCAATGTGGTTGTGGGGACGTTTCTTGGCCGAAGCGCCTTGAGCTTTCAAAAGTCGCCATTAGCGCAGCCGCAGCAAAAGCTAACTTAGTCCCGCAAACTGTAAGTTCGACCGCAGCATCGAGATAACGTGGCCAACGGCGGCAATGGACCGCCTACTTAAGGTTCATCCAAGGGAATCAACTGTTTGGTATGAAGCGGAAACTTAACGTGTCAATGCACGACTTAACGAAAGGAAACAAAGCGAAAGCAATTTAAACACGATGTTCGACCTCGAAATTGGGCTGTCAGACGATGTCTTCCCCAAAATAAACACGCTAATTTCGCTATTTTTTGTCCAGCGGGGATCGTTCACTTTGCTGAAGACGCAAGTTCAAATTCTCCATTTCCCGATTTTCGTTTGTGTAAGCTACTGACAACCCAAACCAATCCTAGAGTGAACAGATCGAGTGTAATCTGAAGGGCAATATAGATAAGGCCAATTTGCCAATATGTAAGCAAGGTCAACAAGGGCGGTAATTGCTTGAAATCGGCTAGAGGTTGATATTGCGACGGTTCCGCCAAGCGCTCCTCCATATTGCCTTTGGAAAGCTCCAACGCTGACACCCGCTCTTTTATGGGCGCGCGATCGAAGGCGGCTAGTTGCTTTAGATCCCGGCGAGCGCCGTCGATGTCATCGGCTAGAACCGCTCCGTCTTGGATCAAGGCGAGGGAGGTTAACAAGCCGCTGATTCCGATCTTGGAGGTGCCTGCATTCCCGGCTTCAATTTCGGCCAATTGGGCTTCGACGTCCGCCATAGCTCTTGCGCGGGTGTCAGCGATTTGCAGGGCTACGTCGCGCAGGGCTTCCAGATTATCGATCTCCTGACGCAAATCAAGGCGCATATCGCCGGGCAAAACACGCTCTGGCGCTGACTGGCTTCCAAACGCAGCCAAACCTTCTTTCCATGCGTCTAGGTAGTCCTCGACTGATGTTTGGGCGACGGCCAATTCTTCTTCGAACCCTGCCAAAGCTGCCGCTTGTTTTTCCGCCAAATTGCCGTTCCGACTGGTCTCGCCCTCTAGCAATGGCGAGGAGACGACAGCAAGTAATTCACCCATTATCCCAGCCGGTGACAATGTATAGATTTGTTGCGATTGGCGATTGATCCTGTCCTGAATACCGCGGGCGATTTCAAAATCAAAGCTGACAATTGCGTCGCTGTATTCGATTTTGAGGACATCAAGCGTTGCAACCATCTCGGAGCGCAAAGCGGAAAACCCGAGCAAAGACTGATAACTCTTGTTGTAAGCATCCGCAATGTCGCGAAGGTTTTCTGCCACTTGACCAAAACCCGGGACGCCACCGGTGTATTTCCCGCTCTTGACCTCGTCGTCCTGCCGTTCCCGCCAGATTTTTTCGTTTGCATACATCTGTGCAGCAATGGCGTCTAAATCCGCATGGATTGCCAGACCGGATTCGAACGTGGCGATCAGAGTTTGAAACTCAGTATTAAGCGCCTCTTTCACTTCGCGGCGAAGTTGCGATGAGTAATTTTGGATTAGGCTATCGGCATCATTGGCCAGCCCATCTAGATTTCGCATATCTTCGGTGCGGTAAGCCTCGACAGTTTGATCCGTCTCGGCAACTCCTGCACGCAAGTCCGCCTGAGTGGCCGTAGCGCCGTAGTGAAAATAACAAGCGGTAGCGATAGAAACAGAAGCGACCATCACAACGACAGCAATGCTGGCAATGGTTGGTTTTTGCCCATTCATCACCAATTGGGTCGCGAAATTTGCGCTTAACCAAATTCCGAGGCTAAGAGCGATTGCGAAAATACCGGCCCACAGATCTGCGCCTGTTAGGATTAATTCAAAAGGACGGCGTGCGGCCTCTCCAGAGGCACCCAGAATGTCAGACCACGCCAGCGAAACATCCAAATAGACAGTCTCTCCAAGGCGCGGTTGCCAAAGCATCGCAAGCCCTTCAAAGGACACCAAGGCACTGATGACCTGCGCAAGTGCGGTCGCCGTTGGAACGAGGCAAATTGCACGCGCAACGCTAGAGGCATAGTGCTTCTCAACGACTTCTAGGTTTGCGAAAGTCATCCTGTACCAGCCACGCAAAAGCCAAACCAACCCAAGCATCACCACAAGTGAAACCACAAGTACGCCAGTATACCGTGCAAAGAAGCTGAGCGTTTCGCCGTCCAAACTGCGCCATTGCGTGTAGTCTGGTGCGATTTTCGCTTCTGAAAGCGCAACTGCTCCGGCCAGATACAAGGCAAACATGAGAGGCAAAGTCCAATTGGTCTCACGAAGTTTTCGTGTTAAATAATTCAATGCCGAAACAGAACCGTCGAACCCAGCTTTCGTTACGCGTGATAAAGTTCCTGACCAAATCGCTGCAGAAAGAATAAACGTCAGATTGGTGAAGGTCAGCGTAATGATGCAAAGGCTGATAAGGTCGGGGATCCATTCAGGGCGCAGAGTTGGAAGTGTCCATATGGACGCGGCGATGGCCGCGCCACATACATTGACAACTGCAAAGAGCCATTTTGTCTCTGTTTTGATTTGCATGACATTTCCCCCGAAAATTGCCTTTTTTCTCCATGGCGGATGAGTTTAATTACTCTCGTCGCGCTCATGAAATGATATCGTTTCAATGGAAACCGACCCTCGCGCCGTCTTTCCCGTTCCAACGAAGTTAAGCTCCAAACTTGCTAGATTTGCTGGATCCCAGATCTGATCATTGTGACGTGCTCCGGTGCCATAGCTCAGCTTTAGCTCTGACATCGGCATCGTCATTCTCTTACCGCCGCTCTCCGACAAGAGCGCCTTGAAATCCAACCAGTGCATTTCCTGTTGCCGCGTTTGCGAGTCTAGGTCGCTGAATGTCACGCGCAACGTGGCATTGGATGGCGCATGCACGACAACTTTCAAAGAAATCGCATCAATATGTGTAAGATCGCGAACAACCAAGTCTTTGGCGACCATTGAAACCCAGCCCAGTTCTGAAACTGAATAGTTCAGCGTGCTCGCTTCATTGGTGACTGAATTGAGCGAATTGGGATGGCTGAATACCCGCCATACAGTCGAGTACAGTTCTTGCTCGAACACTTCTGCAAGGCTTGAGCCGGGAAAAAACAGAGCGAATATAAGTAGCGGGAATTTAATCACCATCGTCCCCTTATCAAATTGGGAACCAGTATTGGGGAATTTTCCGACAAGTCAATACATCGGAATATATAAAATATTCACAGATGAATTTTAGCTTTACAAGTCGCGGATGACGATCCATTATTTTGGAAAGCAATCGAAGGTGGGTAATGGGAAGCAAAATCTCGCAACAAGATCTGACGCTGATTGTCGCTAAGCTGATTGCAAAGTACGGGGCGCAGATCAATCAGGCAAAACTGGCGGTGCGGCTGGGGACATCTCAACCGACGATCAGTCGAGCCATAGCTTCAGCCAAGGCGCAAAACTTGCTTATTGAGGCCTATCGGTTTTCCGGTGAACTCAGCCCGACGGCCGAGGCGGTTGTGGCGCAGTTTGAGCGAAACGTACCGGCACTTTTGACGGCGTTGCAGGGGTTGGAAATTGATCAAGACGAAATTGCTTTGCACGAAATCGAGGTGTTGGACAATTCGCTGGTGCCTGATGATGGTCAATCAGAAACCGACCATAACCAGTTTGGCGCGGGCGTCGGCGCAGTATTGACCCGATGGTTGTCTGGTGCAGATAAAATCGGCGTGACTTGGGGCGGGGGCGTGTTCCACGCCACGAAAAACATAGATTTCGAGCATTTCGACGGCTCGGCACCAGTCTTTTATCCAACCTGCGGGAACCTTCGGACCGGACGCGGGCAATATACATCGACCGCCATTGCCGACAGTGTGAACGAACGCGCGGGAACTGATCGCGGGTTATTCCGCGCAAATGCATTAGGCCTGAATGCCTTCATTCCGTTTGAGTATGCCAGCGACGATGACGAGCGGGTGAAATTCGCCGAGATCATGTTGGAAAGCTCGGCTGCCTACCGAAATGTGCTTGGCGGGTATTTGAACCGGCCCGACGAATACCCTGCCGGTGTGTTTGGCACGGTCGTGACCGGGGCAGGGCAAGATGGCGCGCCTTTTGGGCACAACTTGCAGGATTTTTTGAAAATCGTAACCCCGCGAGGACCGGATCTTACCGCCCGAATTGCGGTCAATCACGAAAAGATCAAGCGTTGGTTTGTCGGGGAATTTGCAGGCAACCTTTTGTTGTCGGGCGAAAAACTTACCCCCGAAGAACAGCGCGAAGCCCGCGTCATGCAAGATATTTGGACCGGGATACGGCTCAAGAATATTCGCATAATTGCGCAACGGGCCAACGGCAGGACAAGGAAGGGCGTGATCGCGCTCGGATCCGGTGCCGAACGTGCGAAAACACTTTTGCAGGCAATTCGGTTCGGTCTGGTCTCCCGACTGGTAATAGATCGGGCGCTATTTGATGCCTTGAACCACCTCGCAACGACGGCGCGCTGATCCGGGGCTTTTGTGACGTGATATACTGGGAGGCGCAGTAAAGGAGAGGGTGACATGTCAATTCTAGCTTGTTTGTGCCGCAGTCTTGTTTCGGTCGCGCTGACGACAGTTCCTGCGACAGCTCTTGATTTCACCAAAACATCGACAAACCCCGCTTATTGGCACTTGCCCAACAGCCCGGAAACCCTTGTCCTGTTGCCGGACGGTGATCGGTTGATTTATGACCGTTCGGCCAACACACTCCTCAGAATTGATCTCGCAGCATCCACCGAACAGATCGCCGTTTTGCCAGCACGCACGCTTGGACGAGAAAACGCCCGAGATTTTGCAGTCTTTGATGAAACGGGTCGCCTTTTCCGGCTTGGTTTTGACGAACCTGTGCAACGATTGCCGGAAGCTTCGCAAATGGTGCCGTCCTGGCGGGTGGTGATCGTGCCAAACGGTGCTGCCGGACTTTCGATCTTTCGTTTCAATGAAAAAGCCGAATTAACGTCGATCCTGTCCGATCAGGGTTATGTCAGCACACGCGCGCCGCTCGCGCGGCCGATAATCTGGACGCATACCGGAGCCGGATTTCGCACGGACCTGCGCCCACAACACCCGCGCTGGCATCAAAAATACGGCCCGCACTGGCATATGTCTTTGTCGCTAAACGACCGTTTCCTGCGTAAATCGTGGGAAATAATCTACCGAAATCAACGCATTGCACAGGCAGGGTTGGCGGGCGTTGGCAATCGTGAGGACTATTGGACCAGCGGAGCTTACCAAAGCGCCGATCCCTACTACCAAGAATTTATTGGAAAACTGCCAAAACTCGAACCGCTAGAGGCCCGTGCAACTCTTGCGGACGCTCAGGCTTTTATGGAACAATGGGCCTTAACAACGACGCTCTTGGCAACAGAATTCGCCCGCTATCCGGTTCAATGGGCGTTGCGTGACAAGCCTGTGACGGGAATATTACTCGATGCGGCGGTGTCATGGGGGCAGGCACCGATCTGGCGGGCTACTGACCAATCCATCGTGGACACATTAAGAGCGGCCACCGAGCCTCCGGCTGATCTATATTCGACAATCCTGTTCACCCGATCACTGGCGAAAACGACGTCAAAAATCGTGACCGACAATATAGTAAGGCCGATCAAGCCCGGCATTTTGCACATACCGCGTCCCGGTATGCGGTTCGAGACGACGGCAATTTCTACCCCATTTGGCTTTCATCTTCGGGCCTCCGCGGCCCCACTTCCGGCGCGACGCGTGCCTGTATTTCTGATTGGCACACCTCGGTTGAACCTGTCTGGCGTTGCAAAAGACGTTGGCAAAGATCTTATCAAGCAATTGGCCGAGGATCGTTTTTCAAGGCATTTGGTTGAGCCCGCCAAAGCCTATGGGTTTCAGCAAGACCTCGACATGAAGCTCTACTACCCGCCAAAACCGGTCCAAGAAACGCTGCGCCGACTATACAGTCTCAATACCTCAAAGCCGGCTCAAAGTCCATGGGCTGTCCCTAAAACCGGAGGGGTGACAATCCAACATGGCGCAACACCCAAGCAATCAAATCTGTCGCGTCTGCGCAGCCGGATCGGGTCTTGCGACCCCAAAGCCGCTGGCGGATGCAGGATAACCCCATGAAGAGGCTTTGGCGAAAATTAGCCATCATCGCCTTGCTGGCCGTCGCATTCCCGGTGCTGACTTTGGCCCAAAGTACAATCAATGACTGCGCCCCTGATACGGTCGTCTCGCAAGACCAAATCAACTTTGTGGTGTCCCTCGCCGCGATCGAACGCAGCCTCAAACGGTGTGCGTCCGTCGCGCAATGTGGCCAGGATGCCCGGCGACTTTATGGATTAAAGCGGCTGGACGGCTTCATGGTTGACCCTTCCGGCGACATCATTCTGCTGGGCCGAAAATCAGCGGGCCTTAGCCCCTTGGACATAGACGATCTCATCGTCATGTTGCGTCACGCGCTCCATATGTACGCACCACAAACCCAAAGTGTTGACGCGACAGGCCGGGTTGTGATCACGCGCACAATCACCTCCGCAGGCGTGACGATTGACCCCATCCCCGAGGCTATTGCCGCGATTAGCAAACTGGCGCAGACATCGCAGCTGGAGGATTACACCACTCATTGGCCACGGATTTGCAGCACGCCTATGTACGCAAAAACCCTCGGAATTCCGCATGGAACCAGCCCCTCTGCGAAAATGATGCAAGCCGATGTGATGCTTAAATATCTGTCGAATGGACAGATGAAGATACCGGGCGTGCCATCGGTTCTCCAACGCAATCTGTCGTCGTTTCTTGAACAGGGATCGCTTGGTTCTGGTAGCCTGACGCGTTACTGGTTTACGGCTGGTGTTCATGAAGTTCTTGAAGATGATGGGTTATTTCTATTCCGCCGGGCCAACGTTGCATTGCTGGACGAAGCCGAACATCTCGACGCGAGCGGTCAAATCAGTGCCAATGGGCAGATCAATTCTGTAGCGCGGTCGTTTTCATGCGACATGACTAAGAACTTCTCGCGCCTCATCGAACGCCCTGATCTTTCAATTCTAAAGGAATTGGACGATGTTTTTCGTTGGGGATTGTTGGCTAAATTCTTGACCTCCGAAAACGCGTTCAAAACAGCTCGATACACACCGAATTGGCTGATCAATTCGCACGCGGAAGCGCTATATGACGTCCCCGATCAATTTTCGGGCGTATCGCGCATTTTCCGTTGGCCCGAAGACGCCAGCATTACAGACCGAAACCAAGGGCCGAAAAACCTACGGGTGGTTTTTGCCAGCTGTGGCGGGGTCAGCGTCGATTTCTC
Source organism: Paracoccaceae bacterium (assembly GCA_039984715.1). Lineage (GTDB taxonomy): Bacteria > Pseudomonadota > Alphaproteobacteria > Rhodobacterales > Rhodobacteraceae > JABSSA01. Next base: position 263,287 of record JBDWUA010000015.1, on the reverse strand, counting down.
TGGACTTAAGATGTTGAGGCAAGCAGGCACTAGTGCCGGTCTCAGCAATATGGCCCAATCGGTCTTTCGCCAAAAGCCGTCGCCGCGCGCCCATAGCTGGCCTGTTAGGATTAGACCGTGAGCCGATTAACCCCAAATCGTAGGTTCGGAAAAGAAGGGACCAGATTATGACCGCTATGCAAATTGATCGGCTCGGACTTGATATCGGTGGGGTGATCATGAAGAAGGTTGGGCACCATGCCGACACCTCGTTTTTTGGCGGAAACTACTTAAACACGCCAGAGGTTGAGGCGGCAGCCACTTCAATCCGCTTCCTTGCCGATACCAAATTCCACGAAAATGTGTTCCTGGTTTCAAAATGTGGTCCGAAAACCGAGGCGAAAACCAAGGAGTGGCTCGACCACCATTCCTTTTTCTCGCGAGCAGGAATTTCCAAAGAGAACCTGTATTTTTGCCGGGAACGAAAGGACAAGGCACCCATTTGCGAGACCCTGCGGATCACGTGTTTCATCGACGACCGAATTGACGTTCTATTGTATCTGACCTCCGTCGAAACGCGGCTTCATTTTAGTGCCAAGCAAAAGCCGCAGCCGCCGCTTGTCGCTGTTCGAGACTGGAAAAGTGTAATCGACCATTTCATTAGTGTGAGATTCTTTAGATTAGGAAATGATTGTACTCATTGTCAATCGGTACGTCGGCACGCAAATAAATGCTCCCGTAGTCTTCTCCATCTGGAGAAAAAGCGCGAATTGACCGACGCCGCATCTGCGCGGAAATCTTTTGCCAGCTCTGCTCAAAGTGGAGGGCCATGGTCCTTGGAGTAAAATACCTTTCATGAAAATTCGCGGAATCTTCGTCTGTGATGTAATCTTGTTGAGCCTTCGTCTTTGGGTTCTGCATTCTTGTCGCTGTCGTATGCCTATTCTTAATGAGGCGTTTGAGGCGACTTGGCTGGTTGATGCCGGCCGATTTTGCAAACCGTTCGAGTGACATCGCCCTCGGTCCATCGTTATCAAAAAGAGCCTGCACGGCCTCGAAATCAACATAAACCGCAGCATAGTCGTCGAAATCTGCGTGATTTCCTACGCTTGTGAGGCGTCCGTCGATAATGGCTCTTGCTAAGATCCCTGGACCGATCTTCAACCGGGCTGTAGCCTTGCCGATATGGCACCAACTGTGCTGTGCTTTACGAAGAAGGACAGCGCCTTTGAGGAGTTGGTCGATCAAGTTTGCCCCGGCCATAGGATCCCAAATTGCTTTTACGTTCGCATCAGGGACCGCGGGTACCAGGACCCCGTCGGCAACAAGGAGGTTAAACTGGGACCGTGACATACACATGGCCTCTTGAAATGCCTTGGCATCAACAAGTGTCTTTGCTTCTGAAAGAAATTGCTGGGCATTAGCGGCGTCAAACAAGGCCCACGCATCGGGACGTTGTCGCATAGCTTCACTCAACAGGCCTTCAGCTTCGAGCGTTTTTCGAAGGCGGCGCGCATCAATGCCTGTTGCCCTGGAGGCCGTCTTTATCGAGTGTAAGTGTCGTTTAGTGATCGGCTCCCCAAAGAGCTCATCTCCTGGTCCAAGCGGCCATGTCTCGAGAAGATGTTCACGAACGACGCGGCGAAACTCATCGTATTCCGGGTCATGAAGGTGTTCTCGGGAAAGCCGTTCATAGAGAATTGGAAAGAGCTTTTGGGGACCGTCACTCGGGCCGCCAGGTAATTCTTGGAGGTCACGAAGGGCCCGGCGAATTGCCAGTTCACCTTGTGAAGCAACTCTGAAACCTAGCTCATAGACAAGCCAGCGATCATCACGACGCACGCGAGATGGCGCTGTCGTGAGGTGGCGCAACAATGCATGGCCTAGAAAATGGCAGAACGTCGCTGCTGCATGCAACGGGAACTGATCGAGCCAGACGTCACCGCTCCCTTCAGAAAGGCGGTTGTCCAGCCACTTATCAAAATCGGTTATCTTTCTGGGTTGAGGATCTAAGTCACCCCGCAATACGTGATCTTTGATGTTGTCGAATTGTTTAGCGCAATCATAACGAGGGTAGATTCTGGGTTCTCTCCAGAGCTGAACCATCGGCAAACCATGTTCAACGCAAGCGCTCACATGGGGGATAGACCAATGACCGCGCAAATACATTGCGCCATGACGGGCCTCATCTTGTTGTAACTAGGCCGTACAACCGCGTACCTGTGGGTTCTTCACTGCCTTGCCGAGAAACGTTTCACCTCTGAACAGGGAGTGTCGGCTGTCTTGATGAAGGTATGACCAAGCGGCGAGCTGTTCCAGGTCAGTCGCCCCCAGTACAGCTAGGCCTGCCAAAGCGCTGCTGTCACCATTGATTACATCGCTAAAGTTTATCCCTGTCTCACGTCCGAGAGTTGCGGCATCCATCCCGTTTGCCGAGGCCAGCCGTGACATGTAAGACGTTGCTGTCTCGCGCGGCAAAAGATCAAAAGCGATGAGTAAAGCTGACAACGTGGTTTCTCCTACGGATCTTTGATTGATTTATGCGGAAAGAAAATCAAAGCAAGAACTATGGTTGCAGCAGGTGGAAAATGGTTGTGTTTCTCACTGTCATTCCCGAGATGGCAGCATTCAAAGTCCGGTTTCCGCCATTTCAACCAAATTTCTCGCCCCCAAACCACCCCGTCGGGCAATGCCATGGCAAGAGCTCACTGTACCGTTCAACAGGAAAACCCTGTTCGGCTTTCTCAAATAACCAACTGAAATATGCCCACTGCTCGACTCCGTTTAGCTTACAGGTATCGACAAGACTGGCGAAAAACGCCCAGGCCCCGCGGCAATCTTCCCATTTTTAATGGGGCCCATCCTCCACGTGACGCAAATTTCTAAGTGATAAGGCTGCGTACAAGGCTCTTACAAAACGTGCGCGCGTGCGCGCCATGAAGGAGTGTCGTCAAGTCACTTACGTGCACCCTGTGTTTCGGCGCCATGAGATCATCGAAGCACACGGTTGCTGGAGCGAGAGTTTCTACCCCGGTCTTTATAGAAATCAAAATTCGCTCCGTTCTCCAGGATCACTTGATAGTTCCCTCGTTCATATATCCCACTAACAATTCTGAGCCCGTGCATTAGCGTGACAGACTTTGTGCCAGTCGCATCAGTTGCACCGCCTCTGTTCGGTAACCGAAGGCATCTTCGCCTCGGTTCGCGTTGGCCAATGCTATGGCGTCATCGTAGCCCCAATCGCCGAGATACCGATCATCCCGGAGTAATTGCCCGAAACCGGCGATGGCTGCGGCAAAATTCGCCTCTGTTCCAGGAATGGATTGTCCGACGATCGGTGTTTCCAACAATTGGCTGACGTCTTCGCCTGGTTCTTTGTAACGCAGTTTCACAAACCCTATTTCGTCTGATTGGCTTGCGACAGTGTTTGGCGCATAGCGTAGCGGATCGCTGAGCTGTGCCGGGCTGCCCACGGGGGTGACTTCGTAGATGGCCGTCACCGCATGACCGGCCCCAAGTTCGCCTGCGTCGACTTTGTCATTGTTGAAGTCTTCACGTGCTAGCGCACGCGTTTCATATCCGATTAGCCTGTATTCGGCGATTTGTGCAGGATTGAATTCCACCTGAACTTTCACGTCACCTGCGATGGGGAATAATGCACCAGAGAGCTGATCCACCAGCACTTTTTGTGCCTCTGACAATGTGTCGATATAGGCCGCTGTGCCGTTCCCATTTTGCGCCAATGCCTGCATCGTTGCATCGTCCAGATTGCCCCGACCGAAACCAAGGACAGACAGGTAGGTGCCCGTATCCCGTTTGTCGGCGATGAAATCCTTGAGCGCGTCAGGGCTGTTGATGCCAACGTTGAAATCCCCGTCTGTGGCCAGCAGGATGCGGCCAACTTCAGCGTCTTCTGACATTGTCTCGGCCATTGCGTAAGCTTGTTGCAACCCGCCTTGCCCGTTGGTGCCGCCGCCCGGTCGTAGGGTGTCGATGGCGTCAATGATCGCGGACCGATCAGATGCCGGGGTCGGGGCAAGGACTTGGCCCGCTGATCCTGCGTAGGCGACGATGGCGACTTCATCTTGTGGACGCAATTGGTCCAGCATTAACCGGAAGGATTGCTTCAGCAATGGCAGCTTATCCGGTTGGTTCATGGAACCCGAAGTGTCGATGAGGAACACAAGGTTCAGTGGCGGTCGATCCTCCAACGCGGGCATTTGACCTTGGAGGGCGATGTGCACCAGTTGGGTGTCTGTGTTCCATGGGGTCTGGAAGGTGCTGACCGTCGGGCGGAATGGCGCCTCGCCCGTGTCGGGGGTTGGGTAATCGTAGGGGAAGTAATTGATCAGCTCTTCGATCCGAACCGCCTGTGTGGGGGGGTGTTGGCCCCGGTTGAGAGACGAACGCACGACCGAATAAGCTGCCGTGTCCACGTCGATGGAGAAGGTAGAGACAGGTTCCGTAGAGGTAATTTTGAGGGCGTTGGGAGTTTCGGTTGAGAAGGTTTCTGTGTCGGACTGCGGGTCAATTAAGAGATCTTCTGTGGGTCTTTTTTGCACAATGCCGTCAGGCGCATAACCTAGTCCTATACGAGCTGAGCCAGTGGTATTTAAAAGTAGGCGATCTTCTGGTGCTGGAGAAACCGTCGCAGACAGAGCCGCATCAGGCGCTACCCCTTCGGTTTGTTCGCCTTCTATGCCGAATCCTTGAAAATCGACATTACGGTTTCGTACCTGTGGGGGCGTGATTTCGCGTAATGGTTCCACGTGCTGCCGTTCGGTTGGCGCGATTTCGGTTTCCTGTGGAGCTGCGAGCTCGGCCATTTCGACCTGAGGAGCCTCTTGGTTGACAGTGGGCTGCCCCGAGGTGTGGGCAAAGGACTCTCCAATTTTATCCTCATTACTGTCGCGCAATTGTGGGTCTATTTGACTAATGGTAGGTGGAATTGGGACTGGCGCGACGGGTTCTGCAGTCGGGATAATCAAGTCGGTTCCAAGATCGCGTGCACGGCTTTCCGGCCCGCCATCCATGACTTGAGGGACGATGTAGAGGAACCCAACGGCGACAAGTGCTGTGGTTGCGGTCAACCCACCTTTGGTTGTGAATGTGTTCAGCATGGTCTTAACTCCTGTCCAGAGGCCCTTTGCCTCGGTTACAGGGGTAGGACGCAGGCCATCGCGCGATCCTTGGAAGTCATCGAAATTTTTCTGCGCCAATGCTAGATCGTCCGCCCGTCGTGCCGCATCGGGCCGGGGCGTTGCTGTGTCCATCATGGCCTTGAGGTCGTCTAGGTCATTGTTCATGCCACGTCCTCCTTTTCCTTGATCGCTCGTAGGGCTTTTTTGGCTTCTGAAATGCGCCAACTGATGGTGCCTTCGCTGACGCCTAACACCTCGGCGGCTTGGGCATGGGTCATGTCATCAAGCACAAGGGCAAGTGTGTCGCGTAGGTCGTCGGTCAATTGGTTCATCGCTTGGGTCAGCCAATCGATTTGTGCGTTGCTGTCGTGGTTTGCGGCGGTACGGTTGGTTTCCCAATCACCCCAGCCAGTTGTTGCTTTGACGTAAGTGGCGCGTTTGCGCCGCCTGTCGTGTGCTGCGTTGACGGCGACGCGGTAAAGCCATGTTGTGACCTTTGCGCGGCGTTGATAGCTAGCGAGTTTGGCGGGCAGGGCTGCGCATATATCTTGGCAAAGATCTTCTGCTTCGGCGCGTGCGCCAGTCAATCTGAAGCAAAAGGCAAATAGACGATCGTAATGGCGATCAAGCAGGCTGGCAAAAGCCTGTCCGTCGCCATTTGCAGCCGCCGCCGCGAGGTCTTCGTCGCTTGTTATCATACGCATCACGGTGGTTAGACGCAGGCCATAGGTCAATCCTTGGATACAATGGAAAGTTATTTTGCTGTTGTGACTGATGCAACAACGTAAGATGAGTTAAAACCCACCTTACTGACGGCTCTGTTACACGCTTAGAGGCCGCATGACTTGGTCTGATTAGTTTTGCGGCGGCGCGTACTATTGTCCGGTCTGGAGAGGCTCTTAAATGGATCTCTAAACGTCGGCTCTAAGCAGCCGTTGGCCAATAACAGTTGCTGCACTGCGGCCTGAAAAAGAAGACTTTCGTTGCGCACACAAAACGCGTTGTAGTGGGAAGTCATCAGTGTAGCTCAATGAAAGCTACCGCCGTTGGCGGTTCCTAGTGAACGTAAACACGCGCATGCAGAAAGTGCGAAACTGATCAGTCTCAAAGTTGATTTCTATCTACCAAGTAACTAGTAGCGCGAGGCACAACCGGCCTGGAGTTGGCCCATGAGGTCAAACAATAGACCTTCACGCGGAAGTCCTTGGTCTCGTAAAAAAGCTGCCTGAATTGCATAAGCTTCGGCTTCGAGGACGCCAACGCACACCGCAGTCGATGTAGCTTCCATCTGCCGCATGTGAACCAATTCGTGAACGAAGTAACTTAAATCCACCGGGTCCTCAAAGTTCATCTCTGCGTCAACGAGTATCTCGCCTGTCGACCGAACAAAGAGTGCTGCAACGACTTCTTCTTCTGGATTGTCGCCAACCCCTTCAAAATAAAGCCGCTTAAGACGCACATCGTCAACACGTTTTGGGCAGGGCACGACGGTCGGCGCCATGTCCATGCTCTGAAGAAAAATCACGGCCAAGTGTAGTGAAGGCGCATGTTCGGGGCATCCCAATAGACCGTGATCTTCTGTTTCCGCCAACGACGGCCCTGCAGCCAAGGCCAGTGCAAGCAATGTAGACCAATATTGACGTCGCATTTTGATTCTCCAAACCTAGAACTCCAGAGAACCCCAAACCCTTTCCGTAACGGCGCCGTTACGGTGGTCCTGCACGACAGTGCACAATCTGTTACGCTCGCAAGAACTAGGAAGTAGCGCCCAAATGAATAATCAAACCCACGATCTTTGTCTTCTTGGTCAACCTTTTGTTCAGGCATCAAGCACAGGCCAAACGGTCCGTCTTGGCCGAAACAAGGCGATTGGACTGCTTGGCATTCTGGCCACCCGTCCGAAACGCCCGATATCCAGAAATGAGATCGCGGCGCTTTTGTGGAGCGGGTCTGAAGAAGCATCGGCACGGACCAGCTTGCGTCAGGTCATTCACGCGATCCGGGCCGAAATCGCTCCAAACGCGCTGGAATCTGTGGGTGAGAGCACGCTCGCACTTAATTCTGCGGTACTTCGAACAGACGTATTGGAGTTCACTGAATTGGCGTCGAGCGCCAAAGTTTCCGATCTCGAAAAGGCGGCCGAATTGTATCGTGGACCATTTTTGGATGGCATCGACCTTCGCGACGATGCTTTCGATGACTGGCTTGCAGCAGAGCGTCGCCATCTCGAAGCCCAGGCACTCTCGGTTCTCGGTCGTCTGACTGATCATTACCGTCGGACATCCCGCTTCGAGGAGGCTCTAAACAACACAAAGCTCATACTTTGTATCGACCCCCATCAGGAAGATGTCCATAGGCAGATCATTGAACTCTATGTCGCCTCTGGCGCTTTGAGTGAGGCGCGAAAGTACGCAGAATATTGCCGCGAGCTTATACGTACCGAACTCGGAGTAGACCCCGAACCGGACACTTTCCAGGCATTGGACAACCCGTCTGTTGTAGAGCCAAAAACACCTTTCAGCACAGACCGGCCTCGGCAAACAATCTGCCGGGTCACAGCCAACGATGGGACATCTATTGCGTGTTGAGTAACCGGTAAGGGTCCGACACTGCTAAAGACCCCCAACTGGATGACTCACCTGGCCTTCGAAGAGCACAGCCCGGTATGGCACCACTTCCTGGAATTCTTTTCCGAGGCGCACAGGTTTGTGCGCTACGATCAACGGGGCAAAGGACTTTCAGATTGGAACTGCGGGGATATATCCTTCGACACGTTTCGCAGTGACGTGGATGCCGTTGTGGATGCCTGTGTCGAAGAGCCGGCCGTGGTTCTTGGAATTTCACAAGGCGCTCCGATTGCCATTGACCTTGCATTGCGCCGGCCCGATCGCGTCCGAGGCCTTATTCTTCTGGGTGGCTAGGTGACGGGTATGGCAAATAGGGGCGACGATGCACGAGAAGCTTCAAAAGCCGTTGAAAGCCTGATCCGCTTTGGTTGGGGCCGCGACGAACCTTCGCTGCGAACCCTTTTTACGTCAAACCTGATACCGGGTGGCTCGAAACGGCAGATGGACTGGTACAATGAGATGATGCGCATCGGCACTCCGCCGGAAAACGCCGTTCGTATTCGATATGCGCTTTCACATATCGACATCAGTGAATTGCTGGGACAAGTTAGCGTGCCAACACTCGTTTGCCATGCGCGCGGAGACCGCATCTCGCCTTTCGCAGAGGGTGAGAGATTGGCGAGAGAAATTCCGGGCGCTCGCTTGGTTCCCATGGATAGCGACAACCACATTCTCTTGGAGCATGAACCGGCTTGGGTCACATTCTCGATGGAGGTCCGTCACTTTCTGGAATCCGAACTTCTGACGCCGCTGCATCAACACAACAAAAAAAACGTATCAATCTAGTGACAACATCCGCTTTGCGGAATTTGGGCAGATGGATTTTGCATCCCCAACAAATGACCGCAATCCGCCCTTGGTATATTCCGTTGATGTGCAGTCTTGGAAAAGCAGCCATTGGATGAAAAATCGCCAGTGTCGGGTTTGTCCGGCATTGCAGTCATCCGCTCAAGCTAAGATGTTACACCCTGCACCAATGTCGGCTTTCGGGGCGGCGACTGATTGAACTCGCCCGCTGTCGAATGGCCGGTTTGGGCCGTTGTTGGTCGGGGCGATATCGTTTGGTAGGATCGCTGCGATGCGGTTAACTGCAGCGTGATGCAGTATTAGGGCGAGGACCTTGTCACAAATCCCGAGGGTGATCAGATCTCAGAAGAGATTGTGATACTTCAGAATGTGGATGCCGAAAGTGATCGCTTCTATGAGACCGTCTTTATTCGCCGCTCTAGTTTGGTGAAGGAGGGCGATACCGTCATTAGCTACATCGATCTGATGGTTTTAGTTGCACAATTGAAGAAGATCCAAGATCATTTCCAAGCGCTTTATCATCGTGGGACCGATGATAGCTTTGCGATGGATGTCGAGTTCAAGTTTGATCGCAATGCTCTTCTGGCGATCAAGCAGGCGCGTCCTTGGACGGGGTGAATGTATCGATTGCGAAACGTGTATGACGTCAGACACCAATGCCAACGTCCGCTTTCGGGAAGCTGCATTGCAGCGAAGTTCGTATGCATGGACGGCAGCTTTGGGCCGTAATTTCAGGGTCAGTTTTGCACGTTTCCCGAAAGCTGACTTTGGCTGCGACGCAGAAAATCGGTAAAAAGGACTCAAACCGGACTTGCGGCAGTGCAGCACCCGAAAATCCACCGTTCGACACGATTAAAGTCAGCTAAGCGGACTTTGCAACCATTGACGTAGTAATCGTCAACGGCTGCTTTTGGAAACCCTGAGGTAGAATCTACCTATGTGCCAGTGCGAGGCCGTCCGCGACAGCAGAGAACACTTCGCTGAAGGAATGCTGCGCCTTAGGGAAACGCGTGTTCATTGTGTGTGTTACCATTTTCATCAGACTGGCCCCACCAACGTAGATAACTCGGTCGATGCGTGCCGCGTCCAAACCTGCGAGGTTCAACACCTCGTCAGATGTCTTCCGCAAAGTCGCCGCGTAGGGAGCGAGAACAGAGCCTAAAGCGTTACCCGTGATTGCGGCCGATAACCCTTTTTCAATCTGGTCAAGCGCAATCCGAGCGCTTTCATTTTCCGCGTTCGCAGCAATTTTGCCTTGCTCCACCGCAAACGCAATTTCATGCCCCAACTCGTGCTCCAACACAGTTGAAAAGCGCCCTAGTTTTTCGGGTTCTATCGATAGGCTTGCCATTTCATCCATCAGGCGACGGTTCTGTGCTGTATACAGGAACGGGATTTTTTCCCATGTCGCAAGATCGTTGAAAATCGCCGTCGGCACGGGTGTCGTACCCGGGCCCATTACTTTGCGCAGCATGCCGCCTTTTCCAAGGAGGGGCATCACCCGATCAATGCTGATGGCGTGGTCGAAATCGGTTCCGCCGATACGCACCCCGTGATTGGCAAGGATTTCGACGCCAGAATTTCCTGAGCGAAAAACCGAAAAGTCCGAAGTGCCACCGCCGATGTCGACGATCAAACCGATCTCACCTGCGTGTTCGAGTGCACCACTCGCGATTGCAGCCGCTTCGGGTTCGTCAACGAAGGAAACGTCTTTGAAACCTGCGGCGATGTAACATGCCCGCAAGTCCGTCTCGGCCTGAGTTTCTCGCGGGTCGCCAGCAGCGTGGAATATCACTGGTCGCCCTGAAATAGCATGATCAAATGTATCGCCGGTCTCGGCCTCGGCCTGTGTTTTGACGTGTCGCAAGAACCGGGCAATGATATTTACGAATGTCACGCGCTCGTTCAAAATTTGGCGGGGCTGGTGCATGAGCGTTGTGCCAAGGACGCGTTTCAATGCCCTCATGAACCGCCCATCGTCGCCATTCAGCAGAGCTAGGTTCGCCGAATGTCCCATCAGGGTATTGCGTGTCTCATAGTCAAAGAAAAACGTAGTCGGAAAACTGGTCTGCTGAGGGCCAAATTCAATCAGTTGGGGCTTGCCATCACGTAAATACGCGGCGCTCGTATTGGACGTGCCAAAGTCGATGCCCAAAGTCTTACCGTGCGGTTTCATGGATAGGCCTGCTGCATAAAGTGACGAAGCGCGAACAGGTATTGCTAGAGGTGTTGGGCGTCAAGTCGCACGCTGATGACAATTGACGTGTCCGTCACGCGGTGCATTCTTTAAACTTCCCCCCGCCAAATATTCATTCACCATGCAGCATCATTCACGTTGTCTTGCGGTTTCACCGGTCGCTGCAGCATGCCCCGAGGTCTGCATTGCGGACTTTTCTGCCTTTCGGTCAGGTGAACCGAATGGCCGTTTTTGACCGAGTGATTGCCGATCTACTTGAAGAAAAAGGCAGCTTTGACCAGTATTTCGACATGATGGATGACAAGCCTCACCGCGATATCTTTGGCGTCGCTCTCGTTGATTGCGACGCCGGCAACATCGGTCATACGCTAACGATCCGAAGAGATGACGATCATGTCGACTCACATGATCCATCCCTTTATTTCACCAAGGAGCCGTTTGAACATGAAGCCGCGCTCTTGCATCGCGCAGCAGAGCGCGTTCTTGACGTTGGCTGCGGGGCGGGCAGGCCGTTATTGTGGCTTAAGCAACGTGGCGTGAACGTCACCGGAATTGATCTGTCGCCTGGCGCAATAGACGTCTGCCGCAGGCGTGGTTGCGAAGACGTGCGACTGGTAGACATCATGTCTTCAGCGACAGAAACTCTGAAAGACGCTGAATTCCAGACAGCTGTTTTGTTTGGGAACAATGTCGGGATTGTCGGGACATTAGATGGGGCGCGGCATTTTTTCCGAAGGCTTGCTCGCGCAATGTACCCCGATGGGCACTTGCCGATCACAGGACTCGATATTGCCCAAACTTGCGATCCTCGACACTTGACCTACCATCAATGGAACCGCGTTCTCGGCCGCCCGATTGGTGAGATCACCATGCGTTTTGAAAACCAAGACATGATAGGATCGTGGGTGCGGTGGTTCTATCCTACACCTGACGAGTTAAGGGAAATTGCGGTCGAAACTGGCTGGAGTGTGAAAGAACTTGGCAGCACATACGGGCCATTTTATTCGGCTGTGCTGGGGAAGCTTTCGTGACTTGCACCCGACACCTTCATTGGCAATTGCAGCTGTAAGTACACGTCGCAGCATTCGTCACTTTGGGCTCGTTCCTTCCGTTCGGCGCACCACTCGCCAAGGTCGGCTTAGCGGACGAAGCAGCCGTTGCCTTTATCAAAACCAAGGACTGCTTTCTAAGGAATGCGAACTTAGTTCATTGGTTGTTTCCGTCTGAAAAATTCTATTCTGTTTCGCACACCAATGTTTGGGTCTTCTTGAAGACTTGTCGCTATTGCGTCCAAATCATCTTTTAAGTCTGGTTCATTTCGTAAAGCGATCAATCCATCGGCGGCACGCCTTCTAACCATTGCGGAACGATCTGAGGCACCGACAGCGATAAGGTCAATTGGGGCTACTGGGATCGATATTTTCCTATGGTCATAAATGGCCTCGGTTCGATATTTACCCATCGAGCGATCAATCCAAACACGCTTAGACTTACCCGTCGGCCAACGTGCAGTTCCCGATAACAGCATACCGAGAGCCATAGTTCGAATGTGCGGTAGAGGAGCCGTAACAAAGACGCTTTCGATATGCTGATCAACGACAGAGCTACGGCTTAGCTCGCGAAAAATCTGACCTAGGCGCGGCTGTCTTGTCGTTTTTAAGTCTCCGAGTATTTGAGCAGCTATATCCGGCCTGACCATGACTTTACGTACCGCCTCGGGTCCCTCACTAGACCAGCGACCCCAACTATTTAGATGCGGCAATACAGCGGTGAGTGCGGGAACAACGACTGACGCTGACGTGATCGGCATGACCCTTTTGAATGCTTGGTGCGACAAGCTTCGCACCTGTGGTACCCAATCGTTCAAGCGCCAAAAAAGCGCATAGACATTTGCGGGGGTCTGTAGTGGTCCAGCCAGATTTCGGATTGCCTCTCCTCTGATACGTCCGTCACCATGGAACATGAAGACGTGAGCGAGCTCTGGCATTTCCTGAACTGCTCGAATTTCCTTTCGAGCAGCTTTTTGAATATCCCCTCTGTCTGAAGGCCACCGGTGGTGTAAGTGAAACTCTGACCTAACTTTCCTTTCAACTTTGTTCAGCGCATTGGGCTCAGTGGTAGAGTGCAATATGCTTTTACCTTGTTCCAATATTTGAGCAAAATCTTTGGATTCTTCCTCGTGCTGCCGAGGACGCTCACGCCCAATGATTCTGTCCAACAATGTCCTAAACATGATTTGCACTGCATTCCTGACTGCGAAGAACTCGATACGGATGGCATCTATTCGCAAGTTACCAGACATTTGTGCTATGTGCAGCATCCGTCACTTTTGGGCTCGAATCCGCCGTTCGCTGCGGTGAGCTCGAATGACCGCTTCTTTGGGAGAGTATTTCTCTCTTTGAAAGGTCGGTGAGAGGGATAAGCTCAATGAGTGAAAAGTTATCTCGCGGATTTCTTGTGGCGTTCCGGAAAACACATAGTGTTTAATAGAAAAGGTATGCTGTGTCCCAGATTGCAAAAACCTAATGAAATCAATGGTCGTTTTTCATCGTACGGAAAAGGTATGGTGTAACTGACAGGCGCTGAACCCATGGTTCAGGCGACAAAGAAATAACCTTACCGTTCTTGTCTGACGTTCCTGATAACGCTAGTTGCAAGAAACGTAATCGCCGCCATGCACACAATCGTTGGTCCGGCGGGTGTATCAAACACAAAGGCCGCGCGCAGGCCTATTACGACGGACAGCATCCCTATCATGCCCGCGATGATCGCCATGCCTTCAGGTGTCCGTGCCAATGGCCGCGCCGCAGCCGACGGAATGATCAGCATCGCAGCAATAAGGAGAACCCCGACGACTTTGATCGCGACCGCGACGGTGACGGCCAAGGCCAGAGTAAGCGCCAGTTGCTCGCGTTTCGGATCGATCCCGCTGGCGTGGGCTAGATCCGCGTTTAGGGTCGACATCAACAAGGCGGACCAGCGCCAAGCAATCAAAGCCACAACAAGTGCCGCACCTCCCCAAATGACAGCAAGGTCGCCGCGCGATACGGCCAAGATGTCGCCGAACAGATATGCCATCAGGTCAATGCGTACACCGGAAATAAACGACACGGCGACCAGCCCAAAGGCCAACGCCGAATGCGCAAGCACGCCCAGCAATGTATCCATCGCATAGCCCCGCCCGGACAAGACGCTGACTGTCAAAGCCATCAGCAACGCGATGGCCATCGTTCCCACAAAGATCGACATCGAGAACGCCAGCGACAAGGCAACCCCAAGGATCGCGGCATGCGCTGTGGCGTCTCCAAAATAGGCCATGCGCCGCCAGACCACAAAACATCCCAAAGGGGCTGCTGCAAAGGCCACGCCAATACCGGCCAAAGCGGCACGCGTCATAAAATCGTCAAGCATTATTCAGCGGCCTCAATGTTATCTTGGTCGTGATTGTGGGCGTGGTCACCGTGGTCATGGCCATGATCGTGTTCATGCCGATACAACGCCAGCGCCCCACCAGTTCCAGTTCCAAACAAAGCGCGGTATTCCGGCGCAGAGGCAACCACTGCTGGCGTGCCTTCACAGCAGACATGACCGTTCAGGCAAACCACACGGTCAGATGCGCTCATCACGACGTGCAATTCGTGGCTGATCATAAGAACAGCGCAACCGGTGTTTTGCCGTACGGATTCGATCTGTTGGTAAAACGATGCAGACCCGCGTTGGTCCAATCCTTGCGTCGCTTCGTCCAAAAGCAAAAGATCAGGTTTCCCGATCAATGCGCGCGCCAGCAACACCCTTTGAAACTGGCCACCTGACAATTTTGAAAGCTGCGCTTTGGCCAAATCGTGCACGCCTGCTTGTGCCAGCGCCTGGTCGATCTGCGCAACGGTGACGTCCCCGGGCAGTTTCAAGAACCTTGAGACCGTAATTGGCAACGTCTCGTCTATGTGCAGCTTTTGCGGGACGTATCCGATTTTCACACCGCTTCCATGTGTGATATGACCTTGGGCAGGCTTCACCGCTCCGATGATTGCGCGCAGCAGGCTGGTCTTGCCCGACCCATTCGGACCAACAATTGTGACGATCTCTCCGGCATCAATACGCAATGAAACGTGCGACAATACGGTCTTAGCACCATAGCGGACGCTTAGATTTTCAACTTGAACAAGGCTCATGTGTCCGCCTTGTCAATACAGGCAGGGCAAACGCCTTCAGCTTCAACGACGGTGCGCTCAATCCGGAAACCGGTGGCACGCGCAGCATCCCCCAATGCGCCTTTTGCAGGAGATGATTGGGTTTCAGCCACTGCCTCGCACAAGCGGCAGATCATGAATGCAGGCGTATGCGACTGACTAGGATGGACGCAGGCAATGAACGCATTCATGCGTTCAATCTTGTGGGCCAAACCATTGGCGACCAGAAAATCCAATGCGCGATAGGCGACTGGTGGCTGTGATCCAAATCCACTTTCGCGCAGCAGATCCAAAATCGTGTAAGCGCCAAGCGCGCGATGTTCCTGCAGCAATATTTCAAGTACTTTACGCCGTACGGGTGTGAACCGAAGCCCGTCAGAGACGCAATGTGCTTCCGCCGCTCCAAGCGCGTCGCTTACACATGCGGCATGATCATGTTGCGCGAAACCCAATGGGTAGCTGCTTGGGTCGTTACTGTTCGAGCTACTTGTCATGTTATTACATTTCGACTATCCAACGTGAAATGTTATAAAATCACACGGAGACCTCGATGTCCAGAAAGCTTCTTTGCCTGTCATTTACTGCCACTTTGATGGGAGGAACAGCTTTTGCTGAGGCACCGCAAGTCGCTGTCGATATCGCCCCCGTTCACTCACTTGTTGCGCGTGTCATGGACGGAGTTGGAACGCCCGATCTGATCGTTCAACCCGGCGCCAGTCCACATGAATACAGCCTACGACCATCCGAGGCCGCAGCGTTGCAAAACGCCGATCTTATTTTCTGGATCGGATCTGACCTGACACCATGGTTGACCGATGCGATAGGCACTCTGGCCCCCAATGCCGCCACAACTGCGCTTCTTGAATCGGACGGTACAATCGAATTGGAGTTCCGTGAAAACGCGTTGTTCGAAGCGCATGATCACGACGAAGCCCATGGTGACGATGATCATGACGATCACGATGACCATGACGACCATGCCGAACACGATGATCATGACGATCACGACGACCATGACAAACACGATGATCATGCTGATCACGACGACCATGACGATCATGAAAAAGAAGCGAGCGGGCATAAAGGGCATAACCACGGCGCACATGATCCACATGCTTGGTTGTCACCGCAAAACGCAATGACATGGCTGAACGTGATCGCAGGCCAACTTTCTGCTACTGACCCAGACAACGCGGGTGCGTATTTCGCCAATGCTGCGGCTGGCCGGACCGAAATTGAAGCTTTGGTTGTAGAGGTGAACGCAACTCTTGCCCCGGTCCGCGGAGGTCAGTTCATTGTGTTCCATGACGCGTATCAGTATTTTGAAATGGATTTTGATTTCGTGGCATCCGGCGCGATTTCAATCGGCGATGCGTCTGATCCAAGCCCAGCACGGATTGCCGAAATCCAAAAACGCATCGTTGATCAGGGTGTTGATTGCGTTCTGGCCGAACCTCAATTCAATCCCGGCCTTGTCGCAACCGTTCTTGATGGCACTGCTGCAAAAACAGGCATCCTCGATCCGCTCGGCTCTGATCTGGAACCGGGATCATCGCTGTACCCTCAGCTGATCCGGAACCTGTCAACGGCCCTCGCTGGTTGCATGTGATCGCAACGGCTTAACGCACGCCGGATCAAAACAGGACCGCAAATCTTGCGTGCCACCTGTCTGCTTCGGCCTTTGATGCAAAATTCTTCGCCCCTGTTTCCTGTACCGACCAAGCATTGGAGGTGATGGTTCAGGGGCGTAGAAAAAACAACGCATTCGCGAGTTCAAACGCGATAGCAGCATTTTCCTGAATTCCTTCCATCAAAGTTCCCATTCCATGACTGACGCCCAAAACCGGGCTGTCAGACGGACGTCATTGAACAAATGAAACCTGTCGACGCGATGAATGCTTTGGACTGCCAACGAGGTTGCCGGTCGCCAGTTATCACAGTCAGTTGTTGAATTCAGAGAAGGTTCAAGCATTCGGAAGATTGCCAATCTGGACGTATCGATCTTATGCTTCAATCTGCGTGGCATAAAGCGCCTTGCACGTTGGGGGGCTTGTTCTGGACTGGTTTGAGTCCCGTCCGCAGGAGCTATCGGCAGTAACTTGGCTAGAAGAAAGAGTTGTAGTGAAGAAAATCATCAGCGCCTTGATCGTCGTTATCCTTGCTGGCGGGGTTTGGTGGATGATGCGGCCATCGGGTTTTGACACGGATGCGCCGTTGGTGTCGCAAGGCGGCACAATCGACCTGTTGCGGGACCTTGATACGGACAATTTAGCCGAAGGGTGGGTCCACAGGACCTTTTTCACGACATCTGCGGCTGACTATCAAATGACACAAGAAGACGGAGCCGCCGCGCTGCGGTGCTCCACCGACAACACGGCTTCGATTTTGGCCCGAGACACGCAAATCAGTCTAGAGGCTCTGCCGTTCTTGCATTGGCAATGGAAGGTGACGCAACCCATCGAAAGTGATGTGGATGAAGCCAGCAAAGAAGGTGACGACCACCCGGTTCGTCTTTTTCTGGTGTTTTCCAATGAAACTGGTGACCGAAACGCGATGGAAATCATCTGGAGCAACAAGAAATATGCGCCGGGCGATTACAAGATCATCGGCGATTTTCATCATTACGTGGCCAATGGGCTGAACGAAAATATCGGAAAATGGCACAGCCAAACCGTTGATCTGCGCCAAATCTATTCGGACATCGGGGGAACGGGGACTCCAACGTTGCAAACGCTTGGGTTCTTTTGCGACAGCGACAACACTGGCGCGCAAAGCGAAGGTTTTTTCCGTGAAGTCTTGTTGTCCGAGACAGACAGCTAAGAGATCGGGCTAAGGCCACTAAGACAGGATATTTCAATGCTCAGACGTATCATTCTTTGTTCAGGCGTGTTTTTTGCTGGCCCAGCAAGCGCGCAAGAGTGTCCCCATTTTTTCCGGTTTGTGGACTTTGGCCTGCAAATCTCAGATGGTGGATTTTCGCGCGGCGGGCCAATTTTGCGAGCCGAAAGTTTCAGCGGCACTTCTCTTTTGTCAAAGGGAAACACCATTTGCCGAACGGTGCGTGATATCGCGAGCGATGGACATGGCAATCCAATACCCGTTGTCACCAGTATGGCATATGATGTTGAAAAAGCCGGTCTCGATCTTTTGGATTTGCACGTGTCTTTTGTCGAAGACAGCACAGAGGCGGCAGAAACCAATGCGCGAACGCATTGGAAAACGGTGGATAGGGCAAGAACGAAACCGCTTAAGGGACAAAATTCGCTCTGTATTTTGTCGGCGGATAATTCATCGCTAAGCTGTCAGTTGGTTTCACCCTATCCGGGGAATGTCGCATTGACCGTTTATTGCGACGCTTCGTCGTGCAAGATGCCGGTTCTGGCAATGAACGCACATATGTCGGCATCCGCCAGTTGGGCTGTTGATGCCGCGTTTTGGAACACCCCAGATCGGGCCGGAGAAGAGGTTTTTGCCAAAGTGCAAAGCATCTTTGCCTTTTTGGAACCCCTTTCATCAGGCGTATGATCGTCGAGAGAATACCGGGGGTATCGGCGTTAAATCACGACCCAGCCGGCAATTTCGCCAACCAATCCAACCCTTGCCCGACCCATTCAGCCGGGATCGAATGACCGCGATCATGTAGGCAAAGCTCAAGCACGCGACCGCTTTCGCTTTTGTCCCATCTTGTGCATGTCAGGCGATTATCGCCGCTTTTGACTGTGCGTTTGCGATCAGTGGTCCCGTTCATCTTGGACAATAAATCAAACCCTTCAGGGATCGGCATCGAGTTATAGACGCCCACTTCGTCAAAGGCGACGACGGTGTCTGACAATCCATGAATATGGCGCAGGTTCACGGGCCCGGTTGGGCAATGGTCTGGGTTAGATCGCCAGAACCCGCCCGCAATCGGGGCATAGGCGCGGAAAAGATCGCCCGTGTAACAGGCCACGTTCCAAACCATCGATCCACCTCGTGAAAACCCAGAGGCCAAGGTTTGGCTTTTATCAATGGGCCAGCGGCGTTCAATGTCTGCCATGACTGCGCGCACATATGCGGCTTCATCACGTCCACGTTCCGCGCGGTTTTTGCCCATTTGGCGCCAGTACCCAGTTTCTGCAAACGGCGCCACAAACAGTGCGCCGCGGCTTGTCGCCCCGCGCACCATTCCCTTGTTTCGAAACGCGCCTTCGGGCGTGCCATTCCAACCATGGAAATAGACGACCAATCGTAAGGGGGTTTTCCCATCCCATCCATCAGGTTCGGCGGCCAGATAATAACCACCCGGCACCTCGCACCGACTGTCAGAACCGCAAGCAATTGCGGCAAATGGCAAGGTCAAAAGAAACACCAGACAAGACAGAAGACGCATAAACCCACCGTTGAATTGACGTGGTTGAAATGTTGCAGGTTGGCCGACGGGTGCAACACACGTCTATGTGAAGTAACGCGCGTAGGGAATTTTTGTGAATCCAACTAACGTGCGGCGCATATCAATGGGAGGGATTTGATATGTCATTCTTAACGAAAACAAAAATAGTGGCCGCAACAGCCGCTTTGGCAACCTGCGTTATCGGATCCGCTGCCAACGCGCAGTCAGCGACAGATACTGACAAAATGTCGTTTTTCATCACGAGCGTTGGCAAGGGCGATGGCGCCAATCTTGGTGGCCTAGAAGGCGCAGACGCGCATTGTAACGCGCTTGCTTCGGCTGCGGGTTCATCAAAAAACTGGGCGGCGTATCTAAGCACCAGCATGGTCATTGATCGCAGCACGAACCCTTTGACCGTCACCAACGGGATAAGCGCACGTGACCGCATCGGGTCTGGACCTTGGTACAATGCAAAGGGTGAAATGATCGCCAAGAACGTCGATGACCTGCACGGCGATGCCGTTAACATCAACCTGAAAACAGGGCTGGATGAATCCGGAAACGAGATCAACGGACGCGGTGCAAAGCCGAACAAGCATGACATCCTGACCGGTTCTGACAGTGCTGGTCATTTTTCGACCGCGGGCGGTGATACGACCTGTGGCAACTGGACCAAGAACGGTGAAGACGGCTCCGCCATCGTTGGACATCATGATCGCGTTGGATTGAACGATGGCCGCAACATGGTTTCATGGAATTCATCGCACGGCTCACGTGGTTGTGGCGAAGCTGACCTGCCACGTTCCGGCGGAGCAGGACTTATGTATTGTTTTGCGGTCGAATGATCACTTGATGTGGGGTCTTTCCTAGGTTCCGGATAGACCCAAATAAATACACAGAAATGGCCATCGGATAAGACTGTTCGATGGCCGTTTATTCATGTGACTTCCATGTTCGCACCCCCCAATAGTCATATTCTCGTGGACAGAGAATTTTCCTGCAAATAGAAGCATTTCACCAATACCAAAGTCCAATCCAGCGACGGAACGAACCGATGGCGTCAGATGTGCTTACTCCAATCACACAAGCGTTGAATGACGGTACATTGACACGTGTTGAGCTGAAGACGCTGATGAAGCGGTCGAACGGTCCGGCGTTTCGTCATCTTGGGCTTTGGGTGGCGGCGCTTTTGGCGACCGGTGGTTTGATCTATCTGACGTATGATACACCGCTCGTTTGGCTTGCGATGTTCTTGCATGGTGTCATCATGGTTCACCACTTTTCGCTGCAACATGAATGCTGCCATTACACCGTTTTCAAAACGCGGTGGCTGAATGATGTTTTTGGCAACATTTGCGGGTTTATCATCATGCTGCCCAATCGGCATTTCCGATACGAGCATTGTGATCATCACACCTATACGCAGCTTCACGGCGATGACCCCGAATTAATCCCATTGCCGGAAAGCTTGGCAGGATATTTCTGGTATCTGTCATCAATCCCATATTGGCGAACCAAGTTCACCGAAATTTGGCGTCATATGCTGGGCCGCCTGACCGAAGAGGAAAAGAGTTTCATCCCAAAGGAAGAATACAAAACCATCTTTTGGGAGGCGCGCCTGATGATTGCCGGATATGCGGCCATCATTTTAACCTGTGTCGCAACGGGATGGTGGGCCCCGATTTGGTATTGGTGGCTGCCTGTGGTCTTTGGCGAACCGGTGATGCGTTTCATTCGGATGACCGAACATGTGGGCAAACCTTGTGTGCGCGAAATGAGCGATAACACCCGCACCAATTATGTGACGCGCCCTATGCAGTTCTTGTGCTGGAATATGAATTACCACGCCGAACATCACTATGCTTCGTCTGTGCCATTCTATGCCTTGCCCAAGCTGCACGAGAAACTGAAGGCCGTGATTGAGGTCGAAGAGCGCGGTTATTTGGGCGCGCATATCGACATCCTAAGCCAGCTTACAGGCCGCAAAACGCGCAGTGATACATTAGAGGAAAATGCCGGTGGGGCGTGAAAAGACGTGGCAGGATCTGATTGCCGTTGATGATCTTTTCAAGGGCGATGCGACCCCGGTTCAGTTTGGACCACGGGAGCTGGCGGTTTTTGACACGACTGATGGGATCACAGTATCGATGGCGCGCTGCACCCACGGGGCGGCCAACTTGTGTGATGGGTATTTTGATGGCAAGAACATTGAATGCCCGCTGCACCAAGGATTGTTTGATGCCACAAGCGGGCAGGCGCTTGCCGCGCCCGCACGGGTAAATCTGAAGATGTTGGACACACGGGTACAAAACGGGTTTGTACAGATTTTTATCTGACTACGGGCTCAAAAGAATACGTCAGCTTGTGCAGCGAAGCTGTCGATTGATGCGGTTGGTGTTCTATTTCTTCTCAAGCCGCCTAAATAGCATCGACAACCCAAAACAGATCACGAAATAGAAACCCGCGGCGGTCAGCCAGGATTCAAAAATCATCCGTGTCGACGCGACAAGTTCAACGGTTTTGAACGTCAGATCGGGCACCGAGATCAGCGACACAAGTGAGCTGTCTTTGATCAGCGTGATGAACTGGTTGGCCAGGGGTGGAAGCACTTTGCGCATCGCCTGAGGGAGCACGATGTAGCGAAGCTCTTGGTATGTGCTCATCCCAATGGATCGCGCGGCCTCGCGTTGGCCCTTATCCACGGATTGGATGCCAGCGCGGACGATTTCACCCACGAACGCACTTTCAAACAAAGCCAACACGATAACGCCCGAGATCAAGGCAGGGAACCGGCGCATGTCACCAAACAGAAAGGTCCACACCGCGTTGTTGTCACTGCGCGCAATCCCACGCGCCCAGCTTTCCATGTTCAGCGCGTTGATCAATTGTTCGGACAGGAAGAAGAAAAAGATAAAGATCACCACGACCGGCGGCACGTTTCGCAGGAATTCAAGATAGGTGCGTGCCAACATGCGGATGGTCAGATTGGCAGAGCATCGCGCGATGCCCAAAATGACTCCAAGGATCAGCGCGAGAATGCTGGAATAGATGCTTATTCGGATCGTTGTATAAAGCCCTTGGACCAGCAGGTTAGCGACCCAGCGATCTTCGCTTTCTTTGTAGCGGTAAAGGTAATTGGGAATGCGTTCCCAACGCCAGTTATAGTTCAGGGCGCCCCCGATCCGCACCGCAATCACAGTCGCCAAGATAATGACAACGGCGAGGATGATGTAATCCATCCAGTGCAGGCGTTTGATCAGTTTTTTCATGAGCGTCTCGTGGCTTGGGAACGAGCGGGCCGGTTGGCCCACCCGCGCTTTGCTTGGCGGTTATTCGGCGACTTGGTCCGCCCAGTCTTCGCCGCGGAACCAATAGTCGTGACGCTCTTTCAACCAACCTGTACGCTCTTTAACGCCGATCCAGTTGTTGAAAAAGTTCTCGGCGTCTGGGTCACCCTTGCGGAACGCAAACCCTTCACCGCCCGCTTGGAAGGCTTGGTTGAACGGCACATTAACCGTGTCAGAATGGTCGCGTGCATATGAAGAAGGCGAGGGTTCAGCGCCCATGGTGGCATGGGCATTGCCATTCAGAACCTCTTGGTCAGCGGCGCCATCTTCGTCGAACAACAACAATTCAGCTTCGGGGAACATCTCGGCGATAACTGTGGCCGGTGTTGCACCGCGTCGGGCCGAAAAGGTCACGTCAGGGCTATTGAAATCCTCAAGCGTGAAACCTTCGGTCAACGCATTGTTGGCCAGAATGGTGAGGCCGGAATAAGCATATGGGTCGGAAAACGCGACCGTTAGGTTGCGTTGTGGCGTGATGGTCATACCGGAAATGATGACATCGAATTTGCCTGAAACCAGTGCGGGAATAATACCGTCCCAAGCGGTTGGAACGAACTCAACCTCGACACCCATATCTTTGGCCAATTCGCGGCCTACGTCTAATTCGAAACCAACCAGTTCGCCGTTAAGGTCACGCATGGACCAAGGGCGGAAAATGGACAGACCAATTTTCAGAACGCCATCTTGTTTGATGGTTTCGATGACCGACGCGCTGGATAACGCCTGGCGCGCATCTTGAGCGGATGCTGGCAGTGCCACGGCCAATGCAGCGGCGGACGCTAGGGCTATCCCTGCAAAACGTCTCGTGAAATTCATTACTTCTCTCCTTGTTGAATTATTATGTTTAAACGGCGTATTTCTTTTCGATTTCTGAGACGCCGAATGACAGTAAAAGGGTTAGGATCAGATAGACGGCGGCGATGGTGAACCAGATCTCAAAGCTCATGTAGGTGTCCGAGATCAGGTTGCGACCCATCGTCGTGAGTTCGGCAACGGCGATCACGCTGACGATTGCCGAGCTTTTGACCAAGTGGACGATTTCGCCGGTCATCGGGGGCAGCATGAACTTTATCGATTGTGGCAACATGATATAGCGATAGGCCTGCACCTTGGTCATGCCGATGGATGTTGCACCTTCCCATTGGCCTTTGGGCACGGAATTGATGCCCGCGCGGAAGATTTCCGAGATCAGAGCGGCGTGGAAAACGGCAAGGCACATGATGCTGGCCGTGTAACGATCCAGATCAAAAACCGGCCCCAAAACATAGTAAAACAGGTAAAGCAGCACGAGAATTGGCATGTTGCGTACGAATTCCAAGAATACGACAGCGACGGCCTTGCCCACCAACAAGTCGGACAATCGCAAAAGCGCAACCAGTAACCCAAGCACAGTGGCAAAGAAGAACGCAGTCCCAGACAGCTGGATCGTTTTGACCAGTCCGATCATGATTTCGCCCCACTGAAACCCGTCATCCGTCAAGGTATAGAAATATTGCGGCATGCGGTACCATTGCCAGTTATACCCCATCGCCTGCGCACCAGAATACGCCAGCCAAAAGATCGCCAATATGACGATCAAATACAATGCAACGGCCACCGGCACAGCATTGAGAAATGTCTTAATCGTTCGACGCTTTGTGGTTGCCATCTAGTGTTCCAGAATTTGGCTTAGGAACATTTTGCAACGCTCGCTGTCGGGATTGGTGAAGAATTTTTCAGGCGGGGCGGTTTCGACGATGCGGCCTGCCTCCATGAAAACCATTTTGTCCGCGACCTTGCGGGCAAATCCCATTTCGTGGGTCACGCAAACCATGGTGATCCCAGTGTCTGCAAGTTCAACCATTACGTCTAGTACTTCGTTGATCATTTCTGGGTCAAGGGCAGAGGTTGGTTCGTCAAACAGCATGATCCGCGTTTCCATGCACAACGACCGCGCGATGGCCACGCGTTGCTGTTGACCGCCTGAAAGCTGTGCGGGGTATTTATCGGCCTGTTCAGGAATATGCACCCGGTCAAGGTATTTGCGTGCGCGGTTTTCGGCTTCGGCTTGGCTGATTTTCTGGACCTTGATCGGCCCGATTGTCAGGTTTTCAAGGATGGTCAGGTGTGGGAACAGATTGAACTGTTGGAACACCATGCCGACCTCTTGGCGCAAACGGCCCAGATCCTTGCTGTCTTCTTCAACGTCTATGCCATCGATGCGAATTTGGCCGGCATTGTGAAATTCCAAACCGTTAAAGCACCGGATGAGCGTTGATTTCCCCGAGCCTGATGGTCCGCAAATGACGACGCGTTCGCCCTTTTTAACGCTAAGGCTGACGTCGGTGAGGGCTTGGAACTTGTCGTAGAATTTATCTACGTTTGAGACTGATATCATCTCTTCTTGCGCGCTCAAGGTTAGCTCCCGACATAATCACAAACACCCTTTCTAATGTTTGTGGCCATGGTTGTGTAATAACAATTTCTTTTTTGTTCCGCGCCACACCCTGCGTCAGGTCAACAACGCAACTTCGCACCAGCTGGCGAAGGCTGTTCAAAGTCACATGCCTTGATCTTGTTCGCGGTTGTCGTCCGACGAACTGTCATCCCTGACATTCCGCTCAATTTGCACAGTTGGAGGTGCGCGCAGGGTTTGCAAAATTACGCAACTCCGTTCGGCTGCATCGACGAGCGCGTTCAGGTGCGATTGTGACAATCCACATGCCGTTTTCAGATCGACCGTCATGTGCGCAGTTTGAAACCCGACTGGAATATTGTCCCCGGTCATCAATGTACCACGCACGTCTGCGCCAAAGCTGACCGATACTTCGAGGTGGCTCAGCTGTATTCCCTTGAGGTTCGCAATCATGCGGATGGCCGTATCAAGGCAGCTTGCCAAAGCCGCGGCCAGAATTTCGCCCGGACATGGAAAATCGCTTTCACCCCCCACGGCTTTGTGGACGGATACGGGGATGTCCAAGGGGATGCCTTCACCGCAAACAACATGGGCGTGGATCGGGTGGTTCGCAGGCACTTCAGATGCAACGGTTTTTGCGTGATCCTGAACCCATGCAGCGTCTGGCCAGTCTTGGTACTGTTTGCGCAACGGCATTTGACGGTCGAGAATTTTGAGTGGTTTCTCACCTGCAAAAGATTGGATGTGGTGTCGGTGTGTTTGATCCAGCGTCATTTTACAGTCTCCGTCCAAAAGTTGGTAAAAAGGCAGGGACCTCGCGTTGATAGCGAACGTATTCATCCCCGATCTCGGCGACCAAATCCTTTTCCTCAAGATGTAATACGGCAATCACGATATAGCCGGTTGTCACTGTCGCGAAAACAAGATGCCCAAGTGTCATCGATGGCGTCGCCCAAAAAGCAATGAGAAACCCAGTCATGATGGGATGACGAACAACCCTATACAGACCGAATTTGATGAAACCTGCTTGCCTTGCGCTACGAAGTTTCAGGTTGGCATAGACTTGCTTGAGACCAAACAGATCAAGGTGATCAATCATGAAGGTAGAAGCCAAAACGATCAACCAGCCCGACCAAAACAGGACATTCAACGTACTGCCTAATGTCGAATTTCTAACATCCCATATTGGTGTCGCAAGTGGCTGCCAAAATACAAAAATCAAGATCAGTGCAACGCATGTCATTAGCACATAGGTGCTTCGTTCTGCGGCACTAGGAATCAACTTTGTCCACATGCGCTTGAACGCGGGGCGCGCCATGATGCTGTGTTGAAGCGCGAAAATGGAAAGCAATGCTAGATTGACCAAAAGTGAAAATACGATCGGTCCCTGAACACCGGAATCTATGGATTTTGGTACAATGAAATTCCCGACAAACCCAATGGAATACACGAAGGTCGCAAGAAAAACGGTATAAGCGACAATGCCGTAAATGAATGTAATCGCGCGGCCCATAAAGAGCTCCTTTCAGCACAAAATGATCCGAATAACCGGGTTGCCTAAATTGTCTGTGCTTGGGCGCGCGCGGGATACTTCTTATTCTGTACCAAACCACTACAAAATCCGTAGTAGTCAGGTGGTTCGTCGATCCGCTATGCATATCTTATGAACACGCAATCAAAGAATATCTCAGGCAGCTTGTGCCCGGCGATGGCATCCGCAGACATACTGGGCGACAAATGGACCTTATTGCTGTTGCGCGAAATGTTCCTTGGAACGACGCGGTTTGGCGGATTTCAAAAGGCGATTCCGCGTATGTCGCCTTCGATTTTAAGCAAGCGGCTCAAAAGTTTGGAAGCGGCGGATATTATTATCCGCAAGGCGGCGCCAACGGGGCAAGCCGCGGAATATAAACTGACACGCTCTGGCCGAGAACTCGGGCCTATTGTCGAAAACATGGCTGTCTGGGGAATGAGGTGGCGAAAACGCAGTATCGCGGCACAGGATTGCGATGTTGGTGGGTTCATGTGGGATTTTCACCGAACTTTGAAAACGGCAAACTTACCCGACGGTGAAACGGTTATCCTCATTCAAATATCAGACCGTTCAGACCTGAATGCGTGGTGGGTGATCGCGAATGGCGATGCGGTGGATTTGTGTCCCGAAGATCCCGGTCACGAGGTTGATGTGTACCTTACCGCAACGCTTGCAAACTTGATTTCGCTTTGGCTGGGTGACGTGGATGTACGGACGGCTGTCGATGACAAAACGATCTTTCTTGATGGGCCAAGGCAGCTGATTAATTCAGCGCAAGACTGGATGTCGCAATCTCCTTTGGTCGGGGTAAGTGCTGCAACATCCGCCGAAGGGTAACCGCAACAGCAGAACCGGCACAGGCGTGCCCATGACAGTTAGGTGAAGTTGATATGCTTCTCTTGTTGTTTGTTACTTTATAAAATAAAATACGGCCGTGAGATGGAGGTCGAGTGATGAGAAAACGTGCAGCAGCCCGGCAAACGGATGTTTTAAGTGTGTTGAAGTCATCGGAAAGACCCATGACGGCGTATCAAATCCTTGAGCAACTTCAAGTGGATGAACCCGACATAGCGCCTCCAACGGTTTATCGCACACTTTCGGCCTTAACGGATTTGGGGCACGCACATCGGTTGGAATCGATAAAGGCGTTTGTGCCTTGTCGCTGCAACCACGTCGAAAGCGTTCCTGTTCTCGCCATCTGCGACGACTGCGGCACGGTCCAAGAACATGACGGAAGCGGTCTTTTGCCGACACTCACAAGCTTGACGGACCAAAGCAATTTTCGGTCCGACCGGCACATCGTTGAAATTCACGGGCAATGCGGCACCTGCGCGGCCTGAATATACTCAATCAAAGCACACTGGATACATGATGAAACATTCGCTCTCTCTTATTGCTCTCGTTGCGGCAATGCCTGCTATCGCCCAAGACTCTCGTCAATTGGATGCGCATGAACATGGCGTTGGGACGCTGAATATCGCGATTGATGGCACAACAGTTGCAATGGCCTTCGAGGCACCAGGCGCTGATATCGTCGGGTTTGAATATGCTGCAGAAAGCGATACGGACTTTGCCGCGATCGATACTGCCATTGCCACACTTGGCGCGCCGCTTGATCTGTTCGTTCTGCCAGAGGCGGCAGCGTGCAGAGTGATCGAGGCGAAGGCCGAATTGGAAACCGAAGATGATCATGACGATCACGGCCATGATGAACATGAAGAGCATGCTGACGAAAAGCATGACGACCACGGTCACGATGAACACGAAGAGCATGCCGACGAAAAGCATGACGAACATGACCACGACGAACATGAAGAGCACGCCGACGAAAAGCATGACGACCATGACCACGACGATCATGCTGACGAGGCAGGGCATACAGAATTCCACGCAGAATACACGCTGGCCTGTGACAACCCCGATGCCTTGACCCAGATCACTTTTTCCTATTTTGAGAGCTTCCCAAATGCGTTGGAAGTTGAAATTCAAGTCATCACGGACTCTGGTGCGCAGGCCTACGAAGTCGAACGTGACGAACCCGTTTTGAAACTGGGAAGCTGACCATAAGTGACTGACACAATTCTTGAAATCTCTGAGGTTGGTTATAGCTGGTCGGGACGTTCTGCGTTCTCTCTGACTGTTCCTGACCTTAGGGTTTCAAAGGGTGAATCCGTCTTATTGCTTGGCGAAAGCGGGTCAGGGAAATCAACGCTGTTATCGCTGATATGTGGGACGATCTTGCCAAACCAAGGCACGGTTGCCATCGCTGGAACCCACATCACGACCTTGGCAGGTGGTGCACGGGATAAGTTTCGCGCTGAACAGATTGGTGTGATCTTTCAGCAGTTTAATCTGCTGCCGTTTGGGTCGGTCTTGGACAACATACTGCTTCCACTTCGGTTTGCGCCTGCGCGGCGTGGTCGTGTTGGTGACGCCCCTGCCGAAGCCGCCGCGCTGTGCACAGCGCTTGGGCTGCCCGCCGACGTTATTGGCGCAAAAGCCACGGCCTTAAGTGTTGGTCAGCAACAACGCGTTGCGGTCGCACGTGCATTGATCGGGCAACCACCTTTGATCATCGCAGATGAACCCACGTCGGCCCTTGATGCCAACAGCCAAGCCGCATTTCTTGATTTGCTGTTTTCGCAGACGGCCATGTACGATACGTCGCTTTTGATGGTCAGCCATGACCCACGGCTTGGCGACCGCTTTGACAGGGTGATCCGTATGGAAGACATCGCGCAGATCGAAAGAGCCGCCGCATGATCTTGCGACTTGCGATTGCCTCACTGTTTGCACGTGCATTGACGGTGGGCATGACCATCCTTGCCATTGCTTTGTCCGTGGCTCTGTTTCTGGGTGTCGAAAAAGTGCGGACAGGGGCAAAAGCCAGCTTTGCCGACACGATATCCGGAACTGATTTGATCGTAGGTGCGCGGTCTGGATCTGTTCAATTATTGTTGTATTCGGTCTTCCGCATCGGAAATGCGACGAACAACGTCACCTGGGAAAGCTATCAGGACATTGAAAATCGATCCGATGTCGATTGGATCGTTCCGATTTCGTTGGGCGACAGCCATCGCCAATTCAGGGTCATGGGCACAACGCAGGCCTTCTTTGAGCACTATAAATATCGGCAAGGCAGATCGTTGGAAATCGCAGACGGTCTTGTCATGGACGATCTTTTTGACACCGTGATTGGTGCGGATGTCGCCACCGCGCTGGGCTATAGCGTGGATGACCCAATCGTCGTTGCACATGGGCTGGCGTCCTTTTCCGAACACAAGGACCAACCGTTCCGCGTGTCCGGAATTCTTGAAAAGACCGGCACACCAGTTGACCGCACTGTCATCGTCAGCATGGAAGCGATTGAAGCCATCCATGTTGATTGGAAAAGCGGTGCGCAGGTCCCCGGTCAATCAACTCCACCGGATGTCATTCGCCAGATGAACCTCGTTCCCAAGGCGGTTACGGCGGCTCTGGTTGGTGTTGAAAGCCCATTGCAGGTCTTTACCTTGCAGCGTGCCATCAACGAATACACCGAGGAACCCCTGCTTGCGATCTTGCCCGGCGTGGCCTTGCAAGAGCTGTGGGGGATCGTTGGCATTGCTGAAACAGCGCTGCTTGCGGTGTCTGCCATGGTCGTTGTCACCGCGTTGATTGGGATGATGGCCACAATTTTTTCCAGCCTCAACGAACGCCGACGAGAGATGGCTATTTTTCGGGCAATGGGTGCGCGTCCATTCACAATCCTCAGCATGCTTGTCCTTGAGGCCATGGTGATGGCGGCGGTCGGTGCCTTGCTTGGTTTGGTGTTCTTGTACATTGGTTTGGTCGTTGCGCAGCCGATCCTAGACAGTGCGTTTGGCCTATGGCTGCCAATTGATGCACCAACGCTGCGCGAGGTCTGGGTTCTGCTTGGTGTTGTCTGTGCTGGCGCAATTGTGAGCATTATACCCGCAATCAGGGCTTACCGAATGTCCGTGGCTGATGGTATGATTGTCAAAACGTGACGCCAATAGCTGGAGGATTCCAATGCTAGATCGCAGAACAACCTTAATGCTCATGTCAGGCGTCGCACTGACACCACAGACTGCGTTTGCGGCGACAGCGCGCGAAATCACGTGGGATGATCTTATTCCGCCGGGTTTGCCATATTCTGAAATCATCGAAGAAGGCGACGTCGACGAGATCAACGACACTTGGAATCCCGTTTACGATGCCAACGCGACCAAAATGAACGAAACCCTGAATGGCGCGTATGTCAGAATGCCGGGGTTCATCATTCCATTTGACGTGAGCGCCGAGGGTGTCACCAATTTCATGCTCGTGCCGTATGTTGGTGCTTGCATCCATACACCGCCGCCCCCTGCAAACCAGCTTGTGATGGTGAACGCTTCGAAACCTTGGCCGGGGGATCAGCTTTGGGACCCGGTCTGGGTCACGGGAACATTGCGCACACAATTGCAGTCCACCAAACTTGGTCAAACGGGCTATTCAATAGCGGCCGAGGAAATGGAAGTTTACGAGTGGTGAAGCGATTTTTGTCACGCCGGGCAGTTTTGGCCGGAATGGCAACGGCAGCACTGACGCCAAGGTTGGCACAGGCCGATACCTATATCGACCTTGAGTGGTACGATCTGTTACCGGAAAACCAAACATTCATCCCAAACGTTGTGCGCGAATTGCTTGAGCATGATGAAAGTGCGGGGCAGTATGGCCGACAACCAGCATCAACAGGCGTTAGACCTGATTGGAACGGTCAGATTGTTCGGCTTTCCGGATTTGTCGTACCCATCGATTACAGCGGTACGGGCGTTACGTCTTTCATTTTAGTGCCATACGTGGGTGCTTGTGTTCATGTCCCGCCCCCACCGGCCAACCAACTGGTTTTCGTGACAACACAAATTCCATTCGAAAGCCCAAAACTGTTCGAACCGGTTAGAGTAATTGGCAAATTTGGTATCTCGTCAGTCTCAACACACCTTGCCCAAGTTGGCTATTCGTTGACTGCGGACTCTGTCGAACCGTTCCGCGCTTTTTAAAGCGTTGAGGGCGGATGACCTTTGACGGATCAATCTCCCCCCCAAAAATCTTCGATGTGAGAAACCCAACTAGATTTTGTGAAAGGTCTTAGGGTTATTCCATGGCGCTTATCTTAGCGACGCAATGTTTGTGCGTATCTTTGCCAATACCTTCTCTCAATATGGACCATGTCACGACTTGATCCTCATAGATTTTGTAATTGAGGTCAAAGAAGGCACCCTTCGGCAATGTAGGATGTAGATCGCGCGTTAAATAGAGACGCAGCACAGATGAATTTGGTAGTGCGCGCATCTCGGCGCTGGGAAACCCGAAGTATTCCCCAACCACCGGAAAGAGAAGTTTATACAGTGTTTCCTTGGCGGAAAACAAAAGGGTCGCGAATGTGGCCTTGTCAAACATGGATTGAGTATCGGCCAAACGACGTTCTAGCGGCGTGAACACCATGCGTAAAATAGCTGTTATTGCTCTATCTTTTCCTACCGTTTCAATGTCGACACCAACCAATGCCTGTGACGACGGGTACAATAGGCAGATACATGTCCCTTTAGAGTGGCTGATGGATCCTGAAACGCCTTCGGGCCATTGAGGGGCGCCACCCTGTCCTTTTGGAATGTTAGTTTGCGAGCACCCCATCAGCCCCAAGCCAGATTGCGCAAGGCTGCGACCTGCAAGGTATTCCGATTGTCGTTTCGCAATGGCATTCTTCAACTGCCTTGGACGCAAGACCTCAAGCGGCACGAAAAGATCAGGGCTAAACTTGTTTTGATCATAGCGGCACATGAGCCCAAGCTCATTCGGTTTGCCGGTTTCAAACTGTTTGACCAGCGATAGAAACCCATTTGACCGACCCTCTAGGTCGAGGTCCAAAGTGTTTGGGTCCGTGGTCAGCATAACTTTACCCATCTTGGTTTGGAATCTGAGTGAGCCGTGACAAAAATAACTGGCGTACTCCACGGTCCGTACGAAATGATATGATGTAGTACGTCCATAATTACGTATTTCCTGATATGCTACTTAACCCGAGACTTATTTTCCGCCATATTTTTTGCGGTTTACAGGGTCTTACCTGACTAAACCACGATCTAGGTCCGATGTGAGTACAATTCAGGTCTCTGATGGCGGCTGCTTTTGCTTCACTAACGGAAGTTGCCGCTAACCCGAATATTTCTAATATATTGTATATATTCAATAAAAACGTGGTGACTGAGCCTAGAAACCACGCTTGATTATCCGTCGTCAGGGTTTTGGAACCACGAGCGACCTAAACGATGAGAGAGTTGGGCTCATCCGGTTTGTTTCATTACGCGGCGGGTTGTCCGTGATGCAAGCGACGCTGTTCGAGTGTCTTTCGTTTGATCCTTTCTCGTTGTCTTAGAATGGCTGTGTCGCGCCCAAAGTCGTCGGCGGGCGTCACGTTTTTCAGGCTCTCATGGTAACGCTGCTACGCATGTTAGAAGAAGGAGTGGCCTCCTAAGAACAAGGTTATCCCCCCTCTGCCTCGGTGCCATCTGTTGATGCGCTGGGGCAGAAAATTCATTGTAATTTCAAGTGGTCAGAGCCATATCATGTCAAGTCAGTGCGGCGTTTCGCTGCTCTCTACTTGATTGGCTGTATCAATCTTCGCGTGATGCGTGTATTTTAATGGTTTCGACGACACTCGCCCATCGTGCTTACCCTGCGGGTAAATCGTTGAGATGATTAAGGCTTTCAGTCACTATAGTTTGAAACGATAAAAATACGGGTAGAAATGCAATAATCATGATACATCTCCCAATTCAGTTTTTTGTGTCTTTTTCTCTTCTTGCTTTAGCTCTCTACGTTTTTTTGAAAAACAGAAACAGCGAGCTGAACGTTTCATTCTTTGCGCTTATGATTGTCACCGCTGTTCAAGTATTCTTGGTGGGCTTGCGCTGGGGATTCGACGTGACGGTCGTTGCGGTGTTGATACCGCTTTGCAATGCAATATTACCGTCATTGGTATATTGTGGCGTCGCTAAACTCATCCGACGGGATTTACGCCCACCTGTGCAATGGGCAGCGCATTCCATTGGGCCAATTCTCATCGTGGCTCTTATGTTTCTGTATCCATCTGCCATCGATAGTATGATTATTGTGCTATTTACGGCGTATGCAGTCGCAATATTGTTTTTGATGCGATCAGGATCTGACTCGCTCTATCTTGCGTCGTTTGAAAATGTTGGATCGGCATACAGGACAATCGTCTTCGCCGCGTTTTCGTTGTTGCTTTATGCAGCACTTGATTTGTTTGTGTATCTCGAAATCACAAACGCGTCCCAACACACCGCTATGCGGTTGATCAGCATTGGCAACGTGTTGCTGTTGATCATTCTGGCGATTGCCGCCGCAAACAATGCGCATTCACCAACTCCGCTGAAATCAGACAGCCCAGCGCTAGAGGGCGAAAAATCTGCTAATATTTCGCAAGAGTTGGTAATACAGACCGAGGACCAAGAAAAAATCATCGCTGACATCGAAGAACTTCTGTTGAGCAAGAAGTTGTATCGAGATGTGGATTTGAACCTTGACCGCCTTGCAAGGCGCTTGGGTATTCCTGGTCGGCATGTTTCCATTTCAATCAATCAACGGCGATCGAAAAACGTTTCCCAATTTGTGAATGAATTCCGTGTTGCTGAAGCCTGTTCGCTTTTGAGGGCGACGGACAAACCGGTCACGGACATTATGTTTGATGTTGGATTTCAGACCAAATCTAACTTCAATCGTGAATTTAGACGTGTGACCGGCTTTACACCTATCCAATGGCGCAATGCGGATGAAAAGAGGGTGCAAGACAAGAGCGGAAACCTAGTTCAGCTCTTGCATGAAAATCCCGAACCCGCAAAAGGCTAGGGCAACTCGTCCATTGATATCATAGCGCACTTGCCAAACTGCGGCCGATCACGTCGCGCATTATCTCGCTCGTTCCGCCCCAGATAGACTGCACCGCGCTATCAATCATGTCTTGTGTGGCACGTTCCCCGCTTTCGCCACTGATACCAGAAGCGCCGCGAAACTGGACACCCGCCGCGGCAACTTGCTTTAGGGTATCTGTTGCGCGCAGCTTTGCGATACACGCCGACTTGGGGTCAAAATTTCCCGAGCGCGCGTCCATGATGCAATTGTCAATATACGCGCGATTACCCATCTTTGGTCCACGTATCGTGATGTGGCTCGACTTCGGTACCTGATGCAAGCAGGTGCACATTTGCGGCGTGATCGGAAAACTGCATCTTTCATAACCTTTTTGTCTGCAAAAGCTGAGGTTGCAAAGGATGTCTTCTTTAGAAACGCTAGGCCTGACCGGGTGGGGAAGGCGTCCTATTTTACGACTTTTCGAAGCCTAGATCGTAAATTAGGACGTCAATTATTGTTCTACGCAGGTGCCATTATGATCCGGCCCGTAATGCGGCGATCAACGGGATTCGCATGGCCGAAATCGCCGGAAGCAAACCGCCTAAAAGGCCGATACTGATCCCAAACTTCGCCACCGTTTTCATGACTTCGCCGTTCACGACCAACTGAAACGCCATCCGGGTGTTATTTGCACCCAATGTGCTGGCTTGCCATCCGTTGAAAATAAACCAAGACGCCAAAATCCCAACGGCTGTTCCGATCATGGCCAGAACAAGAGCTTCGACCCATGTCGCTGCAAAGGCAGACAATCGGCTAAACCCAAGCGCACGTACGGTCGCAATTTCGACGGTACGATCCGAAACCGAACTCATCATCGTGTTGACCGCCCCGGCGACCGCGCCGAAAGCCATCAAAATTGCGATTGGCCAACCAAACAACCGGATAAGATCAACTGTGCGCGAAGATTGCCCGGCATAAAGTTCGGCTTCGCTGACTGCATTTAGGGGCGCGTTTGAAATGCCATTGCTAAGAACCGCATTGAGCTTGACCAAACCATCCGGTTCATCAAGTTGCAGTCTAAGTGTTTGGACCTGACCCTGGCGATCGAACGCCGCTCGTATGACATCAATTCCGGCCCACATTTCGGACTCAAAGATGCTGCCACCTGCAGCATAATGACCAACAACCAGCCAATCTACTGCCCCAAGCCGCACAGTATTCCCGACGGCCAGATTCGGGTTTTCTGCCGCAAGCTTCTGTCCGACGGCCAACTCGCGGGACCCTTCTTGAAACATCCGCCCTTGCACGATTTGCACGCCATCGCGCAATTGCGCACCCGCTGCATTCATCCCACGCAGCGAAACCGTACTTTGGGTTTTGTCCGCTTGCGTGGGCAAAACCACGACTTGAACCAATTCCTGAGACAAAATCAGATTGCGGTTTTCATCACGTCGAACACCAATATCCAACTGCATGGCTTGCAGTGAACGCACAGTATCTGGTGAAATATCCGACCCGGTTTCTTGGGTGGTCCCGCCGCCAAGAACAACGCCAACCCTCTCTGAACCAGAGTTATTCAACACGGCCTCAAATCCGGCTGCCATTGAAAGAAACCCGACAAGGACACACACAGCGAGCGCGACCGAGAAAGCCATGGACGTCGAGATTGCCACCCTGCGCCCCATGCTAAGCAAGTTCGCGCGGATCATGAAGTATATCTGTTTCATAGCAGAAAACATGTTTGGTTACCTTGTTCGGAAAGCTGCAACGACAGGAATACGAATGGCGTTCAGCGTCGGTAAAACACCTGCGATCAGTGCCATGCCAATGATAAAGCCAACACTTTTCAGCAGAATGTCATAGGATAAGACCAGTCCAAGGCTGGCACCGGCGAACTTAGCGGTTACAAAGGCCAGACAAAGACCGATTAACCCGCCGACTAAGAAGACAAACAACGTCTCGCTCATGATCAAGGCCATTATTTTCTTTCGCGGAAAACCAAGCGTCTTGAGCACACCGATTTCAAAGTAACGTTCGCGAATAGCCAGAACCATTGTGTTGACGACGATCATCAACAACGTGACGAAGCTTGCCGTTACAACCAGTTGAACGATCAATCCGACATCTGCGTATTGACGCAGGAAAGCTTCAAGAAACTGCTTTTCAGATTGCGTTTGCGTCGGAGTGTTCGAATTTGAAAATAGATTATCAAGCTGTACGGCCAGTTCGCTGGATTTCACCCCGTCATCAGGTTTCACAATAAACACATCAGCAGTGTCTTTGTTGCGTGCTCGTAGCGCGTTCACATAGTCATATTGCCCCAATATGAAATAGGTGTCCGTCTGCGCATTGGCTCCGTAGAATATTCCGGCAACGCGCAGCTGTAGATTGCGCCCTCCGTCCGCAGAAAGCGGCGCGAAAGAGGTGAAATTGATGACTTGTCCAGTTTCCCAACCTTTTGCCTGCGCCAAAGCCCAACCAACCAGTACGCTGTCGCGAGATTGTTCCAATTTGACGAGCAATTCGTCCGTCAAACCTAAGTCTTCACCATTTACAGCCATAAGCTGACGAGGTTGCGTAACGCTGAGCATAACCGTGTTTTGTTCGGTCGTTACAAAGCCCCGCACTCTGGAAGAATACGCAACCGCTGCCACACCGTCTTCACCTTCGATCCGGTTGACGTAAGCACGTGGCATCGGTTGCCCAATGCCCGCTGCGTTCATAACACCAAGAATGTCTTCGCTCGACCCATTGGCACTTTGGGATCCGTTCACGAAACTGGCGGTCAGGCCGTAAATCATGAATGTGGTCGCAATACACACGATCATCAGCAACGTGCGTACAGGTTTGCGCCAGGCGCTTTTGATGGCAAACGTTAAAAAGGTCATGACGCTTTTTTAAGCTCCTCGTTGAAGGTGCCTTTGTCTAAATGCAGCACCCTTTGTGCATACTCACTTGCCTGTTGGTCGTGCGTCACCATGATTATGGTTTTGCCCATTTCACGGTTTAAATACGTCAGGATTTTCAGAATCTCGTCCGCAGATTTGCGATCAAGATCACCAGTGGGTTCGTCGCAAAGCAGCAGGGCAGGGTCACCGACAATGGCGCGGGCGATCCCGACGCGTTGCTGTTGCCCACCGGACATCAAAGAGGGTGATTGCTTTTGGCGTCCTTCAAGGCCGACAAGTGAGAGAACTTTATCAACACGCGACCGTCGATCTTTGACGGATAGATGCTTTAGCATAAGCGGCAGCTCTACGTTCTCCGCCGCATTCAGCATCGGTAGCAAGTTATAGAACTGAAAAACGATGCCCATGCAGCCAGAACGCCAGGTTGCGCGCGCGCCTTCCCCCATTTGATCAAGACGTTGATTGCCAATACGCAATTCACCGCTATCGACGTGATCAATTCCAGCCAGCATATTAAGCAATGTGGACTTGCCGGACCCAGACGGTCCCATGATGGCCACGAACTCACCTTTTTGGATTTCGAGGTTGAGGTTGGAAAATATCGAAAGGCTTTCGCCGCCGATCTTATATCCCTTTCGAACCCCCTCGATCTGGATGTAAGGTTTGCTACTCATCTCTCATTTCCTTTCGGCTCTTTCGGTGACGCGAATGCGTACAGCCATGTTGGGTCGCATATCTTCCGGGGCGTCTACCGGTCGAAAGCGCGCGCTGATGGTACCTTTTTGGGCAGATGCCACAGCAGCCACACGCTCCAACTGAATTTCGAATGGTTGGTCCGGATAGGCGTCTAGGACGGCTTCGACGATGACATCGTTTTCAAAAATGGCGATGTTGCGTTCTGCAAAGTCGGCCTCAATGATAAGGTTGGCGGTGTTGACGAATGTCATGAGGCTGTTCTCTATGCCTTCAAGCGCGCCACCTTCTTGCGTTGTGATCCCGACGGTTGCCCGCAGGTCTGTGACGGTTCCGGCAAAGGGCGCGCGCAGGACAAGTCGCTCGATCGCATATTCCGCAATGCGCAAATCAAGCTCAGTTTGTGCCAATGTTTGCTGTGCCTGAGCGAGCGTATTTTCAACGACACGCTGCGCAATTTGTTCTTCTTCGTG
This sequence comes from Paracoccaceae bacterium, assembly GCA_039984715.1. Classification (GTDB taxonomy): domain Bacteria; phylum Pseudomonadota; class Alphaproteobacteria; order Rhodobacterales; family Rhodobacteraceae; genus JABSSA01. The sequence continues at coordinate 224,712 of JBDWUA010000015.1, read as the reverse complement.
CTGCTTACGTGTGACGATGCCACGTGTTTCTAGCCGTTCAGTTTGCGCCAGGTTTTGCTGCGATTGTTCAAGTGCGATTTTCTGCGCTTCGACTTGCAGGACCGCTCTGGCATGGGCGATTTTGGCCTTGTCATAGGCAAACTGTTCATCACGCCCCAAAAAAGCGACCATCGGTGTCCCCGCGTCCACTGTGTCACCCGCGCTGACAAAGACCGATACGATCTCGTCAGGGCGGGGCGCATAAAGCGTCGCGAATTGTGGGGCGATGACGTAACCAGAACCAGTGAGCTCGACGGCTGCGACAGCCGGCACAATGGTCGGTGTTGGCGTTATCGATGGGCGCGACGCAGTGACGTCATCTGCCCCCGGGGCAGGGGCCACCAAGGTTGGCGATTGTTGCGCGTTCTTGCCGGAAATCATCGCATGAAGATCGAAAAAAGGCGCTGCAATCTGTTCGGGTAAATCGTCCCGAAGCATATATGCCGCTGCCCCTCCAACGACCAACGTTAGGGCTGCGATCTTGGGCCAACGTGTACGTTTTGTCGCTTGCTTGGTGTTATCTTCGTTGGGGTCATCGATAACAATTGCGTTCAGCGTATTCGCCATTTCAAGGTCATATGTGTGCGGCATGTTCATGAGGCAAACATGGCTATTTCGACGTCCCATCGCGACCGTAATGACGAATGAGTTGTACTAAATCACGATTTAGCACTGCGCCTCGCTTTTGGGTTGTATTCGATGGACCGGGATTGAAGGCGCGTGATTTGGGTGAACCACGCTTTTACGCAACCTCTGTGGGGGCAGTTTTACCGAAGAAAAGTGGGCCTATTAGGCTGAAATAAAAGGAAAATTTTAATCAGACACTGTGCTGCCTGTTTTCTACCATGCTCAGGCGGTCAAACCGGGATGCTGACCATTTTTCGAAAAATTATTGTACCCAAGCGGACATCATCACTGGACGCGACAAAAGTCGGGTTAAACGTGCTCAAAGCCCCCCAAAATCGCAAATCTGTCAAAGCACTTTTTGCTCTTGGACAGAAGACTTTGGAAGTTCCCGCCAAAATTTCACTCTGACGGTGCATATGAGTGCAGTGTTGCACGGATTTTCTCTGCACAACGATAGTGGCTCATCTTTAGTGGTTTTTCGGGACGAAGTTGGCGTAACCAAGATTGGCATTACTGCGACGCAGTCTTCCAAGTGCAGAATTCGGTTGGGCCAGCGACGTCCGGACCCTGCCTGTGAGAGCTCGCGCGTGACACAGGACGTCATTCCAAGCCACGAGAAACCGAGGATCGGCAAAACCCGGGCCTAGGGCGTCGACACAACATCCCGTGCGGCCACTGCTAAAATTGGGATCAGTGTCTTGAAATGTTGGTACGTCAATGCAAGTCCGGCCTCGCGCAGGACTTGGTACTCAAATTCTGGATGGGCGGTTTCCAATTTCGGTAACAGATCCAGATCAAAGGTGGGGTCTTGATCCGCGATGAATATCTTCGTTGGTATCGCCCGCGCAACTTGCACTAGATCGCTCCAATCACCTTGAAAGGCGACGAATTCATTTGCAAAGGCCCGCGCGGATGAGGACGACTTGTCTGACATCAACGCTATGTTCGCCTCAAGAACCGATGAAACGTCTGGATCCTCCAACAGCGCGAGGTCAGCGGTTGAATCCTTGCAAAGGCTCCGCAGCATGGACTTTGCTCCAATTCGGCGCGCCATTGCCATTGTTGCAGTTGCTGCGAACTCGGTCACTTTTGGCGCTTTTCGAGCCGCGCCAACAAAGAACTTTTGCCATGCGCCACGGCCTTCGATCTGTGAGCCATCTGGCAGGCAGGGCCGACCGCCCAAGCTGATCAATTCCGAGACACGTTCGCTTTGCGTTGCAAGGAAATGTGCAGCCAAAGGAAAATCGCTGCCTTGGACGACATAGGGCAACCTTTTGATGTGCAGGTGATCCAGCAAGGCAACGGCATCCTGAGTTGCGAGTTGCAAAGGATCATAGGGACCATCTGGCAAATCGCTTTGTCCATATCCCGCCCGGATTGGACAAATCACACGAAGATTGTGAGCGAAGGCAACACGTAGCATCGGTTTAGACCAGCGCACCATGCAGGACCCTAAATGGGAAAGAAGCACAGGGTTGCCGTCACGAGGGCCCATGTCCGAATAAGTTACTTTGCGTCCATCTTGCAAAACCGTAGACGAGAAGGGCTTCCAAACTTCCTTCTCCAACCAGCCCTTCGTTACGACAGGGTTCGCGATCACGTCCTTTTCAAGCTCGGGCATTTCACCAAGCATCATAGCCACTCGAACAATGTCCACTTGTGAACGAAGGTTCATCTTTGCAATGATCGACTTGATTTGCCCGCGGGTCGTGCCTTCGGTGGTGCTTCGCAAGGCGGAAATAGATTTGGTGTCATGCCCTTCGACAAGCAACCGAACGACGTTTCGCTCTGCGTCGGTCAGTTTGTAAGCTTTTTTGAGCAAGTCATCCGTCTGCGTGCTCCACTGGAAATGAGTGGAGACAATCAGAACTGAGTTATTTGGTGGCAACCACTGTACCCGAACAAGTGCGGCGCCTTTCTGTCGTTGGAAATCCATACGCAGCAAGAATTGCTTCTTGTCCCGTGCCGAACGCGCCTCTTGCAAAATAAGCGACAGTTGACGCAGCACGTCAGCGGGCAATGTCGTCTCGTTCAGTTTGCGCCCTTCTGACAGACCGAAAGCGTCTTCAGCACCATCGTTGGCCAATTCGACCACGTCGATCTCTGACAAAATCAAAGCTGCAAATCGGTCATATCTCTGCAACAGCGCTTGATGGTTTGGGGCTGCCGGCTCAAGCCGATTGAGAAACGTGCTTGCTCGATCAAGGTGGTTGCCCAAGGCTTCGTCGCTGATCAAACGCGTGCTATCGACACCCCATGAATCAATGAACGCCTCAATCTGTGAAGGTTCCGCCGCGATCTCATAGATCTTACCGATCAACGAGTCATGACTTTCGGGGATGTTCTGCGTCATAAAAGCGGCACCGTTTTTAAGGCAATTTACAAGGGCCCCCTGGCGTTTCTGGCCGCTTCGGCTAATTCGGGGATGATCCGGTCAAAGTGTTGATATATCAGCATTTGACCCGCTTTTTGAATAACTTTTATGTCAACCCACGGATACGTTTCCCGGTAGGCTGCTATTGCTGAAATATCCATTAAAGGATCAGTGTCACCGCAAAAGAACCGTGTCTTTGTATCCTTTGCCGCGAACATCAGATAATCCCATGGCGTTTCAGTTACGATCAACTCCATCGTGTAAGCCTGAGAGGCATCGGTTGTCTTGCTTGCGATCAACTCAGCGTTCGCGATCAGAACATCAGCGAGCTGCCGATTTCCGTCCATTGCCATGTCCCCTGCGGACGATTTATGCGCGTTCCTGAACATCGCTTCCACGCCAATCCGCCGTATCAACGAGACAGCGGCCCGCGCGGTAAAGCGTAAAAGATGTGGCGAATGCCGTGCTGTCGAAATGAAAAAGCGGTGCCATTTACTCATCCCGGCAAACTGTATGTCACCATGCAGAAACGGACGCGCGCCCAATCCAATAATTTCACTCACACGATCTGGATGCTTCCCCGCAAGGTCTACGGCAAACACAAGGTCGTTTCCTTGCACCACATAAGGCAGCCGTTTCAGACCAAGGTAATCCATCAGATACAGCGTATCTTCTCGCGTGGTTGTCAGGACGTCGGCCTTTGGATCAATGTTATCGCTATGCCCAAACCCTGCGCGGATCGGGCAAATCACTCTGAGCCCCTCAGAAAAGGCGAGTTTAAGCATTGGTGGGTGCCAGCGGGCCATACAATACCCCATATGCGAATAAAGCACCGGCGTACCGTTGGCGGGTCCCATCTCATGGTAATCCATGCGGCGACCATCCGGCAAAACGATTGTTTTGAACGGTTTCCAAACCTCTGCATCCAGCCAGTCAGCGGTCACAGAGGTCTGCGTGGTTGGTTGCACAACATCGTCTCGATGCGCGACCGCCTGCAGGTTTATCACAAGGCGTATAACTTCGGACTGGCTACGCGCGTTCATCTTGGACAAAATCGACTTTAGTTGCCCGCGCACAGTCCCTGTACTTGTGCCGCGATTTTCCGCAATTTCCCTGACGTTGCGCCCTTCAACCAAAGCGCGGACAATGCCCTGTTCCGCCGAGGTTAGGCCAAACACTTCGCCAAGCGTCGGACCAAGCGCCACGCCCCAGCGATAGTTTGTTGAGACCACCAATGCCAAAGCACAGTTATCAACAGATCGCGCAGACAAACGGCGCACTTGGACGACCAGCGGATCCCCTTCAACGTCGTCCTGAGCCTTTACGACAAATTGGGCGCCATCGGTTTCAGAAAAGGACTTGTTTAAAGCCTCGCGAACAAGGTGTTTCACATCTTCTGGCAGCTCGGCTTGGTCCAGGTGATTGCCACTGCGAAGCCCAAAAAAGTGTTCAGCGCCTTGATTGCTGATTGAAACCTTTAGACTGGTATCGATGATAAAGGCCGCGAGATGTTCAAAAGGCTGCAAGATAGAGCTGAGGTCTTTTGCAGCGGCGTCATTTGCTTCGCCACGCTCAAGGAATGTGGCCGCCCGCAACAAATGTTCTTTATGTGCTTCATCAAACTTATCAATGGCTTCGACGGTCTGACGTGCTTCGGCCTTATCAAGACCGGCTTCTGTCCACACATCAATGAAGGTCTCAAGTTTATGAGGATCCAGCGCGATATCGTAGAGCTTATCGACAATGATTTCAGGTTTGATTGGCATAATTCATTCTTGCGCTATAATTTGATGCGCCTTCCTTTATCGAAATAAGCGTCAAGGAAGGCGCACCCTTTACTGAGGACGCGGAAGAGGTAGGCTTCCTCCCCAGTATCTCAAAAATAATTTTCTATCCAAAAGCCATCCAAGTTCCTCCAACCATTAGAAGGCTGGCCAAACTTCGGTTCAACATCAGCATCGATCGATCTGACTTGATCAGCCGTCCAATCTGAACAGCAAAAACGATAATGATCAGTGAACCGATGCTGAAAGACGCAAACGTCAAAGCGGCGAGTATTGTAAATTCAGGCAGAACAATTTGAGAAATATCCATAAGCTCGGGCACCACCAGCGGGAACAGGATCATCATGTAAGGCGAGATGAAACAGGTCAGAATACCGGCCGCAATTGCACCGGTCAGCCCGCTCTTGTCCGCGCCTTTTGCGTCATCCAGCGATACTGAACCGTGCCAAATCCCCCAAGCCAGCCACAGGATGTAAGTCAACATAACGTGTTTGCTGTATTGGAAGAATTCAGGAACAGCAGTGATCCATAGCCCCAGCCCAAAGCAAACGGCGGTAACGATGATCAGTGAACCCAAGGCATAGCCAAAACCAAAGCCAATCGCGCCGCTCAAATCCTGACGGGCTGATCGCACCAACAAGACCAACGCGCAGGGCCCCGGCGCAAGCGCAATGGCAACGACTGTAATGAAATAGGACATCGCGTCGGAATACGACATTATTTTGCGTCCCTCAGATTAAGTTGAAATGGAAATGCCGATGATCTGGTGCGGTGATAGACGCGGCGGCTTATGCCCGCGAGACCAATGATGACCCAGCTTGCCTGTATTAATGCGGACGCTAGGTTGAATTCAGCAAGCAGGCTAAGCCCGACAAATGATGCCGCGAAAACGTTGAGTACGGCATAGGTAATTCCATTCCCGTCCAACACCTCGAGTTGAACGCCGGAAAAGCTGGCCAAGTATAGTAGAAATCCCACAATTCCAATCACTTGAAGTGCTTCTAAAGAATTGAAGTAGGTTGTGATGTCACTCATAAAAACTCCTCGAACCACAATGTGCGAAGGTTCGTACTCAAGCGTCGAAAATCTGGCATCCCCCATTTGGGGGGCGCGCGGTCAAAAGGTGACTTTAGTTAAGAGAAAATATGCCTGCATTTCAGCGATAGATTGAAACTTGCCGCCTCCCACACTCATTGGGTGCGAAATGCCTCGCGATCCATATGGAACTGTCTTTGGTTCGCGCCATCTGACGGCATGTCTTGCCGTTCTGATGAATGCTACGGAGCGCTTCCAAAACGTCATAGTGACTAAGGCAAAGGCGGTCGCCCGATATTCGCGCCTCGCGCGCAGGCCGTGCGAAACCCCTAATCGGAATTCTCACGGATCAAACCACGCCGAAATTCGGCAACGCCCGCGAATATACGAAAGACGATGCACCTTGAACCGGCTCAAGCTGAGCCGTTCTCATTCACACCGAAAGCTGTGTTTGGAACACCAATAATCCCGCTACCCTTCAAGGTGTTAGGTGGGATATCTGCAATCTCGTGAGATGGTGCTGTGAGGGAGGATCGAACTCCCGACCTCACCCTTACCAAGGGTGTGCTCTACCACTGAGCTACCACAGCATCTTATGCTCCAGTTATTAACCCCGGCTATCCGTCCGTGGCAAGAGGGGTCTGAGACTCCCCTTCTTTGTCAGCGTGGTCATTCCGCCAAGTTGCCCGTCGCCGGGAAACACTTGAAACCGAAACGAAGGTCGCGCCGATGCGGGGGGATTAGACGCTCTGGTTCGTTGGTGCAAGCCCAATTGCTTGGGACCTGACAACTTACGCCAAACTTGTGCGCACCGCCTCAGGTCATTGCGGTGCGGCTTGGGTTTTCGGCGGGTAAATACACGCATCAACTGCCAACATTAGGCGGCTGACATCTGGCAACGCTGCCGCTTTTTAAGATGTGAGCGCAAATTGGGATTTGCACGTATATCCGATGCTGGACCATGGGTGTTTGCTGCGGTATTGACGGCCTATGGCAGGAAAAGCGCAAAACCCAAAACAGGCCCAAAATGCTCCGACGCGCGAGGATCGTCTCAAGACGGCCCTCAAGGCAAATCTCGCGCGGCGCAAAGCACAGGCAAAAGCGCGCGATAACGGTAAGGATGAGCAGAATGGATAGCATCGTCGTACGTGGCAACGGGCCATTGAACGGTCAGATCTCAATTGCAGGTGCGAAAAACGCCTGTTTGACTTTGATGCCTGCAACATTGCTCAGCGATGAACCGCTGACTTTGACAAATGCACCGCGCTTGTCGGACATCCGCACGATGACCTTGCTGCTGCAATCCTTGGGCGCTGAGGTCACAAGCCTGCAAGAAGGCAAAGTCATTGCGATGTCATCGCACGGGCTGGATAATCACACAGCCGAATACGATATCGTGCGCAAAATGCGCGCCTCGATCCTTGTTCTGGGGCCGATGTTGGCGCGCAACGGCCAAGCGGTCGTGTCCTTGCCCGGTGGTTGCGCCATTGGCGCGCGACCCGTGGATTTGCACCTAAAAGCGCTTGAGGCGATGGGGGCAGAACTGGAATTGCGCGACGGCTATGTCCACGCCAAAGCCCCCAACGGATTGAAAGGCGGCATCGTTGAATTCCCCTTTGCATCTGTTGGCGCCACAGAAAATGCACTGATGGCGGCGACGTTGGCCAAGGGCACAACACAGATCAAGAACGCCGCACGCGAGCCCGAAATTGTTGACCTTGCCGTATGTCTGCGCGCCATGGGCGCACATATCGATGGCGAAGGCACGTCAACCATCACAATCGAAGGCGTGGATCGTTTGGGCGGTGCCACACATGCTGTCGTTGCAGACCGGATTGAATTGGGCACCTATATGCTTGCTCCGGCCTTTTGCGGTGGCGAAGTCGAGCTGTTGGGCGGGCGCATGGATTTGCTGACGTCCTTCATCGAAAAGCTGGACGCGGCTGGTATCGATGTGCGCGAAACCAAAGCAGGCCTAGCCGTCAAACGGCGCAGCGACGAAATCAAAGCTGTGGACATCACGACAGAACCATTTCCGGGGTTCCCGACCGATTTGCAGGCACAAATGATGGCATTGCTGTGTACGGCCAACGGGACATCTGTTCTCGAGGAAAAGATTTTCGAAAACCGCTTTATGCATGCGCCGGAATTGCTGCGCATGGGCGCGCAAATCGATGTTCAGGGCGGAACGGCTCGGGTGACGGGCGTTGATCGCCTTAGGGGTGCGCCGGTGATGGCGACGGACTTGCGTGCAAGCATTTCGCTGATCCTTGCGGGTTTGGCGGCCGAAGGTGAAACACGGGTCAGCCGCGTCTATCATTTGGATCGCGGATATGAACAGGTTGTGCGCAAGCTTTCGGGCGTTGGTGCAGATATTGAACGGATCAAAGAATGACAGACGACGCACGCTTTGAAGACGGGCGCGAAGGCCCTTTGAACCTTGGTGCAGAAGACGCGGATGACCTACATGTGATTTCATCGCTGTGTCAGGATGCCGTGTTCCCGATCACCGAAATGCAATGGCGCGCGCAAGAACGGCGTTTTGCGCTTTTGCTCAATCGGTTCCGTTGGGAAGACGAAGGAAAAACCCGTCATACGCCGGAACGTGTTCGAACCGTCTTGGCGATCGATAATGTCTTGGGCGTCTCAAGCCACGGCATTGATCGCGCCGACAAAGATGTCATCTTATCGCTGCTTTCGATCAGCTTTGAAGCAGGCGAAGACGCGGCGGGGCAAATCCATTTGACCTTGGCCGGGGACGGGGCCATTCGCCTGAACGTGGAAGCGTTGGATGCGACATTGAAAGATGTGACCAAACCCTACAGCGCAGTGTCCAAATCAATCCCAAAGCACGACTTGGATTAAACGCTGCAATCGTTGGGTTTGTTTAAGGAAAGACAAAAGATATTGGTCTTTTGACCTTGGAATAGATCGCATCGATGACACCGCTACAGGCGTTGGATCAAACGCGATGAATGATCCGAACCTTTAGCTGGCATTGCGTATACAGCGCATGCAATCTGTGAACACGTTTCGTGTGTGACCTGTATCCGTTCGGATTCCACTTGACGCACGGCGCAAATATATTCGTATACTAACAAAACACAGAGCCTTCCAAGGGGACATGTCATGGCAAAATTGGTCATCAAGAACATCGGGCAAATTCTGTCGGGCAAGCTCGAAGATCCGATCTTTGATGGGGATTGTCTTGTCGCGATTGACGGGAAGATCACTGAATGGGGATATGAAAAGGACATCGATTGCGAAGACGCCACGACGGTTGTTGACGCACATGGTGTGACGCTTGCCCCCGGTCTGATCGACAGCCACATCCACCCTGTTGTTGGGGATTACACCCCGCGCCAACAGCAATTGCATTGGATCGACAGCACGCTGCATGGCGGTGTGACCACCCTGATTTCAGCGGGCGAAGTGCACATGCCGGGGCGTCCCAAAGACATCGTTGGCCTGAAGGCGATGGCCATCGCATCGCAGCGTTGGTACGAAAATTTCCGCCCCTCAGGAGTCAAGGTCCATGCAGGTGCGCCCGTGATCGAACACGGCATGGTCGAAGAGGATTTCAAAGACCTTGCCGATGCGGGCGTGAAGCTGCTGGGTGAGGTGGGCCTTGGCACCGTGAAGGACGGCAAGACCGCCCAACAAATGGTCAGCTGGGCGCGTAAATACGGCATCCAAAGCACGATCCACACCGGCGGTCCATCCATCCCCGGATCGGGCTTGATCGACGCGGATATGGTGATCGAAACCGGAACCGATGTGATTGGCCACATCAATGGCGGGCATTCCGCGCTGCCCGATGACCAAATCATCTGCCTGTGTGAAAGCTGCCAATCCGCGTTTGAAATCGTGCATAACGGCAATGAACGCTCGGCTGTGCTGGCGTTGAACACCGCGCGCGAATTGGACAAGCTGGATCAAGTCATTCTGGGCACTGACGGTCCTGCGGGATCAGGCGTGCAGCCCTTGGGCATCTTGCGGATGGTCGCGATGTTGTCGGCCTTTGGCAATGTATCGGCGGAAAAGGCGTTCTGTTTTGCCAATGGCAACACGGCGCGGCAACGCGAGCTGGACACCGGATTGATCGAGGTTGGCAAATGCGCTGATTTTGTCCTGATGGATCAAGCACAACATTCCCCCGGCAAAAACATGTTGGAATCCGTCCAGCTTGGGAACCTGCCGGGCGTCGGCATGACGATCATCGACGGAGAAGTGCGCACCGAACGCTCGCGCAACACGCCACCTGCCATGCGCCTTCCCGAACACGTCCTATAATCGAGAATTACAAAATCTTGCGCAGCAATCCCAACAGCGTTTTTTGCTCTTTGGCATTCAACGGAGCAAGGGTCTCTGTGCTGATCTGACGACCCGCCCGTTTCAGGTCAGACACCAGCGCCTCGCCTTGGGGCGACAGCGAAATGACAGACCGGCGTTTGTCGACCAGATCGGGTTCGGATTGGATCAACCCCTTGGTTTTCAACCGATCCACCACCCCTTTGATTGTGGCCACATCCATCGCCGTGAGGCGCCCCAGATGGTTCTGCGACACCTTTCCCACCTCAGCCAAACGAATAATCGTGCTGAATTGGGTTGGCGTTAGACGTCCAACGATGTTCGATTGGAAAATGTTTGCATGCCGCTGGCTGGCGACACGCAACATAAACCCAATCTGATCTTCGAGGGAATAGTCAGGGTTTTCCGTGTTTACGTGATTGGTCGTCATGCAAAGTTTGTATCTATCTTAATGACCTAGCACAACACGATCCAAACCTATCGCAGCCCGTCTTCGCCCATCGCCTCATCATGGGTCAATCCGCCAACACGGGGCAGGGGCCGCCCGCTGTCTGTCACGGCGACCGCCACCATGATTTCGTTCGCACGGGGGGCATCGTTCAGACGCACTTCGATCCCGTCAAAGTGACTGCGCACATAGGCCGCGTCTTTGTGGCCCAACGGTACGTCAAGCACCTGACCCGGGCTGCCCATCTTTTTGGACGACGCAACCAAGGCCGCACCTTTTTCAACAGCGACCCGCAAAGGCGCGCCCAGTTTCGGGTGCAAAATTGCGGCGGCATGTTCCAATTCACCATTCTCGCCAACCATCGCCGATTTGCCATAGCTTTCGGCCTGTGCGGGCGTGATCCCCAAGGCGGCCACGCATTTATCCCCTAACAACGCGCCAAGCTCTGCGCCGATATCCATCAATGCGCTCAGGTCTTCCTGATAATGGCCCGCAAATGGGTTTTCGATCACCGCAACCGCAACCGCCTTACGGGTCGCAGGCGAGATGTCACGTCCAATTTCACGATGGGTTTCTTCCACGCTTACCGCAATTTTTCTGATCTTAGCGCTCATCTCAGGCCATCCTTTCCGACGATATCAGCCGCGTCCAAGCCGCCCGCACGGTTATGAATGCGCGCGCCCGTGCTCATCACCAGCGCCAGAACCATCTCATTGGCGCGCGGCGTGTCATTGGCCCCGACCTCCATCGAATCAAAATGGCTGCGCACATAAGAGGCGTTGATATGGGTGATCGGAACATCCAATCGCCCCCCGACACCCGCCACCTTTTTGGTGGATGGCACAATCGCGTTGGAATCCGCCAATAACTGGCGCATCGCATAGCCGCCCGGCGCATGCCACAGCGCGCCATGCTCTAATTCTCCGCCTTCACCAATCATCGCACCTTTGCCATAGCCTTCGATCTGATCCGCGCCGCCCAGCATGTCGATCAACCGCTCAGCCATGCTGAGGCCCAGCGGTTTCAAATCTTCCATGAACCCTTGAATGTCGGGTTCATACCGGCCCGCAAACGGGTTTTCGATGATGGCCAACCCGGCCGCACGCCGCACCGATTTTTCAGGTTGTGGGCCGCCCTCGTGAAAGGTTTCTTCAATCGAATAGATCGTTTTGCGCAAGATGACATCAGGCATGGTGCGAGGTCCTTTGTGTAAGTGAAAGCTGAGCAGGGCAGGTGGTTTCAGACTGATCTTGCAGGAAAAGTGCCGCGCCTGAAACAAGGTTTCTTTGAATGTAACTGTCTGAACGGGCGCGACCATACGACAAAGCATGGCGCGCGTCGCTTGGTGTCAACTGGCCAAGGCCCGTTACGACCGGCAAATCACCAAGGTCGCTGGACTCATCAAGAGTTGATGCAGGCACGCGTGTGATTGCCGGATGTCCCGGCAGGTCCACAGCGTTTGCAATAAGCGTCGCGGCGACATCCGCGCTTGCCGCGTTGGGCGCTAGAACGGTAACGCTGTCAGCGATGCCAAGGCTATGACTGCGCCCGTGCCGCCCGCTTGTTGCGATGCCCCTGATCGGATCATCATGCTGGATCGTGATGCGCCCCAATTCGCCACCATCATGGCCCGACATGGCAAGGGTAAACGACTGTCCTTGGGTCAGATGGACGGCGATATCACCACCGTTGTTGACATAGGCGCGGCTGAGTTCGGCGTTTTTCATCGCTTCCAAAACCGTATCCGCCACGCTGCCCGCGACTGCGGCCATGCGGGTGACAAAGGTGCCTTCGCAAAACGGACGTGCGGCATTATCCATACGCCCCGCGATGTGACTCTGTGGTTTCGGCACATCAGGCCGTAACACAAGTCGCAATTCAGAAAGCTCATCAGCGAGTTCTTGTAAGACGCTGGAAAAACGATCGGTCGCGGCTGCAAATGCGGCCTGTCTGTCACCATCCGCACCGATAATCAGATCGATGGGTCCATGCTGCAAATGCAGACGTTGACCGCAAGGCAATATAACTGCGCTTGGGTCCATCACTTGGCCGCAGTGTCAGCCATCAAGGCCAAATGTGTTGGAATGTGGTGGGTCACCTAAATCGCCACTTTGCATGAACGTTTGCATGCAAATGATATTGACCGGGCGGAAGGTTTGTCAACAAAAGATGCGCCGTTTAGGTGTCAAGCCGCGCCCGTTAAACACGCCACACCCCAAAACGCATCCGGCCCCAAGAAATTCTCAAGGGGCCGGAAACGATTATACCGATCTGAACGGGGTGACGCCCCGTGTTTGGATTATTTCTGCAGCTTTAGGAAGTAATCAAAGATTTCCGGCACGTTGCCGTCACCCATGCCTGCGTCCAATGCCGCTTGCAGGTTCGAAGACGTCCCTTCAGCGATCTGCGCACGCGTGTCCAAAGATTCTACCATTTTCAGGAAATAGCCCAAATCTTTATTGGCGTTGCTGATCGAAAAGCCCAAATCGCTCACACCGTCCACGGCGTATTTTTTGGCGAATTGCATGAACGGCGAATTGGATGGGCCGGACGACATGATGTCAAACAGCTGTTGTGGGTCAACACCGGCCCGACTTGCGACAGCAAACGCTTGGCTCATGGTGCAGACAGTTGTCATACCCATAAAGTTGTTGATCAATTTGGTGACATGACCGGACCCAAGCGCACCAAGGTAAAAGACGTTCTCGCCTTGCACATCAAGAACCGGCTTCACCTTTTCAAACGTGTCTTTGTCGCCTGCGGCCATGATGTTCAGCAGACCTTCTTTGGCTTGTGCCGGACCACGACCCAACGGCGCGTCGATCATGCCCGCACCTTTGGCAGCCAAATCAGCGCCGATTTTTTGTGTCGAGGCCGGAATAGACGTGCCGTAATCGATGACAACAGCGCCTTCTTTGATGCCAGCCAAAATGCCGTCATCGCCGTAGATCAAGCTTTCGACGACGTCGGATGTCGTCACACACAGCATGACAATATCGCTCTTTTCGGCAAGCTCTTTGGGGGTGTTCACCTCGGTCGCGCCGCGCGCAGTCGCAGCCCCAACAGCTTCTTTGTTGCGCCCCATAACGTTCAGCTCAAAGCCGTTGTTCTGTAGGCATTCAGCCATTTTGCCGCCCATAAGGCCCAAGCCGATGAAACCGATGACAGGTTTGTTCATTTCTGTTTCCTCAAGTCTTTGTTTTATCGTTTGTTTCTGTGAATGCGCGCAGGCCAGCCTTTGCCACGTCCAGATCTTGCGCTGGCGATCCTGAACTGACTCCGATGGCTCCGACGACTTCGCCATCTGACTCCACCGGAAGGCCACCCGCGACAACCACCATGCGTCCGCCCAACCCCGAGGACAGCCCATAGGCTGGTTGGCCCGGTTGGCTCACTGCTCCCAATACGTCGGTGCCTTTTCTGACACCCGCCGCGGCATAGCCTTTGTCGATTGCATATTCGATGCTCGTGGTTTTCCCGCCGTTCATCCGCTCAAACGCGATAAGGTTGCCGCTTTCGTCCGTCACCGCGATGCACATTGGCACCCCGATTTCATTGGCCCGGGCACGAGCCCCTTCAATCAACGTATAAGCGTCGGCAATATCCAAGCGTTTTACTGTCAGCATTCTGTCTTCCCAAGTCGGTTATGAAACATATCGATCTCAATTGTCCTCGTCGCGCTATCCGAAGACGTGGCCCAGCCTAGAGGGTGGCACAATCCGAGGTCCTATTCCGGAGCAGCTCAACTGCTGGGATCTCCTGAGTTGAATTGCAAACCACGACGCAGATGATTGCGCATCTCATCACCCGCGGCATTGGGATCACCAGATTTGATCGCTTCGGCAATGGCCAAATGCTCTTCGCGCAAACTGACCTGATAGATCGCCTTTTTGTCCTGATCCATTTCACTCATGACATCTGCGGGAATGATGTATGGCCCAAGAAACCGCAAAAAATCAACAATGTACGAATTCTTGGTGGCCGCCGCGACAGCCAAGTGAAACTTGAAATCCTCGATCTGCCCCAACTCGCCGGCAAGGTGCGCCGCATGTTGCCTGTCCATCGCTGCCATGATGCCTTCGATGTCGGCGTCGTCATGGCGTATGGCGGCCAATTCGGCATTGGACACCTCCATGCACATGCGCAATTCCATAGCTTGTTCTATATGGTCTTTTTCACCCAGATCCTTGCTGCACAACCGGAACGGCTGTTGACTGATGTCTTCACTGACAAACACGCCACGCCCCTGATGCGCCGTGACAAGGCCATCGACACGCAAGGATGAAATTGCCTCGCGGATGACGGTGCGACTCACTCCGAACAAATCGACAAGAGCGTTTTCAGTGGGCAATTGCGTACCCGGGGCATAATCGCCCTTCTGAATGCGCTCACGCAATTGATCTGCAACACGCTCGCCAAGTTTGGGCCGTCTGCCCAAGGCAAGACCTTCAAATTCTACCATAATCTAGGCTCTCCAACATTTTCGCCCTCTCTGATCGCTCTTACACGATGGCTTGATCTGGTGGTAAAATATTTGTCGGTTGCTAAAAGATAATTCATCATACAACATACAACATATGATGTCGGGAGGAAACTGCAAATCGACATCGCGTTACAAACTTTGGGAGGACCAGATGAGATTTAATCAAAAGGTAACCGGGTCAGTTATTGCAACTATGCTTGCTGTTTCAGGCGCATACGCTGCGGATTACGAACTCAGCATTCAGACGCACTTCAGCGCCGAATCGCTGAAAGGTAAAAACGTTCAAAGCATGATGGATGACGTCGAACGCATGTCCGGTGGACGCGTCGAAGTCGAAATGTTCTATTCAGCGTCTTTGGTCAAAGCGACTGAGACATTTGATGCGGCCGTGAACGGCATCCTTGATGGTGACATGACGGGTGCTGCCTATCAGACGGGTAAAGACCCAGCGTTCCAATTTGTTGGTGATATCCTTGGTGGCTACGACACACCTTGGGAAATGTACTCGTGGTTCTACTACGGTGGTGGCCTTGAAGCGGCTCAGCCTCTGTACCACAAGCACGGCATGCACGTTGTTGGGTGGTGGATTTCAGGCCAGGAATCTCTGTCATCAACAAGCCCATTGGCAGACGTCTCTGACTTCAAAGACTGGAAATTCCGCTCGCCTCCCGGAATCCAAACTGAAATCTTCGCGGAGCTGGGTGCAAGCCCGATCGTGATGGATTTCGGCGAAGTGTTTACAGCGCTTGAAACCAAAATCATTGATGGCGCGGATGCGTCAAACATCGCGACCAACACTGAAATTGGTCTCTATGACATTGCCAAGCACGCGACATACCCCGGTTTCCACTCGATGCCAGCTGACCACCTTGCGATCAACAAAGACGTTTGGGACGGTCTGCCAGCAGACATCCAAGCAATTTTCGAAGTTGCGATGGAAAAAATGGCGTTCCGCGAGACACTCAGCCATCAGGTTGAAATGGGTAAAGCCGCTGAAAAAGCGAAAGCCAACGGTGTGACGCTGTACAACTGGAATGCAGAACAGCGCGAAGCCTTCCGTACATTCTCTCGCGGTAAGTGGGAAGAATGGGGCGAGAAGACACCAGAAGCTGGTTCTTTGGTAGATAGCCACATTGCTTTCATGAAGCAAATTGGCCTGATCACTAAATAATCGAACTTGGAGCGGCGGTCACTGCCGCTCCATTTCGCATCAGAAAGCCAGTTTCATGCCAACACTAGACCCATCCGGCTATCTTTGGGTGGCATCCCTTGGGGGGTTAACGCTCTTTTGGATGTTTATCATAGCGCCGAAATTCGTGCCCATGCTGTCGCGTGGGCTTCATGGCGCTGAAAGCCCACCACTGACGTTTGTCGATCATGTGACATTGCGGATTTCATCTTTGTTGATGTTTGTCGTCGCAATCATCATGGGCATTATGCTGTTTGAAGTCATCATGCGGTACGTGTTCGCGCGCCCGACAATCTGGGTTGAAGAACTTTCGCGCTGGCTTGGCGGCGTGATATTTCTGGTCGCCGGTTTGTACGCGATGCAGCAACGCACCCACATCCGTGTGACCATCGTTTATGACATCATCAACCGCAATGCACAGCGTGTCATGGACGCGTTGGGAACTGCCTGCATTTGCACTTTTTGCTGGGCGGTGTCCTGGGGGTACTGGGAAAACGCTATGCGTAAATTCAGCACCTGGGAACTTTACGGCTCTGCTTGGAACCCGCCAATCCCGGC
Organism: Paracoccaceae bacterium; assembly: GCA_039984715.1. Classification (GTDB taxonomy): domain Bacteria; phylum Pseudomonadota; class Alphaproteobacteria; order Rhodobacterales; family Rhodobacteraceae; genus JABSSA01. The sequence continues at coordinate 207,864 of JBDWUA010000015.1, read as the reverse complement.
CATCATGAAGCCACTGATTTGTATCGTCTGCGTCTGGATGAGCATTCAGGCGATTAACAATCTTATCGTCGATTGGCGCCGCGACGCGCCTTTGGCCCCGCCGGAGGATGTGTAGTTGGGTATCGCAGAACTTTCACTTCTGCTCGTTTTGGGCATTATTATCCTGTTGGCTATTGGTGTTCCGCTTGGGTTCGCCTCGGGCTTTTTGGGCGTGCTTGTTGCCTATTGGAAGCTGGGCGACCGAGGGTTTTTCATCCTCGGACAACGGATGTACGATCTGACCATCGAACACGCCTTGCTGGCGGTGCCGCTGTTCATATTCATGGCCATGTTATTGGAACGAAGTAACATAGCCAAAGATATGTACGACTCGATGAGCGTCTGGATGTCCCGCACAAAAGGCGGCATCGCTATCGTGACATCTGTTATGGCGATGATCATGGCCGCAATGTCGGGTATCATCGGCGGCGAAATCGTGTTGCTTGGTCTTGTTGCTTTGCCGCAAATGCTGCGCCTGAACTATGACAAACACCTCGCATGCGGAACGATCTGTGCGGCCGGTTCGCTGGGCACAATGATCCCGCCATCCATCGTGTTGATCATTTACGGCGTGGTCACCGAAACCTCGATCCATTCTCTGTTCAAAGCGGCGATCATTCCCGGTTTGCTTCTTGGGTTCAGCTATATCGTCTACATCTCGATCCGCGCCCACTTGCGCCCCCAAGACGCCCCCCTTCCTGAACTTGATTTCGAAGTCACCCTGCGCGACAAAATCATCGCTTTGAAAGGGCTGCTGCCGCCTATGCTTTTGGTGGGTGCGATCCTTGGATCAATCTATGGCGGGATTACCGGCATCACCGAAGCTGCGGCAATCGGGTGTATCGGGACATTGTTGTTGATTACGCTGCGCGGCGAAATGTCGATGTCGTTGTTCATGGAAGCGCTGCAACGCACAATGCGTTCAACCGGGACAATCATGTGGGTCACGTTCGGTGCAACAGCCCTTGCCGGAGCGTATTCGCTTGCCGGTGGCCCAACCTTTATTGCGGGTCTGATCCTTGGATTGGATGTGCCACCTATGGGCATCATTCTGGTCATGATGGTGATCTTCTTGTTCCTTGGGGCGTTGCTTGATTGGATCGGGATTGTGTTGCTGGTGATGCCAGTTTTCTTGCCGATTGTGGCGGGTATGGACCCGGCTGACATCGGCCTGCTGGGCAACCTGTCACCTTCCCATGTTTCGGTATGGTTCGGCATCCTGTTCTGCATCAACATGCAGGTCAGCTTTCTCAGCCCACCGTTCGGACCGGCGGCGTTCTATCTTAAATCCGTGGCACCGCCTGACATCTCTTTGGCGGACATCTTCAAAGGCTTTTTGCCATTCATCGGTATCCAAATTCTGGTGCTGATGGTCATGATGATGTTCCCGGAAATCACGACATTGCTTCTGCATTAACAGTTCTCCCTCGGGCGAGGGTCAGGTCCGCTTGGCTCTCGCCTACCAAAAATTCCACTCATCAGGCGAAAGGCATGACTATGATGAACACAAAACCCGAGGCCGGTGGCCTTCTTCCGCAATTGTCCTTCAGCAAATTGGGCGGCGGCACACTTGACGTTGGTGGACCCAAAGACCGGTACACGTTGTTCATGGTCTATCGTGGAAAACACTGTGGCCGATGCAAGAAATACCTGAACGGTCTGGAAACACGCGTTGCGGATTGGGAAGCGGCCGGATTTGACGTTGTCGTCGTTTCTGCCGACCCAGAAAGCAAAGCACAACAAGACGTTGCTGAATTCGGCTGGACCTTCGACATCGGCTATGACCTAAGCGAAGAGCAAATGGAAAAGCTGGGCGTCTACATCTCGGATCCGCTGTCCCCAGACGAAACAGATCGCCGCTTTTCAGAACCCGCAATCTTCTGCGTGCGCCCTGATGGCGTCAATCAAGTGGTGTGTCTGTCCAATGGCCCCGCTGCCCGCCCGGACTTGGACGAATTGTTGGACGGCATGAAATTCAACATCGAACACAAACGCCCCGCACGCGGGACAGTTTAACTCACTTGGCCTTTGACCTTATGCCGTACGGCAAACCAAAGGCCAAAATGTTGCGATGGCAAACCCGCGCATGACGTAAATATCGACCAATCGCAGGCAATTCCCTTTGTCTTGCCTGCGACGATCGCTTTCTCTGATACGCGCAACACGTCGCGTCACGACCGCAGCATTCGGTAAGTTCCTTTTCCCAGAAACGACCAAAAGCCTGCGCCGGGTCCTTGCACCAACTCTTCCTCCCCCGACACTGTCGGCCCGAGTTGGTGCAAGCATCTTGGTTTTTGATCAACATTGATCTTTGTTGTGATCGATACGCCGTAAGCCACGCCAGATCTCAAACATTCAGCCTCCCTTGAGGCTCGCGGGTCTCCTCGTTATCAGGGCCCATGAAAGGATCTGCGAATGCCCTGTTTCCTAGACTATGATCAAACCGACTTTGAGGTGCAGTTTTCCAAATTGCTCTCCGCAAAACGTGAAGACAGCCCAGATGTCGATGAAACGGTGGCGGCGATTATTCATGATGTGCGCACGCGGGGCGACGCAGCCGTTATTGAACTGACCGAACGCTTTGACCGTATTGCGCTGACGCCTGACACTTTGATGATCAGCGCCGCCGAAGCGGCTGCCGCCGTTGCCAAAGTGTCGCCAGAAGAACGCGCCGCCTTGGAATTGGCCGCAGAACGCATTCGCGCCTATCACGAACGCCAAATGCCACAAGACGAAAGCTGGACAGACGCAGCCGGGGCAACATTGGGCTGGCGCTGGACGCCCGTGTCCGCCGCAGGCCTCTATGTGCCCGGTGGGTTGGCAACCTATCCATCCTCATTGTTGATGAACGCGATACCGGCAAAGGTCGCAGGCGTGGGCCGATTGGCCGTGACCGTCCCAACCCCGGACGGAGAGATCAATCCACTGGTCTTGCTCGCCGCGCAACTGTCCGGCGTGGACGAAATTTACCGCATCGGCGGCGCACAAGCGATTGCCGCACTGGCCTATGGCACGCAGACCATTGCGCCTGTCGATAAAATCACCGGACCGGGCAACGCCTTTGTCGCGGCGGCAAAACGCCGTGTGTTTGGCCGCGTCGGGATCGACATGATCGCAGGCCCGTCCGAAATTCTGGTGATTGCAGATGCCGACAACGATCCCGATTGGATCGCGCTGGATATGCTCAGCCAAGCGGAACATGACGAGAGCGCACAAGCGCTGTTGATCACGACGGATGCTGCCTTTGGGCAGGCGGTGGCCAACGCGATTTCGGCCCGTCTGGAAACACTCGAACGCCGCGCCATCGCCGGGGCCAGTTGGCGCGACTATGGGGCTGTGATCACCGTTCCATCGTTGGACATCGCCGCCCAACTGTCGGACCGCATCGCCCCCGAACACCTTGAATTGTGCGTGGCCGACCCCGACAAACTTAGCGAACAAATCACCCATGCAGGGGCGATTTTTCTGGGACAATGGACCCCCGAAGCCATCGGCGACTATATCGGCGGACCGAACCACGTTTTGCCAACGGCGCGATCCGCGCGCTTTTCATCTGGCCTGTCGGTTATGGATTTTATCAAACGCACGACCCTTGCGAAAATGACGCCCGAAGCCTTGAACGCCATCGGACCAAGCGCGGAAACGCTTGCCCAATCAGAAAGCTTGCAAGCACACGGCCTATCAGTTCGCGCGCGATTGAATAAAATGAACAGCAAATAATTGACCATTTGGCTTGCGAATCTCGCGGATCGCTTGCCGTATTCACCGACACGCTCTAAGGCATAATCGTCGAAACATTGAACCCTATGACATTCATGACCCGTATCTCTCATATTGCGTTGGACGACACCAATTTGCCGCCCCCAACGCCGGAAATCGAACAAGAGCGACAAGTCGCTATTTTTGATTTGCTCGAAGACAACAGCTTTGTCCTGCCCAGTCGAAATGATCGTCCGGTGCCGGAAGGTCCCTATCGTCTACATCTGTCCATTCGTGACAAACGACTGGTCTTCGATGTGAAAACCGAAGCCGAAGAAAATGCAGCCGAATTTCACTTGTCGCTGGGCCCTTTTCGGCAGGTCGTGAAGGATTATTTTCAGATTTGCGAAAGCTATTTTGAGGCTGTGAAAAAACTGCCGCCCAGTCAGATCGAAACGATCGACATGGCCCGCCGTGGTATTCACAACGAAGGCAGCCGCGTCCTGCAAGAACGTCTGGATGGTAAGGTCGAGATCGACACAGATACCGCCCGCCGTCTTTTTACGCTTATTTGCGTCCTGCATTTCGGGGGATAGATGTCTCAGGCGCTTCCGCAATCTGTACTGTTTTGCTGTGATCACAACGCTGTGCGCTCACCTATGGCAGAAGGTATCATGAAAAAGTACTATGGCACAGGCACTTACGTGCAATCTGTCGGTGTCAAAAACGATATGGAAATTGACGGGTTTTCCATCGCAGTCTGTCAGGAAATTGGCGTTGAATTATCGCGCCACAGATCCCGCAGTTTCGACGAAATGGAAGACTGGGGCGATGACCTCAGTTCTTTTGATCTGATTGTTGCACTCAGCCCGGCATCCCAACGTCGTGCTTTGGAATTGACCCGGTTTTACCACCTCGAAGTCGAATACTGGCCTATCCTTGACCCGACGGGTCTGGGCGAGACGCGCGAAGCTAAGTTGGAACAATACCGCGCGGCACGTGATCAGGTGATCGGGCATCTAACCCGTCGTTGGGGCCCTCAAAAAACGGCCGAATAAGCGCAAGATCGCAGCCTCTTTTTGATCCATCAAGGTCAGTCAGGTTGGGAAAATTTGTGGCAAAAATACCTTCCTTTCTGTTTCAATAGGCACAAATCCCCGTTTGATCCCCGTTTAAATCCGGCTTTACGTTTTGGTAATCTTCGTAAACGAAACTAAAACGCGCTAAGCGGCTCAGTCTTGTCGTTGGGAAAAAACTATCTTTTATTTGGACCGCTTTTGCCGTGCGTACAAAGGATTACAGAACTTTATTTCTGCGTAAACCAATTGCAACTGACGGCCGATGTTTTTCACACGTCACAACCCTCGCGATCTGAAAATGACCTGCTCAACGCAAAGCATGATGACAGTCGAAGTTCTTACGGGTGACTTGTTCGACAACGTGATGGACGATGTCGAACAATTGCGTCTTGGCGGGTATCGGGACTGGCCATACTTGTATGTGGACGCTTCAAAATACAATCAAAAGTACTTTGAAGCGTTTCGGGGCAACAAAAATGCAATCGTACTCGGTGCGTTTGACGGCAGTTGGCTTGTCGGTGTCAGCACAGGCGCGCCACTTGCCGACGTCGATTCCGGATTAGCTGATGCATTTCAGAACAGCCAACTGGACCTTGCCGATGTTTTCTATTGCGGGGAAAGCATCCTGCTGCGTCGATACAGGAAGAAAGGCGTGGGCAAACAGTTCTTCTTTTTGCGGGAATTGCATGCGCGTGAACTGGGGTTCAAACACATCTGCTTTTGCACAGTGGTTCGAAACACGGGTCATCCGCTTATGCCGCCGAAATACGTGTCCTTGGATGAATTTTGGCGCGCGCGCGGGTATGAGCCATTGAATGGCGTCATTGCGCGATCTTCATGGCGAGACATTGGACAGGCCAGCGAAACGAAAAAAACACTGCAATTCTGGATGAAAGATCTTTGAACATGCGGGATGTTCAGCTTAATGCCGCCACGCTGCAGCGGCATTAATGTTCTGTTGGATCAAAGTTACTGGGCAACAATCCGATGGCTGACAAGATCGGTCCCGACAGTGATGCCGCCTTGAAAGCCACCGTCACGAACAGCGTTTTCGTAATCTTCCTTGGTCAGGCCACCGCCTTCAATGGGAAAGGGCCCCTGCCGAGCTGCACCAAGTGGCGGTATCAAATGCGTCAGCATCAAGTGTCCAACACCAGCGCGTTCCGACAGGCTTCCCAAATCCGTCGCCGTGCTTTGGCGAAAGTAAATTGGCGGTGGAAATCCAGAAGTACCATCAGGGCCCATAACGGGGTGGATCACAGAATGAACCAGAATATCCGCACCTTGCGCGATGTCTTCAACCTGAGCGGATGTTGAATTGGCCCGCGGCGGTTTGCGCGTATCATTGCCCGCATCCCCACCGATGACGACACTCCCCGCTGGTGTATCAACGCGAAACGACGTGTGCCCCGGAACATGTGTGGATCGGATCGCCGACACGACAACATCCCCTGATGTCCAAACCTCTGTCGCTTGGTTGGTGGGCGCAAATGTCCTTACGTTCAACAAATCCGCCGGACCGCCCGGTAAACGTTTGGCGTTCTCGGCCAATCTTTGCGCCATCTCACCGGATGCAATCAACGCATCCCCAATGGCAGCCGCATAATTCGTACAGCTCATCGAATGCCCCGCAGGCGAAGCGATGTCCGCACTGCACACCATATCCAGCTTTGGACCGGCGGAATTGAAATGCCAACGCAATTGCGCCATGTCGATCAACCCTTCGGAATGGTCCGAATGGACATGCGTGTAAAAAACAGCATTCAGCTTACCAACCGGAACACCCAGCTTGCTCAACTGTTGCGTCGTGCCGCGTCCCGTGTCGAATTGCAGCATGACGTCATTACAACCGGCCTCACTGTCTCCGTACCGCACCAGCGTCCCCGCACCGGCTTGACCGTTGAAGACCGGCGGCCCGCCCTGCGTACCCGTCAGCGTAACGTCAAGGCACGGGGCCGCATGCAGCATCGACCCGATGCACGTCATGGCCGCAGCAATGGCAAACGTGAATGATGTGTTCACAAGAAAATCCCCCAAATTATCGATTTCAATTCGATGGTACGTGAATTATCGATTATTACAACGTTTATCGAAGATCATCACGTATTTTCGATCAAGAGTCAGCCCTGCGCGCCGCACCAATAAAGGTTCGGGCACAGCCACGCAGACTTAAGGCAAGATCACTTGTTGATGTCGTCCGTAAAGGTTGTCACCTCATCGCGGCGCGTTCCCAACAGGAACCGCAACAGCAACGTGGCCACCAAGGAAATTGCGGCAAATGCCACCAGCGTCATAGGTGTGGACTGGCCCAAACCCACTTCGAGAAACAACAATCCGCCAACGGCCAAGGCACCAGCACCCAAGCCAATGAAAACAAAGACCGGGGCCAGTGTTTCAAGAATGGCAAACACCAATGCGCCTGCCACCCAAACCCACCATGTCGCAAGCCAACTCATTTCGCACCTTTTAGCATCTTGAATGCCTCGCCGAAGGCATCAACAGCACTAGACGGCAATACAATCGTCTGCTGGCCCTGACCTCCGGCCACTTGCGCCAACGCTTCGACCTGTTTCAACGCCACCTGATACTGCGCCGCTTCCAGACCGTTTTCACGAATGGCCGCTGCAACAACACCTGTCGCATAAGCTTCTGCATCCGATTCAATCCGACGGGCCTTGGCAGCCTGTTCCGCCGCATAAAGCTCCGCATCCGCATTCAGCTCGACCGCCCGGCGTTCACCTTCGGCCTTGGTCACCGCAGCACGTCGTTCGCGTTCCGCATTCAACTGCTGCAACATGGCATCCCGTGTTGCCTGATCTAGATTCACATCCAAAATCTCCGCGCGGGTCACTTCGATACCCCACGCATCAACGGCACCCTCGACGCTGCCTTGGATTGTCGAAATCAAAGTCGACCGGTTGGATTGTACTTCGTCCAGCTCCATCTTACCGATTTGCGCCCGAACGATCCCCGCAACGGTCGTCGCAATCGCACCATCAACATCCCGGATACGATACACCGTCTTTTCCGGATGCAAGATGCGGTAAAACACGCTTGTTTCGACCTTCACCAGTACGTTGTCGGATGTGATTGCATCCTGCGACGCTGTCGGCAACTGCCGCTCAAGGATCGAAACCCGATGTCGCACACGATCCAGAAACGGTACGATAAAGTTGATCCCAGGCCCAAGCACCGACCGCAGGCGCCCGAAACGCTCGACCACATGCTGTTCGGATTGCGGCACAATGCGTATCCCAAGCAGAAGACAAAGAAGAAGGAATACGAACCCCAAACCCAAGACAACTGAACCGCCTTCAAGGTTTAAAATAAATGCTAGAAATTCATCAGTACTCATTGCGGCTCCACTATATGACGCGACCAAACTGGATTGTTCCCGCATATATAGTGTCGGATTAAGCCGAAGTCACCCCATTGTGATCAGGTGCAAAGCTGCCCCGCATTGGTGCCAAACTCTTTCCAACGCAACCAAAACCGTTCGCTGGATGGGTTGTCCGATTGACGCGTGTCCTGTGCCAATTGCGGTTCATTGAAGAACGCAGCCCCACGGCGTTGATCTGATGCGGACAGATGGCGGTTTGCCACTGCCTGTACGCACCCACACCGCGCCCGGTTGGCCTGATCCCGGCCACCACGTTGACAGGCTTGGGAAATTGGCCCGCTGGCAAATAATGCCGGGCTGTAAATTCCAGCCCGCGCAGACGTCACACCGCCGGACCGCCCGCTGCTGCAGGCGGTTAGACTTACCAAAACAAGACCAAGTGCAAATGCCCGTACCATGGGAAACGCCCTTCCATTTTTACCCGACGCAGCGCTTAGACTGCGCTTTGTTCGTTGGGCCACTATGCCCATTCCACAGGGGCAGGGCAATTCACGATCCAGTTGTATTCATACAAAAGAGAGCGGCTGGCAAAGATCAGCACACGGACCAACGAAACGCGGCAATCAAACGCGTATTTCCGCCAAGACGACCCAAGGAACGATCCGCCGCACAAGGTGGGTTGAAAACCCCACCCTACGGCTAGGCTAAGCCATTTTTGTCGTGCTCTGCCTTCAGTGTCTTTAATATTGTCAGTCGTCTAATTTTCTGCAGAATTTAACAACTGTTCCACCGCCTTACCCGGCTTTATCTGATTGGTAATCAATTTCGCGACGTAAGCTCCGATGCCGCCACCAAATGGCCCGCCTACCAACGCGCCTACGCCGGTACAACCAAGGATAATTCCCGCCGGAATTGTCGCCTGTGCAACATTTTCGGGCGCAATGTACTTACTGACTTCGCCGGGAATCAACGCAAAGAATTCTTGATGCCATTGCGCAAACTTACTGCCATCGACTGCTTCGGCTTCAGGATTGGAGGGCAGACTTGAAAGCAATTGCGACAGTTTCGCATGCAAATCATCTAGAAATGAAATTAGCTCATCTCGAAGCGTCGGATCAAGCCAATTTGAGCTTCGAACGTGTTCACGATATTCAACGACTTGTTCCAACAAAGAGGCCGCCGTCAACGCAATCGCGTCTCGATTGCTGGCTACTCGTATTGCGACGGCCTGCGCAGTGGATTGGTTCACTTTCTCAGGACGGAGCTTACTTTCCGAAACTTTCGATTGTGTCCTGTTCTCTTCAATCTCTCTTATCCGTTCTGCCACGCGTGCTGGACCTGAATTCCAATCCTCGTTTGGTATTTCCAACGATATTCGGGTCATCAAGTCAGGGTCAGGTAAACGGCCGTCCATTAAGTCGCGATACCAATTGATCCAAAACGTCCAGTGGCCCTCAGTGTCCTTGGCTTCAAGAATTTGCGACGAAAATCGAGGCCAAAAGTCGGGAGGGTTGTTAACTGCCCATATCTTGGGCCAGAGATCGTCTTTGTTTAAATCGTCCAACACTGGGGAGCCATGAACAAATGCTATGTTGAGCGACGTGTCCTGCTTTGTTGCATTGTCAGTGCTAATAAGAATACGGGTCACATCATCCAAGGGGCGTTGAAAATTCAAAATCATTTTGGAAATTGTATCAAAAGCAACTTCTGTGGCTTTTCCCGCGGCTTGTTGATTCCACTCGCTCTCATCATTCGGTGCCGGCCAAAATGCAAAATCGTTACTCATTTTGCTCAATTCATCTGCGGCTCGTTGAAACGCAGAATCACCCGGGTTCTCTTGTGTCGAGTAGCTCACAGCAAGGCTCAATGCTCTGACTGCAAATAATGCACGACGCTCCGAAAAGGCTGAGGAATGGGGCGTGACAATTGCAGGTAAAAGCCTAGCGCAACACCGAGCAGCAAACCAAATTTGGCGATGGCTAGACTGAGCGCTAAGAGCTACTGAAGCATTTTTAACAAATTTGTCTGATGCCAAAAGTTCAATTCCAGAATGAAAATTCAAAGTGATGAAGTAAATCCTAGAGTAGTTTGTCAGTCATGCAAGCAAGCCAGAAGGTTATGATAGTTTCTCGTTCAAGATGTGCCGTGTTGCACTGCGAACTGCACCTCTCGACAAACCACCGAAACCGCGCCATATCCCCACCATGACATCGCTTTCGCATATCCGCAATTTCTCCATCGTCGCGCATATTGACCATGGGAAATCCACGCTCGCTGACCGCCTGATCCAGTCCACGCAAACCGTGGCCGAACGGGACATGAAGGAACAGCTGCTTGACAGCATGGATATCGAACGCGAACGGGGCATCACGATCAAGGCCAACACCGTGCGCATCGACTATACTGCGGACAATGGTGAACATTACGTTCTGAACCTGATCGACACCCCCGGCCACGTGGATTTCGCCTATGAAGTGTCCCGCTCCATGCGCGCCGTCGAAGGGTCGCTTCTGGTTGTCGATTCCACCCAAGGCGTCGAAGCGCAGACCCTCGCCAATGTCTATCAGGCCATCGATGCCGACCACGATATTGTCCCTGTTTTCAACAAGATCGATCTGCCCGCATCCGACGTTGACCGCGTCGCCGAACAGGTCGAAGACGTCATCGGTATCGATGCCTCCGGTGCCATCGCCGTGTCCGCGAAAACCGGTGTCGGCATCCACGAAACGCTCGAAGCGATCGTCACGCATTTGCCCGCACCCAAAGGCGACCCCGACGCGCCCTTGAAAGCGATGCTGGTCGACAGCTGGTACGACGCCTATCTCGGTGTCATCGTTCTGGTCCGCATCATGGATGGCCGCCTGAAAAAGGGCGAAAAGATCAAATTCCTGTCCAACAACACCATCCACCACGTGGACCGCATCGGCGTCTTCCGCCCGCAAATGGAAGCCATCGACGTCCTTGGCCCCGGTGAAATCGGATTCCTCACCGCCTCCATCAAACAGGTCCGTGACACCCGTGTCGGCGACACCATCACCCATCAACGGCTCGAGGTCGAACCCCTTCCCGGATTTAAACCCGCACAGCCCGTCGTGTTCTGTGGCCTGTTCCCCGTCGATTCCTCGCAATTTGAGGACATGCGCGACGCCATCGAAAAGCTGGCCTTGAACGACGCGTCCTTCTCCTCGGAAATGGAAACCTCTGCCGCGCTGGGCTTTGGCTTTCGCTGCGGTTTTCTGGGCCTCTTGCACCTCGAGGTCATCCGTGACCGCATCGAGCGCGAATTTGATATCGAGCTGATCACCACAGCGCCCTCCGTGGTCTATCACCTGTTCATGCGCGACGGCGAAGAACGCGAATTGCACAACCCCGCCGACATGCCCGACATGACCCTTGTCGATCACCTCGAAGAACCCCGCATCAAAGCGACGATCCTCGTGCCCGACGATTATCTGGGTGATGTGCTCAAACTCTGCCAAGACCGTCGCGGCATCCAATTGGACCTGACCTATGCCGGCTCACGCGCTATGGCCGTCTATGACCTGCCCCTGAACGAAGTGGTCTTTGACTTTTACGACCGCCTGAAATCGGTGACCAAGGGTTATGCCTCGTTTGACTACCAACTCGAAGGCTACCGCGAAGACAACCTTGTTAAGATGTCGATCCTTGTGAATGACGAACCCGTCGATGCCCTATCGATGATGGTCCACCGCGACCGCGCCGAAGCCCGAGGCCGCGCCATGTGCGAAAAGCTCAAAGACCTGATCCCGCGCCACATGTTCAAAATCCCGATCCAAGCGGCCATCGGCGGCAAAGTCATCGCCCGCGAAACGCTGTCCGCCCTGCGCAAAGACGTGACCGCCAAATGCTACGGCGGCGACGCGACGCGAAAACGCAAACTGCTGGATAAACAGAAAGCCGGTAAGAAAAAGATGCGCCAGTTTGGGAAAGTCGATATCCCGCAGGAAGCGTTTATTTCAGCGCTGAAGATGGACAGCTAAGCTGTTTGTATTAGGGACGCGTATGCATTCGCATAGAATGATATTCTAGGTGCTAGGGATTAATTGAAATTATTGCATTTTTCGTTGTGGTTTTGTAGTTTCTGCTTGAGTGTCAATTTTATCTGCTTCCAGATTGAAAGAGCGTTAAGTGAAATTAATCAAGTTTTGCAATAAAAAGAATTCTATTTTTAATAGCAAAAAATTTAAATTCGGGACATTTCAAGAATATAGAGAAACTGAGTACGATCCAATTCGCGACGAAGATGAAGGCAAGTTCGTTTTTGAGGTAAACCTAAAATCTGTTGTGGCTAGCAGGCGTTGGATTTTCGATGTGTTGTTTCTCGGTGTTTTGCATAGGACTTTTCTCTCACCTGCCACTGACCTGACTCATGTATTGGTACAGAACTCTCTACTGACTGTTAATATGGATCGCATGAAGCCGCCGGGGCGAATTGAGCTAGATGTATATGGAGTAAGCGCCACCTGGCTCGAAGAGGATAGGTTTCTAGTGGAAGGGATTGTACGATATACAGTTCATGTTGATAATATGGCTGTGTTTTGTATGTCAGTAGGTGAAAAGGGATCTGCGTCGCCGTTTGAAGACTACGATGATCAATGGTCAGTTGATTTACAAAACGCTGACCAACTCGCAGAAGCATTTGTCAAACTCTTTCAGCTTCGGTTTATGGAACTTAAGTTGAACAATCGTCAAGAAGGGAATGTGGATATTTTTTTGGAAGAGGGTAGTCTCTGGCGAGAAATGATGAAGTCCGAGAGCCGCGTTGAGCATGACATAGCTCGGAAAGACATATTTTGCGAACATGGTTTCGTGCAATATGGAAATCAAGAAATTGAAATTGAGAAGCAAAGCGATTTATCACTTCATGTACTAAATGCTGGATTTAGAAGAGCTATTTTCTCGAAACCTAAGCGATACTCTGAAGAAAACGAATATCGCTTTCTGATAAATCCCCAAATTAAAAATACAGATGGAAATTTTATGAATTTAGAATTTTCTGAAAAATCAATGTTTTTCGAACTGTCGGAAAAAGAGAGGCAGAGTATTTTGAGTTTGGCTGACTAAGAAAATTATGCGGCTCTTTTTTGTCAAAAACCCACGGTAGGGTGCGTGCTCGCACGCACCGCACTCCATTCACCCCCCCCACAAATGATGCGTGAAATCACGCATCCTACATTGCCAAATCCATCATTGGGTTGAAACGCGTGTCGTGGTGGACGCTTGAAAATGGCCAATCTTCAGCGCGTGGGGCAAATCCATGTTTAACGGGATTCATCCAACAATATCGCACATGGGCCCAATAATCGGCTTCGTTGCGAATATGGTGCTCCCAAAACCGTCTCTGCCAAATACCACGTTCATGCCGGGCTGTGTGGCTCGGGCGTGTGGGGCCTTTGGGTAACTCTTTCGAAAATCGCGTTTTGATCAACCGCCACCGTGTCGCAAAATCGCGATCTCCGGCGGGCAATGTCCATACACAATGCAAATGGTCGGGCAACACAACCCATGCGTCAATCTCGAACGGGCGTTCGTGTTTGGTCTTGCGCACGGCATCGCGCAATGTGTCGATCTCGTCCACCAACGTGGTTGCGCCGCGCTGTGCCAATGTGACGGTGAAAAACACAACGGCTCCGGTGATTTTTGGTCTGCGATAATTGGGCATGGTGTGACCATGGCGTGACGTGGTTAAGGGCGCGTGAAATCACGCACCCTACGGGATCATTGCGCGGACTCGCCTCTGTCGAACCAATACCGCTTGTTCGCCTCCCATTCGGCGTCCGTCATGTGGAAGGGTGGGATTTCGCGGTCGCTGTCATCCACCAATTCGGACCGGTATGCTGTTTCGCGATGGGCGGCGCGGACCAAGCGCGCAGCGCGGGTTTGGGCCTTGTGCATGATGTCTTCAAAACTGCGGCCTTGGATGTCGTTCAGGATCGCTTCGTCTTGCATGGGGATGACCACGGCGCGGGGTTTGCCGCGAAAATGCAGCCACAGATGGCCGTGATCTTGGGTGACGAATTTGATCTCTTGTCCAAAATGCTGAACGAAGGTTTTCGAGTTTATTTTGCGAATTTCAGGGCGGTGCATTGTCACGTCTCTGCGTTGGTTTCTGAAAGACGGCTTTGGGCGTCGAAAGCTGGCTTTGGCGAATTGGGCGCGACAACACGCGGAACAGGACGATTGCGAAAGCTGGCTTTGGGCGTTCAAGGCTGTCTTTGGCGTTTTAACGGGATCATGAGACGCATCCGTGAACGGGGCGTTCGGAGGGTAGATCGCAGATTAAGGGACGTGTGGTTGCGATCAGGCCTTGTCTGTCACGGTTCTGCAGAAATCGGTTGCTGTTTTAGGGCGAACTTTGGAGTCCGTGGGGGAATCATACGTAAATACAGTATGTTACGTTCTCGGCACTGTTAGATGTTGCACCTAAACCCGTGTACGGGCATGTCTGAAAGAGCATCGAGAGCCATCGTCGGAAAATGCAACGTCACCTCTGAAAGCACCTGATTTTCAGGATATGGTAGGGCACTATTCTCGATGCCTCTATATGTCGCGTTGGCACATAAATTTGCCTATTCACAAAAAAACGCTCGACGCGCATCGCGTCGAGCGTTGTTACTCATACCTAAAAACTAAGACGCTAACTTTACATCATTGCGCGTCTCATAATTGGTTAACCCGAAAACCCCAAACATTATTCAGGATGACGTTACGTCAATTGTTAATACCCAAAAGCTTCGTTGGGCATCCAATCCGCTTCGCCTATACCTGCACGCATGTGAAGGCAGGCGCTTCCCTTGCGTTGAAAATAAAGGGCTTCAAGGGCATACCAACCCGCTTCGGGGACGTTGACTTCGACTTCTTCGCTGGCCTCGCACGGGTGAACGCCGTCCAGATAAACAACTTCTTGGCCGCCAATCGTCATTTGCAAGCCGTCGTTGCTCAGGAAATCCATGACATATGTGCCAGCTTCTTCGAAGCGGACAAAGCCGCTTATGCCGGCCACGACTTTGGTGGCTTTCCCGGATGTGAGTGTCGCGTCGCCCTCGGCTGTGTCGCGATAATCAAGGCCTTCAAGAGGTTCGCCCGGTGTCGCACCATCTAGATGTTGTGCCGCGTCGCTCAACGTGCGGACGCTTGCTTTCGCGTATTTTACAGCCAAACCTTGCTTAAGGTCACTTGGCTGCGGATCAGCCAATTCGAGTTTCAACGGTTCAGCCGTCGCTGTAGAGGCGGCCAAAAGCGCGGCAATAACGCATGTCATGCGCATAAAAAGTACTCCCTGATCTCGCGTCGCATAGGTGCAACGTCATTGAGCGCAGGTTGGCATGGGTTATGTTAACTATTCAAGAGAACTTATAAAACAGATAGCGTTCTGGATCGATTGTGATCGGACCGGTGATCTGAGTGAAGCCTGTAAGGGGTTGCTGAGACACAATGAGCCCCCCCGGCATCATAACGTTCGCGATAAATGGCGACAGTTTTGCACCTTCGGCGACGTCTTCTTCTTTGACGCCATAGCCAAAATCATAATGGGCCAAAGCAACACGCGGGCCGTTCTTGGCCAATCGTTCCAGCATGGGTTCAGCTTCGCCTTCTAGGAAGTCCTCTTCCGGTGGCACGCATGAAGGGTGGCATTTTAAGATGCGATCAATCACCCAGATACGACGTCCCCCACCATATTCACGCAAGTGGTCATAGGTTCGACCGTTGCCAAGCCCAAGGTCCAGAATATCACCTTGGATGTCTGACACCTGTTCAATAGCCCAGTTCAGCCCGTCGATTTGAGCGGTGAGGCGGCGGCGCATGGATTCAAGACGGCTCATGGCCAATCTCCTTTTTGGTCGTGTTTCCACACATGTGCACCGCCACTTAGCATCTCAAGAAGCCAAGCGCGGCTGAAATCCCAAATGGCGCAAGTGTGAACAAGGTGATGCGTCAAAAGCCCAAGTGGTTCGTTGGCATTTGTTTTTTGTTCCCGGCGATCTTGAAGCACTTGAACGGTTTGTTCGATCAAGAGGTCGGGATCTTGCAAATCTCGGGTGCCTCGCCAAAAGATCGGGTCAATGTGAGTGTTGATTTGAGCCAAGTTGGCAATGGGTTCGCTGCGCGGGCCAAATGCTGAAACCGCGGAAAATCCGATATTCGGCAAACGCTGAAGAACTGACAAATCGATGCGGTTCCATGGTGGGACAAACATGGGCCACACACGGGTTCCAAATAACCGGTTCATGCGATGTTGCGCGCGTTCCAGATCATAAAATACGTCGGGTCGTACGCGTCCGAATTCAGATTTTTTCGCTTCGGGTAAACTGGAATCTGCATGTGCCCAACCATGTACAAGGATGCGTGCAAGTCGATCGTCGGTTGTCTCGACCAGACTGCGATCTGCAAATGCAGGTATTGTGGCAAGGTGAACTGGGCAGGTTACTTCATCAGCGAGGGTAAGAAGCTGGTCCAGTGCGTTGGTTGCTTGAATTGCGTCGTCGTCACGCCACCAGATCGGGATCGCCATGCCCGCCGTGCGACACAACTTCAATTCAGCCTTTAGGGGCGAAAAATCATAAGGCATTCGCAACGATCCTTACGGTTTCGGCAGCACCATCCATGTTCTTGGTTCTTGGCGGTTGCGGTCCTGCGGCCAACGCCTGATGCACATAATCGGATAGGTTATCCAACTGATCCGATATGCAAACCTCGATGCTGGACCGGTTTGACAATGCCTGTGCACGCAAGCCTTGCTCGACTTCGTTTCCCTCATCAAAGGGCACCAAAACA
Organism: Paracoccaceae bacterium; assembly: GCA_039984715.1. Taxonomy (GTDB): domain Bacteria; phylum Pseudomonadota; class Alphaproteobacteria; order Rhodobacterales; family Rhodobacteraceae; genus JABSSA01. The sequence goes on along the minus strand of JBDWUA010000015.1, from coordinate 190,911 downwards.
CCGGGTGTGCCGGTTTGAAGAAGATCCAAAGTCGTGTTGTATCCGGCCAAACTTATGCTGACTGCCGATTGTGCAAGGATGGTTCGGAAGTCGTCCCGTAAGCCTTCCACGAATACATGATCTGGGGCCAAGTTGGCAAAGCGCGCGACCCGTTCAGGCGATCCACCCACAAGAAAACGCCAAGTGTGATCGGGCATAGTACGCGCGGCGCGAAGGGCAGCTTCGAACACGCTATCCCCTACGTTACCGCCGCCAGTGCTGACCAAGATACCTGCGCGCGTGGGTGATGCGGCACACGGTGCTTGCGGTGCCACAAACCCAGTATAACGTAGCATTGGGGCCAGCTGATCGGTGACGGGCCAACTGACGCCAAGGGGCGCAATCTCTGGGTCACCATGAACCAAAACACCTTGATAATATTGCGAAATCATCCTGTCCGCATAGTCGGCCTTTTTCTGAGAGGACGGAGGCGCAAGAATGTCCCGAATAGAAGCAAAAACCGGCAGCCGGTTTTGGACATGCGCAAGCAATGCCTCGAATTCGTCGCGCAAAATGCGACGCCCAAACGGAAACAGCTCAGTGATCAAAACATCAGGTTGCAGCTCATCAATTGCATTCAGCAATTGGGTTGCGCGGTTCGCCAAGTAATCCGCATCTGCAACTTGGTTGTCAGGTGTCAAAACCTTGGAAAAATCCACTCCGTTTGATCGTACAGGTGGCAATTGCACATGGTTGATCGTTGCATCCATAAGATGCGGGGCGGGAACGCCGCCGCTGATCACGACAGGTGAGTGCCCTGCATCCGCAAACGCGCGTGCCAGCGTCATCGCGCGGGCCAGATGTCCGGTGCCAAGCAGGTGGGTGACAACGATTACGGGGCGCATAACACATTCGCGGATAAGGGAACCGGGTCAGGTGTGGCGCGCCATGTGCCGTTTTCGTATTCAAGGACGTACAAGCGATTTCGTTTGATCCGGAACGGGGCGGGGCCTTTGAAATCCCACCCGGTTGCAACGGCAAGCAATACCCGCATGACGCCGATATGACTGACCACTACGGCATCGCCTTGGCAGGTGGCGGCCCATGCCAAAACGCGGTCTCGTAATGCAGCCAGTGCTTCACCATCGGGGGGGCAAAACGCCCATCCCCAATGTTCGATGTCGGTATATCCGCTGTCAGGAACTTTCTTTAAGTCCACACCGTGTTGTCCTTCCCATTGGCCCCAATCCATTTCGATCAAGTCGGGTTCTATTTGGGCAGAGCGACCAGACACGATGAACGCAGTTTCTGTGGCTCGGGACAGGGGGCTGCTGACAACTTTTGCGGTGTCCCATGGGTCCGGCAATTTGAATTCGGACAGTTGAGCGCGTGCGTCGGCATCAAGTGGAATATCCGTGCGCCCCTGAATGCGACCGGCGCGGTTCCATGCGGTATGCCCGTGCCGCAAAAGAGCGATGCGTGTCATTTTGCGGCCTGAATAGCATCCGTCAGCGTTTTCGCCGCTGCCCCTAACAGATGGTTTTCTACAATCGCTTGGCGTGCGGCTTGCCCGGCCGCATTGCGTTCTACGTCATCCGTTAGCAATTGGGTTAAACGCGCGCTCATGGCTTTGGGGCCACCTTGGATGTCGACCAGATCGCTGTGCACGACGTCCGACACACCGGGACGCATTTGTGCAACGACTGGAACCCCTGCGGCCTGCGCTTCTAGATAAACCAAGCCGAAAGCTTCGTTCACTCCGGGCCAGAAAAGAAGGCTGGCCTTGGAATAAAGCTGGGTGAGCGCGGCGTTGTCCTGAAGCCCAAGAAAACGAACGCGATCACCAAATCGCGACATCATCGCCTCGACCTCGGGGCGTGCAGCGCCGTCCCCGGCAATATCAAGCTGCCAGTCCCCGGTCAGTTGCCCAAGGGTTTCCGCAATCAACGCATAAGACGCGAGTTTGTCCCCGTGTCGCATCATTCCGACGGCGAGCATCGGCCCGGCTCTGGTGCTGTCTGGCGACAAATCGGGCTGCGCGAGGAACGGTCTTAGGTGAACCAGATTTTGGCCTTCTGGCGCATCTCGGCGCAGGGCTTCGGCGTCACGTTCGGTGAGATAAAAGACCGTGTGCGCGGCGTCACATGCCGCTTCAGCAGCGATTGCGAACTGCGACCATGGGCCGTTCAGCCGCTTTTTCGCGCGGGTGGATTCGATCTGAAAATAGGGGATATTTAGGATACGGGCCACTACTGGACCGATCAGATCAGGGGCTTTGTAATAGTTGTGATATGTCACCCATGCCGACCAAGATTGCGCCCGAGCATCCGCGAGTAACCGCGCAGATTCATCGGCTGCGGTGCGGAATAGGGCGTCTTGAATGTCGGGTTCGCCCATTTTGTCAAAGACGCGTAATTCACTGGTCAGATCAACGTCGTGCCCGCCAAGTTCCAACGCCTGAATGAGGCCCTGCGCCATGGTCCTGTCGCCGGACGGCACCGGATGGTTTGGGTCTTTTAAGGGTGCGTAAAATGCAACCTTCATTCAGCAGTCTCCTTAGTCATCGCGTTCAGGCGTTTGTCCAGATGTGCGATACCGGGATGCATCATGAAATGCGTGCGTAAACGTTGCAATGCTTGTTCTGCGAGTGTTGGACCAAGGGTGGGATCGTTGGCGATCTGCATGATGCCTGCTGCGATATCCGCAGGCGTGTCCGACCGTAAAAGGCCGTGCACACCATCGTCGATGAATTCGGGAATGGCAGACACTGGCGTCGACAGGATGGGTAAGGTTTGCGAGGCGGCTTCCATCAACACATTGGGCAGACCATCGCGGTCGCCATCATCGGCGATACGGCTTGGTAAGACAAACAAGTCGGCATCGCGCATGGCGTCAATGACCTGCGGTTGATCACAAGCACCAAGCCATTCGATCCGATCCGCAACCCCCGTTTCTTCTGCGAGGGCCTTCATGTCTTGGGCCAATGCGCCGCCACCGATGTGAACCCACCGCCAGTTCAGCGTTTCGGGCAAAAGGCCAAAGGCCGCAATCAAGCGGTCAAAGCCTTTCTTTTCGACAAGCCTGCCGACGGACAACAACGTCAATGGAGCGTCGGAGGATCGTTGCGCCCTTTCTGGTGGATCGGGAAAACGAGACAAATCAAGACCATGATAGACAAGATCAATATCCGTGCCCGAAGAAAGCGAGCGCAAATGTTCTGCGCCAAACTGTGTGCAGGTTGCACCAAAATGTGCGCCGTTATGGCCGGGGGATAGCTTTTCACGCAGGTCCCAGTCGGGGGATGTCCAGATATCTTTGGCGTGGGCAGAAAAGCTCCAAGGTAGCGCACGCAAAATGGCGGCATACCGGGTGACGGACGAAGGCGTGTGCAAGAAATGTGCGTAAAGCCCCTGCAAACTGTCCGCCCCTTCGCGGCCTAATACACAGGCCTGCCCAAAGCGGCGGATACGGTTGCGGGTTCGGTCACGGTTAAGGTCTCGCAGGAACGTCGTGAAGGCGCGCAAAAATCCACGTTGACGGACGGCCCACCACAAGGCCTTTAAGACACGGGCAGGTTCGTCACGAAGATATTCTGGAAGGTAGAAAACGCGTGCCTCAAGGCGTGCATGAAGCGGATGCGTTTTCTTGTCCGTTGGGCGGCGCAGCGACCAGATGTCAAAATTCTGGCCGCTTTCTTCAAGAGCAACGAGTTCTTGCGCAATGAAAGTTTCGCTTAGTCGCGGCCATCCTTTGACGACAACGGCAAGAGACGGTTTTTGTGCAGTCATTCGGCCGCCGGATGAATCCGGTCAGCAACAAGCTGACGCGTGCGTTCGATCACGACATTAAGCCCATCCAAAAGACCGTCGGCCCCGGCTTCGGAAGGTTTGCTTTGATGAGGTAGGCCTCGGATGATTGTGCTCATGGTTTGGGGGGTTAATCCGTCGCGTTTTTCGTCCAGCATTTTGACCAGCCCCAGTTCTTCGGCGCGGCTGGCGCGAATCCACTGTTCCAATCTTGGTGTCGTACGCGGGACAATGACCGCACGTTTGTCAAAGCTCAACACCTCGCAGAACGTATTATATCCGCCCATGCTAACAACACCTTCAGCCCCCGCGAAAAGCGCTTCGATTTTGCTTTCAAAGCCGACAGCTGTCACTCGACCATTTAATCTTGCTACGCGTGCTTCGAATTCGACCCGCGTGTCGCCCGACAAGAATGGTCCATAAACAAGCATTGCTTTCGGTCCAAGGGTCGGATCCTGCTCATAGGCCGAAAGGACAAGGTTAACCATCGCAGCGCCGTCGCCCCCACCGCCGGGAGTCACGAGAATATACGGTTCGTTCGGCACATCCGCGGCATCGACGATCTCGCGTCGCAAATACCCGGTCCAATGCATGCGTTCCCGAATAGCTGCCGAAAGCGGCAAACCAATTGTTGGATCATAAACAGACCGTGGTCCATAAACCCAAATCTCGTCATAGAATTGTTCGGTTGCATCGATTGCACCCTTGCGGGCCCATTCCTCGGCCAAAACCTCGGGTTCATCCAACACATCACGCAGCCCCAGCACCAGTCGGGTGCGACCACGACGAGCCAAGGTTTCCAGCGTAGGAAGCAATTCGCCGCGAAAGCCAGTTGGTTCCTTATCAACGATCAACATGTCAGGTTCATATTGGTCGATTGTTGACTGAATGATGCCGGCCCGCAGCGCAGTTGTTTCTTCGATATCAGTACCAGAGGACTGGCTGGCATACGAACCATCAGCCAGTTTCTTGACGCCTGGTAAACGCACGTGATCCACACTTTCTGGAAAGGTGAACCGCCCAGCAACCGGGCTGCCGGTTAGGATAATGGCGGAGGTCGCGACACCTGAATGCGTCAGCGCGGCGGCAATTGCGCGCGATCTGCGTAAGTGACCAAGCCCAAAGGTGTCATGGCTATAGAGCATCACACGCCGCGGCCAAGTTGACCGCACGAGTTCAGGGGCTGAGACAGTCTTGCCCATTTCTATTCCTTCCACCCATGTCATTCACGTCCACCTTTCTTGAAGGGTCTAAAACGCGAAGCCCAGCAATTCGTATACTACCCGATCAAAGATGCCAAAGCCTGCCTGCAAGATTTGCCAAAATTCTGTCGAAAAACGATGCGCGCGCGCAACGATATCATCGTAATCCAGTCCTCAGATCATGCAAACCCAACCTTGAGTACACAAGGTTTGCGAACCCACCAAGGGATTTGCCCTTTTCTCACCAAAGCAAAAAATGGACATGTTTGGTGAGAAAATCGAGTCTCTGTAAGACAACTCTCTTAATGGTGAAAGTGTGTGCATGGTTTTGTTGATTTGCATTGGTTGGTATGCCTGCGTATCGATTGAGGAACCAAAAAAGACAAAATGAGGTGGCAGAACATGTTTGCACAGATGGGGCGCTGGTGTTTGGGCGCAATTCTGACCCTGATGTTATTGCTGCCGATAGCGCCAGCTCAGGCGCAGGTCTTGGGAACATTTCTGACGTCGCCTGAAACGTCTTCGGATGGGCAGGATTACGATCAAATACTAAAGTCTGCTGCTGAAAATGGTGTCAGCGTTGTCGTTATCGACAGCGAGGGCAATATCATCACGCAAGGTGGTAAAGCAGACCAAGAAGTGACCGAAACTGCGAGAGACAGCGCCGCACTGATGAAGGCGCAAAGCAGTGCCGTCGAATTTCGCGCGGCGTTGGTGGAACGTCTTCTGAACCTACCGACTGCCTTTAACGAAGTGCTGTTCATTTTGCGCAGTTCCAGTCCTGACGGGACGATTTGGACCTTTTTCGAGGCTCTTTTCTTTTCCTTGCTGTTGTTTGGAATTGGAATGCTGTTCCAGCACGAAGTGTATGGCAAGCGTATTGTCAAAAATTTCGTTTTGTCGCGCATTCGGGAAAATCCGGTTGGGTATCGCGAAAAGATGCCCTTTCTGGTTTTCCGGTTCGTCTTGAGCGTCATCGGAATTTTCGTATCGATGATTGTTGCTTACATGCTGGGAACGCTGATTTTCGGGCCACTCGAAGATTCTGCGATGCAGTTTACTGTGACGTTGATCAATATCGGTTATTTTGTCTGCCGTGTTGTTTCCGCAATATGGCGGATGATCTTGTCACCTTACTTGCCACAATATCGCATCCCCTTGTTCAGCGACCGGGATGCAAAACTGTTGCATTGGTGGTTGACCGCGACCGTCAGCATTGGCGCGACCACTATTTTGTTTGGAATCTGGATCGGTGAACTTGGGCTGAACTATGAGGTTTATGCATTTCTTGCATCGCTGATGTCCTTTTCGGTCATGCTGCTGAATATGATCATGGTCGCCATGAACAGAGGCGCTATTGCCAATGCTCTGATGAACGGCAAACCAAAGGCTGATTGTTCATGGCTGGTGCGGGTTATGGCGACGCTTTGGCTGCCTCTTGCTTATGTTTATTTTTTCTTTGCGTGGATCGAACTGACCTATGATTTGGTGTTGGGAAACCCATCAAATATTCCGCTAATCGCTGGCGCATACGGCATATTGACCACCATTATTGTTGTGTATGGCGTCATCAATTTCTTTATCGAACGCAGCTTTGCGCGCGCGCGTGCAATGCGGATGGCGAATGCCCTCGATCAGCAAGGCGAGGTATCTGACGCAAGCGCACCAGTAGAAATTCGTGACGCAAGAATTCGCATCACAACGTATGAAGGGTTAGCAAGGCGCGTGGCTGGAATCCTTGCGTTTGTCGCTGGGATAACGGCGTTCATGCAAATCTGGCAACCCGACACGGCCATGATGAATGACAGTGTTTCGGGCCGAATGATCGATATGATCATCATCCTTTTCATTGGGTACATTATTTATAACGTTTTCCGGATTTGGGTCGACAGCAAGATCGCAGAAGAACAAGGCGATGCCCAAGAAGCAGAGCTGGGCGATGAAGGTGGCGGATCTTCTGCATCACGATTGGCGACACTTTTGCCATTGTTTCGGAACTTCATTCTAATCGTGATCGTCGTCACAATCGCATTGATCACTTTGATGGAAATGGGCGTCAATGTTGGCCCGCTATTCGCGGGTGCCGGTATCGTCGGCGTCGCGGTTGGGTTTGGATCGCAATCGCTTGTGCGCGATATCTTTTCAGGCGCGTTTTTCTTGTTCGATGACGCGTTCCGTAAGGGGGAATACATTGATGTCGGTGGGGTTAAGGGCACCGTCGAAAACATCTCTGTTCGATCCTTTCAACTGCGCCATCATTTGGGCGCGCTGCATACAATTCCCTTCGGTGAAATTCAGGTTCTGACGAATTACAGCCGTGATTGGGTCATTATGAAACTGCCCTTACGCGTGACATACGACACGGATGTCGAACGCGTGCGTAAATTGATCAAAAACCTAGGTGTGGATTTGCTGAGCGACCCAGTGATCGGGGAAAACTTTATACAGCCGCTTAAATCGCAAGGCGTGATCGAGATGCAGGACAGCGCGATGATCATCCGGGTCAAATTCATGACCAAACCGGGCGATCAGTGGCTTGTGCGTAAGAAGGTTTATGAAGAAATTCGCATGCTATTTGAACGTGAGGGCGTCAAATTCGCCCATCGTGAAGTCACAGTGCGTTTGGCGGATGGCAAAGTGGACGATCTGGACGAGCATCAAAAACACGAGGTCGTCGCCGCCAGTCGTGAAGTGATCGAAGAAGAGATGGCCGAAGCCGCTGATACGTTTGGAGATGACCGCTGAACACTTGAACGAGCGATACGCAATAATTTATCCAAGTGTCTCGGGTTTGATCAAAGGCGTCGTTTTGAATTTAAGGGTCATCTTTATATTGCGAAAAGCTCTGCTTGTTGCGGCCCATAATGTACGCCCCGGCAGTGATCGGTTCATATTTGCTTTGGTTTTCCGAAACGCCGAGGTCTTTGGGATCAACGACACAATCGGACTGCGGGTCAAAGAAGATCGGAATAGAATACCGAGCGCCCTTTGATCTATTGATCACGCGATGGAGAGTTGAACGAAAACGGTCATTGCTCCAGCGTTGAAGTAGATCGCCAATATTGCACACCAATGTGCCCGGAATCGGGGGCGCTGCGACCCATTCCCCCGAACGCAAACGCACCTGCAACCCACCACTGTTGTCTTGCAACAAAAATGTCAGCACGCCGAAATCCGTGTGTGGCGCGACGCCAAATCGTTCCTCGGCTTCGTCTTCATCCGTGGATGGCGGATAATAGACAAGCTGACCACGGGCCAAGGGTTTCTGATAGGCTGGCGCAAACAGGTCCTGAGGTTGGTCCAAACTAAGCGCGAGTGCGGACATGATTTGTTGTGCGACATCACACACCGCGTCGTAATACGGCGTAATGTCTGTGCGAAGCCTTGGGAACACAGCATCTGGCCATTGATTTGCTGCAACAAGAGGTTTGGCCGCAAGCAAGTCTGGATCATCCAAGGCAGTTTCCGCGCCCCAAAAAAACACCTCTTTCAGGTCATGGGTCTTTGATCCGGACAGACGCGACATGCCTTGGGCCATCCATCCCCTTTGATGTTGATTTACGGCGGTCGTCGATTTTTGCGCTTCTGGAAGAGCGAAAAAATCAGCGGTTGCCTGAAACGCCTGATCGATAACGCCCGGTGCAATACCGTGACCAGAGATGTAGAAGAATCCAACCTCTGTCGCAGCATCATGGATCTGTGCGGCGACGGATTGGGCCTCTTGGCCCGTCAACAATGGGGCCACATCGATGATAGGTATTTGGTCAATGACCGTCGCCTGCGCAAAGTCTTGCATGGGATCACCTTGAACGTTTCACATGATCATGTGCCGATTGGATACGCGGGTCCAGTCAAAGTCTGTTCTGCCCGTTCAGCCGAAACGGACAAAACCCGAGTTGATTAGATCGCCGCCGCGTTAAATATCAGCAATCAGGCCAAATTCGCCGAAACTGCTTTTTCGTCCCATTCAATCCCTAACCCAGGCCCTCGTGGTGTCAGGCAACCATTTTCCAGCGCGTATGGTTCGGCCATCAATGATCCGGCGATATCCATGAATTCAAGGTAGTGGGTATTTGGCGTCGCGGCCAATGCATGCGCGCTGGCTTCGATGAACAGATGACTGGAAACTGGGATTGATGCGGCCTGAGCGATCGGAGTTGTGCGTTGCCAGCCGGTAATCCCGCCAATTTTGACCAGATCAGGCATGGCGAAATCCGTCGTTCCTGCTTGGATCGCCCGCGCTGCGTCTGCAGGATGCCACCAGTTTTCACCCGATTGAATTGGGGTTGATACATTTGCGCGAACGGCTTGGTAGCCGGCGAAATCTTCTGCGGGTACGGGTTCTTCGATCCATGTCAGGTCGATGCCAGAGTCTTCGAACAGGCGAATACGACGAATGGCTTCCGGAGCTGTCAGCCCTTGGTTGAAATCCAACATCAACGGCATATTCGGCCCGATCATGTCGCGAATGAGTGTCAAAGCTGCCAAATCTTCTTGTGCTGTCTCAAAGCCCAGCTTGAACTTTACGGCACGAAATCCGCGGGCCAGCGTGTCTTCGACAAGGTGTTCATCACGTCCGGGTACAAAAACCCCCTGACTGTCATAACATTGGATTGGGGCATGTTCGGCGCCTAACAGCTGCGCGACCGAGCAATTGCGCGCCTGTGCTGCAATGTCCCAAAGGGCCATGTCGATGCCAGCAAGCACCATGCCAACGACCCCTTGACGCCCCAAAAGTGCAAATCGCGCAGACATCGCCGCCGCGACGTCCAACGGTGCCGCTGGTTCACCGATCAATGTATCGGCCAAATCCTCGGCAAAATGCACCAATGCGCGCAATATCAACGGTGTGTAAGCAAACACATAGCTGCGCCCAACGATGCCGTCGCGGGTTTCAATGTCGAACAAAACAAGCGGTGCCTTGGGGATCGATATCTGAGCCGTGGAAATCGGTCGATCCAAGGGCGCAAGTACGGGCCGCACGCGGATCGCGGAAATGATAGAAGTCGTCATCAGGTACCTCAGCAATGTTTGACGTTTACGACCATGCGAGTGATCCCCAAAAGTGTCCAGACTCCCAGTGTCGCATGCGCTTGTCAGAACGCGTGCCATTTGCGAGTGGGATCAGCCACTGCGTTCTCTTGGACGTTCTATTCGAAATTGAGAAAAGCCATGCGTTGGAGTAACCTTCCCGTATGCATAGGGTATTTCAAAGTCTTTTGATGACAGCAGTGATCGGTGCCGGGATCATCGGGTTCATGAATCGGGGGATCGTGTGGCAACGCATTTGGGGCTCGTCTACGGACATTGTAGAAGTTCGGGAAAGGGTCAGGCCTGAACTTTCCACAAGGTTGGATCAAGCAGGTTTTCAACTGGGCGCGGAGGCCTTTATTCGCGTTTTCAAAGAAGAACGTGAGCTCGAAGTTTGGCTGCGCACAGAAGAAACATTTGAGCTGTTTGAGACCTATGAGATTTGCAATCATTCAGGTGATCTAGGGCCGAAATTGCGTGAAGGGGATCACCAATCCCCCGAAGGGTTTTATGAAGTCGACAGTGCAGCGATGAATCCGAATAGCAGTTATCATCTGTCGTTCAATCTGGGTTTTCCAAATCGATACGACCGCGCCCATGGTAGAAGCGGCAGTTTTCTGATGATCCACGGCGATTGTGTGTCCGTCGGGTGCTATGCCATGACGGATGATGGGATCGAAGACATCTATCTGATGGTCGAGGCTGCGCATCAAGCGGGTCAAAGCCACGTCCAAGTGCACGCCTTTCCATTCAAGATGACAAACGAACGCCTGTCTAAAGAACGCGACAACAGGTGGTATGCATATTGGAGCAACCTAAAAACAGGCTACGACTTGTTCGAAGCCAACCGCATTCCATCGAAAGTATCGGTATTTGAAAAGCGATACGCCTTTCAATCCTTTTGATGCATTTTCAATGCGTAGCGGTCAGCACCACCTTTAGCTCTTATAGGGATCAAGACTGTCGCGCAGGCCGTCGCCAAGGAAGTTGAACGCCAAAACCACGATAATGATGGGTAACATCGGGATGGCCGTCCATGGATAGATTTCTATGGATGCCAAGTTCTGGGCATCGTTCAGCATTACACCCCATGACACTGCCGGTGCGCGCAATCCGAGACCAAGGAATGACAAAGCGGTTTCGCCAAGGATCATGGCCGGGATGGACAGGGTCGCTGATGCGATTAAGTGGCTCATGAAGTTTGGCAGCAAATGACGCCGGATGACGCGGGCTGGCTTGGCTCCCATCATTTCGGCGGCTCTGACATATTCCTCCTCTCTCAACGAGAGGAACTTACTTCGGACGGCTCTGGCAAGCCCGGGCCAGTCGAGCAGCCCTAGGATGATGGATATGATAAAGAACACGGATACCGGGCCCCAATTTGATGGGACGGCTGCGGATAAGGCAAGCCAAAGCGGCAGTTCAGGCAGAGATCGCAAAATCTCGATCGAGCGATTTACGACCCAATCCACCCAGCCGCCAAAGTAACCGGCCATAGCACCGAAACTGATGCCCAGAATGAAGGACACGGTTATACCAATCAAACCCACGGTCAGCGAAAGCTGTGCGCCATATAGAATGCGCGACAAGACATCACGACCCAGCCGGTCTGATCCAAGAATAAACACGGTGGCACCTTCGGGAGCGCAGACAAGATGGCGACTGGTTTCAAACAATCCAAACAGCTTGTAACTGCCGCGTTCGCAGAAGAACTGCAACGGCATGGGCCGTGTTCGGTCCACGTCGTAGGTCCATTTGTATTGTTCTAAATCCGCTATGCCGGTTGTGGGATAGACAAAAGGTCCGATGTAATCCCCTTCATGCCACCAATGAATGAACTGAGGCGGGTGGTACAAGTGATCCGCACTGCGTTCATTCGGGGTATAGGGTGACAGAAAACCTGCAAAAGGCAGCATTAGATAGCTAAGGAACAAGAATACACCCGAGATGAGACCCAGCTTGTGGCGTTTAAATTTACGCCAGACCAAAACCCAGCCCGGCGCATCCATGTCGGATCGGTCTGGGGCTGATAGGTCTGTATTTGGATCATAAGGGGCATCGTCAACATAACGACCGTCATTCAATTGGCTCATCCCTCGCGTGCTCCGTATCGGATGCGCGGATCAAGCAGGACCAGCAACAAATCTGAAATCATCGTTCCGATGAGCGTCAGTAAGGCGACAAACATAAGCACAAAAGCGGCAAGGAATTGATCCTGCGATTTAAGAGCCGTGAGCAAAGCAGGTCCAATGGTTTGCAGACCCAAGACAACAGACACAAGAACCGATCCAGAAACCATCGCGGGCAATAGATTACCGATATCTGCAACAAAGGGGTTAAAGGCCATACGTAACGGGTATTTGCTGAGCAATTTTGTTTCCGACAGACCTTTGGCCTTTGCGGTTTCAACATAGGGTTTTGACAGTTCATCCAGCATATTGGCACGCAATCGCTGCATCATCGCAGCAGCGCCAGACGTTCCAATCACAAAAGTAGGTACGATCAGGTGAACAAGAATGGATTGCATTTTGCCCATCGACATGGGTTCGCCATCGTATTCCGGGGCCATTAGCCCGCCAATGGGAAGACCAAGGTATTTGTGACCGTAATAAAACAAGATCAAAGCAAGCAAGAAGTTCGGCGTGGCGAGCCCAAGATAACCTACAAAAGCGGCGGTATAATCAACCCAAGTTTCTGATTTGGCGGCTGCAAGCACGCCAAGAGGCAAGGCGACCAAATAGACAAACAAAACGGCGGACACATTCACAAGAACAGTCAGCCACAGCGTATCGCCAACGATTTCTGCAACAGGGCGATCAAATTCAAAGGACCAGCCAAAATCGCCCTGCAACATGCCAGAAAAGCCATTGGGGCCGGGGATAAGTCCAACCCAGATCATATATTGTTGCCACAACGGGCGATCCAAGGCGTATTCTTTACGCAAAAATTCGGCCTGTGCCACGCCTTCTTCCTGACCGGTTGCACGCAGTTCTGCGATTTGATTGGACAGGTAATCGCCGGGCGGCAAGTTGATGATGATGAACACAAGGATCGACACGACAAACAATGTCATGAACATCGTGACCAGACGCCACGCAGCATAGCGGACGAACATCATTTGCTTAGCTCCGCCAACTTGGGATCGTCAAAGTAAAATTCGTCAATGCGATGAACCCCAAAATGCGCGCCGGGCTCCCATGCCCATTTTCCGAATTCAGGGACATTCCGCAAACGGTTCGACACGACAACAGGTTGCGGCGCTTCGGCCAGTATCCCAATACCGAACTGGTTCTCGGCGTGAATGGCAAGCATACGTTGCCAAATCTCTGACCGTTCCTGCGTGTCCTGTGTCTCGTCCCACTTTTGGGAAAGCGTCATCAATTCTATAGCGGCAGGAAGCGCCGGGGCCTCACCAGCTTGGCCGCTTGTTTGGTAATGCTGGCCCCATTTTGGCCAAGCAAAGAAAACCTGATCTGTCGGGGCAAGATAACTAGGCGGTGTGTAAGGTTGCGGAAGGCCATTGTCCCAACCAAACCAAACGGCTGCCATGGTCACTCCGGAAAAGACCCGATTGCGCAGGATATCGCGATCTAGCGGGCGCATGACCAATTTCACACCGATATCGCGCCATGTGTCGGTAATGATCGCCAGCGCGTTTCCAACCTCTTGACGTTCCCCAGCAGTCTCGATGACAAATTCCATCGGGCGCCCGTCTGGTAACAGCCGCAGGCCAGACCCTTCGCGTTCGGTCAATCCCATCTCATCCAATAACTCATTGGCCTTATCGGGGTCATAAATGGCCCAGCGGGACAAGTTTTCTGGGGCAAAGAATGGCGATTTAGCCAAGGCCGTCATGCCACCTTCTTTCGCGAGACCAAAATACAATGCGCGATTGATCATGCGACGATCAATGCCAAGGCTTAGGGCTTGTCTGAAACGCTGGTCGCGGATGACTTTCCGCCAGACCGGATCATTGAAGTTCAGGTTCGGATAGATCGCGATTTGACTGGCCGCGCCGTTGGCCCACAAGAATGTGCGATACGACGCGCCGTCTGCTTCGCCTTTTTTCAAGATCGAAACATCCCGAAAATCAAGACCGCGCGCCTGCAAATCAACTTGCCCCGCATTGGATTTGGCGGCCACAAGACCCGCACCTACGACGTTCAGTTCCACCACATCAATGTAAGGCAGCTGTACGCCACGTTTATCAATGCGGTGATAATACGGGTTCTTTTCAAAAAGCTGACGCGTGCTGTTTCGTTTGGTTGTGGCGGGAACCCATGGCTGCAAAGTTGGCAAAAACGGGTTGTCGAACTTGTACATATTGTCGACGCTGTTGTGCAGCGGTGCCCAGCCACGCACCCGCTTGCGATCAATGAGCTTCTTAAGGTCTTCAGGGTCTGCGAAATCTACATGGAATTCTTTCATGTAATGGGCAGGGCGGTAAATGAACGGTGGTCGCGCACTGGCAAGGGTTTGCAAGAAATGCGGATTGGGCTTGGGAAAAGACACTATGACAGTGTGTTCATCCGGAAATTGCATAGACCCAAAGGTGTCGCCTTGACGCATAATGCCAGAAGGGCCACCGGGGCTAAGTTCCTTGTTATTGGCAACATGTTCCCACCAGTAACGGAAATCTTCTGACGTGAAGAGTTCGCCATCAGACCAGCGGTGCCCTTTGCGCAAATGGAATGTGAACACCTTGTCGTCGGCCACTTCAAATTCGCGTACGATGTCGGGAACAAGGTTATATTCCGCGTCATATACGACCAGTCGAGAATACCCATAAACGACCATTTGTCGGACATCTTTGGACCGCGTGACCATCGTGCGCAGGGTGCCGCCCTGTTTGCCAAAACTCCGGCCCTTTGCTTCAAGGTCAACGATCAGAGGTTCATCAGGAACACGGTCGAAGATCTCTGGCAGGTCACCATGAGATATTGGGCCTTTCCAGTAATCCGTTTCCTGCAATGTCAATTCAGCATTGGCAGGGAAGGCAATCCCGCAAGCAAGAATGAGGCTTCGTAGAAGTTTATGCATGGCAACGCACCTTGTGCCCTGGATCAACAGAAATCAAATCAGGTTCGGACGAACCGTCAATGCGAAAACGCTCGGGCCAGCTTTCGGGGCTTCCGGCCCCTTTGGCGACCAGCGCCAGATCAATGGGCCTGTTCACATCAGGCTCGGGCTGGGCCGCGATCAACGCCTTGGTGTAGGGATGCTGTGGATCGTAAAACAGCGTATCAGGCGCGGCCTGTTCCACAATCACGCCACGACGCATCACGGCAACTTCGTCCGCAATGCGGCTTACGACGGCCAGATCGTGGCTGATGAACAAATAACTAAGCCCCATGCCTTCGCTGATACGTTCAAGCAGCGTCAGGATTTGATCTTGGACGGATACGTCCAAAGCAGATGTGGGTTCGTCGCACACCAACAACGCCGGGTCCAAAGTCAGGGCGCGCGCAATGGACAAACGTTGGCGTTGCCCACCCGAAAAGGCGTGAGGATAGCGTGTCAGCATATCCGGGCTTAACCCGACCCAACGCAACATTTCCGCTGCTTTGTCCCGACGCGAAGCGCGATTGCCGATTGCGTGAATTTCCATGGGTTCGGTCAAAGCTTCGCCAATGCGCATGCGCGGGCTTAGCGATGAATACGGATCCTGAAAGACCATCTGCGCTTGGCGTTGAAAGGCGACGCGTTGGCCGCGGTTCATATCGTGAACGGGTAGTTTTTCGCCGCCTTCACGAGCACAGAAGGTTATCTTGCCTCCTTGGTCTGGGGCTTCGGCACCCAACGCGATACGGGCACAAGTGGTTTTGCCGGAACCGCTTTCTCCGACTATGGCCAAGGTCTTTCCGCGCGGCAGAACCAAATCGACGCCTCGACAGGCTTGGACTTTCGCCGCCGCGCGCCAGCCCCCGGATTTCAGCGTGTATGTTTTCGAAACATTCTGCATTTCCAAGATAATATCGGTCGCTTTAGGGTCGATGGCCACAGGGCTTGCGACAGCGGGGATCATTGGGGCCGCGGCAAACAGCTTTTTTGTGTAACCATGTGCAGGATCGCCAAGCACGATTGGAGCCGGACCAGACTCCATCACCCGCCCTTTGTTCATCACAACGACTTTTTCGGCCATGTTCGCAACGACACCCAGATCATGTGTCACCAGTATGACAGCCATTCCGGTATCGCGCTGCAAATCCTTGATCAGACCCAGAACTTGCGCCTGCGTTGTCACATCCAAAGCTGTCGTTGGTTCATCCGCAATAAGAAGATCGGGCTTGGCGACCATCGCCATTGCGATCATGGCCCGCTGACGCATCCCCCCGGACATTTCAAATGGATAAGAACGCCATGCGCGCTCTGCATCGGGAAACCCAACGCGGTCGAATGTTTCCAGAACGTCACGCTTGGATTCGGCTGTGCTTAGATTGCGATGGACTCGCAGAACCTCGGACACTTGGTCGCCAATTCTATGAAGGGGTGACAAAGATCGCATCGGTTCTTGAAAGATCATCGAAATGCGATCACCGCGAATGGCTCGCATTTGTCGATTGGACAGATCAAGTAAATTGATTGGTGCATCGGCCTGATTGTAAAGGATTCGCCCCGTACGCAACTGTGCGGCGCCTGGCAAAATACGCAGCACAGAGCGACAGGTTAGCGTTTTCCCAGATCCAGACTCCCCGACCAATGCAAGGGTTTCCCCGGCATTGATGGAAAAATTAACTCCGTAGACCACAGGCGGCGCGTCACCGAACCCGATACTCAGGTCTTCAACATTTAAAAGCGGTCCCATTCAACGTCCTAGCTCGATATGCACGCGTCCGCAGTCAAACCTATTCAGAGGCGGGCGTCCATAGTGACGTGATCACAACATTACACCAACCTGAAAGAGGGCCTACACTTTGGTGGTTAGCGCTGCCATGTTGGGGTGTCACATACGAGCGAGGGTGCAATGAGCCGACTGGATGTTTTTATCAATCGAATGGTGTCGCAACGCGCCTGTCTGAATCATGGCGCGGCACTGACACAAGGCATGTCAGGACCCGTATTTGAACTGGGTCTGGGAAATGGACGAACTTATCATCATATGACTGAAATCATGTCAGACCGAGATATATATGTGTTCGAACGGGCAATCGCGTCGCACCCAGACAGTACCCCCCCAGAAGACCGCGTCTTTCTTGGGGATGTGTTCGAAACCTTACCCAAGGCGTTGAAACAATTTGGACCAACGACAAGTCTGATCCATGCGGATTTGGGCGGACACAACGCCGAAAAAAACGTGACATTCGCACAACGAATTTCGCCGTTCATTGAGCCGATGTTGGCGGTTGGCGGTCTCATGTTGTCCAGCGACCGGATGTTTTTTGAGTCCCTCGAAGAGCAACCATTGCCTCAAGATGCGGTAGAGGGGCGGGTCTTTATCTACAAGCGCGTGACGTAACGGCGCGCGCGCCGCGTTCTGGTTGCAATCGTTCACAGCACAGATACCCTGCCGACAAATAATTGACCCGGAACGGGACGACATTTGATCAGGGAGGATCACAATGAGTGATAAGATTGGCTATGACCGTATAGGCGATATTGCTGTGCTGACGGTTCGCAATCCGCCTGTGAATGCTTTGTCTACTGCCGTGCGGCAGGGGCTTTGGGATCGAATGGATCAGGCCGAAGCTGACGAGGGGGTGCGCGCAGCACTGATTGTTGGCGAAGGCCGGGCCTTTTTTGCGGGTGCTGACATCACCGAGTTCGGCAAACCGCTACAAGAGCCAGGCTTGCCAGATTTGATAAATAGAATTGAAGGGTCGCCTTTGTTGGTCGTTGCTTCAATGCACGGCGTTTCATTGGGTGGCGGGTTAGAAGTGGCATTGGGCTGCCATTATCGGCTGGCGGTTCCATCTGCCAAAATTGGTTTGCCCGAGGTCCATCTTGGATTGATCCCGGGGGCGGGTGGCACGCAACGTTTGCCGCGCCTCAGCGGAGTCGAAGCGGCTTTGGGCATTATGACAACCGGACGTCATGTGGGCGCTGCCGAAGCAATTGGTTTCGGCGTCATCGATGAAATCCGTGAGGGTGATCCTAAGACACTTGGAATTGCGTATACTCAGGAACTTTTGGACGCGAATACGCCCCGCCGAGCTGTTTCTGAAATGGACCGTCCCGATGCAATTGACTGGGATGTGGCGTTTGACGCCATTTTGGCCAAAGGGCGCGGCCAAATTTCACCCGCTTGGTGTGTACGGGCTGTTCAGGCCAGTGTTGAGAAATCATTTGAAGATGGCTGCGCCGCTGAGCGCCAAATTTTCACTGATTTGATGAAAACGGATCAGCGCAAGGGCATGATCCATTCCTTTTTCAGCGAACGCGCCGTTTCGAACTTGCCCGAACTCAAAGGTGTTGAACCCCGTCCCATTGAAAAAATGGGCGTCATTGGCGGCGGCACAATGGGCGCTGGCATTGCAACGGCGGCCTTGCTGTCTGGTTTGTCCGTCACGATGCTTGAGATGAGCGTAAAAGCGGGCGAAGCTGCGCGCGAACGCATCGCCGGAAATTTGGCCGGAGCATTGAAACGAGGGAAAATCAGCCAAGACCAACATGAGGCGATCCTGAACCAAGCGTTGCAGGTCGTGACCGACTATGCTGGGTTGTCCGATGTCGATCTGGTGATCGAGGCGGTCTTTGAAGACATGTCTGTCAAAAAGCAGGTATTTGAAAAGCTGGATAGTGTGTGCAAACCCGGCGCGATTTTGGCGTCGAACACATCGTATCTCGATATCAACGAAATTGCGGCCATTACTTCACGTCCTGCGGATGTGATTGGTTTGCATTTCTTTTCACCAGCTCATGTCATGAAATTGTTGGAAATCGTAGTGCCGGATAATACGTCGCCTGATGTTGTGGCGACCGGGTTTGCCCTTGGCAAACGGATGCGGAAAATCAGTGTGCGGGCAGGTGTGTGTGATGGGTTCATAGGGAACCGCATTCTGGCTGTGTATCGCGCGGCGGCAGACCAGATGATCCTTGATGGGGCGTCTCCATTCGAAATCGACAAGGCCCTTGAAGGGTTTGGGTTTGCGATGGGGCCATATGCCGTGGCGGATCTGGCCGGGCTTGATATCGGATGGGCTGTGCGCAAACGCAAACGCGCTGAAGGAGTGCAAATCTCGGCGCGGGATGCTGAATTCCCGGATCGGCTTTGCGAACAGGGCAACTTTGGCCAAAAGACTGGCAAAGGGTATTATGACTATGCTGGCGGTGCAAAAGCACGTGTTCCGAACCCGGATGTTATGGGCTTCATCGAAGCAGAGCGTTCCGACAAAGGCATCACAACGCAGGAATACAGTCACGCGGATATTGTGCGGCGTTATATGGCTGCAATGGTCAACGAAAGCGCAAAGGTCGTCGGAGAAGGCATCGCGCGGCGGTCGCTGGATGTCGATATGACATTGCTGTTTGGATATGGATTTCCGCGCTATTTCGGTGGTCCGCTCATGTGGGCGGATATTGTCGGCCTTGAAGGGCTGTTGAATGACATAAAGTCTTATGGGGCAGACGATCCGGAGTTCTGGGCTCCTGCACCTTTGCTTGAAAAACTTGTGGCCGAGGGCCGCAGTTTTAGTGACCTAAACGCATAAAACAAAAGGAACTTGTCCAATGAGCGCACGTGAAGCCGTCATTCTGTCATCTGCCCGGACTGGGCTTGCAAAATCCTTTCGCGGGTCATTCAACAATACGCATGGTGCAACAATGGGCGGACATGTTGTTCAGCATGCTGTCGCCCGATCAGGGGTTGATCCAGCGCAGATCGAAGATTGCGTTATCGGGTGTGGTTTTCCCGAACACGTCACGGGGCAAAATGTTGCGCGCCAAATCGCGTTGCGTGCCGGGTTGCCGATTACGGCATCTGGGGTCACCGTCAATCGGTTCTGTTCCAGCGGTTTGCAAACGGTGGCCATGGCCGCCAATGCCATCACCCAAGAAGGAGCGGGCGCGATGGTTGCGGGTGGCGTGGAAAGCATTTCCCAAGTTCAACCAGCATCCAAGCCAATGCCCGAAGATTGGCTGCTAGAACACAAACCGGCTGTTTACATGGCGATGATCGAAACAGCCGACAACGTCGCTGCGCGGTATAACGTCAGCCGCGACGACCAAGACGCCTATGGTTTGCGCAGCCAACAGCGGATTGCAGCGGCGCAAGAGTCGGGAAAATTCTCGGACGAGATCGTTCCGATGGAAGCCACAATGTTGGTCAAGGACAAAGAAACCGGAGAGATCACAAAGCAGACCGTGACGGTTGACCGGGACGAATGCAATCGCCCCACAACGACATTGGACGGATTGTCAGGTTTGCAGCCTGTGCGCGAGGGCGGCTTTGTCACGGCGGGCAACGCGAGCCAATTGTCAGATGGCGCGGCGGCCGTGACATTGATGGATAGCAAAGACGCTGAAAAGGCGGGCCTTGAACCCATGGGGGCGTTCAAAGGGTTTGCGGTTGCCGGGTGTGAACCGGACGAAATGGGCATTGGCCCTGTGTTTGCCGTGCCTCGTCTTTTGGAACGTCACGGTCTCAAGATTGATGACATCGATATCTGGGAATTGAACGAAGCATTTGCGTCCCAAGCGTTGTATTGCCGGGACCGCTTGGGCATCGATCCTGAAAAATACAACTTGAATGGTGGGTCTATTGCGATTGGCCACCCTTTCGGAATGACCGGCGCGCGCATGGTTGGACATATCATGCGCGAAGGAAAACGTCAGGGCGCAAAGCTGGGCGTGGTGACAATGTGCATCGGTGGCGGAATGGGTGCCGCCGGCCTGTTCGAGATTTATTGATGGACCTGTCATATTCACCGCAAGAACAGGCGTTCCGGTCAGAGGTCAAAACCTTCCTAAAGGATGACCTTCCGCCGGAAATCGCAGACAAAGTGCGGCGTGGCGTTGAGCTGACCAAAGGCGATATGGACCGCTGGCACAGCATTCTAAACGCGCGCGGTTGGCTGGCGCAGAACTGGCCCAAATCTCTCGGTGGGGCAGAATGGAACGCGGTTCAGCGACACATCTGGGAAGAAGAAGCCGCTGCAGCAAATGCACCACGGATCGTTCCATTTGGTCTGTCGATGTTGGCCCCTGTTCTAATGAAATTCGGTTCCAAGGCGCAGCAAGACCACTGGTTGCCGCGTCTTCTTGACGGGTCTGACTGGTGGTGTCAGGGATATTCGGAACCGGGTGCCGGATCGGATTTGGCGTCACTCAAAACGCGTGCGGTTCGGGATGGTGATCACTATGTGGTCAATGGTCAAAAGACATGGACCACGCTTGGCCAACACGCGAATATGATCTTTTGTCTTGTGCGCACGGACCCTGACGTCAAACAACAAGAAGGTATTTCCTTTTTGTTGATCGACATGGACACTCCGGGCATCGAAGTGCGCCCGATCATTTTGCTGGATGGCAGCCACGAAGTGAACGAAGTGTGGTTCACAGATGTCCGCGTTCCCGTTGAAAACCTTGTGGGCGAAGAAAACAAGGGATGGACCTATGCCAAATATCTTCTCACCCATGAACGCACAAACATCGCGGGTGTTGGATATAGTCGGGCAGGGTTGGACAACGTCAAACGGATTGCGCGTTCGGCACGACATAATGGCAAGCCACTGATCCAGAACCCACATTTTACCGCCCGCATGGCCCAAGTCGAAATTGACCTAAGCGCTATGGCGACGACCAATTTGCGGATCATTTCCAAGGCGGCTGCGGGCGAAGCTCCGGGTGTTGAGGCGTCGATGCTAAAGGTCAAAGGCACAATTATACGTCAGGAAATAAATGACCTGGCCCGGCGTGCTGTTGGTCCCTATGCGATGCCTTTCGCAAGCGAAGCCGTTGAGGGCGCAAATGACGGGGTGCCTGATCCTTTTGAGGCCGGACCAGTTGCGGCGGATTACTTTAACAACCGTAAGCTTTCGATTTTTGGCGGATCTAATGAGATCCAGCGCGGGATCATCGCAAAGGTAAAGCTTGGAGGCGGGCGATGAATTTTGATCTGACCGAAGAGCGACAAATGCTGCAAGACACGTTGCGGCGTTATCTGGCAGATAAATACACAACTCAGGTGCGCAACGACATTCTGGACAGTGACACCGGGTTTTCAGCCGAAATCTGGAACGAATTGGCCGAATTGGGCATCATCGGCGCGTTCTTTGGGGGCGAACATGGTGGATTTGGCGGCACCGGTTTTGACGTCGCCGTGGTGTTTGAGGAATTGGGCCGCGCCGGAGTCGTTGAGCCATTGATGGAAGTGTTGGTGGCTGGGCGCGTTCTTGAAGAAGCGGGACATAGCTTGATCGAAGATGTCATTGGTGGTGGCGTACATCTTGCGATTGCTCATGGCGAACCGGCAAGCCGATATGATACCGATGCTGTTGAAACTCAGTTCGCCGATGGCAAACTTTCGGGTCGCAAAGCCGTTGTGATCAATGCCGAAGCTGCCGAACATTTTGTTGTGTCGGCGCAGGATGGGGAAACAACGTCCCTTTTTCTGGTTGCGAGTGATGCGGCGGGTGTCACGGTGCAGGGTTATCCGCTTTTGGCGGGTGGCCGCGCGGGCGAGGTCACGTTTGAGAACACGCCGTGTGAAGCGTTGGATGTCGCTGCGGACACCCTGGACCGAGCCTTTGGTTTTGGGATTGTTGCGCAATGCGCCGAAACGCTTGGGGCAATGGAAACGGCCACAGCGTTGACCGGCGAATACCTGATGACGCGTCAACAATTTGGCCGTCCAATCGGCACGTTTCAAGCGTTGCAACACCGAATGGCTGACGTTCTTATCGAACTCGAACAGGCCAGATCAGCTGTGATCAACGCCGCCGGAAACCTTGAGAATGACGCCCGGACCCGCGACATGGCGCTGTCTGCAGGTAAAAACCTGCTTGGGCGTGCCGGGCGTTTGGTGGCTGAAGAGGCCATTCAATTGCATGGCGGCATCGCCATGACACAGGAATACGAACTGGCCCATATCGCGAAACGCATTGTTATGGCTGATCATCGGTTTGGCGACACGGATTTTCATCTGGAGCGGTTTATTGAACTTTCAACAGCCTGAAGACCCATTGATCATTCGGGGCGAAACCGGTGCGCAGACGTTGCTGGGATATGTCGTCGACCTTCAGAAAGATCAGGCCCAGTGTCACCTTGAGATTGGGCCACAGCACGGAAACCGTCACGGTGGCCTGCATGGCGGCATCATGGCCTGCATGTTGGACAATGCGATGGGATATGCTGCCGCCCTCGAATTTGACAAAGGCGGCCGACCGACGGTGGCGACCTTGTCGATGACAACCAACTTTTTGGCCCCTGCACGCGGGGGGCGGGTCACTGCGCAGGGGGCTGTGTCAGGGGGCGGGCGCAGCACGCTTCTTACCACGGGTGAATTGGTTGACGCGGAAGGCTGCATTCTTGCAACCGCGACAGGTGTCTACAAAAGGATCAAGGCATGAGCGCGCGGTTAGAAGACGCGGGGGATCGCGTCATAATCTGGAATGGCAATGCGTCACGACGGGGTGCTTTGTCGCCCGAATTATATACTGCGATCCAAGACGCATTAAATCTTGCACAAGACAAACGCATACGCGCGATCATCCTGACATCTGAGGGCGACTTTTTCTGTGCCGGTGGGGATTTGAACGTTCTGATTGCCCGGCGCGAACTGTCCGAGGAAGAACGGCGCGAAAAGGTCGACGACCTGCACGATCTTGTGCGTGGGATCAGGGCGTCACCTGTTCCAGTTATTGCCGCCGTAAAAGGCGGTGCTGCGGGTGCTGGGGCGTCACTGGCCTTGGCTTGTGATTTCATTGTGGTTGAAGCGGGTGCCAAATTCACCGCCGCTTATGTCAAAGCCGGTCTTGTGCCTGATGCTGGATTAACTGCGGCCTTGGCGCGTTTGGTGCCACGACCGTTGGCAATGGAGATGTGTGTTCTGGCGCGCCCAGTCACTGCAGAACGAATGCACGCTTTGGGGGCTGTAAATGCAGTGGTTGACGCCAGCGAGGTCATGACCAGTGCCCACGCATTGGCAGATGCGATTGCCGCAGGTCCAAGAACTGCCCAAGGTGTTATTCGATCCATGGTTGCCCAAGCCTATGATGTAACTGAAGCGGCACAACTGGACACCGAACGTGACGCAATGGCGCGGGCCGCGGGTGGTCCCGAAGCCGCAGAAGGTATCGCCGCCTTTCTTGAAAAGCGCGCACCAAAATTCCCTTGATGGAGCGCGCCGAGGAACATCTGGCGCATCAAGTTGCTACACGCCCCGATGCGTTGGCTTTAACCGATGTTACGGGTGCGCGTTGGACTTACCGGGATTTGGACGCGGCGGCTGCGGAACTGGCCACGCGAATGACGCATGTGAAACCGGGCGATCGGGTCATGATTTTGTCCGAGAACTGCGGCGCGGCAGTTGCGGCTTTGTTTGCGGCATGGCGGGTTGGCGCCGCTGCCATTCCGATCAATGTGCGTCAATCTGAGGCCGAGATTGATCGCGTTATCGCGCACGCAAATCCGGCAATGATCTGGTTCACAACCGAAGTGTCCACTGATGCACGTCTACATGCGGACCGATTGGGGGCATTGCCCGTTTCCGGGGCGTTCGGGTCTTTGGCCGAATTATGCAGCACCAGCGCGCCTGATCTGCACCCCGATATCGCGGTGTTGTTGTATACCACTGGCACAACCGGCGACCCAAAGGGAGTGATGTTGACCCATGCCAATGTGCGGTTTGGCGGCAAAACATCGGCACATCTGCGATCCATCACCACACGTGATTTTGTGTACGGAGTCTTGCCAACCACGCATGTGTTTGGACTGTGCTCTGTTGTTGTGGCGTCCATCTATGCGGGCGCGCCTGTCCGTCTGGTGCCGCGTTTTGACGTCAACGTTGTATTTGAGGCTTTGCGCGACGGCATCACGTTGTTTTCCGGCGTTCCTCAGATGCATGCCGTGTTGATGGCCCATGCCAAAGCACAAGGCCTTGAACGTCTGGACTCAACGACATTGCGGTATGTGTCATCCGGTGCTGCACCGCTTGATCCGTCTTGGAAACGCGAAGCCGAAGCGTTTTATGGCGTCGCTGTTCAAAACGGGTACGGCATGACCGAAACGACGGCAGGCATTTGTGCGACATTACACGAGATCGGCAATCCAGATACGTCTGTTGGTCCACCCTTGGCGGGGGTTGAAATTCGCATCGATGATGATGTCGAAGGTGGTGGCAACGGCATAGGAGAAGTGCAATCGCGTGGCCCGCATGTCATGCGAGGATATTACAAAAACCCAGATGCGACCAAACAAGCTTTGGATGATCAGGGATGGATGCGGACAGGTGATCTGGGCCGGATCGATGACCAAGGGTTTTTGCACATTTTGGGCCGCTCAAAAGAACTGATTATCCATGGCGGATTTAACGTGTATCCGCCCGAAGTCGAAGCGGCCTTGAACGACCACCCCGAAGTCATTCAGGCTGCTGTTGTTGGACGCACATTGGACGGGGACGAACAGGTTTTGGCGTTCTGTCAGGTTGCACCTGATTGCAACCTGAATGCGGATGACTTGAAGACCTTTGTCCAACCAAAACTTGCCGGTTACAAACGGCCTGCGCATATCATTTTGGCCACCCAATTACCGGCTGCACCCACCGGAAAAATCCTAAAGCACAAGTTGATCGACACCTTCGAAGATCAGCTGCGATAACGCCCGCATTGATTGAAATTGTCCCTCGTGTAGTCTGGAGGCATTCATTTTAAGCAGGATTTATCGCCATGTCTTTATCTGTTGCCACATTCAATGTGAAAAATCTGATTGGCCCAGGTCAATCAATCTATGCCAGTTCTAAACCCGCCTATACGCAAGAAGAGTTTGATCAGAAAACCCGATGGATCGGCGCGCGAATTGCCGAAATGGAAGCAGACGTGGTCGGATTTCAGGAAATCTGGAGCGTTGAAGCCCTGCAAGCCTGTTTGATCGCTGGCGGTGTTCAAGACGAATATGAGTTGGTTGCCCGTGATGCACCCAGCCGATCACAAGTTCAGGTCGCATATGCAGTCAAGTCAGGCATCCTGCGCGGCGACCCTGTTTGGCATGAAAATTTCCCCGATGATGTGCGGTTTCGCAAAGGCCAGACGTCTCAATCAACCAATCATATGGATGTTCGGATCGACAACTTTTCACGCCCACCTTTGGAAATTCGGATCAAAGCGCGACGAGGTGCCCCCGAGATCGTGTTGTTCAATGCGCATTTAAAATCCAAACGACCTATTGATCTTGATTCCAGCGACCGCCGTCGATTGCCAACCCAAGATGAGGTCGCCATTGGGGCCGCCCTTTCTACCGTCCGTCGTGCCGCAGAAGCCGCCGCACTTCGGGTGCTGTTAAATCGTCGCATGTTGGACAACGACACGCCTTTCATCGTCCTCGGCGACTTGAATGACGATTATTTGAGCGTTTCCACCACCATCGTCACAGGTGATCCGTCCTATAAGTTGTTTGAGGCAAGCCGCGTGGGGTCACGGGAATCCAAATCTGGTGATCTTGGACTATATTCGGTTCAAATGCTCAAACAATACCGCAGTCTTCGCAATGTGCATTACACGCATATTTTCAGAAACAAGCTGGAAATTCTGGATCATATTCTGGTGTCTGAACAGTTTTATGACCACTCGCCCAACCGTATTTGGGCCTATCGAGATACGCGGTTTTGGAATGATCATCTGGATGATCACGAAACTTCAAATGTAACCAGTGACCATGGGATCGTTTTGGCCAAATTCGACTATAAACCCATCGAGAAAGAAATTGAGCGTGCAGCGGCGCAGATTGGGTGAAGATTATCGCTTAGACCTTTGGGTCTAAATTCGATTGCTGGGGTAGTTTAACGCTTGTGGTCATTGATTTCGCACGTTGCCTCAGTCGCGAGGATAAGATTTGGCTTAGGTGATCATTCTAAGTGACTTGGGGGGCAGCAAAAGTGCCCTTAAGTCCACACGCCCTGTGCGGCGTTTCGAATTGCGCGTATGTTTTCGCCATATGGGGCTGGATCAGCGACTGATCCGCCCCGAAAGACGGCTGATCCTGCAACCAAAACATCCGCGCCCGCTTGTGCAACAATTGGTGCAGTGGAAGGATCGACACCCCCGTCGATTTCGATGTGAATTGGTCGATCGCCAATCATGTTGCGCAAGGCTCTGATCTTGCTCGACATATCAATGAATTTCTGACCGCCGAAGCCGGGGTTAACAGTCATAACACAGACGAGATCAACTAGGTCCAGAACTTCGGCAACTGCTTCGGCTGGTGTGCCCGGGTTTAATGCAACGCCGGGCCGCATTCCTGCTGCGCGAATGGCCTGCAATGTCCGGTGAGTATGTGGCCCTGCTTCGACATGGGCCGTCAAAATATCTGCGCCCGCGTCTGCAAAGTCCTGAATGTACGCATCAACAGGGGCAATCATTAGATGCACGTCCATGACGCCCTTGATGTGCGGGCGAATGGCGGCACAGGTCGCGGGTCCAAATGTAATGTTCGGAACAAAATGCCCGTCCATCACATCGACATGGATCCAGTCGGCCCCTTGCGTTTCGACGCTAGAACATTCCGCACCGAAATTCGCGAAATCTGCTGCAAGAATTGAAGGAGCGATTTTGATCGAACGGTCGAATGCCATGGTAAGATTCCTTTTGATTGCCGTCTTATCGGGTATTGTGTTCGAGACCAAGCAAGCAGTGGGGTAAAGAAAAAGCAGTCTTGTTGGTCTGCACCAAATCTCGGAGTCTACGGTTTCGAATGGGTGTCAGGGTGTATAATTAATTTGACAATCGAATTAAATTTACCAAAACTATGATGGATTGGGAGGACTTATGTATATCGGATTGGATCTTGGCACGTCTGGACTTAGGGCGTTATTGACAGATGCAGAAGGTGCACCAATCGGGTCAGCGACATCCGATTACAACGTCTCACACCCGCATGCGGGGTGGAGCGAACAGAACCCCAGCGACTGGATCACAGCCCTTGGGGCGTGTCTTGCGCAACTCAAGGCCGATTATTCGGATGCCTTTGATGCGGTGCGCGGGATCAGCTTTTCGGGGCACATGCATGGCGCGGTGGTTCTAAACAAAGATGGCGAGGTCTTGCGACCTTGTATCTTGTGGAATGACACGCGTGCGTATGTCGAGGCGGCCAAGTTGGACCAGATGGCCGGGGTGCGCGACATCAGCGGAAATATCGTATTTCCCGGGTTCACTGCGCCAAAGCTTGCGTGGATGAAAGCAAACGAACCAGACCTGTTTGATCAGGTCGCAACCGTTATGTTGCCCAAAGATTACCTGAGCTTTTGGCTGACCGGGCGGCGTGTCACCGACATGTCGGATGCGGCGGGCAGCGCGTGGTTGGATGTCGCAAACCGTCGGTGGAGCGCGGACCTTGTTGCGGCAAGTGACATGAATGAACGCCAGATGCCGGGGCTGTTGGAGGGTACGGATGTTGTAGGGCAGGTCCTGCCTGATCGCGCTGCAACATTGGGATTGAATGCGAGTGTTCAGGTGGTTGCGGGTGGCGCTGACAATGCCGTGGCCGCTTGTGGTGTCGGCGCGTTGGGCGAAGGCGTGGCTTTCGTTTCACTTGGAACATCTGGTGTTTTGTTGTCGGGTCGGGATCGCTGTGCCCCATCGCCACAAAGCGCCGTGCACACGTTTTGCCATGCGGTTCCCGGTCATTGGTATCAGATGGGTGTGAATTTGGCCGCGACGGATTGCCTAAACTGGCTGTCGCGTATTACCGGCCAAACACCCGAAGCCTTAAGCGACGCGGCGGGGGACACCTTGCAAGCGCCAACAGGCGTTCGGTTCTATCCCTATCTAAGTGGTGAGCGCACACCTCATAACGACAGCCAAATCCGGGCCGGATTTACCGGGTTGGATGTGGGCACAGAAATTGGCGACATGTCCCGCGCTGTGATGGAAGGTGTCAGCTTTGCATTGCGGGATAGTTACGAGGCGCTAAAATCTACCGGATTAACGCTGGACGGTGCTTTGGCCATCGGTGGCGGGACGCGGTCTCGTATCTGGACCGAGATCCTTGCCACAACGCTCAATCTACCTTTGCACCGACCTGCACAGGGCGAATTTGGCGCGGCCTTAGGCGCAGCGCGGTTGGCCATTTGCGGCGTGACGGGTGCGACCCCGGAAAGCCTGATGTCGCGTCCGCCAATTGCAGACACAATCGAACCAAATCAAAATCTGATCGCCGCATTTGACGACGCCTATCAGGCGTTCCGCGCAGGCTATCCCAAATTAAAGGCTCTCCAATGACGACTGGTTTTTTCGACGGCATTTCCAAGATTTCTTACGAAGGCAAAGACAGCACTAATCCGCTGGCTTTTCGCCATTACAATCCAGATGAAGTCGTCTTGGGAAAGCGCATGGAAGATCACTTGCGCTTTGCTGTGGCGTATTGGCATTCATTCGCGTGGGAAGGCGGGGACCCTTTTGGCGGGCAAACATTCCTTCGACCTTGGCATCCCCAAGATGATATGGGCCGCGCGAAAATCAAGGCTGATGTTGCCTTTGAAATGTTCGATATCCTTGGTGTGCCTTACTTTTGTTGGCATGACGCGGACATCCGGCCGGAAGGTGCAAATTTTGCCGAAAGCCTCGCGCGGTTAGAAGAGATTACCGATTATTTCGGCGAAAAAATGGAAGCGACCAACACAGGGTTGTTGTGGGGCACTGCAAACATGTTCAGCCATCGCCGCTGGATGTCGGGTGCATCGACCAACCCTGACCCTGATGTATTTGCCTATGCGGCGGCGACGGTCAAATCCTGTTTGGATGCGACCAAGAAACTGGGCGGCCAGAACTATGTTCTGTGGGGTGGACGCGAAGGATATGAAACCGTTTTGAACACGAATATGGGCGCCGAACTTGACCATATGGGACGGTTTCTTTCGATGGTGGTCGACTACAAACATAAGATCGGCTTTGAGGGCGAAATTCTTGTGGAACCCAAGCCGCAAGAGCCGTCGAAGCATCAATATGATTTTGATGCGGCGACTTGCATTGGTTTTCTGCGCAAATACGGATTGGAAAACGATGTTAAGCTGAACCTTGAACAGGGCCACGCGATCCTTGCCGGACATTCGTTTGAACACGAAATCTCTGTCGCGACATCTGATGGGATGCTTGGGTCCATTGATATGAACCGCAACGACTATCAATCGGGATGGGATACGGATCAGTTCCCCAACAACACCCCCGAAGTCGCGCTGTGTTATTACTATATCCTTAAATCGGGCGGGTTGAACAAAGGCGGCACAAACTTTGACGCAAAATTGCGTCGTCAATCGGTGGACGCAGAGGATTTGATTGCGGGACATGTCGGCGGCATGGATATCTGCGCACGCGGCTTGAAAGCAGCGGCGGCAATGATCGAAGACGGCGGTCTCGAGGACGCTTTGAAAGCGCGCTATGATGGTTGGAACACGCCCGAGGCCAAAGCGATGTTGGACAGCGATTTAGAAACAGTTGCACAACGCGTGATGAACGAAGGTATCGAGCCGGAACCACGGTCCGGAAAGCAAGAAGTTCTTGAGAATTATGTCAATAGGTTCGTCTAGGACGAAACATGTTCTGGCGGCCTTTTTCGTGGGTGCCGGAACAGGCGTGTGGGCGATGGATTTACCGTCGCCCGATGCCAATTTCCCGGAACTGAATTCCGCGCAAGTAGAGTTGGGACATTTGCTGTTCTTTGATCCGATTTTGTCCGGAAACAAAACGGTATCTTGCGCAACCTGTCATCATCCGCGTTTCAATACGTCGGATGGCCAATCATTGGGGTTGGGGGATGGCGGTGTTGGGCTTGGACCAGATCGCAAAATTGATCCAGACAACAAGCCGGAACAACGTATACCCAGAAATTCGCCTGCGTTGTTTAATCTTGGCGCGCCGGAATTCACCAGCTTCTTTCACGATGGCCGTCTAGAAGCGGATGCATCGCGCGACAGCGGCATTCGCACGCCCTTAGGCGGCGAGATGGAAGCAGGCTTTGCCAGCGTCCTTAGCGCACAAACCATGTTTCCTGTCCTCAGCGGCGATGAGATGGCAGGGCATTATTCCGAAAATGACGTCAGCCAAGCGGTTCGGCAGGGTTTAATTACAGGGCCGGGGGGCGCTTGGGATATTTTGTCCCGTCGTATTTCGGGCGTGCCGGAATACAAAAGTCGCTTTGAAAAGCTTGGCGTCAATCAGGTGCATTTTACCGACATCTCTGATGCAATTGCGGCGTTTGTAGATTTTGAATGGCGCGCGACGGCATCGCCATTTGATTTGTATCTGAACGGTAAAGCAGAGCTGTCCGAAAACGCATCGCGCGGCATGACTTTGTTTTACGGGGCCGCAGGATGCGCCAATTGCCATTCGGGATTGTTTCAAACCGACCATAAATTCCACGCGATTGCGATGCCACAAATTGGGCCGGGCAAGGCCGCCCGGTTTGAATCGCATGCCCAAGATACAGGTCGCATGCGTGTAACGGGACGTGCAGAGGATGCTTACCGGTTTCGTACACCTTCATTGCGCAACGTGGTCTACACTGGTCCGTATGGGCATTCTGGATCATACGCGTCGCTTGAGGCCGTCATTCGGCATCACCTTGATCCTGTCGCCAGCCTGCGGGCGTATGACCCCGCTCAAGCGGTGTTGGCCGATGGTCCAGAGTTTGGCGATCTTCAGGTTATCGAGGATGCCAGTGAAATGTCATCTATCGCTGATGCCAACGAACTTGAAACGATCCAGTTAAAAGACAGTGAAGTTCAAGATTTGATAGCGTTCTTAAACGCCCTGACTGACCCGTTCAGCCTGCGCGGACGCTTGGGTATTCCCGCACAAGTGCCAAGCGGTTTGCCGGTGGATCGTTAGTATGATGTGAGGCGCGCGTTTTTGCCGTCTTTCGTTACGCGCAGGCGTCGGTTGACTGTGGTTCCGATCCAATCGCTTTGCTGGCCCTGAGGCCAACGAACCCGGACACGCACGGTGTCATTTGCACCAACGCCAAAGTGTTGCGGCACCGCACTTCCACCAGCGTGCCCCCCGCCAATTGTGATTTCACGAGATTGAATGCCTTGATCGTCTTCGACCTCGATCAAAGCGCCGACCGCATGCGTGTTTGTGCTATTGAGTTTGACGTCTAAAGACAGCCAGTGCCCCGTCGTTTCAGTCGTGTTTTGCCATACCTCTAAGGCGGCGCGACGGTTCACCACTGCCAGATCAAGCAGGCCGTCATTGTTGAAATCAACCAGTGTTGCGCCTCGGGCGCGATGCAAGCTTGCGACGCCGGCTGTGTCGCCATGTTCTTTGAATCGCCCATCAGGTTGCTGGATCAAAAGGTTATTGGGGTCTTCCATCGCGTTGCCCGGCATTTGCTGGACATTGCCTTTGGCGATGAACACGTCTTCGCGCCCATCGTTTTGAATATCGCCAAACGCGATGTGCCACCCCGTCGACGGGCGTCCGTCTTCACCGATGTAAGGGCGTTGCGCAGCGGTTCCGACATCAAAAGGAACGTCTACAAATGTGGGGCCGTCGCCTTGGCGTCGCATCAAACGCTGATCGCCCATGGATGACAAAAAGACTTCGTCGCGACCATCACGATAAATGTCCCGCGTCGCGATGCCCATGCCCCAAAGTTTGTGTTCTGACCATCCATCTTCCGCAGCGAATAACCGGGGAGGTGTTTCCATCGCCCAAAGTTGTTCGCGCCCATCACGGACAAAATAATGGCGGTCATTCGAAACCCGAAGATCAGCATGCCCGGATCGATCCCAATCGGTGAACAAGATCGACAAGGCGCAATGACCGGGGCTGAGGACCGTGTTTGAATAACCTGATTGTGCAGGTCGCCACAGCGTATTGGTATCACAAGCTTCGAACGGTCCGGAGGGATCAGTACGATCCACATAGTGACCAAACGCAAGTGTCGGCGCGGTTTCACCGGGTTCCCAAGTTGCGCTGAACGCGGTGGTCCATTGATCTTTGAAAACAACACCGGGCAGCGAAATCGCCGAAAAACTGCAATCGCCGTCCCCCTTCAGGACTTGATCTGGCCCAACTCTTAATAACACCAGATCAAGATGCGCATCCCCGTCCAAGTCCATTGGATACGCGCCGGAAACACCGGTTATATCGATAGTTTCTGCCGCAAAGGAAATGTCATG
The DNA here is from genome assembly GCA_039984715.1 of Paracoccaceae bacterium. GTDB lineage: Bacteria > Pseudomonadota > Alphaproteobacteria > Rhodobacterales > Rhodobacteraceae > JABSSA01. The sequence continues at coordinate 157,627 of JBDWUA010000015.1, read as the reverse complement.
TTCTGAGGTGTTTCGAAACAGAGTCAGCGCGTTCGTGCCCCCGGCCGCGACCATGTCCGATCGATTGTCACCATTGCAATCAAACACGGCCAGTCCGCCGCCCACAAAATGTTCCCAGCCACCGTCATAGACGTGGTTCGGAACATCAATTGGGGTAAACTGTATGTCGTCCGCGATGACCGGAGTGGCCAACACGCAGGCTAAAACGACGTTACGCATCTTCTAAGTCATCCACAGCCAGATCACGAATGTAATCAAGCGCAAAGGCCGCCGCGCCACGGGCCCACATGGCATTGCCCCATTTGTGGACGACGACTTCGGGCGGTGGTTTGTCGATATCCACGATGGATTTGCGCATTTGTTCGATGACAGTTTCGGCATAAAGATGATCAAATTGCATCTGCTCGCCGGCCAAAATGATCAGTTCGGGATCGAAAATATTCACCAAATTAGCTAGCCCCAAAGCAAACATGCGTCCGGCCCGATCAACCACGCTTTTGGCGAGGGCATCGTTGTTTTTGGCGGCTGTCAAAACCTTTGTAACGGCATCTTGAGTTATCAGATCAGAAGCGACCAACCCGACACTGGCGGCTTCGCGCTGAAGGGCGTAATCAGCCACGTAGGCTTCTAGACAGCCACGTTGTCCGCAGCGACACAGAGCGCCTTCCAACTGGACTTTGGTATGACCAAATTCACCACCCGAGCCACGGGCGCCACGGTATAACTGTCCACCGATGACAATGCCCATGCCGACGCCGCTTTCAATCGTCACGACGATGAAATCTGAATGCTTGCGACCATGTCCAAATTCAGCTTCGGCCATGGCAACAAGGTTGGCATCATTGTCGACGAACACTGGGCAATTCAACCGCGTGGTCAACACGTCCACAAAATTCACATTGCGTTGCGTCAGGGACGGGGACCAATAAACCAACCCAGTGTCGGCCCGAATGAGACCGGCTAATGCGACGCCAACGCCAGATATATCTTTGGTTTCGATGTTCGCCACCAAGGCCAATGACTGCAACCCTTCGGCAATGGCTTCGGCCAAGTCTTCGGGTTTGTGACGTCCTGGTTTCAAGGGGCAATCCAAGGCGACAAGGTCGGCGCCCTCAAAATCCATCAACACGAAAGACAAAGAAGAATCGGAAACCTTGATCCCAGCCACAAGTCGGGCACCGCCTGAAATCTTTAGGTTGACCTTTGGACGACCGCGCCGCGCATCAATGTCTTTTGGAGGCGTAATTTCTTCGATCAGGCCACCGCGTAGCAGATCGGCTGTTATCGTTGTGACGGTTGCGCGGCTGATACCTGTTCGTTCTGACAGATCGATCCGAGGAATCGGTCCGGATTGCGCAATCTCTCGCAACAGCAGTCGAAGACTTTCAGAACGTTGGTGACCAAAGGCCATGATAAACAACACTTTTTAGACGCGCCGAACATTCTATCTTTTCGGCTCTCGGGTCAACTCTGCGCGAAAAAAAACGCATTGTCCAATTTAATTTGCGTTCCGAATTAAATTGGATCATAGTGATTCTATCGTGTCCCGGTGAATTGAGTCGGGGTGTATCCAAGGGAGGAACACATGAAGTTCATGAAAACCGCAGCTGTGGTATTTGCAGCAACCGTTGTCGGAACAGCGGCTTTGGCAGCCGACATAACAGTGGGCGTCAGCTGGTCGAATTTCCAGGAAGAACGCTGGAAAACCGACGAAGCGGCGATGAAAGCAGCTTTGGAAGCGGCTGGTGCAACTTACATTTCTGCCGACGCTCAATCCTCGTCAGGCAAGCAGCTTGCAGATGTTGAATCGTTGATTGCGCAGGGTGCAAATGCACTGATCATCCTTGCCCAAGACGCATCGTCCATTGGACCAGCAGTTCAGGCCGCATCTGACGAAGGCATTCCAGTCGTCGCGTATGACCGTTTGATCGAAGACAACCGTGCATTTTACCTGACATTCGACAACGTCGAAGTTGGCCGGATGCAGGCGCGCGCCGTTTTGGAAGCGCAGCCAAAAGGCAACTATGTCATGATCAAAGGGTCACCGACGGATCCAAACGCAGACTTTTTGCGCGGTGGTCAGCAGGAAATCCTGCAAGCAGCAATCGACGCGGGTGACATCACTATCGTTGGCGAAGCGTATACAGATGGTTGGGTTCCCGCGAATGCACAGCGCAACATGGAACAGATCCTGACAGCGCAAGACAACAAAGTTGATGCAGTCGTCGCGTCAAACGACGGTACAGCGGGTGGCGTTGTTGCTGCACTGACCGCGCAAGGCATGGCCGGCATCCCGGTTTCGGGTCAAGACGGCGACCACGCTGCGTTGAACCGTGTTGCGACGGGTACGCAAACCGTATCCGTATGGAAAGACGCACGCGCCCTTGGTAAGGCTGCTGGCGAAATCGCCGTTGCTTTGGCTGGCGGTGACGCCGTTGCCGGTGCGGCTGAATGGACATCCCCATCGGGTACAACTTTGAACTCGATTTTCTTGGCACCCGTTCCTGTGACAAAGGACAACCTGAATGTTGTTCTGGACGCAGGATGGATCGCCAAAGACGCATTATGCGCGGGCTCGTCCTTGGCTGTGTGCAACTAAGCACCTCCTAAATGCCTTCGGCCTTCTGGGGCCGAAGGTCCTCTTTAAATTCCCCTGACAAGTTGACGGACAAAGAATACTGTTGCGGATGAAACCGCGCGCACCGTTGTCTTGCGAAAACAAATCATGCGACCTGAGAGGTCTTGCACATGCAGAACCAGGCCAAAAATTTGATCAACAAGCTGGGTATCGATGCCCGATTGTTGGGAATGATCGGAGCGTTGATCGTCTTATGGATCGCGTTCGATCTTTTCACGGGCGGGCGCTTCTTGACCCCGCGCAACTTGTTTAACTTATCCGTTCAGACCGCTTCTGTTGCGGTTATGGCGACGGGCATGGTGTTTGTCATCGTCACCCGCAATATCGACCTTTCCGTTGGTTCGATGTTGGGTTTTATCGGGATGACAGTCGCCGCACTGCAAGTGCAATGGCTTCCGGAAATGGTTGGTCTGGGGCATTGGTCCATCTGGATTATTGCAGTGGCCGCCGCCATTTTCATGGGGTCGATCCTTGGTGCGTTTCAGGGTTGGGTGGTCGGATACCTGACGGTTCCGTCCTTCATCGTGACACTAGGTGGTTTGCTGGTTTATCGCGGCGCGATGTGGTGGGTGACCAAAGGTCAAACGCAAGCGCCGCTTGATCCCACTTACAGATTGTTGGGCGGAGGTGCAGACGGCACGTTGGGTGAAACCATATCCTGGGCTTTTGGCATATTGGCAGCGGTCATTTCCGTTGTGTTGATCCTTCTCAGTCGTCGTCGCAAATCCAGTCACGGCTTTGTCGTCAAACCATTCTGGGCCGAAGCCATTTTGATGGGGCTCGCGGGTGGTTTGGTGATCTGTTTTGTTTGGGTCATGAACAGCTATCCAATCGCCAAAGGCGCATTGCCGCGTATCGCTGAGGCGCGCGGCGTTGAAGTCGTCGAAGGGCTAACGCTTTACCACGGGGTCGCGATCCCGGTTGTGATCCTTTTGATCGTAACGGTGTTAATGACCATCGTTTCGCAACGCACCCGCTTTGGGCGATACATCTATGCGACAGGGGGCAATCCCGAAGCCGCAGAATTATCCGGCATCAATACGCGCCTTTTGACCGTTAAGGTCTTTGCGTTGATGGGGGCATTGACAGGTTTGTCCGCTGTGATTGCGTCGGCCCGCTTGGGGGCAGTGGATGTGGGCCTCGGGACGTTAGACGAATTGCGCGTTATCGCCGCTGCTGTGATCGGCGGCACTGCATTGGCCGGAGGGTTCGGAACCATTTATGGTGCCGTGATCGGAGCCGTCATCATGCAGTCTTTGCAATCTGGTATGGCGTCTGTCGGTGTCGATGCACCGCTACAATCCATTGTCGTTGGCCTGGTCTTGGTCTTCGCCGTTTGGGTCGACATCGTATATCGCCGCCGCGCAGGCGTGTAAGGGAGAGACGTCATGAACACGCAAACACCTCTTGTTGAGATGAAAGACATTTCCATCAGCTTTGGTGGTATCCGCGCTGTTGACAGCGTTTCAGTTGATCTCATGCCGGGCGAAGTTGTCGGCCTTCTGGGTCACAACGGTGCGGGTAAATCCACATTGATCAAAATCCTATCCGGCGCGTATCAAATGGATAGTGGGGAAATTCGGATCAATGGCGAAAAGGCTGACATTCAAAACCCACGGGACGCGCGGACCTATAACATTGAAACGATCTATCAGACGCTTGCCCTAGCGGATAACCTAGACGCTGCATCCAATTTGTTTTTGGGCCGCGAATTGGTGACTGGAGCCGGTTTTGTCGACGATGACGCGATGGAGGCTGAAGCGCGCAAAATCATGGCGCGTCTGAACCCAAACTTTAAAAAGTTCGCGGAACCGGTCAGTGCATTATCGGGGGGTCAAAGGCAGTCTGTTGCCATTGCGCGCGCCGTTTATTTTGATGCGCGTATATTGATCATGGACGAACCAACGGCCGCGTTGGGCCCGCATGAAACTCAAATGGTGTCTGAGCTTATCCAACAACTGAAGGCGGACGGCATCGGAATTTTCCTGATCAGTCACGACATTCATGATGTCATGGAATTATGTGATCGGGCCAGCGTTATGAAAAACGGGCAATTGGTCGGAACGGTTGACGTTGCCGACGTCACAGACGATGACCTGCTCAGCATGATTATTCTAGGTAAAAAACCGGGCGATTCGTAATGAACCAAACTAGCGGCACAGAGCCGTTTGGCCTTGTGGCCGATGTTGGAGGCACGAATACGCGTTTGGCGCGTGTGGGTGCGTTGGGTGTTTTAAAAGACAGTGTGACCAGCCGTCCCAACAAAGACGTTGGTTGTTTCGATGAACTGGTGTGCAGTTATCTTAAGGATGCACCTCAGCCGAAAGAGATTGTTATTGCGGTTGCCGGTCCGGTGGATGGCAAGAAAGCGCGTCTGACAAATCGCAACTGGGATTTTGACGCTGACAGTTTGGGAGCCAAGCTTGGTGCAAATCGGGTCAAGCTGATAAACGATCTTGAGGCCCTTGCCAAAGCCGTGCCAACCATTGCGCCTGACGCCGTCGAACCATTGCACGAGGGCGCGCAATTGCGACAATCGGGGCAAGCGTTGGTTGTCGGATTGGGGACCGGATTTAACGTCGCTGCAGTCGATACATCAAGCGGGGCAACATTTTCCGCCGAACTGGGCCACGCCAGTTTGCCGGCCCCTGTATTGGCCTATTTGGAACAGCATGTGCCAGATACGTCGTCCTTTGAAAGCGTCGAAAATCTGTTTTCGGGTATTGGTCTTTTGAACCTTGGACGTGTCATGGGGATCAATGCAGAAAGCGCCAAGGACATTGCCCAAAGTGACGACCCTAATGCAAAAACCGCACTGGATATTGTGACCGTCGCATTTGGGCTAATGGTGCGTGAAATTGCCTATATGTATTTCCCGCGCGCAGGTATTTTTTTCAACGGCTCTATGGCGCGAACATTGCTTGCCCCTGATCGACGTGACCGAGTGTTGGAACCATTGCGATCGGATCAGAATTTCGACGGGCAATTCGCACGATTGCCAGCCTATCTGATCGTGTCGGACAGTGTCGCGTTAGGGGGCTGCGCCGCGCATTTGCTTGGCGAGTCCTGAGGCGGAATATATCAAGAGGACTGTGTTCCCATCTTTGAAATGGCATGCGCGCTTGTCGCGAACCCGACCATTTTCTGTTCCATGTAAAAATCAAAGCTCCAATCACCGCCATCGCGACCAATCCCGGATGATTTCATTCCTCCGAACGGGGCAGGTAGGTGGCGGACATTCTCTGAGTTGACCCAGATCATGCCCGCATCTAGCGCATTAGTGACCCGCAAGGCCCGCGTCAGCTCATTGGTCCAGACATACCCCGTCAGCCCGTAATCGGTATCATTTGCAATCTCGATTGCCTCTTGTTCAGTCGAAAACCGAATGGATGTCAGGACCGGTCCAAAAATCTCGTCACGCGAAATGGACATGTCGTTCGTCGCTTGGGTGAATAATGCTGGCGCGATGCAAAGCGTGTCATCTGCGCCAACAGGAACGCCGCCGGTTGCCAAAGTCGCCCCGGATTTTTGACCCGCTTCGATATAGGACATGACTTTTTTGAATTGGGTTGCGTGAATAAGCGGGCCAACTTCTGTCGCGGGGTCCAAAGGATGACCCACTTTGATGGCAGCCGCGCGGTCGGCCAGACGCGTTTCAAATTCGTCTGCGATACTGTCTTGGACAAGCAATCGCGATGAAGACGTACATCGCTGACCGTTCAAAGCATAAATGCTGAGAAGGGCGGCATCCAAAGCGCGGTCCATGTCAGCGTCGTCAAAAACCAGAATGGGGTTTTTGCCGCCCAACTCGAAATGAACGCGTTTCAAAGTCGGCGCACCTTGGGCCATAATTGCGCTGCCGGTTGCGCCTTCTCCGACAAATGCGATTGCGCGAATGTCCCGGTTTTGGGTCAATGCGCGCCCGGCTTCTTCGCCCATTCCGTTGACAAGATTGAGAACGCCGGGTGGAAGGCCGCAATCGATGCAGATGTCCATCAACAAGCGTGCCGTCACGGGCGCGAGCTCGGCGGGTTTCAATACGACGGTGCAGCCAGCGGCCAAAGCGGGCGCGATTTTCCATGTGTCGAGCATGAACGGCGTGTTCCACGGCGTGATGATACCAACCGGTCCGATGGGTACGCGTGTCGTGATGTTCATCAACTTAGATGAGGGCAGAAATAACCCATCATTTGCAGCGGGTGCTTTGTCGGCAAAGAACCGGAAATTTGCGGAACTACGCTCGGCTGTGTTGGCGACAAAGCGTAGTGGTTGACCAGTGTCCCACGCTTCGAGCAACCCAATTTCCTCGGCACGTTCATCAATCGCATCAGCAATTGCGTGCAAGATAGGTTTGCGGTTTTCGGCGGGCATGTCCCGCCACGCTGGAAAGGCAAGTTTCGCAGCAGTCGCGGCCTCTGCCACATCCTCTGTACCCGACCGCGGGACGGCGCCGATCCGGCTGTGATCGATTGGCGAATGGACATCGATCCAATTCCCTGATCGCGCAGCGACGTCTTGGCCGTCAATGTGATTTAGAAATGACCCATGTGAATACCGTTCCAAAAGCGGAGCCAGTTTCTTTAGGTTGGCGTCAAGATTTGACATGATCATGTCCTTCAAAAAAGGAATCTCGCCCAAACGTTTTGCAATGCGGAATTCGAATGTGAAAGCGCGAAATTGTATGCCTTGGATTGTATCGATCCGCGCCTGTTGCGGACGGAAAAGTTGTTCGTTGCGGATCACCGCGTTGCCTTAGGCTTGGGATTAGGAAAACACGTCCATTGTGAAAGCAGCTGCATTCGCGTCGGATGACGTGACGCCTGACAACATTGGAATTTTGACACCGGATGATGACGCCCAGCGGGTGTGTGGTTCACACGCGATGCAGTATGGCAGTTGCTATTTTTGCGCAATCAGTGCCCGAATTGTTCGAAACGAAACCCGGACACTGTCATCGATGTTTTGTTCTGGTGGACCAGCAAGCTTAGCCCAAAGGAGGCAGACCAACCAACGCGCGTTCTTCATTGGTCTTCAGTGTAAAGTCTTGACCTAGGAAGCTGTCCCCAACAGGGCCCATCAATCCTGCAATAGCCTGACCCACCCATTCCGCAGGAATGTGACTTTCCCATTCCATCTGGCTGACAGGGTTCAGACCACTGGCCTTGATCTCGCGTTGCATGTTCGTTGCAACGGTGCCGGGGCTAAGCCCGATAGACCGCACGCCAGCGTCACCAGCCTCTTTGTGAACCATACGCGTCAGCGATAGGACCCCGGCCTTTGTCGCGCAATAATGGCTCCACCCTTCCAGTACGTTTGTTGCTGCACCCGAAGAGATGTTGATAATTGTCCCTGATCCGCGGGCGATCATTTGGGGCAATACAGCGCGAATGCCGTGATAAACGCCTTTGAAATTCACATCCACAACCCGATCCCACGCATCTGGGTCACTGTCTTCTAGACGTGCAATGGGATCGATCAAACCAGCGTTGTTGACCAGAACGTCCACAGGGCCAGCCGTTTCAATCAAGTTGGCCACCTGAGCGTAATCTGCCACGTCACACGGCACGGCCAAACCGCCAGTTTCTTCAGCCAATGCAGCAAGCGCGTCAGCGTCACGTGCCGCCAAGACAACGCGTGCGTTCAAGCCCGCCAGATGGCGCGCAGCGGCAGCACCAATCCCGCGGCTTGCCCCTGTGATAACAACTGTTTTTCCGGCTATGTGATCCATTTTGGCGTCCTCATGTACATGGTCTTAATCGTCTCGCGTTCTATCGCATTGCACAGGGCATTGGTGAAAGACCATTCGAATTTACAATTCGAGTGGGGATTTGATAACGGCGTGAAATCCCGTTCTCCACCTTGAGCAATTGGGGGATAAATACGTCCTGTTTGGATATTATTATACAATTTTGGTGCACCCTTCGAGAAAAGCAATGTTCTACGGACAGGCTCTTTGTCCCGGTGGAGTGTTGATGGCTGATCTTTTGGTTGTTTTCACAATGAACTGATCGACTGTCGCTTGAAGTCTTGGACAGAGCATCGTTACAAGTCATCACGTGTTTTTTTGGATTGAAACTTCATGCGACATAGCCAGTTAATAGTTGCCTTGCTTTTGTGTGTTGTCACATTGGGTCCTGCACAGGCGCAAAATGCTCAGGAAATGGCGGCCGCCAAACAACTCTTGTCTGATTTACAAGAACGTTCGATCAAGAACAATCGAGAATATTGTGGACTATTGTTGCGCCGCAACAACGGCACACTGTTTTCAAGTAGAACATTCCGCGGAACCAAGGCCAAATGCCGTTATCGTCGAATTCCGCGCGGTGCAGAAGTCGTGGCGAGCTATCACACACATGGGGCTTACCTGCCAGGGTTTGATAACGAGATACCCTCGATTTCGGATCTACAATTCGACATGGACTGGGAAATTGATGGTTACGTTACCACGCCCGGTGGCCGGTTTTGGTACGTGGACGGTCGACGGGCCCGAGTGGATCTAATTTGTGGTCGCAAGTGTGTCCCATCAGATCCTAATTACCGGGATGACAGTCGGCGTTATGGAAAAATTCGCACAGGCTACACATTGCGTGCCTTGTCGGAACGTAGATCTTTTAAGCGTTAATTCCAAATCCTGAATTCTAAGCATGGGCATTGCCTTAGTAGTCAGAAGTTCTACCCTCGGCTGAGAAAAGACGACTCAGAATGGGAGAATGTGATGCGACTGGCAATTGCCGCGATGATTTTACCGCTGTCTATGCACACTGCATGGGCTGAAGACTTCAAATGGGCCGGAACGACGGACCCGCAAACACTTGACCCACATGCTGTTAATTCTGCCCCCGTTTTGGGCTTTTTAAATAATGTTTACGAAGGTCTTGTCCGTCGTGGCAAAGACATGTCCATAGAACCCGCATTGGCGACGTCTTGGGAACCGATCGACGGTGGGAAAGGTTGGCGTTTCGTTTTGCGCGAAGGCGTGACTTTCCACGATGGCAGTGCCTTTGACGCTGATGATGTACTGTTTTCATACGCGCGCGCATCCAGCGAAGTCGCGGATGTGCGCAGTTGGTTTGCCCCCGTCAGCGATGTGATCAAGGTCGATCAGTTTACAGTTGATGTCATGACTTCGGCGCCCAATCCGATTTTTCCGGACAGTATCGCCAATTGGATGATGATGGACAGTGGCTGGGCCAACACAAACAATGCCGAGCAGCCCGACAAGGAAAACGGGAACTTCGCGACACTGAACGCAAACGGCACTGGCGCGTTCAAAGTGACAGCGCGCGAACCAGGGTTGCGCACCGTGCTGGAACCGCATTCCAGCTGGTGGGAAGACGCCACGCACAATATCACCCGAGCGGAGTTTACCCCCATTCAAAACCCAGCAACGGCCGTGGCTGCGTTACTGTCGGGCGATGTGGATATGATCAACCCAGTTCCGATACAGGATGCGGCCCGATTGTCAGCACGGGATGATGTAAAGGTTATTCAAGGCATCGAGGCACGTGTCATCATGTTAGGTTTCCCGCATGAGGCCGACGTTTTGAAATACGGTGCGAATTCTGGCCAGTCGAATCCATTCGCTGACGTCCGGGTGCGCGAAGCCGTCGCAAGTGCTGTGAACGTGCCCGCAATATTGCAAACCATCATGCGTGGCAATGCCGAAGCCGCCAGCCAATTGGTCAGCCCTGCGATGCGTGGATATTCAAATGCGCAAGGTACGCCCTATGCGTTTGATCAAGACAAGGCAAAGGCGTTGCTCGCAGAGGCGGGATTTGAGGATGGGTTTTCCTTTGGATTGAAATGCCCAAACAATCGCTACCTGAATGACGAGGCCGTCTGTCAGGCCGTTACGGCGATGTTGGCTCAAGTCGGGATCACAGCCGAACTCGATGCAATGCCCGTTCAAAATTACTGGCCTGAACTGAGGTCCGACAATTTCGACATGTATCTGCTTGGGTGGTCACCAGGTACTTTTGACGCTGAACACCCTTTGCGGTTTTTGGCATCGACGCCCAATGAAGAGAAAAAATTGGGAAGCTGGAATTTTGGCTCGTATTCCAATGCGCGCATAGACGAGATGCTGCCAAATATTCAGTCAGAGATCGACGAAACGAAACGTCAGGCCCTTTTGGACGAAGCAGCGCAAATATTGCAGGACGATGTGGCCTATGTGCCTTTGTACGTGCAACCGCTTGTTTGGGGGGCACGGGACAGTGTTGAATTGACACAGCGTCCGGATAATTTTTTCATTCTGCGTTGGGTGACGGTGAACTAAACATCGTTTCACAAACCAAGGGGTGGACGGAGTGCGGAAACGCGCTCCGTTTGTATTTAAAAACACTTAAACCCAGTTTGTTTCACGGCACGAAATTAATCCAGATCTGTGGAAAAAGCGGCTGTTCGAATTCAATTATCTATAAAGCACCGCGCCCAAATCTATCGTAACGGACTGTAATATAAAATAAAAATTTTGTTCTGTTCAGATCGTCTGCCGCAGAGCTTACGTTAACGTTTAAGTAAACTATTTTAACGATGTTTAACGAAAATATTGATAGATCACTTTGCCAAAGGTGCAATCATTGATGCAAAGTTTGGAGCTGAAGTTAGACGGTCGAAATTTGGATGTAAATTCCATCGCATCGGACTTACAGAGTTCTGGTGTTTCCGTCGATCTGAATCAATGCTTCGAAACACAAGGGTACGACGCTCCGTTCGTGAAATTTAGCCCGACCCCGTTAGAGTTGCCACACCCGAAATTGATCACCTTTTATTCAGCCTGCAAACGCATGGCCGGCCCAGAAGAGCGTCTAAAGGCAAGGGATTTCGACAAAGACTCTATATCCCATCTGACGGACTATCTGATGATTTTGGATGTCAAAAGCAGAGGAACAGAGTTTCTCTATTCTTACTATGGTGAAGGAATTCGTGGCCTGCGCGGGCTAAGTATGGTTGGGCGAACAAGTGAGTATTTTACCGGCCATATCAGTCGGTTCTTCACGGCAACCTACCGGGCCGCTTGCCATAGAAAAGAATCCGTTTTCACAATTCACGAAGCGCCCAGCAGAGTATTTGTATCTGCTTGGAAACGTTTAATCATTCCGCTTTTCGACGATCAGTTGCAAACCGTCGTTCGTTTTGCGGTTGTAAATATGCCGGACAACAATTTCTGCGCAGGGTTAGATGTCGTTCCAGACCCAATTTTGGTTGCAGATCGGGATATGGTTTTGCGATATACCAATGCCGCGGCGAGTAAGATGTTTGGTGGAGTAATGCAATTTGGGTCGCGCCTGAACGTAAACGATTTTGCAGGCCTTGAATTGAACATACCGGAATCTCCGGAAGCGCTGGCGGCAGAGGGAACTGTTAGGGACATCGCCAGCATCTCTTTGCGGAACCATTTGATCCAACGCTTTCTTGTGACGGTCAGCGGCTTGGTCATGAACAAAAGGGCATTTTACGTGATCGGATTGCGTCCGGTTTTCGAAGATATGAATTGCCGGTTTTCCTAGAGGAATTTTGATCAATCTAAGTGGCTCAGGTTCGCCAAGAACCTCGTCATAGATTTCCTATCCACTTGACCCGTTGCCTTTGCGCTCGCAAGTTGCCAGTCAAAGATAGGGTCAACAATGCTAACGTATGTGATAAAGCGGGTTTTTCAGTCAGCGATTGTGTTGCTGGTCGTCGGTTTTGTTGCCTTTTCAATGTTCAGCTTTATCGGCGACCCAATCGACAACATGTTAGGGCAAGAACGCAGCCAAGCAGACGTTGATCGATTGCGAGCCGAACTTGGGTTGGATCAACCATTTCCTGTGCAATATCTCAAGTTCCTGAGGAACGCATTGCACGGCGAATTTGGCATTTCATATGAACAGGGACGCGAGGTTTCGGTGATCCTTGTCGAACGTGCGCCGGCCACATTGGAATTGGCTGCCGTATCCGGGGTGCTTGCCATTCTCATGGGGGTCGGGCTTGGTGTTTTTACAGCAATTTGGCGCGGAGGCTGGGTAACCAACACCATCATGACCGTTTCATTGATTGGTGTGTCTTTGCCAACTTTTCTGATCGGTATCCTTCTTATTTATGTGTTCTCGGTCGAATTGGACATGCTGCCCAGTTTTGGGCGCGGCGACGTCATCGACATTGGATCATGGAGCACGGGTTTCCTGACCGCCAGCGGCCTTAAGGCACTGATCTTGCCATCGATTACGCTGGGTCTGTATCAAATGACCCTCATCATGCGTCTTGTGCGGTCAGAGATGTTAGAGGTTTTGCGCCAAGATTACATTCGTTTCGCACGGGCACGCGGATTGCGAGATCGGGTTGTGAATTTCAGGCACGCGCTGAAAAATACGCTGGTTCCCGTCATTACAGTGACAGGTTTGCAACTGGGTTCGATCATCGCCTTTGCGATTATCACCGAAACAGTTTTCCAATGGCCCGGAGTTGGATTGCTGTTCATCAATGCGATCCAATTCGTGGATATCCCAGTCATGGCCGCATATTTGATGCTTATTTCAGTGATGTTCGTTGGTATTAATTTGATCGTGGACCTGCTGTACTTTGCTATTGATCCACGGTTGCGCGCCGATACGGTTGGATCGCTTTAATGTCGAAACTTATGACATATCCGTCGCGGCTTGGTCATATGTGGAACAGTGATTTCGCGTGGACCTTCCGGCATTCACCGGTCGCGGTTCTATCTCTGGTGATATTGATGTTGCTTGTCTTGTCGGCATTATTTGCACCTTTGATTGCACCACATGATCCATTCAATCCTGCGACCTTAAACCTGATGAACGGGTTTACGGCCCCAATGGAACCAAATGCGTTCACGTCTGAACAGTTTTTGTTGGGGACTGACGATCAAGGTCGAGACGTCTTTTCCGCGATCTTATACGGTATGCGGATTTCTTTGTTTGTTGGTTTCTCTGCGGTGTTGTTTGCGTTGACGTTGGGTGTGTCTTTGGGTTTGATCGCTGGGTATATTGGCGGCTGGACCGACACGCTGATTATGCGTGCGGCGGATGTGCAATTGACCTTTCCCAGTATTTTGGTGGCGATGTTGATTTTCGGCATCGCCAAGGGGGTAACGCCCGTCGAATACCGGGATCAAATGGCCATTTGGGTGCTGATCCTTGCAATTGGATTGTCCGACTGGGTTCAGTTTGCGCGTGTGGTGCGCGGCGCGACATTGGTTGAGAAGAACAAGGAATACGTGGCCGCAGCAAAGGTGATCGGGCGCAGCACAATCGCGATCATGGTGCGCCACATTCTTCCGAATGTTCTGTCACCGGTTCTTGTGATCGCGACAATTTCGTTGGCCTTAGCCATCATAGCAGAAGCCACGCTAAGTTTTCTGGGGGTGGGCGCCCCGGCCACGCAACCGTCTTTGGGCACACTCATTCGCATCGGACAGGGGTTTCTCTTTTCAGGTGAGTGGTGGATTTTGCTATTCCCATCCCTGATCCTGCTAACGCTGGCGCTAAGCGTTAATTTGCTTGGCGATTGGTTGCGGGATGTATTGAATCCAAAGTTGAAGTGAAGTTCAATGCCCTGGCCTAATCGCTTGCCCAATCAGAAGATCAATAACCCTGACAGAAGAAGTTTACCGATGACGCAAGTACTCATATTGAACGTCACACGAACCTGACCCAACCGTCACAGTTGGACCAAAATCAGAAAATAGGCAAAGCTGACGTTCGTGCAAAATGCAGCGAATGACCGCTCTGAGTCCACTTTGCCGATTTTCTGCTTTGCCGCGAATGTCGGCTTCTGGGGTTGTGTTGGTAGGTGGGCATCAGTCTTCAGAAGTTGACTGATTGGAAATCTCTCGAAGCATCCAGCGCTTGAACGCGTAAAGCTTAGGATCTTCGGCACGGTTCTGCTGACACACCAGCGAATATCCAAACTCTAACGGCAAGTTGAAATTGCAGACCAGCACTAAGTTGCCTGCTTCGAGGTCTCCAATACACAGTGACATCCGCGTCAATGCAACGCCACGCCCTGCCAGCGCGGCAAGGATCACACTATCGCTTTGCTCATAAGCTCGAAGGTCTAATTTCATCTTATCAAGTTCGAGAACTGCAATGGCTTGCTCGGTTGCTAGGCCAGTTATATCGAGTGAATTTTCGTCCAATAGACGACTATCATCAATGATGAGGGGCTGCTGATACAGGTTCTCAAACGTGTCGCCTACAGATCTGGCGACGTCCGGCGATGCAACAAGACAAAGCGCATCTGGCATAATCAACTCGGTATGTAGCCCTGCTTCTGATTTGGCTGCCAACCGAATAGCAGCGTCGACCCCATCACGGTCAAAATCCACTTTGGTTCCAGATGTATGAACATGGAGGGCTATATCAGGGTGCTTTTCTTGAAATTTTGACAGTCTTGGGATCAACCATCTGGATGCGAATGATGCCAGTGTGGAGACGACCAATACACCCTGGGTTTCTGTATTGGTAATCCGGGCAATTGATTTGTTCAGAATGGCTAAAGCGGCTTTCGCGCTTCCTGCCAAGTCCTGACCGGACGCTGACAAGGATAACTCTCCCTTTCCTCTAATGAAGAGTTTTGTTCCAAGTTCTTCCTCCAACCTTCGGATTTGCTGACTGACAGCGGCCTGCGTCACATTTAGCTCACTCGCCGCGACGGTAAAACTGAGATGTCGCGCCGCGACCTCGAACATTCTTAGGCCATTGAGGGAATAGTTCTGCATGTGAATAACATTTCCTTATGGAGCCATCACAATGCATCGTTTGGGTTCAGCAATTCAAGAGCGTAAAAGGAAGTATAAATTGGACGATAAGGATACATTATGAGGAAGTTATCGACCCTACAGCCGAAGACACTCGCTCCCTCAAACCCATTTAAACATCGTATAAAACCTCTGATCATCCAGTGGTTTCGAAACTACCGCACCCGAAAGGCGCTGAGCGATATGGAACCACACCGTCTGCGCGACATTGGCATTGATCCCACACAAGCCAAAGCTGAACGTGACACGCCATTTTGGCGATAGAAGAAAGTCCAAAAGATGAAATTATACTATTCTCCCGGTGCATGTTCGATTGCTGTTCACATTATGCTTGAAGAACTTGGGGAGCCATACCAAGCGGAGAAAGTGCTGACCGGCGATGGTTCAACCAGAATGAAAAAGCACTTGTCCGTCAATCCGAAGGGACAAGTGCCTGTCTTGGACCTAGAGGGAGAAGTCCTGACGGAAGTATCCGCGATCATGTTGCACCTGACACTCGCCTATGGGGCAAACATCAACTTGGACACTTCACCAAACAAACTGGTGCGTGCTGTCGAGTGGATGAACTGGCTCTCCAGTGGTGTGCATGCAGGTCCCGTTACGCAATGCTGGAACACGGCACGACTGACAGATGATCCAAGCCACCATTTGTCCATTCAGGTAAAAGGGCAGGCGAGATTGCGGGATGTATTTAATCTGATCGAAGAACGAATGCCAAAAGCTGGTTATGTTTTAGGTGGTTTTTCCCCTGTTGATCCATGTTTGCTTGGGTATTTTAGATGGGGCAATCGTCTCGGCCTAGATATGCGGTCCGACTTTCCAAATTGGACGGCTCATTGCCTGCAAATGTTGGAGAGGCCTGGGGTTCAGATGGTTCTGAGCAAAGAGGAGTTGTCGGTCTGGGAATAGCGCTTTGCCGTAGGTTACGCGGTCAATCCAAGGCGGCCATAGGTTTCACCGCGACTAAGGCCCGTTTTGGGTCAAAATGCTTGACGTTTGGGCTAATATTGCATGACGTGGTTCGTTGATAGGATTCAGAAAAACGACTGGATCGAGTCAAAGCTGTGCGATGTTCCACAACACAGGTTATTTCTGGCGGTGTGAGTCCTGCATCCTGATCTTTTTGTTTTCCACCGAAGCCATCGAAAAATGGCCAGACGACATGCTTGTTTCCAGGAATTCCAAGTCCGAGTGATATGGTCGATACCAACTCAAAAGGAACTGTGTTCCTCGCCAATTCCGTATCCTGTCGTCAAGGTTGGATACATCTTAGCACGCTGTCCAGTTTTGCCGGACCACTTCACTTCGCTTCCGGACATCAATCTTCCAGAAGGTAGAGAAGAGCGTCTTGGCAGTTTGGTGTCCCATGCTGTCAGAAGTGCATCTGACAAGCTAAGTTGCGGGTGAAGCTAAGACTTCTTTTCGGGAAACTCCACGGGGCCGCCTTGTTTTTCCCAAGTGGAAAAACCTTCTTTCAGATGCGCGGCTTTAAACCCCATATCCTGAAGTGTCGCTGTCGTAAGTGCGGACCGCCAACCAGATGCGCAATGGAACACAAACTTTTTGTCCGCTTGCGCGAAGATATCCTTAAAATACGGGCTATCGGGATCTACCCAAAATTCGATCATGCCGCGCGGAGCATGATAGCTGCCCGGAATAAAGCCGCTGCGCTGTCGTTCGCGCACATCGCGAATGTCTACGACAACAACATTTGGGTCGTCTAGCATCGCAATCAGGTCACTGGTTTCAACTTCTTCGATGCGATCGCGGGCATCAGTTACCATTTGTGCGGATGACAGTTTCAGCTTGGCCATATGGGTACCTCTGGCATGGTGTGTGTCGATATATGGAACAATTTTTTCCAACATAGACACGAATTAAGCCGTCGCACAACTTTGCAAAGATGCATCAAGGCTCGAGTTTGGGAATGAGAAAATAACACAGCATGATGCGATTTCGCCTTGGGATACCTCTGCAAAAGAACACGGTTACAAATCGCTTCTGACCGCTGATAGCGCTGTCGACATGGCAATCGTTGACGGGTTTGCCCTAACAGTCGGGATTGAGCCGCGCGAAGGACGCTATTTCTATATCAACGCCATGTTTGACCGCGTTGAAAGTCCGGCACGTGGACGTAACTACGGAGCTATGGGAAAAGCAGGCCCAGTCGAATTGGCGGATAAAGCTAAACTACGCAGTAAGGGAAGATCTTGTTGAAAAACGGCCCGGGCTTGATGTTAAGTTTGCCTGTCGGCGGTGGCTATGGTGATGCCAATGTAAGATCACGTAATAATGTTGACGCCGATCTATGGCATGGGTTCGTCACATCTGATTAAGCTAAGAATGACTACGGATTTGAAGGATAAACCATGACTGACAAACCACTGGCCCTGGTAACGGGTGCGGCGCAGGGCATTGGCCTTGCGTGTACAGAAGCTCTTATCGAAGATGGGTACGACGTAATCTTGTCGGACATAAACGCTGAAGGAGTGGCGGCAGAGGCGAAAAGACTGGGCGCATCTGCGATCGCTTGCGATATGTCTGACCTTGATCAGATCAACGCGATGTTCGCGACAATTGCAGCAGATCATGGCCCAATCAGCGCCTTGGTGAATAACGCAGGCATCGCCATGCCAGGCGATTTCTTAACATACGATGTCGACACTTTTCAAAAGGTTCTCGACGTCAATTTACGCAGTGTTTTCGTTGCGACTCAGCTGGCGGCCCGTGTGATGGTGGAACACAAAATCGCGGGGGCCATCGTCAACATGTCTTCGATCAACGCACAAGTCGCGATCCCTGCAATTCCAGCTTATTGCGCGTCGAAAGGCGGCGTGATGCAATTGACGAAGGTTGCTGCATTGGCATTGGCCAAAAACAACATTCGCGTCAACGCGGTTGGCCCTGGTTCCATCGATACCGAAATGATGGCAGGCGTGAACGCGAACCCCGAAGCCTTTAAAATGGCGATGTCCCGCACGCCGTTGGGACGCGTCGGGGATGCGCGTGAAATTGGTGATGTGGTTGCCTTTCTGTGTTCCAAGAAATCAAGCTATATTACAGGTGAGACCATCTTTGTTGATGGCGGCCGTCTGGGCTTGAATTATACCTGTTAAGGACAACTGACATGTCAAAACACCAGGCGGTATGTACCGCTTGGTGGACTGATCCTGTTGGCTTTTAGGAAGAGGTTGGCAAACAGATCGATTGATTCACACTGGCGGCGACTGTGTTTAACGCAGACAGTGGTGTTCACGGTGGTTGTTTCATGGGACCGCTGCAATTGATTGTAAAGGCAAGCCAATTGGAACACCTGACGCCGGTGCGTTTTAGCGAGTGATCCAAGACCACAGTGTCATCGCAATGTTTACAGTGCCCATGACGCCATCGTAATCCTTGGCAAAATCAAAGCGGCGTTGGCCACACGTAACCTAATAGGACCAGTAACATGATTGAACGAATTCACACCTCTGACCGAATGAGCAAAATCGTCAAACATAACGGGACGATTTATCTGTGCGGGCAAGTCGGCGCAGGCGATACTGTTGCAGAGCAAACCGCAGATTGCTTGTCACGCGTTGATGCGCTGTTGGCAGAGGCCGGTTCAGATCGTGAGAACATGTTACAGGCGACCATCTGGTTGGCAGATATGGCCGATTTTGCCGAAATGAACGCCGTTTGGGACGCATGGGTGCCAAAAGGGCATGCGCCTGCACGGGCCTGCGGTGAGGCAAAACTTGCGCGAGATGTGTTGAAGGTAGAGATCATCGTTTCAGCCGCAGAAAAACTGTAAAGAAATAGGGCTAACATGACTGCTGCCCTAGAGATGAAGAACGTGAACAAGTTTTATGGGGCAGCCTACGCCTTCAAAGACATCAACCAGGCGGTATCCTGATCAATGGTGAATCCATCAATGCAGGTGCCCAAATATTGAGGACATGCGGCGCGAGGTCGGGATGTGATTTTAACATTTCAATCGGTTCCCACATCTGAGCAGACAGATTAGGGCCAACTGACGCGTTCAGCCAAGACGCCAAACCAAATGGGGACACCGTCCCCATTCATGTCCGGTCAAAGGCATATAACTCTACGCAATGCGGCGATGCTTGAAACGATCAGGTTGCCGCTCTCTTTGATTGGTCCAATCATGGCTATCAAGAACCGCAGATACACTCAGATCGGTGCATTTGGCGGGCTTCCAGCAAAGTTCGGTTTCGCTTCACCGGCCTTTCAGCAAGATTTCACGCAGGAGAAACCCGAGTTGATCGACGCCTTTTTCACCGAGAAACTCGAAATAACTGGCCTCGTTAGAAGTAACTGAATCAGTAATGCGTTGATGGGCTAGCTGTCCCTTTTCTGTGTTCGAAATCAGATAAGCGCGCCGATCCTTGGGGTCACGGGCACGTATGACGATGTTTTTTCCTTCAAGATCGTCGACAAGCGCAACCATTGTAGAACGGTCGATATCCAATCGGCGACCAATCTCGATCTGTGTCAAATCGTCGAACTGACACAATAGCACGAGTATACCGTACTGCTTCGGAGTGATGTCCTCTGCCGCGAAGATTCCTTCGTGTAGCTCTCCGATTCGTTGAGTCACTTTTGACAAAAGAAACCCTAGGCTGTGGTTCAACTGGCGTATTTCTGCCAGCTCTACCAATGCGCTTTTGTCGGACAACTTAATTTTATCTTTGTTTTTTAACATGTTACCAAGTCTTCCCCGATTTTGTTAACACTTTATAGTTTGCATTGCTGATCATTGACAGGTCTAAATGGTTTGTATTACTGATCATTTGTACACAGAATCAAATTGGAGCTGACAATGTCGACAACTACACAATCAAAACAACACATCTCTGGGCTTAGTTTCGCTGGTCTTGAGGTGAATGACTTGGAAGTATCCAAACGGTTTTACCAAGACGTTCTTGGGTTTTTTCCTAGCCCCGCAAAACGACCAGATGCAGTCATTATGAAAACGGCAGACGGGCTTGGTGCATTCGCATTAAAGCAGCCAACTGGCGGTGCTCCAAAGTCAGCTTCTGCCGTCGCATTATGGTTCGCCTGTGATGACGTCGTCGCTTTGGCCAGCCGTGCCGAAGCCGCAGGAGCACCAGTCGCACTTGCCCCCCAAGACGGACCTTTCGGGAAAATGACCGTGATCGTTGATCCAAATGGTCACGCTTTGACCTTCCACAACGCTTGATTTGAACGGGAACGCATTGAAATGACACACGATTTAAAAACACATTACGACGCGATTGTTGTGGGCGGTGGCCCCGGTGGAGCAACCGCAGCAACTTTGTTGGCCAAAGCAGGCAAATCGGTTCTGCTGATCGAAAAAGACAAATTCCCTCGTTACCGGATTGGTGAATCCTTGGTTCCCGGCATTGTCCCTGTGCTCAAGGAACTTGATGTGCTGGATAAAATCGACGCGCATGGGTTTACGGAAAAGTTCGGAATTACGCTGGTTTGGGGCGGACAACAGGAAAAGTGGTCTGTTGATTTCGACGAAGCCGGCGGCGGGGATCATGGTAAAGCGTACCAAGTCGTACGGTCTGAATTTGATTACATCCTGATCCAGAATGCCCGCGAAAAAGGGGCATTGGTTTTAGAAGACACCGCTGTCACAGACTTTATTTTTGACGGCACCCGCTGCGCCGGCGTGCGTTTTAAGACACCGGACGGATTGGCGCGTGACGCCCGTGCAACGGTTGTCATAGACGCAAGTGGTCAAGCCAATCTGTTGGGTCGGCGTTTGCACGAGATTGACGTCGTGGACGGTCTAAAGAACCGCGCGGTCTGGGCGTATTATCAAGGGGGCACTGTTCCAGACGGCAAAACAGCCGGGAACATTATCGTCGAGAACAATATCTCTGACGGTTGGTTGTGGATGATCCCCCTGCATGACGGCACCCACTCGATTGGTCTGGTCGCACCGCAAGAAGCATTTCGCGGACGGGATGCTGGTGAAATGGTTGCAGAGAAAATCGCTGAATCCGACATGATCAGCGGGTATCTGAAGAACGCCACTCAGGTCACGAGTTTTCGCAGCCACAAAGACTGGTCCTATTCGTGCTCGCAACTTCAGGGCGAGGGGTACTATCTTGTCGGTGATGCGGCCGGGTTTGTTGATCCGCTTTTCTCGACCGGCGTGTTCCTTGCGATGAACAGCGCATCACTTGCGGCAAAACAAATATTGGCCAGCTTCGATGCGCCCGAAAAGGAAGCGGAGCATGCTGCAAATTACGAAGCTAGCTATCGCCAATTCTTGGATGTGGTGACTTCGTTCGTCAAATTTTTCTACGACACGAAAAAGCAAAAAGAAAACTACTTCGATCATGCCCAGACCCTTGTCGATCCAATGGACGTCATGACGGCACGGCAGGATTTTGTCTATTTGATTACCGGCCTTGGCGGATTGCATCAAAGCATGGGCCTAAGCCCAAAAGATGCCATGGCCAAGCTTTCCGAGGGGGCAAATGCCCCAACTGAATCTGTTCTTGAGGAGGCATAAGCCATGAATGTCGTAAATGTTCCAACCAATCCCGGCCGGATTCTTGATCTGGAATGGGGATTTGCAAAATCGGCTGCTTTGATGGCCGCAATTGAAGTCGGCATATTCGATCAAGTGGCCAACGGCACTGGTACTATTGAAGACGTCGCAAAAGGCTGTGACATAAGTCTGCGTGGTGCGTCGGCCATATTACAGGCGATGGCCGCGCTGGATTTGATGTCAAACAGTTCGGGGCGCTACACGTTAAGCCCAGACGCTGCCCAATATCTTGTGTCCGGTCTCCCTACTTATTTGGGGGATATGCATCGGATATTCTCTGGGATTAATGCACAGCTTTGGCCACAACTGCCCAAGTCGCTACGCAGTGGTGCACCAGTCAAAGATCTCTTCACATCTGACGATGCAAGCCATTGGGACGCGGTTTTTCCCTTCCTCGAAGCCGTTTGCCAACCGATGGCCAAAGCGATTGGGGCCTATGTTGCATCGCTTCCGATCACTGAACCACGTTTTCTGGATGTCGGATCTGGCGCGGGGCTGTACAGCCGTGCCGTCGCATCCGCAAGTCAGGCGGCGCAGATTACCTGTGTTGATCAACCTGATATGGAAGGCAAGCTTCGTTCCGGTTTGCAACAGGTCGATCAAGAAGGTCGTTTAACACTGCGGTTGGGCGATATCTTTGCTCAGGATTGGGGTCAGGATCATGACGTTATCCTGTTTTCGCATCTGCTACATGGATTTGCTCCGGATGATTGCGCCCGATTGATTGCCAAAGCAGAGCAAGCGCTTGTTCCCGGTGGGTCACTGATCATTCATGAATTTGTGACGGATCCTGTTGCGCCTCAATCGACGCCGATCCCAGCCCTTTTTGGGTTGGAAATGTTGATGACCTCGCAAGGGGATGCTTATCCCGCTTCGGTTTATGACACCTTGTTAAGCGCATCTGGCTTTAGCGCGACAAAACCGCTTTCTGGACCTCGCGGTGCGACGCAAATCCTCATCTCAACGCGCAATTCCGCGGCAATCGGTGAGAGCGCATGATGCCCTTACCCCTTCCTCCGGGCCCAACCTTTGGGCTGCCTCAAAAGATCGCGTATGCGCGTGATCCGGTCGGGTTTATCGCGAGGGCAAGTAAGCGTTATGGTTCAACATTCACCATGCGCAATATGATTGGGACGGTTGTCATGACGACCGACCCAAGTGACGCCCGCGGTATCCTTTCTGCTCCGCGTCAAACTTATGGCGTTAGCACTGTTAAGCTTCTGTCACCTCTGTTGGGGCGCAATTCGCTTATCCTCACCGATGGCAGTCAACATCTGAAAGATCGCAAAGCGCTAATGCCGCATTTCAACGGTGCGGCATTGGCAAAGCATCGCACACGGATTTGTCGGATCGCCGCCGAAGAAGCAGACAACCTTCGCCATGATCAGATGAAAATGCAGGACGTGATGCAAAGCGTGTCGCTGCGCGTCATCATCGAAACCATCTTTGGTGCCACCGATCCGGTTCGGGTTCAAACGTTGATCAAGGCGGTCAAGGCGCGCATCGCTGCCTCGAATCCACTGTTGGTCTTTATGCCCGCACTTCGCCGCAGTGCCTTTGGCCTTAGCCCTTGGGACCGCTTTTGTGCAGCGTCCAAACAGCTGGAAGGTCAGTTGATGCAAGAGATTGTCCATCAACGGCAGTCCAACCAAGGCGAAAGTATCCTAGCGCGGTTAGTGGCAAGTGGCGAAATGACGGATCGCGAAATCTGTGATCAGCTTGTCACGTTGCTTTTGGCTGGTCACGACACAACCGCAAGTGCAACCGCATGGGCCTTCGCTTGGCTTCAGCATGATCCGGCCTTGCTGGACACGGTCAAGCAAAGTCTGCGCGCGCAAGGTGATGATCATGACGCCCTTATGGCCAATCAACATCTTGAAGAAATCAGCCTTGAGACTTTGCGATTGAGCCCGGTCATTCCAGATATTGTCCGCTTTCTAAAAGAGCCTCTGCAAGTGGGTAACAAGATGCTTCCTGCTGGGGTCAATGTGGGTATTTGCACCACGCTTATTCAACGGGACCCTTCGCTTTTCCCGGACCCGCTTGTGTTCCAACCGGCGCGCTGGCGCAAGATGTCCGCAAACGCCCAAAGCTTCCTGCCCTTTGGCGGGGGATCGCGAAAATGTATTGGGGCCGCCTTTGCGTTGCAGGAAATGCAGCTGATCCTTGGCACCTTTCTATCGCGCCTGTCTTTCAAGCCACAGCGCGCGCCCGTCGCACGTCCTTTGGCAGTGCGAAATCACTTCACCATGGGCCCGAAAGGAGGTGTTCCGGTCGCCGTCACCTGACAGCGAAGCTCTGTCAACTTTTCGAAACTGCCCGGTTTTGAATAGCCCGGGCACATCATCTGAAAGGAAAATCACTATGAACAAGAAAGTTAAAATGATTTCCGGGATCATCATGAGCGGCATTATGGCCGTCGCGCTCTCGGGGTTTTTCACGCTGACCAAAATTGGGTTTGCACCGGGATGGCAATCGGCATGGGGCGTTGGCTTCATCACTGCATGGCCGATTGCTTTGGGCCTTTCGGTTCTCATTGCCCGCCCCGTGCGTTTGCTGGCCATTTCGATTGCCCGCCGGGCGACACCTGCGGTCTCTGAAATATCGGCACAGACTTTTCAAAACTGAATTTTCAACGGTCGACATCGGCCAATTTTCTCAAAAGGACTAAGATCATGCTTCAAAAGACAAAAACCGCCTTCGCCGCGCATTCTCTTCAATGTCTCTTTTTCGAACAGGGTTACATTGATGACCTGCATGAAACGATTGAACGTGACGAAGATTTGCGTGACGTCTATGGGCTCGATAGCCAAGAACTTGTGGCACTTGCTTGTGCAGCCAGCGAATACGCCATCGGTTGCGACGATCTGGATGATGTCGACATCAACACCGCCGGCGACGTGCTTGATCATCTCGAAGCACACATGAACCCATGGTTGGGGGGCGGCGAGCAGATGGTCATGCAAGGCTCGATCACGATACCGCAAGGCTTGGATCAAGTGTTTTCGTTTATCGCAGATTGCGAGGCTTGGCCGGACCATCTGGATCACGTGGTCGCCATCGACAATGTGACACGTGAGGGTGATGCAGAAAATTTCCGCATGACAATCAAAGAACTCACAGACGGTCAACAATACTCTGTCGACAGTAGCCGACTGGTGAACCGCGACCGGAAAGAGATTGATTTCGTCCAGCCCCGTCCCCCCAAAGGGTTCAAGAACCATATGGGCGGTTGGCGCTTTATCGAAAAGGGCCCCAAAAAGACCGAGTTGGTCAGCTTTCACCAATTCTCACTTGATGAGGATTCTGACCTTGAGGACGCTGTTCTTTTGATCCGCAAACATATCCGTGCTGCCTTGCAGACATGGGCCAATGTTGGAGGGAAATGAGATGCAGGATGCCACCTTCAATTTCATGACCAAGGCCGCAACAGAAGACCGGATGTTGGCCATGGAACAAATCTGGGATCTGGATCATTGGCTTAGCGCGTTGGAACGCGTGAAAAAAGTCAACGTCCGCAGTGAATCAGAAGATGAGCAGTTGTTTGAGCTCTACTTTGATGCGGGGCGTGAAAAGGCGGATGTCGTCTTGGTGCGACGGACGCGTGCCAAGAACCGCATAACCGTTGAACATCTCATTCCGCCACCGGGCATCGTGTCGCTTTATGCGACGTGGTGGGTCACGGAAGAGGGCCCTCCTATGGTCTACGCGCACCGCAAAATTACCATGGAAAACGGACAGGCAACGCCGGACGCATTGCGCAAAGTCCAGTTCATTTTGAAGGAAAATCTGGCGGCGCTGATCTTGCCAACCGAGACCCGGAGGCAGCGAGCATAATGTCAGGATATCAATGTATTTCCAGCCCTCTTTACGTGGGCAACCGGGAACCCGTTCCAATTTCGGTCCAAGAAATCACCCATGAGGCAGGGGCTGCTATCCTTTGTCAGGGGTTCGACATTGACGCCTCGGATTGGCCTGACGGTTATGCTATTTCGAACGAGATCGTGACGTTGTCCACGCATCAGGGCACTCATATCGATGCCCCGTTGCATTACGGTCCAGAAGGCGAAGCCATTCCAGCGCTGGATGTGAACGATTTCCTAGGCAAAGCGATCATCATTACGGACTTGTCCGAAAATGGTCATGTCGTTGATTTTGATCGAAAGGCTTATGAAGCCAAACTGGACGCCTTTGCGGGACAGGCAAATGCAGTCTTTTTCATAACCGGTGCTTGGCGTCGATTTGGTGAAAACAGTTATTTTACGCAATTCAAGGGCATCCCCGTCGATATGATCGAACTGGCGCTTGAACGTGGGTATCACCTGATTGGTACGGATGCCTTTAGCGTTGATCCGCCGTTTGCCACCATGAGCAAGGCTTTTGAGGACAATCACGACCCTGCTGAACTTTGGCCCGCGCATGTCTTGGGTCGAAGCCGTCCTTATTACCAAATCGAACGTTTGCACAACATGGCGGCGTTCGAGACGTCAGACTTGATCGAATACATAGCCCTTCCCGTAAACCTGAACTGTGGCGCGGCGTGGACGCGCGCAGTTGCGAGGCATATCCAATGACACAACTTCACATTACCGCCGCATCGGCATTTGGCCCATTGGGCAAGTCACTTGATGAAGTCTGGCAATCAGTTCTTGATCGAAAAACGACCGGAGGTGTCTTGCATGTCGCTTCTGGGCGGAAATATCTGGCGGCCACAACGCGTGGTGGTCACACAACCAACACAAAAACCTATTCGACCAGTTTTGCAGAAGGTTTGCGCAGTCTTGTCAATGATTTGGAGCTGAACGCACCCGTCGACGTGATCTTTGTTGGTACGGCAGTGGGTAATCTGTGCGCCGCCGAACATGAGGTATATGTCGCCCGAGATTTGGCGGCGACTGTGTTGGACTTTGCCAACCTTCGTCCAATGCTAGACAAATGCGCGGCCATCTCGGGTGACACAGAGATCGTGGTCGTACCAACGGGATGTTGCGCCGGACTTCAGGCAGCTGGTTTGGCCAAAGCAGTGATGGCCCAAATGGGGTATCGAACGGGCATTATTGTTTCGCTTGATATGGGCCTTACCCCGCTGGCTTTTGAGGCGTTTTCAAAAATCAACGCGACTGCTGATTTCGATGAAGACAGCACAGTCGCGCCGATTTCCCGACCATTCTGCAAGGAACGCAGCGGATTTCTTTTTGCTGATGGCGGTGGTGCCATCGCTGTATCGATCGATGCACCCAAAACGGGACCAGTACCGCGCCTTACTGGGTACGGCTGCGTTTCTTCTGCCTATCATATGACCGATATTGAAACAGGCGGTGTCCCGATCGCCAAAAGCATCGCAATTGCTCTGGCCGACGCAAATTGCGACCCGCGTCAGATTGGTCATGTAAATTTGCATGCCTCAGGGACACAGCAGAACGATGCGGCCGAACACAACGCGCTTGCCGCGACGTTGAATGGTGCGATGCCACCCATCACCGCCTTTAAGGGCAACCATGGTCACGCGTTGGCCGGGGCCAATATGCTTGAGGTCGCTCTGACGTGGAAAATGATGACGACGGGTACGGTGCCGCCGACGCCTCATGGATTGGCAGTTGATGCCTATGATGACGTGCCCGCGCGCGATGCGGCGACACAACTTGAGCCGGGGGCCATCTTAAAAACAGCGTCCGGTTTTGCCGGCATTCACGCAACACTTGTTCTGGAGAATTGAAATGCAAACCTTCTTTTGTCAGCCCAACGCTGATGGCTTGCGCACTGGCTTGCTTACCCAAAATGGTGTTCAACATCAAAAAACTTTAAGTGCTCGTGACATCGGCAAGTTTGTCCCCCGCCGTGAACAACGGAAAATTCCGAAAACGGCAATCATGGCTGGGGTGCTTTTCGAGCATTTCGAGCTGAACAATATGATCCGTGATCTTGGTGGTGATCCAAAACAAATTCCGCTGACCGTTTGCAATCGGTACGCAAACTGGGACCATGTGGCAGATGCTATGGCCCCCAGTGCAGAGGTCACCGTGCGGGGAATTGATAGCTATGTTGCGACCGCTTGGTTTCCTGCTGCTGTTCAGGGCTATTTGACGATCCGTTATGGAAACACTGCGCAAGCGATAACGCTGTCGACGCAATCGACACCCATTGTCGCATCCATGGTGGATCACTTCCGGCAGTCTGCACCCGGTAAAATGGCCATATTGTCATCATTCGAAAATGTGCCTGATCGTGTGGGTCAAAGCGCTGTGATTGGCGACAAACCTGACCCATTCGGCGCGGTATCCCTGATCACTGGTCAAGATACAGTGGCGGACATACAAATCGCTTTGGCTCAGCATAACAAGATCGCGGCCACGTCACTCCTGCGCGTTTCGGAATTGGCATGACGTCCTGGTTGGTCCTGACAGATTTGGCCCGTGCTCGCGAATTTTCGCGAGCCGGATCAATCCGGACGTCCGGTGGGCGACGGGCAATGCTGCAATTGCCACAAGCAGGTGACCAAGTTTATCTCTATGTCTGTCGGACGGATCGTCAAAGCCAGACCACTCTTGATCTGATAACTCATCGCGGCACATTTCCGGATAAAAGCGTTAGTTTGAACAGCTATGATCGCCACGCACCACTCGCAGTCAGAGACGTCGAATTCGATCCTAATTTCCACCCGCTTTTCACCGCTTCCAAAGCCGTCAGCATCTCGTCTGGTCAAAAGTGGGGCATAGTGATGCTGCGTGGAATGACGTCCATTTCCGAAACAGATGCCAAATGTATCGATGACCATGCTGAAGTTTTCCCAAACATTGAAAAAGGATATTCCCGTGAACTGCAAACATACGATCTGTGTCTTCTTTGACGGAATAAGCCACGCTGAATTCACCCGTCGTCTTGGTTGGGAGTTTCTGGTGAAGGCTTGGTCCGGGTCTATCTCTTGGCGACAACAAGATGCGCGAACTATTGTTCTCGAACTTGATGGGATTGACGGTCTTCAACGCACCTATATAACGCGCCGTCAAATTGGGTCGCGTATTTTCATCGCGGCCCGCCGAGCAACCGGTGAATTGTTACAAACCGGCCTGTGGTGGTTCGACGCGAAAAGCCAAACAGCCTGTTGCTTACGCCGCATATATGACGATCAGCTTGTTGAAACCTTGAACGAACGCTTGCCCGATTTTTGTTTTAATACCTTCGTGAAGGAAGCTGCTTAATGTCCGAAATTCCTCAATTCTGGATTGGTGTTGCCTGTCGTTCACATGTCAATGTCGGAGTAGCAGGTGGTTTTTGCCAACTCGGACACGGCAAGCTTGCCCCCGTCAAGCGACTAAAAAGAGGCGACGGCCTGATCTATTACTCTCCTCGCGAGACTTTAGAGGGCAACGAAAAAGTGCAGGGTTTCACAGCCATCGGACAAGTTTTGGACGATGAGCCTTATCAAGTCGAACAAAAGCCGGGTTTTTGCCCGATGCGCCGAAATGTGCATTATCTTGACGCACAGTACGCCTCTATCAAAGAATTGCTTCCCAAATTGAACTTTATTGCGGGACATGGGCGTTCATGGGGGATGTTATTCAGGCGCAGTACATTAAAAGTTGGACCGGATGATTTCTGTCGCATCGCAGAGGCGATGTCCGCATCTCTTGAAAATTTTCCCATAGCAGTGACACCCGAATTTCCGGCCTTTCATTGAACGATTGCGATTGATAGATCGCGGACTAATCGCGTGGTTGCAGTCGTTCGCCTTTGAAATCCGCTAAAGAACTGGCGTCCCGGCATGTTGCGCATTGAGATGGCTGAAAAGGCCCAAGCTCAATGCGCTACTTCTTCTGCAGGGACGTCTCACGAGCACTTTGGTATGGGCTTGCTTTCACCGGCTTGGGTCACACCGTCGACCAAAACAAACATCGTGGTGCAAGGTTCGGATCGGCGTTTGGCCCAAACATGATCGGTTTCAAAGCGATATTCCTGCCTTTTGGCAGCTCATTATTTTCTAACAAGATTATCACCTCAGATTGGCGCGCGCAGCGCGACAGAGGACGCAAGGCCTTACCACTTGCCGAATGGATGGACGACTTGTCCTTTGCCAACATGTTAAAGGACAATTACCCGATGGTGACGGATTGCTATCAACGTTCAAAAGAACAGCCGTCGTTTTCTGAAACGTCCTAGCCAAAGTCACGTCTCTTAAAGTTCTTTGGATTGCAACTTTGTGCCCAAGGGCGCGCAAAATGTTAGGCCCTGATTGCCTTGGCTTGAAAGGCATTGGATGTCAGAATGACGTTGGCCAAAACTTCCATCTTTGCACGGGCTTGATGCAGTTGGTTTGAATGGACTTTCTTTGGGTCAACAAGGTGGTGCAAAACAACGTCCACATAGTCGATGCCTTCCTTACAAGACATCGCCTGGGCTTGAAGACTGGCCCTAATCCAAACGCCATCAATAACCGTCGTTAATTGAAACGCGATTTTGTCTTTGTCATCTGGAGGAACGATGTGGCGCAATGCACTTGCCAAATTGCTGTGGATCCGAGCGTGAATCACGTTTTGAATTCGTTGACTTTGAAGGTTGTAAGGCACATCAGCACATAAACTGATCCATCCGTTGCAGATTTCTTTTTGAAAGATGTGTTCAGCAAAATTACCAACAATCACTGCGTAAAGGCGTTCAAAAGGTGTTTCGGCGTGTCTGAATAACTCTAGGACACCATCTTTCAAAACGGCGTTGGATTTACGCATTACAGCCTCGAATAACGCGTCCTTGTCTTTAAAGTGGTGCAGGACGACGCCCTTAGACACTCCTGCTCGTTTGGCGACTTTTTCCAACGTTGCGCCTCGGATGCCGTGTTCGACAAGCGCATCGAATGCGGCTTGTGACAGCTGCTCACGTCTAATGTCTCCGATGGATCGCCTTGGCATTCAAAGTCCCTTCTATTCTATAGTACATAGTTCGAGCGTTCACGCAAAACAAATTGACCAGTTGACTTAAAGGCTGACCAATGGTTAGTTTTTTAGTCAAAACTTATATTTTGCCCCAGTGGGTCAACAAAAAGAAAAAGGGAGTTTCGAAATGAACTATCGCAGAACTGCTAAATACGTCGCCTTCGCTCTTGGCGTCGCACTCGCGCCGCCGGTGCTGGCTGAAGGCGACCCTATCAAAATCGCAATAAACGAATGGACCGGTCAAAACCTGTCTGCGAAGATTGCCGGGTCGGTTCTGACTGAAATGGGATTGACGGTCGAATACGTCACAGCGGGCGCTGTTCCACAATTTGCAGCAATTGCAGAAGGCAGCCTGCATTTTCAGCCCGAAGTCTGGAACAACAACGTTGGCGACATTTTCCCCAAGGCCGTCGAATCCGGAGACATTGAGATCGTAGGTGAATTGGGTTTGCGGCCTTTGGAAGGCTGGTTTTACCCGCCTTACATGGAAGAGGTCTGTCCGGGGCTTCCTGCCTATGACGCGCTTTATGATTGTGCGCAGGCTTTTGCGGCTGCGGATACGTTCCCGAATGGACGTCTGATCACCTATCCTGCGGATTGGGGCACGCGGTCTTCCGATCAGGTTGCCGCAGTCGAACTTCCATTCCAGCCTGTCGCAGGCGGCAGTGAAGGTGCAATGCTGGCAGAAATGAAATCGGCCATCGCAGCAAAGCAGCCTATGCTGATGATGTTCTGGCAGCCACATTGGATTCACGCTGATATCGAATTGAACGTGGTCAAGTGGGACAGCAGTTCGCCAGATTGCCTTGCCGGTGTTGATCAATCGCGCGGCAATGCATGTGGGTTTGCCCAAGCTGCAGTTCAAAAGATCGTACACAAAGACTTTGCCGCCACATGGCCCAAGGCGTACACTTTTGTACAAAATTTCGCGCTGAGCAATGACGTACAGAACGTGTTGATCCAACGCGTTGATCAAGATGGATTGTCAGTCGAAGAAGCCGTTGCCGAGTGGATGAAAGACAATGAAGCAACTTGGCGCGCTTGGGCCAGTTGATCTGAAAAGCTAAAGTTGGTTGGCGGGGCAATGACCCGCCAATCTTCGGACAACGCTGTGCCCACGGATTTTATCGGTGTGACCTCAGCCTTACGACTTGAGGAGTGACACCAATGGCAAGAGCAAAAGCCAGCACAGGTGAGGTCAAGCTGTCTTGCCGCAATGTCTGGAAAGTGTATGGCGCGCATCCAGATACCCATTTCCAAAGCCATACCGGCAATGTGGGTACAGACGCGCAGGCCAAAGAACATGCTCAACACATCCGAGACGACGATCACATCGTTGCCAGTGCAAACGTTTCGTTTGATGTTCATGTTGGCGAAATCTTTGTCATTATGGGGCTTTCGGGATCGGGCAAGTCAACGATTGTGCGTTGCCTGTCGCGCCTTGTGGAACCAACCGCCGGTGAAATTTTGTTCAACGGTGAAAACCTTTTAGAGAAAAACGCCAAGGAACTGATCGAATTTCGCCGTCATAAGATGGGGATGGTGTTTCAGAACTTTGGTTTAATGCCGCATCTCAATGTCTTGGACAACGTGGCGTTTCCACTTGAACTGCAAGGGATCGGCCTTTCTGAGCGCCGGGCCAAAGCCCAAGACGTAATCGATCTGGTCGGGTTGAATGGCCGCGAAAGCAGCTTCCCACGGCAATTGTCGGGTGGCCAACAGCAACGTGTCGGGATTGCGCGATCATTGGCCGTTGAACCGGATCTGTGGTTTTTGGACGAACCGTTTAGCGCGCTTGATCCCTTGATCAGACGCCAAATGCAGGATGAATTTCTGCGCATTCAATCCGAATTGCACAAGTCTATCGTCTTTATCACGCACGACTTTTTAGAAGCGCTACGCATCGCCGATCGCATGGCGATCATGCGTGACGGCGAAGTGGTTCAGATAGGTCGCCCCGTTGATCTTATTCTGAACCCTGCCGATGATTATGTGCGCGAATTCACGAATGACGTGCCATGGGAAATGGTTCTGACAGCGGGGGACATCGTTGAACCAAGCGATGTGTCCTTTGACGGATTACAGGTCGTGGATGCGGAAACGTCTTTGCTGACCTTGCTGCCAGTCCTTGCGAATAACGAAAACGGTGTCGCGGTACGCAATGACGCGGGCACGGTCGTCGGGGTCATCAATGCCCGCGACTTTGTACGCGCTTTGGCCAGTGGGTCAGACGCTGCATCAGGTGATGCGCAATGACCCGGAATGCCCAACCCTATGTATGGGCGGCACTGGCGCTGTTTACAGTGATTTTGCATGTGTTTTCCGACCTATTTGCCGTTCTGGTGGAATACCCAGACGCTTGGGTCGCCTCCCCGACGGATGTCATGAATAAAGTCATGCGATTGTTCGTTGATGCATTTGGCCCAATTTTCAAAGCGATTGGGTGGTTGCTGGAATGGCCCATTTGGGCGGCGCAAAATCTGTTACGCATTTTGCCGTGGTCTGTCATCACCGTCTTTCTTGTCGTTTTGGGGTATGTCGCCTCGGGGTTCCGACTGGCTGCGTTTGTGGCGGTTTCGCTGCTGTATATGGCTGGCATCGGGTTTTGGGCCGAAAGCATGAACAGCCTGGCCATCGTGTTGGTTTCTGTGCCGATGGCTTTGGCGGTCGGTTTTGGATTTGGGGTCTGGGGGGCGTATTCGGAACGCGCGCAGCGTATTCTAATGCCAACTCTCGACTTGCTTCAGACAATCCCAGCCTTCGCCTATTTGCTGCCAATCCTGATCTTGTTTGGATTTGGGACAACGGTCGGCTTGGTGTCTTCCATCCTATATGCCTTTCCACCCATGGTCAGAAACACGATCCTTGGGCTGCGTGCCGTGCCCAGTGAAATCGTCGAAGCGGGCCTAATCTCTGGCGCAACACCTTCTCAGCTTTTCTGGAAAGTGAAGCTTCCTGCCGCACAATCCCAGATGTTGCTGGGTGTGAACCAAACGACCATGGCGTCCCTGTCGATGGTTATCATCGCGTCGATCATTGGCGGGACCAACGATATCGGTTGGGAAGTGTTGTCCACAATTCGCAAAGCGCAGTTCGGCGAAAGCCTTCTGGTCGGCTTTGTCATAGCACTGATCGCAATGGTGCTGGATCGGATCTCGTATGGCTTTGCCACGAAGGATCGGGCAGGTGGCGGGGGTCAAAAGACCAAACAGCTTTTCCTGACAACAGTGATCGTGATGATTGCCCTGTGTATTTGCGCGCAGTTCATCCCATTCCTAAACGAATGGCCCACATCACTGGTCATCAACCCAGCACCGGCAATGAACGGGGCATTGGAACACGTGGTGATCAATGGGCGGGAATGGATTGAAGGGCTTAAGAACTCGGCCTTTTTCTTTGTCATGCTGCCGGTCAAGATCGGCTTAAATCAGGCGGTCAGCCCGTTTACGTGGGGGTTTGCCCTGACACCTGGCCTTATTGCAGGTTACGCGGTTTTGATCTTGGCGTTGTCCGGTTTGGCCGCTTGGAAAGGGTGGATAACCCTTGGTGCGATGACATTGGTAAGCGGTGTGTTTTTGTTCATCGGGCTGACCAATTTGCCGTGGATCGCCCTGTTCGCATGCCTTGTGTTTACCGCCTATGTGGTGGCGGGGCGACAGCTTGCTCTTGGGACAGCGCTTGGGTTGGCCTTTCTTATCGTTGCGGGAATTTGGCCACAAACAGTGCTGTCGCTGTATCTATGTGGTTTGGGCGTATTTGTGTGTTTCGTTGCTGGCACAAGCATCGGCGTCTGGGCATCGGAAAACGCAGTGGTTTCGGCCATCATACGACCCATTATCGATACGCTACAGACTATGCCGCTTTTTGTGATCTTGATCCCATTTGTCATGGTCTTTAAAATCGGGGAATTCACCGCCCTTTTGGCAGTTATCGCCTATGCGATTGTACCGGCCATTCGATACACGGAACATGGTCTGCGTAACTTGCCCGCGTCGATCACAGAGGCGGCAACAACGATTGGTGCGACGCGCATGCAGATGTTGTTCAAAGTCAAGTTGCCCTTGGCACTGCCCGCAATCATGTTGGGGTTAAATCAAACGATCATCTATGCGATCGGCATGCTGGTTATCGCAGCGTTGGTTGGGACAAACGGGTTGGGTCAACAAATCTATATCGGGCTTGGGGACGGTGATTTTGGCGTTGGTATGACCGCTGGGATAGGAATGGCGGTGATTGCCATGGTTGCAGATAGAATGACGCAAGCCGTGAGCAAACGTAAGCAGGTTGAATTTGGGTTGACCGCAAACGTGATTTAAACGCGGTGACGGCGGATCAATCGGTCACAAGGTTGCGCGTTTTAGTGATCTTGAGGGCTGTATGAGAACTCGGATTTGATACGGCGCAGTTTCTTGTCCGCTTCCCATTTCAGGTCTTCCTGCACAAGCTGCACCACAGCTTCGCTCGTTCGTTGATCGATCAATTGAGCCAGCGCGTCACGCGCGTCTTGTGCCGCTGTGAGAGAAATGGAAAGAGGCAGTTTTAAGCAAACGGTACGCGCGTCTGTTTGGATGATACGAAAGTCGTTGATCGACGCACTTGATGACACCACGGCGTTGCGCAACACATCCGGGGTGAAAACAATGGTCTTCCCAGCTTTGGGCAAATGAAGACAGTCGTCCATACGGCCAATGACTTCATCGATGACGCGCAACGATGACCCACAGGTGCAAGGCGTTTGCGACAGGCGCAAAATGTCGTTCATTCGATAGCGGGCCAGAATTTGTGTGGACCGTCTAAAGCTTGTGATGATCGGGTTTACCAATCCGGGCCCGACGGTATCAAATTCGAAAAAGATTGAATCCTCGGCCAGATGAAGGCGACCTTGGCGGCAGGTGACAGCCAACAATCCTTCGCTTGCCATGTAGATTTGCCCAAGGCGCGACCCAGACCACTCTTCGATCACAATTCGATCTGTTGGATCAAGAGTTTCGGATGCAGAGAACACGCGTTGCGGCGTCAGATTAACGCCCATTTCCGCCAAATACCGCAGTATTTTTGGAGGAGCGACAAGCACAGTTGGGTTGAATTGTTCAAGATCACCTTGCCAGTGTTCAACACCAGATTTCAGGTCGAACACACGTAAAGTCAGGGGACCAGCCTCGTTTGCGCTGTCATAAAGCGGGGTCGCCTGTGGCAACAAAATAGCCACGCGGGGGCGTTTCCAAATTAGGTCTGGCAGTGTTTTAGCCAGAATGGACCCCAACCAACGAAATCGTTCAGTATCCGAAATGACGAACAATCCGCGATTGCCACTGGTGCCAGAACTTGCCCCGGCGATGAATGTGCCAATGCGGGCATTGTCATCAATGGCTTGGTGAACTTGGGCCTTGGTAAAGCCTTGCGCATTGTATCCGCTAAAATCATCCAACAGGTCTGACTTTTCGATGATTGGCATGTCGTCTAGTGATTGGGGGCCATGGGAATAGGCCGCGACCTTTGGCACATCCCGTTTAAGCCAACGTTTTAAAGCGCGTCGTTGCCACGCCTCGAACACTGATCGGGGCAGCTTTGGCAATAAGAACGATGCCAGAAAGGCACCAAGGGTTTCGGTTGTCTTGCTCATGTGACGATATCAAAAGACGTGTCGGATGGATCGTGACACAAAACGACGGTGCCACCGCGGGATTGAAAGTGTGCGACACTATCAGATGATGCGGCCAGTTGGTGTGTGTCATCCGCAATTAAGGTCGATGGAAATCCCGGAGGTCGTCCTTGCAACGCCGATTGAACCCACTGCACATCCACCGCATAGAGCAACGGCGTCTTTTCCTTTGGGAACAATACACCAAAATGACCATGTGCATGACCGGGTAAAGGTATGCTTTGTACGGTGCCATCGCCAAACAAATCCGCACCTGTTGGCAGGCCAAAAACTGACGTGCCGGATTGAGGTAAATCATTAAGACTTGTGAAGCGTTCTGTAAAATATTTGGGCAAGAGTTCTGTAAAAACGCCATGGCTGAGGTTTCGGGTCGTGCCATTGGAGCGGATGCGTTCGAATGCGTCACCACACCCAATAAAGCGGGCGTTTCGAAATTGATTTAATCCCGAAATGTGATCTGCATGAAAATGGGTGACGATCACATATTTGATGTCATCCATTGAAAGATCGAAACGCGACAAGAATTGGCGCGGCTGATGCATTTCGTTCAGCGTGGGGTTCAAAATCTTCGCATACAGACGCAACGCGCGACCACGGTGCGCGCCTTCGGTTGTTTCGCGCGTATAGCCTGTGTCGATCAGGATAGCCCCGTGATCTGGATGCCTGAACAAACCGTAGCGCACTTTTAAGGCCACGTTTTTCCATGCGCCCCCTCGTTGGATCAAGGCTTGCGGGGCATTCACCCAGGCGCTGTTCGCGAAAACAGGGGTCACACAAACGACCCGTCAGTGAAGGTCTTATCCAAGCCATCCTGGAACCGGGTTTTTGGCGCCCACCCCAGCATGGTTTGGGCCTTGGAAATATTCAAGCTTTGGGCATAAGCGAACAAAGCCAACCCGTATTTGGTTGCCACAGGTTCGCCCAAAGCTGGAAATAAACGAGCGGCGTATTCCAAAACACTGGCAACGCAAAGGGCAGGGGCGAGGGGTGCTTTGCGCCAGCGAACTTCAATTTGCGCCCGGTCACATACTTGATCGACAATATCTGTGACGGCCAAAGGTTCGCCGCTTGAGATATTGAAAATCTCGCGTTCAACATGCGCCGGCGCGTTGATTGCGCATTCAATTGCGTCCACGACATCGTCGACATGTGTTAGATCGATAGAGGCGCGGCCATTGCGAAACAATGGCAATGGTCGGCTTTTTGCAGCACGTAATATTCGGGGCAAAAGCGTCGTGTCATTCAATCCATAAATCCCCCGAGGCCTAAGGATGACAGGACGCAGCTCAGGCCTGTCCAAAACCAATGCTTCGGCTTTTTGTTTCGTCGCTGCATAGGCGTTGAATGGGTTCGGCAACGGCATGTCTTCGGACACGTCTAGCTGATCGTTCAGCGAAAAATACACGGACGGGCTTGAGATAAAAACAAACCTAGATGCGTTCAAGTGCGCCGCAAGGTCCAATACATTGCGCGTGCCTGCGATATTTGCAGCTTCAAAATGCGCCAAATGACCAAACGGCGCAGAAAGTGCTGCGCAGTGAACAACGCAATCGACTGCGTCCAACTTTTTAAGGCTGTTAACGGGCGTGGAAATATCCCATTGGAATACGTTGTATCCCGACTGTCCAAGCGCATTGCAACCTGCATCACTTCGCCCATGAGCGATGACATCGTAGCCGTTTGTTGTCAGATGCCGGACCAAATGCCCGCCCAGAAATCCAGTTGCGCCGGTGACCAAAATACGGCGTGGGGCATTAGGCTTCATAGGCTATTCCGCCGATGGATACGCCAGCCGAAGTCCCAAGAAACAGGACTTTGGAACCGGGTCCAATGCGACCTTGCTTGCGTGCAAGGTCAAATGCGAAAGGGATCGAAGCGGCGATTTGGTTGCCATATTCGGACGCGATATCGAAAACGCGATCCTTGTCGAATTTGGTCAAACGCACCATATGAGACAGCGCGGCAGGGCTGGCCTGATGTGGAATGACAAGATCGACGTCTTTGTGCTGCCATCCGGCTTGATCCAGCAGCCCATCGACGCAGGCATTAAAGTGTTCAATCGTCAGTCTGAAAAGGGCAATCCCGTCCATCGAAAACAACGTATTGCGCTCAAAGGCGTCACGTTCTTCCCGAAAATCGAACCGAGTTCCCCCTGCGCCAATTTCGCTGGCCTCATAGGCTGAAGGATAGGTGCGGAACAACACCGATTTCAGGCCGCGTGTTCCGTTAGAATTTCGCGTCAACACCACTGCGGCCGCGCCATCTCCGAACAATCCTGCGACTTCTGGTTCGGTCGACCAAGGCAACGCGCGTGATGCGATTTCGGACGAGAAAACCAAAGCGTTGGTGTGTTGTCCTGAGTCTAAAAGACGATCCGCTGTTTGAAGCGCGGTTAGAAAGCTTAGGCATGTGCTATTGACGTCAAATGCGGCGGCGCTGCCGTCGGGTATTCCCAATTCGCGCATAACAAGCGGGGCCGTGGACGGAATAGGTTGATACGGCACGGCGCAACCTGAAATCAAAAGGTCGATTTCAGTCGCGTCAATCCCGGCATCTTCCATTGCGGATTTGCACGCAGAAATGGCCAGATCAATTTGGCTTTCGTCGCGGCAAACATAGCGACGCGACACGCCAGTTTCTTTTTGCAAATACCCAATTGGGAACCCCAATTGTGCGTCCAACGTTTCTGCGCCTAGGCACTCCGCGGGCAAGGCTCTTCCGGATCCGATAATATGCACCATAAAAGTGAACAGCCTCAATAACGATAAAGTTTCGGATGAGTGTAAACCTGTCACGTAGCGAAGCCAAATGCAGCATCTAATGCATCAAACAGGCAGGTGCGATTGAAGACACCAAAGCAGTGTTTGAACCTGTGAGCGCAAGGGTTGGTTCATTTGGTGGGCAATTCATGTTGAAGACGTGAATGCGATGCTGCTGGCAAACTAGGCGACACTAGCGCATGGTTTGGTTTCTTAAGTGGCCAAAGGGCGGAGAGTTTTGGTGTGACTGAGCCGAAGAATATCGCAGTTGAAGAAGCGCAAACCAACGCCAAGACACGCCGGGCTCAGGGGGAGTTCGTGCGCGGGGTCAGTAAATTTCGCAATGATCTTGATGCGCAATCGGGTTTTCCGCCGGAACCCGGACGATACCATTTGTTTGTGGCTCTGAATTGCCCATGGTGTCATCGAGTGACCTTGGCGCGAAACATTCTTGGATTGCAAAACGCACTGACCATGGATGTGGCCTTTCCCAATCGCACGACAGAAGATGATCCAATCGAACCAAACCGTTGGGAATTTGATCCAAACCGGATTGCGACGTTGACCGGGGATATTTTGGCGGAATGTACGAAAGAGACTGCGACTGGGCAAAACTATCGACTAATTACCGAAATATATCAGGCCGAAGGGTCGTCCGAAGCATCCGTTCCAGTTCTTTATGACAAGAAACAAAAGCGTATCGTATCCAATGAAAGTGCAGACATTGTGCGGTTGTTGAACAAGCACGCCATCGCACTTGGGTCTGAGATGTCCGAAGCCAGGAGGTTGGATTTATATCCCCTTGGCACAGAACACGCAGCGCTGCGCAGTGAGATCGATATGCTGAATGAAGACATCTATGTTGGCATCAATAACGGGGCGTATAAGGCGGGGTTTTCTTCAGATCAAAAGGTGTATGACGCGGCGTTTGATCGGTATTTCGATACGCTTGCCCAGATTGAAAACAGGCTTGCGTCCGATGGTCGGCTTTTTCTAACGGGTGATGCGTTTACCGAAGCAGACTTGAGGCTGTTTCCGACGTTGTATCGGCATGATCCCGTTTATTATGTGCGCATGAAACTGAATGCGGCACGGATATTGGATTACCCGTTTCTGTGGCGTTGGCTTTGCCGTGTTTACGCAATGCCTGGCGTTGCTGAGAGCAATTCGCTGGAGCATTGTCGACAAGGGTATTTTGGTCGATCCTGGAACAACGTTGTACCCAAAGGGCCATTGCGCCCGATGCCGTATCCGAAGGCATACGAACATCCTGAACTGGCGCGATCTGAATAGTTTTTTAACAGTTTATGATCGCGCCTAGGTGCTGAAACGTTGTGCCAAACGCCCGACAGACAAACCTTGGATGATGATTGAAAAGACAACGACGACATAGGTCGCGGTCAAAATCAAAGGCTTCCATTCGGTGTCTGGCAATGACAAAGCCAACGCCACCGAGATACCACCTTTCAAGCCGCCCCACGTCATGATCGGAACAACGCCATTTGAAAAACTGCGAAACGGGCGAAGCATCATGACCGGAATAGCAACCGCGGCGAGGCGGCCCAACAGAGCCAAAACGATCGCAGCGGCGGCTGCTTGGAAATTGTGCAAATCCAAAGTGATCGCAAAGACTTCGAACCCGATCATCAAGAACAAAACCGCGTTCAGGATTTCGTCCACAAGTTTCCAGAACGCGTTGACGTAAAGCCGCGTTTCTTCTGACATCCCATGCCGTGTCCCCACATCGCCAATTAACAGGCCCGCACAGACGGCCATGATAGGGGCAGAAACACCTAAATAGACCGCTAGTTCGTAGCCACCAAATGCAAGACCAAGTGTAATCAAGACTTCGAGGGAATAGTCATCGATCCTGCGCATCACACGAAATACTAGCCAACCCAAGGAGATGCCCAAAAGCGCGCCTCCCACGGCCTCGATCAAAAACAACTCAATCGCGCCGAGCAGACCAGAGCCGTGACTGTCACCATGTGGAAATGCCAAACCAACCAACACAAGGAATATCACATAGCCAACGCCGTCGTTGAACAGGCTTTCCCCCGCGATCTGAGTCTCTAGTGTTTTCGGCAATTCCGCTTCTCGCAAAATGCCTAAGACGGCGACCGGGTCGGTTGGTGAAATCAAAGCACCAAAGACCAGCGCGATGAGCAACGGCATACCCGTAAGCCATGAAAACCCAACGCCGACAATCACCAGTGAAAGGCCAACCCCAAGCGTTGCCATAACGGCCACAACAGGCCATTCGCGTTTCAAATCCGACAGTTTTACATGAAGGGCACCCGCAAACAGTAAGAGCCCAAGCATGCCCTCAAGCAAGGCATCTGAAAAATCAATGCTTGCGACTGTACCGCTAACTGCTGTGGCGACACCCAATCCCGGGGCGAAAAAATCGACCAACATCACACCAAGGGATGCAAACAATGCAACGACTAGAATGCCAATCGAAGGTGGGAATTTCAGGAATAGATAATTGATGGCACCAAAAGCGCCCGCAAGGACGATCAGCAAAGATGCGATTTGTAATAGGGTCATAGTCGCTCAAGGTTATTTTTTATTGCGTTTAGCACTCTGGAAACCATGATGCCAAGTTTCAAAAGATTAACGTCACCTGACGAAACGGGTTGTTTCGGTTCAACCGACGGTTTTGATGCCACGCAGCGCACCCATCATGAGCCACAATTAGAACGGGTTTGGCACTTGTGGTGGGCTTTGATACAGTTGGTATAGTCACCCAATGCACGACACTGGAGCATACTAATGAACAAAATCATCACCGCTCTGATTTCCTTAATTGCTTTGTTGCATGTGTATATTGCGTGGTTCGAAATGTTTGCGTGGGAATCTCGTGGTCCGAAGGTGTTTGCTTCGTTCCCTGCCGATTTATTTGCGCAAACAACAGCGATGGCGGCGAACCAAGGGCTGTACAATGCGTTTTTGGCTGTTGGTCTGATTTGGTCTCTTTTGATCAGCGACAAAAACTGGCGTGCTCACGTCGCTACGATTTTTTTGTTATTTGTTGCGGTAGCTGGGATATTTGGTGCGGCAACCGTGTCACCCAGTATTTTTGTGGTGCAAACGATCCCGGCTGCGATTGCTTTGGCGCTTATTTTCATAAGCAAAAAACGATCCGGCGTGTAATGGTCGTGTCGATGCCAACGCTATATTGATACCGCTCAAGTGACCTGAATTGCAGCACTTTTGCGTATTAAGCTGGTGTGGTTGTGCCCTAAGCAAAATGGATATGAACTTCGGTTCTAGCGTCTGGAATGCATTTCCGTTTATGGTTTCGCTTTGAACACGTGCGCCAATTGCGACTTTCCGCAATGCGCAACGTGAAAGGGGCAGTTCATGCAAATCCTTGTTGCAGGTGCGGGCATAGTTGGTGTGTCTTGCGCCATTTGGTTACAGCGTGCAGGGCACGATGTCACAATCGTTGATCGTTCTGGTCCGGCAAATGGGACAAGCCACGGGAATGCTGGCGTATTGGCTGCTGGGGCGGTTGTCCCGGTTACA
The DNA here is from genome assembly GCA_039984715.1 of Paracoccaceae bacterium. Lineage (GTDB taxonomy): Bacteria > Pseudomonadota > Alphaproteobacteria > Rhodobacterales > Rhodobacteraceae > JABSSA01. Next base: position 114,797 of record JBDWUA010000015.1, on the reverse strand, counting down.
GTTCCTGGATTATTGCGAAAAGCGCCGCGCATGTTGTTTGATCCCGATGGCGCATTGTTCTTGCGGTGGTCCTATTTGCCGCAGCTGATGCCATTTTTGCGAAAGTACCTGTCCCATGCGACGGATGCGCATGTCGATCATTATGCGAGGTCGATGTACTATCTGCTTGGCGACAGCGTGGACCAACACGAATCCCTTGCCAAAGATACACCTGCCCAAAAGTTCATCCATCATGACGATTATTGTTTTGGCTACAAAACGCGCGCAGACTTTGATGCGGATCGATATGGTTGGTCAAAACGGGACGCTGTTGGTGTAAAATACAGCGTGATCCCGGGCCGCGAATACGCAAGTTTTGATCCGATCTTTGGGGATGCGTTTGAAACTGTTGTGCGCTGTCATGAACATGGGCGCATTTCTGACCCCGGTGCATATGTAAATGCACTGGCGGATCATTTTGTCGAACAGGGCGGCACATTACTGATCGACGAAATTACCGACATTGATGTCGTTGATCGGACTGTTACCGGCGTGCACACGTCGAACGGCGTTCTACGGGCGGATCACATTATCTTTGCGCTTGGGCCGTGGTCCAAGAAAATCGCGCATAAAATGGGTGTGAAAGTCCCCTTCGAAAGTGAGCGGGGATATCACATTGAATTGATCAACCCGTCTCAAAGCCCAAAAGCGCCGATGATGGTTGCATCGGGGAAATTCGTCGTGACGCCTATGGATGGTCGCATTCGTGCCGCCGGGATTGTTGAATTCGGAGGGCTGGAAAATGGCCCCAGCACTGCGCCATTTGACATGTTGAAACGGCAAGTTCAAAAATTGATGCCTGATGTTCGCTTTGACGATGTGACCGAATGGATGGGACACAGACCTGCGCCAGCAGACAGCTTACCGCTTATTGGAGCAGCAGACGACAGCGGATCGACATTTCAAGCCTTCGGACATCAGCATGTCGGCTTGACAGGTGGACCTAAAACGGGTCGGATCATCGCTGGTATGATCGCGGGAAAAACTTCAAACGCAGATTTGAGCCCGTTTGATCCAAAGAAACACGCGTTGCGTGGGCAATAAACGTCTGGGAGGACGATATGAATAAAATTACTCACTTGGCCCTTGGTGCAGCCGCCGGCGCATTGCTGGCAAATACCGCAATTGCGGATGGCCACGCACAGGCTTGGGACATGCCAATGGCATATGCCGCCACAAATTTCCATTCTGAACAGGGTGTTATGTTCGCTGACCGCGTGCGTGAATATACAAGCGGCGCCATCGACATCACTGTGCATCCGGGCGGATCGCTGTTCGGTGGCGGCGATATCAAGCGCGCTATCCAAACCGGCCAAGTCCCAATTGGTGAGCGTTTCATGTCGGCCCACGCCAACGAAGCACCCTTGCTGGGATGGGACAACCTTCCTTTCATTGCGACAAGCTATGAAGACAACGCCAAGCTGTGGGAAGCCGCACGTGATAAGGTCAATTCGCAGTTGTCAGACCTGAACCTTGTTGCGCTTTATACATGCCCATGGCCGGGGCAGGGGTTCTATTTCAACAAAGAAGTAGGTTCATCCGCAGACACACAAGGCGTCAAGTTCCGCTCGTATAATTCGGCAACTGCGACATTCGCAGAAGAGCTGGGGATGATTCCCGTTCAAATCGAAGCGGCCGAGCTAAGCCAAGCTTTGGCTACAGGCGTTGCAAGCTCATTCATTTCTTCGGGTTCGACCGGATATGATCGTAAGGTTTGGGAACATCTAAGCCACTATTACAAAGTAAACGCTTGGTTGCCGCGCAACTATGTGATGGTGAACAAGCAGGCATGGGACGCACTTGACGGCGACGTGCAAGCTGGCATCCAAAAAGCGGCAGATGAAACATCTGCAAGCTGCGCTGCAAAATCAGCGGATTTGGCCAACTTTTATTATGATGAACTGTCCAAGAACGGCATGTCAGTTGAAGATGCAGGCCCTGAATTCTTGGCGGAACTCGAAAAAATTGGCGCTAAGATGACTGCAGACTGGATCGCCGCGGCTGGTGCAGATGGTCAAGCCATTCTTGATGCTTACAACGCTAATTAAGCGTTGAACCGCGCGGTTTGGTCATTGTGCCAAGCCGCGCCTTTTCCACAGGGAATGTGACATGCGTGACTGGGCGCCGTTTTTGGGCATGCCTTTATGGGTCTGGTTATTTGTTTTACCTACCTGTTTGGCCTTGCTGTGCTTTATCGGTGGGCCGCGTTTGGAAAGACCATTGCGCCCGATCTGGCGTTTTTTGGATGGGGTATACCTAACGAGCGGGATCATTTCGGCATTCTTTATGCTGATGATCCTCAGTCTTATCGTGGCACAGATGATTGCGCGGTGGACTGGATTTGCCCTGCCCGGCACAACCGAATTTGCGGGTTATGCGATGGCGGCCACGTCATTCTTTGCGCTGTGCCATGCGCTAATGCGGGGCAGCCATATCCGCGTGTCGATACTTTTGAACGCCAATCGGTTCCTGAACCGGTGGCTTGATATTTTTGCGGTCTTCAGTGGGGCAGTGATTGCCACGTATTTTGCGCGTTATGCGATCAAAACCAATGGCTTTTCAAAATTACTGAATGATCGCACACAAGGCCAAGATCAAATCCCCGAATGGGTTGTGACCTTTCTAAGCTTGCCTGCGCGTCCAGTATCCGAATGGGGACAGGCCATGGCGAAAAGCTCGAGCGAGCTGATTTACACCCCCATTTGGGTGCCACAGATTGCGATGTCCATCGGGACGGTGCTTCTTGCTCTGGCGTTGTGGGACACGCTGTGTCGACTGGTTGTCACTGGGCAAAACCCCATTCAGGCGGAGGCAGTCGAATGACCGAACTTTATGCCACGCTGATCTTTCTTCTGGTTCTGTTCACGCTGTTAGGATCATCGATTTGGATTGGTCTGGCGCTTATGGGCGTGGCCTGGGTCGGAATGGAGCTTTTCACAACGCGTCCCGCAGGCGACGCAATGATCACCACAATCTGGACCGGAGCAAGCAGCTGGACTTTGACGGCTTTGCCGTTGTTCATCTGGATGGGTGAAATATTGTATCGAACGCGACTATCCCAAGACATGTTTCGCGGATTGGCCCCATGGATGCGATTTCTGCCGGGGGGATTGCTGCACACGAACATCGCGGGGTGTACCATTTTCGCGGCGGTGTCTGGATCGTCCGCCGCAACGCTGACAACCGTGGGCAAGATGTCGATACCGGAGCTGCGCAAGCGTGGTTATCCAGAATATATGATTGTGGGAACATTGGCGGGCGCTGCAACGCTGGGATTAATGATCCCGCCGTCGCTGACCTTGATTGTCTATGGCGTGTCGATCAACGAAAGCATCATCAAGCTGTTTATGGCAGGTATTTTCCCCGGTCTGGTTCTGGCGGGATTGTTCATGTCCTACATCATTGCATGGCATTTCGTACGCCCCGGACAGCGCCCACCACCTGAACCGTCGATGTCCTTGGGACAAATGTTCATGGAAAGTCGATTTTTGATCCCGGTGCTGTTGCTTGTCTTTGCGGTCATTGGATCGATGTATTTCGGCTGGGCCACGGCGACTGAAGCCGCCGCAGTTGGTGTTCTGGGGTCTTTGATATTGGCGGCCTTCCAACGATCGCTGTCGTTTTCCGCCTTTTTCGAAAGCCTGATGGGGGCGACGCGAACGTCGGCCATGATCGCGTTGATTTTGATGGGGGCGGCGTTCTTGTCGCTTTCGATGGGCTTCACGGGATTACCGCGCGCTTTGGCGGCGTGGATTGACGGGATGAACCTGTCGCCCATCACGCTGATCGCGGCTTTGACGGTGTTTTACATTATTCTGGGTATGTTCCTTGATGGGATTTCGTCGGTGGTTCTGACAATGGCCATCGTGGAACCCATGATCCGCCAAGCCGGAATTGACGTGATTTGGTTTGGCATCTTCATCGTTGTCGTTGTTGAGATGGCGCAAGTGACCCCGCCGATTGGGTTCAACCTGTTTGTTCTGCAAGGCATGACCAGACATGAAATCGGCTATATTTCGAAAACGGCCTTGCCCATGGTTGGTTTGATGTTGGTCATGGTCGTGATCTTGGTTGTGTGGCCGGAATTGGCCACATGGTTGCCTGATAACATTCGACAAAGCCCCTAGTGTCCGATGCGCCCCTCGGTTTCAGTTCTACAGCTTGATACGCAGTTTCCACGCGTGCCGGGTGACGTGGCGTGTCGGGAAACCTATCACGACGAGATTGAAATCATTCGCATTCCGGGTGCTTCTGTGTCCAATATTGTCACCAATCGTCCCGGCGAAATTGACATTCAACCCTTCGAAGACGCAGTAAAAAATGCGCGTGGTGATGTCATTGTAACTTCATGTGGATTTTTGTCATTTTGGCAAGAACACCTTCAGTCTTGCACGACGCGCCCTTTCATCAGTTCTTCGCTTACTGCATTGGACCGGCTAAGCAGCCTTTTTGCACCCGAAGAATTATTGATCTTAACGTTCGATGCGCAGTCACTGAATTGCTCCCACTTTGGGGATCACCGACAATATGTATGCGCTATTCGCGGTTTGCGCCCACAAACGCACTTGCGACAGGTTATTGCGACGGGTCAACCAGAATTGAATGCGAACGTGGCGTCCGGTGAAATGATTGATCTGGTCAGGACTGATCACGTGGATCGCCACAAGCATATCCTGTTGGAATGCACGAACATGCCGCCTTACAAACAAGCCTTGAAAGCGGAATTTGGATTGCCGGTTTCCGATATTCTGACCGAAATCGAACGTGTTCGCCCGGGCACAATTGTACGAGCTTTCTTGTGACGCCATGCAACGGTCCAGATTTAAACATTTTTTGACAGTCATAAGGGTATCGGTTGATTGGCTGGCATCGACGGAATCGCCGTTTCGGGGGGACCGTACATATATGCCTTTGATTGAGGGTAAGGACGGATGAAGGGATTGATGATCGCGGTCATGATGGCTGCGGTTTGCTGTGCGAATACGTCAATGGCTGAGACACGCGAGCGGCTTGGCTATGGTGTATTATTCACAAACGACGAATTTGGAGATGGCAAGGATCGGTGGCGTACGGGGTCGTTTTCTTCGTCACGTGTCTGGGGCAGGGGATGGAATGGGCGCAAGCCAAACCGTCTGGGTGACTTGATTGAACTGCGTCTTGGTGCGCAAATCATTTCACCCGAAAGCCTAAGACGACCCGCACCAAACGACAGAACCTATGTGGGCGCGATCTCCGCTGGTCTTCATACGCACGCAACGATCAACGACTTTGACGTCGCTTTGGGGGCGGACCTTACGTTTACCGGCCCCTCAACAAAGCTGGATGATTTCCAAGAGGCTGTGCACGACATCCTAGGCGGCCCAAGCCCATCTGCTCAGGTGCGCAACAGTCAAATCCAAGATGGTCTGCATCCAACGGCGGTTCTTGAAATTGGTCGAAACTTTGAGGTGAGCGAGTCCGCGAGGATCAGACCCTTTGTTGAACTTAGGGCAGGGGTCGAAACCCTTGCGCGTACTGGGTTCGATCTGTCCTTTGGCCCCTTTGGAAAAGGCGAATTGCTGGTCCGCGACCCAGTGAGCGGTCATCGTTATCAGGCGATCCGAAACGATAGTGTCGGGCCAAGTTTTGTTTTTGGGGCGGATATTGCCCATGTCGAAAACAGTATTTTCCTTCCAAGTTTTGGCAATGCACCACTAAAAGAAACGCGCGGACGGGCGCGGGCAGGTGTTCATTGGCAAGGTCCTGGCGGGGGAGTGTTCTTTTACGGTCTGACATGGTTGTCCGAAGAATTCCAAGGCCAGAGAGAAAGCCAATTCTTAGGGTCTGTGCAATTTAGGATCGCGTTCTAACAAGCGTTGTCTCACCGTCGAATATTCCCACTTCACAGGTGATTCGTCCTTTGGTAACTTGTCTGAAAGAAAAAGCAGGCAGGCTTACAGGCTATGAAAACAGGCTTTAGCGGTGCGTATGTCATCTCTTGGTCTCAGACTGAAATCGACGGGCTTGAAGGGGCTCCTGTCGCGACCATTGCTGTGGGCAGCACGTGGTCGTGGCAAGGTGAAATCGTGCGCGTAGATGGGCCTGCAAATTCATTGCAATTGAGCCAAACCGAGGAAATGACAACGCTTCGACAACGCGCAGCGCGTATGGTGCATCGGTTGGTCGGGGCTGCGTTGGAAAACGTACCCGCTGCTCAACTGAGTGATTTCAGCGACGATACGACACCTTTGTTTGATACCTATTTCCAAGTCACGGACGGGGCTCAGATTTATACGATCTCGGTCATACCAGTTGGTTCCAGTCGCGCACCTTTGGTTATGTTTCTTAATGAAATCCCGCCGCGCAGTGTGGATCTTTGGGTTGTGCATCATGCCCTGAATCTAAGCGAGAAAGATCGCGTGCAGGACGAAAAAGGCGGGGTCATTTGTTTTACGCCGGGAACATGGATCGAAACGCCAAGTGGTCAAAGAAAGATTGAAGACCTGCGCGAGGGTGATCGCCTATCCACTCGCGATTGCGGTGAACAAGACGTTCTATGGATTGGGCAACGTAAAATGAGCGGCGCACGTCTTTATGCGATGCCACATCTCCGGCCAGTACGTATCCGTACGGGTGCATTTGGTGCGGATTGCCCGGACAGCGAACTTGTCGTGTCGCCAGAACATCGCATGTTGATCACCGGTCAACGCGCCAAGGATTTGTTCAATGAAACGGAAGTTCTTGCATCGGCCAAAGACCTTGTAGACAATCGAAAAATTGTTGTGGATTGGCAAATGCAAGAAGTGACATACGTGCATCTCTTGCTGCGTAGCCATCAAATAATCATCGCGAATGGCATGCATACTGAAAGCTTTCATCCCGCCAACGCGGCGCTTTCGTCGCTTGGGACCAGCGATTATCAAAGGCTTTTGAACGTCATCCCAGAGATTGCGTCCGATCCCCACAATTATGGCGCATATGCGCGTCGAAACCTGACAACCAGTGAAACTGCTATTTTGCGTCACGTGGCATGATCAGGTTCAAACCACCGCAAAAAAGAACGGTTGTGGGACGTGGGCCCAACACGATTAGCGGTGCTCGGACGATCATCATAAATGTAACCGTCCCGGTCTATGTCGGGCGATACGATGTCTTCTCATTCAGAGGATCCGAGTCATAGGTCTTAAAAAATCGCGGGGTGAACACGACGCCCGCGACAAGAAGCAAAAGGATTGCCGATGATCTATTTCCTCCCGGAGTCCGCGTCTCATCGAAAAGGGCGGTGGCAGGTCAAGAACGGCACTACGTAGGAGAGTCGTTCCTGGCTCGCTTGGATCAACCGGACGGCAACAGCGACTTAATAATGGCTTTCGCACTGTCGCTGGACCAATCTGCGTCACCACGCAGTCGTGCGACTTCCTTACCTTTTGGATCAATCAAAACGGTGATCGGCAATCCAAATATACCCATTTGTGCAGCAAGCGCTTGCTTTGGATCTTGATGACGCGGCAGGTTGTCGATGTTGATTTCATCGAAGAATTTCTTGATACCGGTCGGTGAATTGCGACCCGTGGCAATTGTGACCACCTGAAAATCAGGCCCGCCAAATGTGGCCTGCAATTCAGAAAGCATTGGCATTTCATGACGGCACGGCGCGCACCATGTCGCCCAAAAATTCAACAGGACCCATTGCCCTTCGTAATCGTTTAGACGTCCTTGTCCGGCATCATCCGCCAGATCGTAGGTTGCATTGGACACCGCCAATGGCGTGTCGTGAAAGATCAACTTTTTCATGTCTCCTTCACGCAGCGCGACGGCTTCGGATAGATCCGAAGCTGCAAGAGGAATTGCGGTCAGGCTCAAGGCCAGATACAGCACAGCGGCAATAATACGTTTCATCAGCATCCCTGACAGGTGTCTACATGTCCCAAAAGTCTGCAAATACCATGTGGGGCGGCCGCTTTGCCGCTGGCCCCGACGCAATCATGGAAGCAATCAACGCGTCCATCGGGTTTGACCAGCGGATGGCCGCACAAGATATAGCAGGCTCGCGCGCCCATGCAGCCATGTTGGCTGCAACAGGTATCATTAGTGATAATGATGCAGAGGCAATACGTGAAGGGCTTTTCACGGTGTTGTCAGAGATTGAAACAGGCAATTTTACCTTTTCAACCGCCCTGGAAGACATCCATATGAATGTGGAGGCGCGATTAAAAGACCTGATCGGCGAACCTGCGGGGCGTTTGCATACAGGGCGCAGCCGAAATGATCAGGTTGCGACTGATTTCAAACTTTGGGTGCGGGATCAATTTGACGCGGCCGAGTCTGGCCTGACTGCGTTGGTTCAAGCCTTGCTTGTGCAGGCCGAAGCCGGTGCGGATTGGGTCATGCCGGGGTTTACACATTTGCAAACGGCCCAGCCTGTCACGTGGGGGCATCATATGATGGCCTATGTTGAAATGATTGGCCGTGACATCAGTCGTGTTCGCGATGCGCGCAAACGGATGAACGAAAGCCCGCTGGGCGCGGCAGCATTGGCTGGAACGTCTTTTCCAATTGATCGTGATATGACCGCAAAGGCTTTGGGGTTTGATCGTCCTTCCGCCAATTCCTTGGATGCGGTCAGCGATCGAGATTTCGCATTGGACTTCCTGTCCTGTGCGTCCATCAACGCCATGCATCTTAGCCGATTGGCAGAAGAACTGGTCATCTGGTCCTCTGCACAGTTCCGTTTTGTCACGCTGTCTGATCGGTTTTCGACGGGATCGTCGATCATGCCACAGAAGAAAAACCCAGATGCGGCTGAATTGATCCGCGCCAAAATCGGTCGAATTTTTGGGGCCAACACTGCATTGATGATGGTGATGAAAGGGTTGCCCCTTGCGTATTCCAAGGACATGCAGGAAGACAAAGAACAAGTGTTTGACGCGGCCGATAACTGGATGCTGGCCTTAGCCGCGATGGAAGGCATGGTTGGCGACATGAGCGCCAATCGCGATTCACTGGCCGCCGCCGCAGGGAGCGGGTTTTCGACAGCGACAGACTTGGCCGACTGGCTTGTACGTGTTCTGGGCATGCCATTTAGAGACGCCCACCACGTAACGGGTCGTATTGTCGCGATGGCCGAAGCGAAGACCTGCGATTTGTCTGATCTAAGCTTGGATGACCTGCAATCTGTGCATGAAGGTATCAATTCGGATATCTTTGAAGTGCTTGGGGTAGACAATTCAGTGGCGTCGCGGACATCCTATGGCGGAACATCACCCGCGCGTGTTCTCGAGCAAGTCGCACGCTGGAAGGAGATTCTAGAATGAAACGTTCGATAGCGCTGTTGGCTTTTCTGACGCTGGCCGCCTGTGGCGCGGACGGAGACCCAATTCAACCGACCGCCAATCTGAATGTCGGTTTGAATTCAAACGGTGTACATACTGGGGCTTCGGTTGGTGTTCGGAAAGGGCCGTTTGGTATTTCCTTAGGCAAATACCTTTAAATGCCCCGTGTTCGCCTGATCTATCTTGGTCTGGCAATTTGGGGCGCGATTCATCCGATGTTTTATTTCGCCCGTTGGTTCAAGGCAGAAGGCTTTAATCTTGGGCGAATGGTTGACGCTTGGCAAGCAAATGACGCGTCATCTGGGCTGGTGTGGGACCTGACCATAGCAGCAATCGCATTGAGCGTTTTTGTATTTGCAGAGTGTATCAAGCGACGTGACGCGCTTGGAATTATGACGATACCAGCGACATTTGGAATCGGTGTCAGTTGCGGGTTGCCGCTTTATCTGTTTTTGCGATCCAGAAAATCGGATTGAATTTCGACCAATTTGGAAACAATCACGCCCAAATCTTGCCACTATCTCTCGGTAGATTCTGCTTGAAAATATCGCAGCAAGCAGGGTGCAGGTATGACCGAGGCAACAGTAGACACGCCTAAATCAACACTTTTGGACGGCCCGAAGGATGGTGCAAGCCCTGACGCGCCTGTAATTGTGCAAGTCGCGCGAAAGTATGGTGTTTCACCTGTGAAGCAGTTGCGGGAAAGCTTTGGATTGCGTGTTGGCAGATCGCAATTGTCGTCCAAAGAATACTATGCATTGGGCTTGTATGATCCGGAAATCAGCGCGGATCACAAACGTGAATTCATCGGGGTGGCGGCCAACAAAAAGTTCAACAAGACTTTGACGCCGCCTATTTTGGCGCCAACGCAATCGTTCGTGGGCAACAAGCTGCTTTATACCATGTTACTGGATCGATTGGGCGTCGAAACATCCGAAACCCAAGCCGTGGTCAGCAGCTTTAGAGATGCTGGCGACACACGAATGTTGCGCAATTCGGAAAGCATTGCTGCATTTTTGACCCAAGCCGCGCAGTTTCCGATTTTTGGAAAACCGTTGCAGGGATCGCAATCAACGGGAACTGTCCGTCTGGAACGGATTGAAGGCGATGACCTTGTCCTAAGCAATGGTCAGACGCGGACTGTTGCAGACTTTGCAAAGGAAGTGTTTGAACGATACCCGTCCGGATACCTGTTCCAAACAGCCTTGAACTCACATCCCGACATGGCAGCAATAAGTGGCGACACTTTGGGATCTGTGCGTGTTGTAACGGTGAATGACGGCACTGGTCCCAAACCTGTTTATTCCCTTTGGAAGCTTCCGGCACCAGGCGCTATGTCCGATAATTTCTGGCAAGATGGCAGTATGCTGGCCTTGTTGGACTTGGAAAATGGCGCCGTAAAAACTCTGCGGAAGGGGTCTGGATTAGACGTCGAAGAATTGACGCACCACCCGGTCACCAATGCGCAGGTTGTGGGAACGCATGTGCCATTGTGGAAAGAAACCTTAGACCTCGCTATCAAGGCGCACGCGATTTTCCCCGAATTTGGCGTATGTGGGTTCGACATTGCGGTCACGACCGATGGGCCAAAGATTCTAGAATGCAATGACGGTCCGGCGCACGGGCTTTATCAGCAAGCGGCGGCGCGTGGAGTTTTGAACGCGGACTTCAATCCCATCTGGGACAGTGTGATCGCGCATCAAGGGAAACGACTTGCGCGATACAAAACGATTAAAAAGAACATGAAAGATTAGAGCATGAGCACTGTTGCAGGAAAAGCTTTGCTTGGCACACCCATGGACCCGTCTCCGGCGGCTTCGGAAACCATGGTCGCAGTTGCACGTAATCATGGGGTCAGCCCTTTCCGCCAGATGCGCGAAATGGCGTCCATGCGATTTGGTCCCGGAAAACTGGCGAACCATGAATACTATTCGACAGGTGTTTTTGATCCGGAAATCTCAATCGAAGACAAAAAACGCTATGTCGGAAAAATCGGCAGTTACGAGATCAATGTCGCTGCGTCGCCGATGAAATTGACGGAAACCCGCGCCTTTCTTCGTGACAAGGTGATGTACACGTCGTTGCTAAGGCAACTTGATTTACCCACGACCGAAACCCAAGCCGTCGCGCACACCAGCCGAATGTTTGGGTCACTGCCAGTCCTTCGCAAGGTTTCAGATGTTGAGGATTTCTTGCGCAACACGGCGCGCTATCCTCTGTTTGTCAAACCCTGCGAAGGAGCAGGCAGCGTTGGGTCTGCTTTGATCAAATCCTGTGACGCAGATGTCCTAGCTTTGGGCAACGGGCAACATGCAGACGTGAACGGCTTTGCGCAAGAAGTTGTAGAAGATTACCCCGAAGGGTTTATCTTTCAAACGACTGTCAAACAGCATCCCGACCTTGTTCAAATGACAGGTGAAGCCGTGGGCACGATGCGCGTTGTCACGACGCGCGATGAAACTGGCATCGCGCCTCTGTACACCGTTTGGAAAATTCCGTCCCCTCGGGCGATGTCTGATAATTTCTGGCAATCAGGATCTATGGTTGCGTTGATCGATGACCAAACAGGTCAGGTCCAGAAATGTAATATCGGTTCTGGCCTCAATGCGAAATTGCTAGACAAACATCCAGTCTCAGACATGGCATTCGAAGGGTTCCAGATTCCACATTGGGATCAAATCCAGCGCGTTGCTTGCGAAGGGCACGGGCTGTTCCCCGAATTTGGCATCGTCGGATGGGACATTGCAGTTGGTCCTGATGGTCCGATTATCATCGAATGTAATGACAATCCCTATCACGTGCTGTGGCAGCTGGCAGCGGGACAAGGCATCAAAACGCCTGCCTTTCAGGCGCGGCTAAACGCTGCAAATTCCGAATCTCAATCGATATTGCGAGGCAAAATCGACACGTTTCAAGCCAGAGAAAAGGCCAAACGCGGTAAATCCTGATTGAACTGATCCAAAGCCCTGCGTAAACGCGAAGTCATGGACCATTTTCTGTATCGTGATGGCACGCTCTTTGCCGAAGACGTACCTTTGACCGAAATCGCGGCGGCCGTTGGCACGCCATTCTATGTGTATTCGACTGCGACCTTGCTGCGGCATTATCGATTGTTCGATGAGGCCTTAGACGGCATGCCGCATCTTGTGTGCTATGCGATGAAAGCCGCATCCAATCAGGCGATCCTAAAGACATTGGCGGAAGCTGGTTCAGGCATGGATGTCGTGTCGGGCGGCGAATACGCGCGTGCACGCGCCGCTGGAGTGCCGGGCGAGCGGATCGTTTTTTCGGGCGTCGGTAAAACAGTGGAAGAGGTCCAAACTGCGTTGACCGGAGGGATCAGGCAATTCAACGTCGAATCCGAACCGGAAATGGCCATGATTTCAGCCCAAGCGACGGCTTTGGGGATGGTTGCGCCCATAACTATTCGCGTCAATCCTGACGTTGACGCCAAAACCCATGCCAAAATCGCCACCGGAAAATCCGAAAACAAATTTGGCATTCCGATCTCACGCGCACGCGAAGTCTATGCACTCGCGGCCAGCCTTCCGGGTCTTGATGTCATTGGCATTGATGTGCACATCGGATCCCAACTGACGGATCTGGCACCGTTCGAGCAAGCCTATAACAAAGTGGCCGACTTGACCGAAACTTTGCGTGCCGATGGCCATAACATTCGCAGACTGGATTTGGGCGGTGGCCTTGGCATCCCCTATGCCCAGACCAACGACAGACCACCGTTGCCAACTGATTATGGGGCTTTGATCAAGAAATGTGTGGGGCATTTAGGGTGCGAAGTTGAAATTGAACCGGGGCGGTTGATCGCAGGAAATGCAGGTTTGATGGTCTCCAAGGTCATTTACGTGAAATCCGGAGAAGATCGCGATTTTCTCATTCTGGATGGCGCGATGAATGATCTGATCCGGCCGGCGATGTATGAGGCCCATCATGACATTGTTCCAGTTATCGAACCGCTCGCGGGCGTTGAGCAGCAACCTTATGATATTGTTGGACCTGTCTGCGAAAGTGGCGATACATTTGCAAAACAACGCCTGATGCCGCCATTGAACGCGGATGACCTTGTGGCGTTCCGATCTGCTGGTGCTTACGGCGCGGTAATGTCGAGCGAATACAACACACGTCCCTTAATTCCCGAAGTTTTGGTGAATGGTGATCAATACGCAGTGATCCGTGCACGTCCGACCTTTGACGAAATGATAAATCGGGATACCATCCCAGAATGGTTCTAGGCGCCGATTCACGTCTAGAAAGACGCGGAGGCACAAAACGCCTATGGCCACATTCTCTCGGAACAACCGCCGCAAGGGGTTGAATGCGATACGCTGGCCGCTGCGGTTGACGTGGTTTGGATTGATTGCCGAACGACTTTGGCGCGCACTTTGGCCTTTGATTGCCGTCGTTTTGGGTGTGCTTGGCTTGTTGATGTTGGGTGTTCAAGACAGCGTCAGCCTTGAGGGTGTTTGGGCCATTGGCGTTGTTTCGGCTGTGTTGACCGTTGCGTCGTTGATCTATGCCTTTAAACGATTCAGGCTTCCCTCGCGCGACGAAGCGCTTGTTCGATTGGATGCAACCCTTCCGGGGCGACCAATCCAAGCTTTGATGGACGAGCAAGCCGTTGGTCAATCTGACGAGGCGTCGGCAGCTGTGTGGCGTGCGCATCAGGCGCGCATGGCAGACAGGGCAGCAAGCGCCCAAGCTGTTCCAGCGGATTTGCGGGTTGCTAAACACGACCCTTATGCGCTGCGCTTTATGGCTGGGTTGATCTTTGGCGTCGCTCTTATCTTTGGATCATTGGCCAGTGTTGGTTCCGTGCGTGATATATCGACGGGCGACGCAGGCTTGGCATCGGGTCCGGTCTGGGAAGGGTGGGCCGAAAGCCCGCGTTATACAGGTCGCCCAACCGTTTATTTGAATGATATTGAAGGCGCTCTTGAGCTTCCAGTGGGAAGCCTGATCACTCTGCGTTTGTACGGCGAAGTTGGCGCGTTGACTGTGTCGGAAACGGTATCCGGACGGACAGGCGAATTGCCTCCGGCCTCATCCCCCGAGCAAGATTTCACAATCACCAAAGAGGGCACGTTGTCGATCGATGGCCCCGGTGGGCGCAGTTGGGACGTCGTTTTGATCCCCGATGCTCCGCCAAAAGTGTCCGCGCAAGATATGCCGCAAAGTGGACCCACTGGCCAAACCACGTTGCCGTTTTCCGCGCAGGACGATTACGGGGTTGAAGCAGGTGAAGCCATCGTAACGTTGGATTTGCCAGCCGTTGATCGACGTCACGGATTGGCAATTGAGCCAGAACAACGACCGGCGATCACTGTCGCATTGCCAATGCCATTCGCGGGCAGCCGGCGTAGCTTTGACGAAAAGCTGATCGAAGATTTCAGTCAACATCCTTGGGCCAATTTGCCGGTAAGCATCACGCTAAGCGTTCTTGATGCGTCAGAACAACAAGCGCAAAGCGAACCGTTGAAGGTGTCTTTGCCAGGTCGTCGTTTCTTTGATCCACTTGCCGCATCACTGATTGAACAACGTCGCGATCTGCTTTGGTCTCGTGGAAACGTGTTGCGAAACGCTCAGATATTACGCGCACTGTCCTATCGACCTGCCGATGTTTTCCGCAAAGAAACGGAACAATTGCGTCTTAAGCGCATTATCGGGCGGATGGAAACGTTGGCCAGTTACAGCATGACGGATCAACAACAAGAAGAGCTGGCTCAAGATCTTTGGGATTTGGCGATCACCATCGAAGAAGGTGATTTGGCGGGCGCTCTTGAACGATTGCGACGTGCGCAAGAACGGTTAGAACAAGCAATGCGTGAAGGTGCGAGCCCTGCCGAAATTGCAGAATTGATGCAAGAATTGCGCCGTGCGACAGATGATTATTTACGCCAACTCTCGCAACAAGCGCAGCGTGATGCAGAAGAAAACGAAGAGCTTGGTGGTCAACCACAGTCGCAATCTGACCAGATGATGCTGTCGCAAGACGACATCCAGCGCATGATGGAGCGCATTCAGGAACTGATGGAACAAGGCCGAATGGCCGAGGCGGAACAGGCCCTGAAAGAGCTTCAAGAGCTTTTGGAAAATCTGCAGATGCAGCAGGCACAAGGCAGTCAGGGGCAGTCGCCGGGCGAACAGGCCATGGAAGGCTTGGCCGAGTCCTTGCGTGAACAACAAGGACTTAGCGACGAGGCGTTCCGCGATTTGCAGGAACAATTCAATCCGGGTGCTCAGGCAGGTGAAAGTGATCAAAACTCTGGTAGCAATGGTGGTCAAGGCCAAGGCGAACAGCATGGTCAAGGCGGTGAGGGAAATCAGGGCCAAGAAGGTGATCAATCAGGTGGTGAACAAGGCCAGCCGCAGCAGGGGCAGAATGGCGGGCAAGGATCATCTGGTGAACAGGCACTGGCGGATCGTCAACGCGCTTTGCGTCAGGAATTGCAACGCCAACAAAACGGCCTGCCGGGTGCTGGTTCACCCGAAGGGGACGATGCGCGCGAAGCGCTTGGTCGTGCAGGCCGCGCGATGGACGGCGCTGAAGAAGCATTGCGCCAGCGCGATTTTGCAGAGGCGATCGACAATCAATCACAAGCGATGGATGCGCTTCGCGATGCTATGAGATCGCTGGGCGAAGCAATGGCGCAGGAGCAACAACAACAGCAGCAAGGACAAGGGCAGGCGGAATCAGGTGGGCCGCAAGGTGAAAACGATCCGTTGGGCCGACCAAATGGCCCGTATGACGCAGAGTCTGACTTGCGTGGGTATGTTCCCGGCCAAGAGGATTTGTACGGGCGTGCGCGTGATTTGCTGGACGAAATCAGACGTCGGTCCGCCGAGGGTCAGCGACCCGATGAAGAGTTGGATTACTTAAAACGTCTGTTGGAGCGGTTCTGAGTTCAACCCACTAAGATTTTCTGGCCCTAAAGCGCTATTGGCTAGTGGCGGCGGCCGTTTTGTCGAGCCACGTCAGCAGAACAGTCAACTGGGAATCCAGCCAAACACGCGCAGAGTCGACTTTGGTGACATAGCTATTCAACGTTGCATCCGCTTGCGGAAATTTTTGCGCAATCTGCGGTGCATATGTATAGACCAACCCAGCAATTGCTGCCAACGCCACAACGAACACAAATCCACGTCTAAATCCGCCCGTGCGCTTGTTTGCAATTTGTTCGTTTGCTTCTTCGGCGGTGTGGACGGGGGTGTCTCGACGATCATTTGTGGATCGCAAAGTCGAATTTATTTCCTCAATGTCTGGCAACAAATCCCGGCGCGATCCGGCTTCTGTTGTTGCAATTGCCGCTGCTCCGGCTGCCACTGCGCCTTCGGCAACTTTGTCGTCGCGAATCCGAGCCACGCGTTCGCGCGATTCCTTTTCCCTTGACGATTCCTCTGGTGTCGCTTCGTTCAAACCCAATTCAGGTTGCGTTTCGAGGCTTTCATGTTCTCGCGCTTCGGTTTCCCGTTCTGCTTCAGCACGCAAAATGGCTTGAACTGAGGAATCTAGCTTGCGCGGTTGCGGAGTGGTTTGCGAACCTTCGTCGTCACCTTGCGTTTCTTTGACGGAAGGGGCCTCGGCGTCAGCATCCGCTGTTGGCTCATCTGACTGATCGTCCGAAGAATCCTTAGCCGGTTCTTCCTCAATCGGATCTTCGTCAGTCTGGCTGGGTTCTATGTCGGACGAAACTTCGTCTTGGGATGTATCTGTCGACGTGTCGTCGTCATTTTCCGACACGGCTTCTGGATGATGTTGGAACCATGTCGTTCCACAGCTGGAACATTGCACATCACGACCGTCCGTCGGAATGACAGAGTCTGGTACATCGTACTGCGCGTCGCAGTTAGGGCAGATCAAGCGCATCTTGTTTCCGGCTTCATTTTACGCCACAGCATATGAAGAGCAAGAGTCTTGTAAAAGGCCTAATTCGGCTTAAGGCTGTGTAAACATAGATTAGATTGCTCCTGTCGCGGAACCACAACAGGGGCATTAGAGGCAAACGACAGTGATCGAACTAGAACAAGTGGCCTACAGCTACGGCGGAGGCGAGCTGTTATCGGACGTTTCGTTGACATTGGCACCGGGGTCATTCCACTTTTTGACGGGGCCATCCGGTGCAGGAAAAACCACACTTTTGAAGCTGTGCTATGGCGCATTGCTTCCCACAAGCGGCAAGCTGTCTTTGTTTGACAAGGATGTGCGAAACTTGGATCGCGACGGGATTGTCCGGGTGCGTCGCCGCGTCGGAGTTGTGCATCAGGACGTGCAGTTTCTGGATCATTTGCCGGTGTCGGAAAATATCGCTTTGCCCTTAACCGTTGCGGGGCGCCAATCTGAAAATGATCAACAAGACCTTGATGATCTTGTCGGTTGGGTGGGGTTAGGTGACCGCATAAACGCGCTGCCTCCTGAATTGTCGGGCGGGGAACGTCAGCGTGCAGGACTGGCCAGAGCGGTCATTATGTCACCAGATGTCATTTTGGCGGATGAACCGACAGGAAACATTGACTGGGAAATGTCGCAACGCATTCTGACGCTGCTGGTTGAACTTAATCGTATGGGAAAAACGGTTTTGGTCGCGACGCATGACTTGTCATTGATCCGGACGGCCAAATCGCAGGTGCAATCGCGTGTTCTGCGCATATCCAACCGTGGTGTGCAATTGGCAGGGGCGGACTTGTAATGAAACAGTTGAAGCAACTGAGGTCGATGTTCACGGATCAATCAGCTGATCGCGTTGTGCCCTCGTCAGGGATTACGGCCCGGCTGACATTGTTTGTGTCGGCAGTAATGGCATTCTTAGCAGTCTTTGCGCTTGCGTTATCATTCGCTTCTGGGCGGCTTGCCCAAAGCTGGGGGCAAGACCTTGCAGGATCTGCGACCGTTCGAATTTTAGCACCGCCGGGACAACGGGCCACGCAAACAGAAGCGGCCATAAAAGTGTTGGACACAACAGAAGGTGTATTGACGTCACGCCCGTTGTCTGACGGAGAACAACGCGCGTTGTTGTCCCCTTGGATAGGGGCAGACCTTCCCTTGGATGAATTGCCAATCCCAAGGTTGATATCCCTTCAGATTGATCCAGAAACCTTTGATCCGGTCGGGCTGCGCCTGAGGTTAGCAGCAGAAGTACCGGGGGCGGTTCTTGATGACCATGGGCGTTGGCGCGCACCATTGATCGCGGCGGCGGGCCGATTGCGATTGCTCAGCATCAGTGTCGTGATTTTGATCGTTGCAGCATTAGCGGCGATGGTGACGTTGGCGGCCAATGCGGCACTTGCCGCAAACGCCAAGGTCGTGGCTGTGTTACGTTTGGTGGGGGCGACCGATCAATTTATCGAAGGGGCGTTCATCCGTCGTTTCACAATACGCGCCGCAACAGGGGCGGCGTTTGGCACAGTCCTTGGCGTGGTTTTTTTGATGGTGCTGCCAACAAACGAAGGGCCTGATGTTGCCGGATTGCTGACTGCGCTTGGCTTCCGAGGTATTGAATGGCTTGTCCCCTTGATCCTGCCGGTGCTGACTGGCAGCGTGGCTTTGGTGGCCACAGCCGCCGCCGCCCGCAAAGCACTGAGAGACCTTGCCTAATGATCCAATATATCCGCTCTGTTCTATTCATCTTTCAGGTCTATTTGATGATGTTGTTGATGGGCATCTTCTTTGCCCCATACGCAATCGTCTCTCCAAAAGGCGCGCGACTTGCCTGTAAGAGTTACTGCAAATGGACGTTCTGGACAGCAAGCTGGATGGTTGGCGTCAAGGGCGAAGTCCGCGGCGACATCCCTGATGGTGAAGTGATCATAGCGGCAAAGCATCAGTCGTTCTTTGACATCATGTTGATATTCCACGCCTTGCCTTCCGCAAAATTCATTATGAAACGTGAAATATTGTGGACGCCAGTGATCGGCCTTTACGCCAAACGGCTTGGGTGCGTTCCGGTTAATCGGGGTAAACGCGGTGCTGCGATCCAGAAGATGGTCGAAGACGTCGAAGCAGGTCACACCCTTCCCGGTCAATTGATAATCTATAGCCAAGGCACGCGTGTCGCGCCGGGGGATCATAAACCTTACAAAGTCGGGACAGGTGTTTTATACGAGCAGCTTGGCCAGCCCTGTGTACCTGTCGCGACGAATGTGGGTCTTTTTTGGCCGCGCAAAGGTATCATGCGCTATCCCGGTACCGGTGTTGTAGAGTTCCTGCCAGCTGTTTTGCCCGGCAAGGATCGAGATACCTTTATGGCCGATCTTGAGAAGCAAGTCGAAGATCGTTCCAACGCATTAATGAAAGAGGCCGGTTTTGACCCGAAAAATTGATACTCTGGAAACGCTGGACGTTTTGTACAAATCGCCAGTTCCAAATTCATTGCGAAAAGTGGCCGACCATCTGACGCCGCTTTACCGGCGTTGGATCGAAGGCGCGCGGTTTTGTATTCTGAGCACGGTTGGACCCGAGGGTGTGCATGGAAGCCCGCGCGGCGATGACGGCCCAGTTGTGCGCGTGCAAGACGCTAAGACGGTGCTGATGCCGGATTGGCGTGGGAATAACAGGTTGGATTGTTTGCGCGATATCGTCTCAGACGGGCGCGCGGCGCTGCTGTTTCTGGTTCCCGGCACCAATACGACTGTCCGCGTCAATGGGCGTGCATTTCTGACAGACGATCCGGATTTATGCACCAGCTTTGAACAACGTGGAAAACATCCCGTCACGGTTATCGTGTTTGAAGTGGACGAGGTGTACACCCAATGCGCCAAAGCTTTGCTTAGGTCTGATCTGTGGAACCGCAATGATGCGGATGGCTTGCCCACAGTCGGTGACATACTGGCGGACATGACAAATGGTGAACTAGACGCTGCGGAATACGACCGTAATTACGTCGTGAATGCGCAACCTCGGATGTGGTAAATTTTGGCCCGACGCTTGAAAAAGCACCGGGCCATTTGATCGGCTAAGGTAAAAACTTCTACCTCTGACCTATTTGATATTTCTCGTCTAAAACGAGCTTAGCTGTGGATCGCCCCATCGCCACATGCAAGTGCGGCTTCGCGCACGGCTTCTGAATATGTTGGATGCGCATGGCAGGTCATTGCCAAGTCTTCTGCGGACGCGCCAAATTCCATGGCCACACAAACTTCGTGAATAAGATCGCCAGCCGCAGGGCCGATAATGTGCGCACCAAGAATGCGATCCGTGTCAGCATCGGCCAGAATTTTCACAAACCCGTCGCCCGCAAAATTTGCCTTAGCGCGTCCGTTGCCCATAAAGCTGAATTTGCCAACTTTGTAGTTTCTGCCAGCGTCTTTCAGTTCTTGTTCAGTCGCTCCGACATTTGCGACTTCTGGGTGGGTATAGATAACACCGGGAATGACGCCATAATTGACATGCCCATGTTTGCCCGCAACTTGTTCGGCTGCGGCCATACCTTCGTCTTCGGCTTTGTGGGCAAGCATTGGACCGTCGATCACGTCACCAATGGCATAAACGCCTTTTACATTGGTTTGCCAATCGCTGCCGACTTTGATTTGGCCGCGTTCGGACATTTCAACACCAATGTTGGCAAGACCAAGCCCGTCAGTGAATGGCTTGCGCCCTGTTGCGACCAGAACGACATCCGCGTCCAACACATGTTCGCTGTCATCCTTGCGCAGCTTATAGTGCACTTTGGCCTTGGTTTTGGTCGCTTCAGTCTTTTGAACCGCGGCACCCATGATGAAGTTCAGCCCTTGTTTCTTAAGCATACGTTGGAATGCTTTTTGCACATCTGCGTCCATGCCGGGCGTCACAACGTCCAAGAATTCGACAACCGTCACTTCGGATCCGAGACGTTTGTATACGGATCCAAGTTCCAATCCGATAACGCCGGCCCCGATGACAACCATCTTTTTCGGTACCTTATTAAGTGTCAGCGCGCCGGTGGATGTCACAACGACTTTTTCGTCCACTTCGACACCGGGAAGCGATGACGGTTCGGAACCGGATGCAACAATAATGTTCTTGGCCTCGTGCACTTCATCGCCGACTTTGACTTTGCCGGGTTCAGGGATCGATCCCCATCCCTTGATCCAATCGACTTTGTTCTTTTTGAACAGAAATTCGATACCCTTGGTGTTCTGAGCAATCGTGTCCTGTTTATAGGCCTGCATCTGTTTCCAATCGACCGACGGGCTTTTTCCCTTGAGACCCATGGCCGTAAAGTTGTGTTCGGCCTCGTGCAACATATGCGAGGCATGCAGCAACGCTTTGGATGGAATGCAACCAACGTTCAGGCATGTTCCGCCCAAGGTTTCATTGCCTTCAACACATGCGGTCTTGAGACCAAGCTGAGCGCATCGAATTGCGCAGACATAGCCGCCGGGGCCGCTGCCGATAATGATTACGTCGTAGGATGCCATGAAGAGCCCTTTCCTTGAAAACGAGGTATGCAGGCAGAGGGACATTTGCAAAAAATGTGCGACCCTCTGTGCAGAAGTTTGATCGTTGGCGTGGTCATATCAATGCCGCCAGCAACATCGCAGTGGTTGCCATCATCCCGGCGGCCCAAATCAAGGAACGCCAAGGCACAAGCCCGAAGGCATAGGCCGGAATATAAAGGATGCGGGAAGTCAGATAAAGATAGGCGCATGTTTGGGTGAAAGACGTGGACTGTTCGGCGAGCGTTACAACCAACACAGCGATTGTGAACAAGATCAGTGCTTCGAAGTGGTTGTTCATCGCGCGCCACAAACGACCCGTGCGTGGGCTGACCTGCTCAAGAAGCGGTTTTTCCAATCTGTGTGCATCGCGCGGGCCAAGTGTTTTGCCAAAACCCAGTTCCACGTTTGCAGGAATTGACATCAATACAAACTGTAGGACCTGCAACAGCGCGGCCAAGCAAAGAGCGGTGAGTTCGGGTGTCATGACCGTCCTAGCTCCTTCTTGCGAATGAGATAGAACAACACTGACGCTTCGAACAGGATTGTCGCGGGATGGCGCAAAAGGCCGACCAATGTCAGGCCTTGCCCTTCGAACGGGTCCGCGCCCAAAAAGTAATGCAGACGATACGCCAAAGCATGGATCAAGAACAGCCAAAGTGCCGCCGTTGAACGCAGCCACAGCGCAAGGGCGATGGCAATAGGTATGGCTACGGCGGGCGAGATGCGGAAAAGGCCTGGTAGGCCGTCTTGCAGTTCGGCGGTCATGCGCGGCAAATTAAAGACCACGAATTCATACAGAACGATTGCAGCTAGGAGTGTTCCTAGCCCGCAAGCGATCCAATATGATAACTTTGCAAGAGACACGTCATTGCATTCCTATTTTGCCCGCTGTGAATTCAAGGGACTCGAATTCAGACGATCTGATGAAAATGACGGGGTGTATGTGACACCCGGGTGGACCTTTGATTGTCGAATAAGGGGGCGAAAACGTGCAACATTTTTGGAAATCTCAGCCGTGTCAGCAGTTGTTTTCAATTCGAGATCAGTCTGCACACAGGCAAACCGATCCCGAAGTTGTTTTGAATTGCACAATTCAGACGGCATCAAAGATCCATTAACAGCCTGCGCGGGTCTTCCAGTGCTTCTTTTACACGTACAAGGAACGTAACAGCGCCCTTACCATCAACGATGCGGTGATCGTACGACAGCGCCAGATACATCATCGGGCGGATCACCACTTGGCCGTTGATGGCCATGGGACGATCTTGGATTTTGTGCATTCCGAGGATACCGGATTGTGGTGGATTCAGGATCGGCGAAGACATCAATGATCCATAGACGCCACCATTCGAGATGGTGAACGTGCCCCCTTGCATTTCCGCCATGCTCAGCTTGCCGTCACGCGCGCGAGCGCCTTTTTCGGCAATGGCTTTTTCGATGGCTGCGAACGACATTGCATCCGTGTCGCGGATTACTGGAACCACAAGACCAGTGGGCGTTCCGGCGGCGATGCCCATGTGAACAAAGTTCTTATAGACGATGTCGGTGCCGTCAATTTCGGCATTCACTTCGGGCACTTCCCGAAGAGCGTGGCAACAGGCCTTGGTAAAGAACGACATGAACCCAAGTTTCACACCATGTTTCTTCAAGAACAGGTCTTTGTATTCGTTCCGCAAAGCCATAACTTCGGTCATGTCGACTTCGTTATAGGTGGTCAGCATCGCAGCGGTATTTTGGCTGTCTTTCAGGCGGCGCGCGATGGTTTGGCGCAAACGCGTCATTTTAACCCGCTCTTCGCGGGATGCGTCATCTGCGGATACAGGTGCGCGTGGAACATTGGTTGGGGCCGCCGCTATTGCAGCAGGTGCTGCCTTGGCTGCTGCAGCCGCATTGGCAACGTCAGATTTCATAATGCGCCCATCACGTCCGGACCCTTGAACTTGATCCGCAGAAAGTCCCGCTTCGGCCATGGCTTTTTTGGCAGATGGCGCGTTTTCCACGTCTTTCGATGTCGCTGCCGTTGAGGCCGCTGTGGCCGCCGGGGCAGGGGCCGCCGCAACCGCACCGCCCGAAGAAGACAAGGTTGCCAATTTGGCAGATGCGTCGACGGTTGCGCCTTCCGGTGCCAAAATCTCAGTCAAGACACCGGCGGCGGGCGCAGGAACCTCGACCGAAACTTTGTCGGTTTCGAGTTCGCATAGCATTTCATCTTGCGCCACGCTGTCGCCAACAGCTTTGAACCATGTTGAAACGGTTGCTTCTGACACACTTTCGCCAAGTGATGGGACCATCACGTCAATGCTGTCGCCGCCACTTGCGGCAGGGGCCGCCTTGGCCGGGGCCGACGCTGCGGGAACTGCGCCCGCACCTTCAGTGATCGTTGCAAGCAGTGCATCAACACCAACAGTTGCGCCTTCGGCAGCAACGATGTCGCCCATGATACCAGCCGCAGGAGACGGAACTTCGACTGTGACCTTGTCGGTTTCCAATTCACACAGCATTTCATCAAGTGCGACAGCTTCACCAGGTTTCTTGAACCAAGTGGCAACGGTTGCTTCTGTGACGCTTTCGCCCAAAGTTGGGACGCGGACTTCGATCGTCATGTTCTTATCCTTCGATGGTCAGCGCATCGTTTACGAGCGCGGCTTGTTGGGCTTTGTGTTGGCTGGCCAATCCCGTGGCGGGTGACGCAGACGTGGCACGTCCCACGTAACGTGGGCGTGTGTGTTTTGCTCCGATGCGGCCGAGAACCCATTCGATATTGGGTTCAATGAACGTCCATGCACCTTGGTTTTTTGGCTCTTCTTGGCACCAGATGATTTCAGCTTGTTTAAAGCGTTCTAGTTCTTGCACGGCTGAAATCGCTGGGAACGGATAGAATTGTTCGACCCGCAACAGGTAAACGTCATCAATGCCGCGCGCATCGCGTTCTTCAAGCAAGTCAAAGTAGACCTTGCCTGAACACATAACCACGCGTTTGATTTTGTCGTCTGATACGAGTGTGGTTTCTGAATTGCCTTGTTGTGCGTCGTCCCAAAGAACGCGGTGAAAGCTGGAACCGGTGGTAAATTCGGCCGACTTTGAAACACACAACTTATGCCGTAACAGCGACTTTGGCGTCATCAGAACCAGTGGTTTTCTGAAATCACGATGCAATTGACGGCGGAGAATGTGGAAATAGTTCGCAGGTGTCGTGCAATTGGCCACGATCCAGTTGTCCTGACCACAAGATTGCAAAAAGCGTTCCAACCGAGCGGACGAGTGTTCGGGCCCTTGGCCTTCAAAGCCGTGAGGCAACAGCATCACAAGACCTGACATACGCAGCCACTTGGATTCGCCAGATGAGATAAACTGATCGAACATGATTTGCGCACCATTCGCAAAGTCACCAAACTGGGCTTCCCACATGGTCAGCGCATTGGGTTCGGCCAACGAATATCCGTATTCAAAACCAAGCACCGCGTATTCTGACAAAGCTGAATCAATGACTTCGTATTGTGCTTGCCCCTCGCGGATATGGTTGACTGGGTAATACCGTTCTTCCGTTTCTTGGTTCACAAGGCCGGAATGCCGCTGAGAAAACGTTCCGCGTGTACTGTCCTGGCCGGACAACCGCACGCCATATCCTTCGGTCAAAAGAGATCCGAACGCCAACGCTTCGGCTGTTGCCCAATCAAACCCTTCGCCGGTTTCGAACATCTTGGCCTTCGTGCTCAAGAACCGTGAGACGGTTTTGTGCAGAGGAAACCCATCCGGGGCGCGGCTTAGCGCGTTGCCCACCTCGGCAAAGGTTTCGGGTTTAATTGCAGTTTGTCCGCGTACGTATTCTTCTTTGTTGCGATCCAGATGCGACCACTTGCCGTCCAACCAGTCGGCCTTGTTCGGTTTGTAGTCTTTCCCGGCTTCGAATTCTTCATTCATGCGCGCTTGGAAGGCGGCCTTCATGTCTTCGATTTCGCCTTCCGGGATCAAACCGTCCTTGACCAGACGTTCTGTGTACAATGTCAGAGTTGTTTTGTGGCCTTTGATCTTTTTGTACATGACAGGGTTTGTGAACATCGGTTCATCGCCCTCGTTATGTCCAAAGCGGCGATAGCAGATGATGTCCAGAACCACGTCTTTGTGGAATTTTTGGCGGAATTCTGTGGCGACTTTGGCCGCATGAACAACCGCCTCGGGATCATCCCCGTTGACGTGGAAAATTGGGGCCTCGACGACCAATGCGTTGTCCGTCGGATAAGGCGAAGACCGGCTAAAATGCGGCGCAGTGGTAAAGCCGATTTGGTTGTTCACAACGATATGCATCGTTCCGCCGGTCTTGTGCCCGCGCAATCCGGATAATGCGAAACATTCGGCCACGACGCCTTGCCCCGCAAAAGCCGCATCACCATGCAGAAGAACGGGCATGACTTTGATCCGGTCGCGATCGTTTAGCTGGTCCTGTTTGGCGCGAACTTTACCAATAACCACAGGGTTGACTGCCTCAAGGTGCGATGGATTCGCCGTCAGGCTAAGGTGCACATTGTTTCCGTCAAACTCGCGGTCTGACGACGCGCCTAGGTGATATTTTACATCACCCGAGCCATCGACGTCTTCTGGTTTAAAGCTACCACCCTGAAATTCGTTGAAGATCGCTTTGTAGGGTTTGCCCATAACATTGGCGAGAATGTTCAAACGACCCCTGTGCGGCATGCCAATAACGATGTCTTCCACACCCATTGCGCCGCCGCGTTTGATGATTTGTTCCATCGCGGGGATCAACGCTTCGCCGCCATCAAGGCCGAACCGTTTCGTGCCCATGTATTTGACGTGCAGGAACTTTTCGAAACCTTCCGCCTCGACCATTTTATTCAAAATGGCTTTGCGACCTTCACGCGAAAAGGCGATTTCTTTTCCAAACCCTTCTATACGTTCTTTCAGCCAAGCCGCTTCTTCGGGGTTGGAGATGTGCATATATTGCAGCGCAAATGTGCCGCAATATGTTCGCTTTATGATGTCGACAATCTCGCGCATCGTCGCGATCTGTAATCCCAGAACGTTGTCGATGAAAATTGGGCGATCCATGTCCGCTTCTGAAAAGCCGTAAGACTTTGGGTCCAGTTCGGGATGGGCGGTTTCTTCGCGCATTCCCAGCGGGTCAAGGTCGGCGGCCAAATGTCCGCGAATGCGGTACGCGCGAATGATCATCAAGGCGCGGATGCTATCAAGAACAGCACGCTTGATCTGTTCATCCGTGACAGCGATGTCTTGTTCTGCCGCCTTGGCCTTGATTTTGTTGCCAGCCTCTTTGACCTCAGCACCAGACGCCCATTCGCCGGTCAGTGCGCTGGTCAAATCGTCCGTTGGCATTGGCGGCCAATCGCTGCGTGCCCAACTTGGACCTTCAGCTTCGCGCTTAATCGATATTTCGTCGTCACCGATTGCTTTGAAGAACGCTTGCCAAGCTTCGTCAACCGCATTTGGATCAGAAGCGAACCGCGCGTACATCTGTTCAAGATATTCGGCATTATGCCCCTGCATGAAACTTGATGCATGGAATTGTTCGTTTGGAATCTGATCAGTCATGCGAAGTCCTCGCGAGGGTTTGCAACGGATGTGGCGCAGTGTGCCAGCGACAATAGGAAATGGTATACGAAGTTCACAATACAGCGTCCTTCAAGTCAGGAGAGTATCCACAATGCTCGAAAATCCAGGCATCGATCTGTCTTACCCGCTCGGCAGCGGCAGTGTCATACAGATCGTCCAATGACCAACTCTGACGCGCTGCTCTGTTGTCGCGAGCATGTGGAAGACTGGTGCGATCTTTGTCCAAACCTAACTGACCTGCTAGGTTTTCGAGGTCTTGGGACAGGCATTCGTAGCGGATGACATGATCTATTGCGAACTGCTTTTTGATATGGACGCGAAAGAAGTCGCTTTTGAATTGATCGGTTTGCACGAATGAGCGAAACGCTTGCGCAACTTCGGATTTGTTTTGCATTGACGGTAGCAATCCAAGACCAATTCGAAAAAAGAACTTAGAGACTGCGCGTGTGAACGGATTGCGAGATGTCGTAATTTTCAGACTGCTGTCCCAGACGTCTTTCGGCAGACCGTCCCTGATTTTGCGGGCGCCGGCATGGCCTTCCCAATAGGGTAATTCTTCAAAATCGATGTTGCGTGACCCAACAATCCCGTAATCTGAAATACGCACAGGAGTTGTTATGTCCACTTTTTGATCCGGAGGAGAGCAAAACGGCTCAAGGTACATTTCCGCAGAAGTGCTTGCGGTCTTGTGTGTTTTCACAAAAATAAACTTGTGCGCATAGCTTACCAATACCACGATACACCCCCAACTCTGTTGTGAAGGGCTCGTTTTGACATGATCATCGGGTAGGTCATGCTTCACGCGGATCCGTTGAGTAATTTGCGACACGAAAAACCCACTCATCAAGGTGGATCGCACGTTCAACCAATTCGGCATCGTCGAAAAAATCCATGAGAGACCAGTCGCGTTTTGCGTTTGCGTTGTCGCGTTCTCGGGTCAATGCAAACGCAGGGTCTTGGATGCCTACACTGCGTAGAAATGTGTTCAAGTCCCCTTCCAAACACTCAACGCGCAGAACATCATCCAGCACAAATCTGTCGTCGATGTGAACGAGAAAATAGTCGGTTTTGACCCTGCTCACATTGGATTTGTCATTTGGGTCGCTCATTAGGAATGTCCGAAACTGGACTCGAGCATCGTCCAGATTGGTCGGGATTGTGGTCGATTTTTCCCAATTGGCTTTAAAGAAAAATTGGGAAAGCAATCGTTTGAAAGGGTTTCTGACGCAGGCAACTTTCTTGTAACTTTCGAAGGTTTCTTCGCCGATGATGTTCAGAACCCTTTTCGCCCCCATATGGTGCCAAAAAAGCCCCGGAGTCCTTGACACAATTGCATCACGCCCGGGTGCTCGTGCTCCGACTATGCCGTAATCAGACACCAACATGTTTTTCCGATTGCGATATATCTTGTGATCTGGAGGCGCACAAAATGGTTCGAGCGCCAATTCAGCTGACGTCGAACCTGTCTTGTGAGTTTTCAAGTAAATGAACTTTTGAGGATGGCAAATCAGAACCACGTGCACCTCCGCCGCGCGCGCAATGCGTGCCAAACTGCGGAACGTGCCCTGATATGCCGTCCAATCAAGTACATTAGCCTTTGATCGCTTCCATTACAGCTTCGCCTAGCGTTGCAGGGCTGTCCGCCACAACAATGCCCGCGCTACGCATGGCTTCGATTTTGTCGTCGGCTCCGCCTATGCCGCCAGCGACAATTGCACCTGCGTGACCCATGCGACGTCCTGGAGGCGCTGTACGGCCTGCGATGAACCCAGCTGTTGGTTTCCAGCGTCCTTTTTTCTTTTCGTCCGCAAGGAACTGCGCGGCTTCTTCTTCTGCTGATCCGCCAATTTCGCCGATCATGATGATGCTTTCCGTTTCATCATCAGCAAGGAACATTTCTAATACATCAAGATGCTCGGTCCCTTTGATAGGGTCACCGCCGATGCCGACCGCTGTTGATTGCCCAAGTCCCATATCTGTTGTTTGTTTGACCGCTTCATAGGTCAGAGTTCCTGAACGGCTGACAACGCCAACGCTGCCGCGTTTGTGGATATGGCCAGGCATGATGCCGATTTTGCACGCGTCAGGTGTGATAACGCCGGGGCAGTTAGGCCCAATCAGACGGCTGGACGTATTTTCCAACGCGCGTTGGACGCGCATCATGTCCAAAACTGGAATACCTTCTGTGATGCAGACAATCAGCGGCATTTCCGCGTCGATTGCTTCCAGAATTGAATCCGCAGCAAATGGAGGGGGGACATAAATGACCGATGCGTTCGCTTCGGTCGCGGCCCGGGCTTCGTGGACGCTGTCAAAAACGGGAAGACCCAGATGTTCTTGACCGCCTTTTCCCGGAGTTACGCCACCAACCATCTTGGTGCCGTAAGCCTGTGCCTGTTCTGTGTGGAAGGTACCTTGCGATCCCGTAAGACCTTGGCAGATTACCTTTGTATTTTCATCGACGAGGACTGACATGTGTCCCTTCCTTATGATTCAGAATGTTGCGACTGATTGATGAGATGTTTGGTTGTTCGGAGTATTGCGGGGTGACCGTTCGGGGAAAAGCTCGGCGCGATCTGGAAAAAAGGCCTTGCGTAGTTTTTCATTGCTGACGGCTGAGTGTTTGCGAATGCGAGCGATGGTATCTTTGTCCAATTTCATTTTTGGACCGCCTCCGAAATGGCGATTTACTAAGTCGACGCCGATTTCACGAATGCGACGACGCATCGGCGTGCGTTGCCCTGAATCAGCGATGAACCGGTTCAGAAATAGAACATAAGGCAGCGTGCGATTGGCAGGGCCCGGATTTGCAGGATCGGGGAATGTGAAACCAGAAGCGTCTACACCCAATATGCTGGCAAAATCACGACAAAGATCGCCGTCCAGCAATGCATCGGGTTCCAACAACCTGACAGACAATTGGTCTTTGTCGATGACCTCGGTCCATGTTCGGGTTAACAACATGTGGTTGAACCTATGTTTTTCCAGAACAAGGTCGACATATTCCTTAAGTCCAATTGCATCCCCACGTCGCACACCCTCAGCGAATGCACTTGCGAGCAAATCTTCTTGCCGGCGGACGTGTAATACATACTGAACCTCGTCAAACCGCGCCCTCAGTATCGTATCCAATGCTGCGATTTGTTCAGCGTTTCGTAAATAGGGCGTGGCATGCTCGCTTGATCCAACCCAAGTATGATGGGTTGCGGCGTGCTTTTCCAAAAGCTGATCAAATTCACTTAGCTTTGCGTCAGAATACGCGAGTTGATCAGATTGATCTTGGAACTCCAAGAGTCGTGACACAAATGGATCGGGAATGGCTTGCTTGATGCGGCACAGCGCAGCGATTGGAAATTCCCATTGGCTGGAAATTTCGTCATCACTTCGGGAATAAAGGACGCCCTGTGCGGAAAGTCGATCGCGGTTTTCCTGAAGGAAAACTTGAATCGACGTGGTTCCACACTTGGGTCGTCCAATATGAAATACCGCACGCATTTGCGCTTAGCCTTTGACCGCTTTCACGATTTTCTGTGCACCATCTTTCAAATCATCAGCCGCGATTACGTCGACGTCTGAATTATTGATGATGTCTTTTCCTTCTTGAACGTTTGTCCCTTCAAGACGAACGACGAGCGGAACTTTCAAGCCAACTTCTTTGACCGCTGCAACAACGCCTTCTGCGATGACATCACAACGCATGATTCCACCAAAGATGTTGACCAAAATGCCTTTGACGTTCGGATCTGACGTGATGATCTTAAACGCTTCGGTCACTTTTTCTTTGGTCGCGCCGCCGCCAACGTCAAGAAAGTTAGCAGGTTCCGCGCCATACAGCTTGATGATGTCCATTGTCGCCATCGCCAAACCTGCACCGTTCACCATGCACCCAATTTCGCCATCCAGTGCGATGTAGTTTAGGTCGTATTTCGAAGCTTCAAGTTCTTTGGAATCTTCTTCACTGGTGTCGCGCAGTTCAGAAATGTCGGGATGGCGGTAGATAGCGTTGCCATCAAACCCCATTTTCGCGTCCAAACACTTAAGATCCCCTTCGTCTGTGACGATCAGCGGGTTAATCTCAAGCATCTCCATGTCTTTTTCGACAAAGAGTTTATAAAGCGTACCCATCAAGGCCACACATTGTTTGACCTGCTTACCCTCAAGGCCCAGTTCAAATGCAATTCGGCGTCCGTGAAACGGTTGATAGCCGGTCGCAGGGTCCACACTGAACGACAAGATTTTTTCCGGAGTACTTTCCGCGACTTCCTCAATGTCCATGCCGCCTTCGGTCGAAGCCACAAATGAAATCCGTGACGTTTGACGATCGACCAAAATGGCCAGATACAGTTCAGTCTGAATGCCAGCGCCGTCTTCGATGTAGATACGGTTGACTTGTTTACCTGCGTCGCCGGTTTGTTTGGTCACCAAAGTGCGACCCAACATCCGCCTTGCTTCTTCAGCGGCTTCTTCGACAGACTTGGTCAGGCGCACACCGCCTTTTTCACCGGCATCGGATTCTTTGAAAGTTCCTTTGCCGCGACCGCCCGCGTGAATCTGTGCTTTGACGACCCAGAGTGGTCCGTCGAGCGCCCCAGCAGCAGTTTTGGCTTCTTCTGATCGAAGAACGATGCGGCCGTCAGAAACGGGCGCCCCATAGCTGCGAAGAAGTGCCTTGGCCTGATATTCGTGGATGTTCATGCGTATCGGTCCCGTTTGGCTACATGTTTTCTTACCCCATACATGAGTGGATACTACCATGGGGTAAATGGAAAATCGCTGTGTCGCAGGAATTTTATCGGGAAAAATGATTTTGTGATCACAGTAGAAAAAAGTGTGATCACAAGATGAACTTGACCTGATTTATTTAAGTGCAAGTTGCTTATTACAGTGGCGCGCCCGAATCTTTTTGCACCGAATGCTTAATCGGCCTCATATTGTGCCGTGGCAGAACACTGTTCGGGCCGAGGTGTTGTTAAAATTTCAGTGGCGGGAATAACCACAGGTGCAAGGGAAGGGGAGGCCCGCAGTTCGTCATCGACGCGTATTTCTGCTTGGCCAGTGCGTAGATTCACATCGCATATAATGACTTTGGCAGCGTTACGGTCGACTGACGTCTCGCGATACCCTGCGATTATCAATTGTTCGCCGCGCCAAGCCATCCGCCACAGAATTTCTGAATGATAGCGTCCACAGGCGAAACACCCTGTGCGAATGTCAAAAGTTGTAGCAGATGTGATGTCAATTCCCGGTTCACCGGTGAAATTGGTTGGGACCGGAATGACGATGGGCGTGTATTGTCCGCCAACGTGAAGAGTCACAATATCAATATCGAATGAATGCGGCATTGCGATCAGCACATCGGGAATATCATCGCCGGTGACATCGCTGACGATTTCGGTCCATGGGACAGGCAGCCGTGTTTCGTCCAATGTCGCCTGAGCGCCAACTGGGGAATTCAGTAGAAACAGGCCAACGACACAGAAGGTCAATTGGGACAGCTTTGTTGATACGGAGAAAATGGAGGTCAACATCCTACAACAATCCTTGAGTCAATTTGAATACAGAAAGTCTAAGTTGATTGATAAAAGTACGTCTAGCAGAGAGCGTGGGCGTTTAGCTTTGTTCGACAGCAAAGACTGGCACCATAGTCTGCTTTTGATGAGCCAGCCATAAACTTTGCTGTTCTACCATGCGACCAACAATACCAAGTCGCTTTTCACTGGATCATTTGCCCACATGCGCGGACTTCTGAACGTGGGTTCGTGCCATTTTGCATCCTCGTCGAACGAAAAAACGCGCCCAATGGGGCGCGTTTATAGATTGACACGTTAGGCGTGTGTCCGCAATCAGGTTAGGCTGTCATCGATACCTTTGCAGGCTTCGACCAGACCTTTGACTGCGTTGACTGAACTGTCGAACATGGCTTGTTCGTCTTTGGCCATTTTGATGTCCACGATACGTTCGATGCCACCCGCACCGATGATCGTCGGTACACCAACATAAAAGCCTTTCAATCCAAACTGACCATCGCAATAAGCCGCACAAGGCAGCAAACGTTTTTGGTCTTTCAGAAAGGCTTCAGCCATTTCGATCGCAGAGGTTGCAGGCGCATAGAACGCTGAACCTGTTTTCAACAGGCCGACAATCTCGGCGCCGCCGTCACGTGTGCGTTGAACGATTGCGTCCAGTTTTTCCTGGCTTGTCCAACCCATTTCGACCAGATCAGGCAATGGAATACCTGCGACTGTCGAATAGCGTGTCAGTGGAACCATTGTGTCACCATGACCACCCAGCACGAATGCTGTTACGTCTTTCATGGAGACTTGGAATTCTTCCGCGAGGAAGTGGCGGAAGCGAGCGCTATCCAGAACACCAGCCATGCCGCACACTTTTTCATGTGGCAAACCCGAGAATTCACGCAAAGCCCAAACCATCGCATCCAATGGATTGGTGATGCAGATGACAAATGCATTTGGCGCATGATCGCGAATGCCTTCACCTACAGATTTCATGACCTTCAGGTTGATGCCCAAAAGATCGTCCCGGCTCATGCCGGGTTTGCGGGGGACGCCCGCAGTTACAATACAGACGTCCGCACCTGCGATGTCCGCATAGTCTTGAGTGCCTTTGAGGGACGCGTCGAAGCCTTCAGAAGGCCCGCTTTCTGCAATATCAAGCGACTT
The DNA here is from genome assembly GCA_039984715.1 of Paracoccaceae bacterium. Taxonomy (GTDB): domain Bacteria; phylum Pseudomonadota; class Alphaproteobacteria; order Rhodobacterales; family Rhodobacteraceae; genus JABSSA01. The sequence goes on along the minus strand of JBDWUA010000015.1, from coordinate 80,752 downwards.
GCCTTGTGGAACTCCTTCGGCGATGTCGAACATTACGACGTCACCCAGTTCTTTGATTGCGGCGAGGTGGGCGAGTGTGCCACCGATTTGGCCCGCACCGATGAGCGCGATCTTTGGTCTGGCCATAGTTAAGCTCTCCGTCTGAGATTTTACTGCGGCGTTGGGTAGACGCAAAGACCCGGTTTCGCAAGGCCGCTGCGCTGCAGTAAGTTCACTTGTGAAGGCTCGAACCTCAGTTCGGAATGCGGTAGGTCGTCACAATATGCTGATTTATAGGGCCGTTCATCATGCTTGACCTAAGCTGGAGTTTTTTTGCGATTGCGGGGGTTGCAACCATCTTTGCGGGCTTTTCCAAGGGCGGATTTGGATCAGGCGCATCATTTGCAGCCGCAGCGATTCTCGCATTGGTCGTCGAACCCGGACTGGCCTTGGGCGTTATGTTGCCGCTGCTTATGTTGATCGATTTTGCGACGTTGGGGCCTTATTGGAAGAAATGGCTGCCGCGGGCGTCTCTATTGTTGATTGTGGGGGGGCTGCCGGGGGTCGCAATTGGTGCGTTTGTTATTTCGTTTGCAGATGCAGATGTGTTTCGGATCTTGATCGGGCTTATCGCATTGGGGTTCGTTTTTTGGCAAATCGCTCAGTCGCGCGGATGGTTCCGTGCTGCCAGCGGGTCCATGCCGTCTTGGGCTGGCGTCTTCGCGGGAATGGTCGCCGGGTTCACAAGCTGCGTCAGTCATGCCGGAGGTCCGCCAGCTGCAATTTACCTATTAAATCTAAAGCCAACCAAAACCGAATATCAGGCGACGACTGTGCTTGTGTTCTGGGCAATTAACATCGCGAAATTCATTCCCTATACGTATTTGGGGATGTTCACTCTTGAGACGGGAAAAGCCAATTTGGCGCTCGCGCCATTTGCGTTGTTTGGTGCGTGGCTGGGTGTCAAAGCGCATCACGTGATGCCAGAGCGAATTTTCTTTGCAATCACTTACATCGCCTTAACCCTGACCGGAATGCGTTTGATTTGGCTTGGGATGACCTAACTTTCGTTTTGGAAGTCCGCTTGATCCGTTATCTTGGAACAAAGATCCAATAATCGAGATCCAAAAGAACGTCGGGAAAGTACTTTCCAGCGTCATTCTTTAACATGAACGGCTCATTGCCTTTGGTTGCGACCAAACGAAGCCGCAATGCTCCGACGCTTGGCGTCTTGGTTTCTGCTTTATCCAACACTTCACTCCAGGCGCGTATCGTGTCGCCTGACAAACACGGGTTTGCATGCGCCCCTGCATTTAATCCCGCGACAAGCTGGGCGTTGGCCAAGCCGTTGAATGACAATGAGCGAGCCATGGAGATGACGTGCCCACCGTAAATCAGACGCGTCCCATCTGAACGCGCTGATGTGTCAAAATGCACCTTGGCCGTGTTTTGCCAAAGGCGCGTCGCCAGCATGTGTTCCGCTTCTTCAATCGTCACGCCATCGACGTGATCAATTTGTTCGCCCACTGTGTAATCGCCCCAAAGATAGGGTTCACCAGACAGAGCGGTGTCGTACTGATCAAAATTGAACCCTTGTGGGACAATCAATTGATCGGCCGGAACTGATGGACGCAAGTCGGGGATATTGGTTTCCGGTGCGGGTGCATCAAGGTCACCTTTTTTAACCATCACCCAACGCACATATTCCAGCACGGGAATATCGTTCTGATTCAAGCCTGTCGTGCGCACCCAAATCACGCCCGTTTTGCCGTTGGAATTCTGCTTAAGCCCGATCACTTCGGATACGGATCGCAGGGTGTCACCCGGCCAAACAGGATGAAGCCAACGCCCCTCGGCATATCCAAGGTTGGCAACCGCATTGATGGAAATGTCGGGAACCGTCTTTCCAAACACAACGTGAAAGGCGATCAGTTCGTCCATCGGGCTGTTTGGAAACCCACATGTTTGGGCGAACGTATCTGACGAACAAAGAGCATGTCGCGCAGGATATAAGCCGTGATACAAAGCCCGCTCGCCGGCACCAATGGTACGGGGAACAGCGTGGTGAATGGTCTCCCCCAAGCTGTAATCTTCAAAGAACCGGCCCGGATTGGTTTTGGCCATCTATTGATCCCCTAACTTCAGATCAGGCGTATAAGTGCCTTCGACTTCTTTCAAGACAGCTTGCCCACACCGCATGACGCCGCGCTTTTCATCAAATGCATAGGATGGAGGGCCATGAATCTCCCACCCGGCGGCAAGTGCCGCTGACACCTTGTGGCAAAACGCCGAAGTGTCATCTTCGGTTAAAAACCGATAAAGTTTCATTGGCTTTATCCTCCGATCGGGGAAACACCCAGCCATGTGTGAATTCCGACAGTCACGCTGAACGTCACCACTGTTATGGCCACCAGCAATACATCTTTTTTGGCTTCGCCTGGCTCTGGGCGAGTCCAGTTTGGTTCGGCTCTGTTGATCAGAATGACACTGATCACCGCCCATAACAGCATGCCGCCGAACAACAAGACGGATGCCAAATCACCATTGACCAACAAATGAGCTACAGCCCAAATTTTGACTGACAACAACATCGGGTGACGGGTCCACCCCCTAAGGCGTCCGGTTGTTGCAGACGTTCCGAATACAAAAAACGCGACAAGCATAAGAAGATTGTTGATGTGTGTCATGAACGCGGGCGGGTGCCAGACAGCGATAAAGTCAGCGGCCCGATATCCAAAGATCATGCAGATCAGCCCTGCCAAGATGCCGACGGTCACGAGTCCCTTGCCCGCATTTCCAAGTCCACCTCGCGCTTCTGGCGCAAGGCGTTTGAACCAATGTGCGAGTGACCAAAGAATAATCCCGATGATAAGGAGTGTCATTTACGGCTCCGATTGCAATTCGTTGATGGCTTCGGCTTGTGCCAGTATTTCGCGTGCAGTCGCAACGTGAAGATTTTCAACAATTCGACCATCCACCACAGCAACACCCTGACCGGAGGCTTGGATTTGGTCAAAAGCTTCGATTTGACGACGCGCGAGATCGATCTCTTCGGATGTCGGCGCGAACGCAGAATTGGCAGTTGAAATCTGTGCCGGATGAATCAGAGTTTTGCCGTCAAACCCCATATCGCGCCCTTGATCACATTCCGAGCGCAACCCTTCGTCATCTTTGAAGGCGTTGTATACGCCATCAACAATGGCCAACCCTTCCGCTTTTGCAGCCAGCAAGCACAGCCCCAGACCTGTGACCAAAGGAAGGCGATCTTGCCGAAAGCGCGTTTGCAATTCTTTCGCAAGATCATTCGTTCCCATGACCATCCCTTCCAATGCAGGATGGACCGCGATTGCTGCTGCGTTTAGCATGCCTTTGGGTGTTTCCATCATCGCCCACAACGGCAAGTCCGGGGCGAGTTTTACCACAACATCCAAATCAGAGGGTGAAGACACTTTTGGGATAAGCAGGACATCGGGTTTCATTTCGGCAACCGCTTTGATGTCGTCCGCGCCCCATTCTGTGTCGTGACCGTTTACGCGCACGATTTTCAAACGGTTTCCATATCCACCGACTGACAAGGCTTCGGCCAGTGTTGCACGCGCGGCAATCTTTTCGTCTTGGGAAACCGCATCTTCAAGATCAAAGATGATCGCGTCTATGGGAAGGTTCCTTGCTTTGTCCAATGCCCGGGGTTTTGAGGCGGGAATATATAGGACAGATCGAAGGGGACGCATGAGTGACATAAGAGTGAAATCCTGACGACATAAAGTTGCGCAAAGTGATCCACTTTTTAACGATTTGTTCAAGGCCTAAATTGCTGCGATGCAGAGAATTTCTAATTGTCAGTACCTACGTGCGCTGCATTAACCCTTATTTGATGACTAAAGTGCAGTTTTTGCCACGCCGTCTCTAGGAGGACCGTGTCAGCAAGCCCGCTGAAGTGGAACGGAGGGATAGCAGAACCGAACCGGGGCCGCCCGGTCATCGCCGGGGAACCGGTTGGGCCAGATGATCAAGGGTGACGCCTTTTCGAACGAAAGGCAGACACGTCATGCAAGGCAATACAAAGTTACTCAAGGTAGGGTTGAGCGCCGTTATGTTGATGGGACTGGTGGGTGAAGCAGCCGCACAGTCAGCTCGCAATTGTGGCCCTCGGGACCTTATCGTTGGTCGATTGGCTGAAGGATACGGCGAAACACGACAATCCATGGGGTTGGGCGCAAACAACGCCGTTGTCGAAGTGTTCGCATCTTCAGAAACGGGGACGTGGACGATTACAGTTACGACTCCCAACGGGATGACCTGTTTGGTTGCATCGGGCCAATCCTTTGAAGAACTGGCGGAAGCGCTTCCGGCAAAAGGTAACGACGCTTAAGGCGACTTGCTGGGCGACGTGATCGCCCGGCCATCAATCTTATAATTCAGACTGACCGCCCCTTTTTGGTGCGTTGTGAATTGCACAGCAAATTGAGGCGACTTTCCCAACAGAGCCAGATAGCTTTGTGGAATGCGTAATTTTCTTATCCTTATGATCGTAGTCATTCCGATGCCATTGAAGGCGTGCGGTCTGGCGCTTTTACTTGCTGTGGATGTATCCGGATCTGTTGATCGAGATGAATATTCAATTCAAATGATTGGTCTCGCAGATGCATTGAGGGACGGCATTGTCGCGGACGCATTGGTGTCCCAGCAAGCAAGTGTAAGTTTGCTTCAATGGACTGGTGCGACACGTCAAAAACAATCGATCCCGTGGACATCCATCAACACCCATTCCGATGTCACGCTCTTGGCCGACCGCATCGAAGCCGAGCCACGCGCATGGCGCAACTTTTCAACTGCAATTGGCGAAGCCCTTGAAGCGTCCTTGGCGGCTTTGACCCCAATGGCGCATTGCGGTCGAAAAGTTGTGGACGTGTCAGGTGACGGTATTTCCAATGAAGGTGTTGAACCGGATGTGATCCGAAATCGACTTAACCAAGCAGGTGTCACGGTCAATGCGATTGCCATTGAAACGGATGACGCCGATTTGACGGGGTACTTTTTCGAACATGTGATCACGGGCGAAGGCGCATTTGTGTTCCAAGCGGTCGGATTCGAAGATTATCCCGAGAAAATCCGTAAGAAATTGCAAAAAGAGACAACAGAACGTACCAGTTCCTTAATAAATGGTAGCCCGTGATCACAAATCCGACAATTAGCGCAAATTGAGCCAAAAGAACGCGCTTTAGACGCTAGCAATGAGGTGCGTGTATGCGTTAGACCAATCAGTAACACTCAAGACGTAAGGAAAGCGCACATGGCTGACGTCAATCGGGGTAACCGACCACTTTCTCCGCATTTATCCATTTATCGTCCGCAGATTACATCTGTGACATCGATTTTGACACGAATAACGGGCAATGCGCTTTTGTTCTCTAGTTTGCTGGTGGTTTGGTGGTTCCTGTCTGCCGCGACGTCTCCGGAATATTTCGCTTTTGCGGACGGTGTCCTGACCAGTTGGTTTGGGGATCTCGTCATGAGCCTCTCTCTTTTGGGATTGTGGTACCACACGCTTGCCGGGGCGCGGCATTTGATTTGGGACAACGGCGCGATGCTGAATTTGGAATTAGCGGAAAAGTTAGGTTGGGCCATTATCGGTGCTTCCATCGTTCTGACAATTCTAACCTTGATCATTATTTAAGGGGGCCGACATGCGTTATTTGACCGATCGAAAACGTGCCAGCGGCATGGGATCAGCGAAAACAGGCACGGCACATTTTTGGGCGATGAAAGTATCGTCTTTTGCGTTGCTGCTTCTTATCCCACTATTCATCTTCAATTTCGGCCCCATGCTTGGAGAGCCACATGAAGATGTTCTTGCCCATTTCGCTAAGCCATACCCCGCCATTCTGGCCGCATTGACCATTGCCGTGGTCTTTATGCATTTTAAGGACGGCGTTCAGGTGCTTATCGAAGACTATGTACACGGAACTCAGCAAAAGGTCTGGATTCTGGCAATGATTTGTCTCAGCTACGCTGCCGCGGCCACTGGGCTTTTCGCGATTGCGCGCATCGCGCTTTAAAAACAAGGAGGCCTGAGTATGGCTGCATACGATTACGAGACGCATGAATATGACGTCGTGGTCGTCGGCGCAGGTGGCGCTGGCTTACGCGCAACGTTGGGGATGGCCGAGCAAGGTCTTCGTACAGCTTGCGTGACCAAAGTATTCCCGACGCGCTCGCACACTGTTGCTGCGCAAGGCGGCATTGCCGCAAGCCTTGGCAACATGGGTCCCGACAATTGGCAGTGGCATATGTATGACACGGTCAAAGGGTCTGATTGGCTGGGCGATACGGATGCAATGGAATACCTTGCTCGTGAAGCACCCAAAGCGGTTTACGAATTGGAACATTATGGGGTTCCGTTCAGCCGCACAGAAGAGGGCAAAATCTATCAGCGCCCCTTTGGTGGTCACACAACTGAATACGGTGAAGGGCCCCCTGTTCAACGAACATGCGCAGCGGCTGACCGGACAGGCCACGCGATTTTGCATACATTGTATGGGCAAAGCCTAAAGCAGAACGCGGAATTCTATATCGAATATTTCGCGATCGATCTGCTGATGAGCGATGACGGCAAGTGCGAAGGTGTTTTGTGTTGGAAACTTGACGACGGCACGATGCATGTATTTTCCGCCAAGATGGTCGTGCTTGCGACTGGTGGATATGGACGGGCTTATTTCTCGGCGACTTCTGCGCATACATGTACCGGCGACGGTGGTGGTATGGCTGCGCGTGCAGGATTGCCGTTGCAGGACATGGAATTTGTTCAATTTCACCCCACGGGTATTTACGGTGCTGGTGTTTTGATCACCGAAGGCGCGCGCGGTGAAGGCGGGTATCTTACCAATTCGGAAGGCGAACGCTTTATGGAGCGGTACGCGCCGACCTATAAAGATTTGGCCAGCCGTGATGTTGTCAGCCGATGTATGACACTGGAAATCCGTGAAGGCCGCGGAATTGGCGCTGATGGCGATCACATCCATTTGCACCTTAATCACCTTCCACCGGAAACTCTTGCAGAACGTTTGCCCGGTATTTCGGAATCGGCGCGTGTGTTTGCGGGTGTTGATCTGACAAAAGAACCAATCCCAGTGCTGCCTACCGTTCACTATAATATGGGCGGTGTTCCGACCAATTATTGGGGCGAAGTTCTGGCGCCAACCAAAGATGAACCAAGCGCAATTGCACCGGGGTTGATGGCTGTGGGTGAGGCAGGGTGCGCGTCCGTGCACGGTGCCAACCGGTTGGGATCAAATTCGTTGATCGATCTTGTGGTGTTTGGACGTGCGGCCGCCATCCGTGCCCGTGAAGTCGTAGACCCGGCTGCGGCAGTACCTGTTCCATCAAGCCACGCCATTGAAGCTGCATTGGGCCGTTTTGACGGGCTGCGTTATACAAAAGGTCATACGCCGACAGCAGAGCTGCGATTGGATATGCAGAAAACGATGCAACGTGACGCTGCTGTTTTCCGCACTGACAAAACACTTGCTGAGGGCCAAAAGGCAATGGAAGACATTGCTGGTCAAATAAGTGATGTGAAAGTTACAGACACTTCTATGGTCTGGAACTCAGATTTGATGGAAACGTTGGAACTGACCAACTTGGTTCCTAACGCAGTTGCAACAGTAACGGCGGCCGCAGCACGTAAAGAAAGCCGTGGCGCACATGCGCACGAAGATTACCCAGATCGCGACGACGAAAACTGGCGCAAGCACAGTTTGGTCTGGTTCCAAGGAGACGACGCTTCTTTGGGGTATCGAGGTGTAATCACTCAACCACTGACAAGTCAGGATGACGGTGGTATTGATTTGAAAAAAATTGCACCGAAGGCGAGGGTTTACTGATGAAAACACTGACTTTTTTTGCAGCTGTTATGCTTGCGATATTGATTGGACCAATTCAGGCCAGTGCTCAACAAACGACGACATTGGGCAATCTTGTTTTGCAATGCATTGGCGAGACGCGCGCGCCAGGGGCCTATGAACTGGTTGGCAAGAGAAAGTTGCAAGTCCAACCTGGGACAGGTGGCACGGAAGTTGGGGCACGCAATGTGAATGATTGTCTGCTTGATAAACGCGGTGTTCAATTTGACGGTAGCAAACGCGGAGAAGTTGTTGCTGCAAATAGCCTAATTCCAGCTCGAGAATGTAAGCGTGATCGAAATGGTCGGATTATTGTGGGTTTAGTGCTGACTGCCGGAGTTGTAGCTGCGTCAGGTGACGGTGCGATTTTTGGCGGTATTGCGGGATCGACTGTTGGCATACGAAGAGTAAATAGAGATTACCGCGAATGTCTCGCTTTGGCAGGGCAAGTGAACGGAAGCCTATCCGGTCATGGTTCAAAAGCGCACCCGGCCATTCCAGTCGCGGGATGCCGCAAAGACTCAGGTGTCATGCAAGGTGGGAGCAGCCTTTGCGTGGGATATTAAAATCCGGTCTGGTGTTTCTGGTTCTGGCAGGTTGCGCCGAGACGCAGCAAGCTGTTGACAATGTTGCCCGTCGCAGTGCGAAGGCGGCCGTAGCAGAAACGCTAACAACTCGGTTCCCGGCGGTCCCTGCGTCCGCCGTGACGCCGGCGACGGATTGTGTGATCGACAACGCGTCATCCCGTGAAATCGGAGAATTCGCGAAAGACGCCGTCATCGGCGTTTCAGATTCGACCGTCGCGCTTGTGCGCACTGTACTTGAGCGACGCGAGACGCAAACTTGTTTGGCCGGGGTTTTGGTAAACAGCCTCGGATCTCTCTTAGAAGGGGTGTAGAATGGTACAGCTAAAGCTTCCTAAGAATTCACGCATTCGGACGGGCAAAACGTGGCCCAAACCGGAAGGCGCAACGAATTTGCGTGCGTTCCACATCTATCGTTGGAATCCTGACGACGGGAAAAATCCAAGCGTCGATACATATTTCGTGGACTTGGACAATTGCGGCCCGATGATGTTGGACGCGTTGATCAAGATCAAAAATGAAATTGACCCGACGCTGACATTTCGCCGGTCGTGCCGCGAAGGTATTTGCGGCAGTTGTGCCATGAACATCGACGGGATCAATACGTTGGCCTGCATTTATGGTATCGACGACGTCAAAGGCGACGTAAAAGTCTATCCGCTGCCTCACATGCCAGTGGTCAAAGATTTGATCCCTGATCTGACGCATTTTTATGCGCAACACGCATCGATCATGCCGTGGTTGGAAACCAAAACCAACCGCCCGGCCAAGGAATGGAAGCAATCCATCGAAGATCGCAAAAAGTTAGATGGGCTTTATGAATGCGTCATGTGCGCGTCTTGTTCGACGTCGTGCCCATCCTATTGGTGGAACGGCGATCGCTATCTTGGGCCAGCAGCGTTGTTGCATGCATATCGTTGGATCATCGACAGCCGTGATGAAGCCACTGGCGAACGATTGGACGAGTTGGAAGATCCGTTCAAATTGTACCGCTGCCATACGATCATGAACTGTACTAAAACATGCCCCAAAGGGCTGAACCCGGCCGAAGCCATTGCACACATTAAGAAAATGATGGTTGAACGCACGATCTAAGGTTCCAGCGTTCAATCAGGCCAAAGATTTGATTGAACGCGCTTTCTACCTAGGTTCCCAGCTACACAGCTCTTAGAATTGACAGCAGGATAGCGCGTTACGTGAGACTGCGCCTTTGTCGGCCCGAGCGAAATGCTGGGTGACGCCGCGATCTATTTGGTTCAGTCTAGTGTTAACCGACCAGAACCAAGGACAAGCCCCTCGTGACAGAACCATCAGATGCCACCCGTCGCCGTTCCATTGCGCCTGTCATATGTTATCCGGACGACACGTTGCCACGACCCGAAACGGGGTGGATCGACAGTTTGCGTAAGGACGCGATCCTGCGCGAAACGGTAATTGTTCCGCCGCGCGAAGCCGCTTGTTTTCATGTGAAAGCGGGTCAATTGTTTCGGATATCAAGCGTTGAGGGGCCACAGGTTGGGGATCTTAACCTTTGGAATGCGCATGACATCAAAGAAAAGTTCTTTTCTGGCAAAACAAGAGCTTTGCACGGAACGCATGTCAGCACTGGTGACCGTTTGTGGTCAAACCTGCCTCATTTGCGGCCTATGGCGACGGTGTTGGCTGATACGCTAGATTGGTATGGGATCGACGAATTTGGCGGGTCTGTTCATGACGTGATCGGAACCCGATGTGACCCGTATACTCACAATTTGTTGGACAGTGGTCAGTACCACCATTGTTGTCACTCAAACCTAACGCGCGCCTTGGCTGACGAAACTGGGTTGTCGTTAACAGATGCAGAGTGGCACGTGCACGATGTATTGAACGTTTTCATGTGCACAGGCTTCACACGTGACACTGGCCAATATTTCATGAAGGCCAGCCCTGTGCGCCCGGGCGATTACCTCGAATTTGTCGCTGAAATGGATATTTTGGGTGGATTAAGTGCCTGTCCGGGGGGCGATTGTTCTTCGACCCATTCAAGCGACACTGCGCAGTGTCATCCGCTCAAGGTCGAGGTGTTTGATGCGGGTGATCCGACAGTCTGGACCCCGCCTGAGGCAAATGGGTACGATCGCTCGCATGGCCGTTAGGCAAACGCGGCCTGTAAAGCGATTTCCACCATCTCGCCAAAGGAGCGTTCGCGGTCTTCGCTGGGCAAGGATTCACCTGTTTGCAAATGATCGCTAACAGTCAATACCGCTAATGCACGACGTCCATGACGCGCCGCTAACGTGTATAACTCGGCGGCTTCCATTTCGACGCCCAGAATTCCATGACGCACCATTTGTTCGTCCAAATCGGGTCGTTCAGCGTAAAAGACATCAGACGAATATATGCCACCGACATGAACCTTAGTCCCTTTTGCTTCGGCGGCATCAACGGCTGCTTTGAGTAATGTGTAATCCGCGACCGGGGCAAAGTTCACTTCTTTGAATATGCCAGAGGACGGAGACGTTATTGTGCTTGCTGTCATTGCAATGATGACATCGCGCACGTTTACCTGAGGTTGCATTCCGCCGCATGATCCGATGCGGATCAAAGTTTGTGCGTTGTAGTCGCGAATCAATTCGTTTGCGTAGATCGACAAAGAAGGCATTCCCATGCCGGAACCTTGGATCGTGACGCGATGACCATTCCACAGGCCAGTGAAGCCAAGCATGCCGCGGACTTCATTCACAAGGACCGCATCGTCCAGAAAGGTCTCGGCAGCCCATTTTGCGCGGTAGGGGTCACCGGGCATCAAAACGGTTTCGGCAATGTCACCTACCTTAGCGCCGATGTGAATTGTCATGTTAATTCTCCCAATTCATAAATTAATTAAACCGGTGGCAAACTTTATTTACCACCGGTTTACTATTTATTAACTATTTCCATTATCGATTGAACGAATTCAACTTTTGATAATGGAGAAGAGATCAAATTTCCATTTTTTCGGGAGTCTTGCCCGATGCGACAGCATCTTTAAACCACTGAGGCTGCCGTCCGCGACCGCTCCAAGTTTGTGATTCGTCACCCGGGTTGGCGTATTTCGGAGCCACTGGCGCCTTGTTAATACGTACTTTTCCCGACGCACCGGTCAAGTCAGAAAGCGTAAAGCCAAACTTCGCCGCTGCGTCCTCAGCGGCTTTTTTCGCTTCTTTTCTTTCCGTTTTTTCTAGCTGAACCAAAGTTTTTTCAATGTCGACTTTCAACACTTCAAGCTCTTTGCGGCTCAATTTTGCGATATTAACAGCCATTTTTTGTCCTATTTATTTGCGAGTTGGTGACCGCGAAAATAGAACAACTTTTGAAATGCGCAATACGCATGGCTTTATCATTTTGTGTCAGGCCAGTTTGCGCCGATGGCGCTAATTCGCGGCACCTGATGCTAAGTCGGCAAGAACAACGATGTCTTTCATTATGGCGTTCAGTTCGAAATCTTTGGGGGTGTAGACACGTTCCACACCCATTTTTCGCAACTGTTCAGCATCGTCTTCAGGGATAATTCCACCCACAATGATGGGAATATCTTTCAATCCTGCGTTAGCCATACGATCCAATAGATCTTGGACCAAGGGGATATGACTGCCGGACAGGATCGAAAGACCAACTACATGGGCATCTTCGTCAATTGCACGTTTGACAATGTCTTCTGGAGTTAGGCGAATACCTTCATAACTAATGTCCATACCGCAATCTCGGGCACGTACAGCGATTTGTTCTGCACCATTTGAATGTCCATCTAATCCGGGTTTACCGACCAGAAATTTAAGGCGTTTCCCAAGGCGCGTGCTGACTTGGTCGACAGCATCACGTAATTCGTCCAATCCATCGGTCATATTAGACCTGCCTGCCGCGACACCTGTTGGCGCTCTGTATTCACCGTGCTCAGCGCGCATGACAGCGGCCCATTCACCGGTGGTGACGCCCGCTTTTGCAGCGACAATAGAGGGCGGAACGATATTGCCACCCGATGTCGCCGCCTTTTTTAAGGCATCAAGCGCGTCGGCAACCGCAGTGGCGTCACGAGCTGCGCGCCATTCATTCAACCGTTCTATTTGTTCGGCTTCAACTGCTGGATCAACGACCATAATGCCACCATCACCCATCATCAAAGGGGATGGTTCGCTGGCCGTATATTTGTTTACGCCGACCACAACGGTTTCACCCTTTTCGATGCGGTTTAGCCGTTCGGAATTGGACTGGACCAGTTGAGACTTCATGTAATCAATGGCGGCAATGGCACCGCCCATATCCGCCAAGTGACGAAGCTCTTGGCGAGCGCCGGTTTTCAATTGTTCGACTTTGCGATCAACAGCTGGGTTGCCATCAAAAAGGTCATCGTATTCCAGCAAATCCGTTTCGAACGCCATAATTTGTTGCATGCGCATGGACCATTGCTGATCCCAAGGGCGCGGCAATCCAAGCGCTTCGTTCCAAGCGGGCAATTGAACCGCACGTGCGCGGGCATTTTTGGACAGGGTGACGGCAAGCATTTCGATCAAGATACGGTAAACATTGTTTTCGGGCTGTTGCTCGGTCAAGCCCAAAGAATTGACTTGTACGCCGTATCTAAATCGACGGAATTTTGTGTCTTCAACACCATATCGTTCCAGACAGATTTCGTCCCATAGGTCGACAAAAGCCCGCATTTTGCACATCTCAGTCACAAAGCGAATTCCAGCATTCACAAAGAACGAAATGCGACCAACAATTGCGGGGAAATCTGCGGGGTCTACGCGCGGACGCAGTTCATCAAGAACAGCTTGCGCAGTTGCAAGGGCGAATGCCAATTCCTGTTCCGGTGTCGCACCGGCTTCCTGCAAATGATAGGAACACACATTCATCGGGTTCCATTTAGGCACATTGGCATAACAATATTCAGCCACATCAGCGATCATTCTTAGCGAAGGCTTTGGCGGGCAAATATATGTTCCGCGTGACAGGTATTCTTTGATCAGGTCATTCTGGACTGTGCCCTGAAGCTTGGAAATATCTGCGCCCTGTTCTTCGGCAACTGCGATGTAAAGCGAGAGCAACCAAGGGGCGGTCGCATTGATCGTCATCGATGTATTCATCTGTTCAAGCGGTATGTTGTCGAACAGTGCGCGCATGTCCCCAAGATGAGAAACCGGAACACCGACTTTACCAACTTCGCCACGCGACAGAATATGATCGCTGTCATACCCAGTTTGCGTAGGCAGATCGAATGCAACGGATAGCCCGGTTTGGCCCTTTTCCAGATTTGAACGGTAAAGCGCGTTCGATGCTTTGGCCGTCGAATGCCCCGCATATGTACGGATAAGCCACGGGCGATCTTTGGTGCTCTCGGTCATCACGCGCTCCTGAGGTGATAGGTAACAAAATTACGTTTCGTGATGATTATCCGACATATTGTGGCTTTGTCAATTCGCTGCACTGCGGCGCGGACGTGTTTTTTTCGCAGCCGCAGCAAGAATAGAAGCCCAACCTAACACTCCGACGCTATGAGCAGACATTGAGGAGTGTTCCGTAAAGGTTAGAAAACGCAAAAACTGCAATGGGCTAGGAGGAGCCTTGATCACCAGTTGGAGGGGCAGGTCATCGAAAATAGTCAAATAGTAGGCATAGTAAATTTGTGGCGATACCCAAATGAAAACCCAGATCGCCGCCAACGCGATAACCAGCCGGATCGGCAAGGGAAATCGGCGTGTTGACTTGTAAACGATCCAAACGGTCAGAATAGCAAGAAGTGCAGACACTGCGCCCAGGCCGGCCTGGGCCAGCGGAGACAATGTGAAAAAAGAGTCTTGGGTATAGATGTTGAGGTCTCCAAACTTTAAAGCCAAGCAAAGTTGAATTTGATATCATTGAGCTTTACCGCAACGCGCATGGCTGCATAGCATAACTTTATGACACAAGTCGTCGAAGTCCCTTTATGGTTTTTTATCCTTATCGTCGTGTTCGCGACGGTTACATTTGCCTCTCACTTCTTATTCCCATCTGTACGTTGGTATTTTCGCCGTCGTTTGGAACGCGCAGTTGCAAAGCTGAACACTCGGTTGGCGCGGCCGATTGAACCGTTCAAACTGGCGCGTCGAACAGACATGATTCAGCGTCTTATCTATGATCCGCAAGTCACCGAAGCGATTGTTGAAGACGCACGCAAGCGCGGCGAACGTGAAGACGTGGCGTTTGAAAGGGCACGACAATACGCGCGTGAAATCGTGCCTTCGTTTTCCGCATTTGCATATTTTGGTTTTGGAATTCGGGCGGCACGTTTGTTGGCCAATATGCTGTATGATGTGAAGACCGGTTCGGGAAATACAGAAACTTTGAAAAGGATACCCGAAGACGCAACGGTTGTTTTTATCATGAATCACCGGTCAAACATGGATTACGTGCTGGTGACTTACTTGGCCGCGCGATCATCTGCGTTAAGTTATGCAGTCGGAGAATGGGCGCGTGTTTGGCCCCTAAGTCGACTGATAAAATCAATGGGTGCGTACTTTATTCGTCGCAAGTCGCGTGGCGCGTTATATCGCAGGGTACTGGCGCGCTATGTTCAAATGGCGACGGCTGGTGGTGTCACCCAGGCGATCTTTCCGGAAGGTGGGTTATCTCTTGATGGACGGTTGATGCCGCCAAAAATGGGTTTACTTGCCTATGTGGTTTCAGAATGGACACCAGACACGCGCGACGTGGCCTTTGTTCCCGTTGCAATCAATTATGACCGTGTTTTGGAAGATCGAGTTCTTGCCAAAGCTGCCAAGACTGGCCAGCGCAGATTCGGGGTCCGTATTTCCGTTTTGACGGGTTTTATCGTTACAAAACTTTGGGCGACTGTCACGGGCCGTTTTCATAAGTTTGGACAAGCAGGCGTCGTTTTCGGAGAACCTTTGATGCTTTCGGCGCAAAAAGATCCGCAAAACATCGAAACCCTTGCAGATGATCTTTTACACCGCATTGGGCAGCAAATGCCCGTTCTAGGCGTGCCGTTGGTCGCGACGGTCTTGTTGCAAGCAGAGGTGGCGCAGACCGAAGAACAGATCAAGACCGCAGCGGCGTCTTGGACAAAGGGCACCAAGTCACAGCCCTTGGAAGGCGAAAAAGAGGCGTTTGATGCAATGGTCGAGGGCGCATTAAAGCAGATGGAATCTCGGGAATTAATCGAATTGAAAGAAGGTTTATGGTCCATGAACCCCGCCGAAACTGATCTGATACGCTATTACGCAAACTCGCTTGCGAACTGTCACTCTGCTGATTTAGCGGTGAATTTAGAACATTCTGCACATGCAAAGTCATAAAATTACAAAATAGACTATAGATACTATTGTAATGTTGCGTCGTACTTCGTATTCGTTTGGAACGATTTCGATTCTGCGTTGCAGCAGAAAGGTATTCTATGAAGGAGGCAGGTATGGCACTTGACGGCGGGATGGCGACTTACGAAGCGCCGGAGAAAGACCTTTACGAGATGGGGGAAATTCCCCCGATGGGCTATTTACCCAAGAAAATGTACGCATGGGCCATTCGAAAAGAACGGCATGGCAACCCTGATACTGCGATGCAGCAGGAAGTTGTCGATATTCCGAAACTAGACAGCCAGGATGTGCTTGTCCTCGTTATGGCTGCAGGCGTGAACTACAACGGAGTATGGGCCGCCTTGGGGACGCCGATCAGCCCCTTTGATGGACATGGCCAGCCCTATCACATTGCAGGGTCAGACGCGGCAGGCATCGTTTGGGCCGTAGGCGACAAGGTTAAGCGCTGGAAAGTGGGCGACGAGGTCGTGATCCACTGCAACCAAGACGATGGCGATGACGAAGAATGTAATGGCGGCGATCCGATGTTCTCGGACAGTCAGCGCATTTGGGGATACGAGACGCCGGATGGATCATTCGGACAGTTTACTGCCGTGCAATCCCAGCAACTTATGCCACGTCCAAAGCACCTGACATGGGAAGAAAGCGCGTGTTATACGCTGACGCTTGCCACGGCGTATCGAATGCTGTTTGGGCACGAACCACATGATTTGAAACCGGGACAGAACGTGCTGGTCTGGGGCGCATCCGGTGGATTGGGGTCCTATGCGATCCAACTCATCAACACAGCTGGTGCGAATGCAATTGGTGTCATCAGTGACGAAAGCAAACGCGATTTCGTCATGGATCTTGGCGCAAAGGGCGTTCTCAACCGCAAAGACTTTAACTGTTGGGGGCAATTGCCCACGGTGAATACACCCGAATATGCGAACTGGTTCAAAGAGGCGCGCAAGTTTGGCAAAGCGATCTGGGACATCACCGGAAAAGGCATGAATGTCGATATGGTGTTCGAACATCCGGGCGAAAGTACGTTCCCGGTGTCGACCTTTGTTGTGAAAAAAGGCGGCATGGTCGTGATCTGCGCGGGCACCACGGGGTATAACCTCACATTCGACGTGCGATATATGTGGATGCACCAAAAACGGTTGCAGGGGTCACATTTTGCGCATCTCAAACAAGCGGCGGCTGCAAACAAGTTGATGGTGGAACGTCGTCTTGATCCTTGCATGTCCGAGGTGTTCTTGTGGAACGACCTACCCGAAGCGCATATGAGGATGCTGCGAAACGAACACAAGCCGGGCAACATGAGTGTGCTGGTTCAAGCCCCCAAAACCGGGCTACGTACTCTTGAGGACGTTTTGGAGGCTCGGCGTTAAGGTGCCGACGTCGATGATTCCCCTTGAAACAGCATGCGAATCGTTTGGATCGCGCTTCGTAAATTCTATTCAGAAGCGTCGCCTTAGTCTTTTCAGTAAGTTGTAATTCTTCCCCTCACCATTTCTGGGGAGGGGAAATACGCGGGTTTCTTTAAACAAGTCTTACAGGTTATAGTTGTGTTAACCGATCATTAACCATCTAGAGGTGAGTTTGCATGAGAAGAGAATGGATATTGGACGTACTTTCGGACCTGAAATCATTCGCGCGTGACAACAACATGCCTGCCCTGGCTGAACAGTTGGATGATACGTCGATTGTCGCAATGGCCGAGATTGCTACGCTAAAGGAAAGTGAGCATGCAATTGGCTCAGACGGCTGTGCTTCGGCTGGAAAATATATTGGAGGAGTTGGAACGCGCTGAAGGCTTGGAGGCTTTGCAAGCGGCGACAGAACAACTGCAAAAACACTACAATGTGGACCACGTGGTCTATCACTGGGTCGACAGTGCGGGAGATCAATACGGATGCGGTACTTATTCAGACGATTGGCGCGAACGCTATTTAGAACAAAACTATCTACGGATAGACCCGGTTATCGTTGGGTGTTTCCAGCAATTTCACCCGGTGGATTGGAAACGGCTCGACTGGTCGTCAAAAGCAGCACGGGCGTTTCAGAAAGAGGCGA
This sequence comes from Paracoccaceae bacterium, assembly GCA_039984715.1. GTDB lineage: Bacteria > Pseudomonadota > Alphaproteobacteria > Rhodobacterales > Rhodobacteraceae > JABSSA01. The sequence goes on along the minus strand of JBDWUA010000015.1, from coordinate 62,899 downwards.
TGGAATACGGACTGGGCAATCAGGGCTTTTCGGTTCCGATTCGAGGCCCTAACGGTCAATTCGCTCTTTTCACAGTAAATCACACGTGCAGCGACGCGGAATGGGGCGGCTGGACAGACTCTCATCGACGCGATTTGATTTTAATTGCGCACTATTTTAATGAAAAAGCGCTTGATTTTGAGCCGGATCGTCAACCAGAAGCAGCACAAGCTTTGAGCCCACGAGAAGTGGACGCCATGACAATGCTTGCAATGGGGTACAATCGGGCGCAAGTCGCGCAAAGCCTTGAAATATCGGAACATACTTTGCGCGTCTATATCGAAAGCGCGCGCTTTAAACTGGGTGCGATGAACACGACCCACGCCGTCGCACGTGCCATGAGCCGAGGCCTGATTGTCGTATAAGACTGTTGCGGGCGCTTTGATATCGAAGCACGGGCATGTGCCAATTCGTTAACATTAATGGCTGTAGAGCTTTGATTGTACCGGGGTACGGGAGGCCCCAGAGCGAACAAGGAGAGCTTCATGCTGCGTTACGTTTATGGCCACGACCTACACAAATTTCCGAAATTGCGCGATACAATGTTTCGCGACCGGGCTGATCAGTTTCAGACACGGTTGGGGTGGGACGTGAGCGTTGATCGTGACGGAATGGAGGTCGATCAATATGACGAACTTGATCCGCTTTATGTGATTTGGGAACAAGCTGATGGGTCACACGGTGGTTCCATGCGGTTTTTGCCAACGACTGGCCGCACTATGGTTAACGAACACTTTGGCGACTTGATGAGTGGCCCTATCAAAAGCCCGACAATCTGGGAATGCACACGCTTTTGTCTGTCTCAAGGGGCAGGAAGCCATGTAGCCGCAGCCTTGATGTTGGCGGGTGGTGAAATCATGCAAAACTTTGATATTCATCACTTTGTTGGCGTCTTTGATGCGCGGATGGTGCGCATTTACCGAATGATCGGGTCTTCGCCTGACGTTCTTGGTACAAGCGGTGAAGGCCGTGACAAGATCAGTGTTGGATTGTGGCATTTTGAACCTGACGCACAGGCACGGGTTGCGCGACGGGCTGGTGTTTCTTTGGCGGTTTCACAATTGTGGTTTGATCGAGCTTTTGGCGGGCAAACTACTCCACAGAAGTTAGCCGCAATCGCCTGATCGCTCTGGCCCCTGTCGGGACCCGGCTATAGGGTCCCGCGCATGACAACTGCTCTTACATTTTCGGACGACCAAGCCAGCACCTATGACGACGTCAGCCAATTGCTTGCGCAATCTGGGGTGAATCTGGACGACAGCTTGCTTATGCCCCCGCGCGAAGCAGGGGCTGGCGTGATGGCGATTACGGGCAAAGCGGGGTCTGGCAAGACTATGCTGCTGGCCGAGCTTTACAAAGCGTTGGAAGGGGCCGGTGTCGACGTCGTTTCAGGTGATTATGAATCCCGCAAACGCAAAGACCGACGCACGCTTGCCATTCTTGCCCCAACGAACAAGGCAGCCAGCGTATTGCGGCTTCGTGGAGTTCCGGCAACGACCATCCACCGGATATTATATACGCCGGTCTATGATCCCGAATACGAACGTATTGCAGAATGGTTGGCGGGAAATGGTGAACGCCCCGATGTTGAGGGTTTAACCGATCAAGCGTTGGATCGTGCTTTTGCCTTTTACCAAAATAACAAGTCTATTCCCGGTGCTCTGGCCGCAGCAGGTCTGCGTGGTTCTGATTTCATCACGGGTTGGAAACGTCGCGAAGAACCGCTTGATATCGGCTTTGTCGATGAATCATCGATGCTTGATGACCGCCAGTTTCAAGATTTGAAAGAGATTTTCCCAACCTTGGTTTTGTTTGGGGACCCGGCGCAGCTGGCCCCGGTCAATCAATCTGGTGCGATGGTATTTGACAGCTTGCCGGAAACCCGCCTCAAGCACTTGAACCGTATTCACCGGCAAGAAGCGGACAATCCTATTCTGGATTTGGCTCATGCTTTGGCGGACCCGGCGTTGTCCTTCGAAGATTTCGAACAGATGGTGCAGGACGCGGCGCAAAAGGATGATCGGGTTGTTTGGGGGCAACGTGTCGAAGTTGACATGATGGCGCGCAGCCCGGTTTTGGTGTGGCGCAATGCGACGCGCATTCGATTGATCGATGCGTTCAGGCGCGTGTACGAGGCTCCCGAAGACATGTTGCTAGAGGGCGAGCCGTTAATTTGTGACGGGTTGGAATTGCCCCTAAAGCATCGCAAGAAACGTCTCGATCTGGAAGCCCGCGGTTTGATCAAAGGCGCGCAGGTCATTTATTTGGGGCCAGGGCGAAAGCCGGGGTTTTCCAAGCTTCATGTTGTTGGTGCGTTGGACCCTCAGATCAGTGCAGCATCCATCGTCAAAATTGAAAAACCAAACGAAGAAGAACCCTTTATTCCTTATGCAGCGCGAATGGGTGCCACGTTTTTGCACGGGGCAGCAGTTACGATTCACAAGGCGCAAGGGTCGCAATGGGAAACGGTTCAGGTGTTTGCGCCGGATCTGTGGGCCGCAGCCCGCGCAGGCCGCACTGAGGCCGGCCAGCCTTTGTGGAAACGATTGGCCTATGTGGCGATTACCCGAGCGCAAGAACGCCTTCATTGGGTTGTTCGCCCGCGTTTGTCCAAACCCAATGGTGCGCTTCGGGTGGATGATCTCAAGGCGGTGGCCCAAGCGCCGCTGACGTTGGAACAGACAGAGGAAGAGATATGAATACAATTTTGATCACTGGGGCAAGCTCTGGCATCGGACGCGCGACGGCTGAACATTTTTTGCAAGCGGGGTGGTCGGTTGGCCTGATGGCACGCCGCGTTGAGCCATTGGACGAGATCGCAAATCGTTATGAAAACGCATTGGCGTTACCCGGTGACGTGACACGGGAAGAAGACGTTGAACAATGTGTGGCCTCGTTGGTGGAACGCACGGGCCAGTTGGATGTTTTGTTCAATAACGCAGGTATTTTTGTACCTGCAGCGCCGATTGATGAAACTCCGGTTGAGGATTGGCAGCGTGCTCTTGATGTCAATTTGACGGGCATGTTTTTATGCGCACGCGCGGCTTTTGCACAAATGCGAAAACAGGGTGGGGGGCGCATCATCAACAATGGTTCGATATCGGCCCATGTGCCCCGTGAAAACGCGATAACTTATACGACCACGAAACACGCAATCACTGGATTGACGCGGCAACTAAGCCTTGATGGGCGTGAATTGAATATCGCCTGCGGTCAGATCGATATCGGCAACGCCGAAAGCGAAATGGTGGCTGCAATGAAAGCCCAAGTTCCCGATATGCCAACGATGGCGGTTGATGATGTGGCGCGTTCGGTCATGCATATGGCGTCTTTGCCATTGGAAACAAACATCTTGTTCATGACTGTGATGGCCAACCGTATGCCGTATGTCGGGCGCGGTTAAACGCCTAGTTGCGCAAGATCAGCGAAAACGCGGCTGAAGCACCCCAACCTGCAGCGATTGCAATCGCCAAAGACATAAGGCCGTATAACAGCGATTGTTCGCGGCTCATTGTGTAAAGCCACCGTTCTAGGCCGACTTTGCGCACATCGATGCCGGTTTCAAAACTAGAAATTACTGATCCGTCGCGGGTCAGGAAAATGCGCGTGGTATAGTCACCTTCGGACAATGCGGCAGGCAGGCGAACACGCGCCCGAAACAACGTTTGGTCGTCGACGACAACCTGATTTTCCAGAACTTGATATTGACCACTGTTAGACCGGATGCGGATCAACGCTTCGGTAAAGCTGGATGCGTTTGTAACCGAAGACGGTGCCCCAACTGACCGAATTGCGCGTGGAATAGATATCTTGTGCCGCAGGTCGTCGACGCTATTGATCACTTCTGAAAAGGGGCCACTGGTTGCAACAGCATAGTAACTTGGCGCTGAGTCTATCTCAACGGAATCGGTATTGATCCAGATACCGAACCGCTTTTCTTTCCGGCGCACTGTGATGGGCTCGGACGGGCTGGCGACTGTGATCAGCACGTGCAGCGGTGGGCCTTCGGGGATTGGAGCCTCACGTTTGACGGCGCCAAAAATCAGGATCTCTGATCCGTCAAAGCTGGTGGTGATTGCGACCTCGTCCTGACTAAGGCCAAGTACAACGGTCTCTGCCCATGCAGGGCTGACCAGAAGCAAAAGGCAAGCGATCAAATAGCGCATCAGTGACCTCCTGCTGCACCCAGCGAAAAGAGCTCGCTTGGCATTATCAGAAGATCGAGGCCCAATTTCCCACACACAGCAAGCACCATGATTGCCAACAGAATACGAAGCTGTTCGGCCTTCATTTTCACACCAATGCGGGCACCGATCTGAGCACCGATAACGCCGCCGACCAACAACAAGACGGCCAAAACGATATCGACGGTAAAGTTCGTCGTAGCATGCAACATTGTGGTGAACGCAGTGACAAAGATAATTTGGAACAGCGACGTTCCAACAACCACTTTGGTGGGCATACCCAGCAAATAGATCATGGCAGGGACCATGATAAATCCACCACCGACACCCATAATTGCCGCCAGAATACCAACACACACCCCGACCAAAAGCGGTGGGATGACCGAGATATAAAGGCCCGAAACCCGGAACCGCATTTTGAAAGGCAGCTTGTGAATAAGCCCGTGTTTCCGGCGCGACGGCATCGACACGCCTTTCGCGGATTTGCGCAACGCGCGCAGGCTTTCGATGAACATCAGTCCGCCAATGACGCCAAGGAAGACAACATAGCAAAGGCGAACAAGCAAATCGACTTGGCCCACGGACTTTAAATAGTTGAAGATAACGACGCCGATAGCGGCCCCAAAAAGACCCCCGATCAGCAAGACGGTGCCCATCCTAAGATCGACGGTCTTTCGTCGCAGATGCGCCAAGACCCCAGAGAACGACGATGCTACGATCTGGTTGGCTTCGGTGGCAACAGCAACAGCAGGGGGTATGCCGATAAAGAACAGCAATGGCGTCATCAGAAACCCGCCACCCACGCCAAACATGCCAGACAGAATTCCGACTAGACCACCAAGACCTAGCAGAAGAAAGGCGTTCACTGACACCTCAGCAATAGGGAGGTATATTTGCATGACCCCTCCTAATCCTGCTGCAGGTGCGAAATCAAGGTGTCAGAGTGCGCAGGCACAAATTGGACTCACCAGAATAACAGAGCTGGACGTATGGAATTCTGACCTGTTTCAACGTTCTTTGACATATGGCTGCCCACCGGCGCGCGGTGGAATAGCCTTACCGACGAAACCGGCCAAGATGATCACGGTCATGATGTAGGGCAATGCGGTTAGCAGTTGGCCTTGGACCTTGAACCCAATTACCGCCTCGATCACGTCGGGACGTGTTTCCAACGCGGTAAACATTCCAAACAGTAACGTTGCACCCAACGCATGCCATGGTCGCCATTTCGCAAAGATAAGGGCGGCCAGCGCGATAAACCCGCGTCCTGAGGACATGTCCTTGACGAAACCCGCCTGCAATGCGGTGGACAGATATGCACCGGCCAATCCGCACAACAAGCCGCATATGCAAATCGCGGCATAGCGCAAGCCGATTACCGAAACGCCCGCCGTATCGACAGCCGCCGGGTTTTCGCCGACAGCACGCAAGCGCAATCCAAACCGTGTGCGATACAGCACCCACCATGTGAGCGGTACGGCCAGAAAGCCGATGTAAACCAGTATGAAATGCCCAGAAATCAGTTCAGAGTAGATTGGACCAAAATAGGGAACATCAGCCACTTGGTCGGCAAATGGCAGTGTGATGGGTTCAAAGCGTTCACTGCCAGACAATTGCGATGTCCGTCCGCCCTGACCAAACCAGGCCTGTGCAAAAAGAACAGTCATACCCACCGCCAGAAAATTAATGGCAACGCCTGATATCAACTGATTGCCTCGGAATGTGATGGACGCGACTCCGTGCAGAAGGCTTAGCATCATCGACGCACCGATGCCTGCCATCAAACCAATCCACACAGATCCGCTGAAGGCTGCGAAAGCTGCGGAAAACATGGCCGCGGCCAGCATTTTGCCCTCGAGGCCAATGTCAAAAATACCGGCCCGTTCGGAATACAACCCGGCAAGGCATGCGAACAAAAGCGGCGTGGCGGATCGGACCGTAGAGTCGAGAAGTTGGATGAGTGTTGCGAAATCCATTATCCGGGCTTTCTGTCAAATGCGAGGAAGAGACGTTCAAGCGGCATCCGCACCATGTTGTCCAATGCGCCGGTGAATAAGATAACAAGCGCTTGGATCACGACGATCAGTTCGCGCGGAATAGACGTCCATAACGCCAGTTCTGCGCCGCCTTGATATAGGAACCCAAACAGGATGGCTGCAACGAACACACCGACTGGGTGATTGCGACCCATAAGCGCGACAGCAATGCCGATGAAACCAGCGCCTTCTGTTGCGTTCAACACAAGGCGTTCGGCTTCGCCCATGACATTGTTGATCGCCATGCACCCCGCCAATCCGCCCGAAATCAGCATTGTGATGATGATGATTTTGGCCGGTGGAATACCGGCGTATCTCGCAGCACTATCTGATTTTCCAAGACTTCGGATTTCGTAGCCCAAGCGCGTACGCCAAATCAAAACCCATACTAAAATACAGGCAGCGATGGCGACAAACAAAGAAATATTGGCAGGCGCAGCCTTTGAGAATTCGATACCAAAGACGCCCAATATGTCATGAAGCGATGGCAGTTGAACGGTTTCGGAAAAACGCGCGGATGCCGGATCCATTGCACCCTTGGGGCGCAGCACATTGACCAGAATATATACAAGGAACGAGGCCGCGATATAATTGAACATGATCGTGGTGATCACGATGTGGCTGCCACGTTTGGCTTGTAAATAGGCGGGGATCAGCGCCCATAACGCACCAAAAGCCGCTGCCCCAATGATGGCTGCAATCATTGCCAATGACCAATGTGGCCAGTCGATCATCAGGCAAACAAGGGCAACGCCAAGACCGCCAAGTGTTGCTTGGCCTTCGCCGCCGATGTTGAACAACCCAGCATGATAGGCGACTGAGACGGCCAATCCCGTGAACACAAAATTTGTTGCATAATATAGGGTGTAGCCCCATCCGTATGTCGTCGTCAGGGATCCAATGACCATCAGCTTCACAGCTTCGATCGGGTCTTCACCAATCGCCAAAATGACCAATGCGGATAAGGCAGCCGCCAGAAACAAAGAGATCAGCGGAACAAGAAGGACTTCTGCCCATTGTGGCATCTTTTGCATCTTATCGCGCCTCTTCAATGGGATGAGCTGTGTCGAAGTCGGTTATTCCCGCCATAAGCAGTCCAAGCTCTTTTTCATCCGTCGCGTCCGGAAGCCGTTCACCCATGATCTGTCCGTCAAACATGACCGCAATGCGATCCGACAGGCCCATAATCTCGTCCAGTTCGACAGACACTAGCAGGATTGCTTTGCCCTCATCCCGCAGGGCGACGATCTGTTGGTGAATGAATTCAATCGCACCGATGTCTACGCCGCGGGTTGGTTGACCAACCAGCAACAATTCGGGCTTGCGTTCGATTTCACGCGCCAGAACGATTTTTTGCTGATTGCCACCTGAAAAGTTCTTCGCAGCAAGGCGCGGATTGGGCGGGCGCACATCAAAGCGTTCCATTTTCGCTTCGGTGTCGGCCTTGATGGCCGCATTATCCATTAAGATACCAGATTTGTAGGCTTCGTCCCGGTGATATCCAAAAGCGGTGTTTTCCCAAGCCGTGAAATCCATGATCAAGCCTTCGCGTTGGCGATCTTCTGGTACGTGGGCAATTCCGTTTGCGCGTCGCGATTGGCCGTCCGAGTTTTTCCCTGTCAGATCAATGGGTTTCCCATTCAAGGACACAATGCCTTTTCCGGTCATGTAACCACCCAAAACTTCAAGCAGCTCTGATTGTCCATTCCCGGCAACTCCGGCAATCCCAAGAATTTCACCTGCGCGGACTTGAAGGTTGATACCTCTCAAACGCTCCACACCTTTGTCATCTTTGACACGCAAATCCCGGACGTCCAACACAACATCACGGGCTTGCGCCGGTGTTTTATCAACGCGCAACAACACTTTGCGCCCGACCATCAATTCGGCAAGCTCGGGGGGGCTGGTTTCTGCGGTTTTGACCGTTGCGGTCATTTCGCCGCGCCGCATGACGCTGACGGTGTCCGTTGTATCCATGATCTCGCGCAGTTTGTGCGTGATCAGAATGATTGTTTTGCCTTCTTCTTTCAGACGTTCAAGGATGCGGAACAACTGATCGGCTTCGGCAGGTGTCAACACACCCGTCGGTTCATCCAGAATCAGAATGTCGGCCTGACGATAAAGAGCTTTTAGGATTTCAACACGCTGTTGCATCCCAACGCCAATGTCTTCGATGACCGCGTCCGGATCGACGTTCAGCTCATATTCTTTGGCCAACTCAAGCAACGTCTTTCGCGCTTTGGTCAATGAGGGACGCAACAACTGTCCGTCCTCGGCCCCTAGAATGATATTTTCGAGGACCGTGAAATTTTCGACCAGCTTAAAGTGCTGGAAAACCATTCCGATGCCAGCAGCAATTGCCGCCTGACTGTCAGGAATTTGCGTCTTTTTGCCCGCGATGAAAATTTCACCGGCATCCGCTTTGTAAAATCCATACAAAATCGACATGAGCGTGGATTTACCGGCCCCGTTTTCGCCGATGATCCCATGGATCGTACCAGGCATGACAGAGATCGAAATGTCCTTGTTTGCCTGGACCGGGCCAAAGGCTTTTGAAATGCCTTTGAGTTCAATGGCGGGCGCGCTCATGAGATGAATTTCCAAAAATAGGTAAGCCGCACGCACTTATGGCGTGCGGCCTGAATCTGCGTCAGATCAGAAGTTCAGAACTGGGCAGCTGTCGTCTGATGTATAATCGTGCACAGCCAACGAGCCATCCGCGATTTTTGACAATGCTCCGTCCACTGCGGATTTCATGTCGTCAGACACCAATGCCGCGTTGTGTTCGTCCAGTGCATAGCCAACACCACCATTTGCCAACCCCATAGTGAAGTTGCCCGTTTCAAGGTCAGCACCTTGTGTAAAGGCATCAAACACAGCGTTATCCACGCGCTTCATCATGGATGTAAGAACTTTGCCTGAGTGCAAATAGTTCTGGTTGCTATCCACGCCGATGGACAAAATGCCTTCGTCGGCCGCAGTTTGCAAAACGCCCACACCTGTACCGCCAGCGGCCGCATACACAACGTCAGCGCCTTGGCTGATTTGCGCTTTTGTCAGCTCGGACCCTTTAACCGGATCGTTCCAAGCTTCCGGAGTTGTCCCGGTCATGTTCGCGACAACCGTTGCGTCTGCGTTCACAGCTTTGACACCTTGTGCATAGCCACAAGCAAACTTGCGGATCAGTGGGATGTCCATCCCGCCGATAAAGCCAACTGTGCCGGATTTTGACGCTTTTGCCGCCATCATTCCAACAAGGTAAGACCCCTCATGTTCGGCAAAGCCGATGCCGCGCACGTTTGGCAGGTCTAGCCAATTCACGTCGATAACGGCAAACTTTGTGTCCGGGTAATCGACGGCGACTTGGCTCAATGCGTCTGCAAACGCGAAACCGGCCATTACGATCGGGTTGGCACCCGCTTCGGCAAAACGACGCAGTGCTTGTTCGCGCTGAGCTTCAGATTGCAATTCGATTTCGCGGAATGTGCCGCCAGTTTCCTCGGCCCAACGCTGCGCACCGCCAAAGGCCGCTTCGTTGAAGCTCTTGTCGAATTTCCCGCCAAGATCGAAGATGAGGGCAGGTTCGGCCAAAGCGGCCCCGGCGCTCAACGCCATTGCGGCTGTCGCGCTCAGAAGCTTCTTCATAAATGTCATATGTCTCTCCCAATTTCGTGGTTGGGGTCGTTCTGGCAGTTTGGGACGACCCGAGATCATTTAGATCATACGGGATTAGGCCGCACCCCCCCGCAAGCGTCAACCGCTTTTTAACAGTTTGGATCAGGTTTCGATCAACTGACCAAAGGGCAAGTTGCCGTCATAACCACTGCATCAACGTTTTGACCGGCATTATCGCGGTAATATCCCTTGCGTCTGCCTGATTCCACAAAACCCAATTGAATGTATAAATTATAAGCAGGTCTGTTCTGCGCGCTGACTTCCAAGAACAATGTCGCGCAGGGCACGGGTGCTTTGACAAGGTGATCGCTTAGGTTTTGCATCAAGAGACGTCCGTAACCACGGCGACGAAACTTTGGATCGACCGCAATAGTAAGAATTTCAGCTTCGTCTAAAACAGACCGCGCCACCACAAAACCTGAATTTTCGGGTGCCCATTGAACGACACAGCCGCTTTGGCGGGATAGATTGTCAAATTCATCCGCTGACCAAGGGCGTTCCGGAAAGCACTTGGCATGCAATTGCGCCATTAATTCAGGCGTCATCTAATATCCTGGGGGGACCTTCGCGTGCCGGTGCCGCGTCGGCGGGCTTGATATACAAAGGGGTTGGGGGCGCAGGTGATATTGGCCAGGCAGCACGTGCCAGATGCCCAATTGCGCTGACCAACAAAATGGGGTCTGGATCGGGAAGTATCGGTTTGCCCAGCAGTTCCGCGTCGCCTAGGGGCATCAGTCTCGGCCCTTCAGGCAATTCAACGAATAATTGGTCGCGGGGACCCGGAACGCAAATTAGACCGCTTTCTTGCAGCACGTTATTGCGCTGTTCAAACCCATTGATCCCATAGGCCGGAATGCCAAGCCCAAGGGACAGGCCACGCGCGGCGGAAATCCCTATGCGGATACCAGTGAAATTTCCGGGGCCAACGCCAACAGCCAACGCATCAAGATCAGACCAACTTGCGTTCTGGCGGGCCAAAAGGTTTTCAAGCAACCCGATTAATCGTTCGTTTTGCCCCTTTTTCATAGGCTCGTAAATGGTGTCGAGCACCGTGTCGTTTGAACTCAAAGCGGCCGCGCAATGCGCGGCCGATGTATCAAAAGACAGAATAAGTGAATCGGGTTTCATCTTAATAAGGCAATGTCAGGGGGGCTCAAACTGCCACCGGACGTACCTCAGTCACTTCGGGGATGTAGTGACGCAGCAAGTTTTCAATTCCCATCTTGAGCGTCAGCGTTGAAGACGGGCAGCCTGCACAAGCGCCTTGCATGTGAAGATAGACGATACCGCGATCGAACCCGTGAAAGGTAATATCGCCCCCGTCCTGAGCAACAGCGGGGCGTACCCGTGTGTCCAGCAATTCCTTGATCTGATCGACAACACCAGAATCTTCGCCATCATGGGCCGCATGGCCCGAGGCAGGTTGATGATCACCTTCCATTACAGGTTGACCGGATTGGTAATGTTCCATCACCGCGCCCAATATTGCGGGTTTGATATGATCCCAATCCGTCGCATCGGCTTTGGTCACGGTGACAAAGTCAGTTCCAAAGAAAACGCCGGTCACGCCGTCCACGGAAAAAATACGCTTTGCCAGCGGGGATTTTTCACTTGCATCCGGTGTCGGAAAATCGGCTGTTCCCATTTCAAGCACTGTTTGTCCGGGTAGGAATTTCAGTGTCGCAGGATTTGGTGTAGACTCGGTTTGAATGAACATAGGTCAGCCCTTTCTCGCAGGTTCAACAGATATGCGGATGGACCCGCGCGGTGTCAAGAGTTTGGAATGGTTCTAAACCTTAATGTTATTCACTTGGCGATGAAACATTGGTCGGGTTTGTAACTGACATGAAATGGCGAATTACCATGAAATCGTTTTTACACGAAACGGCCCACATCCGGCTGGGTGTATTGAGTGCCGTCAGTCGCTGAAACACAGGAATGATTGCTTCTTGATGTCAGGTGATGGCTTCAAGCTTTTCTTTGCTTAGATCGCCGGGAACAATTGTGATTGGGATCGGCAAAGCACCCGAGTTGCGAGACAGCTGAGTAACCAACGGACCGGGGCCTTTTTTACCTGTGCCCGCGCCCAAGACCAAAACACCAATCTCAGAATCTTGCTGAATATGCGCAACGATTTCATCCAAAGGCTGTCCTTCACGGATGATCAGTTCTGGATCGACATGCTGCCTGTCCCGCATCCATTTCGCAAAGACTTCGAAATGCACTTCGATCCGTTCGCGTGCTTCTTCTCGCATTACCGCACCGACGCCAATCCAGTGATTGAACTCTTCTGGTGCGATAACCGAAAGTATGGCCACACCTCCGCCCGTATGCGCCGCTCGCATTGCTGCGAAACGCATCGCGTTCAAGCATTCCCGACTGTCATCCAGCACGACAAGAAATTTGCGCATCTTTTCGAACCCCGGTTCAGTATCAGTAACAACATGACCTATGGGCGTGCGCGGCGCAACGCCGCAATTGTCATGGCTTAGTGGTTAAAGCCCAATCCCAATACATCTCGCGGACCTGACGCGTTATCGGGCCGATTTGATATTGTGTGTCATCAAAGGCTTTGATTGGTGTGACTTTATTCATGTTGCCGGACATGAACACCTCATCCGCGTCGTGGAAGTGATCAAAGCTCAGGACGTCTTCGATGACGTCTATTCCGTTGGCTTTGAAATTTGAAATATGGCGTGCGCGCGTGATACCGGCCAAGAAAGTACCATTTGGAACGGGGGTGAACACTGTTCCATCCTTGACCATAAAGACGTTGGCGGTTGCCGTTTCTGCGACATTGCCAATTGCATCTGCCACAAGTGCGTTGTTGAACCCTTTGGTGCGGGCCTCGGCAAGCATGCGCGCGTTGTTTGGATAGAGGCAACCCGCCTTGGCGTTGACGACCGCGTCTTCCATGACGGGGCGGCGAAACCGTGTACGCGTTAACGTTGCGGCGGCGTCCGCGGGGGCCATCGGAATTTCTTCCAGACATAAAGCGAAGCCGGTGGACCCTTCTTTGGGAACGATCGCCGTCATGTCACCATCAATGGCCCAATACATGGGGCGGATATAAACCGCGGTTTTCTCGGGGAATTTACGCAGCCCTTCCCAAGCAATATCTACCATTTCGGATGTAGAAACAGTTGGTGTGATCATCAATGCTTTGGCTGAGCGGTTGGCTCGTTCGCAATGTGCCTCAAGATCAGGGGCCAGCCCGTCAAAGAATCGCGCACCATCAAAGACTGTGGTGCCCAGCCAACTGCCGTGATCCGCTGCACGCATCGTGTATACGTCGCCGTCATGCCAACGGCCTTCGAAATACGTGCGAATGTTTTGACCGGTTGCCATTGCGTGTTCCCCCCGTGTGTCGTTCAAAGCCTAATGACTGATGCGAGCAGGGAAAAGTAAAGAGTCAAATCCATTGCGTGAAACTTTAGTGATGTCTCGGGCGGGAGAGACGATCAAGAATCCCCGGTTGGGCGGGCCAAGCTGTAGACACCTTCGGGAAGGTCGAGGGCTGCGGCAAGATCGCGCAATTGTTCAGGGGACAGGGTAATGCGGACCATCTGATCTGTGCGTGAATCGAACTGTTCGATGGTTACACATTCTGCAAAACTGTTGACGACGACGTCTTCTTGCAACGGGGTGTGGCCGTCGTCGACAAGCGTAACGACAGTCGCATCGAATTCGTGTTCGATTGTAAACATATGATCAACCTATCCAGACATATTGGGATTGCAAGTACATCGCACGGCTGCGTGATGAGGGCTGGTAGGTCAAGACACAAATGTTATGATATCCTTTGACCATAGCCGCCAGGCATCCAAGTCTGCCACGACATTGAGGACAACATGTTAAGATATTTTTGTGCATTGTTCCTTTCAACGACATTGATCGCATGCACTGAATTGCCTGCGCCCGATGTCAGTGGTCCTTCGACGGCTGCGAATGGTGATGTGGATGAGTTGCGCGGAGAGGCAGCGACTCAACGTGCATTTGTTCAAGTCGTTCAGACTATGGAACCGGTTGCCGAGCAAGAATGCCGGCGTCGCACGCGGGGTGTGAATTGCGATTTCCTAATCGTAGTTGATGATGAACGAGGGAAACCCGCGAATGCCTTTCAAACACTTGATGAAGATGGACGCCCTGTCATTATCTTTACGCTCGCGTTGTTGAATGACGCGCGCAATATAGATGAAATTGCATTTGTGATGGGTCACGAGGCTGCACATCACATTGAAGGTCACATCGAACGCGGACAGCAAAATGCTGTCGCGGGCGCTGTATTTTTGGGCGGTCTGGCGACAGCAACAGGTGGGACTGTCGCGGACGTTGAACGTGCGCAAAAATTGGGCGCGGTACTTGGAGCCCGATCCTATTCCAAGGAATTTGAGCTGGAAGCAGATGCGTTAGGGACTGTGATTACCGTACGCTCTGGGTATTCAGCGCTGCGCGGGGCGCAGTTTTTTAACCGAATTCCAGATCCGGGTGACCAGTTTCTGGGGACACATCCGCCAAACGCGGCGCGTCTTGCAACTGTGGCACGCGTGGCTGCGGGATTGTAAGATCGGTCGGGTCACGGGTGGCTCTGTTTGGCCCAAGAGCCAAATGCGCCCACCCGCCGACCCTTGGGGTTCGCGTTACTCTGCCGCGTACATACCGTCATAGATTGGGCCCAGCGTGGAATCGTCAAAAAGAGACGAAACACTGGTGCCGTTCCAGATATTCAAAATGGCCTGTGCAAAGATGGGCGCTGTTGGGACAATTCGAATGTTTGGCGTTGCGCGAATGGCGTCTGTCGCAGCGATACTGTCCGTGACGACAAGTGTTTTCATGACTGATTTTGAGATTCGCTCGACCGCCGGGCCGGACAAAACACCGTGCGTGATATAGGAATGCACTTCTTTAGCGCCGTTTTCGATAAGAACCTCTGCTGCTTTGCACAAGGTGCCGGCGGTATCGCAGATATCGTCAACGATCAGGCAGACCTTGTCTTTGACGTCCCCGATCACAGTCATTTCGGCAATCTCGCCGGGTTTTTCGCGGCGTTTGTCCACGATCGACAGGGGTGCATTGATACGCTTGGCCAATTCGCGAGCCCGCGCGACACCACCCACATCGGGGGACACGACCATGAGATCTTTCATACGCCCTGCAAAATTATCTTTGATATCCAAAGCAAAAATTGGCGAGGCATAGAGGTTGTCGACCGGAATATCGAAGAACCCTTGAATCTGCGCGGCGTGCAAATCCATGGTCAACACGCGTTCGACACCGGCTGAAACAAGCATATTCGCGACCAGTTTGGCGGAAATGGGGGTGCGGGCCTTGGTGCGTCTGTCCTGACGCGCATATCCAAAATACGGGATAACAGCCGTGATGCGTGTTGCCGAAGACCGACGCAATGCATCGCACATGATCAGCAGCTCCATCAGGTTATCGTTGGCAGGGTTCGATGTTGGCTGAATGATGAACATATCTTCGCCGCGCACGTTTTCGAACACTTCGACGAAAATTTCGCCGTCGTTGAAGCGTTCCACCCGTGCATCGATGAGATTGACCGCTATGCCGCGATGCATCGTCATGCGACGTGCAATGGCTTTTGCGAGCGGTTGATTGGCATTGCCCGAGATAAGTTTCGGTTCTTGCGCCTGCGGCATGCGATATTCCCCTTCGACAAGCCTGAATGTGACAGATTCGTGACGTTGACTTCGCTTAACACGGCCTTACCGTGCGGCAAAGACGTGGCCCATACAGAAGGCGAAAATTATGGCTGATATCGACTATTACTTTGCAACACTGTCCCCCTACACCTATTTGGCCGGGAAACGCTTTGAAGACGTGGCGAAACGCCACGGGGCGAGCGTGCATTACAAGCCGTTGGATATTATGGCTCTGTTTGCCCGGACGGGGGGAGTATCTCCGAAAGATCGCCATATCAGCCGCGTGGAATACCGTGCGCAGGAACTGACACGTGCCGCAAAGAAACTGGGAACACCCTTTCATCTTAAGCCTGCGCATTGGCCGACAAATGCAGCCCCATCGTCATACGCGGTGATTGCAGCACAAGAAGCAGGTGGTGGGGATATGGGTGCGCTTGTGTACGCTTATGTGCGCAGCGTCTTTGCAGATCAGAAAAACATTGCGGATGATGATGTCGTAAAAGCCTGCTTGGAAGAAGCTGGGTTTGATCCGGCACTTGCGGATAGCGGGCTTTTGACCGGGGCCGACACCTATGCGCGCAATCTGGAAGATGCCGTAAAGGCGGGCGCATTTGGAGCACCGTTTTACGTCGTCAACAAAACAGATCAAAGGTTCTGGGGTCAGGATCGGATTGAAGATTTGGATGCGCATTTGTCAGGGACACTTTGAACCCATTTGTAACCCGCGCTGGTCATGGATCGGCGCGGGTTTTGGCCGTTCACTGTACATTGGCACATTCCGGGGCGTGGAATGGGTTTGCCCGCGCTATGAACGGCACGGCTGAGGTTACCGCTTTTGATTTGCCCAGCCATGGAAAAAGCCCGGATTGGGCGCCGGACCAAGACCAACACCGGTTGTCAACGGACTGGGGGTTAGGCGTCTTAACAGAACCAATGCATCTTGTCGGGCACTCTTACGGCGCAACGGTTGCATTACGGATGGCATGTGAGGCACCAGAACGTGTGCTTTCGTTGACGTTGTTTGAACCGGTTTTTCTGGCAGCCGCGCGTTTGGATGATCCTGATCGTTTTGAATTACATGAAGCAGAGATGGCCGAATTCGAAGCGACAATTGAACGTCGGGATTTCGATCAAGCCGCACGCGCGTTTAATCGGGTTTGGGGTGACGGCACGCCTTGGTTCAATTTCCCAGAAGAAACGCGGGCATATATGACGAAGCGTATTCATTTTGTGCAAGGCGGCGCGCCGTTCCTTATGGAAGATCATGCAGGGTTGTTAACGGGCAATGCACTGTCCAAGCTGTCTATGCCGGTCGTTTTGGCGCAAGGTGAATTCACACTTGATGTGGTCGATGCGACGATGGCGGCGCTGGCGCGACGTATTCCGGGTGCTAAGCGCGCGTGGATTGACGGCGCTGGGCATATGGCACCAATGACGCATCCATTAGAGTTGGCGAACATTGTGACTGCGCAAATATCGGCTTGTGAAAATTGACGATGCACCTTGAAAGATGCATGGATGGCTAAAATGAAAAATGCGGCGCAATCCCAACAAGCGCAGGACATGCAGAAAAATGGATATGTCACCCAAAACAATCACGCTTGATGCATGCGCACCGGATTTTGAATTCGCAATATCTTCCAATGAATATGGGTTTTATTGCGTTCCATCGAAATATGCGCGCCGCGAAGCCCCTAAGATGCTTAGCAAAGGCGAGGTATACGAAGCCGCCACAGTGGCATTGATCCGGCGCATAATTGAACGGGGCGGCGATGTTGTGTCGGGCGGCGCATTTATAGGCGACTTTTTCCCCGGTCTCAGCGATGCATTGACGGATGATGCGGAAATCCATTCGTTTGAACCAAATCCCTACACGCGTGCGGCGACACAATACACGATTGCTTTGAATGATCTTGATCGTGTCAATCTTCACCCTTGCGCTGTTGGGGCAGAGCCGGGGAATGTGTCGTTGCAAGTTGAAAATGCGCATGGCGTTGCGATGGCGGGAACATCCAAGATTGTGGACGGCGATAGTCCCGGCGCGACTGTTTCCGTTGATATTGCACGGCTTGATGATTTGGTCGCGAAAGAACGCTCTGTTTCTTTGATACATTTGGATGTCGAAGGATATGAAGTGCCAGCTTTGACGGGGGCCGGACGTATCCTAGAAACAAACGCGCCTTATTTGGTTCTCGAAGCAGGAAAGCAATGGATGCGCCGGCAGATTGAATCCCATTTGAACAAAGCCCATCCAGAATTGGGATATGCTTTTTGTGGAATGGTCAATCGCAATGCCGTTTATCGTGCTTTGGCAAAAGAAACAGTAGCGGCCACATGATGTTTATCGGACCAGATACAGGCCCATAATTCCAACATCAAAAATGGGACAGAAACGCGTCAATTCTGTCTGATCCAATGGACCAATCGCACACAAGGCGTGCCACCAGCATTTCGGCTGGATCGGTACCATCCAAGTCGCCTGACCATACATAGTATTGCGCACCATGATCGTGCAGGCGTTGATGCGTAGCGCGCGGGAATGCGGCGAATATCATGTTGGCCTGAGGTTCGTGCAGAAATTCAGCGCCTGCATCCCGCAAACCGGCAGCCAAACGTGCCGCATTTTCATTGGCGGCTTCCGCCAGTTCCAACCAAAGGCCATCTTCCAGATACCCGGCCATTTGCGCGGACAGAAAACGGTGCTTTGAAAACAGATGCGCACCGCGTTTGCGTCGCAGTTCAAATTCCCAAGCTTTGTCAGGGTCAAAAAGAACCACAGCCTCGACACCAAGGCATCCGTTTTTGGTGCCCCCGAAACTTAGAACGTCAACGCCAGCTTTCCATGTCATTTCGGCAGGCGAGCAGCCGACAGCAGCGACAGCATTTGCAAACCGCGCGCCATCCATGTGAACGGGCAGGTTAAATTCACGTGCAACAGCTGTAAGGGCGCGCAATTCGTCTAACGTATAAACGCCGCCATGTTCGGTGACTTGGGTTATGGATACCGGGCCACGTTGTGCGCCATGAACACCGCGTGTTTCCTCTGTGGTGATGGAAGCACGCAAAGCGTCTGGCGTCATTTTGTGATCGCCACCTACCAAGGTCAGCTTTGCGCCCCCGGAATAAAACTCTGGCGCGTTGCATTCGTCTTCTTGGATATGGGCGATCGGGCTGCAAAACACAGTTTGCCAAGGATGCGCATAACAGGCCAAGCCAAGCACGTTGGCCGCTGTGCCAGTCGCGACCAAATACACTTCGGCCTCTGGTGCTTCGAAGGTTGCGCGAATGCTTTGGCGGACGTCTTCCATGATGGCGTCATTGCCATACGGCATGGCATATCCATCATTGGCGTCTGTGACGCTTTGTAAAATGCGTGAATGGGCCGGGCCCGCATTGTCAGAGGCAAAAAACATCAGCAGGGTTCCTCGATGATATGATCTTCCCACTCGTCGTCGGCGATATCAAATTCGCTGACGGTTTTGTCCTTAACGCTGACACCCGCAGCATGAACGGTGTCTATCGTCCCGGAAATCAGCGGATGCCAGTCGTATAATGGGCGACCCTCGTACAACAGACGATAGGCGCAGGTCGACGGCAGCCAATACATATGTTGCGAGATAGTCGTGGCCGATAGTTGGATGCAGTCGGGCACAAATTGTTTGCGTGTTTCGTAATGCGCACATTGGCAGCTGCTGTCATCCAGCAACCGACACGCCACGCGGGTCAAAGCAACTTCGCCCGAGTCTTCGTCTTCTAGTTTGTTCAAGCAGCATTTTCCGCACCCGTCACACAGGGCTTCCCATTCTGCTTCATTCAATTGTTCAAGGCGTTTGCGTTCCCAAAATTTTGGCGCGCAGCCAGAGTGATCAATTGGTTTGTTCATAACGCGGCCAGAATGGCGCGGGATTTGGCGCTGTCGGCGTCCATTTGAGTGATCAGCGCGTCAAGCCCATCAAATTTCAGTTCACCGCGCAGGTATTCGACCAACCCAATCGACAATGGCGTGCCGTAGAGGTCGCCGGAAAAGTCAAAAAGGAAGGTTTCAATATTTGGTTTATTTTCGCCAAACATGGGGCGAACACCCATAGACGCAACGCCGTGATAGGCGCCTTTGTGTGGCCCTTCCAGAACATCGACCAGAACGGCATAAACGCCAAAAGCGGGCGGATGCAGGCCATCGATTGACATGTTGGCCGTTGGATATCCCAGTGTACGCCCGCGTTGTTCGCCGCCAATCACGGGCCCTTCTATACGGTGCCAATGACCCAACATCGCGGCGGCGTCACGCGGCCGCCCTTCGGTCAAGGCGGTGCGGATTGCAGTGGACGAAATGACGCCTGCGCTTTCTTCCAAAAGGGGCGCTACGGTCACTCCAAAACCCATGTCCAAACCAAATGCTTTTAGGTCTTCAACGGTTCCGGCACGCCCCTTGCCAAAGCAGAAGTCGGACCCAACAACGACGTGGGACAACCCAAGCCCGTCGGCAATGACCCGTTGCGCAAACTCTTGTGGGGACAAGCCGGCCAACGCTTCGTTGAATGGCAATTCGTACAATCGCTCAACACCAATTTTTTCCAACCGGGATGCGCGCGCGGCAGGCCCTGTTAAACGAAACGGAGGAGAAGAGGGCGCAAAGTACTGTCTGGGATGGGGTTCAAACGTCATTACACCCAGCTTCGCGTCTGGTTGGGCCGCACGCGCAAGGTCAATGACAGATCGATGTCCGATATGGACCCCATCGAAATTTCCGATGGCGACACTTGCCCCTTTATCCGAGGCATTCAAAAAGGCGTAATCGCGTATAATCCGCATAGCCATGAGTTATAGGCGCACGCAAACCGAGGCAACCCATCCTCAGCGCTAGATTTAAATTCCGAAAAGGGCCGTGGATCAGTCGAATTTGCGCGACGGCGCCATCACCGTTGCTTCGCCGATCAAAACCTTCTTGCCGTCAACCCTGCACGCGCAATCCAACTTGACCCGGCGTTTGGAAATTTCGATGTCTGTGACTGTCACTTCTGCATGGACCAGATCACCGGGGCGCACCGGGGCCAGAAACTTCAACGACTGGCTCATGTAGACCGTGCCGTGACCGGGCAATTGTTCACCGATCACAGCGGAAATCAGACCCGCTGTCAGCATGCCATGCGCGATACGACCTTGGAAAATCGTGTCCTGTGCATATGCATCATCCAGATGAACAGGGTTGCGATCCGTAGACACTTCGGCAAACATTTCGATATCGTCATCCGTCACGACCTTTTGCAGGTAACGTGACATGCCCATTTCGATATCTTCAATGCAGATGGTCCCGCGAGGAAGGTTGTCCAACATAACGGCTCCGGTAATTTTTAGCACGAAATTTATAATAGTTGGTAATTTTATTACTTTGCACGTGCAGAAAATCAAGCCCAAATCGTGCTTTTGTTCAAAATATTGGCCAAACGCAAAAGAACACCGGCAAGGCGGTGTTCTTTCAGGACGTATTCAGATGGGATCTAGCGCAGAAAACCGATCGCAAAGGTTGGTGCGGACATTTCTTCGGTCAGGTACGTCGCAAGGGCATCGGCGTCAGGCTGATATTCCGTCTGAGTTTCCGCAGCAGCAAGGCCGCCCGTGATGAACAGGCTATCAATATCCTCGCCCATAGCGCCTTTGATATCTGTCAAAATGCCATCGCCAATCGCAAGGATGGACGCATCAGGAATATCGTGGCCCAATGCAAACAAACGGCGACGTGCAAGATCATAAATCGGCGGGTGCGGTTTGCCGAAATACAAGCTTTCGCCACCCATTTCCGTATACAATTTTGCCACGGCCCCGGCACACCATTCACGAACTTCGCCACGGTCAACGACGATATCAGGATTGGCGCATAACAGTTTCAAATTCATCTGCTTTGCCATCAACAATTGTGGGCGCAGCTCGTCAAGGTCAGCATGTGGATTGAATGGGCCTGTGCATACGATCCCTTGGGCGTTTTCCAAAGGAACGCGCGTGATGTCCACAGGATCGTCAATGATCTTTAGCGGTTCGAAAAAACCCATATCCGTGGTTTCTTGACCCATGAACCAGACTTTTTCACCTACGGCACTCCGAAACATCGCCGCGCGTGCGCTGTCGCCAGATGTCACGATGACGTCCCAACAATCATCTGGAACACCAAACGTAAGGATCTGCTTGGCAACGTCAGCACGGGGTCGCGGTGCGTTTGTCAAAAGCACAACTTTTCCACCGCGCTTTCGATAGGCTTGCAGCGCGGCCACGGCATCGGGAAACGCCTTTACCCCATTGTGAACGCAGCCCCAAAGATCAACCAACAGGGCGTCATAGCGATCTGAGATATCCGAGAGATGTTCAACGATTTGGGTCATCTTGGGCCTTCAATATGTATCATGAGATTTATACAGCCTCTGACACATTGCGGCCCATCTTGAAAGAGTGGCTGCTTGATTGGTTGGAACCGAAGCCCGGCCGCAGTTTGCGCTGCACCTTGGTCAAAGCGACAAGGTGCAGCGCAGAATTAGATTTAAACGGCCAAGACCGGAATGATTTGTTTTTTGCGGCTGACAACGCCGGGCAAAACAACTGTGTCGCCATCAACCGAAGCGCCAAAGCTTTTTTCAGCGATGGCTTTGACCAAGTCATTTGGAACTAACAAGGTCGCTTGTTCCTTGAGGATATCAACAACGAACAACAAAACCTGATCTGCACCGTCTTCTGATGCCACATCGGTCATCGACGACATCAAGCTGTCTTTGCGATCCAAAACGATATTTGGCGCAGTGGTTTCCAGAACTGAAACACGGAATTGTTTGCCGCCAACGGCGTATTCTTTGGAATCCATCCGCAAAAGTTCAGCATCTGAAAATTCTGACACATCTGATTTGGCTTCAAACATCTCGCTTGCATAGGCGGCGATGTCGACCCCTAGGTCTTTTGCCAAGGCAAGTGAGACGTCTTTGTCTTCTTGCGTTGTCGTAGGCGAACGGAATTCAAGCGTGTCGGACAGAATGCAAGACAGCATCGCGCCTTTGATCGATGTGGGCGCTTTCGCCATGTCCGAACCGATCATTTTCCACATGATTGTCGCGGTACAGGCCAAAGGTTCGATGCGAATGTCGATTGGACCTTTGGTTTCCAGCCCACCAACCAATTTATGGTGATCGATGATGGCTTGGATATCCGCGTTGTTGATATCCGCAGGCAATTCAGCAGGGTTGTTGGTGTCGACGATAACGACAGGCTGATCCGCATCCACGCTTTCAATGATACGCGGTTTTGGCAGGTCCCATTTTTTCAGAACAAACGCGGCTTCTGTGTTGGGCTCGCCCAACAGGACGGCTTCGGCAGTGCCGCCTTTGATTTCGTTCAGATACCAAGCCCAAATAATTGGGGATCCGGTTGAATCGGTGTCAGGAGATTTGTGGCCAAAAACAAGCGTGGTCATTGTCAGGAGTCCTTGAGGAGGAGGGGGCATTTTTCGGCGGCCCTTATAACAGCGTTTGAAGCGGAGTCACGGGGGCAAGGCGCGGCTGTTTACCGCGCCTTGCGTATTGGCAAATTGACGAGTGAGACAATGGGCAGTAGTCTGGCCCTTCTGAAGAGGAGTGCCCTGCACGTGGACAACCTGATTTAATCCGCTCGTTTCTATTTGCGCGAACAAGCGCGTCACCCCTTCAGAGGAGTGCACTGAGAATGGACAATTCTATCTGACCCACCCGTGCTGGTCATGCGCGGGATATGTGTGGTGCTGTGAAAATGCGCGGCGCCCAATAGAATTATCAGATGCATGAGGCGCAAAATGCCTAAGAAAATCGAATTCCCTTCGAAACCAAATCAAATTCGTCCACCCTCGACCCGAAAACCGTTAGGGTCTAAAACCAACCTGCGCCAACAAAGGCGCCCGTCTTTACGTCCGACTGGGCGCAAAGGTGGGCGACCACCGTTGTTCCCAGGACGTACTGGGGGGCGTTAAGAAAAAGTACTTGGGTCGTGCGCGGTGTATCGTGCGCGACCCATTCAGGAGAATGTGTGGCCGAACGCGAAACCGATCTTTATCCGCCGATTAAGGCGTTTCTCGAAGACCAAGGATATGTGGTTAAATCCGAAGTGGGCGCGGCGGATGTTGTTGCTGTTCGGGGCGGCGAAACACCGGTTATTGTTGAACTAAAGTTGGGGTTTTCACTGACGCTGGTGCATCAATGCGTGGCGCGCCTGAAGGTGTCGGATGACGTTTACATGGCCGTTCCAAGAGGGCGCGGGCGGCGGTTTCAAACGTCGTGCAAACAAATGACGACGTTATGCAGAAGGCTTGGCTTGGGGCTGATATCGATCAGAACAAGTGATGGTTTGGTCGAAGTGCATTGTGACCCTGGCCCCTATACGCCGCGCCGATCCAAGGTGAGAGAAGGCGCATTGTTGCGGGAATTCGCAAAACGCCAAGGTGATCCCAACAAGGGTGGGCAAACCCGCAGGGGCTTGATCACTGCATATCGGCAGGATGCATTGAAAGTCGCAATGTTTCTCTATGAAGCAGGGGCCACAAAGGGCGCGGATGTCGTTTCCAGTACAAGCGTTCAACACGCGACACGCATGATGCGCGACAATCACTATGGTTGGTTCGACAAGGTTGAAACGGGGGTTTACGGCCTGTCCCCCAAAGGTGCGTCTGCGGTGATTGAAGCTGGCGACGCCTTTTCTGATCAATAATCCACCCATAACGTTTATGTCGAATAGCGTGTCTTGAAGGCTGGCAAGTCGTAGATAAAGCGCATCTGAGCAGCGCTTCTTTGCCGGAGTTAGCTAGCGGAGGCGATTTGTCATTTCCCAGTGGTTGACTCAACTGGTGCCATTGCCTATTTCAACTTCGTTAGCACTCGACCAGAGTGAGTGCTAACGCGGTGCTATTGGTGCCGCATGACAAAAATTACTGGTCTCAAGGAGCTACTAAGATGGCATTGACACCGCTTCATGATCGGGTGCTTGTGCGCCGCGTTGATAGCGAAGATACAACTGCTGGTGGATTGATTATTCCCGACAGTGCAAAAGAAAAACCTTCCGAAGGTGAAATCGTTTCTGCGGGCGCTGGCGCTCGTAAAGACAGCGGTGAACTGATCGAGATGGCCGTAAAAGCAGGTGACAAAATCCTGTTCGGCAAATGGTCAGGCACCGAAGTCACCGTTGACGGTGAAGAGCTGTTGATGATGAAAGAAAGCGATATTCTCGGGATCATTTCGTAAGCGATTTAACGCTTGAAAGGTTGGCGGATGTGAAACCGCCCCACGAAATTCCTGCCTCAATTGTCAAGGAGAGACAAATATGTCTGCAAAGGACGTCAAATTCGACACCGATGCCCGCAACCGGATGCTTGCTGGTGTGAACACACTGGCGAACGCCGTCAAAGTCACGTTGGGCCCAAAAGGTCGTAACGTGGTTCTGGACAAATCCTTTGGTGCGCCACGCATCACAAAGGATGGTGTATCGGTCGCCAAAGAAATCGAACTGGAAGACAAGTTCGAAAACATGGGCGCGCAGATGGTGAAAGAAGTCGCCAGCCGCACCAATGACGAAGCCGGTGACGGCA
The DNA here is from genome assembly GCA_039984715.1 of Paracoccaceae bacterium. GTDB lineage: Bacteria > Pseudomonadota > Alphaproteobacteria > Rhodobacterales > Rhodobacteraceae > JABSSA01. The sequence continues at coordinate 37,716 of JBDWUA010000015.1, read as the reverse complement.
CAACAACAGCGACTGTTTTGGCACAAGCGATTGTGACTGAAGGCATGAAAGCTGTTGCTGCGGGCATGAACCCGATGGACCTAAAGCGCGGTGTTGATCTTGCGACAACTAGCGTTGTTGAAGCAATTGTTGCTTCTGCACGTGAAGTCAAAGACAGCGACGAAGTTGCTCAGGTTGGCACGATTTCTGCAAACGGCGAAGAAGAAATTGGTCGCCAGATCGCAGACGCAATGCAAAAAGTCGGCAACGAAGGCGTTATCACGGTTGAGGAAAACAAAGGCCTCGAAACCGAAACCGACGTTGTTGAAGGTATGCAGTTTGACCGTGGTTACCTGTCACCTTATTTCGTGACAAACCCAGACAAAATGACAACCGAGCTGGAAGATTGCATGATCTTGCTGCACGAGAAAAAACTCTCGTCGTTGCAGCCAATGGTTCCTTTGTTGGAATCAGTCATCCAATCGCAAAAGCCTTTGCTGATCATCGCTGAAGATGTTGAAGGCGAAGCGTTGGCGACTTTGGTTGTGAACAAACTGCGCGGCGGTTTGAAAATTGCAGCTGTTAAAGCACCTGGTTTCGGCGATCGTCGTAAAGCCATGTTGCAAGACATCGCAATTTTGACCGGTGGTCAGGTTATCTCGGAAGATTTGGGCATGAAGCTTGAATCCGTGACAATGGAAATGCTTGGCACTGCCAAGAAAGTTGCCATCACGAAAGACGAGACAACTGTTGTTGACGGTGCTGGCGCAAAGGCGGAAATCGAAGCACGTGTTGCTCAGATCCGTGGTCAGATCGAAGAAACCACATCCGACTATGACCGTGAGAAGTTGCAAGAGCGCGTTGCCAAATTGGCAGGTGGTGTTGCGGTTATTCGCGTCGGCGGCATGTCCGAAGTTGAAGTTAAAGAACGCAAAGACCGCGTTGATGATGCTTTGAATGCGACACGTGCGGCCGTTCAAGAGGGCGTTGTTGTTGGTGGTGGCGTTGCTTTGGTTCAGGCCGGCAAAACACTGGATGCGGTTAAGGGTGTGAACTCTGACCAAGACGTTGGTATTTCGATTGTTCGCAAGGCTATCGAAGCACCGCTGCGCCAGATCGCTGAAAACTCGGGTGTTGACGGTTCCGTCGTCGCCGGAAAAATTCGCGAAAGCGACGACAAGAGCTTTGGCTTTAACGCGCAAACTGAAGAATATGGCGACATGTTCCAGTTCGGTGTTATTGACCCGGCTAAAGTTGTGCGCACTGCATTGCAGGACGCGGCATCGGTTGCTGGTCTGTTGATCACAACAGAAGCCATGGTTGCTGACAAACCATCGAAAGATGGCGGCGCACCTGCTGGCGGAATGCCAGACATGGGCGGCATGGGCGGCATGATGTAATCAGGCGTTTTCGCTTTGCGAGAACACTGGTGCATTGGGCGTGCGCTTCTTAGTTGAGGCGCGTGCCATGACCGAAAAAGAATGCAAAAGGGGCGGCGTTAAGCGGCCCCTTTTGTTGTTTAGGGGTGTTGGGTGCTCTGTTTGACCTTTGGTCAAATGCGCCCACCCACCAACCCAAAGGAAGTAGACGATCTAATGCTATTTCTTCGACGGTCCGGTATGCTTGGAGCAAAGGTGCGGCGAACACATGGAGCATATTGATGGATGCGAATTTTTGGCTTGAGCGGTGGGGTGCGGGGCAAACGGGTTTTCACAATGAGGATGTGAATCCGCAATTGGCAAGGCATTTCCCAGCTTTGACCGTGCCGGTTGGATCGCATGTCTTTGTGCCACTTTGTGGGAAAACGCGCGATATTCCTTGGTTGTTGGCCAAAGGGTATCAAGTGTCGGGGATTGAGTTGAGCCAATTGGCCGTTGATCAATTGTTCGAAGAAATGGGTGTCGTTCCAGAGATAGCCGAAATTGGCGCGCTTACTGCTTACAAAAGCGAAGGTGTTGTCGTGTACGTCGGTGATTTTTTCGAACTGACGTCAAATGTGTTGAGAGCAGTCGATTTGATTTGGGATCGCGCAGCTTTGGTGGCATTGCCTGACGACATGCGCGTTAACTACTGTTCGCATTTGCGCCGTCTGACGGGTAACGCGTCGCAATTGCTGGTAACGCTTGAATATGATCCTGCGGAAATGGACGGTCCACCGTTTTCCATAACAGCAGACGAAGTGAACAGGCACTATGCGGATCACTATGATATCCATCCGCTTCATTCGGCAGAGGTTGCAGATCCCATAAAGGGCCGTGTCGGGGCGATGGAAAACGTGTGGCATCTGTCACGCGGTTGAACTCTTCGTGCTTGGGTGTATCACGGCTTGGCCTTCCTGTTGGGCTTCACTAAACAGTTGCGTATGCGTTTGGTTTTATTGACGACAATCACGATGATCGCGTTTGCATCCAATTCGGTTTTGAACCGATTGGCCGTGGACAGCGGCGACATTGACCCATCTAGCTTTGCTTTGATCCGGGTGTTGTCAGGTGCGATTGCCCTGTTTGTGATCCTAAAATTGCGCGGTGGGGCGTTGAACGTTTTTGCCCCTGGGCGACTTGCCGGCGCGGGTAGCCTTGCGCTTTATATGATTGGGTTTTCACTGGCCTACAAAACTTTGGACGCGGGTCTGGGCGCATTGATTTTGTTTGGCACCGTGCAGGTTGCAACATTTGGTTGGTCGATGATCAAAGGCGTCCAACTTGGGTCACGCGTTCTTGGTGGGGCGGCAATCGCGTTTATTGGGCTGCTGGTCGCGCTTTGGCCTGACAAGGATGCGGCCTTTGGTGTGTGGGGTGCCATTTGCATGCTTGGGGCAGGTATTGGGTGGGCCATCTACACGATGCTTGGACGGTCCGCGAAAGATCCGCTGGCTGAAACGGCGTCGAATTTCTTAATCGCGTTGATCCCAATGCTGGCCCTTCTATTGGGGTCTGACCTTTGGGCGCAGCCGTTTGGCATTGCTTTGGCTGTGTTGTCTGGTGCTGTGACGTCAGGAATGGGGTATGCGTTGTGGTACACGTTGATGCCCACTTTGGGTGGACCCAGAGCAGCCGTCATTCAACTTTCCGCACCATTGATTGCCATTCTGGGCGGGGTCTTGTTGTTGGGTGAAAACCTGACGCTGCAACTGGTGTTGTCCACGGCCTTTGTCATTGGCGGGATCGCGGTTGCGATCACATCACAATCGTCTCAAGCGGGTCGTAAGTAAGGGCGCTTTGCCCAAAGGCAACATCCGCCAAACTGGATGGCTTGAAGAACAGAGCGCGCAATTCGCTTTCTGTGACCCAACGCCTGTCCGTGACGATGTTTTCAGGATCGCGCCAGTTGGGATCCAGTGTCGCATCAGATTGCAATGTACACCGAAAGAACAGATCGACTTGGTGAAAGCCTGAAGTCGGATCATGAAATTCATTGATAAGGCAGGGTGCACCAACGATGATGTGAAGGCCTGTTTCTTCCAAGACTTCGCGGCGCAAGTTGTCCGGCAAACTGGATCCGGTGTGTATGCCGCCCCCCGGTGCACACATCAGCGCGCTTTTTCCGTCGGGCCATGCATTGACCATCAACAGACGGTTTTCATGAATAAGAACCGCGCGGGCGGCCAATCTTGGCGATCTTGGACGCATTTTATCACCTTTTCCAAAACTTGGTGTTTTCTACGCGGGACTGAATGCGTATCTCAAGAGAATGAGATATCAATTCGCGATTATGATTTGGATTGGCTTGGCTGCGCAAGCACAGGCTGCCTGTGTCATTGTTTTGCACGGGTTGGCCCGGTCTGAATCTTCGCTGCTTGTGATCGAGCAGGTTCTTGAATCCGAAGGCTATCGGGTTGTGCGTCCGGGATATCCGTCTACCAAAGCAACGGTCGAGGAATTGGCCCAAGCCGTGATGCCGGTTGCTGTGGCCGATTGCGAAGGCGAAACGCCCATTCACTTTGTCACGCATTCGATGGGTGGCATATTGGTGCGCCATTGGTTTGCAGAACACGACGTCAACGCGTTGGGTCGAGTCGTCATGATGGGGCCACCAAACAACGGCAGTGAAGTCGTCGACCTGTTCGGGGACTTTGTCGCGTTTGGTTGGGTTAACGGGCCAGCCGGATATCAATTAGGCACGGGGGAAAACAGTTTGGCGCGCCGATTGCCTGCTGTGGATTACCCCGTTGGTGTTATCGCGGGCAGCCGGTCTTTGAATGCATTTTTCTCGACGCAGTTGCCGGGACCCGATGATGGGAAAGTCAGTGTTGCATCGACAAAGGTGGATGGGATGGCGGATCATATTGTGTTGCCGGTGACGCATACTTTTATGATGAACAATCCGAATGTTATGGCGCAAACGCTCCTCTTTCTTGAACATGGAAAGTTTGATCCTGATGCATCGTGGATTGATGTCGTGACCGACCCTGATTGTTCGGGCGACGACTGCCAAGAGCCGTCTGAATGAGCCAGATAGACGTGGCGATAAGCGCCAAAGGCGTATCAATCATAGCCCCAAGGCCACCAAGCGCGTGGCATACATCGGTTAGGGGTCAGCTATTCGATACAACCCGATTGAAATGCCCCATTTTACGCCCGGCTTTGACGTCCGATTTTCCGTAGAGGTGCAGCGCAACATTGCCAGCTTTGGCCAGTTCGGGAACGCGGTCCATATCATCGCCGATCAGGTTTTCCATAACAACATCGCTGTGACGTTCACCATCCCCCAACAGCCAACCCACGACGGCCCGGATATGTTGTTCGAATTGATCAACGGTACAGCCATTTTGTGTCCAGTGGCCAGAATTGTGCACGCGCGGGGCGAATTCATTCACGACCAAACCGCCTGACGTGACAAACAATTCGACACCCATAACGCCGACGTAATCGAGTGCGTTCAAAATGCGCGCGGCGATCAAAACGGCATCAGAACGTTGGGACGGTGTTAATTGCGCAGGCACAGTTGTCGTGCGCAAAATACCGTCTTTATGGACGTTTTCACCGGGCGCATACACAGATACCCCGCCGTCGATGCTGCGCGCCGCAATGATGGAAACTTCGCGTTGAAAGTCGATGAAACCCTCAAGAATTGCGGGTGAACCGGCCATGTCGGCAAATGCTTGGTCCGCATCGGACAACGCCGTGATGCGCGCTTGGCCTTTTCCGTCATACCCAAACCGACGTGTTTTCAGGATCGACGGCGCGCCAATTGTAGCAAGTGCGGCGTGCAGTGCTTTGGCGTCGGGAATGTCCGCGTATGGCGCCGTCATCAGCCCAAGATCGGATAAGAAATCTTTTTCGATCAGGCGGTCCTGACTGGTGCGCAATGCTTCGCGCCCCGGGCGGATTGGGCAAAAGGCTTCGAGTGTATCCAAGGCCTCGGTCGGGATGTTTTCGAATTCGTATGTGATGACATCAACGCTTTGGGCAAAGGCTTTCAATGCATCCTTGTCGTCATATGTCGCAGTCGTAACCGCAGCTGCCACATGCCCGGCGGGGGGCATTTGACCGGGTTCAAAGATGTGACAGCGAAAGCCCAATCGACTGGCCGCAACGGACAACATACGACCCAATTGGCCGCCGCCTAGAATGCCAATGATGCTGTCTGTTTGAAGGGGGTCAGTCATCCACAGGTTCCTCTGGAATTGATGCGCTAAGTGCGGCGCGCCATGCATCCAACCGTTCGGCCAAATCGGCATCTTGCAGAGCTAAAATTCCTGCGGCCATCAGGCCCGCATTGGCAGCCCCCGCAGCGCCAATCGCCATGGTCGCAACTGGAAATCCTTTTGGCATCTGCACAATCGAATAGAGGCTATCAACACCGGACAAGGCACGGGTCTGAACCGGAACACCAATAACCGGAACCCGTGTTTTCGACGCCATCATGCCGGGCAAATGCGCTGCACCTCCGGCCCCCGCAATAATCACTTGCAACCCGCGTGACGCGGCGGCACGACCATAGTCCCAAAGACGATCTGGCGTGCGATGTGCAGAGACGATCTTGCTCTCATAGGGGATGTTCAATTCGTCCAGAATCTCTGCGGATTCTCGTAGGGTCGGCCAGTCAGATTGACTGCCCATGATGATACCTACGAGTGGGACCAAATCTGCCATGACTGCGCCTCGCTTGGAAAAGAGCGGGCACTATAACTGCAACTGTAGCTTAGGCAATGATGTCCGGCGTCAATCGGTCTTCGATCAGCGCAATTTTGTCCTTTAGCAACAGCTTACGCTTTTTCAGACGGCGCAATGTCAATTGGTCAGCCGTTTGGCGTTCGTGAAGCGCAGAAATGGCGTCATCCAAATCGCGATGTTCCCGGCGAAAGACTTCCAATTCGACCCGCAAGACTTCGTCGGTCTTCATAGCGAGATCAGATTGCATGTTCATTGTTGATTCCAGCACAGTGTGGTCTTTGCAGACTATAATACGTTCAATGCAATGCGCATAGCCCTTGTACGCTTATGGTTACCGGCCCATATTAAAATGGATCGCCGCCGAAATCGGGGTGGTCAGCTGACGGTCGCTTGAACGCATAAGGACGTGTCGCATGACAAAAATGACGTTGGGATCATACCCACATTTGTTGGGTTTTGAACAGCTTGAGCGGTTGCTCGAGCGGACTGCGAAAGCAGGGAATGAAGGCTACCCGCCTTTTAATATTGAACAATCATCGGCGCATTCGTATCGGATCACGCTGGCTGTGGCCGGTTTTTCCGAAGCGGATTTATCAATCACGGTCGAAGATCGGCAATTGGTGATCCGTGGGCGTCAGAATGACGATCCCGATGGGCGCGTGTTCTTGCATCGTGGTATTGCCGCCCGACAGTTTCAGCGCACTTTCGTTCTGGCGGAAGGTGTTGAGGTGGGCGAGGCGTTGATCGAAAACGGCCTGCTGCATGTGGATCTCACGCAGGCTGTTCCGGAAGCCGTTGTTCAAACTATAAAAATCAGGAAGGGGTAAATTATGCGGACACCATTTGAAATCGATGCTCAGGAAGATCGAAACGTTTACGTCAAACCCATTCGAGTAGAAGATTTACCCACAGATGTTCAGGAACAGGCTGAGGGATTGGAAACTTTGTTTGCGGTGCACGATTCTGAAGGGCAGCAATTGGCCATCGTCGCGGACGAACGCATGGCGTTTGTTTTGGCGCGTGAACACAATTACGCGCCGCATTTGGTCCACTAAGGCAACTGATGCGACGTAGGTCGTGCAGGAGAACCGCATGACATTTGAAGTTGATTGGGTTGATGCGTTCGCGGATGCGGCGTTTTCAGGCAATGGCTGCGCCGTCGTACATGGCGGCGCATCGCTGGACGCAGCCACGTGCATGGCTTTTGTGCGGGAAACGTCTTTGGTTGAATGTACGTTTACGGGCCCGTCCGACGTTGCGGACATACATGTGCGTTATTTTTTGGCCTCGCGCGAAATCCCATTTGCAGGGCATCCGACCGTGGCGACAATTGCCGCAATGCGCGCGCGTGGATTTATCCAAGATGGCACGTTGACGATGGAAACACTGGCCGGTGTCGTGTCTGTTGAGGTCGACGGAACATCCGTGCACATGACGCAAAACGCCCCAGAATTTGGTGATCAAGTTGATCCCGCGCTTGTGGCGGCTGCCATGGGGGTGAACGCGTCAGATGTAGTTGGCACTCCGCAAATCGTGTCCACAGGATTGCCGTTCTGTATCACGGTCCTGCGCGACAGGGATGCGGTCAGGTCTGCGTCCTTAAACCTCAAAGGGTTGACAGATTACGCTGCTTCACTTGGCCATGCATCAACCGACATCATGGAACCTTATCTGATTACCCTTCGGGATGTGCCCCAAGGCGCCCAAACCTTTGGTCGTCTTTTGTTGGCGCTCCCCAGTGCGCCAGAAGATCCGTTTACAGGGTCCGCGACCGGTGCCGCGGCGTCTTATCTTTGGCGAACTGGCTTGATCGATGGCGCACCTTATGTGGCTGCGCAGGGCGACGACATGGGGCGGCCGGGACGTGCGGATGTGCAATTGCTGGGCCAATCGGACGATATCACGGGTGTCGTGGTTGGCGGCAAAGCGCATATCCTGATCAGCGGAACCTTGAATCTCTGATCAAAATGCCCCGGCAAGGTCACATTATAGCCAAATAAGACCGTATGAATTTCGGGATGAAACGTACATTCCTTATAGTCGCAGTCGCTTGTTTTGCTGCATCCGCAGCTGCGTCCAATGAAAACACAGCGTCCGAGGCATGCATTTCTGGCAAGTCAAAAGACAGGGTTCACCTAACGGCAGAGTCCCGGATTGAGATGTGTTCCGATTGGATGCAACAAGACAAATCAGCCCGTTCATTGGCCTTACTGTATCGCGCTGAGGTTTATGCCGAGCAAAAGCAATGGAAAGACGCGTTTCAGGATTATTCCCAAATGTTGGAACTGGACGCGGGAAACCCCAGCGGATGGTACAACCGAGGTGCATTGCGTGCGCGTCATTTCGGGCAGATTGAGGAAGCGATTGCGGACTTTAACGAGGCTGTCGCATTGACTCATGATCGCCCACGCGCCCGGTATTTTCTGCATCGTGCAGCGGCGTATGGTCGGTTGATCGAAGAAGGCGACCGCACCAATGCGCAAAACATAGAAGCGTTGCGCGTTATGGAATCCGATCTGGATACCTTCATGACGCTGACGGTCGATAAACCGTGGGAAGAGAAAAAACGCGCGGCTGCCAAAGATGCTCTGACATATGTCGCCGCGCGCATGAAGGCGCTGAAAGAAGACGCTTAGTTAGCGTCCTGAAATCAGACCCATGCTTTCCAGCTTCAACAGAACTTGGTGGGCACAGTTGTCCACCTCAACGTTCTGCGTCTCAACGCTGAGTTCTGGATTTGCGGGAACATCGTAAGGGTCAGAAATCCCTGTGAATTCCTTGATCTTACCTTCGCGCGCCAGTTTATACAGACCTTTGCGATCCCGCCGTTCACATTCTTCGATGCTTGTCGCAACGTGGACTTCGACAAAGGCACCAAACTGTTCGACATCTTCACGAACGGCCCGGCGTGTCGTTGCATAAGGCGCGATAGGGGCGCAAATCGCGATACCACCGTTTTTGGTGATCTCGGATGCAACATATCCGATGCGACGGATGTTCAGATCGCGGTGCTCTTTCGAAAACCCAAGTTCAGAGCTGAGGTTTTTCCGAACGATGTCCCCGTCCAGCAAGGTCACGGGGCGACCGCCCATTTCCATCAACTTGACCATCAAAGCATTTGCAATGGTGGACTTGCCCGATCCTGAGAACCCGGTGAAGAATACCGTAAAGCCCTGACTTGAACGTGGCGGTCTGGTTTTACGCAATTCGGTGACAACTTCGGGAAACGAGAACCATTCCGGAATCTCAAGACCTTCAGCCAACCGGCGCCGCAACTCGGTACCTGAAATATTCAGGATGGTGACGTCGTCTTGGTCTTTGATTTCGTCATTTGGTTCGTATTGCGCACGTTCTTGAACATAAACCATGTGTTTGAAATCGACCATTTCGATTCCAATTTCATCCTGATGTTCACGGAACAAATCCTGAGCGTCATACGGGCCGTAAAAGTCGTCTCCGGCCGAGTTTTTGCCCGGTCCAGCGTGATCACGGCCAACGATGAAATGCGTACATCCATGGTTTGCGCGGATCAGGCCGTGCCAGACCGCTTCGCGTGGACCAGCCATGCGCATGGCCAAGTTCAGCAAGCTCATCGTTGTTGTCGCTTGTGGGTACTTGTCCAAGACCGCTTCGTAACAACGAACCCGTGTAAAGTGATCGACATCACCGGGTTTGGTCATTCCGACCACGGGATGGATCAACAGGTTGGCTTGGGCTTCGCGTGCTGCGCGGAACGTCAATTCTTGGTGCGCGCGGTGCAAGGGGTTGCGTGTTTGGAACGCAACGACTTTGCGCCAGCCTAGTTTGCGGAAATAGGCCCGCAATTCATTGGGTGTATCCCGGCGCCCGCGGAAATCATAGTGAACAGGTTGCTGGATGCCTGTGATTGGGCCACCCAGATAAACAGAACCGGCAGTGTTGTGCAGGTAGTTGACCGCAGGGTGTGCGTCGTCATCTGCACCAAACACCTTTTCAGCTTCGCGGGCTTTGTTTGGTGTCCAACGATCCGTGACCGTCATCGTCGCAAGGATCACACCTTCCTGATCCCGCAACGCGATGTCCTGACCCAATTCAATGGAGTCTGCAAAGTCTTGGCTGACGTCCAAATTGATTGGCATCGGCCAAAGCGATCCATCGCTGAGGCGCATGTTTTCGACAACGCCGTCATAGTCTTGTTCCGACAAGAACCCTTTCAGCGGATTGAACCCGCCGTTCATCAGCAGTTCAAGGTCGCAGATCTGTCGCGGATTAAGATCCCAGCTTGTCAGATCGGCCGCCTCGGCCTTCAGTTTCTGAGCGCTGTCATATGAAACATACAGTTCCGGAATAGGGGCGAGGTTATTTTGCATTGTCATTAATACATCTCGTTGGTCGAATTACGCGGACATGTCACAGCCAGCACTATACCAGCGCGCCACTAAAGCCCTCGGGTCATTGGATCAAGGTTGAATCCTTGAAATAGGCGGCTTCGTGCGGAATTGCCGCGTTGCACATGGTGCAAGTCTCGTGATTTGACGCGGAAAGTCGCCGACCAGACGTTTTGCTATTCGCTGTCCTGAGGGTCGTCCTGTTCGGCAATGAAACGCTCTGCTTCCAATGCGGCCATGCATCCCATACCTGCCGAGGTGACCGCCTGACGGTATTTATGGTCAGTCAAATCGCCTGCTGCGAACACACCGGGGATTGATGTTTCCGTGCTGTCCGGCTTGGTCACAACGTAACCGCCCATATGCGTTTCCAAAACGTCCTTGACCAATTCGTTGGCGGGCGCGTGACCGATGGCGATGAAAACACCCTTGGCCGGAATTTCCTTGATCTCACCTGTTTTCACATGTTTGACCCGCACGGCTTCGACGCCTTTGGGATCATCCGACCCGACAACCTCTTCCAAAGTATGGAACCACAGGGGCTCGATCTTCGGGTTCTTCATCAACCGATCTTCAAGAATCTTTTCCGAACGCAATTCGTCACGGCGATGGATCAGCGTCACTTTGGAGGCAAAGTTTGTCAAAAACAGCGCTTCTTCTACGGCAGTGTTTCCGCCGCCGATGACGACGATTTCTTCGCCGCGATAAAAGAAGCCATCACACGTGGCACATGCGGAAACGCCAAAGCCTTTGAAGGCCTCTTCAGACGGCAAGCCCAACCATTTTGCGCGCGCGCCCGTTGCAAGGATGATCGCGTCGGCAACATAGACTGTGCCGCTGTCTGATTGCGCCACAAAAGGGCGTTTGGAAAAATCGACGGACGAAATGATGTCGCCAATGACTTCGCATCCCATCGCTTTTGCATGGGCTTCCATACGGACCATCAGGTCAGGGCCTTGCACTTCGCTGTCACCGGGCCAGTTTTCGACTTCGGTTGTTGTCGTCAATTGGCCACCCGGTTCAAGGCCTTGAACCAAGATGGGATCCAACATCGCCCGAGAGGCATAAACACCAGCCGTATATCCAGCCGGGCCAGAGCCAATGATCAGAACTTTTGTTTTGCGCGTCTCGGACATCTTTAACTCCAGTGCATTTTGACTGGTTATGTAGGTCAAGTATTCGGCAACCGAAAGCCCATAGACGCGATGAGCGGTGATAATTTCGTTGGGAAAAGAGCTTGATCTAGCATGCGATAGGGAAGGGGGCATCGACGATATCAGACAAGCAAACCACTTCGGGTTGTGTTTTTGTGAAAGAATGTTAGGCGAGTGCGCAATATTGTTGCGTCAAATGCGGGTGCTGTTACAATAATTTAAAATTTGGGGGGAATATGGCTAGTACGCGACTGGATCCAATCGACAGGAAAATTTTGTCGGAATTGCAAGCCGATGGGCGGATGACAAATGTTGAACTGGCCAAACGGGTTGGGATTTCCGCGCCCCCATGTCTTCGCCGCGTGCGAACGCTGGAAGAAAACGGCTATATCAAAGGATACCATGCAGAGGTGGACGCCAGCGAATTGGGGTTCGAAGTGCAGGTCTTTGCAAATGTCGGTCTGGCCAGTCAGGCTGAATCAGACTTGTCAGCTTTCGAAGCACGTTGCCGCGATTGGCCGCTTGTGCGCGAATGTCATATGCTGAACGGTGAAGTCGACTTTATTTTGAAATGCGTGGCACCTGATTTGTCCACGTTTCAATCCTTCCTGACGGGTGAATTGCTGACCACGCCAAATGTGGCCAGCGTCAAAACATCTTTGGTAATTCGCGGCGCGAAAAACGAACCGGGTGTGCCTTTTGATGTGCTCGAGGCGCGACTAACGCGCAACGCTTAGGCAGCCTGAAAATTGCGATCCGGAGCACGGGGATGCGCAAGCGGCCCGAAATCCGCGATATGTGCGATGCGTGGGAAAATGGATAGGAAATAATCCCGGTCTGCATGGGAAATATGACGCGCACCTGCCATTCCGGGGTGAAATGTCTCCATCTCAATGCCACCAACATTCACCGCAGCATGGCGCGTCAGGCAAATATGAAACAAACGTATGGGCGTGGGTGGTGTGACTTCGATGACGTTTACATTGTCCACAAAGTCAGTGGCAGGCGTAAGCAATGGCGCACCACCTGAAACACAGCGCAATGCCGGCGTTGTTTGAAGCAATCGAGCAGATGGTCCAACAGTCACAAAGCTTCCTGGTCGTGCTGGTCCAAAAGAATCGGCCATGATCCGAACCAATTTTGTGTGCGAACTGTGCACGTAAGGTGCGAATATGGTTGATCCAATCCAGACGATCTGCGCGGGCTCCCCACTGGAGGTGTTGAGGAAGTCGCCCGGTTGCAGGTCTTCGATGGCAACGGTGCCATCAGGTGTTTCCATCAAGGCACCGCGCGCAAATGCTGAGAACGCGGAATCTAGTAATGGAAAAGCTGCCGCCTTCGTAAGTGAGATGGCGAGAGAACCATCGGCACGAAGGGCGGCAATTTCGTAACTGCGTGAAATTCTGGGTTGAGACTGCGAACCGGTATGACCGACCGGCGCATGCGGGAGAGAGCTTGTCTGCAACTGTAACCTCTTAACATAACTGGTTACATCTGAGCCGGCCCCCACCAGCGGACACAGATGAAACGATCCATCTGGCGTCTTTACTCTGTGGAGGATGGTGTATTTTGGGGCTGATTGTCAAAAAATGTCGAACATATGGCGCGGATCACGGCACAATGCGTCGCGATCCCGCCTTATTGTTGAGTGCGTGGCGCAGCCCCGCGCCATAATCGATTCGGGTCGGGTGACCCTTAAGCCATTTCCCGACCCTTCTGTCCTGCTCGACGGTTATGAATGAAGACTTTGCGCCGTTCGCCACGTGCCCATGGCATAGGAGCTTCCAGTGCCGCAGCTGTTTCAATTATTGATTGTATAAAGCGTCTTTTGATCTTCATCTCTTCGGTTCTTTCTGCTCGTGTTCTTGCCTTTGACGCAAAGATGCCGTCGCAATGCGGCGCGATTGCGGCAAAAAGATGCAAATTTGAAAAAAACTGTTCTCAAATTGGCATCAATTGATTTTAGAGCGTGATGATCGAGATCAGACGACCGTAGTCGGCTTCCTTTTCGTGAACGGACCGACGGTAAGAATAAAAGCGACTTGGGTCCGAATAAGTGCAGTGCCTGGTCCACTCTGCGTGTTCTACGCCAGCCTCCCGTAACCGAGAAAGCCCATAGGCGGGCAGGTCGAAATGAAGACGATCAGCAGCACCCCCCGCAAAGTAACGCGCGTTTTCGGGATCTTCGTCCAAAAACTCTTCGAAAAACTCAGGCCCGACTTCGTATGCTTTTTGACTGATCGAAGGTCCAATCACTGCACGAATCTGTTCGGCCTTGGCACCTAGGTCTTTCATGGCGTCGACGGTTGCACGTAAAATGCCATCGCGCGCACCGCGCCAACCTGCGTGTGCTGCGCCTATGACACCCGCTTGCGCGTCGGCAAGCAAAACGGGTTGGCAATCAGCGGTCAAGATCGCAAGCCCGGTCCCCGGTGTGGCTGTGACCAAAGCATCCGCCTTTGGCAGGTCTGTGGTGGCAGATGATAAGGTGATGACATTGGCCGAGTGAACTTGGTGTACGGTTTGAAGGTTTTCGGGATCCAGATCCAATGCATGCGCTGCACGCGCGCGATTGATCTGCACGATCTCGGTTTGGTCTGACGACCCTAGGCCGCAATTCAATCCTGAAAATATACCTGATGATGCGCCTCCCTTGCGGGTGAAGAACCCGTGAGGATGTGCAGATAAGGCATCAGATGTCAGAATCTCTAAGCTCATTTTTCCAATCCAGGCGGGGGAGGAAAAGAATCGTCAAATAGCCCCAGCACCTTGAAGAGCGTTCCCATTTCTTGGGGGTGCGTCAAGCGGCGATGCGCATCGATATGCGTTTCTAACTGTGTTCCGCTGAGCCGGGTGGCCAATGTTTGCGCTCGTGCACTGATCCCAAGGCGTCCCAAAAAGACGCCTTGGGGTGTCAGGCGCGTATGTGCGCACGGCGCTGCTTGCGCGATTTTTTCAAAGTCGACATGAGCGGTCAGATCAGCCTGTCCGGGTGCATGAAGGGGGTCGCATTTCTCATGGGTCGAAACGGCTTGAAGCGTGTCACCCAGACTGCGCCAGTCGCCATAATCAATGATCAGCGCGACGCCGCCGTTCTTTTGGATACGTTCGCCAATCATCTGTACAAATGGGGCAAGGGTAGGACAATCCTCAACCAAATCGCCGTCTTTGGTGTCGTCCAGTCGGTCGTTCAGTGCCGGTTGCATTTGGCGTTGGGCCAGACCGAAATGCAACGTGTCGTCGGTGAGGCCGATCTGTCGTTCGCGCCAACCTGACCCGTCCCGCACAAATTGCCGAATGGGCAGGGCATCAAAAAATTCATTAGCAACAAGGAATAGTGGAATGTCTGGCACCGTATCCAAAGACGCGTGCCAAGTTACCTCAAAGCCGTCCAATCGCTTGGCCTGTTCGTCCTTTAGAGTGGTTGACGCTTCGACCAGATGAATGTGCGCAGCTTGCAAGAAACCGGGAACCTTTTGACCGGCGCGCAAGATATCCGCCATGAGCGTGCCAAGGCCGGGGCCAAGTTCAACCAATGCGAACGGGGCGGGGGATCCGCGATCCAACCAGGCTTGGGCCAGTGAAAGGCCTATGAGTTCCCCGAACATCTGACTGATTTCAGGGGCGGTGACAAAATCCCCAGATGCGCCAATAGGATTGCGCGTGGTGTAATACCCGTATTCGGGGTTCAACAGGCATTCACGCATGTAAGTGGCGATCGTAAGCGGACCATTGGCATCAATTTGCAGGGCCAGTTGATCACGCAGAGTCATGCAAGTTTCGCAGCGCGCCGTTTGGCGTTCACTATTAGCAAAAGGCCCAAAACGATCATCGGGATAGACAACAGCTGACCCATGGTGAAACCGTATCCACTGATATGCCACGCCAGTCCCAATGGGTTCCCATCAGAAATGAACTGGGCGTCGGGTTGGCGGACAAATTCAACAAGAAAGCGCGCAAACCCGTATCCAGCCAGAAATGTACCACATAAACGGCCCGGCGTTTTCAGGGCAGATCGCCCCCACACCAGCCAAATTAGAACACCCAATAGCAACAGACCTTCTAATGCGGCCTCATACAGTTGGGATGGATGCCTTGCACAAAATTCACCAACGGCCTGTCCGCAAAATTGCGCAGCTTCGCCGGGAAAGACGACGCCCCATGGCAGATCGGTTTGACGCCCCCACAATTCCGCATTGATGAAATTGGCCAATCGTCCCAACAACAATCCCGTCGGCACCGCCAATACTATGGCATCTGCCGCGCTGAGTTTTGGGATCTTGTGCCAAGAGGTGAAAATCCATGCGGCCAGAACAACGCCGATCAAGCCGCCATGAAAGGCCATACCGCCATTCCAAAGGAACAGAATTTCATGTGGATGAGACAGGTAATACGCAGGCTGATAAAACAGAACATACCCCAAGCGCCCGCCTGCAATTATGCCGATGATGATCCAAAACAAAACGTCCTCGGCCTGTTTTGGGGTCATTGGAGGCGCATCGCCGTGCCAAAGCGAGGGGCGACGCAAGGCCATCACGGTTATTCGAAAGCCGATGATGATCCCAAAGATATAAGCCAACGCATACCAGCGCAGGGCAAATTCGGCACCAAAGATCGAGATCGAGAAAATCTCGGGCGAAATATTAGGGAACGAGAGTGCGCGGTTTATCATCTGCGTCTGAATGCCTCTGCTTCTGTCTGGGGTCAATACTTGCCTGTTGCGCGATGGCTGCCCATATAGAGGTAAGATTTTGATCAGGAGACGAAAGATGCAAGCGCGAGGAAAGCTCTTTGACGACATATCGCAGTTGATGACCAACGCGATGGGTGTGGCGCAGGGGGCTCGGGACGAGGCTGAAACGGCAGTGAGTTCTGTTGTGGATAGATGGTTGGCAGATCGTGATTTCGTCACCCGTGAAGAATTTGATGCGGTGCGCGCAATGGCGCAAAAAGCACGAGAAGAGAACGAAGCGTTAAAGGCGCGTCTCGACGCCCTTGAAGCGAAGAGTTGACCAAATAGAGCCGCTGCCGCGGCACAGTCTTTTTTATTTGGCACTATAGGGCGTGATCACCTGAACACGAATGTGGAAAAGGCCGGTAAGAAAACCGGCCTTTGTCTTTTGGTTGCACTTGGAGTGCTCGGTTTTGATGATCAGGCTGTGCGGCGACGCACACCGAACAGGCCCAGGACTCCGCAGAGCAAAAGCCATCCCGCAGCGGGCAGTGGAACGACATTCGGGGTATCTGGACCACCAGTGCCGCCACCTGCGCTACTTGCTGAAACGATTGTGACGCCACATCCCGTTTGCGCCCCGGCACCGGCGATGTTGATCGCTGCGTAATCGCGCACACCAGAAAAACAGGCATGAGACGAGGTGAACCAATCAGAAAGCCCTGCGTCGGTCAGGCCTTCATTGACTGGAAAGGCTGATTGCCCAAGGCTGATATCGACATCATCGTTTTGGTAGTGAAAAGGGGCGGTTCCCAATTCATCCTTGAGAAAGCTGTTGTCGTTTGTCCACCAACCATTGTTGTTGGCGTAACGATCAGCCATCGATACGATGCCAAGCCCCGTTCCTGATGCGGCCCAATTGACAGCATTTACCAGAAACCCAAGCGGACCGTTATCGACGGCGCCGGGGGTATTTGTGTAATGCCAATCTGCATCTTGGCCCGATAGGAAAGTTCTGTCGCCTCGAGCTGCTTCGATTTCGGTTTTGTTGGTCAGAACGCCGCCAATCTCAACGCCAGTGCCAAAGAAGCCGTTCGAGCCGCCGCATGCGCCATTGGACGTCGCCGTGGAGGAGGTATTACAACTGGATCCGACAACAAGCACATCATAATCGTCGAAATTGACTGCGCTTCCGTCCCAAAGGGTCAGGTTCCAATCAAGCGATCCATCCCCGTCTGGGTCATATGTGTTGGCCCCACTTGCCAATGTCGCGATTTGAGAATTGTAACTTGCGTTCCCATGGGTCCAAAGGACGTCGATGGATGCGGCGTTTGCGAATGTTGCAGCCCCGACGAGAGAGGCGGTCGCGGCAAATTGCGCGAGAAGGTAGTTCATTCAATAGCTCCAAATTTGTCAATAAAATCACTCGAATGGAAAGAATCGCAACCAGTGATGGAAAAGAGCTACACGAAATCGTGAGAACATAAGTTAACAAGCCCGGTTTAATTCAGCGCAAAATTTGACCACCGGTTGCGGTCAAATCAGAGTTCCCCACAACTTATTGCGGTTATCCCCAAATAAAGGGTTGCCAGATGGATGTTGGTGCAGCACCATATTTAGTAGAGACACGGGGGCTCGCCCCGGTTTCTAGAGCAGGCACCAAGCGCTTGGGGGCGCTGCCAGTCCCCATGCTAAGCAATAAACAGGTGGTGATATGGCCTTATCAGAACATTTTCTGGAAGATGAAATACATCCAATTGACATCGTCGAAACACTGGCCACGTATAACGAGTGGGACTTTGATCGTATTGCAGATGATCAGATTGCAATGGCGGTCGAGGGGCAGTGGCGGACCTATTCGATCACGTTGGCATGGTCCGCTTATGACGAAACATTGCGCATGGTTTGCACCTTTGAAATGGAGCCGCCGGAAGAAAAGCTTCCTGAGCTTTATGCGCTGTTAAATCTCGTGAACGATCAATGTTGGGCTGGCGCTTTCACCTATTGGGCAGAACCAAAATTGATGGTGTATCGCTATGGTTTGGTCTTGGCTGGCGGACAAGTGGCCAGTGCGGATCAGATCGATACAATGATTGGTGCGGCCGTTACGAGCGCTGAACGCTATTACCCGGCATTGCAAATGCTTGTCTGGGGTGACCGCACACCAAAACAGGCGCTTCAAGTAGCCATTGCCGAAGCGTACGGGCGCGCTTAAACCAAGACCCCAAACAGGGGGCGCATATGCAAGACAATGATGTGGCAACCCGGGGCCTTGTGCTGCTGGGGTGTGGTAAGATGGGATCGGCGATGTTGGCCGGTTGGTTAGAACGCGGATTGCCTGCGACATCGGTATGGGTGCAAGATCCTTATCCATCCGAATGGCTGCTGCAATCGGGTGTTCACGTGAATGCTGACCTGCCCGCGGTTCCAGCGATGGTTTTGGTCGCCGTGAAACCCCAAATGATGGCGGATGCTTTGCCGAATATGCACAGCTTGGGGGGCGGGAAAACGGCCTTTGTGAGCGTTGCAGCCGGAACGCCTATCGCATTTTTTGAACAGACCCTTGGCGCGTCGACACCGATTGTCAGGGCAATGCCAAACACACCAGCCGCGATCAGTCAGGGGATCACAGCGATTGTTGGGAACACAGCAGGTCAGCAATTTCTGGACGTCGCAGAAGAATTATTGTCGGCCGTCGGGCAAGTTGTACGTCTGGACAGCGAAAGCCAGATCGACGGGGTGACTGGGGTAAGCGGGTCGGGCCCGGCATATGTGTTTCACATGATCGAAACACTTGCGGCGGCGGGCGTATCCCAAGGGCTTGATCCCGCATTGGCCATGCAATTGGCCAAAGCAACAGTTGCGGGCGCGGGCGCATTGGCCATGGCGTCGGAAGAAACACCCGAGCAGTTGCGCAAGAACGTCACCAGCCCAAATGGCACGACACAGGCCGGGTTAGAGGTGTTGATGGATGATGCCAATGGATTGCCGCCGTTGATGCGCCAAACCGTTGCAGCGGCCACCGAACGATCAAAGGAGCTTGGACGTGGCTGAGATCAGTTTCGAAGACTTTTTGAAAGTTGATATCCGGGTGGGCCGTGTCCTGCGCGCCGAACCTTTTCCAGAAGCGCGCAAACCTGCGATCAAGATGTGGATCGACTTTGGCCCAGAGATTGGGGAGCGTAAAACATCAGCTCAGATCACGGCGCATTACGATGTTGCCAGTTTGGTTGGCAAACAGGTGATGGGAGTCGTCAATTTCCCTCCGCGCCAGATTGGCCCGTTCATGTCCGAGGTTCTTGTCTTGGGCTTTTCAGATTCTGATGGTGCAATTGTACTGGCCGGTCCCGATTCAGACGTGCCAGAAGGGGAACGGATGCAATGAAGCCAAAGGTTTTGATAACCCGCCCGATGACAGCCCCCGTCGAAGCCGAGGCCCGTGCCGCCTTTGATTTGACAATTCGCGCCTCGACCCAGCCTTGCAGCGCGGACGAGATGACAGAAGCCTTGCTGAATTACGATGGTGTGTTGCCAACATTGGGCGATATGTTTTCCGCCGACATTTTCAAAGCGGCCCCCAACCCGCGCGCAAAGGTTCTGGCGAATTTCGGGGTGGGCTATAACCACATTGATGTCGAAGCGGCACGTGGTGCTGGCTTGACCGTCAGCAATACCCCCGGTGCGGTAACAGATGCGACGGCAGACATCGCCATGACGTTGATCTTGATGAGCGCGCGGCGCGCTGCAGAAGGGGAACGTCTGGTGCGCAGCGGAAACTGGAAAGGCTGGCATCCGACACAAATGTTGGGCCTGCACGTGTCTGGAAAAACCGTTGGCATTATTGGGATGGGACGCATTGGCCAAGCCATCGCGCGCAGATGCGTGAACGGGTTTGGTATGAATGCGGTGTTTTTCAACCGCTCACCCAAGGATGTTGATTTTCCAGCCCGTCAGGTCGAATCGATTGCGGAATTGGCCGCCATATCTGACATCGTCGTTGCGGCTGTACCGGGCGGGGCAAACACGCATCATTTGATTGATGAACACGTTTTTGCGGCAATGCAATCGCATGCGCGCTTCATAAACATCTCGCGGGGGGACGTTGTGGACGAGGCGGCTTTGATTGCGGCTCTTGAGGCTGGGCAAATCGGCGGCGCTGGGCTCGATGTTTATGAATTTGAACCCAAAGTATCCAAAGGCCTGTTTCGGGATGATGTCGTGTTGCTGCCGCATCTGGGCACAGCGGCTGAAGATGTCAGAACCGATATGGGGCGCATGGCACTGGCCAACCTAAAGGCGTTTTTTGGCGGTCAATCACTGCCTAACGCCGTGTGAATACAGCTGCCTTTGATCGACTTTTGCGGGTTGAGATGACGTCGGGATCAAACGTCCCCGACGGCCTCGCGCCAATGACGACGGCATAGCGATATATAGGTTTCGTTGCCGCCAATCTGAACCTGTGCCCCCGCCTTGGCAACATTTCCGTCTTTGTCTTGCCGCACGACCATCGTAGCCTTTCGACCGCAATGGCAAATTGTGCGCACTTCGCGCAATTCGTCTGCCAATGCCAACAGGATCGCGGACCCGGGGAACAATTGCCCCAGAAAATCAACCCGAAGCCCATAGCACATCACCGGAACGTTCAAATCATCCACAGTCCTTGCAAGTTGCCACACTTGATCTTCGGTCAAGAATTGGGCCTCGTCCACGAAAACGCAATGCACCGGGCCTGCGTCAAGCTGTTGGGACACGCGCTGGAAGAGATCATCAGAACGGTTGAAGGTATCAGCCTCCGCACCAATGCCAATCCGACTGGCGACACGGCCCTTGCCAGCGCGGTCATCCAATTGCGCTGTCAACAGATAGGGTTCCATACCGCGTTCACGATAATTGTGCGCCGCTTGCAGCAATACGGTCGATTTACCCGCGTTCATGGTCGAGAAGTTGAAGTATAGTTTTGCCATGCGTCCTGAATTAGGTCGCATGGCCGCGGGTGACAAGTGGTTGGGTGTTTGCAGTTCAGGTTCCGTGGTGGTTTAAACCAATGAACAAATAAATTAATAAATACTTGAACCCCACGCACGGGTGAAACCCGTTTAAGGGACGCAAGGTCCGCTACTCATTAATTGCGCAACACCGCTGCACCAGGTGTTTGGCTTTGCTTCCCCCCCGGACGGCAGCGGTGCAGCGGTATCCACCCAAATTTGACGCCGGGAACGCCAACCACTCGTCATTCCCGAAAACCGCGGGATGACATGTAAATGACATTTGGGTATTTACGATCTAATGGGAAAAGGCAGCGGGCATTCCCCAAGCCGAAAAACGAATTGAACGTACGAGGGACATATGGACGCCATTGGCTCCTATTTGAAGAAGCATACCGAAGCTTTGGTCAAGGACGTCGGCATCGAGCCGGCCTGTGATTTGACTGGAAAATCAAAGGCTACGCTGGGACGGTACTATTCTGAGCATGATGAACACAGCGATCGTTTCATGCCTGTTGATGCAGTTGTTCTTTTGGAAAGATCGGCGAAATATCCGCACGTGACATCCGCATTGGCGGAGCTGCAGGGAATCACCTTGAGCCATGATGACCGTCGACTTAATTCGGATCGACCGGGCGGCGTGAATTCGGATATCATTGCGCTTAGTCAGCGTTTCGCCATGTTGATGAGTGAATACCAGCAATCCATCGAAGACGGCGTGATCACCGTGAACGAAGCAAAACGTCTTTTGAAAGAGACAACATTGCTTCAACAAGTGCTGGTGGACATGAAATTGCATCTTGAGGATGAGGGTTAGAATGGTCGAGAAGCTGCCGGCGCTTGTCGTCGAAGCTTTGCCTTCTATCGATGTTGCGGCGCTAAAGGCCCCGGGTGATCCGGGGCACCCACCTAGAATCCTTTTGTTATATGGATCACTGCGAGATGCGAGCTTTTCTCGGCGGGCGGTCGAAGAATGCGCGTTGATTTTGGAGCATCTTGGGTGCGAAACCAAAATCTTTGACCCACGCGGTTTACCGTTGGTTGATGATGAGGGCGTGGATGAAACCCATCCCAAAGTGGCCGAATTGCGCGGGTTGACGGTGTGGTCCGAAGGTATGGTGTGGTCAAGCCCGGAACGCCATGGTGCGATGACCGGTGTCATGAAGACGCAAATAGATTGGTTGCCGCTTAGCCTTAAGGGGGGCATTCGGCCCACTCAGGGGAAAACGCTGGCTGTTATGCAGGTTTCTGGTGGGTCGCAAAGTTTTAATGCGGTGAACCAGATGCGCATTTTGGGACGATGGATGCGCATGGTGACGATCCCGAACCAAAGCTCGATTGCAAAAGCATGGTTGGAATTTGAAGGCGGTCGGTTGCCTGAAGGTCCGTTTTACCGCCGGATCGTCGATGTCATGGAAGAGTTGGTCAAATTTACCTGGATGGTGCGCGGGCGTAGCGACTATTTGGTTGATCGCTATTCAGAGCGGGTTGAGACTGTCGAAGACGTCCATAAACGTGTGTCTTCGAAATAGGTTTCGGGTCTTTGGGGTGGCTCTGTTTCGCGTTCCGCGAAATGCGCCCACCCGCCGACCCTGGCCACTCAGGCGTGCCGTTTGACAAGAACCGAACCGACAGAATAGCCCGCGCCAAAGGAACAGATCAGACCATGTTCGTCTTGGGCGAGATCGTCCGAGTATTTGGAAAAAGCGATAATTGAACCGGCTGAAGACGTGTTGGCATAATCCTGCAAGATGTTGGGTTGTTCGCCGTCCAAAGGTGTGCGGCCCAACACTTTTTTCCCGATAAAATCGTTCATCGTTTTATTCGCTTGATGCAGCCACAGGCGCTTGAGGTCGTCGGCGGTTAGGCCAGCGTCTGTCATATGCTCGGATATATGTTGCGAGACCAATGGCAGGACTTCTTTGAACACTTTGCGTCCGTTTTGCATGAATTGCATGTCGCGGCGATCTTTCAGGCCGTCCGGGCGCGAGCGGCGTAAAAATCCATTGTTGTTTCGGATGTTGTTGGAAAATTGGGTGGCGCAGCGCGTTGATAAGATTTCGAAATGCGCGCCGTTTGCGTCTTCCTTGCGTTCTAGAAGGACTGCGGTGGCCACGTCGCCGAAAATAAAGTGGCAATCGCGGTCGCGCCATTCAAGATGGGCCGAGCAAATCTCGGGGTTGATGACCAAGGCCGAACGGATCGTCCCGGCGCGCAGCATGTCAGCCGCCGCCTGTAGCCCGAAGGTTGCCGAAGAACAGGCAACGTTCATATCGAAGGCAAAGCCTTTTATGCCCATCATTTGTTGAATTTCGATGGCAATCGCGGGATAGGCGCGTTCGTGGTTTGAGGCTGCACAGATTACGGCATCAACATCCGCTGCCGTACGTCCGGCTTGTTCCAACGCCTTGAGCGCGGCATCAGTGCCCATTTGGGCCATGATACCGGGTTCGTCGTCATCGCGTTGGCGCAAATTAGGGTGCATCATGTCCGGGTTCAAAACACCAGATTTGTCCATCACATAGCGGCTTTCAATGCCGCTCGCTTTGACGATGAAATCTTCGGAAGAATGATCCATTGCTGGCACGTCGCCTGCTTCGATCTGATCTTTGTGCGTCGCGTTATAGCGGTCTACATAGGCATTGAACGCGGTCACCAATTCGGCGTTCGAGATCGTCTCGGTCGGAGTAAACACTCCGGTTCCGGTGATAGCTGGCGTATAGGTCATTTGTGTCCCGCGGCAATTGCGAATTGGCCGACATTAACCATAGGGATGTGTTGCATCAAGGGGCGCTCGGATGGCGTAGGCGATCTGAAGGGCTTACGTCGCGGCATGTGCGCAATCGAAACACGTATCTATGCACATCCATCGGGATAGAGCGGTCAGCGGCCCATCCAGCCGCCATCGACAACAAGGGTTTCGCCATTGACGTAATCCGAGGCAGACGAGGCCAAAAACACCACGGGTCCAGCGAAATCAGCGGGTTGCCCCCAACGGCCTTGTGGGATGCGATCCAAGATCGCAGCGGAGCGGGCGGGATCGTTGCGCAATGCGTCTGTGTTATCTGTTTCGACATAACCGGGGGCGATGGCATTGACGTTCACACCTTTGCTTGCCCACTCATTGGCCAATGCTTTGGTCAGTTGTCCGATGCCGCCCTTTGATGCCGCGTAACCGGGGACTGTCAGGCCCCCTTGGAAGGTCAGCAAAGACGCGGTGAAGATGATCTTGCCCGAACCGCGCGCCACCATGGTGCGACCGATTTCGCGGGACAGGATGAATTGCGCGGACAAGTTCACTTGGATGACTTCGTCCCATAACGCATCAGTATGATCGACTGCAGGTTGGCGTTTGATTGTGCCCGCATTGTTCACAAGGATGTCGGGTTCAACACTGTCTTTTGCCAGTTGCTTGATGAATGTGTTCAACGCAGCCCGGTCATTGAAATCACAGCGATACCCGACAAAGCTGCGACCCGTTGCGGTGACGGCCTGTTCGATCTCGCTGCCGGATGGGTCCAGTGTCGCGCTTACGCCGATAATATCCGCGCCTGCCTCTGCCAATGCCAAGGCCATGCTGCGCCCGATACCGCGTTTGCACCCGGTGACCAAAGCCGTTTTCCCGGTTAGGTCAAACATGGAAAAATTGCTCATCCGTCTGTTCCGATTTTTTATTGGCTTTTAAGGGCTGTTGAGTGGGAAACCAATGTCAGAAAAATGGATCGAACCAAACGGATAGGGGGCCAAGCGCTGCTTATGCCAGTGTCACGGCGTGATGTGTTAACGCCCTTGATGCGCCGCGTTTAGTTTGGGCCAATCGAATTCCACACCAATTCCGGGTGTGTTGGGGGCAACCGCCATGTGGTTTTCCACCACAAGGGGACGGTGTGTATAGGTGTCGATAGGGAAAGAATGGACTTCTAACCAACCACTGTTTGATTGTG
This sequence comes from Paracoccaceae bacterium, assembly GCA_039984715.1. Lineage (GTDB taxonomy): Bacteria > Pseudomonadota > Alphaproteobacteria > Rhodobacterales > Rhodobacteraceae > JABSSA01. The sequence continues at coordinate 12,499 of JBDWUA010000015.1, read as the reverse complement.
CGGACACCAGACTGACCTGAAGTTCTTGCATGCCATGACTGCACACCGGGATGTCACGTGCATGGGCCAGTTTCGCCACCTGCAACCAACCGGTGATCCCACCACAATTTGAGGCATCTGGTTGAACGAAGCTAAGGTTCGCCGCGTCAAAGGCGTATTCAAATTCGTGGATGGTGTGCAGATTTTCACCCATGGCAAGCGGTACGCCCGTTGCGTCAGCGATACGTCCGTATCCTTTGTAATCATCTGGGATTGTTGGCTCTTCGAACCACAAGATATCGAACGGTTTAAACGCGCTGGCCGCTGCAATCGCTTGATCCACGCTGAACGCATAATTCGCATCGACCATAAAGAAGATATCGGGACCAATCATGTCACGGATGGCTTTGATCCGTGCGATGTCATCTTTCAATTCGGGTTGGCCGATTTTGATTTTGACGGCGTTAAAGCCGCGATCCAAATACCCCTGGATCGATCCCAGTAATTTCGGCAAAGGAAAGTTCAGATCAATTCCGCCCGCATAGGCTTTGCAGCGATCCGCATGTCCCCCGGCCAGTTTCCAAAGCGGTTGCCCGGCTTGTTTGCACCGAATGTCCCATAGGGCGATGTCGACCGCTGAAATCGCAAAAGACGCGATGCCACCGCGCGCAACGTAATGCACATGCCACTGCATGGCGTCATATAAGGCTTCGATATCTGTTGCGTCTTGGCCGATTAAAAAGGGCGTCAGATCGTGGTCGATCATCGCCTTGATCGCGTGACCACCTTTGCCGCCGGTATAGGTGTACCCCGTCCCTTGGGTGCCATCGGCAAGGGTTACTGTGGCGGTCACAAGCTCGAAATGCGTGTGATCCCCGTGCTTTGCATCCGTTAGGACTTCGGCAAGCGGAATTTGAAACCGCTGCGCTTCAATTTTGGCGATCTGTCCCATCGATTATTAAAAATCCTGACGTGTTTTCAGCGGTTCAATGCGCAGTGTAACGCCAAAGAAGTGTCCATTGAACGGATCAGTTACGCAATCGTCCAAATGTGGACAACCGATTGATTTCGTCCAAACGCTCAAGATTCACAACGGTCGACAATGTCAGGCGATCTTGGCTCCAATCTGCGGGCCTTTGAATGGCCAGCGCGGTCAGAACAATTGCCGCGACTAGGGGCAGAACAACAGCGGCATAAATCAGTTTGGGATGTCGGATGCGTCGCCCTTCCAAAAGGGTTGTGATGCGGTGTTCCAGTTGGCTCATTCGCCCGTCGCGGAAACTGGATCGGTCCGCCGTTACCAATGTGACCTTGGGAACAGCGATCACAAATGCGCGGTCCCGACGCAGCGCGGTTTGACAGACGGACAGCAACGTATCGCAATACCGGCGTGCATTTACACGTCCGCGCGCCAGAACTTCGCCATCACAACTCAGCTCGCGCAGGTCTTCTACGCGGCGTTTCCATGCGTGATAGGCCGGGTTCAAAAAGAAAAACGGCTTTAACGCTTCTAGCGCGATTTCCCATTCCAGATCCCCTTGGCGCACGTGTTGCAATTCATGTGCCAAGGACACCTTTAAGGCGTCTGTTTGGACCAGCATATGTGAGGGAATAACGATATAGCAATTGCGCCATCCTCTGGTCGAAAAGGGCACAAGCGTGCGGTCAGACAATCGGATGTGGACGCGCCCGAAATGACGCCATGCATAGCTGTGTCGCACGATGCGATGCAGGCAAAACATCGAATAAAACAAGCGCACGCCACCGATCAGAACGCCAAGAGCAAACACCGCAATCGCACCTTGCGCCAGCCATCCGGCGCCGTTCACCACGTTGCCCGTAAAGGTATGGCGCAGCTGCAGCAAACTCTCAAACTCAGTAGCCTTCATTTCAATACCACCGCTCAGATAGTAAGAAACGACCATGTCAGACAGGTTCAGGTTGATCTGGTTCGCGACACCTTGCTGTTGCAGGAATTGAAACAGCGGCACCAGAAACGGCGCGCAGACGACAGTTAGAAAAACCGCGTTCAGCAGTTTCAATTGCGTCGCGTAAGAATGCTGCAATCCCGCAGATTTCAGCAAAAATCTCGCGCCGCACCACAATCCGTATGCGACGACAATCAGAATGTTGGCGTTGATAAACGCCTCAAGGACAGCTTCACCCAGAGTCATTCTTCAATCTCCGATCCACAAGCGCCCGGATTTGCCCCAATGCTTCTTCTGTCAATTCATCGTCGTTGACGAGCCGCGCCACCAATGTGGCGGGTGTGTCGTCAAACAGTTTCATCGACAGGTCTTTCAAAGAACGAATTTGATACGTGTCCTTGGCCAGCAATGGCACGAACACATGACGTTTCCCTTCTTTGCGACTGGTTACAAAATTCTTCTGTTCCAAGATGCGAAGAATGGTGGCGGCTGAGGTATAGGCCAATTCGCGCCCCTCAGGCAGTTGATCCAGAACATCCCGTACTGTTCCTTCACCCAAGGCCCAAAGTTCGTTCATGAACTCCAGTTCAACCTCAGTCAGCAGTTCACTTTTTTTCTTTTGTCGCATTGCCGACCCATCCGTTCACATCGCGCACTGGTTATGGCGCTAGAGTAAATACGAAGACTTTCGTAATTCAAAGCTCTTTCTCAAACCTTGCGAAAGCAGAACGCCCCCCAACACAGGCTGATGGCCATGGGCCACCACAAAGGTTGACCGACGATCCCAAGCCACGCGAGGAAGATATAAACGGTGCCAAGCAGGGTGATAAACAGCCGATCCCCTCGTGTTGTTGTCAGCCCCAGAATGCCTTTGCGTTCATCACCGCCCGGACGACGGATTTCCAAAATGGTGATGATGGCCATGGCTGAAAAGATGCCGACAAAGACCAAAAACGTTGCGGGCGTCCATGCCATCCAAAAGTCCGGCCACAACGGATCAGTCCAGGAAAAACCCTTTTCTTCCGCTTCTTTAGCGACGTTGCCCCAGCCCTGTGCGGCCACGGCACTGGGGAAAAGAAATGCAATGAAAATGAAACGATGCATCTTAAACCCTTCCCAGGGCAAAGCCCTTGGCGATGTAGTTGCGCACAAAATAAATCACGATGGCACCGGGGATGATGGTCAACGTGCCCGCAGCAGCCAACAGACCCAATTCATACCCCGCAGACGAGGCTGTCTTTGTCATCGTGGCGGCGATTGGTTTGGCGGCCACGGCCGTCAGCGTCTTGGCCAAAAGCAATTCGACCCACGAAAACATGAAACAGAAAAAAGCGGCAACGCCGACGCCCGCTTTGATTGTGGGCAGGAAGATCGTGACAAAGAATCGTGGGAATGAATAGCCATCCACATAGGCGGTTTCATCCAACTCCTTTGGAACTCCGCCCATGAACCCTTCTAAGATCCAGACCGCCAATGGGATGTTGAACAGGCAATGCGCCAAGGCCACGGCGATATGGGTGTCAAACAAACCGACCGATGAATATAGCTGAAAGAAGGGCAGGGCGAACACGGCCGCAGGGGCCATCCGGTTTGTCAGCAACCAAAAGAACAGCTGTTTGTCCCCTAGGAAACGATAACGCGAAAACGCATAAGCTGCGGGCAGGGCAACCGACACCGAAATCACCGTGTTCAGCGACACGTAAATGATCGAGTTGATATAGCCCCAATACCAAGTTGGATCGGTAAAGATGACGCGATAATTTTCCAACGTGAAGGTCTGCGGGAACAGGCTGAACCCGGACAGGATTTCGTTTGTGGTTTTAAAGCTCATCGCGATCAACCAATAGATCGGCAGCAACAAGAACATGATGTACAGGATGGGAATGATCGAACGTTTCTTCATTTCTCGTCATCCTTCGTCATCAAAGTGTAAAACAACCAAGAGACCAGCAATGTGATTGCGAAATAGATCAAGCTCATCGCGGCAGCGGGTCCAAGGTCGAACTGCCCCAGAGCGATTTTGACCAGATCGATCGACAAAAGCGTCGTGGAATTGCCCGGCCCACCGCCCGTCAAAACGAAGGGTTCGGTATAGATGTTAAAGCTGTCCATGAACCGCAACAGAATTGCGATGGTCAGGACGGTCTTCATCTTGGGCAGTTGGATATAACGAAACACTTTCCACGGCGACGCACCGTCGATTTTCGCCGCTTGGTAATAGGCGTCGGGGATCGAAACGAGACCCGCATAGGACAGCAAAACCACCAGCGATGTCCAATGCCACACATCCATTGTGATGATCGTGACCCATGCCGCAAACGGGTTCTGGGTCATGTCATAGGGAATGCCCAACGTGTTGTTCATTAGATAGCCAAGCAACCCAATTTCAGGCAGCGTAAAGATGTTCCACATCGCACCCACAACGTTCCAAGGGATCAACATGGGCAAGGCCATCGTCACCAGACACACCGGCACCCACATGCCTTGGCGGGGCATCGAAAGCGCAATGATAATGCCAAGCGGGACTTCGATGATCAGGATCAGAAAGGTGAACAGGAACTGACGCCCAAGGGCGGCGTGAAACCGGTCAGACCGCAAAATCTGTTCGAACCAATCAAGGCCCTGCCAGAAAAAGACATTGTTCCCAAAGGTTTCCTGCACCGAATAATTCACCACCGTCATGATCGGAATAAGCGCGTTGAAGGCCACCAACAGCAGGACAGGCAGCACAAAGAACCACGCCTTTTGGTTTTCAGTTTTCATTGGGATGCCTCCGTTGATATCCAGCCATCCCGATACAGGCGGGTTTGATCTGCGCGAAACGCCAAATGAATTTCGTCCCCTTGTCCCGGAACGTCCCCTTCGATGATGGCTTTGACCGATGTATCGCCGACTTTCGCCTCAACGACAGAATGGCGTCCAACATCCGAGATTTTGCGCACGCGCGCGGGCACCCCGGTGTCTGCAAGTGATACAAATTCGGGCCGGATGCCGACCTGAGTTGTCCCACCATCGCCAGTGACGTGCCCTTCAAGCGGGATGGGATTGCCTTCAAACCGGGCCTGACCATTTTCAACCGTTGCAGGCAGGATATTCATGCCGGGCGATCCGATGAAATGGCCGACAAATGTGTGCAGGGGGCGTTCAAACAATTCGACCGGAGTCCCAATCTGAACGATTTCACCATCCTGCATGACGACCACCTGATCGGCAAATGTCAGCGCTTCGGTCTGGTCGTGGGTCACATAAATCATCGTGGCCCGCACCCGTTGATGAAGCTCTTTTAGCTTGCTGCGCAGCTTCCATTTCAAATGCGGATCGATGACCGTTAGCGGTTCATCAAACATCACCACATTCACATCGTCACGTACGAGGCCACGGCCCATGGAAATCTTTTGCTTGTTGTCCGGGCTTAAATGCGCGGCGCGAATGTCCAGCATTTCCTCGACTTCAAGCATGCCGGCAATCTCGGACACACGTTTGCGTATGGTGCTTTCGTCAACACCGCGATTGCGCAATGGGAAGGCAAGGTTATCACGCACTGTCATCGTGTCGTAGATCACCGGGAACTGAAAAACCTGCGCGATGTTGCGTTGATCGGGGGGCAAACTGGTGACGTCGCGATCATCAAACAGGATTTTGCCCTCAGACGGCATCAACAGGCCCGAGATGATATTCAACAACGTGGATTTGCCACAGCCCGACGGGCCCAACAACGCATAGGCACCGCCATCTTGCCAATCCAGATCGATTTGTTTCAACGCATAATCCGCGTCCGATTTTGGCGCAGGCAGATACGAATGACGCAGGTTAGAAAGGGTAATTTTGGCCATCAGGCAACAAGCCTCCCGTCCGGGGCGAAGTAAAACGCCTGACTTGCATCCATGAAAAACTGATGGTTTTCGCCGACCTTATAAGGGTGAACGCCATGTGACAGCGACACCCATGACGCATCCCCCATTTGAAAATGCGCGCTGGATTCAGACCCGGATAATTCGGTCACAAGAACCGTACCTTCCAAAGTGACCAATCCAGCGGCCTTCGCCACAGGCGTGACGTGATGCGGACGCAAAGCAACCGTATAATGACCATCAGGCAGCTCTGCTGCTGGTCCTGAAACGGTCCATGACACGCCTGTGTCCAATCGGGCCTTGTTGCCGGTTTTGGTCACCGCCGCTGCATTGATCGGGGGGTCGGAAAACACCCGCGCCGCTGTCAGGGTTTCGGGTTTGCGGTAAATACTGGCCGTTGGTCCAAACTGGGTGATGTACCCGTCATCCATCAATGCCGTGTGCCCACCCAACAACAGCGCCTCTTCGGGTTCCGAGGTTGCATAGACGACAACGGCACCGCGATCGGCGAACAGTTCGGGCAATTGCTCGCGCAGTTCTTCGCGCAGCTTGTAATCCAAATTGGCCAATGGTTCGTCCAAAAAGACCGCGCGGCTTTCCTTGGCAATTGCGCGGGCCAATGCACAACGCTGTTGTTGTCCACCGGACAATTCCTGCGGGCGACGATTCAGCATCGGGCGCAATTGCAATATGTCAGCAGCTTCTTCGACCCGACCCTGAATTTCGGATTTGGCCATGCCTGCAACCCGCAAGGGGGAGGCGATATTGTCGAAGACTGACATCTGCGGATAGTTCACAAAGAACTGGTGCACGAGGCTGATATTGCGTTTCTGTGTCGACAACCGCGAGACATTCTCGCCGTCCATCCAGATCTCGCCTGAATTCAAAGGGTCCAAGCCCGCCATCAGTTTGATCAGCGATGTTTTTCCCGATCCGGTTTGTCCCAGCAGCACATTAAAGCGCCCGGTTTCCATGATCAGAGAGGCAGGTTTGATGTGGGTGATCCCGCGGGTCACCTTCGTCGCCTGTTTCAGTTCAAGCGTCATGTTTTTGGTATCCTGTTAAAATGACCGGGGCCGCATCGGTAGGCCCCGGTCGGGATTGGTCACTCAGGACGTGAGGCCAACGATGTGTTTACTGCTGCCACCGCGCAACCAGATCGTCATAGTTGACGGTCTCGCCTTGTGGTTTCTCGTTGTCCAGTTTCGCCTTAGCTCCACCTTTTCCCAGCCATTCTGACGCGTCTTTTTCTTCGTTCAGACGTGGGCCACACCCGCCATATACACCAGCGGCTTCGTCTGCCTGCTGCATACGGGCCATGGTGATGTCCATTTCACCGGCCAAACGGTCCATCGCTTCCTGAGGTGTAAACGCACCAGAGTTCACGTCACCAATTTGCTGCCACCAGATTTGGGCCAGCTTTGGATAATCAGGCACGTTGATCCCAGTTGGCGACCAAGCGACACGATCAGGCGAACGATAGAATTCGACCAGACCGCCCAATTTAGGCGCACGCTCAGAAAAGCTCTCGTGGTTGACTGAACTGTCGCGTGTGAAGGTCAGACCCACATGCGATTTCTTCACGTCTACGGTTTTCGAGGTCACGAATTGGGCATAAAGCCAAGCCGCCTGAGCACGATCAGTAGGTGTTGATTTCAGGAAGGTCCAAGACCCCACATCCTGATAGCCAACTTTCTGACCTTCTTCCCAATAGGGACCGTGTGGTGAAGGTGCCATACGCCACAATGGATTGCCCGCATCGTCAACAGTGTTGTTGCCTTCAGATTTGGGTTTCACCATGTCGGCGGTGAACGCAGTATACCAGAAGATTTGCTGAGCCACGTTTCCTTGGGCAAGTGCTGGCAGCGACTGGTAAAAGTCATAGGACGCCGCACCGGGAGGGGCATAGTTGCGCAACCATTCGTCCCATTTGCGGATCGCATAGACCGCAGCCGGACCGTTGGCCGCACCACCTCTGGAAACAGACGCACCCGCCGGGTTACAAGACCCTGCTTCCATGCGAATGCCCCATTCGTCGATTGGCACACCGTTTGGTTCACCTTTGGAACCCGTACCAGCCATCGACAACCATGCATCCGTCATCCGCCAGCCTAAGTCAGGCGCGCGTTTGCCGTAATCCATGTGGCCATAAATGGCGACGCCGTCGACTTCTTTGACCTCATTGGAAAAGAACTCAGCGATGTCTTCGTATGCGGACCAGTTGACCGGCACACCCAGCTCGTAACCGTACTTGGCTTTGAACGCGGCTTTGTTGGCTTCGTCGTCAAACCAGTCTTTGCGGAACCAATAGAGGTTCGCAAATTGTTGGTCTGGCAACTGATACAGATTTCCATCCGGACCGGTGGTGAACTGAATGCCCATAAAGTCATCCAGATCAAGCGTTGGCGATGTCGTTCCCGCCCATTCACCTGCCATTTGTTCGGTCAGGTTATAAGCAAGCTGCAGACGTGAGTGCGTGCCAATCAAATCGGAATCGTTGACGTATCCGTCATAGAGGTTCCGCTTGGTTTGCATTTGCGTCTGAACCGCCTGCACAACTTCGCCTTCACCCAGAATCTGGTGATTGACTTTGATGCCGGTGATTTCTTCAAAGGCTTTGGTCAGAACTTCTGATTCATAACCATGCGTGGGGATGCCTTCCGAAAGTACGTTGACTTCCATGCCTTTGTAAGGCTCGGCCGCTTTGATGAACCAATCCATTTCGGCCATCTGCTCGTCTTTATTAAGCGTTGATGGCTGGAATTCTTGATCGACCCACTTTTTCGCCGCCGCAGCGTCAGCAAAAGCTGTCCCAGTCCCCGCAACGACAGCCAAAACTGCAGTCGCGGAGAGAAGATACTTACGCATCTTTACTCCTCCCTGAATTTCATTTGAGCCGGATGTTACCGACTGCGCAAACGTTAGCCAGAGGTTGGCAATACTGTCAAACTAATTCTTTAGTAGAAAATTAACGCATTTAAAACAGCACGTTGGGTTCACGAATTTACGATGGTGGCTCTGAAGAATCTGATCAAGATTTGCGCGCCCGAAACAAACTGCGATGCTGACAATACCAAACCCAAGACCACCAACGGGCCCAATCGCCTTGGTCAGATCGCCGCTTGATGCAAAAAGTTTGGCCTTCCATTTTGGGACCAATGCGGTCAATCAAATGCCATGCTCAAGATGCGCGCAGTTCTTTTGTTGGTTTTGGCTGCACTGTTGGCGGTCGCTTCGTTCAACGTTGCGCATGTGTATTTTCGCTCCGAAGAAGTGTCCAAAGCGCAGGGGCGATTGTCTTTGTATCGCAGCACGGTCATCGCTGAAATTGAACGATTTGCGCATCTGACCTTTGTCTTGGCACGCGACCCATTTGTCATTGAAACAGCGCAGGGCGGTGATACCGGCGCGCTGGATGTGCGGCTGGCTGATTTTGCCGGTCAGGCGGGAATTGATGCGATCTATTTGATGGACCGCAAGGGCCTCACGGTCTCCGCGTCAAACGCTACATCACCATCAAGCTTTGTGGGCCAAAACTATGCGTTCCGCCCGTACTTTAAAAACGCGATGGAGGGCGAACAGGCACGGTTTTACGGCATTGGCGCGACAACCGGACTGCCGGGCTATTTCATCTCGGACGCTGTGCGGAATGCGAACCAATCGACCCTTGGGGTCGTTGCGTTGAAAATCGACCTGTCCAAGCTGGAACAAAGCTGGCGCGACGCAGGCGAACGCGTGCTTTTGACCAATGAACAGGGCGTTGTTCTGCTCGCGTCGGATCCCGACTGGCGATATCAAACGCTGTTTCCTTTGAATGCACAGCAGCGATCAGACATTGAAGGCGCGCGCCAGTTTCCGGGGCAATCCTTGGACCGATTGGATTGGTCACCAGCGGATGGAAGCGCGGCCAGAATTGCCGGCGCAGATTGGATACATATCATGTCCAATCAACTGCCCCATGAATGGCAATTGCACTATTTCGCACCCAAAGATCGCGTTCTCACTCAAAGCTGGCTGGTCACCGCAGCACTGGTTTTTATCTGTGGCATGGCGCTGGTCATATTCCAAATTCAACGCACCAAACGCATGAGCTTGGCCTTGCAGCACTCTACCGCAGAAGAGATCGCGCTGCGCGAAGCGAATGAACGCTTGGCCAATGAAATCGACGTGCGGCGTCGCGCAGAGCGGCAATTGCAACGCACCCAAAGCGAATTGCAACGCGCAGGGCGCCTTGCCGCACTGGGTCAATTATCCGCGTCCGTCACCCATGAATTGGGACAACCCATTGCAGCCATGCGCAATCATTTGGCCGCCGCTTCACTGGGGGGCAATGCCACCACTGGAACGATGACGAAAATCGGCGGTCTGGTGGATCGCATGGAAGGCATCACGCGCCAATTGAAATTCTTTGCCCGGACCGAAGGCGAAGCGTTTACAGACGTCAATTTGGCCCAAGCGATGCATGCTTCCCTTGAACTTGTCGCGCCGAACCTTACCGAAACCGGGATCAAGGTGATCTTTGCCAGCGATACAGAACCGCCTTGGGTCCGTGGCAACAGCCTGCGGATCGAACAGGTGATGACAAACCTTTTGCGCAATGCAATCGACGCCATGGAAGACACCACAGGTGGCGTCATTTCCATCCGTTTTGGCTCCGATGAACAAGATGAAAAAACCGTCTGGTTCGAAATCGAAGACAGCGGTCACGGGTTGGGCGACGCAACCCTTGCCGATCTGCAAGAACCCTTTGTGACAACCCGCGAAAGCGGGCAGGGCATGGGGCTTGGGTTGGCAATTTCCGCTGGTATCGTCAGTGATCACGGCGGCCACATGACGGCGCGCAATAAAACGACTAACGGCGCTGTATTTCGGGTCGCGCTCCCGGCAAGCGAAGGGGAAGACGATGTCTGACGGACACCCATTTAGCGTTCTGATCGTCGATGATGACAAGGCCATGCGGACGTCCTTGGTTGAACTGATGGAGGCGGCGGGTTGGCACGTGGATGCCCTGCCGCGCGCCTCAAAAGTCATGGATCACCTGAAGGACACGACACCGGATGTGATCTTGTCCGACGTGCGTATGCCGGGCATGTCGGGCCTTGAATTGTTGGACCATCTTCGGGTGGGTATTGATCCGCCCTTGGTTTTGATATCCGCCCATGGCGATATTCCAATGGCCGTTGAGGCCCTTCAGGCGGGTGCCTACAGTTTCGTCGAAAAGCCCTATGATCCGATGCGCCTGTTATCGATCTTGAAACACGCCGCCGAACAATCGCGCCTTTCCTTGCGCAATACCCGGCTTGAAACCCGATTGCGAAATCTCTCTGGTCTGGATCGCGTATTGTTGGGCCAAACCCCGGACATCACGCGCTTGCGTCAGACCATTCTCGACTTGGCTGACATTGATGTCCCCATAATGATTTTAGGCGAAACAGGCACCGGCAAGGAACTTGTGGCGCGGGCCTTGCATGATCTGGGTCCGGCTCCGGACAGCCCGTTTCTAGGACTGAACTGCGCGGCGATTGCGCCAGAACAATTTGAAATCGAAATGTTCGGTCAGGCCAATGGTCCAATCGGGCGGATCGCTGCAGCGTCTGGTGGCACGTTGTTTCTGGATGAAATCTGCGCCTGTCCGGTGTCAGTGCAGGCCAAGCTGTTGCGCGTGATCGAAGATAAACAAGTGTTCCCCATTGGGGCCACGCATCCGATTCCGGTCGAGTTTCGCGTTGTGTCGGCCACCAACGAAGACATCGACACCGCCGTGTCCGAAAACCGCTTTCGGGCAGATCTTTTGTATCGCTTGAACACGATGGTTCTTGATCTGCCACCATTGCGCCACCGACGGGATGACCTTGGTCTGTTAATGACGCATTTCCTCACCGAATTTGCCCGCGTTTACGAAATCGCGCAGCCCGAAGTGTCCCAAGAAGACCTAAGCGCATTGATGGCCCATGACTGGCCCGGCAATGTGCGTGAATTGCGCAACGTCGCTGAACGTCGGGTGCTGATGGCGCGGCGTGGTGTCGGATCGCTGGTGCAAGCCATTGGCACGGATCAGCAATTCGAAGATGTGCCCGACACGCTGCGCGAAGCCGTCGCCGCCTTTGAACGTGAACTGATCGGCAAAGCGATCCGCGCGCATGAGGGCCGCATGGACGCTGCCGCCGAAGCTTTAGGTATCGGGCGGCGGACCTTAAACGAAAAGATCGTCAAGCTTGGGCTCGATAAAGACGCAATACTGTAGGTCGCTTGGTCTGCGGAAATCCGCAGGGGTGCGGGGCGCATTGCGACATTTTCCTTCATAGCGGCGATCTTGCCCATTCGTGATAATGATGCAGGAATGATCTGCATGTAAGGGAGGACATGATGCGATTGATTATGAAGCGGAGTGCGCTTGCGGCGTTGACGTTTGCGTTTGCGAGCGAAGCGTTTGCGGTTGAGTGGAATGTGAGTGTTTGGGGTAAGCGGCGTGCGTTTACGGAGCATGTTGAGAAGTTGGCGGAGTTGGTGTCTGAGAAGACGGGCGGCGAGTTTACGTTGAACGTGTCTTATGGCGGCTTGTCCAAGAACCGTGAGAACTTGGATGGGATTTCGATTGGCGCGTTTGAGATGGCGCAGTTTTGTGCGGGGTATCACCGGGACAAGAACCGTGTGATCACGGTGCTTGAGCTGCCGTTCTTGGGGGTTTCGAACCTTGAAGAAGAGATCGCAGTGTCCAAGGCGGTCTATGCGCATCCTGCA
>JBDWUA010000014.1:0-473115 GCA_039984715.1 Paracoccaceae bacterium | reverse complement strand
CGCCAGAAGGATCATATCGGCCCCGTCCAGCGCCTGATCATAAAGACGCACATGGCCGATCTCACCCTCAAACAGGGAGTGGGCTTCGTCGGTCTGATCACTGCGCCAGGCGCGCGATCCGCCGACCACAAGGCTTTGGGTGTTGCTGTCCAGCCCGGTTGTGAAATCCGGTTCGGCCGCGACCAGTTCGCCGTTCAACCACAGCTGCAGGCCGTCCTCGCCAAAGGACATGGCAAATTGATAGGTGGAGCCTTCCTCAAGCACTTGCGGGATCGACAACCACTCGGTCTCGGCCCCGTCCTGAAAGGACACGGACAGCACGCCGTTCTTGATCCAGACGCTGAAATCCCCATCCGAATTGTCGCGCCCATCCTTGGACACCAAGGCAAACTCCCCAAACAACTGCCCCAACGCAAAACTCATACTCAACGTCCCATTGGGCATATCCATGATTTGGGAGTGCCCAAGATCCAGAGCCGAATTGGCGTCATTTCCGTATGTGTTTGTGTTTGTGTTCTCCAGCACTGGAGAGGCGGTGGTTGAGTTGGCGAGCGGCGCAATCATTATAAAATTCCCGTTACATAACCTTGAGTTGATGATTCCATTAGAAGTGTGTAAAAAAAATGGCCAAATCCCTGGAACGGCCCGGTTCGGCGGGAACGCGCGCTTGGGTTTGTTAGGGCGCTGGATTCACAGGGAAATAATCGGAGCATTTTCGCTAATTGGGTTGCGGGCTTTGGCGGCACCCAGACCGATGGGCGGAATTTTGCCCGAAGAAAGCCACATTTAGGCGGAAAAAAGTCTCGAAATTTCGCAGGGCAACCGGGAACTTGTTGTTATTTCAGTCATTTAGATTCGTTCTCAGGTGCGAAACAGATTGAGGTTTTCGGCTGTATTTTAGCGTTTTTATCAACAGAAAAGAGCACCGGCATAGCAATTCATTAGGTGATCCACTGCGATACTTAGGGGATTGAATTTGGGCTTCGTTTATTTTGGTTTTTTGGGGTCCTTTTAAAGACCAAGTAACGAATTGACGCTAAGCCGCAACATATTGAACGTGAGGTACCCGAATGTTGCAAAATTTTTTACGAACTATCGCTGTTTTGTTGATTGGCAGTCCGCTGATTGGCGTCTCTTCTGTGAAGGCTGAGGATTCTGTCTTGGTTGCACAGATTGACAGTGCTGGGCGTCAAGGGATGCTTGTTCAGCAAATTGGGCGCGCGGCGTGCTATGTCTTGGGGGACATTGAAAAGGACCGAAATAAAAAACTGGCGCTGGACGGGATCGCCGAGTTTACGAAAGTGCAGGAATGGTTGCGTTATGGTCATTCCGTTAAAAATTGGCCCGCCGCCACAAACCGTGCACTGATTGCCAACCTCGAAGACGTTGACGGGTTGTGGGCAACATTGAAAGCGGCGGATTCGCAGCTTGCTTACGGTGATTTTCATACAATTGTCGTGCATCAGGTTATGGTTTTGACGGACAGTGTAATGGCCGCCACAAATGAGACGGTGACGACCCTGAGGGGTTTGACGGATGTTGGTCCTGTCGATCCATCCTATCTGAGAACGCTAGATGCAGCAGGGCGTCAGCGTCTGTTGACACAGCGCGCAACGAAGGAGTTTTGTTTCGCCGCGTTGATTTCAAATACAGCTGATCATCGCGGGATATTATCGGACGCGGTACATGAATTTGAACGTGTTTTGGATGATTTGTTAACGGGTCAAGGCGATCTGATAGCGCCGCCAAATGTTATGATACAAGCTCAATTAGAGCGGACACAGAGTACTTGGAACAAATTGGTAGTGCTTTTCGATTTGATCGGAAAAGGGCAATCAGTCTCAAAGCAGCAGATGATTGAAGCCGCTGCGTTAAGTGACAGGGTGCTAAACCAGATGAACGCAGTGGCGTTCGCCTATGCCCATTTGCATCAATAAAACCGAAGTGATCATTGTGCATTCGAGGGGCCGTTTTATTGCGGATTTTGGGCCCCTTGGCGGCCTTGGTTGTGACGCGTAGGGCACTGGTCTGGCAATGGGCTCTTGCACAGCGGCGCAGGCGCAACTAGAAGGGCGCGAATTTACGATGTCGGGTCCGCTTTGGGCCCCTTGATCCTATGGAGCGCACATGCAGGTCACTGAAACGCTGAACGAAGGCTTGAAGCGTGGATACGCCATCACCGTGACGGCTGCCGAGTTGGACAGTAAGGTCAATGAAAAGTTGACTGAAGCCCAGCCCGAAGTCGAAATGAAAGGCTTCCGCAAAGGCAAAGTGCCAATGGCACTTTTGAAAAAGCAGTTCGGCCAACGGCTGATGGGCGAAGCGATGCAAGAAAGCATTGATGGCGCCATGGCAGAGCATTTCGAAGAGTCAGGCGAACGCCCTGCGATGCAGCCAGACGTCAAAATGACCAACGAAGATTGGAAAGAGGGCGACGACGTCAACGTCGAAATGTCCTATGAAGCGCTTCCGGATATTCCAGAAGCTGACTTGTCCAAGATCAAATTGGAAAAGCTTGTCGTCAAAGCTGACGACGCAGCCGTCGAAGAAGCATTGGGCAACCTTGCTGAAACGGCGCAAGATTTCAAAGCCCGCAAAAAAGGGTCCAAGGCGAAAGATGGCGATCAAATCGTCATGGATTTCCTTGGCAAGGTCGACGGCGAAGCGTTTGAAGGCGGTGCCGCAGAGGATTATCCTTTGGTTCTGGGCTCAAACAGCTTTATCCCCGGCTTTGAAGAGCAATTGGTTGGTTCCAAGGCGGGTGAAGAAAAATC
Organism: Paracoccaceae bacterium; assembly: GCA_039984715.1. Lineage (GTDB taxonomy): Bacteria > Pseudomonadota > Alphaproteobacteria > Rhodobacterales > Rhodobacteraceae > JABSSA01. The sequence goes on along the minus strand of JBDWUA010000014.1, from coordinate 470,341 downwards.
CGTGTCGGTGACTTTCCCTGCTGAATATCAAGCAGAGCATCTGGCCGGAAAAGAGGCTGTGTTTGAATGCACTGTCAAAGAAGTCAAAGAACCTGTCGCGGCAGAGGTCGATGACGAGTTGGCCAAGAAATTTGGTGCCGAAGATCTTGCAGGCCTGAAAGGGCAGATCACAGAGCGTCTGGAGGCCGAATATACTGGTGCCGCACGTGCTGTGATGAAACGCCATTTGCTGGACGAGCTGGACACAGCGGTAAAGTTCGACCTTCCACCGTCATTGGTTGACGCAGAAGCCAAGCAAATCGCGCATCAGCTGTGGCACGAGGACAATCCTGAGGTTGAGGGGCATGATCACCCTGAAATCGAAACGACCGAGGAACACACAACTTTGGCCGAACGCCGCGTGCGTCTAGGGTTGTTGTTGGCCGAGTTGGGTCAAAAAGCCGAAGTCGAAGTTTCGGATGCTGAAATGAGCCAAGCTGTGATGGCGCAGGCCCGTCAGTATCCTGGGCAAGAACGTGAATTTTTTGAGTTCGTCCAAAAGAATCCGCAAATGCAGCAGCAAATGCGAGCGCCTTTGTTCGAGGATAAAGTTGTCGACCATGTTTTCGAATTGGCAACAGTCTCTGAAAAAGAGGTTTCCAAGGACGATTTGCAAAAAGCCGTTGAGGCGCTTGAAGACGAGTAATCTCGACCTTCAATTTTGAACTCCAAAAGCCTGCTTTTTATGAAGCAGGCTTTTTTATTTCCTGATTCGCTCCCTCCGAATCGTTCGGTTCCCGTATGGGTAACCGAAGCCAAGGGGTTCAACTGGTGGTGGAAGCCATTGTTTCCATTACGAAAACAAGGCACGGCGTGTATCCTGCCAGTACCAAAATGGTCAATTTTATGTTAAGATTACGACGAATCACCGTTTTAAGTGATTCGAAGCTTCGAATAAATTTGAAACTAGTTAAGTGAAGAGGGAAGTTTAAAATGAAATTCTTTAACAAATTTTCGGGGGCAACGCTGGCGCTTACGCTAGCTGCGAGTCTTGGGGTCGTTTCCCAAGCCGATGCGTCCCACGGTCGCGGTGCCGCGATTGTTCCATCTGTAGATGCAAACGGTGTATTGACTGTTGATATGGTCGGTTTCTGGCGTCAACAGGGCACTGCAGTGTGTTCGTTTCCGCATGATTGTATCTCAGCGACTGTGACAGGTCCAAACGGCGGTGTTGGCTCTGTTGGCGGATCTGGTGTGCTAAACTCTGGTGGGGCCACTGTGGATCTTAACGATTCACGTCGTGCCGAAGTCCGTCAGATTGACACGCTTCAGCTTGACCAAGGCGCGGGCTTGTACACGATTCAATGGGGCTCCTCTGCTTGGGTTCCAGGTGTAGAAGGGCTTACCGGTAGTAACTATGGTACAACGTCGACGATTTTCTGGGACGGCCAGACGGCCAATGCTCCAATCCTGTTTGACCTTGAAAATATTCAACAAGAAGTTGTGCGTGGGCAAACGTATTCAGACAACCTAGATGCGACGTCTGGTAATGGTTTGGGTTTGACTTACGCGAATTCAACGCCTGGAACCAGAACAGGTGTTGCTGAGGGCCCTGATACATATGCTATCGATGCATTCGGAAATGTTACGATTGATGCCGGTGACGAAATTGCAGGCACTGGTACATATGACATCAATGATAATCCTCAACCTTCGGCTCCGTCTGCTGACCACGCCTTTGAAGGCTCGATCACGAACGCTGACGGCAGCTCGGTCGAGTTTTACTGGGTGTTTGATGGTGTCGAAACTGGTGGACCAAACAACACTGCACCGAACCTTGATGACCTAGTTGTAAATGTCATTTTGGGTCAAACCTTGAACCAGACCATCGAAGCAACAGACCCGAATACAGGTGACACCCTGACTTTGGACCTGCTGAGCTTTACTGGTGCCGGTGAAACATTCCCTGCAGGTTTGTCGGGCAATTCACCGCTGTCTGGTTTGTTCTCGTGGGATTCAACAGGTTCGACTGTCGGCGACACCTTCCTTGCGATCTTTGAAACACGCGACAATGGTGGTCTGACTGACCGTGGTTCGCTGCGCATCAATGTGATTGCTGATACAGGTACACCAGCGGTTCCACTGCCAGCAGGTCTGGTTCTGTTTGGAACAGGTCTTGCCGGATTTGGTGCACTGAAAGTGCGTAAAAATCGCAAGTAAGATAAGTGCGTAAACGCTGTAACTCTTTACGGCGCTTAACTTTACAATTTATGGGGGCAGACCGGGTATGACCCGGGCTGCCCTTTTTTTGTTTAACCACACACGTAAAATGTATTTCCGAGGACAGATAATGAACCTGTGCAAACTCGCATTAATTGGATTTTTGGCCGCGGCCCCTATGGGCGCATCCGCAAAAGGCGTTACCTTGAATGAGGAAACCAGCCTTGATTACAGCGGTGATGTCGAAAGCTGGCTGTTGAACAAACAGATATTGGACCTGAGTGGTGCAAGCCAAGATCCGGACGCCTTGGCTGCAGTGGCCCAGTTGTTTCGGCAAGGTCATCCACGGGCCAGCGTTGGGTTGAAGAATTATTTTGATCGGTTTCCCAATGATCCATCCGCGTTTGATTTGGCTGGTATCGAGCTGTTGCGCGAACAAAAGTACAAACAGGCCAAGGTGTCCTTTCAGCGGGCGATCCAATTGGGGGCATCAAACCCGTGGACCCGTGCCAAACTGGGCATGACCGAATTGTTGCTGGGGAACATGAAGCGCGGCACAGAGATGTTGGAAGGGGTCATCAAAGAAGATCCAGCCAACCCATTGGCGCGCAGATACCTAGCATGGAGCTCCGCACAAAGCGGAAACCTACCGAGGGCCATTCAGCATTCAGAAGCGGCGTTGCAGGCGTTTGGATTGCCAAAGGCCACGGTAAACCGGGCGCATTTGGATTTGGCTGGTATGTATCGGCAAGCCGCACGCTTTCATGACATTCAGTTGTTGTTGAACCTTGCCGTTCAGAATTCAAATCTGACGTTGCCGGATCAAACGCTGATCGAATTGTACGGAATTTACCTTGATGCGTCGCTTGAGATTAAGGACGTGAATGGTGCGAATATTGCCCTGACGCGGTTGCGCCGTTTGGGGTTGGATAAGTCGCCTCAATATCGTCTGGCGTCTGCTCGTGTTGATTTGATCGAAGACAAAGCAGATTCTGCCATCGAAAAAATTCAGGCATTGCGTAATGATGTGCCTGCTCTTGAGCTTGAACTGATCCCAGACTTGGCACGGGCCGAAGCCAGTGCGGGACGTGTGTCGCAGGCTGTGTCGCGTTTGAAGTCATTGGCGACCGTACGTGGGGCAGGGCGTGACGTGCCAGTGCTGCGCGAGGCTGCTGCCTTGTTGAGTGCGCGGGGCACGCCAGAGATGATGTTGGCCTTTGTTGACGACACATTACTGGCCGCTGAAGACCGCGTTGATCTGCAACGTTTGGGGATCGAGCTTTTGATCCGCGGTAATGAACATGATCGCGCTCGGGAAGAGGCGCATAAGCTGGTTGCAGCCGCGCCGCAGGACCCATTTGCACAACGTTTGCTGGGCAACCTGTTGATGGACAATGCATCGAAAGACGAGGCAATTGCTGCGTTCCGCAAGTCGATTGAATTGTACCCCGAAGACCCAGAAGCGTGGTTGACGTTGCTTGGGGCCATTCATGGTCATGAAACCTACAGCCATGCTGGTCCGGATTCTGGCCACGGTGAGGTTGAACAGCTGTTGAATGACGCGATTGCGGCCAATCCCAACAGTGCAAAGCTGTATACGGAATTGGGTTTGCTGTTTTTGTCTGATGGTAATTTGGAACCAGCCATTGCGTCATTTTCAGATGCATTGACACGCTCGCCCGGTTATTTGCCCGCATTGTCTTTGGCGGCCTTGTCTCAGGCTGATCTGGGCAAGAACCTCGACAGCGCGCGGGAATTGGCGTCGCTGGCGCGTCAACTGGCGCCGACAGATTCCATTGCGCAGGATATCGAAGGGTGGATCGCGTTTAAGGCAGGCAACTTGGACCAAGCCGCCGAGCTGTTGGATGCGGCTCTGGTGTTGGATGAAAATGACACGACGACATTGTATCACCGTGCTGTTGTGTCGGAAAAACAGGGTGCATCTGATGTGGCGCGTGACATGTATGTGCGGTCTTTGGCGGGCGGGGACACGTATCGCCATTATCAAGAGGACGCGCGGGCCGGTTTGATCCGGATACAGCCGTCACAGATGGTGATGGCAAGTGTGCACCGGTTGGAAGCTGAGGGGGCGGGCGAGCTGTTGGGTCAATTGCATCTGACACCCTTGTCGGCGGATGGCGGTGTGCGTTTGACGGCTGACATTGCGGGTCTGCCCGAAGGTCCAAACGCGGCGCATATTCATGAGTATCCAACATGTGCCCCGAAAGCCGGCAAGATTGGCGGCGCATCGGGCCCGCATTTCGGTCACGCCCATGTGCACGACGCGGCAGCGGATGGCAGTTCTGATACAGCGCCGGTGGATCACGCAGCCATGGGTCATGAGATGCCGAAGGAAGAAAAGGCGGTAGATCACGCAGTTATGGGCCACGAGATGCCGAAAGAAGAAAAAGCGGTAGATCACGCAGCCATGGGTCACGAGATGCCGAAAGAAGAAAAAGCGGTAGATCACGCGGCCATGGGTCACGAGATGCCGAAGGAAGAAAAGGCGGTGGATCACGCGGCGATGGGTCACGAGATGCCGAAGGATGGTAAGGAAATGGATCATTCAGCAATGCTGCCGCGCGGTGACCTTGCGCCGTTTATCTTTGATGCCAGTCTTGTTTCAACGACGACTGTCGAAGCGCCCCAGCTGAGCTTGGACGAAATTCGCGGTCGCGTTCTGATGATCCATTTGGGTGCTGATGTGGACGGCAAAAGCGGTGCTAAAATCGCCTGTGCGATTATCCACTAAGCCATTTGGCTGTCTAACTAAAGAGAGGCCTGATTTAACGATCGGGCCTTTTTTGTGGTCAGGTCTTATTGTTTAAAAACAATTTGTTGCGATAAAAAGATAACGTAGACTGCGTGGGTTTATTTTGGTTGAACAGACGTCTTAACGCACAAAAAAACCGCCGCAAACACATGGTTTACGGCGGTCTTTAATTTGATCGGTGGATAAGATCAGTCTTTCGGCTGTTCTTCCGATTCACCGGTCTCGTCACCTGCGCTGATACCAGCAGATTCTGCTAGGTCGTCATCGTCAGATGCGGCAGCACCGATATCATCAAACAGCTCCTGAATTTCGAATTCAGCAGCGGCCTCTTCTTCAGCAGCCAGTTCCTGGATGGATTTGCCAGACGCTTGCAATTCTGCTTCTTCTTCCGAGCGTGCAACGTTCAATTTGATCGTTACTTCGACTTCAGGGTGCAGAACGACGCTCAATTCGTGCAAGCCAAGTTCTTTGATCGGTGTTTCGATCACAACCTGTTTGCGGTCAATGCTGAAGCCACCTTCGGTGGCGACATCAGAGGCGTCACGTGTCGTGACCGACCCGTAAAGGCTACCACCGTCGGACGCTTGGCGGATTATGATGAACTGTTGTCCATCCAAACGCGCGCCAAGAGCTTCGGCTTCTGACTTGGTTTCAAGGTTGCGGGCTTCGAGCTGCGCTTTTTGCGCTTCAAAGCTGGCAATGTTCGCCTTTGATGCTGTCAGAGCTTTGCCCTGTAGCAAAAGGTAGTTGCGCGCATAGCCCGGTTTGACGTCAACGACGTCGCCCATTTGGCCAAGCTTGGCAACACGTTCAAGAAGGATCACTTGCATGTCAAAGTCTCCTTACTTCACGGCGTATGGAAGCAGAGCGAGAAAACGAGCGCGTTTGATTGCACGAGCCAGTTCACGCTGCTTCTTGGCCGAAACGGCGGTGATACGGGACGGCACGATCTTGCCACGCTCAGAGATGTAGCGCTGCAAAAGACGTGTGTCTTTATAGTCAATCTTTGGCGCGTTATCACCCGAGAAAGGGCAGACCTTGCGACGGCGGAAAAATGGTTTTGCACCCATGTCAGGTCTCCTTAGCGGCGTTCGCGGCGGTCGCCACGGTCACGTTCATCACGTTTTTGCATCTGAACCGAAGGCAATTCAGCGTGTTCATCGACCTTGATGGTCAAAACGCGCATGACGTCTTCATGAAGACGCATCAGGCGTTCCATTTCCTGAACGGCAGGTGCGGGGGCATCGCTGCGTAGATACGCATAGTGACCCTTGCGGTTCTTGTTGATCTTGTAGGCCATGGTTTTGACGCCCCAATACTCGTGATCCACGAGAGCGCCACCATTGTCCGTAAGGACGGTGCCAAAATGTTCGATTAAGCCCTCGGCTTGTGTGTTAGACAAGTCTTGGCGGGCGATCATCACATGCTCATACAGCGGCATGTTCACTCCATTTCTGTCAAGGCGCACTTCAAAGACCGGACATGAATACCCTGTTGTCTGGTCACGAGAGGCTGCGCGGAATAGTTTTGCTACAGGGACGCGCGCTTATACATCGCTGCGTAAGAAAGGCAAGCCCGCCGCAACATGACCTGAGCGTGGCCCTATTTCCGCCTGTTTTTCCATCCAATTTGCAAAAAAATTGAGAATTTGAGGACAGGCTTATGACATCCTATAAGGAAGTCACATCGAAGCTAGAAGACGGTCGCCGCAATTCATTCGGCCCGTTGCACAGTGCGTACCTAAAGGTTCGTGCTGTGGGTGTGCGTGCATCAGGAAAATTTGGGATTGCGATGATCGTCATCGCTTTTGCCGTCTGGTTTGCCCCGCAAGATGCATTTCCGGAAATGCCAAGTATATTTAAACTGTTTGTTTCACTCAGTTTCGGCTTTCTTGGTTTGGCATTTTGGCAGTCGATCACAAATTTAGGTTTGCCATCTGTGGAAGTCGACACCATTCGCCGAGAAATTAGGTTGATGCGTGGATTTGGCAAAGCCAGACGTGTTGCGGCCGAATACAAGTTCAAAGACTTGGCGCATGCAGAGCGGGTCGGCAATCAGATCCGTCTATGGGACAACCATGGAACCATTCTTGCTGATGTCGAAATGCGCGACCCGGCCATGTTGACCAGCCTGATGTCGGGCCTGCGAGACGAAGGTAAACTGGTTTAGGCCTTTGCTGTACCAGCCTTAGAATCCCGTCCCTTAACAACGGGCGTCAAATTCGGGCATGGGCATCTGCATCGCAAAGCGGCGCGTTGGCGAGTGTTCGCCTGCGCGCACAATCTGTTGAAGTCTATGGGATTGTTTATTGGGGAATAATGCCACTTTATGCGCCGGTATACACTTGTTCACCGGAGTACTGCCTAATGAAACATCTCTTTCTTGCTGCGGCCCTTGCTGCGACTGCCACAACTGGATTTGCTGCCGACAAGTACATTCTTGATAGCAGTCATTCTCAGGTGGTGTTCAATTATAACCACCTCGGTTTTTCGACCACGTACGGTATGTTCTCGGGCTTTGAAGGCGAGATTGTTTTCGATCAGGAAGACCCAACGCAGTCGAGCGTGACTGTATCCATGCCGACCAAATCGATGTTTACGGGCTGGGAAAAGCGAACAGCGCATTTTCTGTCAGGTGATTTCTTTGGAGCGACCGATGAGAGCCTTATTTCATTCGCGTCAACAGGCATAGAAATCACAGGCGACAATACGGCCAAAATCACGGGTGATCTGACACTGAACGACGTCACCAAATCCGTTGTTCTGGATGCTGTGTTGAATAAAGTGGGTCCTAACCCGCTTTCTAAAACGGATTGGGCTGGATTTGATGCAACGACGACGCTGAAGCGGTCCGAATTCGGGCTGGGCGCGTTTGCACCTGCGGTTAGCGATGAAGTCGAAGTCAGCATTTCGGTCGAAGCTGCAAAAGCAGAATAATCAACTTGCTAGCTTGTTAGAAGACATTGGGTCACCTGATTGGTGGCCCTTTTTTTGTGATGCGCGGCTTGGTCACGGGGTGCGCACGGCATTCGGGGTCATTCAGAAGCACGCTGCGCTGTTAGATTGATATCGACCTGCACAGAGAACTTTAACGTTTCCTCATCTGCCATGTTGGCTCCGATCCCGAAATCGCGGCGATCTAGGGTCAACTTGCCAGTGACATATGCCGTGTCACCGTCCAATGAGAGACCGAACGGCATTTCGATGGGGTTGGTTGTACCTCGAATGGTAAGCGATCCATTGGCGGAGTATCCGTCGACAATTTTGACAATCTCGGCTGTGAACTGTGCAACCGAGTGGGTTGTGACGTCGAAATAGTCCGGGCCAAGTGCTTGGTCTGTGACCGAACCTAATGTCAGGGACGGAATGGCGATTTGAACGTCCACATCGCCGGCTTTTTGGTCGGTGGCATTTTCGTCAAATCGAATGGACGCGGTCCAGTCGGCGAATTGCCCCTGAACTTCGGTCCCAAATTGCGTGATGGTGAATTCGAGCGTGCCGTCTTGCACGACCCATTCAGATTGGACCTCTTGCAATGCGACTGTGGGCGCTGTGGATTTATGGGCGTCGAACACGCCGATGACACTGCCCAAGCCTAAGGCGATGACCCAAGCGGTGACGGCTGCGGCTATGGGCAAGATTGTGGAATGTCGCACGTCCTGCGATTGGCTTTGTGTGTCGCCAAACCACATGCGACGCAGAGTGACATCCTTGTCGACAAAATGGTGTTTCACTGCGCCAATGATGTGCAAAATGATCGAGGCGGCCAACACACGTTCAAACACCAGATGCAGTCCCGAAAAGACTGAGGCAAACATTTCGTTTTTGGGCACGAAGGGCAGGTTTTGACCAAAAGGCCACCAAATAGGGGCGAATCCAGAGGTGGCGGCGTGGTGTATCCATCCTGACAAAGGCACGAGCACCAGCGATCCGTACAGCAACCAGTGCACGGTTTCAGCGACAAAGCTTTCGAATTTGCGGTCCGGATGCAGGGGCGCGGGTTTGGTTTGTCTTAGCGCGGAATAAATGCGGGCGAGGGCTGTGAAGAATACAAATACGCCCAGAGTTTTGTGTAACGAGAACAGGAACGCCTTGCGGGCCAGTTGTTCGGACGTGTCGAAGGGCAGGTCGTTTGCAATGATCCCCAGTGGGATCAGGCTGAGGATCAACAATGCTGTCAGCCAGTGAAACGTTTTGCTGATCGTGCCGTATCGCGTTGCTGTATTTGCAAGGGTCATAACAGGTCCCGGTTTGGTGTTCTCAGCGTCCTAACACGCTGATTGGCAGATGTATTCGTTACTTCGGACATGCAATCCGTGATGCCTGCACAGATTTCGTGCGCAATCGCGATGACTTGAACGCAGTGCGTGTGCACATTAGAGGCAGATAGAGAGTATTAAAACTAATGCAGATAGGCATCGGAGGTTCCATGAGCATCGCATTCGTCTTTCCGGGACAGGGCGCACAGACCATTGGCATGGGGCAGGATATTGCAAACGCTTATCCCGCCGCAAAGGCTGTGTTTGAAGAAGTTGATGACGCTTTGGGGGAAAAGCTGTCAGATTTGATTTGGAATGGCGAACAAGACGAGCTGACTTTGACGCAAAATGCGCAACCGGCATTGATGGCGATGTCTATGGCGACGATGCGCGCTTTAGAAGCGGAAGGCGTCAGCGTCGATCGAGCGTCGTTTGTGGCCGGGCATTCTTTGGGCGAATATTCCGCACTTGTGGCTGCTGGGACTTTGACTGTTGCGGATGCGGCGCGATTGTTGCGCACGCGTGGGCAAGCCATGCAAGCGGCCGTTCCAGTTGGTGAAGGCGCAATGGCGGCGTTGTTGGGGCTGGATTTCGAAACGGCCATGGCGGTCGCAGACGAAGTTGCAGGCAATGATGTCTGTGAGGCGGCCAATGACAATGATCCGGGGCAGGTGGTTGTTTCGGGGCATAAGGGCGCCGTTGAGCGCGCCGTCGAAAAAGCCAAGCTGCGCGGCGCTAAGCGGGCAGTTATGTTGCCTGTCAGCGCCCCTTTCCATTGTTCTTTGATGCAGCCTGCCGCAGATGCGATGGCAGAGGCCCTAAGCCATGTGGATATGAAGGCACCCAACGTGCCTGTTGTCACAAACGTACAGGCGCAAGGCACAAATTCAGCCGCGGTTTTACGGGATTTGTTGGTGGAACAGATCACCGGGTCCGTGCGCTGGCGCGAGAGCGTTTCGTGGATGGTGGACCATGGGGTCACTGAAATCTGGGAAATCGGAGCAGGAAAAGCGCTGAGCGGGATGGTGCGACGGATTGATCGTTCTGTTGCGACGCGTGCAATTTCAAAACCGGAAGACGTGAAAGCTGCGTCTGAGGGATAAAGATCCCACGCGGTTGAATGCGTTGCTGTTGCAATGCGAAGCGGTGTGAAAAACGAAATAGATGCGTGGCAGTCGCATCAAAATCGAAAAAAGGGAGAGACGGCATGGCCGATCTGACAGGAAAAACAGCGTTGGTAACCGGAGCCTCTGGTGGCATCGGAGCGGAAATTGCGCGCAAGTTGCATGGCGCTGGGGCCATTGTGGGGTTGTCTGGGACGCGTACAGAGCCGCTGGAAGCGCTGGCGGCTGAGCTGGGAGAGCGGGCGCATGTATTGCCGTGTAATTTGTCCGACAAGGCCGCGGTAGACGCGCTGCCAAAATTGGCGGCCGAGGCGATGGGCAGCGTTGATATTCTGGTCAACAATGCGGGGATCACTCGTGATAATATTTTCATGCGTATGTCTGATGATGAATGGCAGTCGGTGATTGATGTGAATCTGACAGCGACTGCGAAGCTGTGCAAAGGTGTGTTGCGCGGCATGATGAAAGCGCGTTGGGGCCGGATTGTGAACATCTCGTCCGTTGTTGGCGCAACGGGAAATCCGGGGCAGGTTAATTATTCGGCGTCCAAAGCGGGCATGATTGGGTTGACGAAATCACTGGCCTACGAAGTTGCCAGCCGCGGAATCACGGTGAATGCCGTTGCGCCGGGTTTCATTGCCACGGCGATGACCGAAAAGCTGACGGATGACCAAAAAGCAGGGATTTTGGGCCAGATTCCGATGGGACGCATGGGGCAAGCTGACGAAATTGCAGCGGCTGTTCAGTACCTTACAAGCACGGGTGCAGGTTATGTTACAGGGACGACCTTGCATGTGAATGGTGGCATGGCCATGTTGTAGCAGGTTCTGAGCCGCCCTTGTCTTGTAGAAAAAGTGTGATATAGGCGGCGCAGATTTGTCGGGGAGGCCCGGCTACACCGCCCCCCAGAGGGGCAAAAGAGAGCGCTTCACAAGTGAAGCCAACATTTGAGGGTCAAAGAGAGGCCCCAAGGAATGATGAGGACGAAGATATGAGCGACATCGCCGATCGCGTGAAGAAGATTGTTGTTGAGCACCTAGGTGTCGAAGAAGACAAGGTTGTGACTGAAGCCTCGTTCATCGACGATTTGGGCGCTGACAGCTTGGACACCGTTGAGCTGGTGATGGCGTTTGAAGAAGAGTTCGGCATCGAAATTCCAGATGACGCGGCTGAGACGATCCAAAGCTTTGGCGACGCGGTAAACTTTATTACCAAAGCCAGCTGATCCCAGCAGTATAGAATTTTTAACGGCGTTGCTTTTCAGCAGCGCCGTTTTCTTTTGCGGAACGCGCAAGCGCGTGCTTGAAAATATGCGTTCAAGCCACGCAGGCTTTGGGGCTGCGCCCCAATCCCCGTTGTTTTGTGGTGTGTGTTTTTGACACAACGGGAACGTGAATCGCGAAAATATGCCGGGGATTGGGATGAGTGACTTGCGACTCGGGACGGAAGGGCGGCAAGTTGTGATCTCGGGGGACTGAGCAGCAGACTAAGGTGGCGCATGCGAGCGATCCCCACAATAAACACGTCTAACTTGACGTTGCGGGCCATGCGCCCGGAAGACTTTGAACGATATGCAGATATTTGGGCGGACCCTACGGTGGTGCGTTACATTTGTGGCAAGCCGCGCAGTCGTGAAGAATCCTGGCGTGCGTTTCTGACCAATGCAGGGCATTGGCAGATGACCGGATTTGGTCAGTGGGGAATCGAAGCCCATCGTACAAATCGCATGGTCGGGCAGGTTGGGTTTTTCTTTGCCAAACGCGCACTTGGGCAAGATTTTGATGCGTGGCCAGAAGCCGGTTGGGTGTTGTCCGGGGATGCCCAAGGCAAAGGGTTTGGTCGCGAAGCAGCAATTGCAGCCCATGATTGGTTTGATCGTGTGGTGACAGGGCCGTTGGTGTGTTTGTTGGAACCCGCACACGTGCGGTCGTTACAATTGGCGCATCACTTGGGATATAAGCCGTTGCGGCGTGCAGAAATTCAGGGTGAGACGGTTCAGTTGATGGTGCGCAAAGCTCCGCCCTGATTTTCCGCCCTGATATCGGGCCTTAGGCATCGTTCCCTGTCGGCGTGACTGCCATTCTGATTTGGCACGTGGAATCTGGGTTCGGTCCAGATCAAAGGCCAGTCGGATACATGTGACGGGTTTTTTCCAGTTTGTTGGCCATGAACATGGCGCTAAAACAAGAGTGGCCCTGAGATTGTGTTTTGGTGAACTTTAGTCAATTTGCAGTGTTATTGATGCGATTGACGGGGTGCTTTGGATTGCTTGTCTTTGGCTCGGGTCTTGAACCCGACCAGTGCGGCGCGGTAAGAGCTTGGCCAAAGACAACAAAGGGGCAATGTCATGCGCAGAGTCGTTGTGACTGGTCTGGGGCTCGTTACGCCTTTGGCCGACGGGGTAGAGGCAAGCTGGGAACGTATTCTGGACGGGCAGTCTGGTGCGGGACCAATCGAGCAATTTGACACAGAAGGTTTGACCACGACCTATGCCTGCGAAGTTCCGCGTGGCGATGGGACGGATGGGTCATTCCATGCGGATACGTATCTTGCGCCGAAGGAACAGCGCAAGATCGATACGTTTATGATGTTTGGGATTGCAGCCGCTGAACAGGCGGTGCGGGATTCTGGATGGATGCCGGAAGACAAGGAAAGCCTTGAGCGGACCGGCGTTTTGATCGGATCCGGCATTGGTGGTCTGAATTCGATTGCCAACACAACAATGCTGATGGAAGAAAAAGGCCCGCGTCGTGTGAGCCCGTTCTTTGTGCCCGGCGCTTTGATCAACCTGATTTCAGGGCAAGTGTCGATCCGCTACGGGTTCCGTGGACCGAATCATTCTGTCGTGACGGCGTGTTCTACGGGTGCGCATGCGATTGGGGATGCATCGCGTCTTATTCAACATGGCGATGCGGATGTCATGGTTGCAGGCGGCGCTGAAGCGGCCATTTGTAAGATCGGGATTGCGGGTTTTAATGCGTGCAAAGCCTTGTCCACAAAACGTGCGGACGATCCACAGGCGGCCAGTCGCCCATATGATGAAGACCGCGACGGGTTTGTCATGGGCGAAGGGGCAGGGATCGTCATTCTGGAAGAATACGAACATGCCAAGGCGCGCGGTGCAAAGATTTACGCCGAAGTCAGCGGTTATGGCCTGTCTGGTGACGCTTATCACATCACTGCGCCCTCAGAAGACGGAGACGGTGCGGAACGTTCTATGCGGGCGGCCCTGCGCAATGCGGGCCTAGAGCCGTCGGATATCGATTATATTAACGCGCATGGGACATCGACCATGGCGGATACAATCGAATTGGGCGCTGTCGAACGGATGTTGGGTGATCATGCAAGCAAAGTGACGATGTCGTCGACGAAATCTTCGACGGGGCACTTGTTGGGGGCCGCGGGCGCGATTGAGGCGATTTTCTCGATCTTGGCCATTCGCGATCAGGTTTGCCCGCCGACGATCAATCTTGATAATCCGGCTGTCGAAACGGCATTGGATCTGGCACCAAATGCGAAACGGGAACGCCCGGTTCGTGTGGCTTTGTCCAATTCGTTTGGATTTGGCGGCACAAATGCGAGTGTAATATTCAGTAAGGTCGATGCCTGATGTGGCGCGCTATTGCTTCCAATGCAGTCACGTTGTTGGCGGTGATTCTGTTTCTGATGGGCGGTGTCATTCTTTGGGGGCGGGGCGAATTTAAGGAACCGGGACCTTTGGCTCAGGCGATTTGTCTGAAGGTCGATTCCGGGTCGAATTTTGCCAGAGTGAGCAATAACCTTGAAGAAGAAGGCGCGATTTCCAGCGCGGCTATCTTTCGGATGGGCGCTGATTATTCGGAAAAGAGCCAGTTGCTGAAGGCTGGTTCCTTTTTGATAACACCAAAAAGTTCGATGTCTGAAATCGTGGACGCGGTTACCAAAGGTGGCGCGAGCACATGTGGGACCGAAGTCGTCTACCGCGTTGGGATTGCACGGGTGCAAGCGCAAGTGCGTGAATTGGACCCTCAAACCAACGATTTCGTTGAAAAAGTCGAGTTTGTGATCGGTGATGATACGGTCCCTGAGGCCTATACTGAGGTCAAGGAGGCTGCGGATACGCGGTATCGCATTGCGTTTGCTGAAGGTGTCACAAGTTGGCAGATCGTGTCTGCGCTGAATGCGTTGGATGTTTTAAGCGAAGATATCACCGATATTCCAGCTGAAGGTGCATTGGCGCCTGCCAGCTATGAGGTCCGCAAGGGGCAGTCGCGTGCTGACATTCTTGCCCAAATGCAAGAGGCCCAAGAAGAGCTTGTTGCGGCGGCTTGGGCTGCGCGTGATCCGTCGGTTCCGTTGAATAGCCCGGAAGAGTTGATCACGTTGGCATCGATCATCGAAAAGGAAACGGGTGTCGCGTCAGAACGCTCAACCGTGTCGAGCGTGTTTATCAACCGTTTGAACCAAGGCATGCGTTTGCAAACGGATCCAACCGTTATTTATGGCATCACACGTGGCCGGGGCGTGTTGGGACGCGGGTTGCGGCGCAGTGAATTGCGTGCGGAGACCCCGTGGAACACGTATGTCATCGAAGGTCTTCCACCGACGCCAATCGCCAATCCTGGAAGAGAAAGCTTGATGGCTGCCGGACAACCGGACGAATCCGAGTTTGTGTTCTTTGTGGCCGATGGAACAGGCGGCCATGCGTTTGCGAAAACGTTGGACGAACACAACCGCAATGTGGCGCGCTGGCGTGAAATCGAAGCGGAACGCGCCAATTCCAATAATTGATGCGGATGGTTTTTCGTTTTGGCACGATAGGTTAGTCGTTTGACAGTCGGAATCCGTCCCGTTTCTTAAGACAATTCACATCCTGTTGAGAGACCCGACCTTTTGGATTCCGTTAACGAAAAATTAACCTAACATTATGATTTTGTTAAACATACCGAACGGTGGGTCGGAATGGGCGTTCGCGAATTTGCTTGACTTTGCGAACGGTCACACGTATACGTTGTGACAAGCTGGAAGAAGTGGGTAAGCGACCCCGAGGGAAACCTTGGAGGTCGCTTTTCCTTTTCGGGCTCGTGCGGAGGGGCTGAGTAAGCAACGCATGAGAGGTAGCGAAACAGAATGACTTTGTTGACCCCGGACACACAGGCAGAACGTTCCGAGAAGCTACTGGACAGCATCCAGTCGCAATTGGAGCATTTGCGCCAAAAACTCGAGCGCCACACAGAGGGCGCCGAGACCGGGGGGAAGTTCGATGAAACTGGGACCAAACGGGCTCTTACTGAAGTAAGTGGGCTTGTCTCGTCCTGTCTAAAACTGGAGACGACACTTGCTGAGTGCCGACGAAAACAATCTGAAATTGCCAGAGGTGGATACGCCTTCGATCTCAGAGAAGCCCGATCTGAGGTCGGGTGCGCGCTTAATCGCCTCCGCTCCTGTTGCGAGGCAGGAGCAGTTTCTGAATGAACTTAGCGAGGGCGCCGTTGGCGCCCTTCTTTATCTCTTTGAGTTTTGGGCATTGCCCCATCAATTGCCGCCAGAGGGAGACTGGCGCAATTGGGTGATTATGGGTGGTCGAGGGGCCGGTAAGACGCGTGCAGGTGCGGAGTGGGTGCGTGATCAAGTGGAAGGTGCAAAGCCCTTTGATGAAGGGCTGTGCAAACGTATCGCTTTGGTTGGGGAAACTTATGACCAAGTGCGCGAAGTCATGGTCTTTGGCGAAAGCGGGATATTGGCCTGTTCGCCACCGGACCGGCGACCAGAATGGAATGCGACGCGTAAACGTCTGATCTGGCCAAATGGCGCTGAGGCGGTGGCCTACAGTGCGTCTGACCCCGAAGGATTACGGGGACCGCAATTTGATGGCGCGTGGGTTGATGAGCTGGCGAAGTGGAAAAAGGCGCAAGAAACCTGGGATATGTTGCAGTTTGCCCTGCGATTGGGAGACGCACCCCGGGTTTGCGTGACCACAACGCCCCGCAATGTGGATGTCTTGAAAACTCTGCTTGAGCAAGACTCGTGTGTGATGACCCACGCGCCGACAGAAGCGAACCGGGCCAATTTGGCCTCGAGCTTTCTGAAAGAAGTCAGGGCGCGCTATGCCGGAACACGGTTGGGGCGTCAGGAATTGGACGGTGTGTTGCTGCGGGATGTGGATGGCGCGCTTTGGAATTCGGCGATGTTGGAAACTGCGCGGGTGCGGGATATCCCCGACTTGGATCGCATCGTTGTTGCGGTTGATCCGGCCACGACGTCGTCCTCAACGGCAGATGAGTGTGGGATCGTTGTTGCAGGCGCTGTTACAGAAGGGCCGCCAGAGGACTGGTGCGCCTTTGTGTTGGCGGATCGCACGGTTAAGGGGGCAAGCCCGGCTGAATGGGCCCGTGCAGCCGTCGCCGCGATGGAAGAATTCGAAGCAGACCGTCTGGTGGCTGAGGTCAACCAAGGTGGAGAGATGGTGCGTCAGGTGATCCGCGCAGTCGATCCGATGGTGCCGTTTACGTCGGTCCATGCCAGTCGAGGGAAAGTCGTGCGGGCAGAACCGGTGGCGGCTTTGTATGAACAGGGGCGTGTCAGGCATGGATTGTCGTTGGATGACCTCGAAGACCAGATGGTGAAGATGACCCGGCATGGATATGCGGGGCAGGGATCACCTGACCGGGTGGATGCCTTGGTTTGGGCGCTGCACGAGTTGATGATCAAACCCCAACAGGATGCACGACGTCCCGGAGTAAGGCGTTTGTAAAACGCAGCAGGCCAGATCGCGAATTTGGCATGAAGTGAAAATAACGGGCCTTTGTGGTCCGATCAGATGTTTGGCGCGGTCCTTGATTGGGCGGCGCCTTTTTTGTGGGCGGGCGGCGATGCCCCTTAAGCAGCAGGAGAGCCGATATGGTGTTTGAATTTCTCAAGCGACGGGGCGAGGCACCGGAGCAAAAAGCCTCGGCAACGGGGCCGGTCATGGCTTGGGCGTCAAATGGGCGCGTGGCTTGGAGCCCGAGAGACACGGTGTCTTTGACCAAGTCCGGCTTTTTGAGCAATCCGGTTGGGTTTCGCTGTATCAAGTTGATTGCAGAAGCCGCGGCAGCCCTGCCTTTGGTTTTGCAAACTGAACAGGAACGATTTGCAAAGCACCCGGTGTTGGACCTGATCAAGCGGCCCAATCCCGGTCAGGGGCGCGCAGAACTGCTGGAAGCGCTGTATGCGCAGATGCTGTTAAGCGGGAATGCCTATGTCGAGGCCGTGGCGGGCGAAGCGGGCATTCCGCTTGAGCTGCATGTCTTGCGGTCCGACAGAATGAACGTTGTGCCCGGCGCGGATGGGTGGCCTGTCGCGTATGAATACAGCGTAGGATCGCGCAAGCATCGATTTGACGCGAGCGGTGTTCCAAGCCCTATTTGCCATCTAAAGGCGTTTCACCCGCAAGATGACCATTACGGGCTGTCGCCTTTGCAAGCGGCCGCCATGGCGTTGGATGTGCATAATTCGGCAAGCCGGTGGTCCAAAGCGCTTTTGGACAATGCGGCACGCCCGTCAGGTGCGATCGTGTATCGCGGGACAGATGGTGCTGGCACCTTGAGTTCGGATCAATACGAACGGGTCGTCCATGAAATGGAATCGAATTACTCGGGTGCGCGCAATGCCGGGCGGCCCATGCTGTTGGAAGGCGGGTTGGATTGGAAACCTATGGGGTTTTCCCCCTCAGATATGGAGTTCCAAAAGACCAAGGAATCTGCGGCGCGTGAAGTTGCCTTGGCCTTTGGTGTTCCGCCTATGTTGCTAGGCATCCAAGGGGACGCGACCTATGCCAATTACCAAGAAGCAAATCGCGCATTTTATCGTCTGACGATTTTACCGCTGGCACAGCGTGTCTCAGCGACTTTGGCGGATTGGCTTGGTTTGTTTGTATCCGAAAACGTTGATCTGACGCCGGATCTGGATCAGGTGCCGGCCTTGTCCGCAGAGCGAGATGCGCAATGGGCGCGTGTGGTTGGGGCTGATTTCCTGAGCCATGGGGAAAAGCGTCGATTACTGGGATTGCCTGCGATGGAGCAGGAGGATGAGTGATCTTTCCCCTTATGAGCGCTTTGAATGTGCTCCGGGATTGAAGCTGAAAGCGCATGAGCGTGTCAGTCAGATTCAGTTCGATAACATCGAGGCGCGGCTGGATCGACTAGAAGAGCTGTTGCAGCGCTTGGAAAAACGAATGTGGCTGGCGGTGTACGGTGTTGTTGCTGTGGTGTTGGCGCAGGCATTTCAGTCGATCATGGTGGCCGTTCCATGAGCTATCTTTCAAAGGAGAATATCATGCACGCAGACAGTGGTCTGGAGACCAAATTTGCGACCTTCGGAGAGACATTGGAACTGGTGGATGGGGCAGCCATAGAAGGGTATGCCAGTCTGTTTGGGTCGACGGATCAGGGCGGCGATATTGTCGCTAAGGGGGCCTATAAGGCATGCCTTAGCCGGATGGCGGCTGAAAAGCGGTCCATCAAGATGCTGTGGCAGCACGATCCAGCCCAGCCCATTGGGATTTGGGATGAGGTGCGCGAGGACGAGACTGGCCTATGGGTCAAAGGACGTATTCTGACGGGTGTCAGTAAGGGGCGTGAGGCTGTCGAATTGATTGAGGCGGGCGCGATTGATGGATTGTCCATAGGGTATCGCACCGTAAAGGCAGCAAAAAACGAACAGGGCCATAGGGTCCTTAAGGAACTGGAACTTTGGGAAGTGTCTTTGGTGACGTTCCCGATGTTGCCCAGTGCGCGAGTGGCAGCGAAATCCGAGGAAAATTCCCCGGACGAGTTGGATGCTTTGCGTGACATGGCGGCGGCCTTTCGAGGTGCGTGCGCAAGCCTGGCGCGGTCCTGACCCCGCCAAATTACCAACCAACCATCGAGGACATGCAGATGAGCAAGACCGAGATCGAGGCTCGGACCGGGGAAGGTTTGTCCCCGGCACGCGAGGTGGCAGAGGCCGTTCAGGGTTTCGTCACCGAATTCAAAGGCTTTCAAGCCGACATGCAGACCAAATTTCAACAAACAGAAGAGCGACTGACCATGCTGGATCGGAAACATTTGAACGTCCAACGCCCACACCTTGCAGCAAATGTTGATGTGGGTGCGCCTCATCAAAAGGCCATGGCGGCGTATTTGCGGTCGGGCGATGATGATGGATTGCGCGGACTGGAACTGGAAGGCAAGTCTCTATCGACTGCCGTGAACAGTGATGGCGGGTATCTGGTAGACGCACAGACATCGGAAACTGTGAAATCAACTTTGAATTCCACAGCATCCATTCGGTCGATTGCAAGTGTCGTGAATGTTGAGGCGACGTCTTATGATGTGCTGATTGATCACACCGATATCGGCACTGGCTGGGCGTCTGAAACCGGAGCGCTTACCGAAACGGCGACGCCGCAGATTGATCGGATCACCATTCCATTGCACGAATTGTCTGCTTTGCCAAAGGCATCGCAGCGTCTGTTGGATGACAGCGCGTTCGATATTGAAAACTGGCTTGCAGATCGGATCGCCAGCAAATTCGCGAGCGCTGAAGCGGCGGCTTTTGTCATTGGTGATGGTGCGGATAAACCACGTGGGTTCTTGGATCATTCAATCATTGCCGAGGATTCATGGTCTTGGGGCAGTCTGGGGTATGTCGCAACCGGTACGGATGGCGGTGTCACTGCAGAGGCTGTCGTGGATGTCGTTTACGCATTGGGGGCGCAATATCGCGCCAACGGTACGTTTGTCATGAATTCAAAAACGGCGGGTCATATCCGTAAGCTGAAAGACAATGACGGTCGCTTTTTGTGGTCTGATGGTCTGTCCGCTGGTGAGCCTGCGCGCCTTATGGGGTATGCAGTCCTGATTGCCGAGGACATGCCTGATCCGGACGCGGGTGCAGATGCGATAGCATTTGGCGATTTCTCGGCCGGCTACACTGTTGCCGAACGTCCTGATCTGCGTGTCCTGCGCGACCCCTTCAGCGCCAAGCCACATGTTCTGTTCTATGCCACCAAGCGCGTAGGCGGAGACGTCAGCGACTTTGCTGCGATCAAAATCCTGAAATTCGCCGCGGCCTAACGCTGTTGGTGGAACGTCGGAGGCGGAACCCCGCCTTCGACACCCGGACGCACGCATCTATTGCGAGGCGTTGTCCAGCTGCTCCCCTCCGTCCGAGCGACGCGGCGTGGCGTGCGTCCGGGACTGTAGCGGTGCGCGCAGGGGAATGGAGCAGGGGAATGGAATTGTCAGGAGAAGATCAATGAAGCTGATCGAAGAGACCACAGTGCCTGACGGGGCATTGCCCGTCGATGATCTAAAGGCGCATTTGCGACTGGGAACAGGGTTTGCAGAGGACACAGTTCAAGACGAGGTCTTGCGGAGCTTTCTACGTGCCTCTCTCGCGGCCATAGAAGGGCGGACTGGCAAGGTACTGCTGGAACGCACCTTTCGTATGGATGTGATTGGCTGGCAATGCCCGGATACGCAATCACTGCCTGTCGCGCCTGTTGTTGCGATCAACTCAATCGAGATTGTTCAAAGGCTTGGGGAACGGAGTGTCGTTGATGGCGACGTTTTCTGGCTGGAGCAGGATAACGCACATCCGAAATTGCGGGCCGTTGGATATACGTTGCCAAATATCCCCAGCGCTGGGCGCGCCGAGATTTCGTTTGCGGCGGGGTATGGAGCGGACTGGAGCGATCTTCCTGTTGATTTGCGGCAGGCCGTTATGTTGCTGGCTGCGCATTATTACGAATTTCGCAACGACATGGGCCTGAGCGAGGGGTGTATGCCGTTTGGTGTCACCAGCCTGATCGAGCGTTACAAAACGATGCGGTTGTTCGCTGGGGGTGCACGATGATTGTTCCGCCACGTTTGAACAGACGGCTGACATTGGAGAACGCAATACGCACATCCGATGGGGCCGGCGGATTTGTGGAAAGTTGGGCGAGCCTTGGCGTTCTGTGGGCTTCTGTTTTGCCGCGCACCGGACGTGACAGCGAAACTGGGGGCGCACCTGTGTCAGCAGTCAGCTTTAAGATCGTTGTGCGCGCCGCCCCGGTTGGCCACGTTCAGCGCCCCGTCCCGGAACAAAGGTTCAGAGATGGGTCGCGTCTGTTCCAGATCAGAGCCGTCACCGAATTTGATGTCGAGGGGCGATATCTTACCTGCTTTGCTGACGAAGAGGTGGCGCCATGAGTTATGCCGTTTCTGCAGCCCTTCAGGGGGCAATCTTTACAGCACTTTCGGCAGACCCAACTTTGAGCGGGCTTATTGGGGGGGCAATTTTTGATGCGCTACCAAGTGGTGCCTTGCCGCCGCTTTACGTGAGTATTGGCCAAGAGGTCGTGCGTCAACGCAACGATTCAACCGGGTTCGGAGCCGAGCATCGGATGACCATCAAGGTCGTCACAGAAGTGGCCGGGTTCGCCGCAGCCAAAGAAGTGGGCGGCGCGATCTGTGACGCATTGCATGAAACGCCCTTGGCTTTGTCGCGCGGGCGCTTGGTATCGATGAAGTTTGTGCGTGCACAAGCCAGCAGGATCGAAAAAGGCGCTGGGCGGCAGGTCGATCTGATTTTTAGGGCTCGAGTCGAAGACAACTGAACACGTCTGCGGAGCAACGCGGCGTGGATGACTAATTTCCAACATAACTATGGAGACGGACTATGGGTGCTCAAAACGGCAAGGACCTGCTGATCAAGGTCGATATGACTTCGGACGGGCAGTTCGAGACAATCGCAGGATTGCGCGCGACGCGGGTGAGTTTCAACGCAGAAACTGTGGATGTGACCAGCCTGGAAAGCCAAGGCGGGTGGCGTGAACTGTTGTCGGGGGCCGGTGTGCGTTCGGCAAGTATTTCGGGATCCGGTGTGTTCAAAGATGAGGGCACGGATGAGCGAGCGCGTCAGTTGTTTTTCGACGGTGAGACGCCTGATTTCCAAGTGATCATACCGGATTTCGGCGTGATTGAGGGGGCGTTTCAGGTCACCTCGATTGAATACAGCGGCAGCCATAACGGCGAAGCGACGTACGAGTTGACGTTGGCTAGTGCTGGCGCACTAACCTTCACAGCGCTGTAATCCATATGGAAAATCCGTGGCGGGGGGATGTTGCGCTGACCATTAACGGTGAGCGCCGTGTCTTGCGATTGACCTTGGGGGCCTTGGCGGCCCTTGAGGCCGAGCTTGAGGCGGACAGCCTTGTTTCAGTGGTCGAACGATTTGAGGGCGGTCAGTTTTCCGCCCGAGATGTCATGGCATTGTTGAGGGCTGGGCTGTTGGGCGGTGGTCACGAAGCCATCGATCTGGCGCAGGCCGAGATTGATGGCGGCCCTGTGAAGGGCGCGCGCGTGGCCGCTGAATTGCTGGCCCGTGCCTTTACGATGCCGGGGCCATGAACGGACTAGATTGGCCCGCTCTTATGCGGGCTGGGCTGCAAGGTTTGCGTCTGGATCCGGCGACGTTCTGGGCGCTGACGCCAGCAGAATTGCGTTTGATGCTTGGTGAACAAGCAGATCAACGCCCGATGCTGAAAGCGGGTCTGGGTGCATTGATGGATGCGTGGCCGGACGGGAAAAAAGGGGAGCCTGATGAACGACTATGAAAACCAGATCGAGAGTTTGGAGCTGAGTGCGGAAGGGCTTGCACAAAGCGCCGGACAAGCTTCGGTGATGGTCTCGGAATTTGACAGCAGTTTGCGGGCCATGCGCGAATCCGCGGCCGCAACCAGTCGGGACGTGGCAGTGTTGGAAAAGGGGCTTAGCCGTGGGTTGCGGCGGGCGTTTGACGATTTGGTCTTTGATGGCGCCAGCTTGACAGACGCATTGGATACTTTGGCCCAGTCGATGATCAACACCACCTACAATTCAGCGATAAAACCGGTGACCGAGCATTTTGGCGGGCTGTTGGCGCAAGGTGTTGGTGGCTTGATGGAGGGGATTTTACCCTTTGCGAATGGGGCGCCGTTTAGCCAAGGACGTGTAATGCCTTTCGCCTCTGGTGGGGTTGTCAGTCAGACAACACCATTTGGGATGCGCGGGGGCATGGGCGTCATGGGCGAAGCTGGACCCGAGGCCATCATGCCCTTGGCACGTGGACCGGATGGTAAACTTGGAGTGCGTGGCGGAGGCGGCGGCGGGTCGACGGTTGTGATGAACATTTCGACCCCTGATGCCTCCAGTTTCCAACGCAGTCAGTCACAGATTGCAGCACAGATGAACCGCGCGCTTGGGCGTGGCGGGCGAAATCGTTAAGCACAGGGAGCACCAGGGATGAATTTTCACGAAGTACGGTTTCCCGCCAATCTGAGTTTCGGGTCTGTTGGTGGGCCCGAACGACGGACAGACGTCGTTACGTTGGCGAACGGGTTTGAAGAACGCAACACGCCGTGGGCGCATTCGCGACGGCGTTATGATGCGGGTATGGGCATGCGGTCGCTTGATGATGTGGAAACGCTAATTGCGTTTTTCGAAGCACGCCAAGGTCAGATGTTTGGATTCCGTTGGAAGGATTGGTCTGATTTTAAGTCCAGTCGTGCCACCGGCGAACCTGCATTTGACGATCAGTTGATCGCCATTGGCGATGGAACGACCCAAAGCTTTCCTTTGGTGAAAGTATACCGTTCTGGCAGTTTCACCTATGAACGCCCAATCCGAAAACCGGTCGCGGGAACGGTGCGCATCGGGATGTCACAAGATGAGATGCAGGAAGGGGTCGATTATGAGATCGATACCAGTCTGGGTCTGATCTCGTTTTCTCACCCGCCTGATCCGGATGTCGAAATCAGCGCGGGCTATGAATTTGATGTGCCCGTGCGGTTTGACACGGATTCCATTCAAACAAGTGTTGCCAGTTTCAAAGCTGGCGACGTGCCAAGTGTTCCAATCGTGGAGTTGCGAGTCTGATGTCAGGAATGTCGCAAGCCTTTAGGGCCCATATTGAGACCGGAATAACCACCCTGTGCCGCGCATGGGCCATTACCCGCACTGACGGGCAGTTTTTTGGATTTACTGACCACGATCAGGCGTTGGCGTTTGATGGGATGGAGTTCAAAGCGGATTCTGGTCTTTCGGCCATGGCGTTGTCGCAGTCAACGGGATTGAGCGTTGATAATACCGAAGCGATTGGTGCGTTGTCGGACGCATCGGTGCGCGAGGACGACATAGAGTCGGGACGCTTTGATGGGGCGGACGTCCAAGCTTGGTTGGTCAATTGGGCACAACCGGACGAGCGTTGGTTGCAGTTTCGCGGCACAATCGGATCCATTCAACGTGCTGGTGGTGCATTTAATGCTGAGTTGCGCGGATTGTCAGAAGCTTTGAACAAACCGCAAGGCAGAGTGTTTCAAAAACCATGTTCAGCGGTTTTGGGCGATGGCTCGTGTAAATTCGATCTGTCTGCGGCTGGGTATTCAACGGAAATCGCGGTTCAATCTGCTGATGATGGACGTGCCTTTCTTTGGGAGGACATTCCTGGGTTTGCAGAGGGATGGTTCCAGCGTGGTCGCTTGGATGTTTTAGACGGGCCGGGAAAGGGCTTGTGGGGCATCATCAAACGGGATCGCACGACGGCTGAAGGGCGCGAAATCGAATTGTGGGCACCTTTGCGCTCTGTGATCGAGGCGGACAATACGGTTCGCCTGTCGGCGGGATGTGACAAACGGTTTGAGACGTGCCGATTGAAGTTCGACAATCTTATGAACTTTCAGGGATTTCCGGACATTCCGGGTGATGATTGGCTTGTTGCTGTTCCCAAAAAAGCTGGCATCAATGGCGGAGGAAGTCGGAGATGAGAGCGAATGTTATCATTTCGGCGGCGCGGTGTTGGTTGGGGACACCCTATGTTCACCAAATGTCGCGCAAGGGAGCCGGATGCGATTGTCTTGGGTTGGTGCGTGGGGTCTGGCGAGAGGTGATGGGAGAAGAACCGGAACAGGTTCCAGCCTATTCACCAGATTGGTCTGAGCCACAAAGCGATGAAAGCCTGTGGAAGGCTGCATCGCGTCACATGATCAAACGTGACGCCGGCATCCACGTTCCGGGTGATGTCATCTTGTTTCGGATGCGAGACGGAAGTGTCGCAAAACATCTTGGCTTTGCGGCGGTGACGCGTGCGGGTCCTTCGTTCATTCACGCCTACAGCGGGCATGGGGTTGTTGAAAGCGCACTGAGTGCGCCTTGGGCACGCCGGATCGTTGCACGGTTTTCTTTTCCAAAGGAACACTTCTGATGGCTACAGTCCTACTTTCGGCCGCGGGCGCGGCAATTGGCGGATCGATTGGTGGTACCGTTGCAGGGCTAAGCAGCGCTGTTGTTGGGCGCGCGATCGGCGCGACCTTGGGGCGTGTGATCGATCAGAAACTGCTAGGCCAAGGCTCGGAAACTGTCGAATATGGAAAAGTCGACCGGTTCCGGTTGAGCAATGCGGGTGAAGGCGAACCGATTTCGCAGGTCTTCGGGCGTATGCGAGTTGGCGGTCAGGTGATTTGGGCATCGGATTTTCTTGAAACAGTGACTGTTTCTGGTGGAGGCGGCGGAAAAGGTGCTCCAAGTCCGCAACCCGAAACGCGTCAGTACAGTTACAGCATCAACCTTGCTGTCGCATTGTGTGCGGGGGAGATTTTGAGGGTTGGCCGGGTTTGGGCGGATGGGGAAGAGGTTTCGACCAGTACTCTGACTATGCAGGTCTACAATGGGAACGCTGACCAGCCGCCTGATCCGACAATGGAAGCGATCGAAGGTCTTGGTGTGGTGCCCGCATATCGCGGGACGGCTTACGTTGTGTTTGAGAATCTGCAACTGGAACAATTTGGCAATCGTGTACCGCAGTTTTCTTTTGAAGTTGTGCGTGCCGAACAGCCAGAGGAACTGGGTGCCGATGAAGAATTGGCTCGAGGTCTTCGCGCTGTGGCGATGATGCCCGGAACGGGCGAATACGCTTTAGCAACAGGGGCCGTCACTTATGGGAATGCTGGTCCATACCGTCGCAGTGCGAATGTCAACAATCCATCCGGCAAATCTGATTTCCTGACATCGCTGGATGCGTTGAATGACGAGGTTCCGGGATGCGAGGCGACGTCTTTGATCGTCAGCTGGTTCGGTGGTGATTTGCGGTGTGAAAACTGCCGTTTGGAACCAAAAGTCGAGCATAAGGACGTCGACGGTATCAACATGCCTTGGCACGTTTCGGGCATGTCACGCGCAGCTGCCAAACAGATTACCACAGTTGATGAACGACCCATTTATGGCGGCACACCAGCGGACGCGTCGGTTATTCAATCTATTCAAGCGTTAAAGGATGCGGGTAAAGCCGTGATGTTTTACCCTTTCATTCTGATGGATCAGCTTGACGGAAACACGTTGCCTGATCCGTACAGCGAAAACATTGGACAGGCACATTTGCCTTGGCGGGGTCGGATCACGTTGTCCAAGGCTCCGGGACAGGTTGGAACGCCAGATCAAACACTTTTGGCAGATATTGAAGTCGATGCGTTTTTTGGCACAGTCACAGCGTCTGATTTCACCGTTTCCAATGGTGCGGTTACATATTTGGGTCCAGATGAATGGACCCTGTCACGCTTTGTGCTTCACTACGCAGCACTGTGCGCAGCGGCAGGTGGGGTTGAAGCGTTTTGTATTGGCTCAGAGCTGCGCGGTTTGACCCAAATACGCGGAACAAACGGTGCATTTCCAGCAGTCGCGCGTTTTCAACAATTGGCTGCGCAAGCACGTGCGTTGCTGGGGGCAGAAACCAAAATCAGCTATGCTGCTGATTGGAGCGAATATTTTGGTTATCAGCCTCAAGACGGATCGGGGGATCGATATTTTCATCTCGATCCACTTTGGGCAGATCCAAATATCGATTTCATCGGCATCGACAATTACATGCCTTTGTCAGACTGGCGCGAAGGTGAGACGCATTTGGATGCAGATTGGGAGAGCATCTACAAGCTGGACTATTTGCAATCCAACATATCTGGCGGTGAAGGGTATGATTGGTTCTACCATTCTACACAGGCCGCTGATGCACAAATCAGGTCACCGATTTTAGACCAAGAACACAACGAACCTTGGGTCTGGCGGTACAAAGACATTCGTGGGTGGTGGGAAAACGCGCATCACGAGCGCGTTTCAGGAGTCCGTAACGAAGAGTCCACGGCCTGGGAGCCGGGTTCAAAACCAATCTGGTTTACCGAATATGGGTGTGCTGCGGTTGATAAGGGCACGAATGAACCGAACAAATTTTTAGATCCGAAATCATCAGAGAGTTTCCTTCCTAAATACTCAAATGGAGGACGCGATGATCTGATCCAAAAGCAATATTACCGCGCAATGCACGGGTACTGGAAGGACGAAAGCAACAATCCGGTATCCGAACAATACGGTGGAGCAATGGTCAATATGGACCGTGCTTTTGCGTGGGCATGGGACGCACGCCCATACCCGTTTTTTCCGAACGCCCTAGATACATGGTCGGACGGTGAAAACTATCCGCGGGGTCATTGGCTTAACGGGCGCGTATCTTCGCGGACTTTGGCATCCGTGGTTTCCGAGATTTGCGAAAATTCTGGATTGACGGCTTATGATACGTCCGAGTTGATTGGATATGTGCGGGGGTATGCGGTCAATGATGTGTCCGACGCGCGCAGTGCATTACAGCCGTTAATGTTGCGATACGGATTCGACGCGATTGAACGTGATGGGCTTCTTGTTTTTAAAACCCGAAACGGCGGTCAGGCGCAGATCGTCTCTGTTGAGGGAATGGCTGACAGCACAGAGTTAAACGGTACACACGAGCAAGACCGAGAAGCCGAGGCCGAATTGGCGGGGCGTATTCGGTTGCGATTTGTTGAGTCAGACGGAGATTTTGAAACCGGCGCTGAAGAAGCGATTTTACCAGATGAAGAGACACATGCGGTGTCTGCGACGGACTTGTCCTTGTCCATGACACGGGGTGAAGCACGGCAAGTTACTGAACGCTGGTTGATTGAATCGCGAACTGCGCGCGAAACCGTTCGATTTGCGTTGCCGCCATCACAACTTAACATCGGGGCAGGCGATGTTGTAAGTTTAGACAGTGAACGGTCGCAAGACGTTGGTTTGTTTCGAATAGATCGCCTTGAACAGGGTTCTATGCAGCTTATCGAAGCGGTGCGTATCGATCCCGAAGTATATCACCCTTCTGACGTGTCTGACGAATTGGCCCGCGTGCGTGGCTTTGTAGCGCCTGTTCCATTGACGTCACTGTTTTTGGATTTACCGCTTATCAGTGGGGACGAAGTACCACATGCGCCCCATGTCGCGGTTACATCGGATCAGTGGCCGGGCAGTGCCGCTTTGTATCAATCTGATAGCGGAACTAATTACGCTCTGAACTCTGTGATTTCAGCGCGATCTGTCATTGGTTTAACGCAGAACGCTTTGGAGCCCAGTGCGCCGGGACTTGTGGATCGGGGTCCATCTCTTGAGGTCGAATTGATTTCAGGCACTTTGTCATCGGTTCCGGATACTTCGTTGTTAAGCGGCGGAAACCTTGCAATTGTGGGCGACGGAACACCCGGAAACTGGGAAGTGGTCCAGTTCAGAAACGCCGAACTGATCGCTCCGAACCGGTATCTGTTGCGCAATCGTTTAAGGGGGCAATTGGGAACGGACGCGTTGGTGTCAGAAGCATGGCCAAGCGGTTCTTGGTTCGTGCTGTTAAATGGGCTGCCGCAACAAATCGATTTGCCGAGCAGCCTAAGGCGGATTGCGCAAACCTATCGCATTGGACCGGCACAACTCTCTTATGATGATCCTTCGTTCATTGAAGAAACCGTTGCATTTGATGGAAATGGGTTGCGCCCATATTCACCGGTGCATTTGAAAGCGTGGCAATCGGGGGGAGGATATGAGGCTAGTTGGATCAGACGCAGTCGATTTGATGGGGACAGTTGGGACCTGATGGAGATACCGCTGGGAGAAGAGACAGAAACGTATCAAGTCCAAGTTCATAAATCTGGAGCTGTTATACGAGAAGAAATCGTTGGCAGCCCTATGTGGACATACGATGCCTTGGATGTTGCGGAAGATGGCATTGCCGCACCTTTCGACATTGTCGTTGCACAGGTGTCCGCCCGATTTGGACCTGGATTATCAAATCGAGTGCAAGTACAGGTTTGATACCGAACCGTCGGTCATCCAGTTGCACAGCTGACGCATTTGGTTGCGGCAAGATCTAATTCCAATCGTCTTTCTGGAATGTTCTGGCCGCAATCATCACAATACCCAAATTCGTCACATTCTATTCTTTGCAAAGCCGCTTTCAGACGATTTATTTCAACGGTTCTGCGTCCCTGTTGGGCGTTAGACATGGCTTGGTTCAACAAGGCGTCTTGTCGACTTAAGCGTCCAATCGCTTGTTGATCCAGCTCAACGGTGTCAGTCCCTGACTGACCACGATCCAAATCCCCCAGAAGTTCTTCCAATCGATCTTGGACGTGTGCACGAAATCGTGTTCGTTCTGATTCATTCATTTTCGCAATCTATCACATCAAGGGTTTGCGTTTGTGAATTAGTGCCTAAATGAAGTATCCAAGCGCAAGAGAAGGATACGAACCATGGCAGAACTGCGCGCGAAAATCGCAACAATTGACCCGGTGTGGGAACAAATAACTGATGAAGCTCGAAAAGCGGTGTCAGATGAGCCTCTAATTGGTGGGTTTGTTCACGCTTGTATTCTGCATCACAAGACAATTGAACGCGCCTTAAGTTATCGCATCGCGGCCAAGCTTGCGTCTAACGAAATGTCGATGGTGGTCGTGCGTGAGATCGTTGAAGAAGCGTATCAGGCCGATAGCGAGCTGACAGATGCGGCACGTGCCGATTTGGTGGCCGTTTATGAGCGTGACCCAGCCTGTCACAGGCTGTTGCAACCAATCCTGTATTTCAAAGGGTATCATGCGATGCAAGCCTATCGCGTGGCACACCATCTGTGGAGCAATGGGCATCGCGACTTGGCTTATTTCTTCCAAATGCGCGCAAGCGAAATTTTCGGAATCGATATCCACCCCGGAGCCCGCATTGGCAAAGGCATCATGATTGATCACGCACATTCCATCGTTATCGGAGAAACTGCGGTTGTCGGGAACAATGTCTCAATGCTGCATTCGGTTACTTTGGGTGGGACCGGCAAAGAAGACGAACAAAGGCATCCTAATATCGGGGATGGTGTCTTGATCGGTGCAGGCGCGAAGGTGTTAGGCAATATCCATGTCGGTCATTGTTCACGTATTGCGGCAGGATCTGTTGTTCTTGATGACGTTCCAGCGTGTAAAACTGTTGCAGGGATTCCAGCACGGATTGTGGGTGAGGCTGGTTGTGATCAACCGTCGGTTTCCATGAACCACATGTTGGGCAAGGACACATAACAGTTGGTGCACACTGGATTGCGTTGACGATTTGGCGTTAAAGTCATTTCGTAGGACCAATTTATAAAACAGGGGGATTAGATGTCTATTCGGCAAACGGCAGGGCGTGGGACACGCTATGACAGTATTTTGGATACTGTTGGGAACACA
This sequence comes from Paracoccaceae bacterium, assembly GCA_039984715.1. Lineage (GTDB taxonomy): Bacteria > Pseudomonadota > Alphaproteobacteria > Rhodobacterales > Rhodobacteraceae > JABSSA01. The sequence goes on along the minus strand of JBDWUA010000014.1, from coordinate 439,433 downwards.
CCCACTATTCGTATCAATCGCATAGCGCCAAAAAATGTAACGGTTTACGTGAAATTCGAAGCGTTCAATCCGGCTGGCTCTGTCAAGGACCGTCTGGCATTGAACATTATCGAAGCTGCCGAAAGAGATGGGCGTTTAAAACCTGGACAGACCATCGTTGAAGCAACATCTGGCAATACTGGTATCGGTCTTGCGATGGTGTGTGCTGCAAAAGGGTATCCGCTGGTCGTTACCATGGCCGAAAGTTTCTCAGTCGAGCGACGACGGTTGATGCGGTATCTAGGCGCAAAGGTTGTTCTGACACCAAAGGCTGCCAAGGGTTTTGGAATGTATTCCAAAGCGAAAGAATTGGCCGAAGCAAATGGTTGGTTCCTCGCGTCGCAATTTGAAACAGACGACAATGCTGACATCCATGAAAATACAACCGGGCGCGAGATCATCGGAGATTTCGCAGGCGAGCGTTTGGATTACTTTGTCACTGGATACGGCACTGGCGGGACAGTCTCAGGAGTAGGGCGGGTTCTGCGTGCAGAGCGGCCAGAAACTAAGATCATTCTAACTGAGCCAGACAATGCCGCATTGGTTGCCTCTGGGTATATCAACACGCGAAACGATGCCAATCAGCCAACAGAGGGGCACCCGCATTTCCAACCACACCCTATTCAAGGATGGACACCGGATTTCATTCCACATGTTTTGCAGGAAGCATTGGACAAGAAGTATTACGACGAACTGCTGCCAGTAAAAGGCGCGGACGGCATTGCATGGTCACGTCGTTTGGCCGCAGAAGAGGGGATTTTTACCGGGATTTCCGGGGGATCAACCTTCGCAGTTTCAATGGAATTGGCTAAAAAAGCACCGGAAGGATCTGTGATGCTTTGCATGCTGCCCGACACTGGCGAGCGTTATTTGTCGACGCCGTTGTTTGAAGGGATTGCTGAAGACATGTCCGAAGAAGAGCAGGCTTTATCAGCATCCACTTCCGGCTATCAGCTTTAACTTATTAAGATATTTTATTGAAAACGAGGGCTAAATAGCCCTCGTTTTTTTTGTTTTAAGCAAGCATTGCCATTGGATTTTCTAGATTATCCACAATCGCCTTAAGCAATTCGGCACCCAATGCGCCGTCAATGACGCGGTGATCAACGGACAATGTCACGGACATAACCGTCGCAATACCCAATTCACCATCTTTGCCGACGATAGGTTTTTTCACACCCGCACCAACGGCGAGGATCGCACCATGTGGCGGATTGATTACCGCATCAAAGTTGTCGATCCCGAACATGCCCAGGTTTGAGATCGCGAAGCTTCCACCTTGATATTCATGTGGTGCAAGTTTGCGATCGCGCGCGCGACCAGCAAGGTCTTTCATCTCGGCGGACAATGCAGAGAGCGATTTGTGATGTGCGTCCCGCAGAACCGGCGTGAACAATCCACCTTCAATCGCGACAGCAACGGCCACGTCAGACGGCGTCAGTTTGAACATCCGATCACCTGCCCAAACGGCATTTGCGTCGGGCACTTGTTGCAACGCATTTGCGCAGGCTTTGATGATAAAGTCATTGACCGAAAGCTTGATCCCACGATCCGCCAATTGCCCATTCAACTGAGCACGGAACGCCATCAATGCATCAAGCTTGATATCGCGGCGCAAATAGAAGTGGGGGATGGATTGTTTGGCTTCTGTCAAACGCGCAGCAATTGTTTTGCGCATGCCATCCAACGGAACTTCTTCGTATTCGCGATCCTGATACATCTTCGCGACCGCATCGGCAGTTGGTCCAGCAGGCGCAGCGGCTGCTGCAGAAGATGCTTTGGCTGGGGCGGCGGCTGGTTTGGCCTCGGCAGCTTCCACGTCGGCTTTAACGATCCGTCCGCGCGGGCCCGATCCTGTTAGCTGACTAAGGTCGACACCCTTTTGCGCAGCGATCCGTCGTGCCAGTGGCGACGCAAACAGGCGTGTTCCATCTGCAGCCTTTGGTGCAACTGGCGCTGGCGCAGCGACGGCTGCTGCCGCAGGCGCAGCAGATGGACTGGCTGCCGCGGCCTCAGGGGCTTTGGTTGGCGCCGCACCAATGTCGTCAGCGCTTTCGCCTTCTTCAAGCAGGATGGCGATTGGGGTATTCACCTTGACCGCTTCTGTTCCGTCTGCGACCAGAATCTTACCGATGGTGCCTTCGTCCACGGCTTCGAATTCCATGGTGGCTTTGTCGGTTTCAATTTCTGCAAGCAAATCACCCGAGGCAACAGTGTCACCTTCTTTAACGAGCCATTTGGCCAGAGTGCCTTCTTCCATTGTCGGAGAAAGCGCAGGCATGAGAAGTTCAATAGGCATGTCCAGCTCTCCTTATTTGTAGGTGACCTGTTTCACGGCGGCGATGACTTCGTCCGTCGTGATCAGTGCGTGGCGTTCAAGATTGGCGGCGTAAGGCATTGGAACATCCTTGCCAGTACAGTTGATCACTGGCGCGTCAAGATAATCAAACGCTTCCTGCATGATGACCGAACTGATGTAGTTTCCGACGGACCCTTGCGGGAAACCTTCTTCGACGGTCACACACCGGTTCGTTTTCATGACAGAATTCAGGATCGTACCCGTGTCCATTGGGCGCAAAGTCCGCAAATCGATGACTTCGGCGCTGATGCCGTCCTCGGCCAGCTTGTCTGCGGCTTCCAAAGCATATTGCATCCCGATGCCAAAGCTGACGATGGTCACATCCGAGCCTTCACGCCAGATGCGCGCCTTGCCAAATGGGATGGTCAAGTCTTCGACGTCAGGAACATCAAACGAACGTCCATACAGGATTTCGTTTTCCAGGAATATGATCGGGTTGTTGTCGCGGATCGCCGTTTTCATCAGGCCTTTGGCGTCGGCTGCCGAGTAAGGCATGACGACTTTGAGGCCGGGAATTTGCATATACCACGCGGCATAGTCGTGCGAGTGTTGCGCCCCGACACGCGCTGCTGCGCCGTTTGGCCCACGGAACACCATTGGTGCGCCCATCTGACCACCGGACATATACAGTGTTTTTGCAGCCGAGTTGATGATCTGGTCAATCGCCTGCATGGCGAAGTTGAACGTCATGAATTCAACAATCGGACGCAATCCGCCGAACGACGCACCCACACCAATTCCAGCAAACCCATGTTCTGTGATCGGCGTGTCGATGACGCGTTTGTCGCCAAACTCGTCCAGCAAGCCTTGGGACACTTTATATGCGCCCTGATATTCGCCAACTTCTTCGCCCATCAGGAACACAGCTTCGTCGCGCCGCATTTCTTCGGCCATCGCATCGCGCAATGCTTCGCGTACCGTTTGCTGCTTCATCGCAACATCTGCGGGCCAATCTGGACTTGCATCCACTTGTGGCGCAGCAGGTGCGGCGGCAACGGGTGTCGGGGCTGCTTCGGCTGTTGGCGCGGCGGCTGCTGGGACAGGTGCCGCCACGTCGTCCACGCTTTCACCTTCTTCAATCAGAATGGCGATCGGCGTATTCACCTTGACGCCCTCACTGCCTTCAGCGATCAGAATTTTACCGATGATACCTTCATCAACGGCCTCAAATTCCATTGTCGCCTTGTCAGTTTCGATTTCGGCCATGATATCGCCGGACGCGACTGTGTCGCCTTCCTTGACGAGCCATTTGGCCAATGTGCCTTCCTCCATCGTGGGCGAAAGGGCGGGCATGAGAATTTCAGTTGCCATGTCGTAGTTTCCTTACGCGTAGATGTCTGTCCAAAGCTCGTCCAAATGCGGCTCAGGGCTCGTTTTTGAGAATTCAGCGCTTTCGTTGACGATACCCTTAATCTCTTTGTCGATTGCCTTGAGATCGTCTTCGGTCGCATGTTTGCCGGTCAAAAGCATTTGGCGAACGTTTTCGATAGGGTCGCGTTCGTCCCGCATTTTCTGGACTTCTTCGCGTGTGCGGTATTTTGCAGGGTCCGACATCGAGTGTCCGCGGTAGCGGTATGTTTTGATTTCAAGAATGTACGGACCTTCACCAGACCGGCAATGCGCCACGGCCTTTTCGCTTGCAGCCTTCACAGCCAAAACATCCATGCCATCTACTTCTTCGCCGGGAATGCCAAAGGCTTCGCCACGTGTATAAAGGGCAGGGGTTGATGTTGAACGTGCCTGGGATGTGCCCATTGCGTATTGGTTGTTTTCGACAACAAATATGACGGGCAGCTTCCACAGCGCGGCCATATTGAACGTCTCATAAATTTGACCTTGGTTCGCTGCGCCGTCCCCGAAATAGGCAAACGTCACGCGACCGTTGTCGTTGTATTTGTCCGCAAAGGCCAGACCAGCCCCCAAAGGCACCTGCGCCCCAACGATACCGTGCCCGCCATAGAAATGTTTCTCTTTCGAGAACATATGCATGGAGCCACCTTTACCCTTGGAATAGCCACCTTCGCGACCTGTCAATTCGGCCATAACGCCGTTTGGATCCATACCGCAGGCCAGCATATGCCCATGATCCCGGTAAGACGTGATCCGTTTGTCGCCTTCTTCTGTTGCAGCCTCAAGACCAACAACAACGGCTTCTTGGCCGATATAAAGGTGACAGAATCCACCAATTAACCCCATGCCATACAGTTGGCCCGCTTTTTCTTCAAAGCGACGGATCAACAACATATCCCTATAAAAAGTCTTCAGTTCTTCGGCTGAGACGTTGGGTTTTGCCTTGGGCTTGCGCGCCATTGGCGGACCTCCTTCGAAAGATAGTTTAGCGTTGAACTATTCTGTATCGAATGTTCGCAGAAGAATCCACCGCGAGTTTTCTCTTGCGTCAATTTGCGCGGGAATATTGCAAATATCACATGAAGAATGGGCTATTGAGGAAGAGATTGAAATCTAGGCTTGTGCGATCTAGCGCACAACAATTTCATCTGCGCGAACGAGGCCTAGTACGGATCGGGCCTGTTCATCCAACAAATCAAGATCAAGATAATCATCAGACAGGCGACGCGTCAGGTTCTCCATCTCAGTGACCTGAGCATCAACACGTTCCAGCTGAGATTGCATGGCGCGGGTTTCCGCTTCGATTTCGGCGCGTTGGAACAGACCAAAATCCCCCTGAACCGCTGCGAAAGTGAAATAAACACCAAGCGCCAGCGCCACGAGAAAGAAAACGAATGTACCCAATGCGGGATGTGCGAAACGTGCCATTATACTCTGCCTATCGCGTTCTCTTGCCGGAACGCTAAAAATACTATGCCATAAATGATTCGCTGTGTGAATCCCCTTTGACGAGGAAATCGTTGAATTATGGGTGTTTTTTTCGAATTTTAGAGCAAATTCCAGCGTCAGGACTTGCCCATCACGATTGCCGCTATGCGCGTTACCCATGAACCGGGCAAAAGCCGTGTGGAAAATGCCAAAAGACCATTCAAAAGGCCGGGGATGACAATGCGTTTTCCGGATTTGGCTTTGGCCCAACCCAACGCCGCAACATCAGCCGCCTTAGCGGGAGGCGCCATCTTCAACAGGCGGACAGAATGCATGTCGGCTTCGTCAAAGAAATTTGTCGCCGTCGCACCGGGGCAGAGAGTGGTCACTGTCACGTTGGATCCGCGCAGTTCTTCCGCAACAGCTTGCGACAGCGACAGAACATATGCTTTGGTTGCGTGATATACGGCCATATTAGGGCCGGGCATCACACCCGCTACAGACGCCACATTTAATATACGGGCGCTGTTTTGGGACGTCATGTGCGGGACGGCAAGTTTCATCAACCGGGTGAGGGCGACAAGATTCACATTGATTGAATTCAACTCGCGCGGCCATCCGTCTTCGGCGTCAAACGGTCCATTGTACCCAAGGCCTGCATTATTCACCAACACGTCGACCTGACGGCCTTCAGTCGCTGCGGACCACAAACGCTCGGCTTCGCCATTCTGGGACAAATCTGCGGGAATGACCAAAACATCAATTCCATCAGCACGCAGGTCTGCGGCCAATGCATTTAACTTGTCCTCGGATCGCGCAGTCAGGATCAACGAATGCCCCTCGCGGGCTGCGATCCGTGCAAATTCAACACCCAACCCTTCAGAGGCACCCGTGATCAATGTGAATTTCGACATCTGATGCCTCCTTTATTCGCCAGCGTTCAAACGACTGCGCTGGACGCTTTGAACATTGTTGCACATTTCCACCTGTTTGGGGGACATCGTCAGGATGACAAAGCTGCGACACCCGGAAGGGTTTTGCCTTCCATCCATTCCAGAAATGCACCGCCCGCCGTAGAGATATAGGTAAAGTCAGCCGCCGCGCCAGATCCGTTCAAGGCGGCCACGGTATCGCCTCCACCTGCAACGGTTATCAGTTTACCTTCTTTGGTCAAACGCGCCGCCGCACGGGCTGCCGCATCCGTTGCCACATTGAAGGGCTCAATTTCAAACGCGCCCAAGGGACCATTCCACACCACTGTATTGGCCTGTTCGAACAGTTCAATGATACCAGCTACGGATTGCGGCCCCGCATCCAAGATCATCATATCAGCGGGGCATTCCGTTGCCGGAACCGTTTTGTGGTCTGCATTGGCCTTGAACTCTGCAGATGCCACAACATCGACGGGCAATTGCAGTTTACATCCTGCGGCTTCGGCTTTGGTCATGATCTCGCGTGCGGTATCAACCATGTCGCGTTCCGCAAGCGAAGTGCCAATTTCGACGCCCTTGGCGACAAGGAACGTGTTGGCCATGCCACCGCCGATCACAATCGCGTCGACCTTTTCGACCAGATTTCCCAACAGCTCTAGTTTTGTAGACACCTTCGCGCCACCAACGACAGCCACAACAGGGCGTTTGGGGGTCGCCAACGCGGCTTCCAATGCTTCCAGTTCCGCTTGCATCAAACGGCCAGCGCAGCTGCGCATCAGACGTGCGACACCTTCGGTGGAGGCATGCGCCCGGTGCGCAGCGGAAAAGGCGTCATTGCAATAGACATCCCCCAATGTGGACAAAAACTGAGCCATTTGCGGGTCGTTTGCTTCTTCCATGGGGGTAAAGCGGGTGTTTTCGATCAAAATCACAGCATCGGGGGCTTGTTCATCGATAATGTCCCGGTTGGGGCGCTCGATAAAAACGACTTCTGTGCCGAAGGCTGCTGACAATGCCGGCACCAACGCACGCAATGACATCTCGGGCACTGGTTTGCCCTTGGGGCGACCAAAGTGAGCCAACAACACCGGACTGCCACCCTTGGCGCGGATGTCCGTGATTGTCGGAACAATCCGGTCGATGCGTGTGCTGTCGGTGATCTTTCCGTCGTCCATGGGCACGTTGATGTCGACACGGGTCAGGACGCGTTTTCCTGCGATATCCATCTGATCAAGTGTTTTCCAGCTCATGGTATTCCCCTTTGGCTTTTGCCTAAATGTCTTGGTGCCTGTTTTGCGGGAAATGGCCCGAGGGTCAATGCATCACTTGTCCCGACGCGCGCAGCCTATTAGGAAGAGCGGAACTTGAGGACAGGAGAGGCACAATGGCCGACATCAAAGACCCGGAAAACACAATCCTTATCGAATTGAAGGATGGTACAGTAACAATCGAACTGATGGCGGATGTTGCGCCTTTGCATGCAGCACGCATGAAAGAACTGGTGCGCAGCGGACAATACGACAACGTTTGCTTTCACCGGGTGATTGACGGGTTCATGGCACAAACCGGCGATGTACAGCATGGCGATATGGAAGACGGGTTCAACATCCGTATGGCGGGCACGGGCGGATCTGACTTGCCAGATGTAGCAGCAGAATTTTCCAAGCTGCCGCATGATCGCGGCACATTGGGCGCGGCGCGCTCACAAAACCCGGACAGTGCGAACAGCCAGTTTTTCATCAACTTTTCTGACAACCATTTCCTGAACGGACAATACACCGTTTATGGACGTGTGATCGAAGGGATGGAGCATGTCGATGCTATCGCGCGCGGCGAACCTCCAATGAACCCAGACCGCATGATCAGCGTTAAGGTTGCAGCGGATGCATAAGGCGTTCGTTTGTTTGCTTGCGGTTCTGGCTGGTCCATCCTTGGCCAGTGGAATTGAAATTGAAGTTGCGGGCGATGGGGCCAATGGCACGATCAAAATTGATCTGCTAGAAGACGTGGCCCCGCAGCACGTCGACCGCATAATTGCGCTGGCAAGCTCGGGACAATATGACGGTGTCGTTTTCCACCGTGTCATTGATGGGTTCATGGCCCAAACGGGCGATGTTGAATTTGGTCGCCAAGACGGTGATCTGGCGCGTGCGGGCACGGGCGGTTCAAGCGATGCGGATTTGCCTGCTGAATTTTCCGACGTGCCTTACGACCGCGGCGTTGTCGGTATGGCGCGTTCGCAAAGCCCAAATAGTGCAAATAGCCAATTCTTCATCATGTTTGACGAAGGTCATTTCTTGAACGGCCAATACACTGTGGTTGGACGTGTCACGGATGGGTTTGATGTTCTGGATGCGATCAAGCGTGGGCATCCGCGCTCTGGTGCAGTTGAAGGGGACGCGGATGTCATGAAAACGGTCACTGTTACACCGTAAGCCTGACAATATATCTGATTTGAAAGGGTGGGCGAAAGCGCACCCTTTTTTGTGTCTGCTATGATCACAAGCACGTCAGGTGGGTTGCTTAAGTCATCTTCTGCGTCACATTCGTCACTCATCAATCGAGGGAGGGACGAATGATGTGGTTGGGTGCGCGTGTTCTTGCGGCTATTTTTCTGACGGCAAGTGTGGGATTGGCTGATCCAACGTTTTGGCGGCATGAATGGCCTGACACTGATTTTTCCAAGACCAGTGTCGCCAATTGGGTCGAAGTGTTATCCGGTGGCCCTCCTAAAGATGGCATTCCGGCTTTGGACAAACCGAGCTTTGTGCGTGTGTCCGACAAACAGGGCATTGGTCCCCGCGAGCCTGTCATTACAGTTGAAATCGATGGCGCCGAGCCGCGTGCATACCCAATCCGATATTTGACGTGGCACGAGATCGTTAACGATATCGTTGGCAGCACACCAGTTGCCGTTACGTTTTGCCCGCTTTGTAATTCGGGCATGACGTTTGATCGCCGCGTAAAGGGCCGCGTGCTTAGTTTTGGGGTGTCTGGCAAGCTCCGTAATTCTGATATGATTATGTATGACCGCGAAACGCAAAGCTGGTGGCAGCAGGCCATAGGGCAGGGCATCGTTGGCGAAATGAATGGTGTCAGTCTCACCCAGTTGCCCACTTGGATGGAAAGCTGGGCGGAATTTCGGGCACGCAACCCCGAAGGGCTGGTTATGGCGGAACCCGATTGGAATCGCTCATACGGGCGCAACCCATACGAAGGGTACGACAGCGGACGTCCGTTTTTGTATAACGGCGAATTGCCACCACACGATATCCCTGCCGTGTCACGCGTCGTTCGTGTGGGCAAACGGGCATGGCCCATGGAACGCTTGGCCCGCGAGGAACAGGTGACAGAGGCTGGATTAGAAATTTCATGGGTCGCGGGGCAGGCATCGGCGCTGGATTCTGCGCGCATTTCCGAAGGACGTGACGTCGGATCAATCCGCGTGCGCGACAAATCCGGAAAAGACGTCGCCCATGACGTGATGTTCGCCTTTGCCTTCCACGCATTTTGGCCAAACGGTCAATGGATGCTGGGACGCTGAAAAGACTGACTTAGCCTCTATAAAGACGGCTTGGTCCTGCTGTTCGCATATGCGGGACCAAGTCATTGGCCATTTGCCAACGACACGTTTGCTGAGCCGTGGCATCATGCCGGGAAATGCTTGGTAAAAAAAAGCGCCTTGTTTTCACAAAGCGCTTTCAATTCAGATTTTTCAGAAGGATTGGTTAGCTTGCCGTTGGCTTTGCGGCACCCACGGGCTTGCCACCTGATCCAGAATTCAATGGATCATCCTGCCGCTGAACCGAGCCTTCAAAATGGGCACCTGATTCAATAGCGATTGTTTTGTGGATGATGTCACCTTCAACACGGGCGGTGGATGTCAGACGAACTTTCAAACCGCGTACGCGGCCGACAATACGTCCGTTGACGACAACGTCATCGGCGACCACTTCGCCTTTGATTGTCGCTGTTTCACCAATTGTCAGAAGATGCGCGCGTATATCGCCTTCGACTGTGCCTTCGACATTAATGTCGCCGGTCGTCTTTAGATTTCCAGTGATATGCAAATCAGCCGAGAGAATCGACGCTGGCGGTTTTGCCTTCGGAGCGCTGGCCTTGAATTCGCCGCTTGTTGGTGAAGCGGAAGAGCCCAAATCGGAAGAAACTGACGACGATTTCGCAGTTTCTGCTGTTTTTGGCCCAGGTTCGTTGATTTTACTCTTTGAAAACATCGTTCGCTGCCTTGATGTAGATCATAGGGTTTACGGCTTTTCCGCCGACGCGGACTTCATAATGGAGATGTGTCCCCGTAACCCGTCCAGATGCTCCCATACCACCAATACGATCGCCACGCGAGACCCTTTGGCCGACTTTCACATCAATTCTCGACAGATGTGCGTAACGGGTCTCAATACCGAACTGATGTTGAATTTTTACAAGCCGTCCATAAGCGGACTGCCATCCGGCGTGAACAACAACACCATCGGCTGTTGAATAGATTTCCGTTCCACTTGGTCCGGCGAAATCCGCGCCCTTATGCATGCGACGACCGCCGGTCTTTGGGTCGCGTCTAAATCCAAACCCAGAGGTAAAGCGTGTCGCCTTGCGCACCGGGTGGGCAAAGGGCGCTTTTTCCGCTGCAATCCGATAGATGTTCAAAGCATCCAATTGTTCAAGCAAACGATTGGCACGCATGGTGTCCGGTGTCGGAACCTGACCGCGCGTCGAAAAACTGATGGGTGTTAGAGGGCCACCTTGGCCGGAATACCCGCGGCGGACTTGCTCAAGAATGGAATCGGTTGGCATTCCCGCTGCGCTGAACATCTTTTCCAACGGGGCAACGGACACGGTCATTGCTTCTTCCAGTTGGCGAAAGATCTGGTCGTTTTGCTCACGCATCAAAGCAATTTCGGTGGCCATCTCATCGGCAGCGTGCAGGGCGTCTTGGGCATCGGCAACCACTTTGTCGCGCTCTGCGGCAGTGCGGGCCAGGGCATCCGCGACGAAATCCATCGGTGCGTTTGCACTACTAGACGCCAGTGAAGACCCGACACCGGTTTCCATCTCTTCCTTGAGCGAGGCGACTTCAGTACGGGCGGTTTCGCGTTCTTTCATCGTGTCGCGCAACGTGGATTGGATCACGCCGATCCCGGTTTCCAATTCGCGGCGTTTTGTTTCGGATTGTAACAATTCTGACTGAATGACCGAAATTTGGGACAATGCAGCGTTAAAACGGCTTTGTGCGGCCAATGCTTCTTCTGCACGCGAATCCCGTTCTTCGGCCAGATGGTTCAAACGCGCCTGATAGGTACGTTGATCTCTTTTGGCTTGTTCACGGAAATTACCCGATCCGATCGAGTCCATAAGGATAATCGCAGTTGCGACAATGGCCCATGAAACGACAAGGGCAGACCCGGCAAAGGCGATAAACTGCATTTCAGGGCGTAAACGAATGAAACGTGTGTCAGTGTCGGATTTCAAAAAGACTCGACGTTCTGGAAAGTACTTTTCCAAAACACCATGCAGTTTCAAACCAATACGTGTGCGCACGCTACGTTTCCTCATCCCAACCCAGTCTGACAGGCAGCGTCCCGGCTGCTTTTGTCACAGACGACTGAATAAACATACACATGTCCTTGGGCAAGTCCCGAGGCGGGCAGTCTCGTAAGAGTGGTAACCAGCGGGTAAAATTGGCAAATTCTTGCCGAAACTGGGATTTGCGCACAGCTCGATTCAAGCAGAACAGGGTTTCTTTATGTGGTGATAAGGTAAATGGTCTTGGTGATGAAAACGTTCACCCTTCGACCAAGGGCCAATAAAAGTCAGGCGGCAACCCAGCTTCGGCGCGTTTTTCCTCGTTAAAAGGGGGCTTTAATGCGCCCTTGAAATAGGTCCGAACCATATCGTGAAAGACATCCTTTGGGTCCAGATTTTCGCGTCCGCATAAGAAGTGAAACCATTTCGACCCATAAGCTACGTGGCTGACTTCTTCGGCGTAAATGGTTTCCAACGCGGCAACGGCGGATGAAACATTTGCCTTTTTGAACAGGGCAATCATACCGGGTGTCACGTCCAAGCCGCGCGCTTCTAAAACCATTGGAACCACGGCCAATCGTGCCATCAAATCATCAACAGTGTCTTCGGCGGCGCGCCACATGCCGGCATGGGCTGGCAACGCGCCATAAGAGCTGTCCAATTCTTCAAGACAGTCGCACATCAAATTGAAATGTTTACTTTCTTCATCCGCAGCCTTCACCCAGTCATCGTAAAATCCGGGGGGCATTGGCACATGGGAAAAGCGCGCGATCAGATCCCAATGCAAATCTACAGCATTGAGTTCGATATGGGCCACGGCATGCAGCAACGCGATACGCCCTTGTGGGCTGCCGGGTTTGCGTTTTGGCACATCTCGTGGGCTAAGCAATTCAGGAGCATTCGGTCGGGCTGGGTGTGTAGGCGGATCGCCGCGACCAACTTCAGGCATGTCGCCACCTGCGCGCGCACTTTGCCATTCAGCGGCAAACTGACGAGACAGCGCGGTCTTTTCTCGCCCACCGGGGGTGTGTAAGACGGCATCCGCCATTTCAGCCAATGGGATCATGGCAGTGCCTTTACAGTGTCCAAAACCTCTTGGGCGTGTCCGGGCACTTTTACTTTTCGCCAGATGTGGGTCAATCGACCGTCGCCATCAATAAGGAATGTCGCGCGTTCGATGCCCATTGATTTGCGTCCGTACATGTTTTTTTCAACCCAAACGCCATATTGTTCGCATACGTCAGTGTCCACGTCCGAAAGTAAGGGAACGCCTAATTCGTACTTTGCCGAAAACTTGTCGTGTTTCGCAATCGTGTCTTTGGATACCCCAAACACACGCACACCTAACGAGTCGAATTCTGGCAAAAGTTCTGTGAATGCAATGGCTTCCTTGGTACAGCCGGGCGTGTCGTCACGTGGATAGAAATACAAGATGACGGGTGTCCCTTGCAACGCAGACAGCGTAATTTCGCGACCATCGCCCCCTTGTGGCATGGTAAAATCAGGCGCGGTGTCTCCGATGTCGGGCATAGTAATATCTTTCGTGTTTTGATGCGCATGGCGTGTCATGATAGAAGGGTTCGAGCAAGAATAAAAAAACGATCCTGCGCACTAAAAGGGCAGAATGACAGCTAGCGACGAAACACCAGTTGAACCCGTTCGTGAACGGGGACGAAAACGCCGTTTGGCGAAACGCATTGGTGCGCATTCATTGCTGTTTTCCTTCCTTTTTCTTGGGGTTTTACTGGTCGGATTGTATTTTGCTTTGGGCCGCACCGTCAAAGCACCAGAATGGATACGTGAGAAGATACAGGCGCAGGCCACGCAAAACCTGGAGAATATTCAGGTGCAATTTGGGACGCTGGAATTCAAACTTCACAATGGCTGGCAACCACGGGTGCGTGTCGCCAACGTGCAGATTACCGATCTAAACGGGCTTGAGATTGTATCGTTTAACCAACTCGAAGGCGCATTTGCGTTTGAACCATTGTTGCGCGGGAAAGTGCGACCAGTTCAGCTTGAGATTGCGGGAATTTTTGCGACTCTGAACCGATCCGTGGAAGGCAACCTAAGCCTGCGTGGCGGGCCCGACATCAGCAGCCCAGCACAAGAAGCACCCAGTTTTGCAGCGTTACTTTCTGAATTGGATTTATTGATCCTGTCTCGTCAAATGTCGTCCTTGCAAAGTGTCGATGTACAGGCGTTGACCCTAAGATACGAGGATCATTCATCAGATCGCGCATGGACAATTGATGGCGGTCGGGCGCGATTGGATCGCGAAGATGACATTTTAACACTCTCTGCTGACTTGGCCCTGTTATCGGGAACAGCAGGAATTGCCACGGTTGAGGCGAATTACACCAGTGATCTGGGGTCTGCGTCCGCTGAATTTGGCGTGTCGATTACGGATATGGATGCGGCGGATATTGCGGCCCAAAGCCCGGCTTTTGCGTGGCTCGAAGCATTGCGCGCACCAATTTCTGGTTCGATGCGCAGTGGTTTGGACGAACGCGGTAAACTCATCCCGCTGAATGCAACATTGTCCATCGGCGAAGGCGTCTTGCAGCCAACAGAGGCAACCAGCCCGGTCCCGTTCACATCAGCGCAGACCTATTTCACCTATGTTCCACAGGAACGAATGCTGCGGTTTGACGAATTGTCCGTGGTCAGCGAATGGGCGACGGGACGTGCAGAAGGCACAGCGTGGCTTGGCGGGTTGGAACAGGGATCATTGGAAGATCTTGTTGCGCAATTGCGATTAAGCCATTTGGCGCTGAACCCGGCGAAATTGTATGACGAACCGATCGCATTGACGCGGGCAGATGCAGATTTACGTTTGACGCTTGATCCATTTCGGATCGAACTTGGTCAAGCGCTTTTGACCCTTGATGATCGCAGTATGAATGTCAGTGGACATTTGTTGGCGGAAGAGGATGGTTGGCGGTTTTCGCTGGACGGCCAGTCCGACACCCTAAGCCTTGAAGATGTGACCGGATATTGGCCGGAGACCATGGCGACGCCAACGCGGACATGGATTGTCAACAATGTATTGGAAGGCAATCTTAGCACGATTGACGTTGCATTGCGCGGGGGGACGGGAACGACGGTCAGCAGTTTCCTTAGCCTCGATTATGACGACGCGGTTGTGCGATACGAAAAATCTCTGCCTCCTGTGACCCAAGCGGGCGGCCAAATTTCTTTGTTGGATAACCGGCTTGTTGTTGCGGTCGATGAAGGCAACGTTGAACCCCCAGCAGGGGGTGTGATGGATGTTTCAGGAACGTCCTTTATCATACCCGACATTCTTGTGCGCGGCGGCACCCCAGCGAATGTTGAACTGAATACGAAAAGCTCATTGTCCGCCGTATTGTCGCTGATAGACATGCCGCCGTTGAACATTTTAAGCAAAGCAGGTCTGCCATCCGATTTGGCCAATGGAACTGCGTTGGTTGAAGGTACGTTGAACATGCCAATCAAACGCGGGATGAAACCGTCCGATGTGACGTACGATATCTCGGGAACATTGTTGGACGTTGAAAGCCAGAACTTGATAGAAGGCCGCACGCTGGCTGCCCCGTTTTTGGTTGTCGAGGCAAATACAAAAGACATCGTCGTAGGTGGGCCAGGCACGTTGGACGGTGTGCCATTTGAAGCCGCATGGCGACAAGAAATTGGGACCGGCGCACCGGCCAAGGTGAATGGCACGATACAGGTGTCCCAGAACGCACTTGATACGTTCCGCATCACTCTTCCGCCGGGAACCGTGCGCGGGTCCGGTCCCGCAGATATCGACATCACTCTTCATCGTGACACTCCGCCATCCTTTACGATGAATAGCACGTTGGCTCAAATCGGGCTGAGCATGCCGCCATTGGGCTGGTCCATGTCACAGCGCGCGACGGGTCGCCTGAGCGTTACAGGTGTCTTGGGGGACACGCCGCGTATCGATAATCTGACACTGAATGCGCCCGGATTATCGGCCACGGGTTCGGTTTCGCTAAATCAATCAGGTGGCTTGGCTGAGGCTCAATTTAGCCGGGTTCAACTGGCGAATTGGTTGGACGCGCCGGTATCCTTGGTTGGGCGCGGTGCCGGAGTAGCGCCGGGCGTTGTCGTGCGAGGTGGCGAAATTGATATGCGTCGTGCCAACTTTGGAAGCGGTGAGGGATCAGGAAACGGTCAATCTGGACCTTTGACCCTGTCGCTGAACAAATTGCAGGTGACGGATACAATCGCCTTAACCAACTTTGCGGGACAGTTTTCTTTGAATGGCGGTCTGGACGGTCGCTTTACTGCGCGGGTGAACGGAGGCCCGTCTGTGGATGGGCTTGTCATTCCGCAGAATGGACGCAGTGCAATTCGTATTCGATCCAAAGATGCAGGCGGTGTCATTGCTGCAGCGGGATTGCTGCAACAGGCCAATGGCGGTGACATGTTGTTAACGTTGTTACCCGTCGGGTCCGAAGGGACCTTTGATGGTTCGCTGCGCATCTCGGAAGCACGCGTGAAAAAAGCCCCTGTTATGGCAGATCTTTTGTCAGCTATTTCCATTGTCGGATTGCTGGAACAGCTGTCTGGGGATGGCATGTTGTTCAGTCAGGTCGAGGCCGATTTTCGCCTGACACCGTCACAAGTGCTGCTGTCCAAAGCCAGTGCGGTCGGTCCATCGATGGGGATTTCCATGGATGGAACATATGGTGTCACGGAAAAACGCTTGGACATGCGTGGGGTGATCTCTCCGGTCTATTTTCTGAATGGGATCGGCAGTATTTTCACACGTCGGGGCGAAGGATTGATTGGATTCAATTATCGACTGCGCGGAACGGCAGACAGCCCAGCGGTTCAGGTCAACCCTTTGTCAGCGCTTACGCCGGGGTTCTTTCGTGAAATATTCCGTGCGCCGCCGCCCGACATACCACAAGTAGACAACGAAAGTGCGACAACCCCCGAAGCGTTCAAGGCAGATGAACCCGCACCCAAAAAGAAACGCGAACCGTTTAGATCAAGCGCTGATCGTTGATTGAACGAGTTGCGTCCGCTTGCACTGCGGGCTAAGGCGCACCCCATGAAATTAAGTGACTTTGACTTTGATTTGCCCGAAAGCCTGATTGCAACGCGTCCAGCGCGCCCGCGGTCATCTGCGCGTTTGTTGGTCGCAAATGGCGACCAGATTAGCGATCAGAGTGTTCGTGATTTGACCCAGTGGTTGCGACCGGGGGACCGTCTTGTTCTGAACGACACGCGGGTCATTCCGGCGCGCCTGTCAGGAACAAGAGCCCGGATATCGGAACAAGGGCATACCCAAGCCAAAATTGATGTGACCTTGTTGGAACCAAATGCTGACGGCACATGGGCTGCGCTGTTGAAGCCCCTAAAGAAAGTGCGCATCGGAGAAACGATTGATTTTTCAGATGGCTTTAGTGCCGTGTTGGATCGGGTGTCCGAAGGGCAGGGACATTTGCGTTTCAATCTGGAAGCGGACGCATTTGACGAAGCACTTGCGCAATCGGGGGCAATGCCACTGCCGCCCTATATTGCAGCCCTAAGACCTGCTGATGATCAAGATTTTGACGATTATCAAACCGTGTGGGCACAGGAAAAGGGTGCCGTCGCGGCGCCAACAGCTTCGCTGCATTTTGATGATGAATTGTTAAGCGAATTGCGCGCCATGGGCGTGCAGTTCAGTTTTGTGACCCTGCATGTCGGCGCGGGAACATTCTTGCCGGTAAAGGTCGACGATATATTGCAGCATCGCATGCACAGCGAACGCGGTCGCGTCTCAGCTGACGCCGCGCGCGACATTGCGCAATCCAAAGCCGAAGGAAACCGCGTCATCCCGGTGGGAACGACGGCGCTTCGGTTGATCGAAACCGCAGCGCGCGAAACGGGACGCATCGAGCCATGGGAAGGATCAACGGACATCTTTATCTATCCGGGGTTTGAATTTCAGATCGCGGACGGATTGATGACCAACTTTCATTTGCCCAAATCGACCCTAATGATGCTTGTCGCTGCATTTGTGGGCCAAGACCGAATCCGCGACATTTATGACCATGCAGTGGCCAGCAAATACCGATTCTTTTCCTATGGCGATGCGTCGCTTTTGTTGCCCGAAACAGACGAAGATTCTCAAAGCGACATTTAAGTGTCGTATGCAGCCCTGACGTGTATGTCTGCCATCGCTACAGCGAGGTTAGACATCAAGAAGGGGTCTCGCGATGCTGCAAGTTTTGAACAGTGCCTGGGCGTTGTTGCTGGGTATGGGGCTTTTGATGATCGGGAACGGCATGCAGGGTACTCTGCTTGGCGTTCGTGGAGAGATTGAAGGCTTTTCAACGTTAGAATTGTCCTTGGTGATGTCGGGGTATTTCGCGGGCTTCCTAGGCGGCAGCCGCATGGCACCCGGCATGATACGCCGCGTTGGGCATGTCCGCGTGTTTGCGGCATTGGCCTCGTTGATATCTGCGGTGATGATCTTGTTCCCCACATTTACAGACCCGTGGGTGTGGGTTTTGGCGCGTGTTCTGATCGGCTTTTGCTTTTCGGCTGTTTATGTGACGGCTGAAAGCTGGCTGAACAATGCCGCAGATAACGAGACACGCGGACAAGCGTTATCCCTTTATATGATAGTGCAAACTTTGGGGATCGTTATCGCGCAGGCGTTGTTGCTGGTCGCAGATCCGTCCGGTTTTGTTCCGTTCATCATTCCGTCAATTTTGGTTTCGATTGCGATTACCCCAATTTTGTTGTCGATCTCTCCGACGCCATCCTTTGAAACGGCCAAACCCATGAGCTTGCGCGAATTGCTAAACGTTTCGCCACTTGGATGTTTCGGAATGTTTGTACTAGGCGGGGTCTTTGCGGCGCAGTTTGGAATGGCCGCGGTGTATGCATCGCAAACGGGGTTAAGCCTGACGCAGCTTTCGACATTTGTGGCAACGTTCTTTGTCGCGGCCGTTGTCACACAATATCCCATCGGCTGGATTTCAGATCACATGGATCGCCGGTTCCTTGTCGTGATCATTGCATCCATTGGCGCAATCGGAGCGACTATTGGATTGGCCATGGGCAGCAACTTTACCTATTTGCTTATCTCGGCCTTCTTGATCGGTGGCATGTCCAACCCGCTTTATTCTTTGCTTCTCGCGCATACGAACGACTTTCTGGAATACGAGGATATGGCGGCGGCGTCTGGTGGGTTGGTTTTTATCAATGGGCTCGGGGCCGTCACGGGGCCAATTATTGTCGGTTGGATGATGGGGGTATACGGGCCGGGAGGGTTCTTTAGCTTTACGCTGATGCTGTTCATAGTTCTCATGGCTTACGCCCTACATCGCGCCACACGCCGGTCAGCGGTTCGCATTGAAGAAACGGGGACGTATATTGTCATGTCACCAACGGGCACCACACCAGTCGCGATGGAATATGCGCAGGAATACGCAATCGAAAGTGACCAAGAAAGTGGCGAAGACGCATCAATTTCCCCGCAATCATAAAAAATAATCTGTGATCATATGACGGGTCTGTTGCATTTTGTGATTCGGTTGCAATGTTACAGTGCATTAACATCGAACCATTCTCTGTTGGGAAGGGAGAAAGTAATGGTACAGGCAGATGATGTTCTGCGGTTTTGGTTGGACGAGTGTGGTCCGTCATGTTGGTACGCTGAAAATGCGGCACTTGATGCGCGGATCAGAGAGAAATTCTTGAACGCATGGGAAGGCGCCCGCGAGGGCCAGTATTCCCTTTGGTTAACACACGCCTCTGGCACGTTAGCCTATATTACCCTCACAGATCAGTTTTCACGCAATATGTATCGCGGTCATCAGGACGCATTTTGCACGGATAGGGCTGCGTTGACGGCCGCAAAATCTGCGATCTCAAAAGGGTGGGATATGCGTGTGGATGAACCTGCTCGGCAGTTTTTCTATATGCCATTGATGCATTCCGAAAACCTGTGTGACCAAGACCGTTGTGTCCGTCTCATGTGCGAACGATTGCCTGAAACCGGGGCGTCGAACCTGTTGCATGCCCGCGCACATCGTGAGGTCATTCGAATGTTTGGCAGGTTCCCGGCGCGTAATGCAGCTTTGTCACGTGTGTCGACCAAAGCGGAAACCGTGCATTTGGAGCAGGGCGGGTACGGCAGCGTCGTGCGCAGCCTGCAAGAAGCGCAAGCAGCCTGATCCCAACCCAAATCCCCGTGGCGCATTTGTCGCGTGGCGGTTGTGTTGCGGCCCAAAGAAAAGTAGTTTAACGGTAAACTAAATAGATGCCGTTAAACTGCGAGGGTGCGTCATGGCAGAACAAAGCTTTGATATTGTTATTGTTGGGGCGGGCCCCGGCGGGTACGTCGCCGCAATTCGTGCGGCGCAAAACGGCCAAAAGGTTGCCGTTGTTGAACGCGAACATTTAGGGGGCATTTGCCTGAACTGGGGATGTATCCCAACCAAGGCGATGTTGCGTTCTTCTGAAGTGTTCCATTTGATGCACCGGGCTAAGGAATTTGGGCTAAAGGCGGAAAAGATCGATTATGATCTGGATGCTGTGGTGGATCGGTCCCGCAAAGTGGCAAGTCAGTTGTCAGGCGGTGTTGGCCATCTTTTGAAAAAGAACAAAGTTTCGGTTGTCATGGGCGACGCAACTTTGCCCAGCAAAGGCGTTGTCAAAGTAAAGACGGCCAAAGGCGAAGAAACGTTAAAAGCGCCAAATATCATCCTCGCGACAGGTGCGCGGGCGCGTGAATTGCCGGGGCTTGAGGCTGATGGCGATCTGGTTTGGACGTATAAACACGCATTGAAGCCACCAAAGATGCCCAAAAAACTGCTTGTGATTGGATCGGGCGCAATTGGGATTGAATTCGCAAGCTTTTATAACACGCTGGGTACTGACACGACTGTTGTCGAAGTCATGGACCGCGTGTTGCCTGTTGAAGACGCCGAGATCAGTGCATTTGCCAAGAAAGCCTTTGAAAAGCAGGGCATGAAGATCATGCAAAAAGCCATGGTCAAACAACTGGATCGCGGCAAGGGCAAGGTTACGGCACATATCGAAGTTGGCGGTAAAGTCGAAAAACACGAATTCGATACAGTCATCTCAGCCGTTGGTATTGTTGGCAATGTTGAAGGCCTGGGTTTGGAAGCACTGGGTGTCAAAATCGATCGCACTCACGTTGTGACAGACGCCTATTGCCGAACAGGCGTGGATGGATTGTACGCAATTGGCGATATCGCCGGTGCACCTTGGTTGGCTCACAAAGCCAGCCACGAAGGCGTCATGGTCGCCGATCTTATTGCTGGCAAACACGCGCATCCGGTCAAACCCGAAAGCATCGCGGGCTGTACATATTGCCACCCTCAAGTGGCCAGCGTTGGCTATACCGAAGCCAAGGCAAAAGAGGCGGGCTTTGAGATCAAAGTGGGCCGCTTCCCTTTCATTGGGAATGGCAAGGCGATTGCTTTGGGGGAACCCGAAGGCATGATCAAAACGATTTTTGATGCCAAAACGGGCGAGTTGCTAGGGGCCCACATGGTCGGTGCCGAAGTGACCGAGCTGATCCAAGGCTATGTCGTCGGGCGTCAGCTCGAGACAACAGAAGAAGACCTGATGGAAACGGTATTCCCGCATCCAACATTGTCAGAGATGATGCACGAAGCGACGCTGGACGCCTACGGCAAGGCTATCCACTTTTAGGATCAGATCAAAAGATCAGCCCGTCGTTTCTAGTGATTAGGCGGGCTGTTAGATCAAGAATTACAAAGTGTTGCATTTTGTTCTTAATGTCAGAGATGCGCGCTGAAAATTTGAAATCAAATACAAAACGCTGTCCAGAATCTGGGCGGCGTTTTTTCGTTTGAAAGATACTGACCTAGATTGACTTGCGGGCACGCAAGGCCGCGGTGATCGTGCCGTCATCTAGGTAATCAAGCTCGCCACCGATGGGCACGCCTTGGGCCAATGATGTCATAAGCACCTGACCGTCCAGTTGATCGGCGATGTAATGGGCCGTGGTCTGGCCGTCGATTGTGGCGTTTAGGGCAAGGATCACTTCGGTGATGTCTTCCCCAGCAATACGATCGATCAGTTTGGGAATACGCAATTCCTCTGGGCCAATCGCATCCAGCGCGGACAAGGTGCCGCCCAACACGTGATAGCGCCCTTGGAAAACGCCCGAGCGCTCCATCGCCCACAAATCAGCGACATCTTCGACCACGCATAATTCGCCATTTGCCCGTTTGTTTGAATCGCAAATGTCGCAAATGTCAGCGGTGCCGACATTTCCACAATTCATACATTCGCGCGCTGTTGCCGCCACGGTTTGCATCAGGTCCGCAAGCGGCTGCAATTGCAGCGCGCGTTTTCGGATCAGATGCAAAACAGCGCGGCGCGCCGAACGCGGCCCAAGGCCGGGCAGTTTCGCCATCATCTCGATCAAGGCGTCGATGTCTTGCGTGCTGCTCATTGTCGATCGCCTTGTGCCATTTGGCAGAGGGGGATGGGGGTATCGCTTGAAATTGGGATCAGAACGGAAGCTTCATGTCTGCGGGCAAACCAAGCCCTTCGGACAAAGAACTCATTTCTTTCTGCTCTTTTTCCGACGCTTTTGTTTGTGCGTCTTTGATCGCGGCTAGGATCAAATCTTCGACGACTTCTTTGTCATCTCCGTTAAAGATCGATGGATCGATATCCAGCGCCTTCAATTCACCTTTGGCGGTTGCTGTCGCTTTGACAAGACCTGCACCGCTTTCGCCCGTGACCATGATGTTGTGCAGATCGTCCTGCATCTCGGCCATCTTGGTTTGCATTTCTTGGGCTTTTTTCATCATACCGGCCATGTCGCCGAGGCCGCCTAGTCCTTTGAACATCGCAATACTCCTTTACTCGTGGGCCAAGGATAATCGCCCACACGTTCGCCATTCTTATCGCAGTCGCAAGACGGATGGACAAGTGCGCTGGCGCTTTCATCGCGCAAAGATGGCGTTACACCGATTTTGCAAACCAAAGCCTGCGCATTTCAAACCCTGTGGATCGAAACGCAGTATGGGCAGGCACGTTTGCGTCCCAACTGGTCAGATTGATTTCGCTGCACCCAAGCGATTGCGCGCGGTCTGTTGCGCATGCGATCAAACCCGTCGCAATGCCTTTGCGCCTGTGATCCATACCGACGGCGATGTGTTCAACATGCAAATGGCGACTGGGTAGCGTAAACGGACTGCCATCATGAGCATTTAGACGCGTGAAGAGGTATCCGGCGAGCACTGTATCCCAAAGCGCCAGGTCGACAAATGTTGTGTCGCCATCGATCATCGTTTCAAAAAAGTTGCTGACATGTTCAGGGTCAACGGATTTGCGAAACCGATCAGGATAATGGGTCGCGTGCCAGTCTTGGACAATTGTGTTCAAGGGCAGCAGGGCAGGGATGTCGTCAGGGGTGGCGGCGCGAATGGTCAGCATAAGATGTTCCTAGAAATGCAATTTCGATAGTCTGCGTAACGCGGCGCAGCATCAATATCGATCGAATAGGAACATCTGTTTCATTAGTCTTCCTCGAACGGGTCCCATTCGTCGTCCACCTCGGGCAAGGCTTCGACTTGGGCGTCTTTTGCGATTTCCTCAGGTGTTCGGATGGACGTGATCGTGGCCTTTGGAAAATGCTCAAGCACCGCTTGCATCAAGGGATGCTCTTGGGCCTCGGATTTCAGGGCCAAATCAGCAGCATCCCGAATGAAGGCGATGGTTGGCGCGCCACCTTCGCTGACGATTGTGACCCCCCATCGATTGCCAGTCCAAGTTTGCAAGCGTTGGCCCAGACGCTGTGCCAAATCGCGCGGCGCATTTTCGGTTGGCACAAATTCGATGCGACCGGGTTGATAGGCGGCCAATTGAAGGCATGTTTCAACCTCGACCAGCAGCTTTACATCGCGGTTGGTGCGGATCAATTCGACAACGTGGTCAAAGGTCGGATAGCGGGCAAGTGCTTGATCAAGATCTTGCGCCAATGCAGCAGACGGACCACCGCCTGTTGGACCAGCGGCCATCGTACTTGCGCGTGCGTCCACTGCGGCAGCGCCTGCGCTGGACATGTGATTGCCGCCGGTTGGATTGGGGGCAGGCGGTGTTTGGTTCTGAAGCTTGCGCACCAACTCTTCGGGGCTGGGCAGATCAGCGACATGGGTCAACCGAATGATCGCCATTTCCGTTGCCATCATTGCATTCGGGGCGCTTGCGACTTCTTCCAAGGCTTTCAGCAACATCTGCCAAAGACGGGTCAGAACCCGCATCGGCAAAGCGCTGGCCATTGTTTGGCCACGGCTGCGTTCGTCCGGGGAAATGGTCGGGTCTTCGGCGGCTTCTGGTGTGATCTTAACTACGGACACCCAATGGGTGATTTCCGCCAGATCGCGCAGCACAGCAATTGGATCAGCGCCATCCGCATATTGTGCCGAGATTTCCGTCAAAGCCGCTGCCGCATCACCGCGCAAGATCATGTCCAGCAAATCCAAGACGCGACCTCGGTCTGCCAATCCCAGCATGGCACGCACTTGCTCTGCGCTGGTTTCACCTGCGCCGTGGCTGATCGCCTGATCCAACAATGATGTGGCGTCGCGGGCCGATCCTTCGGCTGCGCGTGTGATCAATGCCAGCGCGTCATCGGTAATTTCAGCGTTTTCCGCACCTGCGATTTTGCGCAACAACGCCAGCATCACTTCTGGTTCGATCCGACGCAGATCAAAGCGCTGGCACCGCGACAGAACGGTCACCGGAACTTTGCGAATTTCGGTAGTGGCAAAGATGAATTTTACATGTGCGGGCGGTTCTTCAAGCGTCTTGAGCAGCGCATTGAATGCGCTTGTGGACAGCATGTGAACTTCATCGATGATATAAATCTTGTACCGCGCAGAGGCCGCACGATAATGCACGCTGTCGATGATTTCGCGAATGTCGTTCACGCCGGTCCGTGACGCGGCATCCATTTCCATCACGTCAACATGACGCCCTTCCATGATCGCCGTACAATGTTCGCAGGTTCCACATGGATCAGTTGTCGGACCACCTTGACCATCAGCGCCAATGCAATTCATGCCCTTGGCAATGATCCGCGCTGTTGTAGTTTTACCGGTGCCTCTGATCCCGGTCATGACAAAAGCCTGCGCGATCCGGTCCGCTTCGAAGGCGTTCCTTAACGTGCGCACCATCGCGTCTTGGCCGACAAGATCGGCAAACGTTTCGGGGCGGTATTTACGGGCAAGGACCTGATAGGCAGTGGTTTCAGACATAGGGCGGTTGCGGGCTCCTGCAGGGTGAACGCACGCCAACCTAGACGGATGTCGCGGCAGCGTCCACCGATTAGAACCGCAAGATCAGTTGGAAAAGGCTTGTGCGCTCAAAGCGCCTTTTTGCAGCAGATGTTGTAATGTGTAGGTAACACACAAAGCATCCCCCAACGCGTCATGTGCCTGCAAGGGCGGATGATCGATGTCATAGTATTTCGACAAGGTGTTTGATCGCGTTTGATGCAGATCTTCAAGCGGCATACCTGCGTTCAAAAGCAGATGACACGCATTGTCGAAACGCGTGATCGGCATCGGTGGCGCCATCCCGGCGGCATAGCAGCTGATTGCGATCATATTGAATTCATCCTTACCCCATGACCAAAGGGTTGCACCGTCTGAAAATTCATCCAATTCATCAAGCGCTTGGGCCAATGGCAGACCACTCGTGTCCAAATCATCTTGTGTGATCCCGGTCAAACGAACGAATAAAGGGTCAAGAACGACAAGTTTGTTGGCACGATCTGGGGGCGTGACCAGCACGCGAAAAGTGTCGAGGATTTCGAACGGCGCGGTCAAAGACAGTTTTGCGGCCCCAATCTGTGCAATGACCTGATCTGGATCATTTGGACCACACCAAAACCGCGTCGGCGCGCCGGGGGCTGTCAGGAATTCACAGTCATAAAGAATTGCGTGGGCGGATGACATTGGCGTCTCCTTGTTCAAGCGCACTCTTCGGGATTCTACCCTTGGATGTGCAAAGCGTAACAAGATGCAAATTGATGTCTACACCGGATCTCGCCTTGGCAAGATACTGCGACCTTGGTATACGGGGTTTGCCCAAGCAGGGGGCAACCCGATCCGCGGACAGCGTGATGACGCACCTGCATTAGACGACCGACATCGTTTTCGGTTTTCTCTTCGCCCGGGCTAGCGGATCGGCGGGCATATCTGAGAGGAACCGAGTATGACTTTTCCGTCACTCGACCAATTGCGCCGTGATGCAACCCGCCTGAAGAAAGCGTGGGATATCGGCGAACTGCAAGCCCGCCAACGGATTGCGAACAACCCACCCAAACAGGATTTGGATGGCTTGAAACATGCGGATTTCTTGCACGTTGTTGCCCGTGAAAAAGCCTTTGAAAGTTGGCCAAAACTGGTTTGGGCGGCGGAAACAATCGGCCTTGATCGGGCCGCGCGTCTTCAGCGGTTAAAGATCGCGTTGGCCAATGGCCAAAATTGGGTTGTCGGCCAATTATTGGCAGAAACGCCTGATTTGGCGAAGGATCAATTTGGTCTTTGTTGTGCGCTTTATGATCTGTCCGAGGTCAAGCAATGGCTTGACGATGATCCCGAAGCCGCGACGCGAGAATTTGGTCCGAAACGCCCGATCTGTCATCTTGCGTTTTCAAGTTACATTCATGCGCGCCCCGATTTGCAAAACGACATGATTGCGATTGCGGAATTGTTGTTGGCGCATGGCGCTGATGTGAACGATGCAATTCCGGTTGCTCCTGATAATGATCACCGGCTTTCAGCGCTTTATGGTGCGATTGGACATGCAAACAACATGGAATTGGGGCGCTGGCTGCTTGAACATGGGGCTGATCCAAACGACGGGGAATCTTTGTATCATGCCACTGAACTTGGGCATCATAACGGGT
Source organism: Paracoccaceae bacterium (assembly GCA_039984715.1). Classification (GTDB taxonomy): domain Bacteria; phylum Pseudomonadota; class Alphaproteobacteria; order Rhodobacterales; family Rhodobacteraceae; genus JABSSA01. The sequence goes on along the minus strand of JBDWUA010000014.1, from coordinate 412,852 downwards.
TGAAAATGTTGTTGGAACACGGGGCGAACCCGCGAGGAACCAACGCGTTGTTACGGGCAATGGATTTTCATGATCACATCGCTGTTGAACTGTTGTTGCAACATGGTGCACAGGCTGACGATTTTGATGGTACACATGTTGGAGGCGAAGCGCCTTGGGTCGTGCCCGCATTGCATCAGGCGGCCCGTCGGATGTGTGACAAACGTATGGTTGACCTGCTGTTGGACAACGGGGCCGATCCGGGGCGCAAGTTTGAAGGCACCAGTGCCTATGCCCATGCGCGCGTGTTCGGAAACCGTGATGTGGCGTCAGCAATAGAAGCCCGAGGGGCGGTTCCAGACCTGTCCCCAAATGAAATGTTGTTGGCCCGCGCAGCAGAGGGTTTGGACAATTCCGGTGTCTTTGTTGATACTGCGACGCTGCCAGACGCGTATCGCAACATTGTTCGGTTGATCCTTCATTTGCCGGGCAAGCTTGCGCATATACGTGCGTTGGTCGCTTTGGGGGTCGAATATGACCGCCCGGATTCCGAAGGGTTGACGCCAGTGCAGCTGGCCGGATGGGAAGGTTTGCCCGAGGTTTTGGATTATTTCCTGCAATTGAAACCGGACCTCGGCCACGTCAACGGATATGGCGGAACCTTACTGTCGACCATCATTCATGGGTCGGAAAACTGTCCCGAACGAGAGACGCGCGAATACCTTGCGTGTTTGCAACTGACGCTTGATCAGGGGGTCGCATTGCCACGAACTCAGCTTGCCCATGTCGGGCGCGAAGATGTCGCCGGGTTTCTTCAAGATTGGGCGTCGCGACATCCCGGGCAAGTGGTCTGAACAATTCCCCTTTTACGGTCCTGTGTGCTGCGGCTATCGTGTTGCAGCACAGGTGAGGGAGAAAGACCATGCGGCTGAGAGGTTTGCGGGGCAGCCGCAATGTAGAAGATCGCCGCCAAACGCGCAGTCAGGGCAGCACACGTAAAGGGCGTGCTGGTGGCTTGGGTGTGTTTGGCGTGTTGGCGGTGCTGGCGGTTGGATACTTTACCGGCATCGATGTCAGTCCTTTGTTGCAAGGGGGCAGCGTCCCACAGCAAGAGGGGCCAGTGACAGCAGCGGATGAACGGGCCGGGGAATTCACATCAAAAGTGTTGGGCACAACCGAGGATGTTTGGACCAATGTCTTCGCGGAACAGTTGGGGCGCGAATACAATGCGCCCATTCTGGTTTTGTTTTCTGGTGTCACCCAAAGCCCCTGTGGCGGTGCATCAGGTGCGACAGGTCCGTTCTATTGCCCGGCAGACAAGAAGGCGTATCTTGATACATCGTTCTTTTCCACTTTGTCCCAACGGATGGGCGCGGGTGGAGATTTTGCAGCCGCTTATGTCATTGCCCATGAAGTTGCGCACCATGTTCAAAATGAATTGGGAATATTGAGCAAGGTCAATCAAGCCAAACGAACAGCCAGTCAAATCGAGGCAAACGAGCTGACTGTGCGGACTGAATTGATGGCAGACTGCCTGAGCGGTGTGTGGGCGCGCAATGTTCAAGGAGTCATGGAACGGGGTGATCTGGCCGAGGCGTTGAATGCAGCGCGTAAGATCGGAGATGATCATCTGCAACGTCAGGCGGGTCGTGTCCCGCAGCCTCATACGTTTACACATGGCACGTCAGATCAACGTGAAAGATGGTTCGCACGTGGATACGATTCCGGCGCGATCAATCAATGCGATACGTTTGCCGCGCAACAATTGTGACGCCCAAAACAGATTGGGCCGCCCCTAAAGGACGACCCAGCTGCGCATGTGTTAACTTGTAGAAAGTTTAATTAAGCGGCGCGGCGGCGTTTCCCGGCCAGAACGCCAAGCCCAACCACCAACAGGATTCCGCTGGCAGGCAGCGGGACCGGTGCAGGTGTTGCACCAAATACGTCTCGCGTTGTTCCCTCTAGAGAAAACGCACGGGCTGGTGTGTATGTGAACCAGTTGTCAAAGCTTCCGTTTTCGGATTGTGCGGATGCACCAGAGTTGGAAGAGATCACCCAATAGATGTCGTCTCGTGCGAAATCGCTCGAGAGTTGCACACCAAGCCAGTATGAATCGCCACCAGTTGCGGAGAAGCTGTTGGTAAGGTCGAATTGAAGTTCGAACACGTTACCACCACCAAGCCAAGCATCGCCTGTGTCGGTCGTCGAAACGGTTGAATCTGATCCGGATGTTTCAATGCTTCCTGGCGCGCCGCCATCATCATTGAAAATCCAATAGTTGAATGTACCGTCCCACGCGCTGATGTCGCCCAATCCGCCGATATAGACGCTGCCGCCTGTAAGAACCGTATCTGAATCAAGGCTGAACTCGCTGGATTGAACCCAACGTGTCGCTTCATTGCCGTAGCCTGGATCATAGGGATTGTCGAAAACGGCTGCGCCAGCGGATACGGCTGACAGGGCGAATGCAGCGATGCCCAATGCAATCTGTTTCATAAGCTTCCTCGTTAACTGATCGTCCAATCTTGTGACGACTTTCGTACTTAATATTTCGGGCATTTCCGGCAAACTTGGTTAACACGGAAGGCAGAGCCCGTTTTGACTTGGTATCCTGTATCATATTGGAATGAGGCGTTGCTAAGGCACGGGTATGATCCTTTTGTGCATGCAGTTTCCTTAACAAAAACAATCGAGTGTGATTGTTCAGGCATTGGCACGAATGGCAAGGAACTGATCCGCAACGCCGCGCGTTGATGCGTGTGATACAGTCATATGGGCCGTTTTTCGTTAACCAAGCTTCCTTAACAAGATCAACAGGGTGAGACGTTACGCGTGCGCCCATCCGTTTGGGCACAGTCCGTGCCTGCAATTCTTGCAAAAATGCGCCACTCAAAGAAACGTGGCGCACATTTGTCATGACTAAAGAACAGCCTCAGGCTTTATTCGCATAAGTTGCCTGACGGTTTAATCTGCCTTCATGCGGCGAGCGACGCGAGCTTGGCGCGCGCAGTTTCTATTGCGGCATCACTTTGAGAGCCAAGGCGATCTGCGGCGATAATTTCAACTTGGTCAATTCCAACAAATCCCAAAACGTGCTGCATATAAGGAGTCGCAAAATCGATTGCGGATCCAACAGGGGTGCCCCCAGAAGCGGCCACTAATATCGCCCGTTTGTTTTGCAACAGGCCGACAGGACCGTTTTCAGTGTATTTGAATGTCATGCCAGGGCGCGCGATCAGATCGATCCAGGCCTTCAAGCTCGCTGGAATTCCAAAGTTGTAAATCGGCAGCCCAATAACAATCGTGTCGGCCGCTTGCAGTTCGCTGACCAGCTCGTCCGACAACGCCAATGCTTCATTTTGTGACGGTGTGCGGGTGTCGGCGGGGGCGGTTTTGGCCTCGACCCAGTGTTCTGTAATCTGAGGCAGTACATCATTCAGATCGCGTCGAATGACAGTACCCCCCAGTTTTGTGACAACCTCGGACGACAATGTGCGCGACACTGAGGCGTCGATACGGGCAGAGGCATCAATATGAAGAATTGTATGTGTCATGGTTCTAGTTCCTTTGCTGACGAATTTTCGGTTGCGTCTAACATTGGGTGTTGCAAATTCGAACGCAACGCATGAAAAGAAACATGAACTGTTTATAAATGCACATGAAGGCAAATGGACAATTGGGACGAAATTAAAACCGCCTATCAAGTTGCGCGTTTGGGAACGGTCAGCGGGGCCGCCGACGTTTTGGGGGTACACCATGCGACGGTGATCCGACATATTGATGCATTGGAAGGCAGGTTGGGTGTAAAGCTGTTTCAGCGACACGCGCGCGGATATACTGCGACCGAAGCGGGTGATGATCTGTTTCTTGTCGCGCAAGCCACTGACGATCAGTTCAGCCAATTGGCAGGCCGCATCAAAGGACACGGGTCCGGTGTGTCGGGTGAATTGGTGGTTACGTCATTGACCAGCCTGTCATCTCGGATGGTTCCTATTTTGACAGATTTTCAAAAAGAACATCCCAAAGTCGTCGTACGCTATTTAACAGGGGACCGGTTGTTTCGGCTTGAATATGGCGAAGCGCATGTGGCAATCCGCGCAGGGAACGCACCAGAACAACCTGACAATGTCGTGCAGCCCTTTGTGCGTCAATCGATAGGATTGTTTGCCAGCAAAAGCTACGTGGACGCGCATGGTTGCCCGGATACTGTCGAAGCCTTTGAAGGACATCAATTTGTCAGTCACGATGATGAAAACAGTCGAGCACCCTTCACACGTTGGTTGCGTGAACGCGTGCCAAATTCGGCAATTACGTTTCGCTCGACTGATATCGCCACCTTGGAATATGCAGTGATGGCTGGGGCAGGGATCGGGTTCCTTCCTTTGTTAGAGGCGCGCGCCAACCCAGACTTGGTCGAAATTCTGGAACCTTTGGATCATTGGGCCGGTGCATTGTGGTTGGTCACCCATGTGGACTTGCACAGAACACCCAAAGTGCAGACGTTCCTGAACTTCTTAAAAGAACGCTCTAAGGATTGGCACGTGATATGAGTTCACAAGCGCGCGGGCATTTGGCGATGCTTGCTTTTTCGCTGCTTGTTGCGGGGTCATTTGCCCTTGGGGCCATGGCTGCCAATGACATTTCACCCATGGCATTAAATGCAGCGCGGTTCTGGATCGCAGGTGTGGTGATTGGCGGGGTCGTTCTGGCACGGGGCGGCATACCGAAAGAAGCCATCGAAGCACCATGGCGATATCTGGTTCTGGGTGGTTTGTTCGCGGCCTATTTTGTTCTGATGTTTGAAGGCCTGAAAACAGCCGAAGCAACAAGTGCGGCTGCTGTGTTCACGCTGATCCCGTTGATGTCTGCCTTTTTCGGTTGGTTGTTGTTGCGGCAAGTCGCAACGCGGCGCATGGCATTGGCCTTGCTGATTGGCGCATTCGGTGCGTTATGGGTCATCTTTCGCGCCGATCTTTCGGCCTTGTTGGCGTTTCAAGTCGGTAAGGGAGAGGCCGTTTATTTTGTTGGATGTATCTTCCACGCGATTTACACACCGATGATCCGTAAACTGAACCGGGGTGAAACCGCCTTTGTCTTTAGTCTGGGCACGATTGCGGCCGGTGCAATTTTGTTGACGATTTTTGGATGGAGCAGCATCCGCGCGACCGATTGGACAAACTTGCCTGCGATTGTGTGGATCACGTTGTTTTATGTCGCGATCTTTGCATCTGCGGCGACGTTCATCCTGTTGCAGTTTGCGTCCCTACGACTGCCATCGGCCAAGGTCATGGCGTACACATACCTGACTCCCACATGGGTGATTGTCTGGCAGGTCTTGTTGGGCCGCGATGTGCCCGAAGGCATCGTTTTGTTTGGGGTGACATTCACCTGCGTGGCGCTTTGGCTGTTGTTGCGGCCCGAAGGTGAAGAAACAAGCGCCTGAATGGCTTCTGCTTAGGCGTCTTGTTCAGACGTCGGCAATTCTTGTTCCAAGAATTGCTCGAATGCCTCAAGGTTGACGGGTTCGAATTGGCCAAAGCCTTGCATCCAAACACTGGTGGCTTTCATTGCATCCGGTTCCAGCTTGCACCACTTGACCCGGCCGCGCTTTTCCTGCGCGATCAATCCCGCGCGGCTTAATATACCCAAGTGCTTTGAAATCGCCGCTAATGACATGTCAAACGGCTCGGCTACATCGGTGACTGCCATATCGTCTTCCAACAACATTGTCAGAATGGCCCTGCGGGTCGGGTCAGCCAAAGCGGCAAAAACGTGATCCAAAGTATCAGACATGGGTCCTGATAAACTTTGCAGGGCTCAAGGGGAAGAGTTCACCAATAGGGATGTTGCACCTTGGTTGAAGGCCAGCGCATGTTCATGCGTTCAAGATCAGCAGGTCCAACGCCAATGTCGCGCGCAATGCGGGCTGACATTTCTGGCGGGCGCGGCGTTGGGCGCCACAGGACCAGTCGTTTGATGGATTGAATGAAAAAGGCACACCTCAGGTGCGCGCCCAAAGGCGTTGATTTTGTGAGTTGCATGAGGTTTCCGCATATTTGTTGCTATAAATTGAATATATCAGCCATCAGCCGGTCCATACAAACAGGGAAACTTGACATTCTTTGTGCGAAAAAGTCACAAATGCAGAATGGCACGTTCATTACCCCCACTAAACGCCTTACGCGCCTTTGAGGCGGCGGGGCGGCACCAAAGCTTTAGCCGTGCAGCGGCAGAGTTGAATGTAAGTCATTCGGCCATTTCACGGCATGTGCGCGGGCTTGAAGACAGGCTTGGCATCCAATTATTTCGCGATGCGGCTCCGGGTGTGGCTTTGACGGCTGAGGGGCAAGCGTATCTGGCACGTATCAGTCCAGCCTTGGATGATATCTCGGAAGCGACAGAAGAGGTGGGCGAGGCCCCGGCCGGACGCGTTCTGATCAACGCGGAAACGTTATTTGCGCAACAAATCCTGATACCCAACATTGGAACGTTTTGGAATGCGAACCCAGATATCGATTTACGCATCGTCGCGTCCCACACAGTTGCCGACTTGAACCGATACGAGGCTGACTTTGCTATTCGGTTTTCCCGTGACAGCACTATGGGGCTTCCTGCTGACCTGTTGTGTGATGCGCCATTATTTCCCTATGCCACGCCGGGATATTTCGACTCCATTCCTTCCACTCAGGACATTCTGGCGGCCAGACGGGTGCAGGACCGCCCACCCGAAGTGTGGCAACGCTGGGCGGACGCTGCAGGGGCTGATGTCAGCGAACTTGAAATCGCGTCGTGGCGATTGCGCGCGCCCTTGGCGCTGAACGCAGCCTGTTCAGGTGCGGCGGTTTATTTAGGATCAGCCGATTGCGTGAATGATTTTTGCAGGGAAGGGCGGTTGCAACGCCTATCCCCGCATCCGCTGCAAGAAGGCGCGTTCTATATCGTGACCAAGGAAACGCGTTTGCGCAGCAAGGCTTTGCGCATCGTGCGCAACTGGGTTCTTGATATCACTGCGCCGATGCGGATCGAACGGTTTTGGGAGTTTGATCAACCAATTGGTTGAATATCCATTTTTACGCTTTTCGGCTGCCTGATCGGTTTGATGGCGATCCTTGTCGAGGTGGGGGTTGAGAATAAGCAATTTAAAACAATGGCATAGCGCAAGATAAGCTGCGGCATTCAATGCGTTGACTCATTGCGCGCCCCGCAATAGCAAGGCGACAACGGACAGGCAGGGATATCCAAGCTTGGCAAACCCGCAAGATAAGGCGCGACTCGAGGCTTTGGAGGCCAAGATAAGCGCAGCGAAGGCGGCTCAGGCTCCGAAGCCCCGCGCAGACGAACACTATTCTCAGGCTCAACTGGCCTGGCGCATGGTGATCGAACTGGTCGCGGGAATGGGGTTAGGGTTCGGCATCGGCTTTGGGCTTGACTATGCGTTTGGGACATCGCCTTGGCTGATGATAATTTTTATTTTTCTGGGCTTCGCGGCCGGCATCCAGACGATGATGCGCTCGGCGAAGGAAATCCAGGAAAAGCAGATTGCGGCAGATGCTGCAGAAGACGGAGAGAGCGACGATGGCGGATAATGCGCACGGTGCAGAGGGCGGCGGACTAGAATTCCACCCAATGGATCAGTTCAACGTCAAAGCTTTGTTTGGCGACCACATCGGGATGTTCACCATCACCAATGTCACCTTGTGGTTGGCCTTGGCTGTTGTCGCGGTCATCGCGTTGATGGTTTTGGGCACGTCCAAGCGCGAAGTTATTCCGGGCCGGTCACAATCGATTGCCGAACTCGCTTACGGGTTCGTCTATAAAATGGTCGAAGACGTCACAGGCAAAGACGGCATCAAATACTTTCCCTACATCATGACACTGTTCATGTTCATCATTTGCGCCAACATGCTCGGCTTGCTGCCAATGTCCTTTACCACGACGTCGCACATCGCGGTCACCGCGGTTCTTGGATTTGGCGTGTTCTTTGCCGTAACAATCCTTGGATTCGTCAAAAACGGCGCAAGCTTCCTTGGCCTGTTTTGGGTGTCTTCGGCACCTTTGGCGCTGCGCCCGGTCTTGGCGCTAATCGAATTGATTTCATACTTTGTGCGTCCGGTCAGCCACTCCATTCGTTTGGCGGGCAACATGATGGCTGGTCACGCCGTTCTGAAAGTGTTCGCTGGCTTTGCGCAGGTCGCAGCTATCGCACCCATCGCTATTCTTGGGGTTGTCGCGATCTACGCACTTGAGCTTCTTGTGAGCTTTATTCAGGCGTATGTTTTCACGATCCTAACATGCGTTTATCTGAAAGACGCATTGCACCCGCATCACTAAATCACGGCGGGTCGCAAGCCCGCCTTTCAATACTAACTTCCAATCGTAAGGAGATACACACATGGAAGGTGAACTCGCACACATCGGCGCAGGCCTCGCAGCAATCGGTTCCGGCGCAGCCGCTATCGGTGTTGGACACGTCGCAGGCAACTTCCTTGCCGGCGCATTGCGCAACCCATCAGCCGCCGCTGGCCAAACAGCGACATTGTTTATCGGCATCGCTTTCGCAGAAGCTTTGGGGATCTTCTCGTTCCTCGTCGCTTTGCTGCTGATGTTTGCTGTCTAAGACATTCGCGACTGACGACCTCCTTACAATGGGGCGGTGCATTGCCATCGCCCCGGTAGGGCCCCGAAGACGCGAAGGAGACCGAGATGGCCACCGATACAAATAGCACTGCCGAGGCCGCTGCGCCCGGTATGCCGCAACTGGAATTTTCGACATTTGGTAACCAGATTTTCTGGCTGCTTGTCGCCCTGGTTGTGATCTACTTCGTGCTGTCGCGTGTGGCATTGCCACGGATCGCGGCAATCCTGGCCGAACGCTCAGGAACGATAACAAACGACCTTGCTGCGGCCGAAGATCTGAAGGTCAAAGCAATCGAGGCTGAACAAGCCTATGAAAAGGCGCTGGCGGATGCCCGTGCCGAAGCACAGAATATTGCCACGGCAACACGCGCCGAAATTCAGGCTGATCTGGATGTCGCGATTGCCAAGGCAGATGCAGAGATTGCTGCGAAAGCCGCTGAAAGCGAAAGCGCGATTGCTGAAATCCGTGCAGGTGCCGTTGATGCCGTGAAAGCGGTTGCCAAAGACACTGCCGGTGAAATCGTCGCTGCACTCGGTGGCAAAGCGGATGCAAAAGCGGTGACCGCTGCTGTTACTGCTCGGATGAAAGGATAAAGACTATGAACAAGTCTCTCCTGACCCTTACGGCTGCGTCGACCATTGGTGCACAACCAGTGTTTGCGGCTTCTGGTCCATTCTTCTCGCTTGCCAACACAGACTTTATTGTTGTGGTATCGTTCATCGTTTTCATCGGTGTTCTGATCTATTTCAAAGTTCCGGGCATGCTTGGCAAAGTGTTGGATGACCGCGCAGCGGGTATCCAATCTGAGCTGGACGAAGCCAAGGCGTTGAAAGAAGAAGCCCAAGCGCTTTTGGCGAGCTACGAGCGCAAGCAGGCCGACGTACAGGCGCAAGCGGATCGCATCGTGGCGCAAGCCAAAACCGATGCTGAAGCGGCGGCAGAACAAGCCAAGGCTGATCTGTCTGCGTCGATCACACGTCGTATGACTGCTGCTGTTGAACAAATCGCATCCGCAGAAGCGTCTGCCTTGAAAGAGGTACGGGACCAAGCGTCCATCGTCGCCATCGAGGCGGCACGCGACGTCATTGCGAAACAACTGACGGCCAAGGATGCAAATGCTCTGATCGATTCTGCGATCGCAGATGTCCAAGCAAAGCTGCACTAGCACCGTTCAGTGATATCGAATTAAGAAACCCGGCCAATGCGCCGGGTTTTTTTATGTCTGGCTGCGCCGCCAAAGGATCAAGGCCCAGAGGGTCAGGACGACTTCGACTGCGAAGGTCCAGTGCAGCACAAAGGACATGACCCACCATGGTTGGGTCGCAGGCACTGTGATCAACGGATGGGCGAATGTGCTGAACGGCCACATCCACGTGACTTGTCCGACAATGGAATCCAACCCCATATGCAACAGACCACCCAATCCAACTGCGATGGAAATCCGACCCAGTTTATGGGATCGAAACAACAATCCGATCAATAGCACGCTTAACCAAACAGCCGGTTTATGGGTGAGGTAACTGTGGTGATGGTGTTGGCGGTTATCCACCAGATAGAACCAGATCATATCCACATCCGGAAAAATGGACCCAATCAGAAACGCCACCCGTGAACGTTTGGTGGTCTTGTGCGAAGTCAGTCGCGTAACGACATAAGCCGCAGGCAAATGTGCAATAAACATCAGTCTTGGCGCTCGTGATCCAACCGTTGGCGGGCAATGTCTTCGTTACGTTCCGCTTTTTGCTGATCCCGCAATGCGCGTTCCACGTAATCTAAATGCGTCTCAACAGCAGATCGTGCCGCGTCTGGATCGCGCGCAACCAGCGCGTCTTTGATTTGACGGTGTTGATCCAGCAACGCCTGACGGGTTGTACGCTGTTTGAACATGACTTGCCGATTGTAAAACACGCCTTCACGCAGCAGTTCATACATCGACCGCATCATATGCAGCATGATGACGTTATGACCTGCCTCGACGATGGCCATGTGAAATTGCGCGTCCAATCGTGCTTCGTCTTCGGCATTGCGTTTGGGATGAACCGCTTCCATCTTTTCAAAAACGGTTGTGATCACCGCAAGGTCTGTGTCTGACCCCAATCGGGCGGCCCGTTCAGCGGCCAAACCTTCCATGTCACGCCGAAAGGACAGGTAATCAAAAACGGCCTCGTCATGGCGCGCAAACAAACGCGTCAAAGCAGGGGCAAATGCCGAGCCCAAAACATCAGCCACGTAGACGCCCGCACCGGGTTTCGCCAGTAACAAGCCGTCATCCTGCAGTTGCGCAATGGAATCCCTAAGGGATGGCCGCGACACGCCCATACGTTCAGCCAGATCTCGTTCGGGGGGCAACCGTTCACCGGGGCGTAAAATGCCGCGTAGGATCAGTTGTTCGATTTGACGGACAACTGCGCTGGACAGTTTTTCAGGCGCCACGGGTCGAAAAGGCATGGAGTTCTCCGAATTGAATTGGTCAAAACATATGACCAAGACTGAACCGGTGCAATTGGCTTCCCGAATTAAAGGTCTGTTAAGCACGATAGAGGCATGAAGCACTATGCGTTGGTGTTTCCTTTTTCCTGTTCTACTGGCGGCGTGTGATACGCCCGGGCCGCATTTTCGCGGGATCACGCCGCATCGGGTCACTGTTGATGGATCGACGTTCGATATTCGGGTTCGCGGCAAATTAGCCGAGGCCATTCGCACCAACGCAGAATATGCCCCGCGATTGGGTCCCATTGCCAAACGGGCCAAGGTGGCCATCGAAATGGTCAGCACCTGCAAAGTGGACGAGGTACGTGGTGATCAGGCCTATGTCATTGGCGTTTTGGATTGCGCCAAGGTGCCACGCCGGGCGCAGGGGTACACGGTGGCGACCGATTACGAATGCATCACCATCGACAGCTTTCGCAGGTCTTCGACAAATGAACGCGCTTTGGAACTGGATTGCACGGCAATTTGACAAGAAGCCGCAATATCTTGTGGATAAGACGCGGCAAAGCGCTGATTGTGGGGGTTCGTCGTTGACACGAGCCCGTTCGCGACGGCACCCTAAGCGTCAGCGGAATCAAAAGAGACGCCCAGAGTGCGCTTTTCAAAACTCAGACTGACCGGCTTTAAAAGCTTTGTTGATCCGACCGATTTGATCATTGCGGACGGTCTGACAGGCGTGGTTGGTCCAAACGGGTGTGGAAAGTCGAACCTTCTTGAGGCGCTGCGTTGGGTCATGGGGGAAAACCGCCCCAAAGCGATGCGCGGCGGAGGTATGGAAGATGTGATCTTTGCCGGGGCTGCGACGCGTCCGTCCCGCAACTTTGCCGAAGTGTCCTTGCAGGTCGATAATTCCGAACGTTTGGCGCCAGCCGGGTTCAATGACAGTGACATGCTTGAGATTGTGCGGCGTATCACGCGCGACGTGGGCAGCGCGTATAAAGCCAACACCAAGGATGTTCGTGCGCGCGACATTCAAATGTTGTTCGCAGATGCGTCGACCGGCGCGCATTCGCCAGCCCTTGTGCGGCAGGGGCAAATTTCGGAACTGATCAACGCCAAACCAAAATCGCGTCGTCGTATCTTGGAAGAGGCGGCAGGGATCAGCGGTCTGTATCAACGCCGCCACGAAGCTGAACTAAAGCTGAAGGGCGCAGAAACAAACCTTTCGCGTGTTGATGATGTGATCGAACAATTGGCCAGTCAGTTGGCGCAATTGGCACGCCAAGCCCGACAAGCCGCGCGGTATCGCGAAATCGGTCAATCCTTGCGCCATGCCGAAGGTCAGTTGTTGTATCGACGCTGGCGCGAAGCCGACGAAGCCCGTGCGCGCGCCGAAGAAGTTTTGCGCGAATGCACGACGCAAGCCGCTCAGGCCGAAGGCGCTGTACGTCTGGCCGCCAAGGGACGTGAAGAAGCAGAAGGCGCGTTGCCAGCCTTGCGCGAAGAAGAAGCAATAGCAGCGGCGGTGGTTCAACGCCTGTCCGTGCAGCGCGATACCCTGACAGAACAAGAACGCCAGGCAGAACAGACAATCGAGACGCTAGAGCAGCGGATTGAACAGCTTGGCCGTGACATCGCGCGCGAAGACCAGCTGAACCGTGACGCTGGCGAAACAATTGAACGTCTGGATTGGGAAGCACAAGAACTGGCCAAAGCGTCGGAAGGTCACGAAGTCGCTCTTGAGGCGGCAGCACTGGCCGCACGTGAAGGCGCCGAAGTGATGCAAGGTCAGGAAGAAAAGCTGACCGAAAAAACCGAAGACGTTGCCCGGCTGGCCGCCCGGCACAATTCTGCAGAGCGATTGTTAGAAGACAGCCGCAAGCTGGAAATCCGAGCGGAAGAGAGCGCCACCAAAGCGCGCCATTCTGTGGAAGAGGCCCGCGAAACGTTGGCCCAAGCTGGTAAGGCTTTGGACAAGGGGCAGGCCGAAGTAACTTTGGCCGAAGAGCAAGCCGAAGCCGCTGATGAAGCCCTGACCAAGGCCGAGGATGAACGCGCGCAAACGCAATCGCGCGAAGCCGATGCGCGCGCTGAACGTTCCGAAGCCGAAGGCGAGATGTCAGCCTTGAAAGCCGAGGCCGGTGCGTTAGCGCGTTTGGTGGAACGTGACACAGCCGAAGGCGGTCAGATCCTTGATAGTGTTCAGGTCAAGCCGGGCTTTGAAAAGGCGCTTGGCGCTGCGTTGGCGGATGATCTGCGCGCACCAGAAGTTGGTCCAGAAGGGTTAAGCGGTTGGGCCAGCCTGCCAGCATATGCCGAAGGGTACGCTTTGCCCGGTGGTGTGATGCCGCTGGATTTGCATGTGACGGTTCCAGATGCTTTGAAGCGCCGCATTTCCCAGATTGGACTTGTGGATTCTGATGACGGCGCAGGGTTACAGTCACAATTGAAGCCAGGCCAAAGATTGGTTTCTAAGGAAGGCGATCTGTGGCGTTGGGATGGCTTTCGGGCCGGGGCGGCGGATGCCCCCAGTGCCGCGGCTCTGCGTCTGGAACAGTTGAACCGACTTGAAGCGTTGAAACAATCGCTTGCCACAGCAGAAGCACGCGCAATGGGGTCCCGTCAGGCCCACGAAACATTGACGCGCATGCTGGCGGACCAATCCGAAGCCGATAAATCGGCGCGTGAAGCGCGTCGGATGGCCGACAAGCGGGTGGCGGATGCTGGGCGCGCACAAAGCCGGGCCGAAGCGGATCGCAATTTGGCCGAAGGAAAGATGGAAAGCCTGGCATTGGCCGTGACGCGCCACGAACAAGAAGCGTTGGAAGCGCGTGGGCGATTGAAAGAAGCACAGTCGGCTTTGGAAGGGTTGGAAAATCTGGACGAAGCGCGCGCAGATGTAGAAGACCTGCGCATGACCGTCGAAGCCGCGCGCATAACGATGATGTCGCGCCGATCCTCACACGAAGATTTGCGTCGCACCGGTGAAGCGCGCACAAAGCGCAGCCAAGAAATCACCAAAGAAGTCAGCGGATGGCGCCACCGGCTTGAAACCGCGACACAGCGCAGCGCGGAATTGATCGAACGCAAAGGCGATTCAGAGACTCAATTGGCGACTGCACAACGCGCACCGGGAGAACTGGCCGCAGATCGCGAACGCCTGACCCAAGAATTGACCAAGTCAGAAGCGCGCAAAGCCAGTGCGTCAGATAACCTTTCCAAGGCCGAAGCCGAACTGCGTAACACGACGCAAATCGAACGCGAGGCTGAACGTGTCGCATCCGAGGCGCGCGAGGCCCGCGCGGCAAGCGAAGCTCGATCAGACGCCGCACGCGAAACGGTTGGACAAGCCGCTGAACGGATCGCTGACGAAATGCAAATGACGCCCAACCAACTGTTGTCGCAGCTTGATGTCACCGCGGATGACATGCCCAAAGCCGAAGCGTTGGAAGCGGATGTGAACCGTTTGAAACGGCAACGCGATGCATTGGGTGCGGTGAACCTGCGGGCCGAAGAAGATTCGAAAGAAGTTCAAGAAGAGCACGACACGCTCAGCAACGAAAAGGCGGATCTGGAAGAAGCTATTCGGACCTTGCGTTCTGGTATCGCTAGCTTGAACAAAGAAGGTCGCGAACGTTTGCTGACCGCGTTCGAACAGGTGAATTCAAACTTCTCTTTGTTGTTCAAGCACCTGTTTGGCGGCGGCGAGGCCAATCTGGTCATGGTGGAAAGCGATGACCCGCTGGAAGCTGGGCTTGAGATCATGTGTCAGCCGCCCGGTAAGAAACTGTCGACATTGTCCTTGCTGTCAGGTGGGGAACAAACGCTGACGGCTTTGGCGCTGATCTTTGCGGTGTTCTTGGCCAACCCCGCGCCAATCTGCGTTTTGGACGAAGTCGACGCGCCATTGGACGATGCAAACGTTACGCGGTTCTGTGACCTGTTGGACGAAATGTGCCGCCGCACAGATACGCGGTTTTTGATCATCACGCACCACGCCGTCACAATGGCGCGCATGGATCGGTTGTTCGGCGTCACAATGGCAGAGCAGGGTGTCAGCCAGCTTGTTTCTGTCGATCTGAAAAAGGCTTCGACCCTCGTCGCGTGATTACAACCGGTTCAACAAGGCAGGTGTAGGCCATGCATCAGCAGGCAGGCCAATACGCTTTTGTTCGGCCTGAACCGCCGCCCGGGTACGCGCGCCCAAAATACCGTCGATTTTCCCCACATCATACCCGCGCGATTGCAGTTTCGCTTGCAACGATTTCATCTGATCGCCCGTCAAACCAGTCTCAGGGTTACCAGCCAGATACACGGGCGCACCTTCCAATCGTGTTGCGAAATAGGCCGCCGTCAACACATAGACAAAGCTTTGGTTCCATTCGAAATAGACGTTGAAATTGGGATAGGCCAAGAACGCTGGTCCTTTGTGGCCTTGCGGTAATATCAACGATGCGGGCAGGTTGGCCGCTTGGCCTTCGCGTGTTTTGATGCCCAAAGCGCGCCAGTCCTGCGTGGATTTGACAGTTCTTAATCCCGACAATGACCAGTCAAATTGCGCAGGAACAGTGACTTCTTGCAACCAGGGTTCGCTAGCGCGCCATCCAAGATTTTGCAGCATCTTTCCGCCTGAAACCAATGCGTCCGGTGCCGATGTTTTTAATGAAACCTCTCCATCTCCGTCCGCATCGACGCCGTTTTCAAGGATGTCGGCGGGCAACATCTGGACCATTCCAATTTCACCAGCCCATGCGCCTGTTGTATTGCGAGGGCTGAACTGACCACGGGAAAACAGTTCCAAAGCCGCGAAAATCTGTGGTCTGAACAATTCGGGGCGACGGCAATCATGCGCTAATGTCACCAAGGCATTGGCGGTGTTGAACTTGCCCTGTACCGCGCCGAAATCTGTTTCGAACGCCCAAAACGCCAGAAGGACGCCCCTGTTGATGCCGTATTCGCGCTCAATTCGGCTGAAAACCGAAGACAGGCTTTGGGCTTTTGATCTGCCGTTATTGACCCGGTTTTGGGAAATCAATCGCCGCGAAAAATCGATAAATGGACGTTGAAACACGCCTTGTGATCGATCCGCTTTCAATACGGCAGCGTCCTGTCTGACCCCAGAGAAAAAGCGGTCAACGGTAGATGTATCAAACCCGGACGAGATGGCTTCGGATTTGAGACCTTGCACGAAAGATCCAAACGATCCTCCGCAATTGGCAAAGGCCAGTCCCGGACAAAAAGCCAGCGCCAAAATAATTCCTCGCATCAATTCCACCTATTCACAGATTACCAACATCTTGGTGCGGATGGTCGCAGATTGCAGCAGAACGTCAATGGTTTCGGCAGTGACGGGGATTGAACAGTGCTTCATTTTTTGGGTGTCACGTGTTCACCGTTCGTACCAAAAAGCGGCTTGATTGGGCGAAAATTGGCCTAAGAATGACCTGTCAGAATGCCAAAAATAGTGCGTTAGAATATTTTAATACCTTTTTAACAACTTGACGGAACACTCCAATAGTTCTCTGCGGAACACGCGCCAAGTTAGGAAAAAGCCATTTCATCTTGCCATTTATGAAACCGCCCCAATAGGGGCGTTTTCGAGTGGCTGTAGGATATAGGTTACTGATTAGAACATAGTATGAATGTATTGATTGTAGAAAACCGATTAGAGCTTCGCCAAGTGTGGTGCAATCATTTGGCACGCAAAGGCGCCAGAGTGCGTATGGCTTCCACGCAAGACCAAGCTGTGCAAGCAATCCTAGACCAATATCCAGACATCATTGTCTTAAACCTTGTTCTTGAAGACGGGGGGGCGTTGGCGATCTCTGATTTCGCCAGCTACCGCGCCCCTCAGGCTCAGGTCATCTTTGTGACTGATACGTCCTTCTTTTCGGACGGTTCAATTTTCAACTTGTCGCCCAATGCGTGTGCGTTTGTTCAGACCGATACGCCGCCCGAAGACTTGGCCGCCATTGTGGAACACTACGCCAACTAAATCTGATCTCGGTTGTGTGGTTCCAGAAAATCCAAATGCGGGTTGATGGGGATGATCCGGTGCGGATTTATGCTTTCGTGACTGAAGTGATAATGTCGGACGATATGTGACATGTTCACCGTCGTGGCCACGTGTGGCCATTGATACAGTTCACGGGTGTATGCCCAGAGGTTTGGATAATCGATAATCCGGCGTCGATTGCATTTGAAATGCAGATGATAAACACTGTCGAACCGCACAAGCGTCGGGAACAATCGCCAATCCGCCTCGGTGATCTGGTCGCGCATCAGATATCTGTGGGCGGTTAGCCGGTCTTCTAGCCAATCCAGCGTGTCAAACAGGGCCGTAACCGCCTCGTCATAGGCGTGTTGCGATGTGGCGAACCCGGATCGATAAACGCCATTGTTGAACGTGTCATAGATGCGCGCATTTACCGGTTCGATGGCGTCTCGCAAATGTTTAGGCCAAAAATCCAGTGTGTTGCCTGTCAGGTCGTTGAACGCGGAATTCATCATGCGAATGATTTCGGAACTTTCATTCGAAACGATGGTTTCCAGTTTCTTGTCCCATAGAATCGGAACAGTGACGCGCCCGGAAAACGTCGGGTCTGCTTTGACATAAATATCGCGTGCAAAAGGCACCCCATAAAGCGTGTCGCCTGTCGCGCCATGATCGTCCGTTTCAAAGCTCCAACCGTCTTTCATCATATCGGGATGGACAGCAGAAACGGAAATGTGGTCGCTCAAATCCTTGAGCTGGCGAAAGATCAAAGTGCGATGCGCCCATGGGCACGCATAGCTGACATAAAGGTGGTAGCGCCCGTTTTCCGCAGCAAATCCATCTGACCCGCTTGGGCCTGCACTGCCATCCGCAGTGATCCAGTTGCGAAATTTTGCGATGCTGCGCTCAAACTTTCCATCTGTGCTTTTGGTATCGTACCACGTGTCGTGCCACACCCCATCAACAAGCAAACCCATCGCAAATTCTCCCTCTTTCGATGGGGGTACTTTAATGCAAATCAGTCAGCTGAAAACTGCCATTCCCGCAGGGGCGTCCTGCGCAAATGCACAATGGTTCGAATTGCTCTGGTCAATGGTGCCGCAATCCCGTTCTATCCAAATATGGCCAGCCTTAATCGTATCATCATGCAACGCAGATCGCGGGCGTGGATAAACAGTTTGGATCCAGAAACGCTGGACGTTGCAGAGATATCTGGGAAATGGGGGCAAATGTTCCCGTTTCGCAGTTACGCGCAATATCGGTTCCCCAAGTTTGACATATGTAAGGGTCCGATTCTGGACGAATCCGACAAACCGCGAAAATTCGACTTGATCATGGCCAATCAAGTTTGGGAACATCTTGATCGGCCCTATACGGCAACAAAAAACGTTCGAAAGATGCTGCGCAAGGGCGGGTGGTTTTGGGTCGCTGTGCCATTTTATGTGCCTTTTCATGCAGCCCCAAATGATTGTTCGCGCTGGTCTGCGCGCGGGTTGAAAAATCTGTTGGTTGAGGCTGGATTTAACGAAGATGCCGTGCAGTCCCATCAATGGGGCAATCGAAATGCAGCGCTGCGGAATATGGATGAGGTTTGGCCACCTGTGTACGATTCAGCGACCGATCCCTTGGAAAACGACACACAAATGCCGGTCTGTGCGTGGGCCATGGCCCAGAAAGTCTGAGATGTCTGACAAAACAAACTTTGCTCTGATCATCGCGATTTGGGCAGCCGGGCTTGGCGCGGCGGCGCAATATGCCAAGATTAGTGTGATTTTCGACCGTCTTGGCGCGTATTACCCGGATGCAGGTGTGGCGTTGGGTTTTGTCGTCTCAATTGTTGGCTTTGTCGGGATCGCAATGGGTATCTTCGCCGGAGTGTTTGTTGCGCGTATTCGCTATCGCCGCGCATTGCTGTGGGCCATGTGGGCAGGGGCCGCAATTTCCGCATTGCAAGCTTTTATGCCGCCATTGCCCGTGCTTTTGGCATTGCGCGCAGGCGAAGGATTGTCCCACTTGATCATGGTTGTTGCCGCGCCGACGTTGATTGCACAGTTAAGCGCGGACAGGCATCGCGGGTTGACCCTGACATTGTGGTCGACATTCTTTAGCGTCGCGTTTTCCTTGCTGGTGGCATTGGGTCTTCCGTTGGTGGATGCCTATGGAATCCCGGCCTTGTTTGCGGCGCATGCTGTTTGGTTGGCTGTTTTTGCAATTGTCCTGACAGTCATGCTTAAGCCGCTGAATATCCCTTCGCCGGACACCGTGCTGACCTTGCGTGGCCTCGTAAACGAACACATCGCAATCTATCGATCCCCGTTCTTGGCAGCGCCTGCAATGGGGTGGTTGTTTTATACGTTTTCCTTTTTGGCCATTCTGACAGTATTGCCGCCCTTTATCGCAGCGGATCAGCGCGTGTTCGTCATGGGGATGATGCCGCTTGTGTCGATTGGGGTGTCGATGACGTTTGGTGTCATTTTGCTTCGGATCATCGGTGCTATCAAAGTTGTGCAGATCGGATTCTTGGCGGCGGCGGCATGTATGATCTGGCTGTATTTCGCACCGGGTATGCCGCTGGCGTGTTTGTCCCTTGCGGGGGCGTTCGGGTTGGTCCAAGGGGCCAGTTTCGCGTCTGTTCCACAGTTGAACAAGACGGCTCAATCCCAAGCGCGTGCCAACGGGGCATTGGTGCAGACCGGAAATATTGGCAACACGTTAGGCACACCAGTCATGTTGGCCGTGGTCGCAGCCTCTGGGTACGCGGGGCTTGTTCTGGTCACGATATTGGGATTGACGGCTGGCTTTTTCGTTCATGTTTGGCTGTCGGCACGGCGCAAGGCGGCTTCAATTTGATGCGCTACTGACATGATATGGCAACTGCCAACCGTGTTCACTGTATGTTCTCACTTTTCGATTGGAGACTCAGCACCGACAGACTATGTATGATCTGTTAACGGGTCCCCGTCACATTTGCTGCAAAGAAAGCTGCCATGGCCGAGCTTAAAAATATCGAGGTGCGCGGTGCGCGCGAGCATAATCTAAAGTCCATCGACGTGGACATTCCGCGTGACAAGCTGGTCGTGATTACGGGTCTGTCGGGGTCTGGTAAATCGTCTTTGGCGTTCGATACGATCTATGCCGAAGGACAGCGGCGTTACGTTGAATCGCTCAGTGCGTATGCGCGTCAATTCCTTGATATGATGCAAAAGCCGGATGTGGATCACATTGCGGGTTTGTCGCCTGCGATTTCGATTGAGCAAAAGACGACGTCCAAGAACCCGCGTTCGACCGTTGGGACCGTGACCGAAATTTATGACTATATGCGCCTGCTATATGCGCGCGCTGGTACACCTTACAGCCCGGCGACGGGCAAACCCATCGAGGCCCAGCAAGTTCAGGACATGGTCGACCGGATCATGGCGATGGACGAAAAGACACGCGCCTATTTGTTGGCGCCAATTGTGCGGGACCGGAAGGGCGAATACCGCAAAGAATTTCTGGAATTGCGTAAGCAAGGCTTTCAGCGCGTGAAAGTCGATGGGACATTCTATGAACTGGATGAACCGCCGACGCTGGACAAGAAATTCCGTCACGACATCGACGTCGTCGTCGACCGGATTGTTGTGCGCGAAGGGCTGGAAACCCGTCTAGCGGACAGCTTGCGCACTGCATTGGATTTGGCGGATGGGATTGCCATCCTTGAAACCGCCTCAGATGACCCCGAACGGATCACATTCAGCGAAAAATTCGCATGTCCGGTCAGCGGTTTCACAATTTCCGAGATTGAACCTCGGTTGTTTTCCTTTAACGCGCCATTTGGGGCCTGCCCGGATTGTGACGGGTTGGGGCACGAGTTGTTCTTTGACGAACGGCTTGTGGTGCCTGATCAGGGGCTCAAAGTGTATGACGGTGCCTTGGCCCCGTGGCGTAAAGGCAAATCTCCGTATTTCCTACAAACGATTGAAGCGCTGGCGCGGCATTACGAGTTCGACCAAAACACGCTGTGGAAGGATCTTCCGGCCCATGTGAAGCAGGTCTTTTTATATGGATCCGGAGACGAAGAAATTGAATTCCGCTATGATGAAGGTGGTCGTGTTTATCAGGTGACACGGGTCTTTGAAGGGGTGATTCCGAACATGGAACGCCGCTATCGCGAGACGGATAGCAATTGGATCCGAGAAGAGTTTGAGCGGTACCAAAACAATCGCCCCTGTGGGGCTTGCGAAGGATACCGCCTGCGCCCCGAAGCGTTGGCGGTGAAAATCGCAGGGTTCCATGTTGGGCAGGTCGTTCAATTGTCGATCCGCGAGGCGTTGGATTGGTGCACCTCTGTGCCTGAACACCTGACAGCGCAAAAGAACGAAATCGCGCGCGCGATCCTAAAGGAAATTCGCGAACGCCTTGGGTTCCTAAATAATGTTGGATTAGAATATCTTACGCTGTCACGTTCAAGTGGAACGTTAAGCGGAGGAGAAAGCCAGCGGATCCGTTTGGCCTCGCAAATTGGGTCGGGCCTGACCGGTGTTCTTTATGTTTTGGACGAACCATCCATTGGGCTGCATCAGCGGGACAATGCGCGTCTGTTGGAAACCCTCAAGAACCTGCGGGATCAAGGAAACACCGTCATTGTCGTTGAGCATGACGAAGAAGCCATTCGCGAAGCCGATTATGTTTTTGATATTGGTCCGGGCGCGGGTGTCCATGGCGGCGAAGTCGTGGCACACGGAACGCCTGCCAAGGTCGCCAAACACAAAGGGTCCGTGACCGGCGAATACCTGTCTGGCAAACGTGAAATTGCGGTTCCGGCGTTGCGTCGCGAGGGCAAAGGCAAAAACGTGACCGTCGTCAAGGCCACCGGTAACAACCTTAAAAAAGTCACGGCTGATTTCCCGCTTGGCAAGTTCGTCTGCGTGACAGGGGTGTCAGGTGGTGGCAAATCGACCCTGACCATCGAAACATTGTTCAAAACGGCATCGATGCGCCTGAACGGCGCACGTCAGACACCGGCGCCTTGTGAGACGATCAAAGGGCTCGAGTTTCTGGATAAGGTCATCGACATTGATCAGCGTCCCATTGGGCGCACACCCAGATCAAACCCGGCCACATATACTGGGGCGTTTACGCCAATCCGGGACTGGTTTGCTGGCCTGCCGGAATCCAAGGCGCGCGGGTATAAACCGGGTCGCTTCAGCTTTAACGTCAAGGGCGGGCGGTGCGAAGCGTGCCAAGGTGACGGTGTCATCAAAATTGAAATGCACTTTTTGCCGGACGTGTACGTTGAATGCGAAACCTGCAAGGGCGCGCGATATAATCGCGAAACGCTTGAGATCAAATTCAAGGGGATGTCGATTGCGGATGTTCTGGCGATGACGGTCGAGGATGCACAGCAGTTCTTTTCCGCTGTGCCGTCCATTCGTGAAAAGATGGATGCCTTGATGCGTGTGGGCCTTGGCTATATCAAGGTTGGTCAGCAAGCGACGACATTGTCAGGCGGCGAAGCACAGCGCGTGAAATTGTCCAAGGAATTGTCAAAACGATCCACCGGGCGCACGTTGTATATATTGGATGAACCGACAACGGGTCTGCATTTCGAAGACGTGCGGAAACTGCTTGAGGTGCTGCACGAATTGGTCGAGCAGGGCAATTCAGTCATTGTGATCGAACATAATCTGGATGTGGTCAAAACCGCGGATTGGCTTATCGACATAGGCCCCGAAGGCGGTGATGGCGGCGGGTCGGTGGTGGCCACTGGCACACCCGAAGACGTCGCAGAAGTCGCAGAAAGCCATACGGGACGTTATCTAAAGCCGATGTTGAAATCTGCGCGCGTCGCCGCCGAATAGCGCGTTAACGTGCGGGGATCATTTCGTCCGGTGTGGCGATTGTTCCGCCCAGAATAGACGTAAGACTGCGCGCTTCGGGGCTGGACAGCAGTGAACGGGCAGGGTGACCGTATCCGCGACCATCCTTTTCCATGTTCGGAAACAGCCGCAAAATTTCATTCTGTGTATCGGAATCAAATCCGCGCATGGTGGCAGGGCCGGGAAAGTAGCTTTCGCAAGCAACACCATTGGCTGTAACCACTTCGTGTTGATCAAACAGAATGTGAAAATACGTAATACGGGGTCGTCGGTTGTCTGGTCGCACGGTCTGATCGTTCACCAAATCTTGGGCTTTGACCAACACTTCAGGTTCGTCAAAAAGGATATGTGCCCATTGATGGGTCAGCATGACGCGATGTTGCTTGGATAGATACAAATCATGGGTCGCGCCAAACGAACCGCGCCTGAACAGAATGGGGCAGTTTTGACCTGTGGTTGAGACGTCTCGCCCTCCGATCCAACGAATTGGCTGCGCCCCTTTATCACGTGTTAGGACCAGATCACCCACGGCCAATGTTTCGATCAGACGCGGTCCATCAGGCGTGTTGATCAGGCTTCCTTGGCCGAAACAGGGGACTTGGTTGATCTCAATCAGACCCGCATCGGTATTTCCTGCCGTGTCTTCAATGGTGTAGTTGAAATAGACGGTTTCAGCATCTGCATCACCAGCGACCGAAATTGTTCCATCAACATTCAGCGTGATGACCTGGCCTGTCGCCAGTGTAATTGTGTCCCCGGCTGTGACGGCCACGTCGTTGATATGGGTGATTGTCAAAGTGCCGCCGGACGAACTGTCATTGGACAAAACATCGATGGTGGTCGTGTCGTTATGGCCGATTGTGACTGAATCGGCTTGCGCCAAAATCGTTGATTGAACAGAACCGCCGGCAATCAGAAGGTTACTGTCATACAGAGAGTCAGCAACGTCAGCGATCCCGATTTTCAACGTGTTCAATTCACCGCTGTTGACGGGGGCGACAAACGTCAACGTGACGGTAAGTCCGTCCATTTCGGTGTTGAATGCATCGCCGGTATTGTCGAGGTAGATATTCTGGGTATCGCCGCCATTGATGTTGCCAATAGAGGCCGTTCCATCACCAATCGAAACGGTGGCGGGGGTGTCATTGACCCAGACTCCGATGACATCATTGAATTGTGAGTTGATGAATTCCGGGTATTCTTCGGAACTTAGGACAAAGTCAATTGTGATGAAATCGCCCGTCGGTGTGAATTCGATCTCAAGGATCGAGGCATCTGTTGTGCCCGCATTGGCCAAATCATCAAAGTCATCATCGCCATTGATACCACTTGTGTCCGTGGATGTGTTGGCGGATTGATTGGTGTTCAGCGTTCCATCGCTGTTTGTGAAGTCTTCGGCGTGGCCTGTCGACAGGATAATCCCTGTGTCACCCGGAGTTGCATTCGGTGAAACAGTGTCCCCGTTGGAATAAATTCCCGAGCTGAGCGGATCACCTGAATAAGTCGCGCTTTCGACAACGATACCAGAACCAAAAATCGCGTTGGCCATGTCCAACGCGCTTGCGTCCGTGTCAATCGGAAGTTCTGTGGCAATTGCCATATCAAAAGACTGTTCGTTACTACGTGTACTGTACTGAATTTGCAGGAGATTTGCGGCAGGCCCATGGCAGAGCACTGAAGATTTTATGAATTTTGTTCAAATAAATCACGAATATTGGCCAATCATGGCGGCCAAAAACCTATGATTTCTGGTCGGAGCAAAAATAACAGAAAAAGCACCGGATTGCTGACTTACAGGTTAAAACCGGAAAATTCGTTGAAATACGCACAGGCGTTCACACCAGCGTGAGATGTGTAATTTCAATTACCGCGTTTAGTCGCCTTCGTCAGGCTAGGGGCGGCGTTGCATAAATCTGCCTTGGTATTGCCAATTTGGCCGTCGGTAAGCGCAAAGTGCAGTGTCAAATCGCAATATTGTCCGAAAACCTTCAGATATGCCTGCGCCTTTTCCGATTATCGTGCCGTTACCCACGACCACGTTGTTCAAACCGAGGAAGCATCGCAGAAAAATCACGCCCCAGCCCGTCTTCGTCTTCGACGAACTCGCGATACAGGGCCAAAGCGTGTTGGCCCATTGGGGTGTCGGCATCTACGGCTTCGGCGGCTTGTTGGCTTAGCCCAAGATCTTTGACCATCAATTCCGCAGCAAATCCCGGTGTGTAATCATTGTCTGCGGGGGATTGCGGGCCAACACCCGGTGCCGGGCAATAGGCGTTCATGGTCCAGCTGTATCCTGATGAGGTGCTGACGACATCGAACATCTTCTGTCGGTCCAGCCCTAATTTGTCCGCCAGTGCAAATGCTTCACAAGTTGCGATCATGGTGACGCCAAGGATCATGTTGTTGCAAATCTTGGCGGCTTGTCCTGCACCTGCATCACCGCAATGAACGGCCTTTTGGCCCATAATGTCGAACAACGGGGATGCTGCGGAAAACGCGTTTTCGCTGCCGCCTGCCATAAATGTCAAAGTCCCAGCCGCCGCGCCACCGATGCCCCCGGACACTGGTGCGTCGACGGCCAACAGACCGGCTTTCGTCGCCTGATCCGCCACGGCGCGCGCGCTTTCGACGTCAACTGTTGAACAATCGATGAAGACTGCCCCAGATTGCATCGCGGGGATGACGTCATTGGCAACGCTGCGCAGGATTTGCCCATTTGGCAGCATTGTGATGACAGCATCGGTTTCGGACACAGCGGTTTGGATTGTATCGACCATGCGAACACCGTCGGCAGTGGTGCCTGCTACGTCATATCCAACCACATCGTGACCTGCGGCTGCAAGATTGGCAGCCATCGGCGCGCCCATGTTTCCAAGTCCCACAAATCCGATTTTCATGTCTCGTCCTTTTTAAACGTCAGTGCAGCGTCCTTAAGCGGAAGCAGCATATTGGACATGGTCGTCATTGGCACGGCCATATCGGGATATTGCCACTGTGGATCGCGGTCTTTGTCAATGATTTGCGCGCGGATTCCTTCAAGGAAATCGCCATGCTGCATGGCCCGATAGGTAAAGCGATATTCCAGATCCAACGCTTTTTCGATCGACAGGGTCATTTCCAGATTTTTTAGTCTGCGCACGATGTCCACGGTACAAGCCATGGATAAAGGGGAATTGCGGCGCATCTTTTCCAGCGACTCTTTGGCAAAATCGCTGTCGGACATGCGCAAATCGATCAACATGTCGTCCAAGGTCAAACCTTTAAACAAGGCATCGATGTCGGTCTGCGCATTTGCGATAGGGCCGGGGGCAGGTTTTTGAATCCACTGTTCAAGGCTCGCATCCACCGTTCCGGTTTCGATCAGGGCGGATTTGACAATGTCCCAGTCCGTTTCAGGGATGTAGTGGTCTGCAAACCCAATATGAATCGCGTCGCCTGCATTCATGCGCGCACCAGTCAAACCCAGATATTCGCCCAAACGCCCCGGTGCGAGCGCCAACATCAACGTTCCACCCACGTCAGGGACAAGGCCAATCCCACATTCGGGCATTGAAATCTTGCTGCTGTCCCCGACGATACGGTGAGTGCCATGGCATCCGATGCCTACACCGCCACCCATCGTAAACCCTTGAAGAAAGCTGACGACGGGCTTGGGATAGGTGAAAATCTTTTCATTCAAACGGTATTCATCCGCCCAAAATGTCCGCCCAAAACCAAAATCACCGGCGCGCCCAGTTTCATAAAGCTTGGCGATATCACCACCGGCGCAAAAGGCGCGATCCCCTTCGGCATCCAGAAGGATCAAAGCAACCGCATCATCTTCGCGCCACGCATCAAACGCTTGTTCAATGGCCAGACACATCTCGTAGGTCATTGCATTCAGGGCGTCGGGACGCTGCAGAGTGATCCGGCCCGCGTGTCCTTCTGTTCGGATGGAAATATCGTTCATCGGTTCTTCAACATGTCACGGGCCACAATGACGCGCATAATTTCGTTTGTTCCTTCTAAAATCTGGTGGACCCGAAGATCGCGAACCAGCTTTTCGATTCCATAATCCGCCAAGTATCCGTACCCGCCGTGAAGCTGTAAACATTGATCGACGACCTTTGACCCTGTTTCGGTCACGAACTTCTTTGCCATTGCGCAAAACTTGGTCGCATCTGGGGCGTTTTGGTCCAGCTTCCAAGCCGCTTGTCGCAGGAATACGCGCGCGGCTTGCAATTCGATTTCCATATCGGCCAATCGGAATTGCAATCCCTGAAACTGATCGATGGGTTTGCCAAACGCTTTGCGTTCGCCCATGTAATCAAGCGTGGCGTTCAACGCCGTTTGGGCGGCCCCCAGCGAACAGGCGGAAATGTTCAAGCGTCCACCATCCAAACCCTTCATGGCGTATTTGAACCCTTGGCCTTCGTCGCCAACGCGGTTTTCCAAGGGCACCGCACAATCGTCGAATTGCACTTGCGTGGTGGGTTGAGACCGCCACCCCATTTTGTCCTCTTGCGCGCCAAAGCTCAGACCTTTGGTGTCGTCATCGACAAGAACCGTGGACACGCCATGTGGGCCGTCTTCTCCGGTGCGCACCATGACGACATAAGCATCAGAATACCCACCCCCTGAAATGAACGCCTTGGTGCCGTTCAGGATGTAATTTTCGTTGGTGCGTTCGGCGCGGGTGCGCAATGCTGCGGCGTCTGATCCAGAGCCGGGTTCAGTTAAGCAATAGCTCAGCACTTTGTTCATGGTCAGGATGTCAGGCAATTCGCGCGCCTTCATTTCCGCGCTGCCAAAGCTGTCGATCATACGGGCGCACATGTTGTGGATGGACAAAAACGCAGCCACAGAAGGGCAGGCCATCGACAAGGCTTCGAACACAAGCGTGGCTTCCAACCGGCTAAGACCGGATCCACCAGACTCTTCGGACACATACAAACCGCCAAACCCAAGTGCGCCGATTTCAGGCCATAAGCTTTTGGGGATCGTTCCGTCCGCTTCCCACGTGCGTGCATGAGGTGCGATGTTGTTCTGACCAAACGCGTGTGCCATTTCAAAAATGGCCTCTTGTTCCTCGCTCAAAGCAAAGTGCATGGGTCGTGTCCTACGCCATTAATGAACAAGTGTTTAATTAACGGATCATAGACAAAATTTCAAGCGTAAACCTAGCCGCGAAATGTCCGTGCGTAAACGAAACTGATCCTGCCCATCCCTTTCGCAATCAGCTGAAAAGAAGGGGATGTGATGGGGCTTTAGTTGTCTTGATCTTCGTCAAAAGCATCGTGGATCGATGGAACACTTGGTGCGGTGTTTGCCGTATGAACGTTGCATCGGCCTGGTAACGCTTTGCGCAGAATATCAATTGGCACCGAATGTGGTTTTACCTGTGTCGTGGCAGGCGATGAATTTGGATTGCTGTCGTCCGTATCCTTCGAAGCCATCAATTCGTTTGGGCGCGCAGCACCGTATTGTTCGATGTTGGCACTTTGACGCGTTTGCCGGCGGTCGAACTGCGTGTACTTATTGTCGTCCTGTCTGATGGTTTGACTGGTACGCGAATGTTGATGCGGAAATCGTGTGTGCGGCTTTTCCATACTGCAAAGAATATGGGTTTCACCCGCTTCAGCATATGCCAGCGACACTTTCTTCTTTGGACGAAAAAGATCAAAAATCGTGTACATTTTTACGAGTATTGTCGCAAAATGTTGCAAAATTAAGGGCGAACCTAGGCGTGTAAAAGGCATGGCAGTTTGTTGCTGCCATGCCTAAGGCCACTTAACGTGATCCAGTATAGGTTGCGAGGTCAGTCCATCGCTTTAAAGTTAAATTCGCCGCCTTCTTTGATACCAGAAGGCCAACGCGACGTAATTGTCTTAGTGCGCGTATAGAATTTGAAACTGTCAGGACCGTGTTGATTCAGATCGCCAAACACGGATTTTTTCCAACCGCCAAATGTATGATAGGCCAGTGGAACCGGGATTGGCACGTTGATACCAACCATGCCGATGTTGATGCGATTGGCAAAGTCTCGGGCCGCGTCGCCATCACGGGTAAAGATGGCAGTACCGTTGCCATATTCATGATCCATGGCAAGACCAAGCGCCTCTTCATAGGTTTTGGCGCGCACTGTTGACAGCACGGGGCCGAAAATCTCGGTTGTATAGATGTCCATGTCTTTTGTGACGTGATCAAACAGGTGAGGTCCGACAAAATACCCTTCTTCGTACCCCTGCAATTTGAAGCCGCGCCCGTCGACCACAAGCTTTGCGCCTTGATCCACACCGGATTGCACAAGACGTTCGATGTTTGCCTTTGCCGCGGCGGTGACGACCGGACCATAATCCATGTCTTCGCCAGCCGTGTAAGGCCCAACCTTCAATCGTTCGATTCGTGGCACCAATTTTTCAATGAGGCGGTCAGCGGTTTCATCGCCAACGGGGACGGCAACGGAAATCGCCATGCAGCGTTCGCCTGCTGCTCCATACCCAGCCCCAATCAGCGCGTCTGCGGCCTGATCCATGTCTGCATCTGGCATAATGATCATGTGGTTTTTTGCACCGCCAAAACATTGCACCCGTTTTCCGGCCTTGCAGCCTTCGGCATAAATGTATTCCGCGATCGGGGTCGACCCAACAAACCCGATGGATTGAACGACAGGATGCTGAAGCAACGCATCGACGGCTTCTTTGTCGCCGTTCACAACCTGCAAAATGCCTTTCGGCAATCCTGCTTCTTCTAGCAGTTCAGCCAACATCAACGGAACGGACGGGTCGCGTTCGGATGGTTTCAGGATAAATGCGTTTCCACAGGCAATGGCCGGCGCAAACATCCACATTGGGATCATCGCAGGGAAGTTGAACGGCGTAATCCCCGCAGTCACACCCAATGCTTGACGCATCGAATACATATCAATGCCGGGGCCGGCGCTGTCAGTATATTCGCCTTTCAAAAGATGTGGCGCGCCAATGCAGTATTCCACAACTTCCAAGCCACGCTGCACGTCGCCGCGCGCGTCGGGGATGGTTTTGCCATGTTCACGGCTAAGCGCCTCGGCCAGTTTATCCATGTCCCGGTTCAACAGATCGACGAATTTCATCAACACACGTGCCCGGCGCTGCGGGTTCGTGGCGGCCCATGCAGGTTGCGCAGCGGCTGCGACGTCTATCGCGTGTCCAACTTCGGCGGTTGACGCCAAGGGCACTTGCGCTTGGACTTCGCCGGTTGCGGGATTCATAACGTCAGCAAAGCGTCCAGAGCCACCTTTGGCATGTGCGCCATCTACATAATGTGTGAGTTCTTGCATCTGATCCTCCTCGATCTTGGTTGTCGATAGAATAGTCTTGCAAAAACGCCGGGAAAAGCCCCAAGATTTCAAAAGTGCTTTGCAAAAATGCAAGATGGATCGATGTTTGACAATTGGGATGACCTACGCATTTTTCTGGCAGTCGCGCGCCAAAGCAGCCTGACGGCGGCAGGGCGCGAATTGCGGCTTGATCCGGCGACGATGGGGCGACGGGTGACGCGGCTGGAAACTCAGCTCAAGACGGTCCTGTTTCGTAAATCGCCACGGGGCTATTCGTTGACCGATGTCGGGGTCGATTTGTTGAAACGTGCCGAAATAGCCGAAGAATCGATGCGGGCCGCGACTGCCAGTGTCGCAGCACGGGAAAGATCAGATGCGACGGGGTTTCGTGGGCAAATCCGACTGGGGGCACCAGACGGGGCCGCGAATTATCTGCTTCCGCAGGTGTGTAAGACAATTGTCGAAGAGCATCCCGACCTTGATATCCAGATCGTGGCATTGCCGCGTGTGTTCAATCTGACCAGACGCGAGGCGGATTTGGCCATTGGGGTCAGTGCGCCCGACGAAGGGCGACTGCTGGTTCAACGCATCACGGATTACAAATTGCACTTTGCGGCGTCCGAAACCTACTTGCGGGCGCATCCAAAGATAGACCGCCTGTCTGATCTGTCAAAGCACAGGTTGATTGGCTACATCCCGGACATGATTTTCGATGCTGAATTGGATTATTTGGACAATTTGGGGTTCGATCGCGTACCGCTCACATCAAATTCGGTTGCCGTGCAGGCGCGTATGTTGACCCAAGGCGGCGGCGTGGGTGTCACGCATGACTTTGCGCTTCCATCTTTGCCGGGCGTGCGTCGAATCCTGGAAAATGAATTTTCGCTCACCCGAAGTTTCTATCTGGTGCGCCATTCTGCAGATCGAAACGACGCCCGTCTGACACGGTTTGCCACGCGTTTGGCAAACGGAGTACGCGCTGAAGTGGCGCAGTTAGAGACACAGGCTTGACAGACTATAGGTTGTAAGGCGACGCTGCAGTAATGAAATATGTCAGGGAGGCAACCTATGCTGGTCCACCAAATCCTGAAATCCAAATCTGACGACGCGGTCGTCACGGTTGTTCCGGGCACTACAATTGCTTCTGCGGCAAAGTTGTTGGCCGAAAGGCGTATCGGAACTGTGGTCATTTCCACAGATGGCGTACGTGCGGAAGGTATCCTTTCAGAACGGGATATTGTGCGAGAACTGGCGCGCAAAGGCGGTTCGATTCTGCAAGATCCAGTTGAAACGCATATGACTGCAAAACTGATGACTTGCACGCGTGAAGACAAAGCAGACGATATCCTTTCGCGCATGACCGAAGGGCGGTTTCGTCACATGCCTGTTGTTGAGGATGATCAATTGGTCGGCCTTGTCACCTTGGGCGATGTGGTCAAAGCACGCCTGACAGAGCTGGCAATGGAAAAAGATGCATTGGAAGGCATGATTATGGGGCACTAAAAGGTGTCGTAACATTACCTGCCAACTGGTTGCATTTCCGGCAATCAGATGTAACCACACGTTTGAAGAACGTTTAGCAGGAGTGGACCCATGCGTATCGGTCTATACCCAGGCACCTTCGACCCCCTGACTTTGGGGCATATGGACATCATACGCCGTGCGACGGCGTTGGTGGACCGTCTGGTTATCGGTGTGGCAATAAACCGTGACAAAGGCCCTCTTTTTTCATTGGAAGAGCGTGTGGCAATGATCGAAGCCGAAACAGCCGCTTTAACAGAGCAGACTGGCGTTGAAATTGTTGCACACCCATTCGAAAATTTGTTGATTAATTGTGCCCGCGATGTCGGGGCTCAACTCATTGTGCGCGGCCTGCGCGCGGTGGCAGATTTCGAATATGAATATCAAATGGTGGGAATGAACCGTCAGCTGGATGATTCAATCGAAACTGTCTTTCTGATGGCAGAAGCACAGCATCAGGCGATTGCATCCAAACTGGTCAAGGAAATTGCGCGTTTGGACGGCGACATTTCAAAGTTCGTAACACCGGCTGTCAAAGACGCGTTGCTGGAGCGCCTGAAATAAGAAGGGCGCCCGAAGGCGCCCGTCTTGAATTAAAGGTATTTTCCCATTTCGGCGGCGGTGTCGCCCATCCGGTTCGAGAAACCCCATTCGTTGTCATACCAGCTGAGGACGCGCACCAAATTGCCATCCATGACTTTGGTTTGATCCGTCGCAAAGATCGACGAATGCTGATCATGGTTGAAGTCCATCGAAACCAGCTTTTCATCCGTAACACCCAAGACACCCTTAAGGGGGCCAGACGCTGCTGCGGCTTTGATCGCTTCGTTGATTTCTTCGATGTTGGTGTCGCGGTTGGCTTCGAAGGTCAGATCGACCACGGACACATTTGGCGTCGGAACGCGGATCGCAACGCCGTCAAGTTTCCCGTTCAATTCTGGCATAACCAGACCAACAGCGCGTGCAGCACCTGTGGATGTTGGGATCATGCTCATTGCGGCCGCCCGCGAGCGATAAAGATCGCTGTGCATTGTGTCCAATGTCGGCTGATCACCGGTATAGCTGTGAACGGTCGTCATAAACCCGCGTTTGATGCCAACGGAATCGTTCAGAACTTTGGCAACAGGCGCAAGACAGTTTGTCGTGCAAGATGCGTTTGAAACAATGATGTCTGACGCACTAAGCGATCCGTGGTTGACGCCATACACAATCGTTTTGTCTGCGTCTGATCCCGGTGCTGAAATCAAAACACGGCTTGATCCGTTTTCCAGATGCGCTTGGCACTTTTCTTTGGACGTGAAAATGCCGGTGCATTCCAGAACCACGTCGATATGGCTCCAGGGCAATTCAGCCGGGTTGCGAATGGCTGTGACTTCGATGGGGCCGCGGCCAACGTCAATAGTACTGCCTTGCACCGTAACGGTCGCAGGAAAGCGTCCGTGGATGCTGTCATAGCGCAATAGATGCGCGTTTGTTTCAACAGGTCCAAGGTCGTTGATTGCAACAACTTCGACATCTGTGCGTCCAGATTCAACGATTGCGCGCAATACGTTGCGCCCGATACGGCCGAAGCCATTGATGGCGAGTTTGATAGTCATCTGCGCGTCCCTCCAATGAGTTTTGCTGTGTCATTTGCCATAAAAATATGCAGTGTCGTTATCGCTAACAACTTGATGGGCAATTCGCATGCGACGCAGGCGATGTCAACGTTGTGCAACCGGTGCGCGACAGTTCAACCCATCACGGATGGTTTATCGCCAAAACGCAAGCCATTCGATTAATTCGGCCAGCTTTTTACCGAGGAAAACCAAATTGGTTGCGTCGAACAGAATTGCGTCCGCTGCAATCGCGCAAACCAAAAAAACGCCCAGCACAAATGCGACAGTGTTGTTCAAACGACGGCTCCAAAAACGAAAAGGGCAGGACTGTTGTGACAGTCCCACCCGTAATGCTCAAGCGTTTAGAACTTGTTGCGTTTAATTCAAGCGCCCAAGTGCCACAGCGACATCCGCCATGCGAACGGAAAACGCCCATTCGTTGTCATACCACGCCAATACGCGAACCATACGCTTGCCGACGACTTTGGTCTGATCGGGAGCAAAGATCGATGAATGGTCGGTGTGGTTGAAATCGACAGAGACTTTTAGTTCTGGATCATAAGACAAAACGTGCCCCATTGGGCCAAGTGCGGCCTCTTGAACCAGCGCGTTCACCTCTGTTTCGGTGACATCACGGCTGGCCATGAAGGTCAAATCAACAGCAGACACATTTGGCGTAGGAACACGCATGGCAGACCCGTCCAATTTGCCTTTTAGGTTGGGTAAGACTTCGCCGAGCGCTTTGGCGGCACCTGTCGATGTCGGAATCATGCTCATTGACGCGGAGCGGGCGCGGTAAAAATCACTGTGACGCTTGTCGTGAGTGGGTTGGTCGCCGGTATAGGCGTGGATCGTCGTCATGATCCCGCTTTCGATGCCAATGCCTTCGTCAAGGACCTTTGCCAAAGGAGCAAGGCAATTGGTCGTGCAAGATCCGTTCGATACCAGTGTATCCGTGTCACGCAGTGCGCGATGATTGACGCCGTATACAATTGTGCGATCCACGTTTTTGGCAGGCGCAGATATCAGGACACGTTTTGCGCCGCGTTCCAAATGGGCCTTGGCCTTTTGACCGTCGTTGAATTGGCCCGTGCATTCTAAGACCACGTCACAACCATCCCAATCCAATGCATCCAAATCATAGGTGGATTGAACATCAATTGGACCGCGCCCAAGATCAATGGCGCTGTCGCTGACGCGCACTTCGCCGGGATAAGCGCCATGAACGCTGTCGTATTTTATCAGGTGCGCGGCTGATTCAATCGGACCCGTTGCGTTCAATCGGACAACTTCGATGTCGTTCCGTCGGCTGGCGCAGATATGTGACAACGTAGATCGCCCAATGCGTCCAAAACCGTTGATACCTACTTTGATTGTCATAGCGTCACCTAACAAGATTATGTTGTCCGGCGTATAACTCCTTTGAATTTCAGCGAAAATAGGGCGGCAAGCGCTGTTAGCGATAAACCTTGAATGTTAGCGACGAAACTAGAGCGCCGGATTGAGTTTGCATTGCAAAAGAAGGATGTTAGCTCTCGGAAGACGTGTAAAGGGGATCAAAATGAGCGGTTTACTAGCTTTATTGGATGACGTGGCGGGAATCGCAAAAGTTGCCGCGACGAGCATTGATGACGTGGCCGCGCAAGCTGCGAAGGCCGGAGCAAAGGCCGCCGGTGCCGTCATCGATGATGCTGCGGTGACGCCCAAATATGTTCAGGGATTTTCAGCGGACCGTGAATTGCCGATCATCTGGAAGATTGCCAAGGGCAGTTTTCGCAACAAGCTACTGATCCTATTGCCAGTCGGATTGGCGTTATCCGCATTCGCATCGTGGGCCATTGCGCCGTTATTGATGTTGGGCGGTGCCTATTTGTGTTTCGAGGGGGCAGAAAAAGTGGCCCATGTCACCGGATTTGGCGGGGCTGGGCATGATGATTACGCGCACAAAGATGAAAAGATCGATGATCCTGCCAAACTTGAAGAGGAAAAGGCGCAAGGGGCCATCAAAACGGATTTCATTTTATCAGCCGAGATCATGACAATTGCTTTGGCTGCAATTCCCGAAAGCAACTTTTGGTTCGAAGCTGCAACGCTGGCAGTAACCGCTGTGTTGATCACCGTGGCCGTTTATGGATCGGTTGCGTTGATCGTAAAAGCCGATGATTTAGGTCTGGCCATGGTGCGACGAGGGCGTCTTAGTGCGACCCGAGCGGTTGGCCGTGGTATCGTCAAGGTCATGCCGGGGTTCATGAAGCTGCTGACGGTTGTCGGTACGGCCGCCATGCTTTGGGTGGGCGGCTCAATTGTCATTCACGGGCTAGAAGAAATGGGGGCAGGGGCTTTGGGCCACTTGATCCATGACGTTGCCGCGGCGGTGGGGCACGCGTTGCCCCCAGCATTCTTTGGATTCGGCGAATGGCTAAGCAAAGCGACCATTGATGGCATCTTGGGACTAGGACTTGGGTTTCTTCTTATCCCGGTCGGCGAAAAGGTCATCACGCCACTGTGGCGAGCCATCAGTGGCGACTGATCCAGCCCGCTACGCCACCTTGTCCTGTTGATCATCGTCTTCGTCGTCTGAACGATCCAAACACTGTGTGTTCTGATTGCTTTCAGGATCAGCGTTCCATTGCGACAACGTATCTTCGAACGACTGAGACGCGCCCGCCGGAACAATCTTGTTTTCATTGCTGCGCAAAGACATCGAAATGATCCCTGTGGCAGGCAAGACTGTTCCGACCCCAAAATAGATTAAGGCCGCCTTGGGCAGGCTTGCCCCCATCAAGAGGGCCGTAGAGGCACCCGTCGCACCAAAGACTCCACCTAGTATAAATAGACCAATCATATAAATTCTCACACCAATCACCCAAAGGTAAAGTGCATCAAATTGATCGACTGGTGCTACCAAATTTGGAGCATTTGGTTTCCAAAGTGTTAAGCCGCTGTCGAAGCGCCGCTTTACAAAAGCGCTTTGACTTGGTCTGCAACATTGGCGGCTGTGATGCCGAAATGTTCGAACAACTCGCCAGCTGGGGCCGACGCACCGAAACTGTCCATACCGACAAAGGCGGCTTTGGTGTCGCGTCCGCGTTCGCCCATCAACCAACGATCCCAACCTTGACGCACGGCGGCTTCGACGCCGACACGTACAGATCCAGAAGGCAACACACGTCTGCGATATGTTTCTTCCTGTTCGGCGAACAACTCCATGCAAGGCATTGAAACGACACGTGTTCCGATCCCTTCAGCTTCCAGAAGGTCGCGCGCAGCAAGGGCCACTTCGACCTCGGAACCGGTGGCAATGATGATGGCCTGACGCTTGGCTTCGGCGTCTTTCAGGACATACGCACCCTGTGCTGTCAGGTTCTTGGATTTGTGATCCGTACGCACGGTCGGCAATCCTTGACGTGTCAATGACAAGACACTTGGCGATGATTTCATCGTCAGCGCCAATTCCCAAGATTCAGCCGTTTCGATGATATCCGCAGGGCGGAACACATAGGTGTTTGGCGTTGAACGGCTGATTGCCAGATGTTCAACAGGTTGGTGCGTCGGACCGTCTTCACCCAAACCAATGGAATCATGCGTCATGACAAATACACTTGGTATTTTCATCAACGCAGCCAAACGCATCGCCGGGCGCGCATAATCCGTAAAGCACATGAACGTACCGCCGTATGGGCGGATACCACCGTGCAATGCCATGCCGTTCATCGCGGACGCCATTCCGTGTTCACGCACACCCCAATGGACGTAACGCCCTTTGCGGTTGTCTGTGTCGAACACGCCTTGGTCTTCAGTCTTGGTGTTGTTTGACCCTGTCAAATCCGCAGAACCACCAACGGTTTCGGTCAAGACTGGATTTACGACCTGCAAAACCTTTTCGGAACTGGCGCGTGTGGCCAATTTAGGCGCGGCTTCGGACATTTCCTTTTTGAACGTTCGGATGACCGACGCAAAACGTGTTGGAACTTCGCCCGAATAAACACGCCAAAACCGCTCTTGTTTGTTCTTTGCAACGGATTCCAAACGTGCGGTCCACTCGTCGCGTTCTGGCGCGCCCCGTGCACCAATGTCTTTCCACATGGTTTGAATGTCTGCTGGGATGACAAAAGGATCTGATGTCCAACCCCAAACAGATTTGGCGGCAACGTTTTGTTCGTCATTTGTCAAAGCGCCGTGACCTTTTGAGGTGTCCTGCGCAGCGTGACCCAGAGCGATATGCGTTTTGCACGCAATCATCGACGGTTTGCCCTGTGATTTCGCCTTGGTAATGGCGGCATCAATTTGTTCAGGGTCATGACCGTCGATTTCAATGACGGCCCAACCTGCGGATTTAAACCGCAAGATCTGATCAGTGCGGTCGGCCAAATCAACGGTGCCATCAATTGTGATACCGTTATTGTCCCAGAACACGATCAGTTTGGACAGCTGATGACGGCCAGCCAGTGTGATGGCTTCTTGGCTGACACCTTCCATTAGGCAACCGTCGCCCGCGATCACATATGTATAGTGATCGACAATCTTTTTACCAAATTGCGCACGTTGAATTTCTTCGGCCATGGCAAAGCCGACGGAATTGGCAAGACCCTGACCCAAAGGTCCAGTGGTCGTTTCAATAGCGTCCGACAAAAAGTTTTCCGGATGACCTGCTGTAATTGCGCCCGACTGACGGAAATTCTTTATTTGTTCGATTGTCATGTCCGCGTAACCGGTTAGGTGCAGCAACGCATAAAGAAGCATCGATCCGTGACCCGCTGACAGAATAAATCGGTCGCGGTCTGGCCATTGTGGGGCATTGGGATCGAATTTGAGGTGCTTTTCAAAAAGGATCGTTGCGACATCAGCCATACCGATAGGCATACCCGAGTGTCCCGAGTTTGCGGCTGCAACTGCATCAAGGGCCAATGCCCGAATAGCAGTCGCTTTAGACCAATGATCTGGGTGTGCTGTGCGCAACGCGTCGATGTCCACGAGAACGACCTTTCGTAAGCCAAATGAGATGAGGCTCAATAACAGCCCCTTGTTTAAGTGCAAGCCTGTCCAAAAAAACAGGACATCTACACTTTAACGCCGAGGCCCAAGTCTTTGAACATAAAGGGGGGCGCAATTCAGTCTGGCTTTCGCTATTCTCTGCTTCAACCTGACCGAGAGTTGATTCGCTGCGTATATTGCGCTTTCGGATCTTTGAAGGGAATTAAAACGGCAGACGGGGGTGGCCGCGGGCATGAACGAATTGGAAGAACTTGAACGTCGTTTGGCATCTGCAATGGAGCGGATCGCAAACGGATTAGGAGCGTTGGGATCAGACCCATCCAATGATTCAAGCGCAATCAGCGCCGAATTGGAAGACGAACGCCTTGCCAATGCGCAATTAAAAGAACGCTCGCGGAAATTGTCGGAACAGCTTGATACCATACGACAAACAGCTGCCGAACGAATGGCGGCTTTGGATGTCGAGTTGCAGCGCTTGAAAAAAGCGAATGAATTGTTGCGGGTGTCTAACGCGGCATTGCGCGATGCAAACGAAGCAGGCGTTGGCGATCCGCATTTGATCAACAAGGCAATGCTGTCGGAATTGGAAGGGCTGCGTGCGTCACGCGCGGCTGACATCGCGGAAACGGCAACCATATTGGGGGCTTTGGAAACGGCGTTGACCGAAGCGGAGGAGACCAATCATGCCTGAAGTCACGATTCATATCGGTGGGCGTTCGTTTGGCGTCGCATGTCAGGAAGGCGAAGAAACATACTTGCAGTCTGCGGCAAAGATGCTGGACGACGAAGCACAGGTTTTGGTGCAGCAAGTCGGCCGCATGCCAGAAGCGCGTATGTTGTTGATGGCGGGTCTGATGTTGGCGGATAAAACGGCCAGTATGGAAGACAAGGCCAATGCGTTGCAGGGCAAATTGTCAGAACGTGACGCTGAATTGGCTGGTCTGCAATCGGCCCCGGGACCAGAACCAGAGCGCGTTGAAGTGCCGGTTATTCCGCAATCGGTCACAGATCATATGGCAGAATTGGCAGCACGGGCAGAAGCGCTTGCCGCCCAGATAGAAGAGCAATCAGGCGCGTAATTTGCGCGCCTGAGGCTTCTTATTGGTTATTCTTCCGCGTTTGCTTCGCGGATTTTGTCCGCTGCATCTTTGTCATAAGAAACGCCGTTTTCTTCGAACAATTGATCCAGTTCACCGGACAACGTCATTTCGGTGATGATGTCACAACCACCGACAAATTCGCCTTTGATATAAAGCTGTGGAACTGTTGGCCAATCCGAAAAGTCTTTGATTCCCTGACGCAACGCGTCATCCGCCAAAACGTTCACGTCAGCAAAATCGACGTTCATGTAATTCAGCACCCCGGCCACACGGCTGGAAAAGCCGCATTGCGGCATGGTTTTTGTGCCTTTCATATAAAGCACAACGTCATTTGCTTTGTTTGTATCCGCAATCTGCGTCGCTGCATCGCTCATTAGGGTGTACCTTTCTTGTTAAATGCACGGTGAAACCGCGCAGCATAGCTTTCGTCTTCGGGCATCGGGGCCACGTAGGTATTACGGTGTCCCGTCAAAAACCCTCCATTTCGCTCGGAGGCCATATTGGTCTTTTCAAGCGTGTCGTTTTTTCGGGCAACCGTTTTGATAAGGTCCAAGTCAATTTCTTCCATACCCAATGGCACATCTCGCGTTTGTCCCAGTTCGGCGCGATCTGGTCGACGTGATGCCAGTGGCCCACGCGGTTGCCTGCGAAATGGATAAGTTATGGAACGCCAAAGTGACATCAAGGTGCCTTGGTTGTCAGAGCCAATGCGTGCAATTCACCTTGTGATCCGTCCATTTTGCCCTTTAGGGCGGCATAGACTGCGCGCTGTTGTTGAATGCGATTTTTTCCGCGGAAACTCTCGTCAATCACTTGGGCTGCAAAATGCGCGCCATCATCTCCCTGCACCGAAATGTCAGCCTCGGGAAAGGCTTCGCGGATCATGTCGTCGATGTCTTGGGCGGTAATGGGCATGCACGCACTCCTTTTAAGTTACTGCAGATGTAGTTTGCACGCGGGTGGCTTGCAAGCGGGGGATTGCCCAAGACGTGTTAGGCGACTACCTGTAATAGAGGGGAGAGCCACATGACAGAAACATTAATCGACCGTGCACCTGAACTTGCTTTGGAATGGCATAAGGCTGGACGCCGCGCCGCATTGGCAACGGTTATTGAAACATGGGGCAGCGCGCCACGTCGCGCAGGCGCGCAATTGGTGATTGCCGGGGACGGCGAAATGCAAGGGTCAGTGTCGGGTGGCTGCGTCGAAGGGGCCGTCGTCGTCGAAGCATTAGAGGCGTTAGAGCAGGGGCAAGCGCGGGTGCTGGAATATGGCGTCAGCGATGATGACGCTTTTGCCGTTGGTCTGGCATGCGGGGGCACAATTCGGGTGCTGGTCGAACCTGTCGGCGCAACTTTGTCAGAAGACATTTTAAACACAATCGTCACAACCCGTGCGACGCGCAGACAATTGGCGTACGTGGCGGATCTCAATTCGCAACACCGCACGCTTGTTAGCGACGGGTATCCCGCGCGGTTTGCTCAAGACAGATCGGGTGTCGAAGATGACGGGAAAACGTTTGTCGGTATTCATAACCCTCCTTTACGTCTGGCCATTGTTGGCGGTGTCCACATTGCGCAAGCGCTTGTGCCTATGGCCCGGATTGCCGGATATGACCCGGTCATTATCGATCCGCGCGAAGCCTTTGGCGCGCAATCGCGTTTCCCCGACACCAAAGTTATCAACGATTGGCCTGATGATGCATTGGCAGAGATGGGGTTGGACGCGCGCACCGCTTTGGTTTTGCTGACGCATGACCCCAAAATTGACGACCCGGCGTTGCATTTGGCCTTGAAATCCAAGGTTTTCTATATTGGCGCTTTGGGGTCAAAACGGACCCATGCAAAACGTGTGTCCAGATTGGAAGACGCTGGGTTCTCAGCTGATGAAATCGGGCGCATTCATGGGCCGATTGGATTGAATATCGGTGGCGTAAATCCACAAGAAATCGCGATATCCGTCATTGCAGAAATGACCCAAACGTTGCGGCAGCCAAAATGAAGTTTGGTCGTGTTCCATTGGGCGAAGCCGAAGGCGCAGTTCTTGCGCATTCATTGAACGTCGGGACCGGCAGAATAGCCAAAGGGACCGTTCTTCAAGCGGGAGAAATTTATGCACTGCGCGCAGGGGGTATCCCGGATGTCGTGGTCGCGCGTTTAGAAGCGGGTGATATCGAAGAAAATACCGCCGCCGCCGCACTGGCACAGGCGTTGGTGCCATCGCCCGAGAAACAAGGATTGCGTATCGCAAATGCCGGTGCAGGACGCGTAAACCTGTATGCACAAGGCCCAGGCGTCGCGATCATTGATGCCCAAGCCGTTGTTGCGACAAATCTAGTTGACCCGATGATCACGGTCGCCACTTTGGCACCATTTACGCGCGTCGATGCCGGAACAATGGTCGCGACGATCAAAATCATCGCCTATGCCGTGCCACAATCCGCGCTGTCTCGTGCACAAGAGGCCGCAGTTTCAGCGCTTGAGATCGCCAAACCAGTATTCCGAACCGCCACCTTGATTGAAACGCAAGTTGGATCAGAAACGCCATCGGAAAAAGGGCGTCGCGTCACAACCGAGCGATTAAGTCGGTTTGGGATGTCCCTGACAGAACGGGTGGTGGTTGATCATGAATGTCGAGATATTGCCCAAGCCATCACAGACGCGCCGGGGGATGTTGTTCTTATCCTGACGGCATCGGCAACATCGGACGTAATGGATGAAGCCCCGGAAGGTCTTCGTTTGGCGGGTGGACATGTCGATGCATACGGAATGCCGGTTGATCCCGGAAATCTATTATTTTTTGGAACGGCCAATAACCGCCCGGTCATAGGTCTGCCGGGCTGTGCGCGCTCACCTGCCTTGAATGGGGCGGATTGGGTGTTGGAACGGCTTGTTTGTGGGGTAAAGCTGACCCAATCAGATATCCAAGCCATGGGTGTCGGGGGGCTTTTGAAAGAGATACCGACCCGGCCACGCCCAAGAGCATCCAAAGGCTAAAAAGGCATAAATCGTGATCAGTGTTAAGTTTTTAGTTCTCAACTAGAAACTGTCGTGCTTAACTCTCGTCAAAAGAAAACATGAAACGGGAGGAACTCGATGACACAGGTCTCAATGACCGTGAACGGCAAGGCTGCATCCGGAGATGTTGAAGGGCGCACGCTTTTGTCATCATTTTTGCGCGAAAGCCTTAATCTCACAGGAACCCATGTTGGGTGCGATACGTCTCAGTGTGGGGCGTGTGTCGTTCATGTGGACGGGGTTGCGGTTAAATCCTGCACAATGCTGGCTGTCGAAGCCGAAGGCGCGGATGTTGCAACCATTGAAGGTGAAGCAAGCGAAGACGGAACATTGTCCGTCATTCAGCAAGCCTTTCAAGATCACCACGGCCTGCAATGTGGATTCTGCACGCCCGGAATGGTGATGTCGACGGCTGCATTGTTGAAAGACAATCCAAAGCCAAGCGAACAGGAAGTCCGGGAATATCTGGAAGGCAATCTGTGTCGCTGCACAGGGTATCATAACATCGTCAAAGCAATCTTGG
This sequence comes from Paracoccaceae bacterium, assembly GCA_039984715.1. Classification (GTDB taxonomy): domain Bacteria; phylum Pseudomonadota; class Alphaproteobacteria; order Rhodobacterales; family Rhodobacteraceae; genus JABSSA01. The sequence goes on along the minus strand of JBDWUA010000014.1, from coordinate 369,901 downwards.
CCGCATCCGGTCAGGATGTCAGCGCCATCGCCGCAGAATAACGTTCAAGCAACGAGGCCGTCGCTGAAACTCTGGGAGGTTTGTCTGAAAAGGCAAGACGAGGTTCAGGCGCACGTGCTTTCGCAGCAATAAAGGGAGGAAGACTATGCCGAAGGATTCAGGCATTGGCGCAGCACCGAAGCGGCGCGAAGATGTGAGGTTCCTAACAGGGGCTGGCAATTACACCGATGACATCAATGTGCATGGTCAATCGCATGTATTTTTCTTGCGTTCGGATATCGCGCACGGAACGATCAATGCGGTCGATACAAGTGCGGCGTCTGGCATGGCCGGAGTCGTGCGCATCTTTACAGGTGCGGATTTCGAAGCTGTGGGCGGATTGCCTTGTGGTTGGCAGGTGACAGACCGTCACGGCGAACCGATGCAAGAACCAGCGCACCCAATCATTGCGCAAGGGAAAGTGCGTCATGTTGGTGAAATCGTAGCGGCCGTTATTGCAGATACGTTGGAACAAGCACGTGACGCCGCCGAAGCGATCAATGTCGAAATTTCTGAACTGCCTGCGGTCATAGATATGAAAGCGGCCGTCGCAGACGGATCGACAAAAGTACATGATGATCTGACGTCAAACCTTTGTTATGACTGGGGTTTCGTTGAGGAAAACAAAGAAGCGGTTGGCAAGGCATTCGATGATGCCGCACATGTAACGACGCTTGAGTTGGTCAATAACCGGCTGGTCGCAAACCCGATGGAACCTCGTGTTGCTGTTGGGGATTATGCGCGCGGAACCGGCGATTCAACGCTGTATACAACGTCACAAAACCCGCATGTTATCCGGTTGCTTATGGGCGCATTTGTTCTGGGTATTCCAGAACACAAGCTGCGCGTTGTGGCACCTGATGTTGGTGGTGGATTTGGCACGAAAATCTTCCATTACGCGGAAGAAGCCTTTGTGACATTCGCATCCAAACAGATCAATCGACCGGTCAAATGGACGTCATCGCGATCAGAAGCGTTTATTTCTGATGCCCATGGGCGTGACCACGTGACCAAGATTCAGTTGGCATTGGACAGCGACAACAACTTTACCGCTATTCGGACCGACACCTATGCGAATATGGGGGCCTATCTCTCTACGTTCGCGCCTTCTGTTCCAACTTGGCTGCACGGCACGTTGATGGCCGGGAACTATAAAACGCCGCTGATTTACGTGAATGTGAAAGCGGTCTTTACCAATACAGTGCCTGTTGATGCCTATCGTGGGGCAGGACGTCCCGAGGCAACTTTCCAGTTGGAACGCGTCATTGATAAGGCCGCGCGGGAACTGGGTGTTGATCCGTTGGCGCTGCGTCGCCAGAACTTCATCACTGAATTCCCATACGCGACACCTGTTGCGGTGGAATATGACACTGGCGATTATCATGCGACGATGGACAAGCTGGAACAGATCGCTGATCTGTCTGGTTTTGAAGCCCGTCGCGCCGCATCCGAGGCCAAAGGCAAATGGCGTGGTTTGGGTGTGAATTGCTACATTGAGGCTTGCGGTATCGCACCGTCAAACCTTGTGGGGCAATTGGGCGCGCGCGCTGGTCTTTATGAAAGCGCGACCGTGCGTGTGAATGCGACCGGTGGTCTTGTTGTTATGACCGGGTCACACAGCCACGGGCAGGGGCACGAGACGTCATTCCCGCAGGTCATTGCCGAAATGATTGGCGTTGACGAAGGCATGGTCGAAATCGTTCACGGCGATACGGCAAATACTCCGATGGGTATGGGCACATATGGATCGCGTTCGATCGCGGTTGGTGGTTCGGCTATGGTTCGGGCAACCGAAAAGATCATCGCCAAGACCAAAAAGATCGCGGCCCATTTGATGGAAGCTGCAGATGCGGACGTTGAATTGAAAAACGGGACGTTCAGCATTGCCGGAACGGATAAATCGGTAGCTTGGGGCGATGTGTGTTTGGCCGCCTATGTGCCGCATAACTATCCGCTGGAAGATATCGAACCGGGCCTCGAGGAAACGGCGTTCTATGATCCGTCGAACTTTACCTATCCGTCAGGCGCTTATGCTTGCGAGGTCGAACTGGACCCAGACACAGGCAAAGTCACCATCGAACGTTTTGCTGCGGCGGATGACTTTGGCAATATCATCAACCCGATGATTGTGGATGGTCAGGTGCATGGTGGCATCGGTCAAGGTATTGGTCAGGCGTTGTTGGAAAACTGTGTCTATGACGAAAACGGCCAATTGCTAAGCGCGTCTTACATGGATTACGCGATGCCACGGGCCGATGATCTTCCTTTCTATGACGTTGATCATTCTTGCCAGACGCCGTGCACGCACAATCCGTTGGGTGTGAAGGGCTGTGGCGAAGCGGGTGCGATTGGATCGCCGCCGGCTGTGGTCAATGCAGTTGTGGATGCGCTGCAACGTGGCGGCAAGGATGTGACGCATATCGATATGCCACTTAGCCCGTCACGTGTCTGGTCAGCCATGAACAGTTGATCGAATTCAGGTTCGGGGTCCGCCCCGAACCTGCCGGAGTTTGTTTGGTGCTGTGACGCAGGATTTTTGGGTCACGCATCAATGAAAGGAAAGAAAGATGTATAACTTCGAGTTTGAAAAACCCGCAACAGTCGCAGACGCGGTTGCCGCGCTGTCTGGGGATGACGCAGAGGCGCTTGGGGGTGGGCAAACCTTGTTGCCCACAATGAAGCAACGTTTGGCAAGCCCATCAAAATTGGTCAGCTTGACCGGAATCGCAGAACTGAACGGTGTCCGCACTGGCGATGATGGTGCGCTTTGCATTGGTGGGGCAACGCCGCATGCGACTGTCGCATCTGCGGGGGCGTCCATTTACCCGGCCTTGGCTGATTTGGCTTCGCATATTGGGGATCCTGCAGTTCGCAATCGGGGAACCATAGGTGGGTCAGTGGCGAATAATGATCCGGCTGCGTGCTATCCTGCCGCTGTGATGGCCTCTGGGGCAACGGTTGTGACGAACAAGCGTGAAATCCCGGCAGAAGAATATTTCACTGGAATGTTCTCAACTTCATTGAACGAAGGCGAGATCATCACAGAGGTGAAATTCCCCGTTCCGGAAAAAGCCAATTACCAGAAATTCGTACAACCCGCGTCACGATTCGCTTTGGTTGGTGTCTTTGTGGCCAAATATGCGGATGGCGTACGAGTGGCCGTAACTGGGGCCTCAGAAGACGGTGTGTTCCGTTGGATGGAAGCAGAATCGGCATTGTCCGGAAATTTTGTGGCCAGCGCCATCGATGGTGCGTCGGTTCCGGCGGATGGTATGATCAACGATCTGCATGGCACTGGTGCATACCGCGCGCATTTGGTTGGTGTTCTGACCAAACGAGCAATCGAAGCCGCCAGCTGAGCCCACCGGAAAAATTACAGAAAAGCCGCGCCAAGTTGCGCGGCTTTTTTATTGGCGTGGGGGAAGGACCAGCGTGAGTGATTCACTTGGGTCACTCAAGATCGCCGTCAACGATTCTAGATTCAGGACCAATCCCATTGAAAAAAACGAAACCCCGCCTTGGAAACAAGACGGGGTTTTCTAGAACATGCGTTCTGAATTCGACTTAATTTGTTGGAAGCGGTCCGATCATCATGATCATCTGACGACCTTCCATTTTGGGCATGTTTTCGACTTTGCCTAAATCTTTGATGTCATCCGCAACACGGTGCAGCAATTGCCGACCAAGTTCCTGGTGCGCCATTTCGCGACCACGGAATCGCAAGGTGACTTTCACCTTGTCGCCGTTTTCCAAGAACTTGAAAACATTGCGCATCTTGACGTCATAGTCGTTTGTATCCGTGTTCGGACGAAACTTGACCTCTTTGATCTCAATGATCTTCTGTTTCTTTCGCGCTTCACTTTCGCGCTTTTGCTGTTCATATTTGAACTTGCCGAAATCCATGATCTTACAGACAGGCGGATTGGCGTTTGGCGAAATCTCAACAAGGTCTAGCCCTGCTTCGAAGGCCATTTCCATTGCCCTCGTCGGCGTAACAACGCCAACGTTTTCACCGTCGGCGCCAATCAGGCGGATTTCATTTGATCGGATGCGATCGTTGACCCTTGGGCCAGTGTCTCTTTGCGGCGGCGCATTGTGCGGTCTGCGAGCGATGGTCGTTGTCCTTAAGTCGTGGCTGTTTACAGGTGCCGGAACCTAACCGCAGGGCCGTTACTCTTCAAGCGGCAATTCTGTGCTGACGCTGCCTTTCGCGCGTTTTTCCCCCTTGCTGACTTTCGCGTGATTGCGCATTCCAGCCGAAAGGCACGCTTGGTTCGGATTTTTCGGATTTTGCAGAACAAAGGAGATTACAATGCGCAACTTGATTTGGATTGCCGTCGCGGCAGTCGTCGTGATCGTCGGATACGTACTTTATTCAGGGCGCTCAGTCCAAGAAATCGCGACCGAGGCGGCAGATGCAGTCGGTGTTCCCGCCGCGTTGGAAAGCGCGAGCGACGCAGTGGGAAGCACGGTGGAAACGGCCACTGACGCCACAGAGAGCGCCGTTGAAGCGGTAACTGACGTGGCTGAAGACGCAGTTGATGCTGCAGCGGACGTGGCAGAAGGCGCGACAGATGCAGTGTCCGATGTCGCCGAAAGTGCAACCGAGACGGCCACAGACGCTGTTGAGGCGGCCACTGACGGTGCTGCAAATGCAGCGGATGTCGCGACAGATGGGGCACAAGCAGTTGTTGATGGTGCCGAATCCGTCGTCGAAGGGGCCCAAGACGTTGCAACTGACGCGGTAGAAGCAACAGTCGAATCCGGCCAAGAGGCGCTGGAAACCGCAACAGAGTCTGCTTCTGACGCCGTCGAAGCGGTCACTGACGTCACCGAATCTGCTACGGAAACCGTTGGCGAAACTGTCGAGGCAGTCACAGAAACTGCGGGTGATGTCGTAGAAGGGGCTACAGAAACGGCAACTGATGCAACGCAAGCAGCAAGCGATGTGACCCAAGAGGTGACAGACGCCGCAGATGCAGTCGAAACCACAACCGAAACAGCCGAAAGCGCCAGCGCGGTTACCGAAGAGGTGAGTGATGCAGCAGACTCTGTGACGGACGCAACCGAAACTGCAACCGATGTGGCAAGCGATGCTCAGGCCGCGACTGATGCTGGAACGGACGCCGCTGGAGTTGCGGATTTGCTGACAGCGGATGGGTTTGATCTGGATAAAGTTGTCGAAATGATCGACGGGTCGGAATTGGGCCTGACGCAGAAAACGTTGCTGAAATCCGGTCTGGAAAAAGCCAGCGAAAACCCAGAAGTGCTGCAAGGTTTGTTGGATCAGGTTAAGGCCGCTCTTGGCCTGTAACACAATCGCCAAAGCAGAATGAAAAAAGCCGCGTCAGAATATTCTGGCGCGGCTTTTTCGATTCGAGTGTTTAGAAAATTAGTCGAGGAAGGCTTTTTCAACGACATATTGGGCCGGTTTGGAATTCGCACCTTCTTCCAACCCATAGCCTTCTAGCAATTCTTTGATGTCTAGATTGAACGCCATGTTCCCACAGATCATCGCACGGTCTGTTTCAGGCGCCAGTGGGGCCACACCCAGATCGCTATAGACTTCTCCCGAACGCATCAGGTCGGTGATGCGGCCCATCTTTGGGCTCTCTTCACGAGTGGTCGTTGGATAATACCGCAGCTTGTCGTGGAAGCCTTCGCCCATCAATTCAGCCAGCATTTCGTCCTGACGAATGCTGTCGATGAGGTCCGCACCATAGGCAAGCTCTCCGACTTCGCGACAGGTATGGGTGACGATGATTTCGTCGTAATCCTCATAGGTTTGCGGTTCGCGCAGCAGCGACGCAAACGGTGCAAACCCAGTGCCAGTTGCGAACAACCACAGGCGTTTTCCGGGCAACAGCGCGTCGTGAACCAAAGTTCCAACAGGTTTGGGCCGCAGAATGATTTCGTCACCGGGCTGAATGTGTTGCAGGCGCGATGTCAAAGGACCGTCTTGTACTTTGATCGAATAAAATTCGAGCTCGTCATCCCATGCAGGGGATGCAATCGAATAGGCCCGCAACAGCGGTTTTTGTTTGCCGGTCTTTGGATTTACATCGCCCATAAGGCCGATCATCACAAATTCGCCAGACCGGAATCGCATGGATGCGGGGCGGCTGACACGAAAACTGAACAGACGGTCTGTCCAATGTTTCACCTGTGTGACGGTCTGTGCGTCGGGCAGGGCGGGTGCCTTGGCGGCGGTTGCTTGGTTCACTGGGGATTGCTCGGTCATGAATATATCCATGCGAGTTTACACCCGCATCCTATCTTGTGAAAGGTTTTTGTTTGTGTGCTAACGAAAAAGGTGAATCAACCCGCGACCTGCCCACCACGTAGGCGGTTCTGATAATCATGTGCTTTCCAGTCTGCGCGAAAGGCCCATTGATCAGCGGGTTGGCGCGCAGCCAAAGCTTGGCTGATTTCCACTTCGTCAAATCCAGTGCGGCGTGCCATGGCGTATTGATCGGCCAAGACGTGCCCGCGTGCGCGCAAACGCCCCTTATAGCCGCGCAAGCGCAACATCCGGGCAATGGTGAACCCACGTCCATCCGCAAAGCTTGGAAAATCTACGCGGATAATTTCAGATGTCAGCGGAATAGTATCCGGGTCAATATCTGAAGGAACATCCAGCGCTTCAACGTCATTGGCGGCATCCCCCATTGGGGTGAAACCCTTGTCCCAAGTGTCAGCGCTAAAACCTTCGTCTGTCACGATAATTGTCATGTCTTACGCGCCTCCACGCACCATTTTACCATTCACAAAGTGAATGCCGCATTCGTCTTTATCTTTGCCACGCCAACGTCCAGCGCGCGGGTCTTCACCGTCTTCGACCTTGGACGTGCACGGCGCACACCCAATCGAAGGATATCCTTGTGCCACCATTGGATGACGGGGCAAGCGGTTTTCGATCATATATTCCTGAATGTCCTCCGGAGACCAGCGCGCCAATGGATTGACTTTGATCCGCTGCGTTCCGTCTTCGACCTCAAAAAAATCAAGGCTTGCCCGGCGTCCAGATTGATACCGCTTGCGTCCCGTGATCCAGCTGGAAAACGGGCTGAGCGCTTTTTGCAACGGCGCTGTTTTGCGCAACGCGCAACACGCATCGGTATCGCGTTGATGCAATGTGCCGTCAGGGTCGTGCTCTGCAGTGTCATCGGCGCGAATGATCCGTAGATCTTTCAGCTTCAAACGCTCCGCCACTTCTTGCTGGTATACAAGGGTTTCAGTGAACAACATTTCTGTGTCCACGAAGATCACCGGAATATCGCGTTTGACCATCGCACTGAGGTGCAACAGCACAACGGATTCAGCGCCAAAACTGGACACAAGTGCAAGGTTAGGCAGGGCGTCGACGGCTGCACGCAACACATCCGTCGCCCCGTGGTTACGAAGGCGCGCGTTCAATGCAGTCACCAGAGTTTCTGGTGGTACATCGGTAGGCAAAGCGCCAGGTGATCCGCGAAAAACTTGCGACATCTGCGTTACTCGGCTGCTACTGCGGCTTTGGTTTCGGGATAAAGGGCTGCCTTAAAGGGTGGCAATCCAGTCCGTCGATAGGTTTGCAAGAATGTCTCGTCGGCACTTTCCCGAAGTTCCAGATAGGTTTCGACGATCCGTTCGACGGCGGGGACAATTTCCTCGGCCGAAAAACCACGGCCCGCTCGTTCGCCAACAACCGCAGTCTCAGTTGCGTCTCCACCCAACGTCACTTGGTAGTTTTCGACGCCTGCACGGTCCAATCCCAATATGCCGATATGACCAACATGATGGTGGCCACAGGCATTGATGCAGCCCGAGATTTTGATTTTCAGTTCGCCGATATCATGCTCTCGTTTGATGTCGTTGAACTGTGTCGCAATCTCTTGCGCGATTGGGATCGAACGCGCCGTTGCCAGCGCGCAATAATCCATGCCGGGGCAGGCAATGATATCCGAGATCAGGCCGATATTCGCTGTGGCCAGCCCATGTTCTTTAAGGATGGCGTGAATTTTCGGCAGGTCAGCACGATGCACATGGGGCAAGATCACGTTTTGCTCGTGACTGATGCGCAATTCGTCGTGGCCGAATTGTTCCGCCAAATCTGCCATGGCGCGCATTTGGGCCGCGGACGCATCACCCGGAGTTTCACCATGCGCTTTCAGGCTGATGGACACGATCGAATATCCGGGCGCTTTGTGTGACGACACGTTTGTGTCGACCCACGACCGAAAGATCGCATCGTCGTTATAGGCAGATTTAAACGGCGCTTCAGAGTCTGTCTTGAATTCAGGGGCCGCAAAATGTGTCTCAATCTCGGACAACAGCTGCTGATCAACACCATTGAACTGGGGTTTGACCAGCGCAAAGCGTTCTTCAACGCGAGCACGGATATCGTCGATGCCATGCTCGTGCACGGTGATCTTGATCCGCGCTTTGTATTTGTTGTCACGACGTCCGATTTGGTTCCAAACGCTGACAATGGCCTCGAGGTACGGCAGGATATCCGCTTCGGTCACAAATTCGTTTAAGACTTTGCCGATCATCGGTGTGCGGCCAAGACCACCACCAACAACAACCTGAAATCCACGAACACCGTCGCGTTCACGCACAACCAACCCGATGTCATGGGCCTTGATCACAGCGCGATCATTCGGGGCACCCGTGATGGCGATTTTGAATTTACGCGGCATGAACTGGAATTCCGGGTGATCTGTGGACCACTGACGGATCAGTTCTGCATAGGGGCGAGGGTCAGCAACTTCGTCGTCTGCAGCGCCTGCAAAATGGTCCGCAGTTACGTTGCGGATCGTGTTGCCCGATGTTTGGATCGCGTGCATGCCAACTTCGGCCAGCGCATCCAGCATATCCGGCACGTCTTTGAGGTCGGGCCAGTTGTATTGGATGTTTTGGCGTGTGGTGAAGTGGCCGTAACCTTTGTCCCAGCGTTCCGCCAAATAGGCCAGTTGGCGCATTTTCGCACTGTCAAGCGAGCCATACGGAATGGCCACGCGCAGCATATAGGCATGCAGTTGCAGATACAGACCGTTCATCAGGCGCAAAGGCTTGAATTCGTCTTCTGTCAGGCTGCCGTCGATCCGGCGCTCAACCTGAGTGCGGAACTGTTGGTTGCGTTCGGCAATAAATGCCGTGTCGAATTCATTGTAAGTATACATCTGATATGTCCTCAGGCGCGTTCTGTTTGCTTGCCATGGAAGTAGTTCGACGGGCCCGTCGCCCGAAAATCTTCACGAAAGTGGGTCGGCGTTGGAACGCCATCTGTCACAGCGACATCGGCCAGATATGCACCGACGATTTCTGAAACTTGTTGGCTGGCTTCCACCAACCGCAGATCTGCATGCGCTTCGTCTGTCAGGACTTCGGCGTCCTTCAGTTCGCGCGACCAGCCAGTTTCAGTCTGATAGACCACGTCGCCTTTGATCAGGTGGTTGGCCGTTACGACTTTTGGCGTGAAGGTGCGTGGCATCAAAGAGCCTCCTGAGTTTGCAAATTGCGCAATGTGGTTTCTTCTGTTTCGCAAAGTGTCATCGCCGCACGAGGTGCGAGGCCATAGAACACAAGCGCCGGACCCGTCAGACCCGCGTTTGAAAGCGTTGGTTCCAATTCGCCCAACGTGGTCGACAAGATTTTTTGATTGGTCCGCGATGCGTTTTCGACAATCGTGACCGCAGTATCAGGTGCGGCACCATGCATCAGCAGGCGACCCTGAATGAACCGCGCGGCCTTTTTGCCCATATAGATAGCGGCGACTTCACCGGTGCGGGCCAGTGTTTTCCAGTCATGATCGGCAAAGCCTTTCATGTCGTGCCCGGTCAGCATACGCACAGATGCGTTGCGTCCTCGGCGTGTCAGGCTTTGCCCGATGGCTGCAACCGCTGCCGATGCAGAGGTGATGCCCGGCACAATATGCCACGTGATGTTCGCAGCTTCGGCCGCTTCGATTTCTTCGTCCAGACGTCCAAATACGGTCGCATCACCGCCCTTCAGGCGTACAACCTGCGCGCCGTTGCCTGCGTGTTCGACAATCAACGCGTTGATGTCTTCTTGTTTCATCTGCGCGCCAAAGCCTTCTTTACCAGCATCGATCATTGTCGCTTCGCGACGCGCAAGTTCAAGAATTTCGGTGCCAACCAGACGGTCATAAATAACGACGTCGGCCTCATCCAATGCGCGACGGGCTTTCAGGGTCAACAATTCTGGATCACCCGGACCTGCGCCCACAAAGGCAATGTGACCCACACGATCTTTGCGCGACATGTGTTCGTTTAACAGTGAAAACAGGGCCGGTTGCACGGCTGCTTCGCCTTCGGCTACGGCGCGTGGACCGCTGGTAAAGTAATAGTCGCGCCAGAAATCACGCCGCGCGCGACCAAAGGGCAATGCTTCGGCGGCTTTGCGAAACGTCTTGCCAATGCGCGCCAATGGTCCAAGGGCCACAGGAAGGCGTTCTTCTAGATCGGCCTTGATCGCCCGCGCCAACACAGGGGCCGCGCCTTCGGTGCCAATCGCAACCGTGACAGGGTCACGATCGACAATGGCAGGGGTGATAAACTGGCTGTCTTGCAGATTGTCGACGATATTGACCATCGCCCCATCTGCATGTGCAATGGACGCCACACGCGCATCTTCAACGGCATCTTCGTTTGCGGCATAAAACAATGCGGCACATAACGTGTCGCCCGGTTCCATAGCGCGCTTTGTCAAATGCAGTTTGCCTTGGGATGCCCATTTGATGATTTCGGGTGCAGGCTGGTCTGCGAATACATTCAGTTGCGCAGACGTTTTCATCAGCAAGCGCAGTTTGGCAAGCGCTGCGTCCGCGCCGCCGGAAACGACAATGCGACGGCCTGACGTGGCTACAAAAATCGGGAAGTGGTCCATGACTCATCTCTCGCGCTACTGTTGACACCAATATAGGAAATTATCCCGTTATGTTGCCATATGCCGCTGGAGATAAGAACATATGTCCTGTATGCTTGCCCAAGCAGTACCCTTTTTCGGTTTTTGGAGAGAACTAAGAATGAGCGTTCGTATTGATGGATTGGATCGCAAAATTCTGTCCGAATTGCAAAGTGATGCCAGTCAATCGCTGGACGATATTGCCAAGGCTGTTGGGTCTTCAAAGACGCCTGTTTGGAATCGTATTCGCAAACTGCGAGACGCAGGGATCGTTGGGGCGCAGACCGTTATGCTGGATGCAGAAGCGCTGGGGTTTGAGGCGTGTTTCTTTGTTTTGATCCGCACGTCTGAGCACGAAGCGGATTGGCAGGCGATGTTCTTGAAAGCGTTGCGGGATCGACCAGAAGTACAAGAAGCGCATCGCTTGGCTGGGGACATTGATTACATTCTTAAAGTCCGGGTCAAAAACGCACGCGCTTATGATGCGTTTTATCAAGCGTTGATTTCGGAAGTGCGCGTGCACAATGTGACGGCGTTGCTATCGATGGAAGAAATTAAATCAACGACAGCTTTGCCTTTGGGGCAATTGGATTAATCCAATTGAGCGCGACCGCGCACATGATTTCTGAGTGTTGAGACGCGACGTGTCTCTGAGGCGTTGACCCTGTTTTATCGTGGTATCGCAATGAGTTGATCAAGTTTGTGAAAGTGGTAGGTGTTGCAAAAACGTGGCGTGCCAGTCAATCGCATATCCGGCCACGCAAACATCAACGCGGGTAACGCAATCTGCATTTCCAACCGTGCAAGAGGCGCGCCGACACAGAAATGAGGCCCCCCGCCAAAGCTGGTATGGGGCGTTGCGTTCCGGTCGGGGGTGAACGTGTCTGGTGTGTCGCACAGCGCCGGATCACGCGTGGCCGCGCCCAGAACCAACGCGATTTCATCCCCGCGTTTCAACGCGACCGACCCAATGTTGCAATCCTCGTACACAAATCGGGTGAAAACATGCAGCGGCGGATCGTAGCGAAGCAGTTCTTCGACTGTGTTTGCAATGTATTCGGGTTCTAAATATTTGCGATCCGTCTTGTGATCCAACAAACATTTGAAGGCATTGCCCATCGAATGGACTGTGGCCTCGTGTCCGGCATTCAACAACAGGATACAAGTTGAGATCAGTTCATCAGCGGACAACTTTTCCCCGTCTTCTTCAGCGGCAATCAGATGTGTGATCAGGTCGTCAGCTGGAGAGGATCGCCGTTTCGCGATGTAATCCGTCAGAAATTCAGTGAATTCCACGGTGGCTGTTGCGGCGCGGTCTTCGATATCGCGCGTACGGCCAGCTTGATACATGGCCACCATGTCATGAGACCACCGTAAAAGATCTGGCGACAGGTCTTCGGGCACACCCAAAAGGCGCGCGATGACGCGGACAGGCAACAGTTCGCAATAGGCAGGGATCAGATCGACGGGCCCATCTGGCAAAGAGGCGATCAAATCCTGTGCAATCGCTTCGATTTCGGGGGTCAGTTCGGCCACCCGACGGGACGTGAACGCACGCAGAACCAAGGCACGCAGGCGCGTATGGCGCGGGCGTTCCAGTTCTAGCATGGAATGTTGTTCAAAGTAAGCGAAGGGACGTAAATGCTCGGGCCAAGGGCGGGGGGCCAGCGGCGCGCGCCCCATGCGACGGTCGCGTAGTAACGCGTGCACTGTCGCGTGATCGAATGCCGCCCACATTTTCATCGCATCCCACCACAAAATGGGCCCTGCTTCCCGCGCCTTTGCATAGGTGGGGTATGGGTTTTGAACGAAAGCGGGGTCTGACAAACTGGGCAATTGCATGAGTCGGACAAAACCCTGACCTACTGTTCAATGCAAGGTGGCTCTGTCATAAGATTGGGTCAATGGGACAGGTGATGGCGACAGGTATCAAACGCAGGTTGGCGCTGGTTTTGGCGATACTGCTTGCCGTTTCTGCCATTTGCGCTGGCGTTTGGCGGTATGGCTATCTTCAGGCGTTGGACGGGGTTGCGCGACAGGCGGCCTCTGACTTGGCATTGGCCAGTGACCGTTTGACGGGACAATTGCAACGTTATCGCGAAGTTGCCGTTCTGACCGCAGACCGTCCGGAAATATTGGCCGTTTTGGGCGGCGCAGACGCTGAAATCGCCAATCAGTTGTTGTTAGAGGTATCCGACAAAACATCGTCCTTGAACCTCATTCTGATCGATACGGAAAAAACGATCCGGGCTGCTGCTGTTGCGGACATCCCGGCAGGTGCAATCGATCCGCAGTTGTTGGACCGGGCACTGCAAGGGGCCTTGGGGTGGAGCCATGGACAATGGGGCGATGACGGCCCCCGCGTTTTCAAATTTTCGGCCCCAATCTTTGGTGCAGATGGCAGTGTTCGCGCGGCTTTGGTGGCGATTGTGAATTTGGGATATGTGGAATTGGATTGGGTTGGCTCAAACCCGGCACTGTTTTTCACCGACGCCAAAGGCACTGTATTTTTCACGAACCGTTCGGAAATCACCTTTTGGACACGACCAGATGACAATCCGGGGCTGGTGTCCCCCAAGGGCGAAGTGCGCCCCTTTGATGCGAAAAACATTGGGCGCCACGAAATCTGGAAATTGGGATGGGGGCGGTATTTACCCAAAGAGGCAATCCATTTGACGCGGCAAATTCCAGTTGTGGGGTTCACCGGCGAAGTGCTGGCGGATTTGGCCCCCGCACGGCGTTTGGCGCAGTTTCAGGCCATGGCAGTCGGCGGGCTGTGTCTGGCCTTTGGCGCGATCTTTTTCTTGGCCACGGAACGCCGGCGGACACTGGCAGAAGCCAACGCATTGCTTGAGGAACGCGTCAGTATGCGCACGTCGGAATTGTCCCAAGCCAACGTCGCCCTTCGCCGTGAAGTCGCAGAACGTATCGATGCTGAAAAAGCGCTGGCGCAGGCTCAGGCGGACCTTGTGCAGGCGGGTAAACTCAGTGCTTTGGGCCAAATGAGTGCGGGGATCAGTCACGAGCTGAACCAGCCATTGATGGCCATCCAATCCTTTGCTGAAAACGGCGTTAAATTCATGGAACGTGGCAAAGCGGATGTCACCCGTGACAATCTGGGGCGTATTTCGGATATGGCGCAACGGATGGGACGTATTATCAAAAACCTGCGCGCCTTTGCGCGTCAAGAAAGCGCGCCTGCCGATCGGGTTGATATCGTCGCAATCCTGGACAGCGCTATTGAGCTGACATCGGCACATGTTCACTCTTCTGATGTGGAACTGAAAAGGGTGTATCCAGAAGACCCCGTATGGGTGCGGGGGGGCGAAGTGCGATTGGGGCAGGTGTTCGTGAACTTGATTAATAACGCAGTGGATGCGATGGCGCATTGTGAGGTGCGGGCGTTGTCGATCCGGATTGATCACGGTGAAAAACTAAGCGTGAGCTTTGCTGACACAGGTCCAGGAATCGACATGCCGGACAAAGTGTTCGAACCGTTTTATTCGACCAAAGCCAACACAGGACATGACAGCATGGGTCTGGGTCTTTCGATTTCTTACGGCATTGTGCAAAGTTTTGGCGGTGACATACGGGGGCGCAACACCGATAAGGGCGCAGAATTTACCGTTGAACTGGAACGCTGGAACGCGGTGCAGGAGGCGGCGGAATGAACCACAGCGTGTTGGTTGTTGATGACGATTCCAGTGTCCGAGAAGCGTTGGCGCAAACGTTGGAACTGGCCAATATGACACCAGTCTTGGCCAGCGCATTCATTGCTGCAAAGGACCACATATCGCCAAATTTCGAAGGGATAATCCTGTCAGACATCCGCATGCCTGGTCGCGATGGCTTTTATCTTTTGGATCATGCCAGAAAGATCGATCCAGAATTACCCGTTATCCTGTTGACCGGAGAAGGCGATATACCAATGGCGGTGCGTGCTGTTGGTCAAGGCGCGTTTGATTTTCTTGAAAAACCCTGCGCTCCGGATGATTTGTTACCGGTTTTGCAGCGTGCTCTCAAAACGCGGGCGTTGGTTCTGGAAAATCGCCGTCTAAAGGCTTTGGTCGAAAGCGGCGATCCAGCCGCGCGGATGTTGATCGGCCTATCTGAGCAATCCGAACGTTTGCGGAATCAGGTGCGCCGCGCCGCAGGACTTGATGTTGATGTGTTGGTCATGGGCCCGCAAGGCAGCGGTGTGTCCAAAGTCGCCGAAGTCATACATCTGAGTTCTACGCGGTCCAAAGCGCCGTTTGAAAAACGGGCGGGGTCCGGCCTGACCGTGGACGCGTTGTCCGATGCGTTGAAGAAAGCCCAAAGTGGCAGCCTGCTGATTGATGAGATTGGACAGGTGCCAGCAGAAACTCAAATGATGCTGTTGGAACAGTTGGAAAACGGCATTGGCGTACGTGTGATTGCTGGCAGTACACAAAACCTTCAAGACATGACTGACATGGGCGCGTTTAGTGCCGATCTGTATTACCGCCTTGAGGCGATGCCCGTGCGTATTCCTTCATTGGCAGAGCGTCCCGATGATATACCGGTTCTGTTTCGCCACTACGTTGCCCAGGCCTCAGAACAAGCTGGTTTAACTGCGCCCGAGATATCGCAAGACATTGTGGCCGATCTGATGATCCGCGATTGGCCCGGTAATGCGCGTGCATTGATGGCAGAAGCCATGCGATTTGCCCTTGGCGTAGAAGATCGCGCAACCCCGGTTGATCTGGGGCTGACCGAACAAATGGCTCGGGTGGAACGATCGTTGTTGATCCAAGCATTATTGCGAACCGGGGGCAGCGCGTCTGTGGCCGCAGAAGGGTTACAGCTGCCGCGAAAGACGTTTTACGACAAACTGACACGGCACGGTCTGAAAGCCGAAGATTACCGGAATGATTAGATAACGCATTGTGCGGATTTCCGCACAACCTGCAATCAGGTCGTGCGGGATTTCGCACAAGTTTGTTATGCTTGCGGTGATGAAACTGCAAGTATGCCCTGTAAGAGCCAGAAAAGTATAAATTTTTTAATTGTAATGGGGTGGCAAAAACTAGGGGCTTTCACGCTGTCCTAGATATGGTGTGATACCCTCACTGCGACGTCGGGGAATGTCGCAAACAAAAATGCGAAACTCTGGGAGGAAATCAGAGATGAAGATGTTGAAAGCAACTGTTGCGGCGCTTGCCCTGACAGTCAGTGCAAATGCTGTTGCGGCCGCGTGTGACGACGGTGAAATCGTAATCAAATTCAGCCACGTGACCAACACAGACAAGCACCCCAAGGGGATTGCGGCTTCGCTTTTGGAGCAACGTGTGAACGACGAGATGAACGGCAAGGCCTGTATGGAGGTTTTCCCAAACTCGACGCTTTATAATGACAACCAAGTGTTGGAAGCGATGTTGCAGGGCGATGTGCAAATGGCTGCTCCGTCCTTGTCCAAGTTCGAACAATTCACCAAGCAATTCCGCATTTTCGATTTGCCGTTCATGTTCTCAAACGTTGATGCAGTTGATGCGTTTCAAGCGTCTGAAACTGGACAGGCCATGAAAGAATCCATGGTGCGTCGCGGTCTGTTGGGTCTGTCGTTCTGGCACAATGGTATGAAACAAATGTCAGCGAACAAGCCGCTGGTTTCTCCATCAGACGCAAGTGGTCTGAAATTCCGTGTGCAAAACTCGGACGTGCTAAAAGCGCAAATGGCCGCTTTGGGTGGCTCACCGCAGCCGATGGCGTTTTCAGAAGTTTACGGCGCGTTGCAAACCGGCGTTGTCGATGGACAGGAAAACACGTGGTCAAATATCTATGGCAAAAAGTTCTTTGAAGTTCAGGACGGTGTGACAGAAACCAATCACGGCATCATCGATTATCTTTTGGTGACCTCGGTTGATTTTTGGGACAGCCTGCCAGACGATGTGCGCACGCAGCTGAAAACCATCGTGGACGAAGTGACCACAACGCGGAATTCAGAATCCACCCAAGTGAATGACGAAGCAAAAGCCGCAGTCATCAAAGCAGGTGGCGTCGTCCGTCAACTGGATGCAGATCAGCGCGCTGAATGGGTTGCAGTCATGAAACCTGTTTGGGACCAGTTCAAAGGCGATGTTGGCCAAGAAAACATCGACGCAGCTCAGGCGATCAACGCCGCTGTAAACTAAAATAATTGCACCCCGATTGTGTTATGCATGGTCGGGGTTCTTTTTTACCTGCAGGGAAGACGGGGGCAGGGACATGTCAGCTTCAAAGCAAGAATACACTGGTTTCGCGCGATTTGTGAACGAACTAGAAGAATCAATCATCGCTTTGCTATTGGCGGCGATGGTGATCATCACCTTTATCAATGTTGTGTTGCGTTACGGATTTAACACCGGGTTGATTTGGGGCTTAGAGATGGTCTCTTTCCTGTTTGCTTGGCTGGTTTTGTTTGGTGCAAGCTATGCGGTCAAAACGACATCGCATCTGGGTGTCGATGTGATCGTCAATTTGTGTGGCCCTGCGGGGCGGCGGATTTTTGGCTTGATCGCTGGCGCGATTTGCATCTCGTTCGCGTTTTTGTTGCTGAAGGGCGCGTGGGATTATTGGGCGAATTTCGCCAATCTGCCACAGACGACAGGGCGATGGTTTCCAAGCGGCTTTGAAGAGATGAAGCGCACATCGTATCGCGCGTGGTATGAAGTGATCGACATCGAAATGCCGGGCTGGTTGCGTTGGATCGAACCCTTGATGAATGAGGGTGAGGCCTACGAGAAAATTCCACGCTTTATCCCTTATGCAATTTTGCCCTTCGGTATGGCGCTTTTGTTATTCCGTTTTGTCCAAGCAACCTGGCGTATTTGGCGCGGCGAAGCCGAAGGCCTCATCGTAAGTCATGAAGCTGAAGAAGACGTCGAAAATGTGCGTCACGTAAACGCCGGGGACTGATATCAATGGAAGTCGCATTTCTCTTTTCGATGGTCGTCGGTCTCATGCTGATTGGTGTGCCGATTGCCGTATCTTTGGGTTTCAGCTCGATGGTGTTTTTGCTGATTTACAGTGATGCGTCACTGGCATCGGTCGCTAATTCACTGTTTCAGGCGATGGCGGGGCATTATACGTTGCTGGCCATTCCATTCTTTATTCTGGCCTCAACCTTCATGTCGACGGGCGGTGTCGCGAAACGCATCATTCGATTTTCGATTGCCTGTGTTGGACACTTGCCCGGCGGTTTGGCGATTGCAGGTGTTTTCGCCTGTATGCTGTTTGCGGCCCTGTCGGGGTCTTCACCCGCCACTGTCGTTGCCATCGGGTCAATCGTGATCGCGGGTATGCGACAGGTTGGGTACAGCAAAGATTTCGCCGCAGGTGTGATTGCCAATGCCGGAACGCTTGGCATTTTGATCCCGCCGTCCATCGTGATGGTCGTGTATGCGTCCGCCGTGGATGTATCTGTGGGACGTATGTTCCTTGCGGGTGTGATCCCGGGCTTGATGGCTGGCTTCATGCTGATGACAACGATCTATATCATTGCCAAGGTGCGCAATTTGCCCAAAGGCGACTGGTTGGGCTGGCACGAGATTTATCAATCCGGTCTGCACGCCTCGGGCGGTTTGTTTTTGATCGTGATCATTCTGGGCGGGATCTACGGAGGTATCTTTACGCCGACCGAAGCCGCCGCCGTGGCTGCTGTTTATGCCTTCTTGATCGCGACATTTGTCTATCGGGACATGGGGCCGCTTAGCACGCCGGAAGGGGAACAGAACCATTCGCTGTTGGCGCGCCCGTGGGCATTGATCACGGCCCTTTTTCACAAAGACACCAAGAATGCGTTTTTTGAGGCGGGCAAGCTGACGGTGACGTTGTTGTTCATCATCGCCTGTGCGTTGATCCTGAAACACGTGCTGACCGAAGAACAAATCCCACAAAAGATTGCGTCCGTGATGTTAGAGGCTGGGTTTGGTGCGGTGATGTTCCTTGTGATCGTCAACGTGATCTTGTTGATCGGTGGTCAGTTCATGGAACCAAGCGGTTTGCTGGTGATCGTAGCACCACTGGTATTCCCGATCGCGATCGAACTGGGGATTGATCCAATCCATCTTGGCATTATCATGGTGGTGAACATGGAAATCGGGATGATCACACCGCCGGTCGGGCTGAACTTGTTTGTGACGTCGGGTGTGGCCAACATGCCAATGATGCGCGTGGTCAAAGCGGCGCTGCCATTCACAGCCGTATTGTTCGTTTTCCTGATTATGGTGACCTATATTCCGGCCATCTCGATTTGGCTGCCGACCTTGATGATGGGCCCAGAAGTCATCGTGAATTGACCTTATAGCGCGCGCCCAAAAGGGCGCGCATTTGATTGATTTGCGTTTCGCACGCAGCGGTCAGGCGCAAGCCCCCGACACCCTTTGGGTTGCGGAGCGATGTGTGTTCTGGATCGAAAGGGCCAGTTTTCTGAAGCTATTCGAGGCGCTAAATCACTTTTCGCAAAGGTCATTCCAAAGGATTCTCTGCGTGATTGAAGCGATATGTGCGTCGCTATGCGACGTTTTCCGCTGTCTTTGTGGAAATCTAATTGCAGTGTTAGTGTCGCGCGTGGACTCAATTACAATTTGCCTTTAGCGAACGTTGCAACGTTTTGAACTGCTTTCTAACGCGACCCTGTTTTGGCAATCGTTCGATTGCTTGCATGTTGTTCGTTCCATTGTACCAAGAATCAAACAGCAGAGATTTTATATCGTCGTCGAGAACGGCATCCGAAACGCGGTGATTGCATAAACATTGGCTGTGACTAAGCCCGCCACTACGTCCATCAGAAATCATTTTATTGCAAATTTGCTTTCCAGATGGGGCGGCGAGAGCGAGACTGGATGTGATCAATATGAACAATCCAGTTAAAGCTGTCGTGGCAGATGCAGTCTTCACAACTATGTCCTCTTACCTATTAGGCATCCCCAGTGAAGTTTTCAGGTCTAATTGCATAATGCAACTTGAATTCTGCCGTCGGTTCTAGGTTTGGATTTTGTCAGAAAGGCCTTTTCACCTGCCTTTTTAGATTTTTCACCTTTGTCGTGATGCAAATGTCGAAGTTTCCTGACGTATTCTGTGTCGCATCAACTGTGTTTCAAGGCGTCCACAATTGGTGCAAAGTCGCTGGCTTTCAAGGATGCTCCGCCAACCAAAGCGCCATCGACGTCTTTTACGGCGAAAATATCCGCGGCATTGCCCGCCTTGACCGATCCGCCATAAAGCAGCGCGATATCTGCACCTGTGTCGCCAAATCGTTGGGCCATTTGCGCGCGGATTGCGGCGTGGACTTCGGCGATTTGATCGATTGTGGCGACGGCTCCGGTTCCGATGGCCCAGATGGGTTCATAGGCGATGACCAAGGTGTCTGGTGTTGCGCCGTCTGGAACGGAATTGGCAAGCTGGCGTGTGATGACGTCCAGCGTTTGCCCGGCGTCCCGTTCTGCCGCGCTTTCGCCGATGCACAAGATCGCAATCAAACCAGCGGACCATGCCGCCTTGGTTTTTGCGGCGATCGTTGCGTCGCTTTCGTCGTGATCCGTGCGGCGTTCTGAGTGGCCGACAATCACATGGCCAATGCCCAGATCGGCCAACATATCCGCGCTGACATCACCTGTATGTGCGCCGGACGTGGCAGGGTGGCAATCTTGCGCGCCAATGGCGACGGATTTGGTGGCGGTTCCTGTGGCCAGAGTAAGGTACGGGAAGGGGGGGCAGATCACGACGTCTGGTGCATCGGTTGCCATCGCCTGTTCCAATGCTGTCAGCTCTGCCAAAGCAGCTGTGCTGCCGTTCATTTTCCAATTGCCAGCGGCGAGTTTGCGGGGCATGTGCTAGTCTCCCTTCAAGGTGTTGACGGTTGACTAACACTGTCGGGTGGAAGGGGCCAGAGCGGAGGTAAGCTTGTGATCCCGAAATTGAATGCAAAGGCTATGGCGCAGAGTGATCCACTGACGATGGCCACCTTGAAAGACGCCGCCACGCAGGTTGGGTTCTTCACGGTGACGGATACGGCGCTGACGGCCAATCGGGTGCGTGATGTATTCGATGTGTATCGTGATTTCTTTATGTTGCCGCACGACATTAAGCAAAATGTTGATATGAGCCTGACGGGATCAAATCGCGGGTGGGGCGCGTCGGGGTCAGAGCAGGTCGATCCGAATGCCAACCCGGATTACAAACAGTTTTTCGATTGTGGGTTCGCCCTGAAGGCAGGGGACAAGCACGCGGATAAAGGTGTGTATGCGCCAAATGTCTGGCCTGATGACACGCATTTTCGGGATGTGGTTTTGGCTTATTACAAGGACGCGCTTCAGATATCCAAAGACATTTTTGATGCGGTTGTACGAGCGGTTGGTGCGAATACTGCGCATTTTGAGGGTGCGTTTGACGAACCCATGGCGCTCTTGCGGGGGAATTATTACCCAGAGCGGCCAGATTGGGCCGGTGGTAAGGATTTTGGCATTGCAACTCATACGGATTATGGATGCCTGACATTACTGGCCACAGATGGCACCCCGGGGCTTGAGGTGAGAAAACGCGGCGGCGGCTGGATACCAGTTCAAGCACCACCGGGTGAATTCATCATCAACTTTGGTGAAATGCTTGAATTTTGGACAGGTGGTAAGGTGGTTGCGACGCCACATCGCGTGATCGGAGGCACACAGGAACGCCTGTCAATTCCGATGTTTTTTAATCCGTCCTTTGATACCAATGTGGCGCCGCCTCAATCTGATGAGGTGATCTTGGCCGGGACGCATTTGACCAAACGTTTTGAAGAAACTTACGTTCACTTAAAACAATGACGTCAGCATTCGCTGAATGGCCCTGTCTCGTCTGGTTTACAGAAAGGAAAGGGCTTTGCGCGCAAGGGATGATGCTTCTTCTGGGTCGTCATGCGCGCTGTCGGGGAGGGTCCAATAGGGCATTGAGGACTGCTTTTGACCGGGGCGTTGGTATGTCCAAGGCTCCATGTCCAAAGCTTCGAATTCTGCGACCATATCGCCAGCACCCTTTAGGCGGATTGCGCCGTCTGACATGACAATGGCGAAAATCGTACCGTCGCAATAGATGCCAAGACCGCCGAACATCTTGCGGGTCGTTAAGGGACCAACATCATCGAAAAGCTCAAGGGCATGGGCGATTTCTTCGTCCGAAACGGCCACTAGGGTTTGCCGTGCTCTGCGGCAAGGTCTTCGGCGCTTTTGAAGTTGATCGATTCACCGCACCCACAGGCGTCTGCAACATTGGGGTTGCGGAACTTGAAGCTGGATTCAAGCAACGATACTTCGTAATCGATTTCTGTTCCGAACAAGAACATCTGGGCCATTGGCGCAATCAGAACGCGCGCGCCGTCTTGTTCGACGACTTCGTCATTCGGATCCTGTTCTGTGACATAGTCCATGGTATATTCCATACCGGCACAGCCACCTTTTTTGACACCAATGCGCAAACCAGCATGACCATCTGTGGCCATAAGTTTCGCGATTTGTGTGGCGGCACGTGAGGTCATTGAGACCGCTTGTTTGCCTGGAATTGAAAACATCGAACAGAACCTTTGCGATTACCTGTCTAAGTTAGGGGCTTTGTGTTGCGATCTCAAGAAGGGCTTGTGTGCCATATGCGATTGCAAGGGCCCATGCGAAGGATGCAAGCGTGCCGATGATAACATATTCGCTTGCTTTTTGTCCTTGTGATGCCGTGTCAAACCGCAAAATGGATTTGGCTGCGATCAAAAACCCGATACCCGCAGCCTGATTGGTCAGGACCAGCAAGAAAATCAACAAGCGTTCGAGTTGTCCGATGATCATGCCAGCCGCGGGCAGGCCGTCTTGTTCAACAGAATTTTGGTAGCGAGACATGAGAAGGCCGACAGCAAACCCACCGGCGCGAACAGCAAGGATAAATCCACTGAGCAAAATCGCTGCGGGCAGGGCGCTTTCGATCCAATCACCCCAAAGCCCTTGTGCTGCGGCTGTTGGCACCCAAATCGCGACACAGACAAGCGACGCCAAATGCGCGCCTTGATCGGCTAGAAAAGCGGTCAGTGTGCCACGCAGGCTTTCCGGCGATCCCCACGTTTTGATTGCGTCGATCACCAGATGTGCCAGAGCAATTGCAAATGCGGCCAATCCGTTGCCGCCCAGCGCGACAAGGGTCAATGCAAACACAATCGCGACATGCAAAAGCAGGACAGGCATTTTGCGTTTATTGGCAACCATCCAAGTGCTTTGAAATACAAAATCCGCGAGGACATGTGCAAATAACAAGGCGCAGAATGTTGTGAGTGCAGGGGCGCTTAATGCAAGCATTTTGGCTTTCCTTGAGAGTTAGAAAGGGATTTCACTTGCATCAATTGGTCTCCAGATGCTGCAAGGCCGCATCGATTGCCGGGAATCCGGCGGCCCACAATGCTTGATCAACAGCTTGGCGTGAAATGCCAAGTCGTGTGCCTGCTTGCGCGCGTGAGCCAGAATCAGGGGGCAACAATTCGCACATTGCGCGGGCTTGTGCTGGGGTCCATCCCAGTGCGATGTGAGAACATAATTCCAGAACAGCACCATGCCCGCCACCGTCGGCATGTTCCATCAAATGATGGCCCGATATGGTTTCAAGCAATCGGCCTGACGCCGTAAAAACGGGCCCGTGTGCGCTGTTGATGTCTATTGGTTTGGTGTTCGGAAGAGTGCCTTCCCCAGTTGCCACAGCAATGCGTGTGGAAAAGGATTTATCCAATCGTCGCACTTGTGCTTGCACATACAATGCAGAACGAATTGCGTATTTGGGGGTAGGGGTTGCGACTTGCCATGCATCGCCACCGCGTCGCCCGAAATGAACAGGTGTTTTAGCAGCAACCCAATTCGACATGTTTACTGTCGCCAATTGAATAGCGTTCATAACACCGTCTAATTCCGATGCTTTCATGTTCGTTGACGCAACAATGTCGCCTGTGAGGACAGCAAGATTCATGTGCAAGTAGTATAGCTTGCTTTTGTGTAAGGCAAGCTTTTTTGCTTGCCTTACATGAAGCCGAGTTCGAGGCGCGCCTCGTCAGACATCATTTCCATGCCCCAGGGCGGTTCCCATGTCAGTTCGACATCGACCTGTTTGACACCGGGAACAGCACTAATCGCGTCCGCGACCCACCCCGGCATTTCACCCGCAACAGGGCAACCGGGCGCGGTAAGGGTCATGATGACCCTCACTTCGTTCTCGGGCGTGATGTCTATGGTATAAATAAGGCCCAGTTCAAAGATATTCACTGGGATTTCCGGGTCAAAGACTGACCGGCACGCTTCAACCATCGACTCGTGCAATGGGTGATCAGTTGATGATGGCTTGATAAGGGGCGTGCCCTCTAGCATGTCGTTTCGCTGATCCATTTGGCCTCTGCCCTATTTCTTGAGTGATTATATAGGAAACAGAACAGGGGCCGTCCAGTGCGTCAAGCAATGCTAGATAAAGATAAATTCATCAATGGTCAGATCGGACCATTCCAAACCAGACAACAACAGCGTGCTTCCCAGATCGTTATCGATCAACAAGCCAGCAGCCGTGTCCGTTGCGTGATTAAGCCCTAAGTCATTGAAACCATCAACGCCGGCCAAACCAGACAGGTCTATGATATCTCCTTGCGCGACACTGAAATCAAACACTGTGTCTTGACCGCTTGCAAAGATGAATTCATCTGCACCACCGGCAAGGTAAATTTCATTCGCGCCACCGCCGCCTGTGACAGTATCATTGCCTAGCCCAGCATAGATCGTATCATTGCCCAAACCGCCATCAATGTTGTCATCACCGGTAAACGCATAGACTTCATCGTCACCGTTGCCGCCATCGACGGTGTCATCGCCTTCGCCGCTATAGACAACATCGTTATCCGCCCCTGCATCAATGCTATCGGCGCCATTGGCTGCATAAACAGTATCATTGCCCGCGCCACCGCCAATGACATCGTCACCATTGCCGCCACTGATTTCGTCTTCTCCGACGCCACCCGATATCGTATCGTGGCCCGCGCCGCCCCAGATTGTGTCTAGGCCGAAGTTACCTTCCAGAACATCGTTTCCAGCTTCGCCGTTCAAAAAGTCAGCGTCAGCGCCACCAGTGAGAGTGTCGTTGCCTTTTCCGCCATAAATTGAATCAAAGCCGTCGCCGCCAATACCAAGATCACCGCCGCCGCCGCCATAAATCTGGTCATCGCCGCCTTGACCGTCCAGTGTATCGGATTGGCCTCCGCCCAACAATGAATCGTCGCCGAACCCGCCAAGAATCGTGTCTTCTCCCTTGCCACCAAGAAGAGAGTCATCGCCAATGTCAGCGTCGATGTAATCGTCGCCGCTTCCACCTGACAAAGTTTCGTCGAAACCATCGCCCATGATGGTGTCATTGCCTGCGCCGCTTTTGGCGGTTTCGCCGCGGACATATTCCATTTCAATCAAATCGTTCTCGGACGTTGTTACGTCGGGCACGGATAGGAAAGGAATGTTCGTGTCGGCCGCCCACGCACCTGAAGGCGCAGCAAAACTGAACGGGTCGACTTGGGTTTCAAAAAACGTATCAATCTCTGTCGACTTAACGAATGTGGGTAAATCGTCGCCCTGAAGGCGAAACAAATAATCCACAAAAAGTGTTTTCGACAACGGAAGGCTAAGCGCCATCAATGTCGTATTACGTGTCGTGCCGTTGTCATCCCAATCCGTGTTAAAGACCAAAACCAAGCCGGGTTTGGTTTCAACGGGCTGGCCAGAATGCCGCACAGTCATCGCGCCTGTGTCCAATTTCATGAAAATTGGCAGGATCTGATTTTCTTCCAAAGGTCGTGGTGAATAACTGAAAGTTGATATGTGATCTCTGACCACAAACTCCAGAGTATCATTTGCAGAAAACCCAGTGGCGACGCCGTCCGGATCATTGGCAATATTCGTCAAAATTGACGGTCCGTTAAAAACAAACGTAGTCAAAAAACAGTCCCCACCGTCATACAATTTTGATGTGACGTTAACGTTGGTTTAACCAACACAAAACCAAAAAGATAACGCCGCGCAATTTTCAGCCGAAACTGTGTCCGCTATGTTGTGTATGTGGGGCTTGGCTTTTTTAACGCGTCAAGGCATCAGGGGCACATGACAGAATTCAAATTTTCCCTTGGATCACAAGACGGCTCGGCGCGTTCCGGCCTTATTTCGACACCGCGCGGCGACATTCGCACACCTGCGTTCATGCCTGTTGGCACGGCCGCTACGGTAAAGGCCATGATGCCGGAAAGTGTCCGTGAAACGGGTGCGGATATTTTGCTTGGCAATACGTATCATTTGATGCTGCGTCCGACTGCGGAGCGTATCTCGAGCCTTGGTGGGTTGCACAAGTTCATGAATTGGGACCGCCCCATTTTGACTGACTCTGGCGGATTTCAGGTCATGAGCCTCGCGGATTTGCGAAAGCTGACCGAAGAGGGCGTTACGTTCAAAAGCCATATCGACGGATCAAAGCACGCCATTACGCCGGAACGGTCCATGGAAATTCAAAACCTGCTAGGGTCAGACATTGTCATGTGTTTCGATGAATGCCCGGCTTTGCCAGCAGATCGAGAGCGGATCGCGGACAGTATGCGCCTGTCGATGCGATGGGCTGCACGTTCGCGCACGGCGTTTGGGGAACATCCCGGGCGCGCGCTTTTTGGCATTCAACAAGGCGGGCTGGAAGAAGATCTTCGTGCGGAAAGCGCGGCAGCGCTGCAAGAAATCGGATTTGACGGCTATGCGGTTGGCGGATTGGCTGTTGGCGAAGGGCAAGAGGCAATGTTCGGGTGCCTTGATTTCGCAGCAGGGCAGTTGCCAGTGGATAAGCCGCGCTATTTGATGGGCGTTGGCAAGCCAGATGACATCGTGGGGGCCGTGAAACGCGGCATAGACATGATGGATTGTGTGTTGCCATCGCGGTCCGGACGTACGGGGCAGGTGTTCACACGCAAGGGCGTTCTGAACATCAAGAATGCGCGCCATCAGGACGATCCGCGCCCTTTGGATGAAAACTGTTCCTGTCCGGCCTGTCGCAATTATTCACGGGCTTATCTGCATCATGTGTTCCGCAGTCAGGAAATTATCTCGTCTATGCTGCTGACATGGCATAACCTGACGTATTATCAAGATCTTATGCAGGGTATGCGTGACGCCATTGCCGCTGGGACGTTTGCCCAATGGGAATCAGATTTCCATACAAACCGGGCCGCTGGTGATATCGAGCGGCTTTAGGTCAACCCAACCATATCGCGGATATCGCGCGGCGTGGCCCCTTCAGCGCGATACTTGGAAATCGCGCGCGCGTCATCGCGCTTTGCCAGACGTTTGCCCTGTTCATCCCGGATCAAGGCATGATGGTGATAGGACGGAGTTGGCGCACCTAGCAGCTGTTGCAGCACGACGTGTATTTTGGTGGCCTCGAACAAGTCCTCGCCGCGTACAACATGCGTAATACCTTGTGCTGCGTCATCAAGCACGACGGACAGATGATAAGACCCAACGAAGTCTTTGCGCGACAACACAATGTCCCCAACGTTTTGAAGAAAATCGCTGTGTGAAAAACACATGTCCGTTGGCTGGCCCCCGGCCGGCGACCCGATTTCGAAAAAGCAAATCGCATTTGGGGCAAGGGGAGACAACACGTTTGCCATGTTCATCCTGATCGCCCGATTTTCAGGGGCCTCATCACCTTGTCGGGCTACATTTCGGCACGTGCCTGGATAAATCAGACCGTCCGGACCATATTGCAAGCCGTCGCCTTCTTGGGGCGCGCTAAGGGCGGCCATGATGTCTTTGCGCGTGCACGAACATGGATACAGAACGCCGTTGTCCTGCCAAAGGTTTTGCAATGCCTGTCGGTATTCGGGGATGCGTTCAGATTGACGCATCACTTCGCCATCCCAAGTCAAACCCAACCAAGCGAGGTCCTCAAATATCTGGCGTTCCCATTCCGGGCGCGCTCGCGTGGTGTCGATGTCTTCGATCCGCAACAGGAATGTCCCGCCAACGGCGCGTGCCATGTCATGTGCCAGAATGGCGGAATAAGCATGGCCCAGATGCAACGGCCCAGTTGGCGAAGGCGCAAATCGAGTGATCAAAGACGTTCGACAACGTAAACGTTAGACCCCAGATCGATGCCGGGCAGATGATCGCCATGTTCCTTGAACAACAAACGCGCCGCGCCAGTATCCGTCCATTCCGACAATCCGCCTTCGTTTGCCGGATCATCAAGCGCGTGATCATTGAACGAAAAGACCAGTTTGCCCCCAACAGGCAACTTGCGCATCAGCACGTGCAATATGGATATAGGGGCCGCACCTGCACCAATGACCCCAATGGCGGCAATCATGTCATAAGCGCCATCAGCAAACGGAAGCGTTTCGCCAGCCTCAATTTGCGAAAGCGTGCGATACACCCCTTTTTCCTCTGCGGATTGCAGCATCTCTGCTGACAAATCCACACCATCGATTGTTTCAAAACCTGCCAATCCAAGGGCAAGTCCCGAAAGACCGGTGCCGCAGCCAAAATCGAGGATCGGTTGCGATAAATCTTGGGTAAATTGTTTCAGTGCCTCAGCGCAACGGCCCGGGGTGGCGTATCCGTTGCCACCGACTTCCGCGTCATAGCTCGCGGCCCAGTCATCATATAAATCGCGCGTAGAGGCCGCGTCACGTGCGGCGTAAACTTTGTCCAGATATCCAGTCATTCGCTTTTTTACACGGCGCAACCCGACGAGGTAAAGAGGTTAGGCAATCTCTTTTTCTTGACTGGCAAGCCACGATTGGAAATCGACCTTGGCACGATCTGTGTACGCCTTATAGCGGTCTTTGCGTCCACGTCGTCCACCTTTGAGGCCGTGAACAGGCGGAAACAGCCCGAAATTCACGTTCATTGGCTGGAAGGTTTTTGCTTCGGCACCGCCGGTGATATGCGTGATCAATGCGCCCATTGCCGTTGTGTCAGGTGGAGGGGGCAAAGTTTGACCGGTAAGCTCTGCCGCAGTCATTCGACCGGCAAGCAATCCCATGGCAGCACTTTCTACATAACCCTCAACACCCGTGATCTGTCCGGCAAAGCGAATATTGGGACGGGATCGCATGCGCATTTGATCATCCAGCAATGTCGGGCTGTTCAGGAAGGTATTGCGGTGAATGCCGCCAAGACGAGCAAAGCTCGCGTTTTCCAGTCCGGGAATCGTTTTTAAAACAGTTGTTTGCGCGCCATACTTCATTTTTGTCTGAAAGCCGACGATATTAAAAAGGGTGCCCAGTTTGTTGTCACGTCTCAACTGAACAACGGCATAGGGTTTGTCATCAGGCGCATGCGAATTGGTCAGGCCAACCGGCTTCATCGGTCCAAATCGCAGCGTTTCGCGCCCGCGTTCTGCCATGACTTCGATTGGCAAACATCCGTCAAAATACCCGGCGGTTTCACCTTCGTGAAATTCGGTCTTTTCGGCGGCCAAAAGCGCATCAATGAACGCCTCGTATTGCACCTTGGTCATTGGGCAATTCAGGTAGGCGGTGCGTTCTTCTTCGGTTTCGCCTTTGTCGTATCGCGATTGCATCCACGCTTGGGACATATCAATCGAGTCCGCATAGACAATAGGCGCGATCGCATCAAAAAAGGCCAAAGCTTCGGTGCCGGTTTCCGATTGGATAGACGCCGCCAATGCCGACGATGTCAGTGGGCCAGTGGCAAAAATCCAATGATCCTTGTCCGGCAGCTCTGTGACTTCTTCGTAGGACACTGAAATATTGGGATGGGCCACCAAAGCATCCGTCACAGATTGCGCAAATGCGTCACGATCAACTGCAAGCGCTCCACCGGCGGGCAGGCGATTGTGATCCCCCATCGCCATGATCAATCCGTTGGCCTGACGCATTTCCCAGTGCAGCAATCCAACAGCGTTCTGTTCGCTGTCATCTGAACGGAAGGAATTTGAACACACCATCTCGCCCAGAAGGCCAGTTTGATGTGCGAAAGTTTCGACCGCCGGGCGCATTTCGTGCAAGATCACACGCACGCCCAAATGGGCCGCTTGCCATGCAGCTTCGGAACCGGCCATGCCGCCACCGACAATATGAAGGGTGTTGTCCATGCGCATGCCTTTAGGCGAGGGTCACGTCGCTGGCAATGGGGGAATTTTGAGAGAGACTTTGGGGGCCGTCGCAGTGGGTAAGATCGGTCAGAGAGAGTGACCTGGAGGGACCTTCCACCCGCGACGGCCCAAAATGTCCGTGCCCCAGTTGTGCCTCATTTGTGCCCGAATTGCTAGCGATTCATTGGAAACAATCCGTTTCCATTTTGGAAACAACGGGAATCTCTATGAAAATAAGGGAAATCCCGGCTTATTGTTTCCAATTTGGATCCCTTTTGTCAATGAATGCTGCAATTCCTTCTTCTGTGTCGCGGTGCAGCATATTCTCGACCATCACATTTCCAGTGAACTGATAGGCCTCTTCGATGGGCATTTCCAACTGGTCGTAAAAGGCCCGTTTTCCAATTTTCACCGCGACTGACAGCTTGTCCGCAACGGTCTTTGCAAATTCATGTGTGGTTGATGCCAATTCGGATGCATCGACGTGACGATTGATCAATCCCAGTTCCTGCGCACGGGATGCCGAAATGAACGATCCCGTCGTCAACATTTCAAAAGCGTGCTTGCGCGGGATGTTGCGGGACAGGGCGACCATCGGAGTTGAACAAAACAGACCGACATTCACACCATTCACTCCGAACCGCGTATCTTCTGCGGCGATAGCCAGATCACATGTGGCAACCAATTGACATCCTGCGGCTGTCGCAATGCCATGAACCTGCGCCACAACTGGCTGGGGCAGGGTTTTGATACGCATCATCAAAGCGGAACAGCGTTCGAACAGATCCTTAAAGTAAGCTTGGCCGCGATCATTGGCCTGCCGTCCTTGCTGCATTTGTTTAAGGTCGTGCCCGGCACAAAACGCACGTCCATTGCCAGACAAAATAACAACGCGGATTTCTGGATCACTGGCAATGTCATCCAAACCGGCATGCAATTCAGCGATCATTTCATCAGAAAGGGCGTTCAATCGGTTCGGCGCATTCATCATAAGATGCGCAATTCCATCACTGACCCGACGTTCTAAAAGTGCCATCTTGCTCTCCGCCCTTAGTTTGGTGAAGCCTATGGGACAGATGATCAAAGGGGAAGTCATGCAGAACCTGATGGATAAAGATGCATTGAATGCGTTTCTGCCGCGCGTGTTCGAGCAGGTTGCTGACGAATACTATGTCGAGGCCTGCGAGGGCGACACAGTCACATTGCGATTGCGAGTCGGTCCAGAGCATCTTCGTCCGGGAGGGACTATTTCGGGCCCGGCGATGTTTGGGTTGGCGGATGTCACAGCGTATTTGGTGACCTTGGCCAAAATTGGCCCGCGCGCTTTGGCGGTGACCACCAATTGTTCCATTGATTTTATGCGCAAACCTGTTGGGGGCCGCGATCTGTTGGCAAATGGGCGTCTATTAAAGCTGGGGCGGCAATTGTCGATTTCAGATGTGTTGTTGTATTCTGAAGGGGATGAGCGACCAGTTGCCCGCGCGTCGCTGACATATTCCATTCCGCCATCAGGGTCAGAAGCGGCAAAGAACTTCTAAAAAAGACGCGGCCGAAGCCGCGTCAGTCAGGAAGATCGAATAGGGGATCAGAGGTCCCAAAAACAGCGTTGAGATTCCTGTCGCGCCTGATGTTGCGTCAATCCAATATCCTTAAGAATGTGGTCATCCAAAGCCGACAAAGCGCGCCGCGTTCGGCGGGTTTCCTGCCATTTGGCTACAAGCACGGCGACCATTAGAAAGAACGAGACTGTTGGCGTCAGGTTCCGGCTGGCCAGATAATGTAGATTTGCGGGTATATGTGCTTGTGTCATGGGATGTCCTTTCTTAAAATTGTATTGACACAATGGGGCGATGTTGCCTAGCTATATTGATACAATCAGATTTGTATCGAGTCGAGGGAAGTATTGTAATGGATACAATTTGGACGCCTGATATTTCAGCGCATGATGGTCCTAAATACCGTGCCGTTGCAGATGCATTGCGGGACGGGATTGCAGATGGCACTTTCTTACCCGGTGAAAAACTGCCGCCGGTGCGTGACCTCGCGTGGCGGTTACAAATCACTCCAGGGACAGTTGCGCGGGCTTATACGATCCTGACAGATGCCGGACTCTTAGAGGCAGGTGTGGGGCGAGGCACGTTTGTCGCCCATGCCCGTGATGCTGAAGAGTCCGAAAAACCGCTGGAAATAGACGCTGTAACGCATGGGCGCGAACCGAAAGGGGATTCCTATCGGGTGAATTTGTTTTCACCGCATTTGCCAGCCGTTGGTCAAAGCCGATTGATCCGCGAAGCCTTTGCCAAAATCGCCGCTGATCCACCATCAGGTATGATGCATTATCCCAGTCAGGTTGGCAGCACGGCCGCCCGCGAGGCCGTCGCGCGATGGTTGGCGAGCGCCACAATAGGGTCATTCAACGCCGACGACATTGTATTGACACATGGCGGGCAGAACGCGATTTCGATGGTTCTACAATCCGTTTTACGAGGTCGGTCGCCCACAGTTTTGGTCGAAGAACTGTGTTATCCAGGGTTCAGACGCGCAGCAGATTTGTTGCGCGCGAACATTGTACCAGTTGCCATGGACAATGAAGGCGTGATCCCGGCAGCTTTGGAAGAGGCTGCAAAAGCTCATGACGCTGAGATTTTTTGCACATCCCCCGAAGTGCACAACCCGACGGGCCTGTTCACACCGCAACATCGACGAGAAGAATTGGCAAATGTCGCGCGACGGACGGATATGCAAATTCTGGAAGACGATTGTTATCATATGTCAGGGCAGGACGCGCCGACCTATCGAATGATTGCGCCTGATCGAGGATGGTACGTGTCTTCGATTTCAAAACAACTGACACCGGCGTTACGCGTTGGCTATGCGCTCGCCCCTCAGGGGAAAACATCGGTTTTGCGCCGTACTGCGGAACACAGCTTTTTTGGGTTAGCGACTCCAATTTGTGATGCGATCGCGTTGGTTTTGGGGGATCCACGTATCGATCAAGTGGCCGAGGACGTTATTGGCGCATTGGCGACCTATATTAAAAGTGCCGTGAACATATTGGGCGGGTATGATCTGACGTGGCGCCGCGACGTTCCATTCCTTTGGCTGGCGTTGCCGCCGGGTTGGCGCGCGGTTTCTTTCTGTCAGGCTGCGGAAGCACAGGGCATTCAAGTCAGGGCAGGCGAAGAATTCGCGTGCCGCGACGCTGCCGCACCACATGCTGTGCGGATGGCGGTGAATGCAGGTGTGAACTTGCGCAGCTTTGAAGCCGCGATGCAGCGTTTACGTGTTTTGTTAGACAATCCGCCTGAACGGATCAGTGTTTAAATGGGGTAATATAATACCTTATTTTTAAGCTACTGTTTTTGCTGAAATAAATTAAGTAAACGCGTGTTGACGCGTTCGGTGCGGCCTGTATAACCGCGCAATCGAATGTTCACCCTCAGGGATGAGAGTTATGAAAACCTTTTCTGCCACACCGGCCGACATCGAAAAGAACTGGATTCTGATTGATGCGGAAGGTGTTGTGCTTGGCCGTTTGGCATCCATCGTTGCGATGCGCCTGCGCGGCAAACACAAACCAAGCTTCACGCCGCACATGGATATGGGCGACAATGTCATCATCATCAACGCCGACAAGGTGCAGTTGACGGGCAAAAAGCGCGAAGAAAACCATTACTGGCACACTGGCCACCCTGGTGGGATCAAATCGCGCACCAAAGCGGAAATCCTCGAAGGGGATCACCCAGAGCGCGTTGTGACGCTGGCCATCAAGCGTATGCTGCCGGGCAACCGCCTTGCACGCACGCAGATGACCAACTTGCGTGTATACGCTGGCGCTGCGCATCCGCATGAAGCGCAAAACCCCGAAGTTCTGGACGTGAAGTCCATGAACAAGAAAAACACGCGGAGCTAAGTCATGTCGGACGAAATCAATACGCTCGAAGATCTGCAACAAATCGCAGGCGACGCACCCGAAGCACAAGTCGAAGAAGTCATCGCACGCGAACCCGTGCGCGACGAATTTGGCCGCGCTTACGCAACTGGTAAACGGAAAGACGCGATTGCTCGTGTCTGGATCAAACCGGGATCAGGCAAAGTCACCGTCAATGGTTTGGAGTTGAACAAGTATTTTGCACGCCCCGTACTGCAAATGATCTTGCGCCAGCCGTTCACAGTGTCAAATACCGAAGATCAGTTTGATGTTACTGCAACTGTCAAAGGTGGTGGCCTTTCTGGTCAAGCCGGCGCGGTTAAGCACGGCATTTCTAAAGCTCTTCAACTGTACGATCCCAGCCTGCGTGGCGCGTTGAAAGCCGCTGGCTTCCTGACACGCGACAGTCGTGTGGTGGAACGTAAGAAATACGGTAAGCGTAAAGCGCGTCGTAGCTTCCAGTTCTCCAAGCGCTAACGCAGAACGACACGTTCAGACAACACCATCAAACGCCTGCTTTCGAGTGGGCGTTTTTTTTGCGCGTCGAATGGTGCCAATTGCGTGCTTGACCTAGCGAGAGTCAGGCGGTCCAGCAAGATATCCGGCACGTCATCTATTCGCAAATGGTTGGAGCCACCAACACATATGACAGCTTACCGGATTCGTGTGCACGGGTTTGCACACATGCCGTGTCGACAATTGTTTGCGCCAAGACCAGTGAATCGGTTGATACTCTTGCAGTGTTTCCATCAGGTAGGCTGACCAAAAACGCAGTGTTAAATCCGCTGTCTCCGCTGGTGTCCATCGATCCTATGACGGGCATTTGCGTTGCGTGTACAACGCGGTACGGATCAGGTGCCTGTTTCCAAATAAATACGATCACGCCAATACTGACTATTATAACTGCAGGTATCAGCCAGAAATGATCCAGAAACCATGCTTGCATCTTTGGGGGAAGAGCACGGAAAATTCTGATCATTCGTCGGCCTTAGGTCCAACCTGAAGAAACGGGTTAAACGCGACTTCCCACAAATGCCCGTCCAGATCGGCAAAATACCCGTGGTATCCACCCCAATCTGTGCGGGTTGCAGGTTTGACAAGAGTAGCACCCGCATCTGTGGCTTGTTTTAATACCTGATCGACTGCGGTTTCGGATGATACATTATGCGCCAGATGCACTGCGGAATATCCATGCCCATCAACGCTGACACCTGCATCCTTGGCCAAGTCATCCCGAGGGGAC
The DNA here is from genome assembly GCA_039984715.1 of Paracoccaceae bacterium. Taxonomy (GTDB): domain Bacteria; phylum Pseudomonadota; class Alphaproteobacteria; order Rhodobacterales; family Rhodobacteraceae; genus JABSSA01. The sequence goes on along the minus strand of JBDWUA010000014.1, from coordinate 334,655 downwards.
AGACCCAGCCACGTTCCGTTCAAGTCGAAAAATGCGACGCTGGGTGGGCTATCTATTTTGGGAAGGCCAAGCCCGCTTTGGTAAAACGCAATCGCTTTGGCGAGGTCCGCGACCCCAAGCGCAATCATACTGATATGTGGTTGCATCAAACCCTCGCAATATTAGGAATCGGGTGGGATCAGGCCCAAGCCGCGCAGATAAATCCCAATACCAGATTCCAAAAGGTCTTCGGGTGGAAAGGGGGATGCGCGGCCGGGTGAATTTCTCGCAAACAACTCAACAACGCCGTGGCTCATGGCCCAGATATGGGCCGAAAACATCGACGCGGGGGGGCGTTTGTCTTCTGGGATGTGTTGCGACAGATCAGAGGCCGCCTTTTCAAGCACCGCATTTGCACGGGCCACAGCTTGGGCAAGCTCCGGTGTTCGGTTGACGGAAATGCCGCTTTCAAACATCGCGATGTAATGCCCCGGAAACTTTCGCGCAAAAGCCAGATAGGCGCGCCCTGTGGCCTCAAAAGCGGCCAAGGCCGACGGTTGTCCGGATTGATAGGCATGTTCCATCAGGTCGCCAAAGATCGTGTACCCTTGTAACGCGGCTTCTGCGATAAGGTCTTCGCGACCCTCAAAATGGCGATAAACAGCTGCAGGCGTCACACCAGCCTGCTTGGCCGCTTCGGACAAGGTAAAGCCGGTGGGGCCCTTTAAGGCGATCAATTGCAAAGCGGCCTCGATCAGGGCCGATTTGAGATTGCCGTGGTGATACGCGCGCTTAGGCATCCCAAATATCCGGACCGCCGCAAATCGACGTATCTATTTCGCCAAGCGCTTTGGGGTCTTTTCCGTCATAATCCAATGCGTTCAACACCGTCCGAATAGCCATCAAACGAGCGCGGCGTTTGTCGTCTGATCGAATAATCGTCCAAGGCGCGTGTTCTGTGTGCGTCTTTGTCAGCGTTTCTGAAATGGCCACGCTATAGGCGTCCCATTTCTTGAGACCTTCGACATCTATCCAGCTTAATTTCCATTGCTTCAGCGGATCACTTTCACGCTTTAAAAACCGGTTCAACTGCTCAGAGCGGCCAACATTGAGCCAGAATTTGAAAAGATGTACGCCTTCTTCACAGATTAACCTTTCAACATCTGGCACTTGTTTGAAGAAATGAGTCCGTTGGGTGTTTTCGCAAAAGCCAAAAACATGTTCGACAACGCCACGATTATACCACGAACGGTCAAAAAACGAGATATTGCCCGCGGATGGCATGTGTTTGAGATAGCGTTGAAAATACCACTGACCTTGTTCTGTTTCGGTCGGTTTCGACAAGGCAATGACGCGCGCACCTCTTGGGTTTAGGTTTTCGCGAAAACGTTTGATTGTGCCGCCTTTTCCGGCAGCGTCCCGGCCTTCAAACACGCAGGCGATACGCGCGCCTGTCTTGCTGGCCCATGCTTGCATCTTGACCAATTCTATCTGCAACGCGGCGATTTCTTTTTCATAAGCCTTACCGCCCATGCGTTCGTTGTGCGGATAGCTGGGGTTTAGGATATCACCACGGCTCGCGCGACGAATGGCTTCGCGCACCTCGTCAGGGGCTTCTTTTTCAAAGAATGTTGAGATCGCGCCATCGAATGGAAGGGACATCTCTTGCCTCATGTTTTTGCTTTTAACATAGAATATGGGCGAGGTCGGTGCTTAACGCAAACCCGCACGTGTCGCAGCGCGTTCAATGGCGGCAATTACTTCATCTAAATGCGTATGATGTGGCATATGGCCAACGCCTTTCAGGATCTGAAGGTTGGCGGTCGGCATTTGTTGGGGCAGGGTGATGGAATGCACTGATAAGGGCACTATCGTGTCTGCGTCCCCATGTATGATTTCGACCGGCATCGACAATTCACCGTATCGCGCCGACATTTCAACGATATGCGGGCGCAGCGACGTCACTTGGCGCGCATTAGCCCGCATGCTTTCACGCCGCAACGTCAATTCCGACGCCACGTGGTCCAGATACCCCACAGGCGCATCCTGAGGTTCAAAGATGCTTTCAATGGTGTCGACCACAGTCTGTTTTGGCGCAAATGCTGTGATCAGGGGCACAATTAACGCTCCGCCAAGGGCGCTGGCGTTCCAGCGATGCAGGCGGCTTAGCTTGCCGGGCCATGGATTTGCGACACCCGCGATGGACACAAGGGCAGCCGTGTCATCGGGGCTGTTTAATCCCCAAGCCCATGCCAAGCTGGCCCCATAGGATTGCCCAACAACGATTGGATTGGAAACGCCTAATTCCTGTGCTGCCTTTTGCAAAAGCGTGACTTGTTCTGCCGGGCTTTCGGATGCTGTGTTCCATGCACCGCCAAATTGGCCGTTGGGTCGGTCCGTCCAGCCAAGGCCGGGGCGGTCAAACATGATTACGCGGAAATTTTGCGCTAGTTTGGGGGCCAAGGCAAAGGTGAAGTCGCGGGTATTTCCGGATGCGCCATGCAACAAAACGATGTCAGGGCCGTTGCCCATAACAACCGCATGGACCTGCACACCGTCTATGTTCAACAATTGGCCCTCTGGCGGAAAGGCCGCTTCGGCGCGTGTTTCGCGTTGGACAGCGCGCCATTGAACCAATCCGATAAATCCGACCAGAAGAAGGAGAGTAATTATTGTTTTCAACTTAATACGCAGCCTTCTTAACCGCGTAAAGGTGTGGTTGCATGGCCGATTTTCGACATGTCATACGGTGTGTTTCGGTATATTTCCGAAATCCAATTGCCATATAAAAGATGCGCATGGCTGCGCCATCTGTTTTGCGGTTGGGCCTTTGGATCATCACCCGGGAAGTAATTGACGGGCAGAGCGATGTCAGCATTTTCGATCTGGTTTTGCTCAAGATCTCGGGAATATTCTTCGCCAAGTGTACCGCTGTCATATTCAAAGTGATTCAGGATATAAATCGCCCGGTGCGCTGTGTCTTCGATCAAACACGGGCCAGTGTCGTCAGAGCCCAAAAGGACCGACAATCCGTCAGCGGCATTGATCTCATCCGTGCGCACTTCGGTCCAGCGGCTGACCGGAATATCACAATCGTCGGAAAATCCGCGCAAATAGGGCGACGCAGGCGCCAAGTTTTGGTGGCGATACGCGCCGAATAATTTGTGATCCAACAGGTGTTTCTTGACCGAATGAAAATGGTGCAACATCGCCATGCCACCCCAGCATACGCCAAAGGTAGAATGCACGTTTGTTTGCGTCCAGTTCATGACCTCGACCAACTCATCCCAATAGGTCACGTCCTCGAAATCGAGATGTTCGATTGGCGCGCCTGTGATGATCAGACCATCAAACTTTTCGTCCTTCACATCCTGAAAGGTCCGATAAAAGCTTTCCATGTGTTCGGACGCCGTGTTGCGTGCCTGATGTTCGGACATTCTGATCAAGCTAAATTCGATCTGCAAAGGCGTTGCACCAATCAACCGCGCGAATTGTGTTTCTGTCTGAATTTTCTTTGGCATCAGATTCAGCAGTCCGATACGCAATGGGCGGATATCCTGACTGGCCGCCAGCTCGTCGTCCATGACCATCACACCCTCGCGGGTGAGAATGTCATAGGCAGGCAAGGAGGCAGGCAGTTTGATCGGCATATCCAGATCCTTCTGTGGAACAGCGCAGATAAGGTGTTCAGCCTTTGCGCTCAAGGGCTTGGGCGACGAGGGCCACGAAATCAGCTTCACCTTTCAGTGACGCAATTTCATCGGCGCTGACTGTCACGCCCCACTTCGCCATATTCGCATATCGCGGGGCGCGATGATTCAATGCACGGGCATAGGTCCAGCGAATAAAAGCATTTGGATCGACTTGATCCGGGCTGTCGCCGGTTTCCTGCAAATAGGCGTCCCATGCAGCGATAAGAAATTCAGGTTGATACGCCATCGGCTTTGGCGCGCGATCAAATCGTTCGATCAGGGCTGCAACATGGGCGTCATCGTTCTTTAACCATATGGGCAAGCAGGATTGTGACAGTTCAAGCATCAGCGGATCATTTGGATCATCAGTATCAACCCATTCACAGATGGACCCACCTGTGTCGCAAATAAAGTTTGAATACCCGTACAAACGTTCGGCCCGGTCAACGAAATAGGAAGTGTCCTGCAAAGCGGAAATCTCGGCTTGGCGGAATTGATCCTGACGTCTGCGGAATTCTTCTATGGGCAGTCCGTCTTTGGCCGGATCACCGGGTTTGCCGAGATAGGTTGAGACAGGGGTCAGGTTGTCGAAGGTGATGTTTGAACCGATATAAATCGAATCTGTCATCAGAAGATCGCGCAGGAACGGAACGCGCATTGCCTCGGCTTTGGCATTGTCGGTGATGTACTCACCCATATAGCGTGTGCCAATGCGGTAATCGATTGAATAGTGAAACCAATTCCCCTGCGCGCGCAGTAGGTTCGAGACGTGGGTTTTGCCAAGGCCCGACATACCAAAAAACATCACACGCTTGCGCGGGGCAGCAGTCCATACAGCAGCATTGGGGTACAACATTGGATCGTGGGCCTTTTAGGGGTTGGTGGCCCGTCCTATCTGTCTGTCGTGGACCGGTCAACGCCACGACGACGAAACAAACGCCCGTCTAGGATGACAAGACCCAACGCCAGCAAAGCAAATCCCAAATACGCGTTTGGTCCAAGGGCTTCATCCAAGACCCACGCACCCAAAGTAATGGCGACAGGGGGAACCAAAAGCGTGACCAGCATCAAATTCCCGGATCCGGCCATGGCCAGCACACGATAATACAGCAGATACGCACCCGCCGTCGCAATTAGCGTGTAATAGGCGATGGCCAAAACTGTGTCTGCTTGCAGCGAAAGGCTGATCGGGCCTTCGACAATCCACGCCAAGGGCAGGGTGATCACGCTTGCCCCAGTCAGCATCCCGGCGGCTGCCACTTGTGGAGCCAGCCCTGACAAACGTGTGCGTGCCCAAACCCCTGCGAATGCATAGGACACCGTACCAAGCAACACAGCCAATTGCGCCAAGCTGCGCAGATCAAAGTTGCGCAGGAAATCCAAACCGATGGCCGTTGCAACTCCGAAAAAGCCAACCAAAACCCCCAGTGTTTTGCGCATAGTCAGGCGTTCATCCGCAAAGAACAGTGCGGCAATCAAAACGCCAAAGATGGCCGTTGTTGCGTTCAAAATAGACGTCAGTCCAGACGATATGTGCAATTGCCCCCACGCCATAAGCGCAAAGGGAATGACGTTATTCAACAGACCCATCCCCAGAAACCCAATCCACACATGCCGGTCTTTCGGGATGGGCAAGCGCATAACCAGAACAACGCCCCACAGCACCAACATGGCCCAAAACGTCCTGTGCGCGACTGACGTCAGCGGGCCGATTTCATCCAAGGCCACACGAATTGAAAGAAAGGAAACACCCCAAATCGCGCCCAGCAAAATAAGTTCGCCCCAAGCGCGCCCGGAAATGGTTTTTTGTGATGTCATACGACTGACTTAGCCACAGAGCTTTGCGCAGTGCCACCCGAAACATGCGCAAAGAAAAACCCCCGCGACGGAAACCGCGCGGGGGTTTGCATGATTAGACGAACGCCTGATCAGAATTTGTATGAGAAACGAACACCCGCGGATATAGCCGAGTTGCTGTCAAAGAATGCAACCGAATTTCCGCCAGGCGCAGAAAACGCGCTTCCCAGTGCGGTGTAGCGAATGCCGCCCGAGACCGCGAAACTATCGTTCACATTGTAGCGTCCGCCAATTGAAATAAAGCGCGAACCATTGGTTGGGGCCAAAGGTGATACGATATTATCGTCGCCAACGGTTGAAAAGCCAACCGTAACGGACCCGGACCATTTATCGTTAAATTTTCGTCCGACACCGATTTCATAATCAAAACCGTCTTCTAGATCGGTCAACGAATTTCCGGTAATACCCGTAAATTGCAAAGGGCTCACGTCTGTATCAGAATAACGTGCATAGCGGATCGAACCAAAGACTAATGTGTTTTTTGCGACGCCCGATTGAAATGACAAATTAAGGCTTTCTGGTGCCGTCACTTCGGTAACAGAACCTGGGTTGATGACGGTTCCGCGAAGCGTCTCAACTGTAGGTAAGTCATGCTCTGTTTCTGAATTATAGGTCAACGATACACGAAGCGCGATGTCGGGTATTTCGTAAGAAGCACCGACAACAAAACCAAAGGCGCCATCAGATCCGAACCTACCAACATAACCGTTGGTACCAACTTGAGGTCCGGGACCAACACCAGGGCCATTAAATGCGAAACCAGCTGTTGTAACTGTAGCGGATACCTCTTGGTAGCGAAGGCCACCGTGCACAGAGAAGTTTTCGTTGAATTTATAGCGTGCGATAGCTGTTGCTGCAAAGCTGTCTACGGTTGCACCTGTGCCGCCCAAAACAGTCGAAGTAGGAGCACCGCCGTAAAGGATGTCTGAGCCATAAGGTTCATCCAAAATAAACGCTAAGGACAGTTTGTCGGACAAATCGTACTTCAAGCCAAAGCCTGCAATCGCAAAGCTGTCTGCCACATTCCCTGTCGGCGCGCCGCCTACGGCCGGAATTCCAGTGCCCGATACCGTTGGATTTGTAAAACCAAAGCTGAGCTCGGCCAAATTTCCAGTTTCGAATAGGATACCTATCCGTTGCCCAGATCGATCCAGACTAACCGCATGCGCTGATGCAGCTGATAACGTAACGGCTGCAGCCGCCATTAAATGTGTTTTCATGTGTTCCTCCTCTGCGCCGAGTGAAGCGCCATTGGTTGGAATGTCACAATTTCAAGACCCATCGGTCAACGTTGACGCTAGGAAAGGTGAAGACTTGTGACGGAACGTCATATTGTTGTGTTTATTCAGTCACCCTTCATGCGGGTGTTTTTCGGGTCTCAACCAACAGGTTAGCATAGTTTGCGCCAAAAATGATGGCGGCACCGACAAAAACCCAAATATCTAAAGATTCTGCATAAAGTAACATGCCGATGATCGCGATCGTCGGAAGACGTACGAAGTCGATAGGAATGACGACCGTTGCAGGGGCAATTGACAACGCGTTTGTCAAACAAAAGTGAGCAAGCAGCCCGGCGAATCCGATCAGAACCAGAAGGGGCAGGCTGTGCGCGTCTGGCAATGCGATGTCCCCGTCATACCCGGCTGTGAGCACGCCCATGATCAGTTGTAGCACTGTTAGATAGAACATAATCGCGGTGATGGATTCTGTACGTGTCAGGCGACGGGTCAGGATGTTGGTCAAGGCAAAGAAGAACGCAGAACTTGCCGCTGTGATCATGCCGATATTGACGCCGCCCATATCGGGGCGGGCCACGATCAATATGCCAACAAACCCCAAGATTGCGGCGGCTATTCGAAATGGGGTTAACTTTTCTCCGAGTATGAGTGGGCTGAGAAGGATGACCCAAATTGGGGACGTGAATTCCAGAGCAAAAACCTGTGCGAGGGGGATAAGGGTCACCGCAAAGAACCAAAGGTTTTGCCCAGTGAAATGCGCGAGATTGCGCAACAGATGCGTCCCAAGATGGCGCCGCCCAATTTGATGCCATGTGCCAAAATAGGTCGCGCAGGCCACAACGATTAGAACACCAACAACGCTGCGATACATCATGATTTCAAACGTATCGAGAGAGGACGCCAATTCTCGGCCCGCGACGGCCATTGCAGAAAACGAAAAGATGCTGCCCGTCATCCAAAATGCGGCCTTCAGTGTCGGGCTCATTTAAGAGTTGCTCACTTGAAATCGGCTCATTCTAAACCCGTGACCGTGTAATCGCGCGCAATTCCTTCGGTCTGTTTGGCCCAAGGCGAGGCCGTTGCGCGATCCTGATGTTCTTGGAACGCTTGGGCGTCGGTAAATCGTTCAGAAACTTGCCAAACCAATGGGTCGTCTGTTGCGGTGACTTCAAAAGAAATACAGTTGGGTTCAGCACGGGTCAGGCGGATGTGTTCGGGCAACGCATCACGTACACGCGCGGCCTGTTCCGGCGTGTCGCATCGCAAAAAACCGACTAAAGTTACACCTGTTTCAGATTTCACCTGTTTCCCCAAATTTCGAACATCAAGTCGACATTACCGCAGTAAGTCCAGAAAAATCCGCGTCTCTAATCATCCTTAAACGTGACGGGTCATTCCCATTCAATAGTGCCCGGAGGTTTAGAGGTGATGTCATAGGTCACACGATTGATGCCCGAGACTTCGTTGATGATGCGTGTGGCGGTTTCACCAAGGAATTCGTGGCTGAACGGGTAATAATCCGCCGTCATTCCGTCCACGCTGGTCACAGCGCGCAAGGCACAGGCAAAATCATAGGTGCGTCCGTCGCCCATTACGCCCACAGTTTTGACCGGAAGAATGGCAACAAACGCTTGCCAGATGTCGTCATACAGCCCGTGTTTGCGGATCTGGTCGATATAGACGGCATCCGCTTCGCGCAAAATGTCGAGCTTGGCGCGGGTGATTTCGCCGGGGCAGCGGATCGCAAGTCCGGGACCCGGAAAGGGATGACGGCCGATAAAGCTTTGTGGCAGGCCCAATTCACGGCCCAAAGCGCGGACCTCGTCTTTGAACAGTTCGCGCAGCGGTTCGACCAGTTTAAGGCCCATTTTTTCAGGCAAGCCACCTACATTGTGGTGGGATTTGATGGTGACGGACGGTCCGCCACTGAAGGATACGCTTTCGATGACGTCAGGATACAACGTCCCTTGGGCCAGAAACTCTGCACCTTCGATCGAGTCGGCGTGTTTTTGGAAGACGTCGATAAACAATTTACCGATGATTTTGCGTTTGGTTTCGGGATCAGACACCCCATCCAATTCACCAAGGAACAGATCGGATTCATTCGCATGGATCAGTTGCAAATTGTAATTCTCGCGGAACATGTCCACGACTTCTGTGGCTTCGTCTTTGCGCAAAAGGCCATGATCGACAAAGACACATGTCAGTTGATCGCCAATCGCTTCGTGAATGAGGATCGCCGCGACCGAACTGTCGACGCCACCAGATAAGGCGCAAATGACCTTTTTGTCGCCCACTTGCGTCCGGATCGATTGAATCATCTTTTCGCGATACGCGCCCATGGTCCAATCGCCAGTTAGGCCCGCGAGACGTACAAAATTCTCGTACAGTTTCGCGCCTTTTGGCGTGTGGTGAACTTCGGGGTGGAATTGAACAGCATAGAAATTGCGCGTGGTGTCGGCAGTCACCGCAAAGGGCGCATTTGGCGATGTGCCGTACACGTCGAATCCCGGTGCGAGTTTTGACACGTGGTCGCCATGGCTCATCCAGACTTGTTCATCGCCTTGTTCAAACCATCCGTCCAAAAGGGGCAGTGTCTTTTGTGGCGTGACAAACGCACGACCAAATTCGGCCGTTCCGCCGCCGCCAGAAATTTTACCGCCCTCAACGAGGCCACCCAATTGCTGCATCATGACTTGTTGGCCATAACAAATGCCCAGAATTGGAACGCCATATTCAAAAATGCCGTCCGGCGCGCGCGGCGACCCGTCGCGTACGACGCTGTCGGGGCCACCAGAAAAGATCACGGCCCTTGGTGCAAAACTATGCACAAAGTCCATTGTCACATTCTGATAGGGATGAATTTCGCAATAGACATTCAGCTCGCGCAGGCGACGCGCAATTAGCTGCGTCACTTGGCTGCCAAAGTCTATAATAAGAAGGCGGTCTTGGGTTGTGCTGCTCATGGGCTGCCAATACGGCGGCTGGCTTACGGACGCAAGACGGCGCGCTGTGGTTCCGGTCGGATAAAAAGCCGAATCTGTACGTTTAAACGAGCGGGTCATGGGTCCTTGATCTGAAGAAAAGTGACGTAACGTTCGATTTGCAGTGTTGAATTTGATTCTTAAGTAAATGTGAACAGTGTTCAATATTTGAGATTTGGGACAGATAAATGGAAAAATTAGAGATTGCCGTTCAGGCCGGGATAATTTCGCAGGCGCAGCGCGATTCTATTGAGGCGTTGCCCGTAGACTCACGTAGTTTTCAATTTTCGCTTGTGTACGCCTTGTGGTTTTGCGGCGCAGGACTGATCGCATTCGCATTGTTTTTACTAGCGATCGAAATCAGTCAGCAAGATTATTGGCGTCTTGCATGGGTTTGTCTTGCCTATACCGGTCTGCTGGCAGGCTTGGATTACGTCATAAAAGGTCGGGACGGGCTGCGAGTGTTGTCGTCGCTTGTTTTGATGGCAATGGGAATTTGTGCAACCTTTGCAGTCGCGTCCTTTCTTGAGACGTTCTTTGGCCTCAAAGAACCGGGCACAACGTGGAGCGAATATGAAAACTGGTACGGTCCTTTTGTCCAAGGCCCGTATTTGTTTGGTATTGTTTTGCTTGCTATTTCTGGCATTTTGGTCAGTTTTCGTGGATTTTTACCAGCATGGATTGTTGGACTTGGTGTCATTGTTGTTTTTGGAATAGACGCTTTTTTCGGCAACAGCCTTGACCATAACATTGAAGATTACTGGCTTTGGTTGGCGTTCAGTATCCTGTTCTTGGCAACAGGCTGGTTCTTTGATTTGAAAAGCGGACCAAATCACGGGTTTTGGCTCAATAAAGCGGCGCTGATGACCTTCACTATTTACACCTTGTTTGTGATGTTTACGTCTAACTATTACAATAATGCGTACTGGTCGTTGCTGCCGTCTGGCATTGCTTTGATGTTGTTTTCCATATTCGTGCGACGCCCTGCTGGGCTTTCTGTGGGGGTAATCGCACTTGGTACATATGTCGGCCATTGGTTTGGTGCATGGGACAACATGTATGTTGCCGCGGCATTGCTGGGGCTTATTGGGCTGGGCTCTATCTTTATCGGGGTGCGTGCACATTTGATCGAAAACCAATTGGACCGGTTTTTGCCATCGAAACTGCGTGAATTGCGTCCCGAATCGCGGGTTGATCCGGTTACGTTTGGGTTTTGATAGCGCGTATGTCGCTTTCGCACCTCAAACGGCGCATTCATTCGCTCGGTAAGCAAGCCTAAGTCGTATCTGCCTAAAGAGCCGGGAAGAGCAGGTTATTCAAGTGGGGATGACACGATGGAAGAAGCAGCACCAACACGACGTCGAACACGAGGTGGCGGAGGCGCCGCGCGCCGCGCCGAACGTTCGGCGGTGTCCTTTGAGACTGCAAAGTACATTGAACGCAATATTCCCAACTTTGAAATCCTGAACGAAGAAGCGTTGGATACAATCGAAAGCAACGCGGAAATCATTCTGGAAGAGATCGGCGTCAATTTCGTTGATAACCCGGCTGCATTGAAACGCTGGAAAGATGCGGGCGCGGATGTTCAAGGCGAACGGGTGCATATTCCACGCGGAATGGCCCGTGAATTGTGCAAAACCGCTCCCAGTCAGTTCACACAACACGCGCGCAACCCTGAACGGTCCGTCGTTGTAGGTGGAAAAAACCTTGTGCTTGCACCCGTTTACGGACCACCCTTTGTGCATGACGTGCAAGGTGGACGCCGTTACGCGACATTGGATGACTTTCAGAAATTTATAAAACTTGGATATATGTCCAAGTGGCTTCACCATTCTGGCGGCACGGTCTGTGAACCGACAGATGTTCCGGTCAACAAGCGCCATCTTGATATGCTCTATTCCCATATGACCTTGTCGGATAAGCCGTTTATGGGATCAGTGACCGAACCGTCGCGTGCCCAAGACAGCGTTGACATGTGTGGCGTTTTGTTTGGCGAGGATTTTGTTCAGCAAAACACTGTCATGACATCGCTGACCAACATCAATTCACCAATGACGTTTGATGATGTGATGATGGGCTCGCTTGAGGTTTATGCCGCAAACAATCAAGCCTGCATCGTATCACCCTTCATTGTCGGTGGGGCCATGGCACCTGTGTCTATCGCCGGAACACTTACCCAAGTGCAGGCCGAAGTTTGGGCCGGGATCGCGTATTCGCAACTCGTCCGGCCTGGCGCACCGGTGATCTACGGTGCCTTTGTATCTTCGATTGATATGAATTCGGGCGCACCGACCTTTGGAACACCTGAGGCCAGTCTTATGACTTATGGCGCAGGTCAATTGGCCCGGCGCATGGGTGTTCCATTCCGATCAGCGGGTTCTTTTTGCGGATCCAAGTTGCCAGACGCACAAGCGGCCTATGAAACAGCCAATAGCTTGAACATGGGTTTGATGGCTGGCGTTAACTTTATGCTGCATTCTTGTGGCTGGATGGAAGGCGGCCTTGTTGCGTCCTTCGAAAAGTTCGTAATGGATGCTGATCAATTGGGTGTTTTACACGGTTTGGCCGCGGGAATCACAATGGATGAAAACGCCCAAGCTATGGATGCCATTCGCGAAGTCGGGCCAGGCGGGCATTATTTGGGATGTGCTCACACGCAAAAGAACTTCAAATCCGCATTCTGGAAATCGGATGTTCTGGATTACAAACCCTACGAAACATGGGCGGACGAGGGCAGCCAAGATACGATGGCGTTGGCGACAAATCGAGTTGCGAAATTGCTTGGTGAATACCAACAGCCGGCTATGGATCCGGCTGTTTTAGAAGCGCTGGATAGTTTTGTCGCACAGAAAAAGTTGGCAGAGCCCGATACGTTCTTTTGATGCGATGAAATCGTCGTTTCGATTGTCTATGCTGCCAAACTCTGAGCTGAGCGCATTGTGCGTGCTTCGGCAACGATAGCAATCAAAATATCTATGTGTTTTAATAGGTTATAGGCTGAATCTTCATTCAGTCTCTGGTCGTTCAGAACGTCTTCGATTTCCATCAATCGCATTAACGCGACGCCATGGCGCGGCAACACGCGATGTCCCAACAGCCGCGGCAAATGCACAGAACGACGGTAATCTTCTGCTCCGATGCGCGCGGCTCTGGTCAAAAGGCGTGGGCGGCGCAATTGCGTTAGCATTGTCATGACATCTTGCATGTTCGTCTCCTTGAAGTGTTCCCGAGCGGAGTGGAATCCGCGTTCTTGTTGGAAACTGACACAACCAAGACGGGTGTTGCGTGACTTCAAGTGACGCCGAACGTTCGTTTAGTAACTGTTTATCTTTTAAAAAGAATTATTGTGAAATCCGAATTGGATTAACAGTCTCGTAATTAATGCATCCTTAGGTTGTGTGGAAAAACTGTGGATAAGTGTCAGGGGGCGGCATTTGTTCAGTAAAAGACGGGAAGGGTTTTAAGTTGAACGTAGCGAATACTCTGCACTGCCTGCCAACCTGGGTTCCGGAAGGCGCTCAAAGATATCTGGCACACACAGAAGCGGGACTGACCATCAGAGAGATTGCGCGGATTTCAGGGTGTCATGCCTCAACGATCTTGCGTCAAATCCGCAAAGTGGAAACACTTCGGGATGATCCTTTGATTGACTCCGCCTTGCGCAAGCTTGGGGCCGAATTCGGGCAATCCTCAATCGAGACAAGGACGTATCCCAAAGTGAAAAATCTCGCGATTCCTTCAAAACCAAAAGCCGTCCAAACGCCAGAAATCGAAGAACTGAACCGGGAAGCGGTGCGCATCTTGCGCCGTCTATGTGAACGGGGTGCTGTTCTGGCCGTCGCGACGGATTTGGACAAGGCTGTGGTGGTCCGTGAAAACAGTTCCGGAGCAAGCCAACGCACAGCCGTCGTAGAACGTAACGTAGCCGAAGCCATGGCGTTAAAAGACTGGATTTCAGCGGCCAAAGCGGGTCGCGTTACACGGTACAGCATCACAAGTGCAGGGCGACAAGCCTTAGAATCGATGATGGGGGATGCCCCTAAACAATGCGAGAAACAGCCAGGTTTCGCAGAAGCGCCTACAGCGTTTGCAGATCAGCATCGGTCGTGGGATGAAAAGAAGGTGGCCGACCCTGAAACGGGCAATATGCGAAAGTTTCGCTACAACTTGTCTGAATCGCCCCTGACGGCACTGGCAAGACGGCGTGATAAATCAGGACAGCCGTTTTTGTCTGATGATTTGGTTGGTGCCGGGGAACGTCTGCGCGAAGACTTCGAATTGGCGCAGATGGGACCTCGCGTGGCGCAAAACTGGGATCATTTCCTGACGGGTGGCGCACGTGGTGGGATGACCGCGGACAGTGGAATTGGAAATGGACCACATGGCGCGCGCACGCGTGTTGCCGACGCACTGGAGCATTTGGGACCGGGGTTAGGCGACGTTGTTTTGCGGTGTTGTTGTTACCTTGAAGGACTTGAAAACGCGGAAAAGCGTCTGGGGTGGTCGGCGCGGTCTGGCAAGATTGTATTGCGCATCGCGCTGCAACAATTGAAACGCCATTACGAAGGGTTGTCAGCCAACGACAACATGATTGGCTGACGTTCTTTGATATTCGAGAGTGTTCTTAGAGGATGGGCGCACCGTAAGTTAACGGTGTATCTAAGGCGGCCCATTTAACTTTCGAAACAGAACCCGCTGTCGCCCAATCCATCAATGACCGCGAAGCCGGGCTTGCAATTCTGAAATGGGATTTGGATCGTTTGGCGCAACTGCGTTGGGTATCAAAGCACTTGGATGTGGGGGGATCGTGCCCTCAATCCAAATACCATGCATCATTTTGTGAAAGATGCGCGTGGGATAGGATCAAAACGGGCACCGAAGGGCTGTGGATCACGCTACGACGCCCAGAATGGTGTGGATAACAACATGTCCCGGGCATGTCTGAGGTGGATTGCAAACAAAAAGACAAATTTCTTGCAAAACCCCGCTTGACGCGCCCGCGCCCCGCAGATATCTCGCTCGAACGCAGCGGGCGGTTGTAGCTCAGTTGGTTAGAGTACCGGCCTGTCACGCCGGGGGTCGCGGGTTCGAGTCCCGTCAACCGCGCCACTGCTGCCAAAAACGCCGTCCTTCGGGGCGGCGTTTTTCTATTCCGCGCCTTTGAACATGCCAACGACGCTTTTCGCAGCGTCTTTGCCATATAAACAACTATAGACAGCTGGAATTGCAGCGGCTGCAGCTACTCCCGGAACCAACGCGACAACGCTACCCACGGCTGTGGCACACCCCAGTTTCAAAAGGCCCCCGACGGTTGGTGTATGATCTGGGCGATCTATGAAACGTGCTGCATCATGCAGTTTCTCAATTGCTTTGTTAAACGCGCGTTGCAATCGGCTGACGTCTTCCGGGGTAAGCTCGCGATTGGTAAATTCCTCGGGCAGTGCGTCATGGATATTTTCCACCAATGCCTTCGCAAAGGTGATCGATTCAGCGACCCGTTTGTGATCGGCAAGAGCCAACGGATCATTTGGAATACGTAGATTGTGATAAGCGATTGCGTCGTCCAACTGTTTGAACACAACTTGGCAGCGCTCGCGCACAAGAGGGTAGTTTTGTTCCAGAATGTAACGGGCGTCTATGTGAGACAGTTCTTTAATGGGTTTGGATATTACACTGGTTTGATTTTGCGCTGATTGATATTTTGCAAGCCATGGCAATGGTTCAGGATAGGGTGGCAAGCTGCGCAGATAAGCCTGTGTTTTTTTAGTTCGTTCATCGTGGTCGGAAATGTTCACTAGTTCTAACAGACTAGGATCGGCCATCGTAGCTGGCGTACGAAGAAAATAAAGTTCGTTCAATTTTTCAAGATAAGCTGCGGGGCGCAAATCCAACACCATTGTGTCGGTTAAGTCGAGCAATCGTAGGTTCTTAAGCCCGACGATGTAAGCAATGTTTGAGACCTCTGTGTTCCTGAGGTTAAGGGATTGCAGTTCATCAAAATGTGCGATGTCGGGAGGGATATTTCTAAGAGGAACATCTGTCACCCCTACGTGTATGGAGTGCGTAGCTTTCGCCTCAATGATGCGTTCTATTGCCTCTGAATATGCGTCGTCTGCTGTGCCCATTTTCTCCTCCGATGCGTGCGACGAAGGTGGCGCGTGTGGGGTGGGTTGGCAAGAACCCATCTGTATCTGTGAAAAACCGATTGACGGGTCCGGTGGGGCGGCGTATTGCCCAGCTTACGCGCGGTTGTAGCTCAGTTGGTTAGAGTACCGGCCTGTCACGCCGGGGGTCGCGGGTTCGAGTCCCGTCAACCGCGCCACTTTTCCTAATCATATTGATATCCCAAAGCGGCTTCCATCGTTGTATCGATGGACATGCGCAGGAATGCCATGTCGTCAGGGTCTATTTGTTTGGGCGTTTGGGGGCGGTGCCCTATGGCGGGTTTGAATTTGGACCCCAGTCGTTTCACCACAGGGTTAAACGGCGTTGCACGGGTTGGCTGGTCAAAAGACGTCATCGCAGCGTCCAGAGTGGTTTCGGGATGGGAAACAGCTTGTTCCATACGCAACAAGACAAAGGTGCAATCGCGCCCGGCATAGCTGAGCATGGCGCGCATTTTCGATTGTCGAAGCGCAAACAGGTTTTCAAACTGGGCACCGGTGATTGGGTCGCGATCTGGTTGCAAAGGTTGGCCACGGGTTCCATCCAATAATGTGTCGCCAAAATACCGTGGGCGATCCACACGAGTATCCCATGATGCGCGCAGAAAATCCGGGAATTCCAACGCTTGTAGGGCAGGGCTGGTGTGCCAAGGTTTCGCATGCATCGATCTGGCCCAATCATCGGCCCGGCGCACACATAAAATCACGGCAAGATTCGGCGGGATCGCAAAGGCACCGGGGGCACCGTGTTTCCAACCCAATGCTTCGGTTGGTGTCAGATCAGTATTGCGCCCCAACAGACGTTTGGTGAAATTTGTCCCAGACGACCGTTCCCCAATCACTTGAAATTGTGTGATGGGATGATCAGTGGCACGCCACACGGCTAGGCCTGTTTCGGCGAAATGGTCGGGGATCATACGGGTCTTTGCCCCAAATTAGCGATTCTCATGACATAACCCTTCGCATAAGGTGCGATACGAAAGCAAAACGAGCAGGATAACCAAATGCAAACTGTGGCAGCCGTGACAATGGTGCGGGACGATGCTTTTTTCCTGAAAGCGTGGTTGCGCCACTATGGGGACCTGCTCGGACGGGAAAATTGTTATGTGATCAACCATGGGCGCGGCGCGGACGTGAATACGTTGGCAGATGGGTGCAACATCATTGGCATTCCGGGGGACGCGCACAAGAATTTTGACATGAAACGCTGGGGGTTATTGAATAATATCGTTGGCGGATTGCGGCGGTATTATCGACATGTGATCGTTGGGGATGTGGATGAATTGGTCGTCGTCGATCCTGAAGTCGGTCAGACTTTGGTCGAGATGCTTGAACAGACACCTGAAGGGCGCGTGCTCACGCCGCTTGGGTTGGAAGTCATTCATCGCATTGACATTGAAACGGATGAAATTTCTGACAAGATATTGGGTCCACGGCGGCATGTGCGACCAGCGCCACATTATTCAAAGCCGTGCGTTGTTTCCGCCCCCGTCAAAATCGCGCGCGGTGGGCATTTTACGCAGTATGACAAAGTGCATTCGCCGGACGGTTTGCTTTTGCTGCATCTGAAATTTTGTGATTTTGGCACTTATGTTGGTGTTATGGATCATCGCAATGCTGTGACGCAGTCCGTTGGGGGCAATGTGAAAGATGCAGCGATTGGTCGACATTGGTTCGCAGAGGCACGCGGTGAAGATCGCGCAGTTTTTGAGGCATTTGCCGAATTAAACATGGTTGATGAATTTGATATGCGTCCGTTGCGCCGCAAAATCCGACGCACGTTCAAGCCACGTGGGGACACGGGATTTTATCATTTCGATCGCCCGGACTATGACACCCAATATATTTTGCCCGACCGGTTTTCAGGTTTGGTCTGAGACGTGACCACATTGAGCGTGCTGAAACAGCACGCATTCGATTTTGGAGTTGGTTGAAACGTTCTGGACATGAATGTGGGGTGTCGCAATTAGGACTGTTGTGACAGGAAATCCAATAATGCGTCTGTTGTGTCATTTGGATGTGTGTCCGGGAAAAAATGTCCGCCGGGCAATGCGCAGGACGTCATGTTCGACAGTCGTGGGGCCCATGTTGTGGCTACATCAAAGTCACGCGCCATGACGCCGTCGCGCCCGTAAAGGACGAGGCTTGGGAGATCGATGGTTTGGTGTAAATCTTGGGTGTCGAGCGCGAGATCAACATCAATCGCTGCGCGATAGTCATTGCACATTGAGCGGATTGTAGATGGTAAGCGCCAAGCCGCACGATATGCGTTCAGAGCATCAGCATCAAAGTCCTGCAAGCCATCTGGGCCCCATCCGGCCAAGGATGTTTCGAAATATAAATCTGGGTCATGTGCGATAAAGGTTTCGGGGAAGGGCGCGTTTTGAGCCAAAAAGAACCAGTGATAATAGGATCGTGCGGCAGTATGGGGCAGGTGGGTTAGCAAATGCTGCGTCGGGACAATATCCATTAGTGTCAGGCTGAGCAAACAGTCGGGCGTATCCAGCGCCAACCTGTGCGCGGTGCGTGCGCCGCGATCATGCCCGATCAGGTGAAAATGTGAAAACCCGAGACGATCCATCAACGCAACTTGATCGGCGGCCATCGGGCGAAAGCTCATTTCCTGCATCGTCTTCGGTTTCGAACTGTCGCCGTATCCGCGTAAATCAGCGGCAATCACGGTGAATTTTTGGCTGAGGCGCGGAGCAATGGCGTGCCACATTGCGTGGGTTTGGGGAAAACCATGCAACAACAAAACAGGCGGACCTTGCCCGGCTTTGGCATAGGCAATGGTCTGACCGTTGACTTGTGCGTGGCCTGTTTCAAAGCCTGCAAGACAGGTCATGACAGAGCTGCCAAAACCCTTGCCCAGCTTCGTATGCCTTTGTGGAAGCTTTCAACATTGTATTTTTCATTTGGACTGTGGATCGCGTCGTCATCTCGTCCAAAACCGATCAACATGGGTGTTGTATCTAGGATGTTTTGAAAGTGTCCCGCAATTGGGATCGACCCGCCACAGCCAACATAGGCGGCCGGAATGCCCCATTCATCGCTGAGCGCGTTGCGCGCGGCCTCAAACGCGGGTGACGTTGTTGCTGTTGCGGATGCACGGCTTGCGCCATGACCTTTAAAGCTAACCTTGCAATCGACGGGCAATTGATCTCGAACCCATGCCCGAAAATTTTCGCGAATGGCGAACGGATCTTGTGATCCAACCAGACGGAACGAAACCTTGGCCGATGCTTTTGAGGGAAGGACGGTTTTGAACCCGTCGCCCGTATAACCACCCCAAATGCCGTTTATCTCGGCGGTTGGGCGGGACCAGATCATTTCGATAGGTGTTCGCTCAGATTCCCCTGCCGGAGTGCTGAGGCCGACATCCCCCAGAAACTTGGCGTGATCAAATGCGAGGCCTTGCCATTGGCTGCGAATGTCATTCGTTAGTTCTGGGACATCGTTGTAAAAGTCAGGAACGGTGCAGCGCCCTTGATCATCATGCAAACCACCCAAGATACGCGTTAAAACCCGGATTGGGTTCATTGCAACGCCGCCATACATACCCGAATGCAGATCGATGTCGGGGGCCGTGATTTCAATTTCTTCGCCAAGAAGACCTCGCAACATCGTCACAATGGCGGGGACCCGTGATTCAAAAAGGCCAGTGTCGCAAATCAACGCGAGGTCTGATTTCAGTTCAGCAGCGTTGTCTTGCATGAACGGAACCAAACTGGGTGATCCGGATTCTTCTTCGCCTTCTAGGAAAAACGTCAATCGGCAGGGCAGTGTTCCATTTACGGCCTTCCAAGCGCGGCAGGCTTCGATGAAGGTCATCAATTGGCCCTTGTCATCGGATGATCCTCGGCCACGGATGACTTGACCGGCATCGGTGTCTTCGATCATCGGATCAAAAGGGTCACGTGTCCATAAATCCAACGGATCAACCGGCTGCACATCATAATGACCATAAAACAACAGGTGTGGGCCATCGCCTTCGACATGTCCAACAACCATCGGATGTCCGGGTGTCGTGCGCTTTTCCGCGCTGACACCCAATGATTGGAGGTCAGACACAAGCCAATCGGCTGCATGATCGCAATGCGTCGCAAAGGCTGGATCCGTCGAGATTGACGGTATGCGCAGCAATTCCAGCAAACGATCAATTGCGGCAGGCACATCTGCGTCGATGCGGGACAAAACGGCATCAAGACTCATGGACAACTTCCTTTTGGTGGCGTTGTCCAGACCCTATCTGTGCGAACCTTAAAGCGCCAGAACCAAGCCCAAAAGAGCGATGCCAATCGCCAAGCCGGAAATCACCAGCAGCGAAAGGGGGAGCCTAGGATGTGTTTTGGTTCGGAAACCATCGGGCTTATCAAGAGGAAATGAAGCCCGACCATTGGGAATATTTGATGAAGCGACCATAAAAAATACCATAACAAAAGGAATACAATGACACTGCCATATCACATTTCTTGTGAAAAGGTCAGTCTTTCCTTACTTTAAATGCGACGTTCTTGATGCAGATCAAAGCAATAAGTGCGACGTAACGCGCATTTCATTTGCATTGTATAGGCGTTGGCCTGTCTATATTCATTCTAAACCAACGGTGTGTGTGGTGCGTAACCACATATGTTGTCGTAAGGCGGTAAACGGAGCTTTCAAGTGGACTATAACGGGCATCTCGATCAAGCGATTGAACGGCTTCATGAAGAAGGTCGGTACCGCACATTTATCGATATCGCGCGCAAGCAAGGACAGTTTCCGCACGCGCTTTGGACAACTCCAGACGGAACAGAACGGCCTGTGACAGTTTGGTGTGGCAATGATTATCTTGGAATGGGTCAGCACCCTGTTGTGCTGAATGCGATGCACGAAGCGTTGGATGCAACAGGCGCTGGGTCCGGTGGGACCCGCAATATTTCAGGGACAACAGTCTATCACAAACGACTAGAAGCCGAGTTGGCCGATTTGCACGGCAAGGAAGCGTCCTTGTTGTTCACTAGCGCCTATATTGCGAATGACGCGACCTTAAGTACGTTGCCTAAACTGTTTCCCGGGTTGATTATCTATTCGGATGCATCGAACCACGCGTCGATGATCGAAGGTGTCCGTCGTAACGGTGGCGCCAAGCGCATCTTCCGTCACAACGATGTCGAACATTTGCGTGAATTGTTGGAAGCGGACGACCCGGATGCGCCAAAACTGATCGCATTTGAATCGATCTATTCGATGGACGGTGACTTTGGTCCGATCGAAGCGATTTGTGATTTGGCGGATGAATTCGGCGCTTTGACCTATATCGACGAAGTGCACGCTGTGGGCATGTATGGTCCGCGCGGGGCAGGTGTCGCAGAGCGCGACCGCTTGATGCACCGCTTGGACATTATCAATGGCACGTTGGCCAAGGCGTATGGCGTGATGGGCGGATACATCGCGGCAAGTGCAAAAATGTGCGATGCGATCAGGTCTTATGCGCCGGGGTTCATCTTTACGACATCGTTGCCGCCTGCGATTGCGGCGGGTGCTGCGGCATCTGTACGGTTTTTGAAAACGTCACCAGAATTGCGGGACGCGCATCAGGCGCAGGCAAAAGTGCTGAAACTGCGATTGAAAGGCCTTGGTTTGCCTTTGATCGACCACGGAAGTCATATCGTTCCCGTGATCGTTGGTGATCCAGTGCACACAAAAGCGATTTCCGACATGCTTCTTGAGCAATACGGAATTTATGTTCAGCCAATTAATTTCCCAACTGTTCCTCGTGGCACAGAACGGCTGAGATTCACGCCAAGCCCAGTGCACGGCCCCAACGAAATCAACGCGTTGGTGGATGCTATGGATGCGTTGTGGTCGCATTGTGCGCTAAATCGTGCCGAGTTGAGCGCCTAATTTAGATTTCGTTTATCTCTCGTGGATAACTGCTAGTTTGTGGTAAAGAATTAATTATCACGAATCGACGGCAGTAAGGTTCGTATGTGTTGGGACCACGGGGCAAAAAATGATCGGGCGTAAATCCGACAGTAAGGAAGTGAAAGAAGACGTCGGGCCTCGCAGCTTTGACGACTTTAAATTGCGACTTGGTGACGTTATGCGCGGAGAACGCGCAACACTTGGCAAGTCCCTTCTGGATGTCCAGCGAGAATTAAGAATCAAGGCCAGCTATATTGCTGCCATTGAGAATTGTGACCCTGATGCGTTTGACACGCCTGGCTTCATTGCAGGCTATGTGCGGTCATATGCGCGATACCTGAACATGGACCCGGACAAAGCGTTTGGCGCGTTTTGTGCAGAAAGCGGGTTTGAAGTTGCGCATGGTATGTCCGCTCAGGCTTCGGTCATCAAAAAGGCCAGCCGTGATGACGGTCTTGCTGGTCGTGAAGCTAAGAAAGATATTTTCTCATCACCCGCGACGCCGTTTGTACCAACGGGTGAAGCGTTCTTGTCTCGGGTTGAACCCGGTGCGATTGGGTCGTCCCTTGTCTTGCTGGCTTTGATTGGCGGTATTGGGTTCGGTGGTTGGAGCATTCTGCAAGAAGTGCAGCGCGTTCAAGTCGGACCAGTTGAACAAACACCAGCAGTGTTGACGGATCTTGATCCAATCGACTCTGCTGTGACGCGCAATCAGGGTGGTGTCAGTTCGCAAACCGGTGCTCAGCCGGAAATCGTGACTGGAACGCAATCGGATGCGCTGGACCGTTTGTATCGCCCGCAAGCCTTGGATGTGCCTGTCCTTGTGGCACGTGATGCACCGATTGCGACCCTTGATCCGCGGTCGGTTGGAAATTTCGCACAATCAGAAGACGACGCGGTGTTGCGCGAAGAAACTCTGACGGCGCAACTTGATCGCAAACCCCAAGACGCGCTGACAGTGCCGCAAGTTGTTGAGGACTCAGCCGTTGCATTGCGCATGGTTGCGGTACGTGACAGCTGGGTTCGGGTACGCGCGGCAGATGGAACCGTGATTTTTGAAAAGGTGATGTTGCCAGGGGAAACCTGGGAAGCGCCTTTGACAGAAGAAGCCGCCACATTGCGTACGGGTAATTCCGGTGGAATTTACTTTGCGATGGGTGACAAGTTTTATGGGCCGGTTGGTCCATCAGGTGCCGTCACCTCTGGCCTTGCTCTTTCCATTGCTGGATTACAAGAAAGCTATAATCCGGTCGAAATCGGAAGCGATGAAGGCCTTATCCGTTACGCTGAAGCCCAAGCGACGGATGCGAGCGCAGATTAGAAAGCGATCTGAGCCATTGCCGGAAGGCTGGCCAGTGCTTATCCTTAACATGAGATTGAACCAGCGCAGGGGCGGACTTTATGTCGCTTAATCAAATTCGCCCATGGCGTAACATTTACCGCCGCAAAAGCCGTCAAGTCATGGTGGGCAATGTGCCTGTCGGGGGCGACGCGCCGATCTCTGTGCAGACGATGACGAACACGCTGACGACGGATGTTTCAGCGACTGTTAAACAAATCCAAGCTGCGGCTGAGGCGGGTGCGGATATTGTTCGCGTGTCAGTCCCCGACGCAGAGTCTTCAAAAGCGTTAAAAGAGATTGTCGCCGAAAGCCCGGTGCCTTTGGTTGCGGACATCCATTTTCATTACCGCCGCGGAATTGAAGCGGCTGAGGCGGGCGCGGCGTGTTTGCGGATCAATCCCGGAAACATAGGAACCCCCGAACGCGTGCGCGAGGTCATCAAGGCCGCGCGCGACAATAATTGTTCGATGCGGATCGGAGTGAATGCCGGGAGCCTTGAAAAGCACCTGTTGGAAAAATACGGGGAACCGACGCCTGAGGCGATGGTCGAAAGTGGTCTAGATCACATCAAACTCCTGCAAGATAACGATTTCCACGACTTCAAGATCAGCTGCAAAGCGTCGGACGTCTTTATGGCTGCGGCTGCGTATCAGGCTCTTGCGGAAGCGACAGATGCGCCCATTCACCTTGGGATTACGGAAGCCGGTGGGTTGACCAGCGGCACAATCAAATCTGCAATTGGAATGGGCAACCTGTTGTGGATGGGCATAGGCGATACAATCCGTGTCAGCCTAAGCGCTGACCCAGTGGAAGAGGTGAAAGTCGGTTTTGAAATCCTGAAGTCGTTGGGATTACGACACAGGGGCGTCAATATCATCTCTTGTCCGTCCTGCGCGCGCCAAGGATTCGACGTCATCAAAACAGTTGAGGCGTTGGAACGTCGTTTGGAACACATCAAAACACCCATGAGCTTGTCGATCATTGGGTGTGTCGTGAATGGTCCGGGCGAAGCGTTGATGACAGATGTCGGATTTACAGGCGGCGGAGCCGGCAACGGAATGGTCTATTTGGCTGGAAAACAAAGCCATAAGATGGACAACGACAAGATGATTGACCACATTGTCGAACAGGTAGAGGCAAAAGCATCGGCACTGGATGCAGAACAAAAGGCGGCCGATCGAGCAGCCGAATAGGTACTAGTTTTTGAATATTGAGCGTGACATCGAAACACGTGAAGTGCGGACACCTCCCGGTCCGGTGAGGGCGGGTTGGACTTTTGACATCAGCAGAGTCAAAAGCCTTGATAAACCAAGCAATATCGAAATCAAAATGCGCACCCTGTTTTTGGGGGGTACGTGTCTGTTGTTGTACCTCATCTACGATATGGTTGAGATGTTGGTTTGGTATGCTGTGCGGATGGGTTGGCTGGCTGGGTATTTCGTACTGTTACGGTTTTTACCCGACCGTATTTCGTTTCAGCAGACAATTGTTTTGACGTTTGTGATTGTCACCGATGGCTTTTTATATGTGGGGCTTAGTATCTATTTTTGGCAGTTAGAGCTGCCGATTTTCATGGCCTATGCCATGGCGACGATCATGACCGCAATGATTACTGTGGTGTGGATTCGCGCGGAAGAACCGTATCTTTGGATGTGTGATACGCTGGCAATTGTGACATGCACGATGGCGCTTCCTGTTGTGCATTACATGTCCGGAAAACCGCTGACACATGTTTTTCTTATGACGGGTTTGCTTGCGTTGGTCTTAACCTATTTTGTGCTCAGCCTATGGACGGTTTGGAAGAACAGGACAGAATTTCGCACTGCACAGCATATTGAAATGGAACGAACCAAAGTCGAAGCGATGGGGCGCCTGACGGGTGGGGTTGCACATGACTTTAACAACCTGCTTACGGTGATCTTGGGGAACATCGAACTGTCACGGTTGGTGGAAGAGGACAAAGATCGTGACGAATTGCTGGATGAAGCCCACGCCGCCGGAGAACGCGCCGCGCGTTTGACAGCACAATTGCTTAGTTTCTCACGCCAATCCGTTTTGAGCCCGCGAGAGGTTGATGTTTCGGATGTCATTCAATCCGCGCAACGTTTTCTGACACGATTGCTGCCTGCTTCCGTTCACATAAGCAGAATGGGTGACTTGCACAGTTTACCCGCAGTTTGTTTGGACACCAGTAAACTGGAAGCTGTCATAATCAACCTAGCCATTAACGCCCGCGATGCGATGCCGGACGGTGGATCGCTGCAAATTGGGGCTGTTTCACGCCAAGTCCGTGCGTCGGCGCGCACAGATCGGTTGGGATTGACGCCCGGTCTTTACGTCGTTTTGATTGTGGAAGACGAAGGCGAGGGGATTTCGAAGGAAATTGTGGATCGGGTCACTGATCCCTTTTTCACAACAAAGCCAGTTGGTGAAGGATCTGGGCTGGGTTTGTCTATGGCCAAAGGGTTTGCCGAACAATCTGGCGGCGCGTTGACCATAGACAGTAAACTTGGCGAAGGAACTCGGGTACAGATTTATCTGCCCGTGGCCCCAGCTTCACGGGATGAAGACCCAGATTAACCGCGTTTTTCGTTGATGATGGCAAGCATCTGATCGAACGGCAAATACCCACGCAACAATTCATCTTGCAGAACGAATGTTGGTGTTCCTGATATTTGCAAACGCTGCGCCAATACACGTGTCGCGCCGATTTCGTCTGCCACTGCATCCGACGTCATATGCGCTTCGATGGCATCCACATCGACGCCAAAATTGCCGGCCAATCTGCGAAGATTGCGCATATTGATGTCACCTGAAAAGGTCATCAACGCGTCGGCCAAGGATTTATACGCATCATCACCCGCAATCTGTTTGGTTGCGATCGCAAATTGCGAGGCCAAGACGGATTGTTCGCCTAGAATTGGAAACTCTTTCACAATCAATCGAATGTTGCCGTCTCTTGCCAACAGTTCTGCGACTTCATCATGTGCTCTTCGACAATATCCGCAGCGATAATCAAGGAATTCGACCAAAGTGATGTCGCCATCCGGATTGCCGCCGACCCATGAATATCCGTCGTCAAACAGCGCGGATGCATTATCTGACACCAAATTCAGATCGGCCAATTCTTGTTGCTGCTGCTGGCGCGTTTCCAGAACCTGAACCGCTTCCATGATCACTTCTGGATTTTCCATCAGGTACGACCGAACTTCCTGCCGGAAAATTTCACGTTCCTCCGGAGACATTTTGGAAAGATCAATCGCCTGCGCCGGCAAGGCCATGCACATTAAAGCAGCTAGTGTTTTTATCAGGCGCATTCTTATCTCCGTTTTTTCTTTGCGGAACGTTCCGCTGCAATGAGCACGTCTTGTGCCCGTTGCCAAGGCCCTGATCCGCGCGGAAGTTGTGCAACCGCGCGTTTGGCATGAATTCCGGCGTCTTTTAGGCGTCCGCGCAAGGCGCGTTGTTCTGCCGTGACCAATGATGCCATTCCCGGTTGCCCAGTTTTTGCATAAGCCTGTGCCAGATCGCGTAACATTGATCCGTCGCGAAAATCAATTGATCGGGCGCGTTCAAGCTGGTCTCGGGCGGCTTTTGGATTGCCTGTCGCCAACAGCGCGCGACCGTAACCAGCCAACAATAATCCGTCACGAGGGCGCAGTTTTACGGCCTGTGCATGACTGTTGGTTGCTGCTTTGAACTGGCGCACATCCGTGAGAATTTCGCCTTTGAGGTCGCGCAAGAATGGATCGTTCGGGCGCAGGGCAATGGCTTGATCAATGGCATTAAGCGACCGTTTGGTTTTTGAATTGCGGTGATAGGCGATGGCTTCGCGCATCAGGCGTACATCTTTATACCCGCTGTCTCTTGCTCGCTTCAGGGTCCAGCTTGGTCCACGTTTGAATGCCGTCAGTTTACCTTTGGCACGGGTGAACCAATAATTCGCATCAGGCTGCGCGGCACCGCCATCACCATATGCACCAACATAAGACTGTACTGCGCGCACGCGATCCCGGCTTAGCGGGTGTGAGCGTACATAAGGGTCCTGACGGTTTTCGCTGACCAGTTCTTGCCCCCGAAATATCTGCATAACTTCCAGCAACCCGGTCGGAGAAATCTTTGCATTCTTCAGGTATCGCAAAGCAGATTGGTCTGCACTTGCTTCTTCGGCGCGGGTGTGGCGCAGAAACTGACGTTGGGCCGCAGAAGTTGCGCCAATGGCAATGCCGGGGGCGGCCTCTCCGGCACCTGCCGCGGCTGCAATTGCAGCAAGGGCAACCCCTAACGAGGCCGCCGTTCGCGCGGACCCTATATTGGTCAACCGACGCGTGATGTGTCCGTTTACGATATGGGCCGCTTCATGCGCGATAACACCTTGCAGCATTTCCGCCGATTCCAATCTGGCGATCAGTCCGTAGTTTAGAAAAATAACATCAGTAGACAGGACAAAAGCGTTCAAGGTGGAATCGTCGACAACCAGAATTTTGACACGGGCCGGGCTTAACCCGGCGGCGCGCAGCACTGGGGATGCGACTTGGGTCAGGCTGTATTCGATATCTGCATCACGCAGCAGCGTGATAGCGTGTGCGGGCAGGGCAATGGCATAGCTGACTATCAACCAGATAGCCAAAGTCCATTTGCGGATTGACGGGCGCGTGCGCGACGTAGAGGACATGACCTAGATAATAGGAGTCCCTATGCGAAGCTCAACCCGTTCCAATGTCGATCCCTTTATTGTGATGGATGTCATGGAGGCAGCGCGCCGTGCCGAAGAGGGCGGGCGCCACATTATTCACATGGAAGTTGGTCAGCCCGGAACCGGTGCGTCACAACACGCACGGGACACGTTGGCAGCCGCAATGGAGCAAGGATCGCTTGGATATACAGTGGCTTTGGGCATTCCAGAGCTGCGCGCGCGCATCGCGCGGCTTTATGGTGAATGGTATAATGTCGACCTAAATCCTGACCGTGTTGTGATTACGCCGGGCTCGTCGGGGGCGTTCATTTTGGCCTTTAATGCTCTGTTTGACTCAGGGGCACGCGTTGGCATTGGAGCGCCGGGTTATCCCAGTTACCGCCATATCTTGACTGCTTTGGGCTTGAACGCGGTCACTTTTCAAACCTCGGCCGAGAATCGGTTTCAACCCACAGCGCAGGATTTTGAAGATCTTTCACTGGACGGGTTGATGGTTGCATCGCCTGCAAACCCAACTGGAACTATGTTGGATGAAGCGGCTTTGGGGCAGTTAATCGAAGCGGCGCATCGTCAAAATATCAGCTTTATCAGCGATGAGATTTATCACGGAATCGAATACGAAGCCAAAGCAGTCACGGCCTTGCAAGTGACCGATGATACCTATGTGATCAATTCGTTTTCCAAGTATTTTTCGATGACAGGATGGCGTGTTGGGTGGATGGTTGTGCCCGAAGATCATGTGCGCATCATCGAGCGTATGGCGCAGAATCTGTTCATTTGCGCCCCCCATGCCAGTCAGGTCGCGGCCCTTGCGGCGATGGATTCGGATGTCGAATTGCAAAGCAACATGGATGTTTATCGCAAAAACCGCACTTTGATGATGGAAGGGCTGCCTTTGGCAGGGTTCGATCAAATCGCACCACCCGATGGTGCATTTTATGTTTACGCTGATGTGTCACGCGTCACGCAGGACAGCCGTCAGTTTTGTGCAGACGTGTTGGAACATGCAGGTGTTGCGATCACGCCCGGGTTGGATTTCGATCCGGTGCGAGGTGGGCAAACCGTGCGGTTTTCTTATGCGCGCAGCACTGCCGACATCGAAGAAGGCTTGGTGCGCCTCAAGGACTTTATGCAATCACGTGGATATGTATGACGATGCTTTGCCACAGACGGCTTTTGCGCTAAGTCTAGGCAAAACAAGAAACGAGCGGTTTTCAAATGTTGCGTGCTTGGATGCACCTTGTGTTGTCTTTGTGGTTTGCGCCATGGTTTGCTGTGACGGCTGCTGCGCAAGACCTTTCGGTTTTGGCGCGCGTT
The DNA here is from genome assembly GCA_039984715.1 of Paracoccaceae bacterium. GTDB lineage: Bacteria > Pseudomonadota > Alphaproteobacteria > Rhodobacterales > Rhodobacteraceae > JABSSA01. The sequence goes on along the minus strand of JBDWUA010000014.1, from coordinate 305,479 downwards.
GATGTCGCCAACAGTTTTATTGCGGAACACGATGATGGGTTGGAATTCCAGCTTGCCTTAAGTCAGGGCGTGCCATTCCGTGTGTTCACGTTGGATGGTCCCCCTCGATTGATTGTGGATTTTCGAGAAGTGTCGTTTGACGGGGTGTCGCAACAGGCGTTGCTGGATGACGCAACGGCGTTTAGCGCGATGCGCTTTGGTGTTTTTCGGCCCGGCTGGTCCCGGATTGTTGCGGACTTGAGTTCGCCGATGGTGCTCAAAACAGCCGGTATGCCGGTTGACACAGACAGCGGGCGCGCGCGGTTAAAGGTCGTTCTGCAAAACGCAGACGAGGCGACATTCGCGGCAAAATCAGCGTCTTCATCGGATGTCGGATGGACATTGGAACCAGCGCCGGCAACTGCCCCTGTGACGGATGATGCATTTGTGATTGTCATTGATCCGGGGCATGGCGGTGTCGATCCCGGCGCCATGCGTGGTGATACGATTGAAAAAGACCTGATGCTGAACGTCGGTATTGCGCTGCGCGACGCGTTACGTCGCACCGGCCAAGCCCAAGTTGTCATGACCCGTGATCGCGACGTTTTCGTATCGCTGAAAGCGCGGGTCGCATTGGCGCATCAAATGCGCGCTGACCTGATTATTTCGCTGCATGCAGACACCGTTGCACAAGGGCGTGCGCGGGGTGCGACGGTTTATACATTGTCTGACGAAGCCAGCGATGCCGCATCTGAACAATTGGCGACCCAACACAATCGCGCTGACCTGATCGCGGGCCTTGATCTAAGCGCTGCGGATGATCAAGTGACCAGTGTGTTGTTAAGCTTAGCACGTCAAGAAACACGTCCTCGGACGCAGCAACTGGCCGATGCGTTGGTCGCACAACTGACTGTATCGGGCGGCCCGATCAATCGACATCCTCAGCGGAAGGGGGACTTTTCTGTGTTGCGCAGTGCCGATATCCCCAGTGTGTTGGTTGAGCTTGGGTTCATGTCGGACGAACGTGATTTGAAGAACTTGCAAGATCCGGATTGGCGCGCAGGAATCGTTGCCGCATTGGCCCGTGCAATCCTTGAATGGCGCACCGACGACCTTGCGACGCGAGCGTTGGTGCGGCAATGAACTGCTACCGTTTCCATTATCGTGTTTTGACCCTGCAAGCTGGGCAGGTTAGAATTACGGGCGCGACCGCAAAAAGGGTCAGATAATGTTGAGATTTATATTGTCATTCTTCGGAGGCATTTTCACCTTCGTGACGATGGGCGCCGCGATGGTTGCCTTGTCCGTTGGTGGTGTGTTTTGGATGTTTGGGCGTGACTTGCCCAGTCATGAACGTCTTGCCCAATACCAGCCCCCAACAATCAGCCGGATTTATTCCGGTGAAGGGCGCATTATCGACGAATTTGCGCAGGAACGGCGATTGTTTGTCCCGGCGGATAACATTCCAGACCTTGTGAAACAGGCCTTCATCAGCGCCGAAGACAAGAATTTCTATGACCACAAAGGCTATGATCTGCGCGGTATCGGTGCGGCGGCAATCGAAGCGGTGCGTTCGCGTGGGCGCGATGTGCGCGGTGCGTCGACGATTACACAGCAGGTTATGAAGAACTTTTTGCTGTCGGGGGATCGTCAAGCCGAACGCAAGATCAAAGAAATCATTCTGGCCGCACGTCTCGAAGAAACCCTGCAAAAAGAACAAATCCTCGAGCTGTATTTGAACGAGATTTTTCTGGGTCAAAATTCATATGGCGTTGCCGCAGCCAGCCAGACCTATTTCAACAAGTCGCTCGACGAACTAGTGCCGCATGAAGCTGCATTTTTGGCATCCCTGCCAAAAGCACCATCAGATTTTCATCCAGTCCGCCGAAAAGACCGTGTCACATCACGCCGTAACTTCGTTTTGAAAGAAATGATGGAAAACGGCTATATCGAAAAAGCCGTCTACGAAGAAGAAGTCGCGCAACCGCTGCGGTCCGTGCAAAATGGCGATTTTGACAGTTTTCGCAGCGAATTACCGCCACGTGATTATTTCACCGATGAAATCCGACGCCAGCTCAGCCGTGACTTTGGCGATACTGAATTTTTTACGGGCGGGTACACCGTTCGTGCGACTATCGATGCCCAAATGCAGCCTATCGCGGCGCAAGCCCTGCAAAAGCAGCTAGAACAATATGATCGCGGTCAGGGAGAGTGGCGCGGAACAGGCGAAACAATTGATCCTGCATTGCTGACTGACGAAGCTGCATGGCGCGAAGCGTTGGCTGATACACGCGTTGCCCGCGACGTTGAACTGGAAAACAAATGGTATCCGGCCGTCGTTTTACAGGTTGATGACCAAGCGTTGTTGCTGGGAATTGAAGGGTGGTCAGAAGGCGACCCGCCTCCTGTGGTGCCACGTGATGACATCAAATGGATGAAGGGCAACTTTTTTGACAATTTCGAAGCCGGACAGGTGGTTCACGTCCGGCGCATGACCGAGGATGGGACTGGATCCTTTATTCGATGGTCCCTGCGCCAAGTACCCAAAGTACAAGGCGGGTTTGTCGCGATGGATGTGAACACTGGTCGTGTCATCGCTATGCAGGGCGGGTTTTCCTATCAAAACTCGGTCTACAACCGCGCCACACAGGCAAAACGCCAGCCGGGGTCCGCATTCAAACCGTTTGTTTACGCCTCGGCATTGGACAGCGGTTACAGCCCTGCAACAATCGTGGTCGATGCGCCTATCGAAATCGATACTCCTCAAGGTTTGTGGCGCCCCAAGAACGCATCAAATCGGTATTACGGTCCAACTCCGCTGCGCACAGGGATCGAACAATCCCGAAACTTGATGACCATCCGACTGGCGCAAGAAGTCGGCATGGACATTGTTGCGGATTATGCCGAACGCTTTCAGGTTTATGACAATATGGGCCGCTTTCTGGCCAACTCGCTTGGGTCCGAAGAAACGACTTTGTATCAAATGGTTGCCGCGTATGCGATGTTCGCCAATGGCGGCGAACGCGTGCAGCCGACTTTGGTGGACCGTGTGCAAGATCGCTTTGGCAGCACGGTTTATCAGCATGACGAACGCAAATGCGAAACATGTCCTCAATTGGCAAGCCTTCAGCCGGGTGTCTCGCCGACAATTGTGTCAAACCGCGAACGCGTTATGGATCCGATCACAGCCTATCAGTTGACGTCAATGTTGCAGGGTGTCGTTCAACGCGGAACAGCGTCTAAGGCTGTGAATCTGCCAGTACCGATTGCTGGTAAGACCGGCACGACCAACGATGAAAAAGACGCATGGTTTGTTGGGTTTTCATCCAACATCGTTGCCGGCTGTTACATCGGTTTCGACAATCCAGCACCAATGGGCCGAGGGGCCGGGGGCGGGCGGATGTGCGCCCCAGTGTTCAACACATTCATGAGTCAGGCGATCCAAGTGTATGGAGGCGGCGAATTTGACGTTCCCGAAGGTGGACGCTTTATTCGTATCGACCGATTTACGGGCGCGCGTTTGTCGGATGATGCAACCGGACCAAATGTTGTGGCCGAATATTTCCGCGATGGTGAAGAGCCGATTTTTGGCATCATGTTTGATGGTGGGTTTGCCATGGGTGTCGATTTGCCATTGTTTGACAGCGCGTCTTCATCTGGGCGTCAGGTCACGACGTCATCGGGTCGCAAAGCTGTTGTTGGACCAAAGGCAAGCTTTGGCACGCTCAGTTCTGGCGGGCTTTACTAAATTAGTCGGGCAAATGGCGCATGCTCTCTCTTGTCGTCGATCAGGCTGTGCAGTATCACGCGGGTCTAGATTAGGGAGAAGATCACGATGCGCGCCGAGGCCCAAAATACAGTAGAGGCCATTGAAAAGTCGCTGGAACTTCTCGGCCAGCGACTGGACCTTGAAACGGTGGAGCACCGGATCGAGGAATTCAATGCACGTGTCGAAGACCCCAACCTGTGGGATGATCCGACGGCGGCGCAAAAGTTGATGCGTGAACGTCAGGTTCTGGTGGACTCGTACGCGACCTATACGTCGATGAAACAGGACTTGGGCGATACGATCGAATTGATCGAACTGGGCGAGATGGAAGAAGACGAAGAAGTCGTTGAGGATGCCGAAGAAGCACTGCGCGATCTCAAAGTCACCGCCGCCGAAAAAGAATTAGAAGCCTTGCTGGACGGAGAAGCCGACAGCAATGACACGTTCCTTGAAATCAATTCAGGGGCAGGCGGCACAGAAAGCTGTGACTGGGCATCGATGCTGGCACGTATGTATGTCCGCTGGGCCGAAAAGCGTGGATATAAAGTAGAATTGCAATCTGAAAGTGCGGGCGAAGAAGCGGGTATTAAATCTGCGACCTACAAGATCAGCGGTTTGAATGCATATGGTTGGCTGAAGTCTGAATCCGGCGTGCACCGGCTTGTGCGTATTTCCCCTTTTGACAGCGCCGCAAAACGACACACGTCGTTCAGTTCGATCTGGGTTTATCCAGTTGTGGATGACAACATCGAAATCGAAGTCAATCCATCGGACATTCGCATCGATACGTATCGGTCTTCTGGGGCTGGTGGTCAGCACGTGAACACAACGGATTCCGCTGTTCGGATCACGCACAACCCGACAGGGATTGTGGTGACGTCATCTGTTAAATCACAGCACCAAAACCGCGACATTGCAATGAAGGCCTTGAAGTCGCGTTTGTACCAGCTTGAGCTTGACCGACGTCATGCGGACATCAACGCAGCACACGAAGCCAAGGGCGATGCAGGGTGGGGGAACCAAATTCGATCCTATGTGCTGCAGCCGTACCAAATGGTTAAGGATTTGCGCACGAATCACGAAACATCGGACACCAAAGGTGTGTTGGATGGGGCCCTTGATGGGTTTATGGCCGCGACTCTTGCCCTTCAGGCGACGGGGAAAAGCCGGGCTGAAGCGCAAGGTGAATAAACAAGACATTCGGACGACTAAAGAAGAAATCGCTGAGAAGGTATTGGGCGACATTTGAGTGCCAAACCTTTACGGCGTTAAGGAAAGTTGCGGCCATCTGGGGTCCAGAGGGGCTTTGGACACTTTTGTTTTCTGAGACTTTGATCCTAACGAATGTATGGGCAAGGATCGGATTGTTGGGTTTTCGCAGTTCAACGGGGATAGAATCCTAACCAGTGATCCTTTCGATTTTAACTTGAGGATCGAAAAATTGACTTTAAAAAACAATTCAAGAGATTGGACAATAGCTGGTCAGTCGTACATTGCCCCCGGAAAAGGCAGAAAGTTTGTGCCGAATGAACACGTTTTTGGACGCGCCTCTGACCGGAAGGCCATGACTGAAGCCTGGCTTAGGAACTGGTTTTAACCCGTGTGAGCACGCCTAGGCGGACATCGAGAACGCGAAAATGGGCACGAAAACGAAAGAGGACTTGAACGGTGGATGAGCTTGGAACACGAATGAAATCCTATGAGAAGACTACAACTTCTCTTCGCCTAAATCCTGAATTGCCGATTTGTGCTCGTATTGATGGCCGGTCTTTTAGTTCATTTACGCGCGGTTGTCAGAAGCCTTTTGACGATGAGATTTCTAATGCGATGCGTGCAACATGTGCATTTTTGGTCGACAAAACGCACGCGCGTATTGGATATGTTCAATCAGACGAAATAAGCTTGGTATGGCAAGCCAATGAGGGCGGTTCGGTCTTTTTTGATGGCAAGGTAATGAAGATGGCCAGCGTCCTTGCATCTATGGCAGGCGTCAAGTTTTTTAGCGCTTACGGTGGGGAAAAGCTGCCTGCCTTTGACTGCCGAGTCTGGCAGTTACCTTCGCAAACTGAAGCTGCGAACGCAATTCTTTGGCGCGCTATTGACGCCAGAAAAAATGCCGTAAGTTCTGCCTGTCGCGCACATAATTCAGCTAAGTCGATGCATAAAAAGGGACGTGATGAGCAACTTGAAATGTTGTTGCAGAAAGGAATTGATTTCGAAGCTACTTACAGTGCTCAAGATCGGCATGGTGTGTTCTATCAACGTGTCACAGGTGAAAAGTTCTTGGATGATGACACTTGGAATAAAATTCCGGACGGTAAGAAACCCGATAACCGTATGGTAATGAGGTCTTGGGTGGCCGAAATGCCTGCGCCATATTTCGGAGATGTTGAGGATCGTGTCTCTTTTATTTTCGGTGACCTGTCAGAAAATCAAATCGCACAAGACAAGGGTGAATGAGGCGCACAAACGTGAAGTGGGCGTTTTTGCTTCATGATCGGGCGTATGTTCCTTCTTGATAATGCAGGTTTAACGCCGGATTCTGCTGATTTTGACTTCATTTAAACTTGATCTGTCGTGCGAGCTTTGACCAAAGTTGCGCATGACAGATTTAACAAAAACCTCTGCGCTGGACTTATCGAAAGCTCTTGCGCAGAAAAGCCTAAGCGCTGCCGAACTCATGGCGGCGACCCTTGATCGTGTCGACGTCGCAAATGGTCGTGTTAACGCGATAGTGAGCCTGCGCGACAGGGATGATCTGATGGCAGACGCACAAGCCGCAGATCAATGTGATCGCAAGGGGTGGTTGCACGGCATTCCGATTGCGATCAAGGACTTGGCGAACGCAAAAGGGTTCCCAACTTCAAAGGGGTCGCCGTTATTTGCGGGGCAGATGCCCGAGACAGATGACATCATGGTGGCCCGCCTTCGTGACGCCGGTGCCATTGTCATTGGCAAGACGAATACTCCGGAATTTGGTCTGGGCAGTCACACGTTCAATCCCGTCCATGGGGCAACTGAAAATCCATATGCGCCCGGTCTGAGCTGCGGTGGCAGTTCGGGCGGGGCTGCAGTTGCTTTGGCGACGGGGATGTTAAGTGTCGCGGACGGTTCGGACATGATGGGCAGTCTGCGCAACCCTGCGGGATGGAACAATGTATATGGAATGCGCCCGTCATGGGGATTGGTGCCATCCGAACCACTGGGTGATACATTCCTTCATCAATTGTCAACAAATGGTCCAATGGCGCGAAACCCGCGTGATCTGGCCGCATTGCTGGATACGATGTCAGGCCCGGATCACCGGCAGCCACATGGGCGAATGCAATCGCCAAGCCTTGATCAGATCGACCGAAACGACATGCCAATTCGCATTGGTTGGCTGCGGGATTGGGGTGGGGCAATCCCGTTTGAAGCGGGCATATTAGAAACGTGCGAGACGGCCCTGCGAGCATTCGATGATCTGGGATGCCGCGTCGACATCTTGGATGCGCCATTCCCCAGAGAACAGCTGTGGGACAGTTGGGTAAAGCTGCGCAACTTTTCAATTTCGACGGGGCTTGGCGTGCTGGCTGTGGATCCTGATCAGCGGACTTACTTGAAAGAAACGGCTTTATGGGAAATCGAACAAGGGCAGCGTTTATCAGCGCAACACGTTCATGACGCAAGTGTTCTGCGTTCAAACTGGTTTATGAAATGCGCGCAACTGTTTGAAAAATATGATGTCTTGATGCTGCCGACCGCTCAGGTCTGGCCGTTCAATGTTGGACAACCTTATCCAACACAAATTGCAGGTGTGGACATGGATACATATCATCGCTGGATGGAGGTTGTCGTGCCCGCCAGCTTGATCGGGTTACCTGTCGTCGCGGTGCCTGCGGGTTTTGGCGGTCCAAATGACACTCCGATGGGGCTTCAGTTGATGGGCGCGCGCGGTGGCGACGCCGCGCTGTTGGCATTGGCAGAGCGTTGGCATCAGGCAACGGATTGGCCAAATCGACGTCCGGTCTTGTTCTAGGTCTCTGTTGGTAGGTCGCGTCCAGCGGATATCAATTGGGCTTTGAGGGGCGAAGCTTCAGGTAGACCTGCTTCCAAAGCGAAAACATACGCTTGGGTCAGAAAGAAACATTGTGTGTCTGCGTCATCAGATTGATTGGCCGCTTTTGTATACAAGGCCGTCAAAAGCGCGCCATCCTGATCGGCATGTGCTGCAATAAGGTGTGTGTCCAGATCTTTCATTCAGCGGCTTCGCCTCGTGTTCGCGTCGTCAACAGACATCCAGCAACCCAATCATGAAACATATGTGTTGCGGTATCCATGACAGGTGAAAACCGCCCGCCATCAAACCCAAGCGCATTGCGTCCGCGTTGCATGCCTTCAGCCACAAATATATCCTCTTCAAACACTTCCTTCCACTGCGCGGCATTGCGTTTGCGCAGGTCTTCGTCCGTGTTGGGAGCGGCATAGAATATATGAACATGTTCGGTGGTTTTGCCCGGACCTTCGGGCGTCAAAATTATCGCGTAGGTATGATCACGATGCACGCCCAACAGAACGTTAGGGTACGCGGCGATGTATTCTGCACCCTCGTTCCACTTGTCGCCTAGACCGTCAAAGTCGGGAAATACGGTGTCATTGTCGCCTTTCAGTTGGCGATACACATACGTGCCCTGACCGGAAAAATGCCCTGGTTCTAGGATGTTATAGTGATCTTCGAGTTTGGAATAGCTGTTCAATCCGGGATGAACCCAAGGCAAATGATAGCTTTCGCAATAGTTTTCAACGGCCAGCTTCCAATTGCAGTTCACCGTCAGGGCAAAGCTGCTGTCAGCCCCGCCATGATATGCGGGTTTGTCAAATTCCGCCCAACGGGCCAGCAATTCCGCATTGGCATCTTCAAATGCGGGGGCGGTGCCCGATACGTTGATCCAAACGACGCCAAGCCATATGTGGCTGCGCACCTCGATTAATCCCAACGTCGAACGATCGATCCCTTCACTGGTGTTGTGTCCGGGCCCACCGACATGCGGCGTTGAGACAAGTTTGCCTTCGGTGGAATAACACCAACTGTGATAGGGGCATCGAATGGCACCTTCGATGTTGCGAGGAGCGTCCACAAGGATCATTCCGCGATGCCGGCAAATGTTTTGGAACACACGAACAACACCACTTTTGTCGCGCAAGAGCATCAAAGGAAGCCCCATAAACGTGACCGGTTTTGTATCACCTGTGTCTGGAACTTCAGCCTCTACGCCCAACCCAGCCCAGTTTTCAAATACCAATGAATCCCGTTCTTCGAGGTAAATGCCGTCATCGGTGTAATGAGCGTTAGAAAGGCCATTGGCGTGATCGATTGGACGACGCACGGCATGAAGGTTTGTTTGATCGATCATTTGTCTCTTTCCTATCGATAGAAAGAGCTAATGCCATTTTAAGTTGGTGAACCCGTCTGTTTTCGACTTTTTGTGTCGTAGGATGACCGGAATTGCCCGTTATACACGCTTTCGAATGTTCTTATTCGTCAGCCGATGCGCCGCATCTCGGGCGATACATTCTGTACCAGATGTTCCGACTCTCGACCCATAAATGTGAGGATTTGTGGACCTGTAGACGCATCCAACGTGTCGGGATCATTCGGCACTTTTCGCAGTGCGTCACCCAATGTAGAGCCCCAATTGTCCAGCAATCGCGTGACATTCAACGCAAGACGCATATTGCGTTCTATTGTCATATCAAACCGGACAACGTCGCCTACTGACAACGTAATTTCCGGATCCAAAATGTCTTCTATTCGATCCAAGTACGCCAGATCACCCTGATCTTCGCACCAGATTACTGCTTTCCCGTCGTCTATATCGCGCCAAAGTATGACACCAATCATAATTTTCGACCTTTTTTCCCCTCATTTTAGAAAACTCTATTTCAAGTGCATTTCCCATGTCCAACTCAGCAACGCCCGCTTGCAATTTGTGGCAACCTGATTATCGTGCGGTTGTAGTTAGCGTCAGTGCTGACGCTAACTAGCATCTAACGGCAATCTTGGGTTGAATGTGAAGTGGTTGGGAACTACTCTTGAGGCTACCCGAGAGGAATACAACGGGGAAAAATATGGATCGAATGCAACGGTCCCCAGCGGAATTACGCAGTATGTTTGGGGCGAATTTGCGAGAGCTGTCAAAAAGCTATCCATCGATTTCCGAATTGTCTCGGCAACTCGGTATTAACAGGACGCAATTTAATAGATACTTGTCCGGAGAGAGCTTTCCGCGTCCGGACGTTCTTTCCCGCATATGCAATTTCTTTGAGGTTGATGCGCGCATTTTGTTGGAGCCAGTGGACAATATTCTGGCGCCGACCGACATTCTGAGTGGTGAGTTTCTAAAAGACTTTTTGGGCAGTGCGATCACTGAAATTCACGACCAGACTTTCCCGTCCGGATTCTATCGGTTTTCTCGACGCAGCTTTATGGACTCGTCTCAGTTTGTTATTGGTTTGGTGCGAGTTTGGCGCCAAGACGGTGCCACGTACATGCGTGGACTAGAAGCGCGCGCGGCGATGCAAGCCCAAGGTTTGCCGGTATCACGTGAGTCACGCGAATTCCGGGGTGTCTTGATCTTGCAAGAGGAAGGTGTGGCCGCAGTTATTTCCAGAAAAGGTGCGGCAACCGTGTCCTTTAACTACCTGACACGGGTTGCTTCGTTCAAAAGCAATTATTGGGTCGGATTTGTTGCCCGTTCGATGCGCGAAGTGTCCGACACCGATCGTGTTGTGCGTATGGTTTATGAATATGTGGGTGTTGATATGCGCTCAGCCAAGGAAGCTGCGCGCACAGTTGGGTACAAGAACGAAGAAGAGCTGCCCGCGTTTCACCGGCGGTTGTTACAAACGGACAAAGGCTTTTCTTGATCAATCACCACGGGGCAGGGCGGCGACACCGGTGCGTGCAATGTCCGTCAAGCCAAGTGGGCGCATCAAATCTGCGAACGCGTCGATCTTTTCGGGTGCACCTGTCAGTTCGAAAGTAAAACTTTCGAGCGTTGAATCGACAACGTTGGCACGGAAAATTTCGGCTGTTCGCAGTGCTTCAACCCGCTTGTCGCCGGTGCCAAGCACTTTCAGCATTGCCAGCTCTCGTTCGACGCTTGGGCCTTCTACGGTCAGGTCATGAACCTCGCGCACGCTCACGATGCGGCCCAATTGCGCTGTGATCTGGTTGATCACCTGCGGAGTGCCCGTCGTAACAATCGTGATACGGGACAAATTCCCTGTGTGGTCGACTTCGGCGACGGTCAAACTGTCGATGTTATAACCGCGACCGGCAAAAAGACCGATGACACGGGCCAGCACGCCGGGTTCATTTTCAACAATCACTGCCAACGTATGACGTTCTTGTTCATCGCTGAAGTTCGGGCGCAGGTTATAGGCGGAATGGCTCGTTGAGCCTTTTTTGATTTTAAGAGCGGACATTTTGCACCTTCAATTATGGAAAAACGTACTTTAACGCATCCGTGGATTTGCCTGCCTTCTGCGTTAGTTGCTGGGCAGAAAAGCTTCCCCTCGGCAAACGATAGGGCACGCGACCAGAGGCAAGATTGAATGGATCACCTTCCAAAACCTCTTCGACGCTACTGTAGAACGAAATGCTCGCAGAGCATTGCCAGCGTCCTTTGCTGGATACACCTGTGATGCCATTTCTGGAACTGGTGGGATATTGCCAGCAAATTTCATGGCTGGACCCAAGATAGGATCTGACTTCCCAATTCGCGGGAACAACACCTAGGTTGCCTGGATACCAAAGAAAACTGCGACCGTTCGGCTTATGGTATTCAATTTGCGTGCCATGAAGGCTGTGCGTGATGAACGTGCGATTTGAAAAAATCGTTCGCGCAGATTCCAATGTCGGCGGGGCGGTTGGATCAAACTGCAAGCTTTGGGGTGACGGCCCAAAACATGCAGACAATCCAAGAGCGCATAACGCCAACGCAGAAATCGTCATCGATCTCATACTAAAACGCTTCCTTTGGCGTCGATGACACCTTGGGTGTCGGCCTCGCCCAACAGCATTTCATTATGTGCTTTACCCGACGGGATCATGGGGAAGCAGTTTTCGTGCTTTTCAACCAGACAGTCAAAGATCACAGGACCATCGTGATTGATCATTTCCATAATCGCATCGTCCAGATCGGCCGGATCGCTGCAAATGATACCTTTGGCACCGAAAGCTTCGGCCAATTTCACGAAATCGGGCAGGGCTTCGGACCAGCTGTGCGAATAACGTTCACCATGCAACAATTCCTGCCATTGACGTACCATACCAAGGCGTTCGTTGTTCAGAATGAACTGTTTGACGGGCAGGCGAAATTGCACCGCGGTGCACATTTCCTGCATGTTCATCAACCAAGACGCTTCGCCAGCCACGTTAATGACCAAGGAGTCCGGATGCGCGACCTGAACACCAACGGAAGAGGGAACCCCGTAACCCATCGTGCCCAACCCACCCGATGTCATCCACCGGTTTGGGTCTTCAAAGCCCAGATATTGCGCGGCCCACATCTGATGCTGGCCAACTTCGGTACAGATGTAGCGATCGTGCGATTTGGTCAATTCTTGCAACCGCTGAAGCGCGTATTGTGGTTTTATCGTTTTGTCTGATTGCTTGAACTTCAGGCAATCCACTTTGCGCCATTCATTGATCTCGTCCCACCATTTGGCAACGTTCGCGCGATCAGTTTGGCGCCCGCCTGCTTTCCAAACCTTCAAGACGTCTTCCAGAACATGGGCAATATCGCCGATGATCGGAATATCGGCGCGGATCACCTTGTTGATGGATGACGGATCAATGTCGATATGTGCCTTCTTTGAATTAGGGCTAAACGCGTCGATACGCCCTGTAATCCGGTCGTCAAACCGTGCGCCGACATTGATCATCAGATCGCAATCATGCATCGCCATATTGGCTTCGTACAATCCATGCATCCCCAACATTCCGACCCATTTGTCGCCAGACGCGGGGTAAGCACCAAGACCCATCAAGGTCGAAGTGATTGGAAATCCTGTTCCTTCGACCAATTCACGCAAAAGCTGACTGGCCGCTGGACCGGAATTGATGACACCTCCGCCTGTATAAAAGATTGGGCGTTTGGCCTTTTCAATTGCGGCGACCAACTCTTTGATCTCGTCCATATCGCCTTTGACGGGCGGTTGATAATGGGACGCTGACGGTTTTGGCGCGGAATAGGACCCCGTTGCGAATTGCACGTCCTTGGGAATGTCGACCAGAACAGGGCCGGGGCGACCGGACACAGCGACATGAAACGCTTCGTGGATAACACCGGATAGTTTGTCCGTTTCTCGCACCAACCAATTGTGTTTCGTGCAGGGGCGCGTGATGCCAACGGTGTCGGCCTCTTGAAACGCGTCCGAGCCGATCATGAATGTCGGAACCTGTCCGGTCAAAACAACCAATGGAATTGAATCCATCAACGCGTCGGTCAGACCCGTTACCGCGTTTGTGGCACCGGGGCCGGATGTAACAAGGACAACGCCGGGTTTGCCGGTCGAGCGTGCATACCCTTCAGCCGCATGAACCGCACCTTGTTCGTGGCGAACCAGAATGTGCTTAATGGCGTTTTGCTGAAAAACTTCGTCGTAAATCGGAAGGACGGCTCCGCCGGGGTATCCAAATACAGTGTCGACACCTTGATCGATCAAGGATTGGACAACCATTTTAGCTCCGGTCATTTGGCGTGACATGTCGTTTTCTCCGATTTCGACGTACAGTTCTTTAACTTTGGCGCAAAAAAAAAGCCCCCGGTTTTTTCGGGGGCGCATGGGTTGGATTATGGCGTTCCGTTACCGGCCCATGCGCGTTCGTAATAAAATGACGACAAGTCTGTTCATTAACGTTAGCTCCTCTTGCAAAAGTGACATTAGGAGCCGTCGCGCAGAGCGTCAACAGCTTATCGCATGAAAAAGATGTCGCCAGAGCGATTAATTTCGAAATATAGTTGCGAAATAGGGCCTGTTTGGCGCATCTTTCCGATTACGCGGCCGATTTAGTGGATGCGGGCCGGTTTGCAGATTTTTCAACACTATCGTTTTCAGGCGACATTTCCGCGATCTCGTCGCGGGCTTCCAAGGATAGGTTTTGAATTTTCTCGGCCAGAGATTTGAATTCAGTAGCAATGACGCCCAAACCACGCGCCGCGTCACCCACGCGTGCAGCTTCAACAGAGGCATTTAATGACACAAGCCGGACATGCTTTCCGATTTTTTCAAGCTGGGTCAGGGTGCGTAAAATCGCTTCTGTACTTTGTTGGGCGCGGGCAAGGTCGTCTTGGCGTGCGATATCGATCTCGTTCCACAGGCCATCACAGAAATTGGTTACCATTTTGAAAAAATGATCACGGTTATAAACGTGAAGCTTTTCCAACAGGCGTTCTTGATCTTTGGACTGGTCTTGAGCGGCGCCATGAATCGCACGCACCAAATCTCTAAATTTTTTGAAACCTGATTTATCCTCAGAGCGTTTGTCAGAATAACCTGCAATCCACGTACAAATATCCATGGACAATTGATCAAGAGGGTCGTGCCCGTCAACGATGGCACATACACGATCAAGGGCCTCAACCGATCCGGCCAAGTCGTTTAAATAGTTTTGGCGGGTTGCCTCATCTTCCGGGTTCGTCGGAGTGGGGCGCGCAAGAAGCGTGCCAAAATAGGCCACACGCATCGCGCGGGCGCGCGTTGTCGCGATAAGATCGATAAGGCTGCGACGTTCCACCAAAGGATCGCCAGCTGCCGCGTTACCGGGTGGGTTTTGTGGTTTTGAACTCATAACTTCGACAAACTATACCGAAGCCTGATAACTAAACATTACCAAAAGTGCTAAAATGCGTGGCCTGTTCCCTGTAGCACGCCATGTTCCATCGCATATCGCGTCAATCCAGCAGTCGAAGAAATCCCCAGCTTTCGCTTGATGTTTTTGCGATGGGTTTCGACCGTGCGGACTGAAATATCCAAGGCAATCGCGACTTCTTTGTTGGACAAACCTTGCGCCAATTGCAGCAAGATAGTCTGTTCGCGTTCGGTCAAAGTTTCCCGACCGTCTTTTGTCGCAGGCTTGGGCTGAATGGCAACTTCGGCACCGGTACACAGATATTGTTCACCGCGCATGACGGCATCGATGGCCTTTTTGATCTCTTCGGTCGGAACATCCTTCAAAATATAACCCTTTGCCCCGTGACTGAGCGCGCTGGAAATGTATTCAGGATTATCATGCATCGTCAGGATCAAAACCTTGATGTCAGGGCATTGTTCCAAAACCATCTCAGTTGCGGACAGCCCGTTAACTTCGGGCATATTCAGATCCATCAAAATCACGTCTGGGCGCAACTTGTGCAATTGGTCAATGACGGAGCGTCCGTTATGTACAACGCCGACGACTTCCAATTCATCGTGTTCTTCTAGGACAGACTGAATGCCTTGGGCGACCATCGGATGATCGTCCGCAATTAATACACGGATGAGATTGCTCATTTCGCGGCTCTTTCTTTGTCAGACGCATTTCGCGTCCCCGGCGACAGAAGGTGCGACAAGGGAACCGTGGCTTCTATGACTGTGCCGACATGTCCTTTGCCAGCTGAGACAATGCGTAAACTGCCATCCAATTGATCCAACCGTTCCTGCATATTGCGCAAACCTATTCCCATTCCTGCATTGCCTCGTTCTTGGCTAAACCCGACGCCATTGTCAGCGATGCTCAATGTTGCCCCCAGTTTGTGCCCTCGTAGATTTACTGTTACGCAATCCGCTGCTGAATGGCGCTCGACATTGGTAAGGGCTTCCTGAGCGATCCGGTACAGCGCGATCTTTGCGTCATGGTCTAGTCGGTTGCGAAAGACAACAGTCGTACATTCGGTCTCAATACCTGTGCGTGTTTCAAATTCTTCGGTGAGAGTCTTTAGGGCAGGGCCTAAACCTAGATCGTCCAATACACCGGGTCGCAAGTCTCGGCTGATCCGTCGGACTTCGCTGATGGCAGTTCCAAGGTTTTGTATGCCGTCTTCCAAAGCGATGCTGGCATTTGGATCATTTCTTGTGAACCGTCGCCGGGCGGTGTCCAAAGCGTATCTAACGCCAACTAGAATTTGACTGATCCCATCGTGCAATTCGCGCGCAACGCGTCCGCGTTCTTCTTCTTGGGCAAAGAAAACACGTTCCGTGAGCTGTTTTAGCTTGGCATCCGCTAGGCGACGTTCCCGAATGTTTAGGACCAATCCCGCACCAAACACCGAAATGAGGGCGATCAGTGTAATCCCCAGTATATAAAGGAATGTGCGTTGGACGCGTGCTTCAACTTCGGCGCGTGCAATTGCCACCCGTGCCAAAACATCATCGATAAAGACACCCGTTCCGACAGCCCAACGCCAATCCTGAAACCCAAGCACGAACGTGATCATGCGCGCCTCTTCCCCGGTTGAAGGCTTTGGCCATAAATGCGTGTGGTATCCGGACCCTTCTCGCGCCAATCTTATGAATTCGCCGACAATGGGTGTGCCTTGGCTGTCCTTCAGATCAGCCCAGTTCAATCCAATCATTTCGGTTTGGCGGGGCGATACAAGGTTGTTTCCATCATAATCATAAACAAAGAAGAACCCTTCTTCGCCATAGATCATTGCGGCAAGGATTTGCGTCACTTGTAGTTTCGCAAGTTCATCGTCTGGGGCCGCATTCCCGTAGATGAAATAGAACCCGTTGCGCGCTTGGGTCACGTAATTGCGCAATTCAGCCTTTTTGGCTTCGACCAATTGTGTTTCCAAAACCTGAATTTCACGCTCAGCCGTTGCGCGTGATTGAAATACGACCAAAATCGCAATCGCTGCCGCGGCAAGAACGAGCGGTATCGCTGCAACCAACGTCAGTTTTTGGCCGTAACTCAGCCGAGGAAAAGCAAGACCCCTAAACATGGGCGAATCGATACGATGGAATCGCGAAGTTTCAAAGGGGTGTCATGCGTAATTGGGGGCTTGAAGTGCACGCTAAGGTAGAGTTAACGCTAAATTGACTGCTAAACGTGAAGTAGAATTGCGAAATGACGCGTTTCCCTACGCAGTCGTGGGTATTTCGATTTTTAAGGAAATCCCTAGTGTTACGCGCACTGGAAACGATCTGTGTGCCCAAAAGACTGGGTAACACTATAATAAATCTGGGAGGAAATTCTAAATGGATCGTCGTTCATTCCTAAAAAATTCCGCATTTGGTGGCGCTGCTGCTGCAAGCGCGACACTTGCTGCACCGGCATATGCACAGGGCAACCGTACTCTTACGATGGTAACATCATGGGGTCGTGGTCTTGCTGGTGTTTTTGATGCGGCTCAAAAGTTTGCAGACAACGTCAACGAAATGTCAGGCGGAACGCTTACAATTGACGTGAAAGCTGCTGGCGAACTGGTTGGCGCGTTTGAAGTATTTGACGCGGTGACATCTGGTCAGGCTGACCTTTATCACGCGGCTGACTACTACTTCATTAACCAACATCCAGCACTTGCGTTCTTTACAGGCGTGCCTTTCGGCATGACTGCGACAGAACTTAACAACTGGTATTACCATGGCAACGGTATGGCGTTGCACCACGAAGTGGGTGAGATCTTTGGTCTTAAATCCTTCCTCGCTGGTAACACAGGTACGCAAGCTGGTGGTTGGTTCCGCAAAGAAATCAAAGGTCCAGAAGACTTCAATGGTCTGAAGTTCCGTATGCCAGGTCTTGGTGGTCGTGTTCTCGGTGAAATGGGCGCATCAATTCAGAACCTTCCGGGCGCTGAAGTGTATCAAGCACTTGCTTCTGGTGCGATTGACGGCACTGAGTGGATTGGTCCTTGGGCAGATGAAAAAGCTGGTTTCCAAGAAATCACCAAGTTCTACTACACTGCCGGTATGCATGAGCCAGCAGCCGGACTTTCGTCTGCTTGTAACCTTGATGTGTTCAATGAACTGTCACCAGAGCACCAGAAGATGATCGAAGTGTCCGCAGGTCACGCGAACATCTGGAACTTGTCGCAGTATCTTAACAACAACGGCGCGGCGCTTCAGCGTTTGCAAGCTGGCGGTGTTAAAGTTCTGGAATTCCCAGACAGCGTTTGGGATGCTATGCATGAAGCTTCTAAAGCAGTTTATGCCGAGTTCCTTGGCGACGACTTGTTCAAGAAGGTCAATGACGATTACTTTGCGTCCATGGCTGACAGCTCGGGTTGGTTGACGAAATCGATTGGCGCATACCGCGCACAACGCGACCGCGTTCGCGGCTAAATTTTACGCGTCCGTCTGGGGGCGGACGAGTTTTCGTCCGGGCGTTGAAAAACGCCCGGACTTCACGCACGAAGGCTGATTGCCTTTGAATGCCGAAGAGATCAGGGGGGCATATGCTGGACGGAATAGTCTGGTTCTTCACCAATTTGGTGATGGCGTTTTATAACCTTGCATACGCAGTTACACATCCAAAGCTTTGGTTAGATTGGCTTACATGGGCCAATACAACGGAAGACAAAGAGGCTGTGCAGCGCTTTGTGTACTATGGCGGCTCTGAAGAGCTATTCTTTGTGGTCTTTGCGGCGTTCGTAGTTGCAACGATTGCAGGGTTCATTTGGCGAGATTTCCTGTGGAAAGCGACCGTCGCACTTGAAGCCGTGGCAAATACTGTCGGACGATTTTTCGTCTGGGCGGGCCTTTTGATGGTTCTGCAACAGATTGTCATCGTTTTCATGCAACGGATATTCACCGCCTCAGAGATCACATTCGGTTTTGGACGTGCCTTCACATTCGATGTGAGTTGGTGGGCCGAAGAGCTAAAGCTTTATAACGCTATGGTCGTATGCATGTGTGCCACCTACACGTTTGTGCAGGGCGGACATGTTCGCGTTGATCTCGTGTATTCAGCAGTCAAATTCCGCACGAAACGTGCAATCGATATGTTTGGATCATTGTTCTTCATGATGCCGATGGCTGTGTTGATCTGGATGTATGGTTGGTACTTCTTGTGGCGCCATCTGGTTGTTCCAAAACCGTCGGCCTCGGATTCACTGGACCGTTTGCTGACCAAAAGCCGCGCGTTGCGCTGGAATGTCGAAACAATCGGATTCAGCCCCAACGGCTTTAACGCCTATTTCCTCTTCAAGATACTGCTGATCAGTTTTGCCGGACTCGTTTTCTTGCATTCCATCGCCTTCTTTTGGCGCAGCTACCTAGAATGGAAAGAAGGCGAAGAAAGCGAAAATAAATTCCTTGACCGCGACACTCTCGGTGAAGGCGAAGAAGCCTACGAAGGCACCCACTAAGGGTAGGGGAAAACTTATGCTGTTTGGACTAGACGGCGTCGAAATCGGACTGATCATTGTGTTTGTCAGTCTATTTGGCGCGATCCTTTCGGGCTTCCCGGTGGCTTTTGCCATCGCCGGCGCAGGGATCATATCATTCACAATCATTGCTGCTTTGGATTCAGGCGGCCTGTTGATTCACCAAGCGATCGACACGTCTTCGCAGGCTTATCGAGAACTAATAGCAACCGGAGTAAAGCAAGACGTAATTTCGGTGTTCCGGTTCCCGGACTTGCCGCGGGTTGATATACCAGTTTTCCCACAAGGCTGGGAATACGCATTGGATCGTAATGTCTCATTCATTGTGAACCGTATGAACGAACGTGTTCTTGCGGGACAATCCATCGAAACGCTGCTTGCAGTTTTGATGTTTGTTCTGATGGGGATCACGCTTGAACGTTCTAAAATCGCAAATGACTTGCTGACAACTATGGCACGCGTCTTTGGACCATTGCCGGGTGGTCTTGCTGTGTCCATCGTGGTTGTTGGTGCGTTTCTTGCGGCGTCTACTGGTATTGTGGGTGCAACTGTTGTGACCATGGGGCTGTTGGCTTTGCCAACGATGCTGCGCAACAATTACTCTCCTGAGATTGCGACAGGTGTGATCGCCGCGTCCGGTACATTGGGGCAGATTATTCCGCCGTCCATTGTTATCGTTTTGCTGGGCACACTAGCAGGTGATTTGTATTCGGCTGCGCAAGAAGATCGGGCTCAATCGGCCGGGTGTTCGGATGCTTTGACCTTTTTAGGCGAGCCAGCCGTTGTGTCTGTTGGAACGTTGTTCCAAGCGGCGTTGCTGCCCGGCATCCTTTTGGCTGTCTTATATGCGCTTTATGCCTTTGGTTATGCCTTGCTCAATCCAGAAAAAGCGCCAGCCGTCGAAATGGGTAGGACCAATGCTGAACCAATCACGCGCAACGAGGCGTTCACATGGTTCCTAGGAATGCCGATCTTGGTCGTCGTTGGCACGATCTTGTTGGGCAATCTGGGTATGGTGGGCAGCCAGACAACTGTCATCTCATCCTATTCAGATGCCGGACAAACGGCGAGCTTGCGCACCAATGTAAGCGAGCAATGCCAAGCGTCGATGATTGACCTGCATGGTCAACTTGCGTGGGACGCGGCCGTCGCAGAACAGACTGCGATTGATGAAGCTGGCGGCGTAGCTGAAAGCGAACGTTTGACCGAAGACGAGTTGGCCGCAGCATTGCAATCCGCGATAGACAACGCCGCACCAATCGGAACGGGTACAGCAATCCTATTGGTTCTGTTCGCTCTGATCCTGACCACTGCAAGAGGCGTATCGCCGACTTCGGACCCGCGTCCCTTGCTTGTCGGCGGTGTTGGCATTGCTTTGGCGATTTTGGTGGACATTCTTATCGTGTCCCCGACAACGTCAGCGTTGGCTTATGTCGTGCTAATGATCATACCCATGGTGTTGATTTTGTATGGTGTGGTGGCTGCAATGGCACGTTGCGCCAAGAATGAACTGATCAGCGTGGTGTTCCCACCTTTGGTTCTGATTGTCGCTGTGCTTGGGTCAATCCTAGGTGGGATTACCAACCCGACGCCTGCTGCCGCACTTGGCGCAGGTGGGGCGATCATGTTGGCGGCTTATCGTAAGCTGACTGATTTGGATCGCAGTCCCAAGATCGTCATCTGGTCTACGATTGCGATTATGGTGTGCATTCTAATCGGTGTGAATTTCGATCTGCGTGTCAACCAAGATGGCGCTGGTTTCGAAAACTGGGTTGCCTTCTTGTTCGCTTACGCCGCGTATCTGTATGCATTGTTTGGCCTGCTGTTCGCGTGTTGGATTTTGTTCAACTCCGGTGTGCTTAGCCCAATTGTACGTGAGACGGCCAAAGTTACGTCGATGGTCTTCACGATCTTGATTGGGTCGCAAGTCTTGAACCTGGTCGTGATCTCTTTCGGGGGCGAAGAATACATCCAAGATTTCTTAGAAAGCTTCGACGATGAATTCACTGTCTTTTTGATTGTGATGATCGTGCTGTTTGTTCTTGGGTTCGTTCTTGATTTCCTTGAGATCATTTACATCGTCATCCCGATCGTTGGGCCCGTTATCTATGGTGGCGCTTACGATCCCAAATGGGTCACGATCATGATCGCTGTGAACTTGCAAACATCGTTCCTGACCCCTCCATTCGGATTTGCGTTGTTCTACCTTCGGGGCGTGGCACCGAAGGAAGTCACGACCATGCATATCTATCGGGGGATCGTACCGTTTGTCTTGATCCAGATTGTAGGCTTGGCGCTGTTGGCGAAATTCGAGGTCATTGTGACAATCATACCGGATCTGATCGGTTTTTAACTGATCACACAATCCAAAGGTGAAATATCAGAACCGCCCGGTTGCAGATGCAGCCGGGCGGTTTTCTTTTACGATCAAACATTTAAAGGGGTGAACACCCTTTGGCTTCACGACAGCACAGAGCGGTTAAATTGTATGAGCCGAATTTTTTCTATTAATGCGAGTGTGGCTGTGTTAACGTTCGCTTAATATTTAGGCTATTTTTAAACAGGAAATCTGATTTTGACGACCATTCGGGATATGATTTTTGGATGTTGCAATGACCAGCAACACCGATCCAGCCGCAACATGACGACGCTGATCCCGGTCTTCGATTTCGACGAAAAAACACCACCACTCACATCACTTTCACAGATCCTATCTGTAATCCCCTAGCGTGAAGCACGTTTTCGATACTTTAAGTGGGGCTCGCTAGGGGGCCCTTTTTTTCGCCAATTTTTGGGTAAGGACCTAAAAAGGTTTAGGTTATCTGGATGTGGGGCAGGTGTCTGGCAGCGAAATGTTTGCAACCTGTTCAGCGATAGGATCGGTCGCCAAAGGATGGTGGTCAGGGTCGTAAGTATTCGGATTATCCATCACTTGCCACCGCCCGCGTGAATACACTTCCAGTCCCGAAAACTTAGCCTTGTAGCCCATCTTTTGGCTGCCAGGGACCCAGTATCCAAGATACACATAAGGCAACCCAGCATCGCGGGCGATTTCGATGTGGTCGAGAATCATATAGGTGCCAAGGCTGCGTTTTTGCAAAGCAGGGTCATAAAAAGAATAGACCATGCTTAATCCATCCGACAACACATCGGTCAGACAGACACCGCCAAGCTCGTCGGATTCGATACTTGCATACTCGATGACCCGAGAGCGAATTGGCGTTTCTTCTATCATCGCCGCAAATTCAAACACATCCATATCCGCCATGCCGCCATCTGCGTGACGACTGTCGAGATAGGTCCGGAACAACGAATATTGTTCTTCGGTGGCCCATGGCGACGTTGCACGTCGTGCAAGATCATTGTTCCGCTTAATCGCGCGGCGTTGCGACTTGGTAGGTGAGAAACGGGACACATCGATTCGCGCCGACAAACACGCAGAGCATTCAGAACACGATGGACGGTAAAGCACATTTTGCGAACGGCGGAAGCCTTGTTGGCTTAAGCTATCGTTTAACTTTTGTGCGTTATCCCCTTGAAGAGCTGTAAACAACTTCCTTTCCATCCGGCCCTCAAGATAAGGGCAGGGTTGTGGAGCCGTCACATAAAACTGCGGCGCAAGAGGAAGTGTGTGGCGCATCTAATATTCTTAACTGCTAACTCTTGAATGATACCGTTATCGTGGCGCGAGGCAAGAATTTACAAGCAAACTCGTTAAGGTGTTATGTTGTGTGAACATAAAAAGTGGCTAAGTCGCGCGACGATTGAGTACAGTTGTACCAAGTAAGTGATCGCTTAACCCTTGTCCACGCGCGCTGATCAGCATCGATGCGATAGAAATAAGCTGTAGCGGAAAAACACTCCAGCTGATGGTGTAGCCGACAGTGTGCCAAAAGGCCAAAGACGCATCGAACCGCCCGCCATCAATTGCGCGAAATTCAATGGACATCATGCGCATGCCCCAGGTTGCGGATCCACCGCTGATGGTGACCAAACGGTAAAGAAAACCAACAACCAAAAACAGAAAAGGTAGGAAAAACAGTCCGGTAAAGGCGGTAAATGGAATGATGATCGCACATAAGATCACGATCAGAACCGTATCGATAATCCATGCCATAAAACGCTTTGGGGCGACCGAGGCATAAAATTGCGGTTGTGTGATGGGATCGGCGAGGTTCATGTTTTTTCCATTGATTTGTATTGAATGACGCGGCCCCACAGGTTCGGGGCCGCTTGAGACGGTTTAGGTTTAGGCGTTTTCGCCTTCGTTGGCTGTCCGTGCACGTTCGTCCATGAATTGATCGAACTCGGACTTGTCTTTGGCGTCGCGCAGACGCTCAAGGAAGGATTCAAATTCACCTTGTTCACGTTCCAGTCGTGCCAATGTGTCGGCTTTGTACGAGTCAAAGGCAGAATTTCCCGTGGGACGCATCGCGGATGCCGCGTGGCGCACCGAGCGTTTAGTACAGGATTTTGAGAACATGCGTTTGCTCCAGATCATATAGGCAAGAAGGGAAAGGCCGACAGGCCAGAAAAAGATGAAACCAAGAACCATTGCGGCGATCCAAGCACCTTTGCCGCGTTCGTCCAGCCACGCCTCTGTCCGCGTGAACCAACCACCGGTGCGCGGTGTGTAGGTAGAAGCAGGGGGCGATAAAGTGGTCATTTCAAATTCCCTTTCGAGATAGGGAGGCTTGGCAAACGGTGCCTCCGGTTTTTAAATGTGATGTGAATGCCTTTCACATATCATAAATTGGGTGTGATCAGCTCAACCGCAAGGGTTAATGTGAATGTTTTTTACATTAAGTTGATTTACTGCGTAAAATCAGCAGGTTGGCATCCGGAAATTTCTTTTAGCTCAGCCGGTTTTGAACGAAAAACGTGATGTGGCGTGCCTGCTGCGGCCCAGATCTCGTCAAATTCAGCGAGTTTTGGGTCAAAGAAACTGCGGATCGGGTTCAGGTGCCCAACGGGCGAAACGCCACCGATGGCAAATCCTGTTTGTGCGCGGACCAATGCCGCATCCGCTTTGCCCAATGGTTCGCCGATCAGTGCGGACGCTTTGTTTAGATCGACCTGATTGCCCCCAGCCGTGAGAAACAGAATGGCCGTTCCGGATGTTTCCCCGCGAAAAATGATTGATTTGGCAATTTGATCGACTTCACACCCTAGGGCCGTTGCTGCGTCTAATGCAGTACGGGCCAAAGGCGTTTCAACGATTTCAGTGTCGATGGCTGCGTCTTCTAGTGCTTTGCGCACGCGCTTCAGGCTTTTACTCATGATTGCTGTTTACACAATTGACGTCGCATTGGGCAGGGGGCACTGATCTAACAATGAACTTTATCCAGCGCATAACACGCATCCCACGTCCGTTTGATCCTGAACGGGGGGCGGACGCTTTGAAACATGTTCCGGACTTGCCGCAGGAATTGCATGACCTGTTCAAGGGAACGGCCGGGTGCAGCCCTTACCTTGCTGAATTGATACAACATGAAGCAGATTGGATTGTTTCGGCGATTGTCGACCCCGAAGATGCATTGGCCCAGTGTTTGGCGATCAATTGGCGCGATGCCAATTTACCGATCACGCTACGCCAAGCCAAACGGCGTGTCGCGCTTTTGACCGCATTGGCTGATTTGGGCGGCGTGTGGAGCTTGGAAGATGTCACGCAAGCCTTGACCCAATTTGCAGATATCGCTGTGGACACAGCACTTCGATCTGCGCTGTTGCCATTGGTGAACCGAGGCAAACTGCCGGGAATGACCGAGGATGACGTTGAAGGGTCCTGCGCTGTTACAGTGTTGGCTATGGGAAAGATGGGGGCATTTGAACTGAATTACAGTTCGGATGTTGATCTGATCTGTTTGTTCGATGAAACCCGTTTTGATGCAGACGATTACGCGACGTTGCGCAGTGGTTTTTCGCGTGCTGTGCGTCAGATGTGTACAACTTTGTCTGACACAAAAGCGGGTGGCTATGTCTTTCGCACCGATTTGCGGCTGCGTCCTGACCCCAGCGTGACGCCAGTGGTTTTGTCCATGTCCGCCGCGGAACGGTATTACGAAAGCCTTGGCCGCACATGGGAACGCGCAGCCTATATCAAAGCACGCGCATGTGCGGGCGACATCGAAGCAGGGTCGGCATTTCTGGAAACGCTGTATCCGTTCGTCTGGCGCAAACATCTTGATTTTGCGGCCATTGAGGACGCGCATAATATGCGATTGGCAATCCGTGAACATAAAGGGTTGGGTGGACCAATCACACTGCCCAAACACAATATGAAGCTTGGGCGCGGCGGAATTCGTGAAATTGAGTTCTTTACGCAGACGCGGCAGTTGATCGCTGGTGGGCGCAATCCAGATTTGCGAGTGCGGGGCACTGTTCCTGCGCTCAAACAGTTAACAGATGCAGACTGGATCCAAGACACGCAAGCCGCCGAATTGAGCGACCATTATCGCTTTCACCGGACCGTCGAACACCGTCTGCAAATGGTCCAAGACGCGCAAACGCACAGTTTGCCGGGGTCAGACGAAGGCATGACTCGTTTGGCGGACATGATGGACATGGATGCCAGAGCGCTAAAGGTTGAGTTGATTGATCGATTGTCCGCTGTGCATCTGGAAACGGAAGGCTTTTTTGCACCTGACCACCCCGAAGCCGCGCCTTTGGACGAAGAGGAACCAAAATTTGACGCGTCTATTCTAGATCGGTGGCATGGATATCCTGCTATGCGCAGTGAACGTGCTCAGGCCGGATTTGATCGCATTCGCCCACATCTTATTGCCGGATTGCAAGCCGCCGCGCGTCCCGAAGAAGCGCTTGCCGCGTTTGACGGATTTCTTGCCGGGCTGCCCGCAGGGGTTCAAATCTTTGCGCTGTTCGAAGCCAATCCGCAACTGGTCGATCTATTGCTGG
Source organism: Paracoccaceae bacterium (assembly GCA_039984715.1). Lineage (GTDB taxonomy): Bacteria > Pseudomonadota > Alphaproteobacteria > Rhodobacterales > Rhodobacteraceae > JABSSA01. Next base: position 279,466 of record JBDWUA010000014.1, on the reverse strand, counting down.
ATGTGTTGACGGTCGCACCGCCGCTGGCGGAACACCTGTCGCGCAATGCAAGTGTTTTGGATGCAGTCATTGGCGGTGATTTCTTTGCGGACTGGCCCGCTCCTGTGGAATTGCAATCCAACTTGGCAACAGCGTTGCACGCCTTGGATGATTACGAAGAGAAATTGAACACTGCGCGCCGATGGGCCAAGGAATGGCATTTCCGCGCAGGTGTGCATCATTTGCGTGGAATTACGACCGCTGAAGAAGCAGGCGAGCAATATTCAGACATTGCCGATGCGTCCTTGCGCGCACTTTGGCCACATGTGATCGCACAATTTTCCAAGCGGCACGGGCCTCCGCCGGGACGCGGGGCCGCCATTGTTGGCATGGGGTCAATTGGGTCGGGGCGAATGACACCTGCGTCTGATCTGGATTTGATTGTGATTTACGATCCCGCAGATGCTATAGAAAGCACCGGGGATCGTCCTCTTGCCGTGCGACTATACTATGCTCGGCTAACCCAAGCTTTGGTGACCGCGCTTTCGGCACAAACAGCCGAAGGTCGGTTATACGAAGTTGATATGCGTCTGCGACCATCCGGCAGCCAAGGACCAGTCGCGACAAGCTGGAATTCTTTTCAAACCTATCAACGCAATGATGCATGGTTATGGGAACATCTTGCGTTGACGCGTGCGCGCTGTCTTGCGGGACCGGTTGATCTTGTCCGTGACATTGATGACCTTCTTAATGAAGTGCTGGGGCAGGATCGCAGCGTGGAAACTGTGAATACCGAAGTTCTGGCGATGCGGCAACGCATAGCGGATGCGAAACGATCCGCAGGGCCGTTTGACGCAAAAACCGGTCGCGGGCGTTTGCAGGACGTTGAATTGTTCATCCAAGCGGCGGCATTGCTGGCGGGAACGCATGCTCGGAATATTCGCGCATCAGCGCCGATCACACAGGCTGTGGGCCTGACGAATGAAGATGGCGCTGTAACACTTGCCAGCACCTATGCGCAGGCCTGGGCATTGCAGGTCGCGATGCGTTTGGTGACACGCGATCCAGCACAAGCTGACTCGTTGGGGCAGGGCGCAAAGGCCATGATCTTGCGTGCGGCCAAGGCCACGAATATGGAAGATGCAGCGTCGCAATTCGCGGACGCGTTTGATCAGGCAGCGGCGATCATAGATGCCGGCTTAAATTCTGGGCGGAAAACAAATGGCAAAGGGTGATAAACTGGATCCGAAAGGTTTGATTTTCGAAGCCTATCAGATCGATGGAATAACTGACGCAGAATGCCGTTCGATTTTTCTGGATTGGGCGCTTAGCCTGCCTGACGAGATCGATCAAGGGAAGACGATAAAAGCACTGTGTGAAACTTATTCTGCCCAAAACCCGGACCACCCAATGAGCGTGGTGTTGAACGATGGGTTAACGCGAATTTCAACGCCGCGGCGCAGGGGCGGATGGCGCAGTCGACCTCGAAACTGAGACAATAGCACCTCCATGAGTGTCATTTTTCACGAATTTTCATAAATTCTGCCTTAATTGGGTCAAATTTCTCGTTGAAAGTGTACACGAAAACAAAGGGCGCAGTGTGTCTGCGCACCTAGGAGGCGCAAATGAAACCTTTGAAAATGCTGATGGCAGTTGTGCTGGGAACGCTTGTTTCTGGATGCAGTTGGGTCGACACAAATTCGCGTGCTGCGGCAAAAGACAGCGCACCTCGGGTTCTGGTCGTTGAAGAAACAGCGCCCGTACAAAAGGCAAGTGCTACAGATTTTCGAGTTGAGGCCGTGCGTGTGTACGTTAACCCCGACCTCGTCGTTTCTGAGCGCAACAGCTATTATCCGGGCGTAGATATCGTTTGGAGAGAAGATCCTCCGGGAAACCGGTACCAGCAGGTTAAGGACATTTTCGAATTGGCTTTCGCGCGTGGCAGCGAAGGATTGGACGGCACACGCGCTATTGAACTGCACGTTGATGTCCGCCGGTTCCACGCTCTTACCGAGAAAGCGCGCTTTACTGTCGGCGGTGTTCACGCAATTACTTTTGCGCTTCAAAAGCGTGATTCAGTAACAGGCGAGGCCGTAGGCGAAGTCAAAGTGATCCGTGCAGACTTAAAAGCATATGGTGGGCAATCAGCCTTGGTAGCGATGCGTCTTGGCCAAACCCAGAAAGTACGCATTACGGACCATTTGGCAGATGTCATTCGGGCAGAGCTGACTTCTCCGAATGGATACGAAAATGTACGTTTGGGACCATTGCAGGCGTTGAACCAACTTTAACTCTGGGACAGAACCCCCTAGAGGGGGCGGTATGACAACTGCCCCAGCATCTCGCCCCGTCGTCCGATTGCGTCCAAACGCAAATGCCCGTGCCATTCGTCACGGGTTTCCTTGGGTTTACGCCAATGAATTGGTGACGGATCGCCGAACCAAAGCATTGGTTCCCGGTTCTATTGCCATTTTGGAAGACAGCGAACGCCGCCCAATGGGCTGTGTTACTGTCAATCCTGATTCAAAGATCATGGCGCGCATGTTGGATCGTGACGCCGACGCCATCCTGAATGTCGAATGGTTCGCCAAACGTTTAAATGCAGCGCTGTCCCTGAGGGATCGCCTGTTTGATGCACCATTTTATCGTTTGATCCATGCCGAAGCGGACGGATTGCCTGGTGTCGTCGTTGACCGGTTTGGCGACGCATTGGTGGTGCAACCCAATGCTGCATGGGCTGAGTTACATCTTGACGTCTTAACAGAAGCACTGGCTGAAACCACAGGATGTTCGGTCATCTTGAAAAATGCTGGGGGACGGTCGCGGTCCTTAGAAGGGCTTGATGATGTCGCCGCAGTGTTGAAGGGCGATGCCCCCGCAGGGCCAGTACCAGTGCAAATGAATGGCGCGACCTATATGGCCGACCTGACTGGTGGGCAAAAGACTGGTCTGTTTTACGATCAACGTCCAAGCCACACGTTTGCAGCAAATCTGGCAAAGAATGCGCGGGTGCTTGATGTCTTTTCACATGTGGGTGGCTTTGCCTTGGCGGCATTGGCCAATGGGGCATCTCATGCGCTTGCAGTAGATGCATCGCGCCCAGCCTTGGATCTTGCACAAGCCGGGGCTGAGGCCACTGGGTGCGCAGACAAATTCGAAACTCGTCAAGGCGATGCCTTTGATACATTGGCACAACTTGCAACAGAACAAGACCGGTTTGATCTGGTGGTCTGTGATCCGCCAGCCTTTGCACCCAACAAGAGCGCGTTGGAAGCAGGGTTGCGCGCCTATGAACGGATTGCGCGGATGGGCGCATCGCTGGTGTCTGAGGGCGGCGTATTATGCGTCTGTTCGTGTTCGCATGCGGCGGACCTGACGCAATTTCGCGCAGCCTCCGCACGTGGGATTGGCAAAGCCGGACGCACAGGGCGTTTGATCCACACTGGGTTTCAAGGCCCCGATCACCCGATGTTGCCTCAATTGGCGGAAACTGGATATCTGAAGGCATTGTTTTTCGCTTTATGAAAGTCCTGATCGACGCGAATGTTCTGTATCCGACGGTCATGCGCGAATTGGTTTTGGGCGTCGCCGCTCAAGGCGCGTTTGAACCGTTGTGGTCCGCGCGATTGTTGGAAGAATGGGCGCGTGCTGCGCGCAAACGCAATATCGACGATGAGATGTTGGCGCGCGGCGAAATCACAAGACTGTCTGTGGCTTGGCCAAAAGCGTCCGTGACATGGGGCGAGGGGTTAGAAGCGCGGCTTTGGCTGCCAGACCCAAATGATATTCACGTACTGGCCGCAGCCATTTCCGGTTCTGCCGATGTGATCCTGACGCAAAATGCCAAGGATTTTCCGCGAAATATTCTGTCAGAAGAGGGCGTGTCGCGTGTTGATCCGGACGGGTTTCTTTTGGGGATTTGGCAGGCGCAACCAGAGGCGGTGCAATTGGTGGCGTCTCGGGTATTGCAAACAGCGCGCGAATTGTCTGGCGATGATTGGACGATGCGCCGATTGCTGAAAAAAGCGCGCTTGCCGCGATTGGCAAAAGCGTTAGACGCCTGACAAGCCGAAGATCACCGAACGTCAAGCCTTGCGGCTTTTGAGGACGTGGTGTTCCAATCTATCGACCCTATTCGACATTAGTTTGCCAACGGGCTTCAAGTTTGCGCAATGCCTGAATGCGTTCCGTCGTTTTGGGGTGACTAAGCATCCAAGCCGGGGCCGCGCCCGATTTGGACTGTGTCAATTGTTCTAGCTTTTCAAACAGCGTAATTTGTGGGGCCACACCGATGCCTGACTTGCTAAGCAGTGCGGCAGCATAGGCATCCGCTTCGTATTCGTCTTTGCGCGATAGGCGAGCGGCCAACATGCTGGTTAATATATTGGCCAGCCAAACGCCCAGTCCTGGGATGAATCGGGACAAGACCATGCCAAGTGCTGTGCGCAACGCATTTTGGCCCGAAAAATCGATCATGCGCCGGCGCGAATGACCTAATGCGACATGGCCCAATTCATGCGCAATCACACTGGCCAATTCATCCGCAGTGACGTCACCCTCGCGGAACTTTTTGTAAAAGCCACGTGTGATGAAAATCCGCCCATCATGTGCGGCCAAACCGTTCACTGGATCGATTTCGTAGATATAGACTCGGATTCTCTCAATCTCTAACGCACCGGCCATACGGTCACATAACAATCGCAATGTGGGGTCCGCCAATTCTGTGGATTTTTCATCCAGCTCTTTGGCTGTGCGCCACATTGAAAAGCGGAACATCACAAAGCCATAAAGAACAGCCAGCAGAATTGGGACCACTTTGAACATCACAGAGATATGGGTTGTTGTGCCATGTCGGGCAAGAAGTATTTAGGTATTTCAGGCGATCAGCATTTGCAGGAGTTGTCGAAATAACCGACCGGGGACACGAGCATCATCAAAGGGATGTCTGCGATTGGAAAACGTGCAGTCACGTTCGGAGGTAAGATTTGCCAAAAAAGGTCGATGATGGACAATGAAAAAGGGCGCATCCAACATGCGCCCAATCTAAATCTAACGATTGATTTCGAGTTCGATTTTAGCGTTTCGCCTTACGGCGCATTGCCCCAAACCCAAAGATGCCAACTCCAGCGAGTGCCAATGGCATGCTGGCGGGCAAGGAAACGGGTGTTAAGACGATTGAATCGTTTACCGGTGTGCCACCAACCGAAAAGGTGATGCCAGCACGGCCCCGGTTTTCGACATAGTAAAGTTCAAACTCGGTTGGGCCGGTTACGGTTTCACTTACAGATGTTGTGGTCAAACCCGTTGCAGGATCTTGTTGCGAAACAAGCGTATTCCCCAAACGTAGAATAAATCCGTCATCCGTTGTTACGTCGAAATTATATGTCCCCGGAGCAAGGTTCAACGTGCCCGAGAAGCGCAAAATCGAATTGTCCAGCGTTGCCGATCCATCCCCAATGATGCTTGGCGATTCGAGTGGGCCAACAAAATCAGCGAGGGTCAAGAAACTCGAGATCGCTAAACCGCTGGAATGGGGATAGTCGATTTCAAGTGAATCGAACGTCGCATCTGCAGTGTTATTGTCTGCGAAATCGACGGCATCTTGCAGGTCAAACACGGGTGTATCTGTGTCCCAGAAACTGGCTTGAATCGTCGCAGCAAAGGATTGTGTCGCGAAGGACAGGCTAAGTGCGATTGTAAGGGCAGCAATTTTCATCGTTAAATCCCGATACTCAGGTACAGATAGACTTGGTTACGATGATCCTTGCCGTTTAATTGCGGCATGGATTGGTCCAATTTGAGGAAATTTAAGCACAATTTTCAGGTGTTCTCGAGATCACGCGAATGAATGCGTGTATTAACGTGTGAGCTCACGCATGCCTTTGCTTAGGCCTTCCAGCGTCATCGTCACCATCCGTTCGGGCCCAAAAATATCTTGGATCATCGACACAGAATGCGTGTACCCCCAATAGTTTTCAGGGATCGGATTGATCCACAGATTTGAGGGCCACTGATCGCGGGCCCTCGCCAGCCACACTTGCCCGGCCTCTTTGTTCCAATGTTCGTTTGCACCGCCCGGATAGGCAATTTCGTAGGGCGACATACTGGCATCGCCAACAAAGATGCATTTGTATTCCGGCCCATAGGTGCGCAACACGTCCCATGTTGGGGTTTGCGCATCCCAACGACGACGGTTGTCGCGCCAGACACCTTCGTACAGGCAGTTGTGGAAATAGAAGTATTCGAGATGTTTGAATTCGGTGCGCGCGGCGGAAAACAGTTCTTCGACCAGTTTGATGTGTGGGTCCATTGACCCGCCCACATCCAAGAACAGCAAGACTTTAACCGCGTTACGTCTTTCGGGACGTGTTTGGACATCGAGATATCCATTTTCAGCGGTAGATCGGATTGTACCGGGCAGGTCCAATTCTTCGACTGCGCCGTCACGCGCCCATTTGCGCAACCGTTTCAAAGCGACTTTGATGTTGCGTGTGCCCAGTTCGACAGTGTCATCAAGATTGCGAAATTCGCGTTTGTCCCACACTTTTACTGCACGTTGATGGCGGCTTTCTTTTTGGCCGATCCGCACGCCTTCGGGGTTGTACCCATATGCGCCAAAGGGCGAAGTGCCCGCCGTTCCAACCCATTTGCTGCCACCTTGGTGACGTCCTTTTTGTTCTTCTAGACGTTCGCGCAAGGTTTCCATCAACTTGTCAAACCCTCCAAGCGATTGGATTTCTGCACGTTCCTCTTCGCTTAGATGTTTTTCAGCCAGCTTTTCCAACCAGTCCGCAGGAATATCCACGGCTTCCAGAATCTGATCCAACTGGATGTTTTCAAGCCCCTCAAAGGCCGCTGCAAAGGCTTGGTCAAACTTGTCGATGTTGCGTTCGTCTTTTACCATTGATGTGCGCGCAAGATAGTAAAACGCGTCTACGTCATAGGTTGCCAAACCTGATTTCATGCCTTCAAGAAACGTCAGGAATTCTCGCAAAGACACCGGGACACCGGCTTTGCGAAGTTGCTCAAAGAATGGGATGAACATGAATGGTATCTCTTGCCGGTGGTTCTGTTGGTCAGCTTAGCGCGCCATCCAGTGTTCCGCCAGCGGTCTCAGACGACCATGCGATGCACAAATACAGTGATGATCATACCGATCAATCCAAATGCAATGGCATAGGCAATAGCATGTTGCGCAAGGTCAAGGCTGTTGCCCTTGCGTTTGCGCGCCTGAAGCCCGCCCAGAATAGCGCCCAAAAGTGCTGTGCCTAAAACGATCATTTACCTATCCGCGCCCATCGTTGAGCGGATTGAGAGCACCGATTTCACGCAGCTTTGCGCGAACAGCCCAATCCGGGCCGAACCCGTAGCGTGCCCAGCCAAGGCTGTCCAGTCTGACGCTGCTGGCCTCGCCAGATCGCCCTGACAATTCCAATGCTTCGGCGCGCAGTAACATCAAGGTCGACAACAGGGCTGCGTTTTCATTTTGTGCGGCCAAGTCCAACTGCGGATTGATCAACAATATGGCGCGTTCGCCATCGCCTTGCGATATCGCATATGCGGCCAATTGCGTTGCAACATACGCACGGTGCAATCCCGCGCCCGGAGTCCCAGCATAAAACCGATCGGCTCTATTGAAATGGCTTTGAGCGTCCTCCGGATCGGTCGCCAACAACACACGCCCCATGGCGTAATGGGCAAAGGCCCGTCGATGATCTGTCCATCCCATTGTGCGTGAAATTTTCAGTGCACGTTCCGCCGCCTTCCGCCGTGTGCCGGGTTTAGAGCCATGCGCCAAGGCGTCTTGGATCGACTCGCTCCATGCGGCGGGGGTGCGTGTTGAAAATTGTACGGGGCGCCCTTCGCCAAGCGGATTGATCCGAGCAAGGATAGACGGAAGCGTTTGCGCAACTTGTCCGCGTGTCATGCCAGATTTCAGGGCAGGGTCGTAATAAGCCTTGAGTATCAGCATATCGAAACCGGTCAGAACCGTGTGCACATTATCGTCGTTAAACACGCTGTCGGGCAGACGATATAAATCATTAAGCGGCCCCAGTGCTTGGGCCAGCTCTTCGTGCAGGCAATCGCGCACTTCTTGAGGGCTTGCGTCATTGGGCAGAAAAATCGCCACACGTTCGCGAGTTTGCAATGCTGACCATTGTGCTTTGGACGTGCGGCGGACGGTTTTGTATTCAGAAATGGTTGAGATGTTGGGAACAACGAAGCAGGCGGCATTTGGCAGCACGTCGCGAATATCAGCGCGAGACACAGCTTCGATTGTGATGTTCGCAGGTTGGGACGCGGACACTTGGTCAAGTTTGATCCCGGCCTCACGTTCCAATCTATAAACAAGACGGTTCAGATCGCTGGTCAACGAAATCGGAGGTGACCCAGTGACGCGTATGGTGATCGGCCCTTCAAAGCGGGTAAAGATCGGCAGTTCGCGCCCGCTTTCCAGTTGAAACCCAAGTTCGATGAAATCCAGTGCGATATCACTGTTTGATTTTTGCGTCGCTGTTGGCTTGGGCGCGCCAAATGTTTTCATTGGCGGCAAATTGACTGTTGGAACAAACGCGCGCGTCGGAGTGTCTGCTGGAGTTACTGGGACACACGCATTCAGTAGCAAAGCGAGAGGGAGGGCAAATTTGTGCATCTTAGTCGGCGCGTTCATATTTAATGAAAGGGCTAAGGCGACCGATCCGGTCGTATAACTTGCGAGCGTGCGTGTTGAAGTCTTGCGTCAGCCAATACACAGATGGACATCCGGCGGCGTCTGCGGCGGCGTAAACCCCTTCGATCAGCGCGCGGCCAACGCCAACGCCTCGTATGTCAGGGTCGGCATAGAGGTCTTGCAGGTAACACACGTTTTCCACACGCCAGCCATGACGGTGAAACAAGTAATGGGTCAGTCCGACAAGTTGGCCGTCGACTTCGGCCACCAATGCGTTGAAGTCCTGTGGGTCGTCCCCAAGTAAACGTTCGAAATAGGTGTCGAAAATCTCACCAGGGCGAGACGTTTCATAAAATGCCAAATACGCTTCCCACAGACGATCCCAATCGGGACGATCTGCACGGGTCAGCGGACGCACTTTTACCGCGCTTTTTCCACTCATATTGCCTGCCTGCCTCATTCAGACGTGGGTATTTTGGGCTTTTCGCCTCTCACCCGAGATATTGAATTCACTTTAAGGCAAATTTTTGAGGCCAGACCAGCAATTGTTTAGAGTTTTCTAACAATTGCCATTTGTGACGTATAAATGCGATCCGATGTGTCATTAATGTCGAGTTTGGATGTTCGACGGGACATCCAGCGGGGGATGACGCGCCGTAAGCGCGTCAATTGATACCCAACCTGAACGGCAATCGATGCGCCAAACCCAAGTCTGACGATTACCGTTGACCTCGTGCCATGAAGGCGAGGCGTTCGAACAGGTGGACGTCTTGTTCGTTTTTCAACAAGGCGCCGTGCAGCTTTGGCAAGCTTGATGCGCCGTCACGTTTAAGGTCTTCGGCGGTCATGTCTTCAGCAAGAAGCAGTTTCAACCAATCCAAAACTTCGGATGTCGACGGTTTCTTTTTCAAACCGGCCTGATCACGTATTTCAAAGAACTGAGTCAGGGCAGTCGTCAGCAACCCTTCTTTGATACCGGGGTGATGGACTTCGACAATTTTGCGCATCGTGTCCATGTCGGGAAAGCGGATGTAGTGGAAAAAGCACCGGCGCAGAAAGGCATCGGGCAGTTCTTTTTCGTTGTTAGACGTGATGATCACGATGGGCCTGTGTTTGGCTTTGATGGTCTCACCGGTCTCATAGACGTGGAATTCCATCTTATCGATTTCTTGCAGCAGATCGTTCGGAAATTCGATGTCCGCCTTGTCGACTTCGTCGATCAACAGCACCACTTTTTTGTCCGCGTCAAAAGCTTGCCACAGCTTGCCCTTGCGGATGTAGTTTTTCACATCGTTAACCCGGTCATCGCCCAATTGGCTGTCCCGCAATCGACTGACGGCGTCGTATTCGTACAAGCCTTGCTGAGCACGCGTCGTCGATTTGACGTTCCATTCATACATTTCAAGGTCCAGCGCTTGCGCCACCTGTTTGGCCAATTCTGTCTTGCCAGTGCCAGGTTCCCCTTTGACGAGTAGGGGGCGTTCCAAAGTTACCGCAGCGTTAACCGCCATCGTGAGGTCGTCAGTGGCTACATATCCTGCAGTGCCTTGAAATTTCATAATGGTTTCCCTTTCCCGAACAATAGCGATGGCATACACCTTTTAGCCATTGAAGTGCAGAATTGTGTAGTGACAATCGACATGGATACAGGTAGATGCAGCATCAGGGAAGCTGGCGGGGATGACCTTAGGAGAGTGCCATGAACGAAGCCAGTCGTATTGAGGGGAACGATATGAAGCAGGAAGTTTTTTTACCTGATGACTACCGACCGGCTGAAGACGAACCATTCATGAATGACCGCCAAGTCGAGTATTTTCGACGTAAGTTATTTCAATGGAAAAATGAACTTTTGGCGGGAAGTCGCGACACAATTGAAGGCTTGCAAGACGGGACACGAAACATTCCTGACATTGCAGATCGAGCAAGCGAGGAAACCGACAGAGCGTTAGAATTGCGCACACGAGATCGCCAACGCAAACTTGTTGCCAAGATTGATTCTGCTTTGCGCCGGATCGACGAAGGCGAGTTTGGATATTGCAGCGTGACGGGCGAACCGATTTCGCTGAAACGTTTGGATGCACGTCCAATCGCCACCATGAGCCTTGAGGCGCAAGAACGTCACGAGCGTCGCGAGAAAGTTCACCGGGACGAATAATCACCTAACGGATGATGATAAAAAAAGCGCGCCTAACTGGGCGCGCTTTTTTTGTCTGTGGTGTTCCCAAATGGAGTGCGCTTGCGCGCACACACGATTCTGGATTTGGCGCGCATTGCGCCGTGTGTGTTCAAGCCGACGGGGCGGCGCGTGACAGCATACCAAACAGATCGCGTGGATCGTCCGGATCGGCCAGCATGTCCAAAGCGGTGTAAAAGGACGTGTTGTGTATTGAGTCGCGGACATAGCGCAGAGCGGAAAAATCCTCGATTGCGAAGCCGACGCTGTCAAAGATGGTGATTTGACTGTTTGAGGTCCGCCCCGCTTTACGGCCTGCAAAAACCTCCCACAGTTCCGTTACGGGGTGATCATCCGCCAATTGCTGGATGTCGCCTTCGATGCGTGTTTGTGGTGGGTATTCCACGAAAATGTCTGAGCGGTGTAAAATCGCAGGGGCCAATTCTGTTTTGCCCGGGCAGTCGCCACCAATTGCGTTTATGTGAACGCCGGATCCGACCATGTTGTCACTAAGGATGGTCGCGTATTTTTTGTCTGCGGTGCAGGTCGTTAATATTTGCGCGCCTTGAATGGCTTCTTCTGGGCTTTGGCAGAGTGTGACATCAAGCCCGTTATTGGCGAGATTTGCAGCACATTTTTCGCTGGCGTTACGGTCAATGTCGTAAAGACGCACGGACTTTATGCCGGCAATTGCCTTCATTGCGAGGCTTTGAAATTCGGATTGTGCGCCGTTGCCAATCATCGCCATCGTGCTCGCCCCCTGCGGTGCAAGCTTTTTGGCAACCAGTGCCGACGTGGCGGCAGTGCGCAATGCGGTAAGCATAGTCATTTCGCTAAATAAGACAGGATACCCAGTTGCGACATCAGCCAACAATCCGAACGCGGTCACGGTTTGCAATCCGTCCTGCGTGTTTTTGGGATGCCCGTTCACATATTTAAACCCATAGATGTTGCCATCGGACGTGGGCATCAATTCGATTGCGCCTTCCGCAGAATGACAGGCAATGCGCGGCGTTTTGTCGAAACTTTCCCAGCGAAGAAAATCCGCTTCGATATATTCTGCCAACCCGATCAACATGTTTGGCAATCCGGTGTGATGGATTAGCTGCATCATCTGGTCAACAGATACAAACGGAACCAGTGCCTTTTCAGAGGGTCCAAGCATCGTCGTGTCCTTTCTAGGGATTGGCCGAGGGGAAGGGGCAGTCTAAGCCCCGGATTATTCGTTTCGTTTTGGGCGGAGCGGATCAATCGTCGACAATGCGAATGTTTGGGTCCGTGCATTGCCATCCAAGTTTTGTCTGAAACGATGGTTTCGAAAACGTAATCATGCGCCGCTTTGGGTTGGGCGATCAAAGATACGTTTCCCAAACGCGGATGAGATCAGGTCAACAATCGTGGAGGCTGTTCGACCGCGTTCATCGAGAAAGGGATTAAGCTCTGCAATATCCATCGAGGACATCAAATTGCGGTCGCTTAACATTTCCATGACGAGGTGGGCTTCACGCAGGGTTGCGCCGCCGGGAACTGTTGTTCCAACAGCTGGCGCGACTTCAGGGTCAAGGAAATCAACATCAAAAGACACGTGCAGCAGACCATTGGCGTCGGCGACTTGATCGAGGAACGCGTTCAGTGGGCGGACGATGCCACCCTCATCAATGGCGCGCATGTCCACGTTGTGAAACTTGCTTTCTTGCAGGGCCGCCTTTTCGGCGGCATCCACGGAACGTAATCCAATCATACAAACCTGATCCAACGGAATGGGATGTGGAACGTCAGGGAACCCATCGAACCCGGCGCGTCCGGTTACATATCCCATCGGGGTTCCATGCAAATTGCCGGACCGTGTCGTGTCCAATGTGTGGTAATCAGTGTGCGCATCCAGCCAAAGCACAAACAGGGGACGCCCAACCAACGCTGCGTGTTCTGCCGCACCGTGCAATGTTCCTAACGCCATTGCATGATCACCGCCCATAAAGATCGGAAGGTCAGTTTGCATCCGATCCCGCATCGCGCTGGACAGCGTTTTTTGCCACGCGATCACGGCGGATTTGGCATGAAGGTGATCTTCATCCTTCAAATCAATGGGGCCGGGATCCAAGTCTCCCAGATCCTTAACGGAATAACCCAATGCTGTGATGCTTTCGCCCAAACCAGCCGTGCGCAGGCTGTCAGGACCCATAAGGCACCCGTTTCTGCGTTTCCCACAGTCAATTGGTGCGCCGATCAAGGTAATGCGGGGTTTGGACATGACAGGCTCCTTCAAGGTTTCAGCCCATGGTGATGTCGAATTGAGTTGATGTTAAGTGACCAAAGTGATCAATTTGGTATGCAATGTATCAAAATGGATAGTTCGATGGACGAAATGGACAAAAACCTTTTGTCGTCACTGCGTCACAACGTACGCGCATCCCTCAGTGACTTATCGGCAGAATTAGGAATCGGGCGGGCAACAGTTCGCACGCGACTGGAAAAGATGCAGGCACGCGGCGATATCGTCGGGTTTTCTGTCGTCACGCGTGAGGACGTCGCCAAAGACCCAGTGCGCGGTCTGATGATGATTGCCATTGAAGGACGCGGCACGGAGCGGATTTTACGTCAACTCAATGGGTTTTCTGAGGTGCGCAATCTTTGGTCAACACATGGCCGCTGGGATGTGATTTGCGAAATCGGAACGTCAAGTTTGCAAGACTTTGATGAGGTGTTGTTTCGCATTCGTCGTTTGGAGGGAATTGTAGCCTCGGAAACAAGTTTGCTTTTGTCGACGCGAAAGTCGACCTAGTCGCGTTTCAGTGCCGTAATCCAGAAACAGGCCAGCAAAAGCGAAAAAAGGGCATTCCAACCCGCCATTGATATGCCCGCAAGGCTCCAGGCGATGTCATCGCAACGCACAAGGGGGGCAGCCATGATTTGATTGAATAATTCGTCGGCGTTTAAAGCGCTGACATTGCCACCAGAGCATGAGGTGGGACCTTCCCACCACTTTTGTTCGACGCCGACATGGTATGCGCCAATTCCGGCGGTGATGAGTGCCGCCAAAGCGCCCAGAGCCAATAGAATTGGAGACGGGACGAAAAAGAACAACGCCCCCAGCGCAATAGCGGCGACATGGGGATAACGTTGCCAGATGCACATCTTACATGGAGCCAATCCGCCCCAATGCTGAAAGGCAAAAGCGCCAAGTAAGAGCGCCAATGAACCACCAGCGGCAAATCCGACGCGACCTAGCCGTGTCATAGGTGCCCCGCCGCGAGAAAGCCGCCGACCAAAACGACAACGAAGGCCACAAAAACCAGACCCAAACGTCGTTCAATAAAGTCGCGAATTGGCTCGCCGTAAAGACGCAGCAGGGTGGCAACGATATAAAACCGCAATCCGCGGGCTAAAATCGATGTCATGATGAACGTAACTAACGGCATGCCGGTCCAACCGGACATGATAGTGATGACTTTATACGGAAAGGGTGTGATCCCGGCGGTCAGCACAGCCCAAAAACCAAAGTCGTTGAAACGTGTATTAAAGGCTTCCATCGACTCCGCTTTGCCCAAAGCGGCCAAGATGGGTTGCCCTAAGCCTTCCCAAGCAAAGGCACCGATAGCGTAACCCAGCATACCCCCCAGTACAGAAGCCACCAGGGCGACCCCGGCAATCACCCAAGCACGCGACGGGCGCGCGAGAATCATAGGAATCATCAAAATGTCGGGCGGGATTGGGAAAACCGAGCTTTCGGCAAATGAAACGATCGCGAGCGCCCATAGCGCGCGCGGATGTTCCGCCAACGAAAGGGTCCAATTATAAAGCTTTTTTAACATGAAGGCGGCAGACCATAGGTCAGTCTCATCGTCAAGCATTTTGCCTCTGGACGTCCGCCGCACACATGATTATGGAGGCGGTGCGTGCCCAAGTGGCGGAATGGTAGACGCAGGGGATTCAAAATCCCCCGTCCTAACGGACGTGCCGGTTCGAGTCCGGCCTTGGGTACCAAAGGCTCTTCAGTAGGCCTTGCACGCAAACTTACTGATCCCATCAGAACGCAGATTCTAGCAAACCGGCCGGGCGAGTCGTTTGGATTGCTGCGTTTGCAAATTATGGTTTTGGAAGGCGAACAGATTCGCCTTAATGTCGGCACATTCTCGCCGTTCGATTCGTGACATTGTGTCCAAAATAGCAAACTAAATTCACTTATTGCCCCAAGTCACTAAGATTGATCCTGAATCGTGAACAACGTTTTGGTGGTTTTACCGAATTGTGACAGTGGAATTGAGGCGTTCTAGGTAAGGTAGAATGTCCCATTTTAGGGTACATCCACTGACAACAACCCTGGCGTGAATGAGAATTTTATCAAACAAAACCAATGACATAATTTTTGGAATTTCAACCGTTGCTATATAAATTCTCGGAGTATTGCGAAAGCGTGATTCAACCACGGATTGGTAGACAGCTTAACCAAACGTTAACCGAAGAACAAATTTAGGGCAAAAAGTTGACATTTTCCACTTTGTTTAGGCTCGGTCAGATCGTAGATATCAGGAGCCCAACTGGGGGGTGATGTTTAAGGTCGGGGGCGACCGCACGGTGCTGCATCAAGATTGATGTGATGTCTGTGCGAGCGTCTTTTTTTGCGCGAAAACGCGCCGGGCTGGTGTGTGCAGCTTGGAGAGGCTCGAACGGACATCACCTTTGATCGAAGTATCCGCGGTTCCTTTGGTTCCGATCCGCGCTTGTTGTGTGGGTAATGAGTTTTTGGTGTGCGTGCGGTTTTTTGCGTGCGTATTTTTGATGGGAGACGATTGCGGTGACGAATAATTTTAGTAATCCGTTCGCGCAAAATCTGGTGGGTCTTTGGGATTTCCAAAGTTCTGAAAGCAATCAAGACACGGGATTGGCCGATGGCGTTGCCCAAAACGGTCACTTTGAAGGTGATGCCTTTGCGTCCGGCGATCAACTGATCACAGATGGCAATCGCGATTACTTTGATGTGTCTGGCGACGATGATCCGTTTGATTTGAATGTTGGCACAATTGAAGTGCAGTTTACGCAAGACGCGCATATCGGAACGTCCCCGGATACCATTGTAAACCGTGGTGAATACAAGGACTTGGCCGACGAAGGTTACTTTGGCATTCAAGTCACGCAAAGCGGCAGCGTCGAGGTCATTCATTGTTTGCCCGGCACTGAATCAACGCAGCGGACAGAGGATGGATTTTCATCCCCCGGTGACAAGATCAACGTCGTTTATTCGTGGGATGTGAACACCGGATCCCAGTTCACGGTCACGAACTTAACGACAAATGAAACGCAGACTATTGCGTCCGATGTTACTGGACTGACCTTGGACATTGGCGACAACGACGACGAAAACTTTACCTTTGGTGCGCGTGAAGTTGACGATGGAAAATACGACCATTTTTTCAATGGCTCCATCGACTATGTCGCAATTTACGACATCGACGTGAACAATGCGCCGCCAGTGGGTGACGGAATTGTTTCGGGTACAGGCGCTAGCGATGTGATCGATGCCGATTATTTGGGTGATCCTGAGGGCGACCTCGTTGATGCCAATGACGCATTATTGTCGGGTGAAACCGGTGATGACGATATCATTTTGGCCGGTGACGGTGATGACACTGTGTTTGCAGGTGCGGGTGATGACGAAGTCTTTGGCGGCGACGACGATGATGTCCTTTATGGCGATAGTACCGGCGAAACAACGCGCGAAAGCTTTGAATGGGACTTGGCACCAACTGGCGCCATTCCAGAAGGGTTTGTCCAAAACACCGGAAACGTAAATGTTACGTTCACAACACTGCAAGAAACCGGGAATTCCGCCACGCAACTGGCTGATTCTGACCAATTGGTTGACGATATCGTCACGGATGGCAGCGCGGCTGACGCAAACAGCTCGCTAAGTAGTGTTACGAAAGGGCAAGGCAATCAAGCCGACTATGCGTTGGATTTTGATCGCCCTGTGTCGGATGTTTCTTTTCGAATCAATGATGTGGATGGCGGTGGTGTAGTCCGCGTCACTGCGTTTGATGCAGCTGGAAATCCGATCCAAATTGAATTGACCGGAGGTGATGAAGTCACCTTGTCGGACACAGACGGCGTGTCTGGTGCGGACACAGCAGACAGCGACGGTGGATTTAGCCCGGATACGGACGAAGATTACTCTGTATTGGTCAGCATTCCGGGCCCAGTTTCCCGGATTGTGATTGAACATGATCAGAACGAAGCGCAGAATTCTGGCATCAACATTACCGATGTGTATTTTGATGCTCTTTTGGATGCTGAAACGGTCGGCGATGACAGCATTGATGGCGGCGACGGCGATGATCAACTGTTTGGTGATGCTGGCCAAGACACTCTGATCGGCGGGGACGGCGCTGATTTCGTCGACGGTGGCGATGACGCCGATCTGATCCTTGGCGGCGCTGGTGACACCGTGACAGGTGGCGCAGGCGGGGATGACTACGACATTCTTGATCTGACGGGTCAGGGGCTCTTTTACCTCGATAACGTGACGCCAGACAGCAATGGCAACGGTATCGACGGAACCGTCGTTTTTGTCCACCAAGACGGATCGCCAACAGGCGAAACGATTACGTTCACCGAGATTGAAGAAGTCATTGGTAACAATATCGGCCAAGCTCCGGTCGCCGCGGATGACGTCGCGACGACGGACGAAGACACGCCGGTTGAGATTGACGTATTGACCAACGACAGTGACCCTGACGGGGATACGCTGACAGTGACCACGGCAACCAGCCCAGATGGTACGGTCACGATCAATCCAGACGGCACGTTGACCTTTACACCCGATGCGGATTTCAACGGTGAAACGACCATTACCTACACCGTCACAGACCCGAACGGGAACGAAGACACAGGGTCGGTTGCTGTCACAGTCAACCCGATTGACGATGCTCCGGTTGCCGCGGATGACACTGCGACGACGGACGAAGACACTCCGGTTGAGATTGACGTATTGACCAATGACAGTGACCCTGATGGGGATACGCTGACGGTGACCACGGCATCTAGCCCCGATGGTACGGTCACGATCAATCCAGACGGCACGTTGACCTTTACACCCGATGCGGATTTCAACGGTGAAACGACCATTACCTACACCGTTACAGACCCGAACGGGAACGAAGACACAGGGTCGGTTGCTGTCACAGTCAATCCGGTTGACGATGCTCCGGTCGCCGCAGACGATGTTGCGACGACGGATGAAGACACGCCGGTTGAGATTGACGTATTGACCAACGACAGTGACCCGGACGGGGATACGCTGACGGTTACTTCGGCAACCAGCCCAGATGGCACAGTCACGATCAATCCAGACGGCACGTTGACCTTTACGCCTGACGCGGACTTTAACGGTGACACGACCATCACCTACACCGTCACGGACCCAAACGGGAACGAAGACACGGGGTCGGTCTCTGTCGCAGTCAATCCGGTTGACGACGCTCCGGTCGCGGCGGACGATGTTGCGACGACTTCGTTTGATACGGCTGTGGACATCGATGTTCTGGCCAATGACAGCGATCCGGATGGCGATGCGCTGACTGTTGTTTCGGCAACAAGCCCGGATGGTGATGTTGTCATCAATCCTGACGGCACGGTGACGTTTGATCCGACGCCTGGTTTTGAAGGACAAACGACTGTCACATACACCGTTGAAGATCCAAGTGGTCTTCAGGATACGGCCGAAGTAACGATAACGGTCACGGATGAACCGCTTGATGGGATTGTGTCTGGAACAGACGCAGGCGAAGTCATTGATGATGGTTACGTAGGCGACCCTCAAGGGGACCGCGTCGACAATGGTGATGCAATTTTGCCCGGCGCCGGTCCTGATGATGACGTCATCCAAGCTGGTGGTGGGAACGATACAATCATTGCAGGTGACGGCGACGACGATGTCGATGCCGGTACGGGTGACGACGATGTTGACGGTGGTTCCGGCGACGACGTTTTGCTGGGCCAAGAGGGCGACGACACGTTAATTGGGGGTGACGGATCTGATACAGTTGATGGCGGCGATGATGATGATTTGATCATTACCGGCAATGGCGACCTTGCCCCTGACGTTGATTATCCCGGCTTCTTCACAGCTGATACTGACCCCGAAAATGATCGCGATTCAGTGGATGGCGGATCGGGCAACGACACCATTTCAACGGGCGATGATCGCGACACTATCGTTGGCGGTGACGGAAATGACGTTATCGACGGTGGTATCGACGATGACGAGATTTCAGGCGACGATGGTGACGATATCATCGTTGGCGGCCAAGGAAGCGATTTGATCGAAGGCGGCGAAGGCGCTGATACGATCTATGCCGGAAACGACCCAAGCCTTGGTCTTGATTTCCTGAATATCGAAGATGATGGTTCAAACCCACTTGGGCCTGACCTACGTCCCGGAAATGGGCGTGATACGGTCAATGCAGGTGATGGCGACGATGTTGTCTTTGGTGCGGATGATGACGATGTTCTGGATGGTGGCGCAGGCAATGATTTCATCGATGGTGAAATTGACGATGACCTGATCCTTGGTGGTTCTGGCCAAGACACTCTGTTGGGTGGCCAAGGCAATGACACTGTTGAGGGTGGTGCAGGCGCAGACTTGATCGATGGCGGTACAGGCGATGACAGCTTGTCCGGTGGCGGCGACGCGGATGTGTTTGTAAATGTCAACGCTGGCGACACGATCGATGGCGGATCAAGTGGCGAGGACAAAGACGTTCTGGATCTGCGCGGTTCGGTCTTGGATGGTGGGTCGACTGACATAACGTTCACCGGGCCGGATTCAAACGGCAATGGTCACGACGGTTTTGTCACCTATTTTGATGCGGATGGAAATCAAACTGGCCGCATTGATTTCACAGAAATCGAAGTCATTCTAAACACAGATGGCGGCGTTGTGCCTTGTTTCACGCCGGGCACTTTGATTGCGACCCCACGCGGGGAACGCCGGGTTGAAGACCTCGAGGTTGGTGACTTGGTCATTACTCGTGACAATGGAATGCAAGAAATTCGTTGGACTGGCGCACGCGAAATGACACCAGCAGAACTGTCGGCAACGCCGCATCTGCGACCCGTCATGATACGACGCGGCGCTTTGGGTGGCGGTCTTCCAGAACGCGATATGATGGTTTCTCCGCATCACCGAGTATTGTTGGTTTCGGAAAAAGCAGAGTTGTTGTTCGAAGAACGAGAAGTTCTGGTGTCCGCGAAGCATCTGATCGGTATGGATGGCGTTGAATGGGCCAACGTTCACAAGACGACTTACATTCACATCATGTTCGACCAACACGAGGTAATATTGTCAGACGGTGCGTGGACCGAAAGCTTTCAACCGGGTGATATGTCTCTGGTCGGTGTTGGCGCAGAACAACGTTCTGAAATTCTGGAACTCTTCCCTGAATTGGAAACACGTGTTGGTGTCGAAACCTTCATTGCGGCGCGCAGAATATTGAAAAGCCACGAGGCAGCGCTTCTTAAATCCTGACGAAATCCTTATGAACTCGCTATGCAGCTCGCGCTCGGAGTATTTCTGAGCGCGCAAAAAACGGGGCAGCGTCGGTTGCCCCGTTTTCTTGTTTTGATGTCATGGAAAACCATTCACTTGGCGTTAAGTGCACGCCATCGTGCCCATTCTTCCGGCGTGTCCAAATCCTGACGTGCGGCCATCCCATTTAGCGTTACAAGTTGAACAGCCGGTCGTGCCGCGGCAACAACACTTTGTGCGCCATTATCGCCCGTAATATTTGCGAAATTGGGGAACAATGAATGGTCAAACAGCACAGGGTGACCCGGCGCACCATCGTCTGTCGCACCACGCCAGACCAACGCATCTGGCGCGGAATTGGGGGCATCTAAAACCATTTGAAGATGTTCAGTAGTAATTTCGGGCAAATCTGCCAATAGCAAAAGCAACCGTTCTGCTTTGTGCTGCAAGGCTTGGACGGACGCGCGCAGGCTCACGCTCATGCCTTGTTCCGCGCCGGGAATGGGCAATCGGTCGACTTCCAACCCATCAAGAGCATCATATCGTGCATGTGGAAAAACGGGCAGGGCGATTGTAACCGGACATCCCGTCGCCAAAGCCCGTTGTGCGACGATCCGAAGCAAAGGCACACCGTCGATGGTTTCAAGCAATTTGTCCCCGCCACGCATCCGGGACGATGTGCCGGCAGCAAGAATTAATATATGAGCCGAACTTGCCATCTTAGCCTCGCATGCGGTCGCCGATTGGGTCGAACAACGCCTTGGTTACCATCCGGGCTTTGCACATTTGGCCCAGAATTTCGATCTCAACGTCCAATCCATCAACGATCCGATCCGAGGGCATGAACCCTTGTGCGTTGGATGTTTGTGCATAATGTGAATACCCGCCTGATGTGCAAAACCCAACACCTTTACCATCCAACCAAATCGACCCGTATTTCGACACGTCCGCTTCGTTTACATCAACGGTGAAAACGCATGCGCGTCCCGCCATCCACCGTGTACGTACGGGTGGTGTGTTCAAAAACCTGATGCTCAGTACAGGTTTGGGTTTTCCCGGATGAACGCCGAGAGGCCGACTAGGGGCATGGCAAACGATGGCGCAAGAACGACGAAGGATGTCGCGTTAGGGCAATTCAGCCCCCCGTGACCTGCCAAACTGCGAAAAACACGAGGGAGAGTGCCCATGAAAAGTCACGCGCAAGCGGTCGTGATTGGCGGTGGAGTCATTGGGTGTTCGATTCTGTATCACCTCACCAAACTGGGTTGGCGTGATGTCGTCTTGCTTGAACGGGACGAACTGACGTCCGGGTCGACATGGCATGCAGCAGCAAACATTCATGGTTTGCATGACAGCACAAATATCAGTCGAATTCAGCATTATACGATGAACCTGTACAAGGAGCTTGAGGCAGAGACCGGGCAGGGATGCGGGGTTTTCCAGCCGGGGTCCTTGTATCTTGCACAGACAGAGGCACGAGAACATCAACTGCGGCTGCAAGCGGCCAAGGCCAAGCTGTATGGCATGAATTTTCACGAAGTCAGCCGGGACGAAGCCGAACGCTTGCACCCCTTGGTCGATTACGACGGTATTCGTTGCATCATGTGGGAACCCGATGGCGGCAATGTGGACCCTTCCGGGGTCACAAATGCTTATGCAATCGGGGCACGTCAAAATGGAGCTGAGATTTATCGATTTACCCCTGTGACGGCGACGGAACAGCAACCAAACGGAAGCTGGATTGTGAAGACGCCCAAAGGGGACATTCAAACAGATTGGGTTATCAATGCGGCTGGGTTGTGGGGGCGCGAGGTCGCCGCACTTGCCGGTTTGACCTTGCCGCTGCAACCGACCGAACATCAGTATTTCGTGACAGAGACGATTGCAGATATTGCGCAAATGGATCGTCGACTGCCTTCTGTGGCGGATCGGGACGGGGAATATTATCTGCGCCAAGAAGGACAGGGCCTGCTGGTTGGCGCTTATGAAAAAGACCTGCGGTTTTGGGCCGAAGAGGGAACACCGCAAGGGTTTGGCCACGAACTTTTTGCAGATGATTTGGATCGCATTGAAGACAACATTATGCGCGCAATCGAACGCGTTCCTGCTGTTGGCGCAGCGGGTATCAAGCGTGTCATCAATGGCCCGATGATCTGGTCACCAGATTCCAACGTTTTGTTTGGCCCTGTTCCAGAGCTTGAAAACTATTTCTGCTGCAACGGGATCATTCCGGGTTTTTCCCAATCGGGTGGCATGGGGCTTTTGGCTGCGCAATGGATTGTCGAAGGTGAGACGAAATACGACATGTTTGCATGGGATGTGGCGCGATTTGGTACGTGGGCGAGCAAAGCGTTCACCAAAGCCCGCGTAGGCGATCAATATGCAAACCGTTTCAAAATCCACTTTCCCGGCGAAGAACGCGCAGCAGGTCGCCCCGTGCGAAAGCGTCCGGTGTATGATGTGCAAAAACAGTTGAGGGCTGTGTTTGGCCTGAATTGCGGTTGGGAACATCCGCTGTATTTCGGGGATGTTGCCGATACGGCCGGGTTCACCCGCCAGCCTTGGTGGTCTGTTGTCGGTGATGAATGTCGAATGCTGCGCGATCGTGCGGGCATCATCGACATTTCGAATTTTGCCAAATACCGCGTCAAAGGGGCCGGGGCCGAAGATTGGCTAAACGCGGTTTTTGCCAACCGTATGCCAAAATCAATTGGGAAATCTTGCCTCACGCCATTGATCAGCAAACGCGGCGGAATTGCGGGTGATTTTACGGTTACGCGGCTGGCCCCAGACGAATTTTGGGTCATCGGGTCCGGAATGGCGGAACGGTATCATCACCGGTTCTTCAAAAAGGTGCCTTTGCCCACGGGGACGTCCTTTGAAACCCTGACAGAGGCTTTTTGTGGCTTCAACGTTGCGGGCCCTGCGTCGCGAGAAATGCTCCAACGCATGACCAATTGTTCGTTGTCGTCTGATGACTTTGCTTTCATGCAAAGTGCGTGGATCCAGTTGGCAGGTATCACTGTTATGGCCCTTCGTGTGTCATTCACGGGTGATCTTGGTTGGGAATTGCATTGCGCTGCAGAAGATCAGGAAAAGCTTTATATCGCGTTAGTCGAAGAAGGACGTGCGATTGGGGCAGGTCCTGTTGGAAGCCGCGCATTGATGAGTTTGCGTATCGAAAAGGGATACGGATCATGGAGCCGCGAATACAGCCCAGAATACTGGCCCCAAGAAGTCGGTCTGGATCGGCTTTGCAAACTGGACAAGGATTTCCTGCATAAGGACTCTGTTGTTGCGGTCTTGCAGAACGAACCACGTGAACATTTGGTCTTGTTAGAGCTTGATCACGCTCAGACGGGTGCATCAAACGCGGATGCAACGGGGGGCGAGCCGATATTCAAAGACGGCATTGGGATCGGACGCGTGACTTCGGGTGCATATGGTTACAGTGTCGGGAAAAGCCTCGCACTGGGATACGTGAACGGTGCGACAGCTGGGGATACAGTTGATGTTATGGTTCTAGGGCGCGCGCATCAGGCCCGCATATTGAATGAACCGCCGTTTGATCCAAAGGGCGCGCGGCTTAGGGGATAACAACCCTGTTTCGTGCCAAAGACAGAGCAGATCACTTTCTGCGCGAACGCGGCAAGAACGGTGAAATCCGAAAAGTTGATCCATAACCGCGTGATCGGGATCGAAGCACAGGCGTGTTGTTCGACGTTCCACCAGCTTGTTCGCGGAAAACAATGAAAAGCCCGGATGAAATGATGATTGCCGCACCAAGGAGTGTGATTGAATCGATCCGTTCATCGAAAAACAAAACGCCGTAAATCGAGGCCCAGACGATTTGGCTATACTGCATCGGGGCGACAATCGCGGCTTCGGCATTTTTGTAGGCTGCGATCATCAATAACCCCGCCAGAAACCCAAATAACGAGACCACCGCAACGGCACCCAAATGTGTGACAGGCATGGGTTGGTAACTATTGGGCATCAAAAAAGCCATCAGCAGAAAGTTCGCCAACAATGGATAAAGCAACAGCACGACACTGCGTTCATCGCGTCCGATCTTACGCACAATCACCGAGGCCAAAGCGCTGAATATCGCGGCCGTCAACGCGGCGAGGTGGCCCAGATGAAGATCGGTTGATCCGGGACGCAGCACGACAACAACGCCCGCCAAGCCGACAAGAACAGCCAGCAGTCGCCGCCATCCAACACGTTCGCCCAGTATCGGGATCGCCAGCAAGGTGATGATCAAAGGGGCGGCAAACAAGATCGCATAGGTCTGCGCAAGGGGCAGGACAGTAAAGGCGTAAAAGGCTGAGGTCATCGCAATGATAACGCAACCTGTGCGCAGGGCAGTCCACCATGGATGGGCGGGGCGTAAGTTTGCTTCGGTCTCATCGCGCATCAACATCAAGGTTGTCATCGGAAACGACATCAAAGTCGTAAAAAATATGATCTGAAACGGAGAATAACTAGCGCCAAGGAATTTGATGACGACGTCATGAGACGCAAATAATGCAAATGCGCACAATGCAAACAAAGCGCCATTTCGATTTGAATTGGATGTCGTGGTCATGACCCGGCCGCTTACTCTGGAAATGAGAGGATCAAGACCTCATCCAACCTAAAGATGCAAGCTCAGTGTGTTGAGGCGAAAACACAGACACGAAAATAAGGATTGATCGGATACTGGATGATTAAACACGCGTCACGTATCGTGCGGTCAGCGGAACAATCGCCATGAGTATCGCAAGCACCCAAAAGGCCGTCGGAAGGGTTGTGGCATCTGCTGTGAACCCAACAAGGGCAGGGCCGATCAATATGCCTGCGTACCCTGTTGTCGTGACCGAAGCGACGGCCAAACCTGCCGGCATGACGGATTGACGACCCGCAGCGCTGAAGACAATTGGAACCAGATTTGCAGCGCCCAAACCGATCAGAATAAACCCTGACAAGGCAATCAATGGCCAAGGCGAAACAAGAACAACAGCGACGCCAACCATGGTTGCGATGCCGCCATAGACCAGTACGCGGTATTGCCCAAGCGCGGCCACTGTGCGGTCTCCGGTTAAACGCGCAACGACCATTGCGACGGAAAACAGGATGTAACCAACACCTGCGTTTTCCAATTGGACCAAGTCGCGGTTCACCAGAAGCAACGCACCCCAATCCAAAATGGCACCTTCAACCAAAAAGGTTACACCGGCTAAGGCGGCCAAAAGCAAAACAATGCCACGGGGAAATGCAAACGGTTCCGGGGCGGCGCCACTGACACCCAGTAATCGAGGCCTCGCCATGAGCAGCGCACACAGCGCCACGGCGGCCCCAATGAATGCGGCAATCGCAAAGGGCAAACCTGCGCTTAACAACAGGGTCATCAGGCCTGCACCAAAAAAACCGCCGATACTGAATTGCGCATGAAAGTTGGACATCAATGGTCGCTGTTCCTGTCCTTCGATTTCGGCACCATGAACGTTCATTGCGACATCGATGGTGCCAAGTGACGCCCCAAAGAAAAACAATGAGGCACCTAACATTACCGGCGTCGCGGACATGGCCAATATTGGCAACACAGCGACCAGCCCAAATCCGCCCAGCAAGACCATCGGACGCGCACCGTGGCGCGCCGAAACAATCCCAGTGATCGGCATCGCGACAATCGATCCGATCCCAAGGCAAAGCAAAAGCAATCCGAACTGGCCTTCATCCGCACCAACGTTCGCTTTTATGAACGGGAAAAGTGGGGCACAGCAGGCCATCGCAAAACCAGCCGCAAAGAAAGCGAGGCGCGTGGCAAGCCGGGCTGGTGCAGTGGACGCATAATCTGTCATTGGATCCTCTGGTACAGTGCCCGCGTCATCGAACAGGAACCTGTTTAGCCGCCAAGTGGGCGAATGCGCAGATCCGTGATGCGGTTGCCTTCGCGTCCCGTAATTTCAAAGCGAAACCCGTGAAAGCTGAACACTTGTCCAACGGTTGGAATCATCTGTGCTTCGTGGATGACCAAACCTGCAATTGTGTTGGCCTCTTCATCAGGAAGATGCCAATCGCCTGCTCGGTTCAGATCGCGGATCGTTGCGGTGCCTTCGACATCGTAATGCCCATCCTCGGCAAGCCGAAACTGTGCGTCGTCTTCGGGGTCAAATTCGTCAGTTATTTCGCCAACGATTTCTTCCAGAATATCCTCAAGCGTGATCAAACCCTGAAGAGACCCGTATTCATCCACGACCAATGCGAAATGGGACCGAATCCGCAGAAACTGACGCATTTGTTCATCAAGCGTTGTCGTTTCAGGCACGAAATACGGTGGCATTGCCACGGCGCGCACATCAAAGTCCTGAACTTTTGCAACATCTCCGCCATCCAACGCGATCAAACGGTACATCGCGCGCAGAAGGTCCTTGGCGTGGATGACACCAATTATGTTCTCGGGCTCACCTTCAAAAACGGGCAGGCGGGTATGGTTGGATCGCAGACATTGTTCCAAAATCGCTTGTGGTTCCTTGCCAACGTCGATCATCTCAATGCTGGAACGGTGCAACATAATTTCTTCGACAAACCGCTCTGACAAGTCCAGCGCACCCAGAATTCGGTCACGGTCTTCTTTTTCGACCACACCTTCGGAATGCCCCAATTGCAATGCGCCAGCAATTTCATCACGGACTGCCATGATTTGACTGTCAGGATCGATCTGAACCCCAAACAGACGCAAAATCGCACGGACCAGAAATCGAACGGCACTGACCACAGGGGCAAAGACCCGAACAACAATGGAAATGGGCGCCGACACTATGCTGGCCGCTTTTTCGGCATTGGTGATGGCATAGGTTTTGGGCATCACTTCAGCGAACACCAAAACCAAACCAGTCATGACAAAGGTCGCAAGGGCAATGCCGCTGTCACCAAAGGCGCGCGTCAAAACCGACGTGGCTAAAGACGTCGCGAGAATATTGACCAGATTATTGCCAAGCAGAACTGACCCGATCAGGCGTTCATTGTCTTCAGTAATTTCAAGGGCGCGTTGCGCTGCGCGCGATCCTTTGTCGGCTTGGGCACGCAATTTCCCACGTGATGCAGCCGTCAATGCGGTTTCAGACCCTGAAAAGAAGGCAGAGAGGAACAATAAGAACAGCACAACGCCGCTCGTAATCCAGAAGGCGGCGTCCAACATTGAAGTATCGCTATCCATTTCGTGACTTGAAGATTTTCCTTGCCTAAGCGTTATGGGGGCTTCGGACTGGTCAATCAAGGGACGGTTGAATGCGGATTCGCGAACTGGGACATTTGGATCAACCTGTCATTCTGTTTGGCGGGCCTTATTCGAACGTTCAGGCGACCCAAGCCATCCTGATCGAAGCGGATAAACGCGCCATTCCCGGCACGCACCAAATTTGCACTGGCGATGTTGTCGCCTATTGCGGCAAACCAAACGAAACCGTTGATTTAATCCGCGCAAGCGGCTGTGCTGTTGTTGCGGGCAATTGTGAAAAGCAACTGGCATCAAGAGCTGCGGATTGCGGGTGCGGATTTGATGAAGGGTCGGCCTGCGATATGTTATCAGGCGGGTGGTATCAGTTTGCAAATACACACCTGTCAGGTTCGGCACGTGACTGGATGCAACAGCTGCCGGACGTGGCAGTGTTCTGGCATCGCGACAAACGATTTGCCGTCATTCACGGCGGACATACAGATATCGCGCGCTTTATTTGGCCGGTCACAGCAGATGACGTGTTTGACCAAGAATGGGCCGCGCTTGAATCCTCGGTTGGGGCGGTCGATGCAGTAATTTCAGGGCATTGCGGTTTGGCATTTACCAAACACACCAAGCACGGGCGATGGGTCAACGCCGGCGTAATCGGAATGCCGCCCAATGAAGGTCACAAGGACACGCGTTTCGCAATTCTGGAAAACGGAAATATCACCCATCACATCCTGTCCTATGATGTGCAAGCCGCACAGCGGGACATGCAAAAAGCGGGATTGTCACAAGGTTACGATAACAGTTTGATCAGTGGTTACTGGCCATCCGAAGATGTGCTCCCGCCGGATTTACGACGATCTGCGGCACTGGCCAGTGGATGACTGTCCATAACCAGCTCGGCCAAACGGCTCTCTAGAACATGGGTGTAAATCTCGGTCGTTGCGACATCGGCGTGACCCAACATTGTTTGAATGGCACGTAGGTCAGCCCCGCCTGCCAAAAGATGGGTCGCGAAAGCATGGCGCAGCGTGTGCGGAGTGACTTTGGACGGGTCGACATCAGCTGCAACCGACAAGTCTTTGATCCGTATGTAAAACCAGTGACGCGTCAGGTGACCATCTTTCCCACGTGACGGAAACAGGAACGACGACGCGGGCTTGCGTTTCTGCGATACGGCCAAATCTTCGGCTTCGTCGCGGACGTGCAACCAAACAGCCAATGCATCACGGGCATCCGCCGACAACGGCACAAGGCGTTCCTTGCCACCCTTACCGCGGATCAACAGCATATTGGGATCACCACGCGCCGCAGCCACGGGCAATCCAACCAATTCGCTGACGCGCATCCCCGTGGCATATAAAAGTTCCATCAGACATGTGTCGCGCAGTTTATCCGATTGTGTCCGTCCAGTTTGACGGGCTGCCTTTAACAAACGGTCAACTTCTTCTTCGGACAGCGTTTTTGGCAATCGTTTGTCTATGCCCGGTGCAGGAACTTGAATGGCTGGGTTGGCATCGCGCCAGCCTTCTTCAAAGGCAAAACGATAGATTTGTTTGATCGCACTTAACCGCCGTGCGCGTGTTGCTTTTGCCAAGCCCTGTGTGTCGCAATGCACCATGTAATCTTCGACATGCGCGCGCTGCGCTGTTTCAAAACCAACATTTTGATTGCCCATCCATTCGGCAAAATCCTTTAGATCGCGCCCATATGCCAACAAAGTGTTGTATGACGCGCCAAGCTCGGCTGATTGCGCTTCTAGAAACGTGGATATCCAGCGATTTGCTTCCGCGCTCACCGTTCGCCCTCCAACAGCAGCATCTGTAAGGCGGCCTGCCGTGCGGTATCTTCTAAACCCAATGCGCGCAGCGTGGCCAACGCAACCGGCAAACGCGCCATGTCCCCGGCGGCCCCGTCATTCAGCAGGCTTAGC
Organism: Paracoccaceae bacterium; assembly: GCA_039984715.1. Classification (GTDB taxonomy): domain Bacteria; phylum Pseudomonadota; class Alphaproteobacteria; order Rhodobacterales; family Rhodobacteraceae; genus JABSSA01. The sequence continues at coordinate 249,977 of JBDWUA010000014.1, read as the reverse complement.
GTTTCCAAAAGCGCAGTTCCCAAAGCGCCATCTCGCGCCGTACGCATAATGTCGGCATCCGCTGGTGTGCGAGTGAACGCATCAATCAAAGACTGCTCTATGGGTCCGTTGCCGGACACGTCCTGCAAATTTCCGGCCGCCAGCCCTCGCGCGACTGGATTGGCCTGTGCCACCGTCGGGAAAGCTGTTGCCGCATTTTCATACAGCGGCGAAATGAGCATCAGTTCAAATGCACGTTCTGCGACCGATCCGGTTATGGGGACGTTTTGCAATGGTTCCGCAAACAAGGCCGCAATGGGACGTTCAATGCGCGCTGCGCGGGCTGCGGCCCATGCGGCGGGCAGTGTTTTGGTGACGGCGGTCACACTGCGGGCGCGTACGGCTTGGTCCAAACGTTGAACCGCTCGAACGCGATCCCATATTCCGCCAGATGCGGCCGGCTGGCGCGATGTATAAAGACCCAGCAATCGATTTTCCGGCAATGCCCCGGTTTCGGCCAGTCGTTCCGCAGCTTCTAGTTGCGATTTCCAACCTGCACGCGGATTGAGATCGGCGTGAGCGTAAATCCGGGGCCAACTGCGCGTTGTCAAACGCTCGCCTTCTGCGTCAAACAACGCAAACATCAGAGCATCTGGCGTTTGCGGTTGGGGCAGGGCCGGTTTGCCTTCGAACAAGTCGGGATCCAGAAACCGCGCCAATGCGTTTGATTTTTGCGTATCGTACAAACCAAGCGCGTTGCTGGTGCCATATAAAAGCACCGCTGTTTCGTAATCCCCACTTCGGGCATGGCAATAAACGTCAAGACCGGGGTCGTTTGCCAGATTCGGGTTATCGATCAGACGTTCGCACATCTGTTCTGTTTCCCCTGAGATCAATTGCAAATCGCGATAGCGTTCAAAATGTGCCGCACTTTGATCAGGCCCGGCAATTTCCAGCAGGGCCAATGCGGGTTCCAACGCGCCCATGCGTATCAACGTATCGATCCGAGCAAGATCAAAGGCACCGTTATCCTCCGCCGGAGGTAACGCTTCGCCGAGAACCAAAGAAAACAACAAGGATTGCGCCGCTGGCAAACGTGGCAATGTCATCTTGTTGAGCTGGCGCACCAATATCGCAGAGCCAGTGCCGGTCCATAAATCTGACGGTAACCCCGTGACTGACGACGGAACCAACCCCACAACACGCGTGGTCGTACCGTCTAAAGGTGTGACAGTAACATCTGGGGTCAGCCCAGTTTGCGCGACGGGATCTGATTGGATTGTCGCGGGGGTCGCAACCTGTTGGTCTAACCAGTCAATGACGGACAAAGGTGTATCCGATTGCGCAACAACCGGCCCAGACATCAACGCCAGCAGCGCTGCCCCAAAGGACAAACGCTTATTTCGCATCCAACACAATAGGTTCACGCGTTTCAACTTGCGGCGGGGAAAAGTCCACGCCTGCGAATGGGCCTACATAGGTGTAGGCCACCAATCCGATAAAACCCAGTACGACCAGGTAAAAAAGGTATTTAAATAGCCGAAACATATCGGCGCCTGCCTCTTATTTTTTCGCTTTGACCCTGACCATATATGGCCTTTTTAGCAAAAGCACGTCATTGACAGAAATATGAGCGAAAAACAGCAGCACAACCCACACTTCAGGTTGAAAAAAACCGTAGTCATGGTCGGAATGATGGGTGCGGGTAAAACCGCTGTAGGACGGGCAGTTGCAGAGATTTTGAACGTTCCGTTTTTGGACAGTGACGCTGAAATTGAAGCTGCTGCCAATATGTCAGTTCAGGAAATTTTTTTACGTGATGGCGAACCCTTCTTTCGCAAGAAAGAGGCACAGGTCATTGGACGCTTGCTTGATTCGCATCAGGGAATTTTGTCGACAGGTGGGGGCGCTTATCTGGCGGACGCAAACCGGGCGGCGATTTCCGAAAAAGGCGTCGCAGTTTGGCTGGACGCCGATCTGGGATTGTTGTGGCAACGGGTTCGACACAAAGACACGCGTCCATTGTTGCGCACGCAAAATCCACGCCAAACTCTGTCTGATATCTATGATACTCGTGTTCCGATTTATGCGATGTCTGACCTTACGGTCAAAGCGAACGCCAAGTATTCCATCGAAGAGATGGCGGAATGTGTCATTCTCGCCCTTAAATCCCGCCCCGATGTCCTAGAGGAATTGAACCATGCCTGAAACGGTCCATGTCGCCTTAGGTGAACGTGCCTATGATGTTGTGATCGCAGAAGGGCTGTTGTCACAAGCAGCGGCCTTTTTGGGTCCGTTGTTAAACCGTCGGCATGTCGTAATTGTCGCCGACGCGCATGTGGGACACCTGCATTTGCAGACGCTTCAAGGTGCCCTTGAAGATGCGGGGATCACCAGTGCAGTGCTGGAATTGCCACGTGGCGAGGCAACCAAAAGCTGGGCGCATCTGACGGACGTTGTCGAATGGCTTTTGGATCAGCGTGTTGAGCGAAACGATTTGGTTCTGGCACTTGGCGGCGGTGTTGTCGGTGACCTTGTTGGGTTTGCCGCAGCGATTTTGCGCCGCGGCGTGCGATTTGTGCAATTGCCGACATCGTTGTTGGCGCAAGTCGACAGTTCTGTTGGTGGCAAAACCGGGATCAATACCCGGCATGGCAAAAATCTGGTTGGCGCATTCCATCAACCAAGCCTTGTCTTGGCGGACACTGGATTGTTGGGAACTCTGACACCTCGCGACCTGCTTGCAGGCTATGGCGAAGTTGTAAAATACGGCATGTTGGGTGATGCGGCTTTCTTTGAATGGCTGGAAACCAATGGGCCTGCTTTGGCGTCAGGCGATATCGATGCGCGCAATTACGCGGTTAAGCGGTCGGTCGAAATGAAGGCAGAAATCGTGTTGCGCGACGAGACAGAGCAGGGCGACCGCGCCCTTTTGAATCTGGGCCACACGTTTTGTCACGCATTGGAAGCGGCGACTGGGTATTCAGATCGGCTGTTGCACGGTGAAGGCGTGGCCATCGGATGTGCATTGGCTTTCGAATTGTCCGCTCGTTTGGGGTTATGCGCTCAAGAAGACCCAAGCAGAGTGCGCGCCCATCTAAAAGATATGGGCATGAAAACGGACCTGAGTGACATCCCCGGTGATCTGCCGGGGGCCGACGCTTTGATGGACCTCATGGGACAAGATAAAAAAGTCATAGACGGAAAACTACGTTTTGTTTTGGCGCGCGAAATTGGATCGGCGTTTGTGACATCAGATGTCCCGTCAGACGCGGTCAAGGATGTGTTGAACGCTGCCTTGAACTGATCGCGGTGTTATCCGGGAGACTTGCGAAAAAGGGAGCGTCCTAGTGGATCAGGCAAAGTTTCTAAAAGGTAACCTGCTTCGGCATGTGACGGTTATGTCGATGACCGCATCCCTTGGACTGATGGCTGTCTTTGCGGTCGACCTTGTCGACATGATTTTTATTTCAATGCTGGGAATTGATGAACTGGCCGCGGCTGTTGGATATGCCGGAGCCATTTTGTTTTTTACGACGTCCTTTAATATTGGTGTTGCGATTGCGGCCGGCGCTTTGGTCGCGCGTGCCTTGGGGGAAGGCGATTTTGAAAAAGCCCGCCAACGCGCCTCAAGCGCCTTGATTGCGGGTACATTGGTTTCGGCTATGTTTGCCTGTGCCGTGTGGCTGTCCTTGGACTTTCTGGTCACAATGATCGGCGCAACAGGCCAAACGCACGAACTGGCTGTGCATTATCTTTCCATCATTGTTCCAACGCTGCCGTTTTTATTGTTGGGGATGGCCGGAGGCGCAATCTTGCGCGCGCACGGGGATGCAAGCCGTGCAATGATGTCGACGATTATTGGGGGGCTCGTCAACGCGGTGCTCGATCCGATCCTTATTTTTGGACTGGATTTAGAACTGACAGGCGCAGCTTTGGCGTCAGCTGCCGCTCGGATTACCATAGCCGTCTTCGCACTGGTCCCAATTTTCAAATACCATGGCGGATTGTCACGTCCGCAACTGACAGGCTTTCTGCGGGATTTGATGCCCATCACAGCCATTGCGTTGCCTGCGATTCTGACACAGTTGGCAACACCAACAGGACAAGCCTTTGTGACCCGTATGATGGCGACCCATGGGGAAGATGCCGTTGCCGGATTGGCCATCGTTGGTCGATTGACACCTGTCGCGTTTGGAACGCTGTTTGCTCTATCCGGCGCAGTAGGACCCATCATCGGGCAAAATTATGGGGCGAACCGATTTGACAGAGTGCGCGAAGCCGTTCGTGCATCGTTGCTGTTCACGGCCGCCATTGTGGCGTTCGTGGCTTTTGTTTTGTTCATGTTGCGGGCTCCGATTGCCGCTTTGTTTGACGCGTCCGGTATTTCACTGACGCTGATCTATTTGTTTTGTGGTCCCATTGCGCTGACATTCTTTTTCAATGGCGCTCTGTTTGTTTCAAATGCATGTTTCAATAATTTGGGTCACCCGTTCTATTCCACTGGATTGAACTGGGGGCGCCATACGGTGGGCACTATACCTTTTGTCTTGGTCGGTTCGGCATGGCTTGGTGCACCCGGAATTTTGATTGGTCAGGCAATCGGCGGCGTGTTGTTTGGCACCTTGGCTGTGCTGCTTGTGCGCCGTGTCATGACCGACGTGGAAGACAGCGGCAGTCCGCCAAAAGCTCCGGGATTGTTCCAACGACAGGCGCGGCAAGTCATCCTGAGTTTTGCACGTCGCTAGATAGAACGCGGCGCTTTAACCTCGAATATCCAAGTCATTACTGGCTGGATCAGGTCAAACAGGTTAGATTTGGGTGTTTTTTCCAAACACGAACCGCAGCCTAAAAAGGCTACGGTCATTTGGTTTACCATTCTAAATTATCAGAACGGAATTTCGTCGTCGATGTCACGTGATGGGGCAGGGTTTCCACCACCGCTATTGCCACCACCACCATTGCCACCGCCAGTGTCGCCGCCATAGTCCCCGCCACGATCATCGTAACCCATTTGGCCACCACCGCCGCCGCCGCCATAATTGCCGCCACCGCCAGATTGTCCGTCGCGTCCATCCAGCATGGTTAAGGTGCCACCAAAGCCCTGCAAAACGACTTCGGTTGAATACTTGTCCTGACCGGACTGATCCTGCCACTTGCGTGTTTGCAATTGGCCTTCGATGTACACTTTCGACCCTTTGCGCAAATATTGCTCTGCAATCCGCACAAGACCTTCTTGAAAGATTGCGACCGAATGCCATTCCGTCCGTTCACGACGTTCGCCAGTGTTGCGGTCCTTCCAGGTTTCGGATGTCGCAATCCGCAGATTGCAGACCTTACCTCCGTTCTGGAATGTACGCACTTCCGGGTCGCGCCCGAGATTGCCAATTAAAATGACCTTGTTGACGGATCCTGCCATCTTTTTCCCCCGCGTGGTTTTCCATCTGAGCGATTCTGCCCATTGAATTGAATTTGGCGTAATCTACACTTCCCGCAACAGGGTTAACACCATATTTCGCGACAGACTGGAAAGCTTGGGAAAAAATGATATAGTTCGGCTCAGGGTACGGACCTTTAAGGGGCATGGTTTGAAAATTCGGGTGGGACTAGCAATTCTGTGCGCGAGCGCAGTGATCGCCGATACGGCGGCGGCTGATATATTTTCGTCGCGCAACCGCAATACTTTGTTCAAAAGCCAAACCAAGGTTTTGGATGACCGCGCATCGTCTCAGTACAATTCGTCAGTGCGATTGAAGCCGTCCAAGATCAACACACCGACCAAGTGGGGCAATAGCCCTTCTTATAAAGGGAAATACCGCGGGAAATATCTGGAAGTCGCACGGTCCGCGGCGCGCAAAAATGGCGTGCCCGAAGATTTGTTTTTGCGTTTGATTCAGCAAGAATCCAACTGGAACCCGACTGCGAAATCTCACAAGGGCGCGTTGGGCCTTGCGCAATTGATGCCTGCAACGGCGCAGTATTTGCGGGTTAATCCAAACGATCCAGCCCAGAACCTTGAAGGCGGCGCGCGGTATCTGAAAGAGCAGTATCGCAAATTCGGCTCTTGGCGTCTTGCTTTAGCTGCCTACAATGCGGGTCCCGGAGCCGTCGAAAAATATGGTGGTGTTCCGCCTTATCGTGAAACTCGCAATTATGTGAAGAAAATTTGGGGCTCCTGACGCTGGATCTTCACGACGTTGTCGAAATTCCGCCCAATTGACATGTCATGCACGCTGTAAGAAGCGAGGTGATCATGCCAAAATCAAACACGTTATTCGAAGAGCGTCTGCGGCGCATATCCGATAATGGTCCGTCTGGTGTTACCATTCCGGGCCAAGTGGGTGATTTGTCCCCAAAGCAAGACCGCAAGCTACACCGTCGCAAACGTGGCCCCCGTGAACAACGTGGCAAGGACATGATTCTAACGTCACTGCTGTTCGGTGGGATACTTGGCACTTTGGCCGGTTTGGCCTTTCAAAATATCGTGGGCGCTCAGGTCTTTCTGGAATTCGATTGGGAAGCCGAATGGGCCACAATGCAAAGCGACATGATGCGTGCTGCTGTTTGGGGGGCAATTGCGACAGGACTGACAATGCTATTGTTGACGCTGCCCAATCACAAAAAACAGCGCAAAATTGCTGCTTGGTCTATCGCCTACACTCTGACCGCCGTCAGCGTGAATGCACAGGACTTGTTCGCGCTGGTTCCGCCAGAAACTCTGGTTCAGTTGGCTGGCAATTAACCACACAAGAGAGCGTTTTTTATCGCTGCTAATTGGGGGATGTGGCTCCGTCGAGGTCCTTTGTCGTGCGGTTAGCCACAGCGCCCTTTCCCAGATTTCCAAAGAAACGAAGCCTATTCAACGACGACAAAGCTCAAAAATCGAGCTTTCTCCGCGCAGGCCCTCTAAAACAACCCCGGTCGTCTCTTTTACTGAGGAATGCCGACACGTCTTACGCTTGATCTTTTAAACGTGTTTGTTCGCCGGTTCATTCGGTCCTGTCTTCGTTCTCACCTCGGTTTCCTTCAGGGATCGCGACGAACAGAAAACGCTCGCACGTCGGTTTTTCGTGTTTGCCGTGATTGCTTTACGGCGATTGCAAATCGGATGCGGGGACCCATTTCCAATCCGACATGCGTGCACGAAACCATGTGCGCTGACGTTTAGCATATTGCCGAGTGGCAATGCTTGCGGCTTGTGCGGCGGTGTCTTTGTCCAGTTCTCCATTCAGAACGGCGCGGCATTGATCAACGCCAATTGCGCGGAACGCGGGCAGGGCCGGGTCGTATCGGTCTTCCATTGCGGCCACTTCATCCAAAGCGCCAGTGTGCAGCATGGACGAAAACCGTGCTTCGATTCGCGGGGTTAGCCAGTCTTTTGGGGCATCCATGACGATTTTCACCAGATCAGTGCCGGACAAAAGCGGTTTGGATTTTTGCGCCTGCCATTCGTGCAAGGGGCGACCTGTTGCGCGTTCAACTTCCCAAGCACGTTGAACCCGCGCGCGATTGGCTTGATCCAGCCCAGAAAGCGTCGTTTTGGCCACACCACTCCGCAAGGCATCCAAAGTTAAACCATCCGCTTGATCCCGTATGTCTGGCGGGGTGGTTGGGATGTTGGACAGACCTTCGGTGATTGCAGTGAAATACAAACCGGTGCCACCAATGATGATCGGACGCGTGCCTGTTGCCAAAATATTCTCTACTTCGCGCAGCCAATGCCCCACTGAGTAGTCTGAATCATAGGCTAAATGACCATACAGCGCATGAGGCGCGCGCGCTTCTTCTTGGGCTGATGGGCGCGCAGTGAGGATACGCCAACACGCGTAAACTTGGCTGGCATCCGCATTAATCACAGTTCCACCTTGCGATTCTGCCAGCGCCAAAGCCAAGGCAGATTTGCCGCTGGCAGTGGGTCCAGCGATTAATACTGGGGCATCTGGTGAAATCTTTTGCAAAAGGGTGTGGATCATTGGTTTAATCGCATTGAACTCGGTTACGTTTTAGGACAGTTTGCGCGCGATTGCGACCATAGCCCGGGGGCCACACATGACCGAGACGGATTCAACCTTCAACCGCGTCATGCTTAAGATTTCCGGAGAAGCCCTGATGGGCGATCAGGGATTTGGTTTGCACCCACCTACGGTTGAACGCATCGCCCAAGAAGTTAAGTCCGTCCACGACCTTGGCGTGGAAATATGCATGGTGATTGGTGGCGGGAATATCTTTCGCGGATTGCAAGGCTCTGCGCAGGGGATGGAACGCACAACTGCTGACTACATGGGAATGTTGGCGACAGTCATGAACGCTTTGGGGATGCAAAGCGCGTTGGAAGGGTTGGGGATTCACACACGGGTCATATCAGCCATTCGAATGGATGAAGTGGCCGAACCTTACATTCGTCGCCGTGCTGTGCGTCACCTTGAAAAGAAACGGGTGTGTATTTTCGCCGCCGGTACGGGCAATCCGTATTTCACGACAGATACCGCCGCTGCGCTGCGGGCCTCGGAAATGGCATGCGAAGCCATTTTCATGGGCAAACAAGTCGATGGCATTTATGACAGTGATCCGAAAATAAACCCGGATGCCGTGCATTACGCCCGCATTACATATGATGAAGTGCTTCAAAAGAACCTCAAGGTGATGGATGCGTCTGCTATCGCACTGACGCGCGACAACAAAATGCCGCTGATCGTCTTTTCACTTGATGAACCGGGTGGTTTCCGCGGCGTCCTTGCTGGGCGCGGCAAGTGTACACGAGTGACCAACTGATCCGTTTTACGCGCACGTCGTCGCCAAATTCCGGCAAGCTCTATACAAATCAATAGCCGCGCGCCTATAAACAACAAAAAGAAGGGAGGCACCCATGTCTGAAGAATTTATGCTTGATACCGATGACTTACAGCGTCGGATGGACGGTGCAATCGCCAATCTTCGAACAGAATTCGCGTCTTTGCGTACAGGGCGCGCATCGTCATCGATGTTGGATCCAGTGATGGTCGACGCCTATGGGCAACCAACCCCGATCAATCAGGTGGGAACGGTGAATGTGCCAGAACCACGTATGGTGACGGTGAATGTCTGGGACAAAACCATGGTCGCGAAGGTTGAAAAGGCCATTCGCGAAAGTGGGTTGGGGATTAACCCGCAGCTAAACGGTACAATCATCATGTTGCCCATTCCTGAGCTAAACGAAGAACGCCGTCGCGAGCTGGGCAAAGTTGCAGGAACTTACGCCGAAAACGCACGCGTTTCCGTTCGGAATGTGCGTCGGGACGGCATGGATCAGATCAAAAAAGCCAAAGCAGACGGAATGTCGGAAGACGATCAAAAGCTTTGGGAATCTGAAGTTCAAGATATGACCGACCAATACATCAAGAACGTAGACAGTGCGTTGGAAACCAAACAAAGCGAGATCATGCAGGTTTAATCTGCATTGGTTCCAGTGATGTCACAAAATAAAGGAACAGCCCATTCCGCGTGATCCCATGCATATTGAAAGCGGCCCACGTCACGTGGCCATTATCATGGACGGCAATGGCCGATGGGCGACGCAACGCGGGCGACCGCGTTTATTCGGACATCATGCAGGTGCCCGGCGAGTACGCGAAATCGTAGAGACCTGTCCGGATATTGGCGTAGAATACCTGACAATCTTCGCTTTTTCGACAGAAAACTGGAAGCGTACTCAGGTCGAAGTCGCCGGTCTGATGAGTTTGTTTCGTCGCTACATCACACGTGAAGCGCGGTCGCTGAAAGAAGAAGGCGTTCGAGTTCGGTTTATCGGTGATCGTGTTCGGCTAGATGACAAGTTACGCAAGTTGATGGATGAGCTGGAAAAGCTGACGTCTCACAACACGCGGGTGCATTTGACGATTGCCTTAAACTATGGCGGGCGAGACGAAGTCGCGCGTGCGACCAAACGTTTGGCCCAAGATGTTGCCGAAGGGCGTCTTGCGCCCGAGCTGGTGGATGAGGAAACGCTGCCAAAGTACTTGGATACTTGTGTTTTACCTGATCCTGACCTTGTTATCCGAACCAGTGGCGAAGCCCGTATTTCCAATTTTCTGCTCTGGCAGTCCGCCTATGCGGAATACGAGTTTGTCGACACGTTGTGGCCTGACTTTTCGCGCGAAGAATTTACCGAATTGTGCAGTGCTTACGGCGCGCGTGATCGTCGGTATGGGGGCGTGCGTGCATGAGCGACAGATGGTCTGACCTAGCATCGCGGCTTGGGTCAGCGGCGATTATGGCCATTGTCGGGTTGTGGGGCATTTGGGCTGGCTCGGACGTCTTTCATCTGATGGTCGCTGTTATTACCGGTCTGATGGTTTGGGAATTGGTGCGTATGATCGTGCCACGTAACGAACCCATGGCGCTGCATTTGGGCCTTTTGGCGGGTTTGGCCAGCATGGTGGCGATCTATGTGCCAACCGGTATTGCGTTCCCGCTGTTGCTTGCGCCTGCATTGATCGGTTTTTTCCGGATTGAAAAGGATCGCGCGCTTTTCTTTGTCTATAGCGTGATGGTGCTTTTGGCTGGCTTTGGCATGATGTCCATTCGGGACAATTTAGGCTTTGGCTGGATGGCTTGGTTGGTTCTGGTTGTTATCGCGACCGACGTTTTAGGCTATTTTGCGGGGCGTATCATCGGCGGCCCGAAATTTTGGCCGGCGGTCAGCCCAAAGAAAACGTGGTCTGGTACCGCCGGGGGCTGGATCGGTGCGGCGATCGTTGGTGCGATCTATGCGGCAAATTCGCCAGCTATGCTTCATGTGATCGGTGTGTCCATTGCTGTTTCGATGGCCAGTCAAATGGGCGATGTCGCAGAAAGTGCGATCAAACGGCGCACGGGTGTAAAGGATTCCAGCAATCTTATCCCCGGGCATGGCGGTGTTCTGGATCGATTCGATGGAATGCTGGGGGCTTCGGTGTTTTTGCTGGTCGTCGGCCCGCTCGTTGGTTTTCCACCGGGGCTGAACTAACATGCCACGCCGCATTTCGATTTTCGGAGCAACCGGTTCAATCGGCCAAAACACGATTGACCTGATCTTGCGTGATTTGGACAGCTATGAGGTTGTTGCGTTAAGCGGGGCAGGGAACATCGCGCAACTTGCCAAGGACGCCATCGCTTTGCGTGCTGAAATCGCGATTACCGCGGATGATAATCGTCTCGACGATCTGCGCGCGGCTTTGGCGGGAACAGATGTCCAAGCCGCCGCTGGGCCCGATGCATTGATCGAAGCCGCAGCACGACCAGCAGATTGGGTTATGTCCGCGATTGTCGGCGCCGCCGGGTTGGCACCGGGGTTGGCTGCATTGGAACAGGGCGCGACACTGGCGCTTGCCAACAAAGAAACGCTGGTCTGCGCAGGCGCTTTGGCGTTGGACACGGCAAAACGACATGGTGGTAAGTTGCTGCCCGTCGACAGTGAACATTCCGCGGTCTTCCAAGCGTTGCAAGGCGAAGACATCCAAACGGTTGAGCGTGTAATCATCACAGCCTCTGGCGGGGCCTTTCGGGATTGGCCGCTTTCTGAAATGAAGAACGCGACGCCAGCTCAAGCGTCTTCGCATCCCAATTGGAATATGGGACAGCGGATCACAATCGACAGCGCATCTATGTTCAATAAAGCCATGGAGCTTATTGAAACAAAGGAATATTTTGATGTTTCACCGTCGCAAATCGAAGTACTAGTGCACCCGGAATCGATGATCCATGCGATTGTTGGATTCCAAGACGGGGCTTTGATGGCGCATGTTGGACCGCCAGATATGCGCCATGCCATCGGATATGCGTTGCATTACCCAGAAAGACGCAAACTGCCTGTTCAGCGTTTGGATTTTGCGAAATTGGGACAGCTGACATTTCGCGCCCCAGACGAAATGCGGTGGCCAGCGTTGCAGCTGGCACGAGAAGTTATGGAAGCCGGCGGACTGACAGGCACAATCTTTAATGCAGCGAAAGAAACTGCATTAGATGGGTTTATCGACGGTCACATTCGGTTTACCGAAATGGCAGACGTTGTCGAAGCGACCCTTTCGTTAACTGAAATCGAACAAAATGATGCCGCAATGACACTTGATAACGTGCTGCGCGTAGACCATCTGACCCGACAGGCGACTCGGCAGATCATAAAAAAGAAGGCAGACTGAACTCGTGGATCTATTGTCTTTAATCCCGGCCTTTGGCGGCCTTATTTGGATTCTTGTGTCGTTTATCGTCGCATTAAGTGTGATCGTCGCGATCCATGAATACGGGCATTATATCGTCGGACGGTGGTCTGGCATTCATGCGGATGTCTTTTCAATCGGGTTTGGCCCTGTTTTGTGGTCCCGTCATGACAAGCGAGGCACACGCTGGCAGATCGCTGCACTGCCTTTTGGCGGGTACGTTAAGTTCGCAGGCGACGCGAATGCCGCATCGGGCAAAGATGAAGAGGCTATGGAAGCCGCATCAGCTGACCCCGAAGCGTTGCGACGCACAATGCACGGTGCGCCTTTATGGGCACGTGCGGCGACCGTAGCCGCGGGGCCTGTGTTCAATTTCATCCTGTCGATTCTTGTATTCTCAATGATTGGATACAGCACCGGTATCATAAGCGACCCGCTCACCGTGGGTGAGTTGCGGCCCTTGCCCAACGAAACGAACGAGTTGCGCAGTGGGGATGTTGTTCTGGAAATCGACGGTAACCCGCTGCCTGACCTTGATGATCAGAACTATTCAAGCTTCTTTAGTGCTTTGCCGATGACGGCAGATTTGGAATACACGGTTGAACGTGAAGGAACGCGAATTGTCGTACAGGGACCTCACTATCAATCTCCCTTGGTACATAGAGTTGTTCCGCAAAGTGCTGCGATATCTGCAGGTCTTGAACGTGGCGATGTCATTGTCGCAATCGACGACGTTACTATCAACACATTTCCGGAAATTAAGGCCGCAGTCGAATCGTCAAATGGGCGTCCATTGAAATTGGGTGTTTGGCGCAATGGTGAAGTTTTAGAAAAAACGCTTAAGCCGCTACCAGTTGACATACTGACGGAAGACGACGGTTTTCAAACCGTTTGGCGTATCGGTATTGTCAGCGGAGCGCCGTTTGATGGCGCGCGGGAAGCGCCAGGCGTTGGTCAGACTTTGTCAGGTGGCGTGAGACAGACCTGGGCCGTAATAGATGGGACATTTTCGTTTCTGGGCGGAATGATCGCAGGCCAGGTCAGCACTTGCAATCTGTCGGGCCCGATTGGCATTGCGCAAACTGCAGGGCAAATGGCCAGCCAAGGTACGATGTCGTTCATCCGACTGATCGCTCTTTTGTCCACCGCTGTTGGTGTTATGAACCTGTTTCCGATTCCTGCATTGGATGGTGGTCATCTTGTCTTTTATGCGTATGAGGCCGTTACTGGCCGCCCGCCCAGTGATGCCGCATTGCGGATTTTGATGACGTTTGGATTTGCGATGATTCTGATGCTCATGATCTTTGCCACAAGTACAGACCTGTTCTGTCCTTAAACTTTGGCGGGAAATCTGCCTTGGCAATGCCACATTCTGTCAAACTGCTGCCTTATTGCACCAATATATTTACTTCTGAGAAAGAGGTAATGTCATGCGAACGATTGAAAACGGATACCGCGCTGTCGGCCTATTGATGTCCCTAAACTGGGATCGCGCGCTTTATTTCGCAACAATTGCGACCGCTTTGGCCTTTGGAGCCTATATCGGTAACTTTATCTCATAAATTCACAACAGTGAGACCATCTTGCAACCCCGCGAAAGTGGGGCTTTTGGCCTTTTGACAAGCCCGCATAAAGCGTTTACGCACTAAGACTACATATTGATGTTAGATGTGAGGCAATCGCATGGTCTTGGGGATGTGGGGCTGCGGCGCGAAACGGCGAGAGACCGCGCGCACGCTAGGCAAAGCAGTTATTTTTTCGGTCCTTGTTTCAGGGACTTGGACGGCGAGCGGACAGGAAACTGTCGCTCAGCAATTTCAGTTTGGAAGCATCCAAATTGAAGGGAACGCGCGAATTGGCGATAGTGCCATATTGAGCCGCGCTGGAATCGCCACGGGTCAAACTCTGTCAGCGGGTCAGGTCAATGACGCGGTTCAGCGTTTGCAAAACTCTGGACTGTTCGAATCGGTCGAAGTTATCCCAAGCGGGAATGTGCTGCGGATTGTTGTCGTCGAGCTACCGACAATCAATCGGGTGCGCTTCGAAGGAAACCGTCGTATCGATGATGAAGCATTAAGTGCGATCGTAGAAAGTACGGAACGTCGTGTGTTTAGTCCTGCACAGGCTGAACGGGATGCATCGAATATCGCTGAGGCGTATTCGGTTGAGGGGCGGATTTCTGCGCGCGTAGCGCCCAGAATCATTAAACGTTCTGATAACAGAGTCGATTTGGTGTTCGAAGTCTTCGAAGGTGGAGTCATCGAAATTGAACGCCTTAGTTTCGTGGGCAACAAAGCTTATTCGGATCGTCGCTTGCGCCGTGTTCTACAAACGAAACAAGCAGGTTTGTTCCGGACATTTGTTCGAACCGATACCTTGGTTGAAGATCGCATTGCATTTGACCGACAGGTCTTGCAGGATTTCTATTTTTCGCGCGGTTACGTTGATTTCCGCACGTTGTCGACAAACGCAGAGCTTGCCGAAGAACGCGATGGGTTCTTCTTGGTCTTTAATGTTCAGGAAGGTCAGCAGTTCCAGTTTGGTGAGATCACCGTCACGTCCGAAGTCGACGGTGTCGATGCTGATGTGTATCAATCGTTGATCAAAGCGCGGGCGGGTATGGTCTATTCCCCAACCATCGTGGAAAATGAAATTACACGAATGGAAAACCAGTCTGTTCGGGACGGCGTGGATTTCTTGCGGGTCGAGCCGCGCATTTCTCGTAACGACCGAGATTTGACATTGGATGTTGAATTTGTCCTGTCGCGTGGTCCGCGTGTATTCGTTGAACGCATTGACATAGAAGGCAATACAACGACGCTGGATCGTGTCATCCGGCGTCAATTCGACGAAGCGGAAGGTGATCCGTTTAACCCGCGTCGTGTACGGCAAGCAGCCGAACGTATCCGAGCACTGGATTTCTTTGAAGTCGCTGACGTCAATGCGCGCGAAGGATCGCGACCGGATCAAGTGATTGTTGATGTCGACGTTGAAGAAAAACCGACTGGCTCCCTAAGTTTTGGGGCTTCGTTTTCTCGGGATGATGGTCCCGGTGTCGCGGTCAGCTTTGCTGAACGGAACTTCTTGGGACGTGGCCAAACGTTGAATTTGTCATTCACAACGGCGGCAGACTCAGAAGTCTATGGGATCAACTTCATTGAGCCCAAATTGCTTGGCCGCGATGTCGCGTTCGGGCTGCGCCTCAACTATGCACAAACAGATTCACGGTTTTTAACTTACGAAACTGAAGGCTTAGTTGTTTCACCGTCATTGACGTTTCCAATCAGTGAAGCAGGGCGTCTGCAACTGCGTTATACTTATGAAGACGTCGAAATGACGACTTTGGACACGGCAACCTTTGACGGAACTGGTGATATCATCAACGAAGAGGTTGGACGTGGTTCTCTTTCAAGCAGTTCGTTGGGATATACGTATTCTTACGACTCGCGCCGGAATGGACTGAATCCAGATGCCGGGTGGCTGTTTGAATTCAGTCAGGACTTTGGCGGAATCGGCGGCGACAATGAATTCCTGAAAAGCACGGCAAAGGTTTCGGGACAACGCTTGGCTTTCAATGAAGAAGTAACTTTGCGCGCCACGCTTGAAGGTGGGCATTTAGCGTGGAGAGACGGCGATAGCCGGGGTGTTGATCGTTTCCTTTTGGATCCATCAATCATTCGCGGATTTGAACCCGGTGGTATTGGGCCACGCGACGCCGGTACAACAGATGACGCCTTGGGCGGTAACATTTACGTTGCTGCACGCGTAGAAGCGGAATTTCCACTTGGTCTTCCGGAAGAGCTCGGGATACGGGGCGCTTTGTTCTATGATGTTGGAAACCTGTGGGATTTGGATGATGCAAACCCGACAAATGCCGCGGTTTTGGGCGAAGGTGGATCGTTCCGCCATGTCATCGGTTTTTCGATTTTGTGGGACACTGCTATTGGACCCTTGCGCTTTAACTTTACTGAAGCACTTGTGGCCGAAGATTTCGACAAAGAACGTTCGTTCGATCTAACGTTAAGCACGCGTTTCTGACATGTCGATGCTGTGGAGCTTGGGCCGGATTGCCCTGACATGCTCCTGTATAATAATAGCCGGTGTCCAAGCGACGCCGGCTTTTTCACAGCAGTTTGGTCCGTTACGCGATACGTCTAATGGAACTGATCCAGCAGGGCGCTCGACGGTCCAAAGTCCCGTTCTAACTGTTGATACTGAACGTTTATTTAGCGATAGCAAGTTTGGTCAGCGTGTTGCGTTAGCGTTGGAAAAAGCGGGCCAGGACGTTCAGGAAGAAAACGACCGGATCGCGGCCGAATTGGAAGCCGAGGAACTGGAATTGACGCAGCAGCGTGAGGTTTTGGAACCAGAAGAATTCCGAACCCTCGCTGCCGCATTTGACGAAAAAGCCGAACGAATTCGCGGGGAGCGTGCAGAGGCTTCGCGCACCTTGTCCAGACGTCTTGATGAAGAACGACGTGCGTTTCTTGCGGCCGCTGTTCCTATACTTCAAAACATCATGCTTGAGTCTGGCGCAGCCGTCGTTTTGGAACAACGCAGTGTGTTCATTTCTGCGCGAGCAATTGATATTACGTCCATCGCGATTGAGCGGATCGACACCAGAATGGAAGATGCAACGACCAAGCAACCCTAATACTTGTCTTGCCCAGCCACCTTGAGATTGTTAGGCAAATACACAAACGAATACAATTAGGGGCAATCACGCCAATGACTTCCGAGCTACAAACAGCAGATATCGGCCTGATCCAACGCATTCTTCCACATCGCTATCCATTTCTATTGGTTGATCGTGTCGTACAGATAGACGGTTATCAAAGCGCTGTGGGTGTAAAGAATGTTACCGTGAACGAGCCGCATTTTCAGGGTCATTTCCCTGGATCCCCGATCATGCCTGGTGTCACAATTGTTGAGGCAATGGCGCAGACTGCGGCTGTTATGGTCGGCACCACGTTGAACATGGCAGATAAAAACATGCAGGTTTACTTTATGGCTATAGAAAGCTGTAAATTTCGCCGTATGGTAGTACCTGGTGATCAGCTAGAATTGCATATGCTGACCGTAAGAGGCAAGCCGGGGGGGAAAGTTTGGAAATTCGAAGGGCGTGCACAAGTGGAAGGTGAATTGGCCTGTGAGGCATCATTTACAGCCATGATGGAAACTCCAAAAGCATGAGCGGTGGGATACACCCCAGTGCCTTGATCGAAGAGGGTGCACAGATCGATGCGACCGCAACGGTCGGGCCGTTTTGTGTTGTTGGGCCAGATGTTGTGTTAGGCCCCGATGTGGAACTGCGCAGTCATGTGGTCATTTCGGGCCGGACGGACGTTGGCGAAGGGACAATGATCTTTCCATTTTCCGTGATAGGCGAGATTCCGCAGGATTTGAAATACAAAGGTGAACAAAGTCGTTTGGTCATCGGGAAACGCAATCGCATTCGCGAACATGTGACCATGAACGGTGGAACAGACGGCGGCGGTGGCCTGACTCGCATTGGTGATGACGGTTTGTTCATGGCAGGGTGCCATATCGCGCATGACGCTGAAATCGGTGACCGAGTAATCGTTGTAAATTCAGCGGCCGTTGCCGGGCATGTCGTACTAGAAGACGATGTCATCATCGGTGGTTTAGCCGGCATTCATCAATTCGTGCGAATTGGACGAGGCGCGATTATTGGCGCGGTGACGATGGTGACAAATGACGTCATTCCGTACGGGCTTGTTCAGGCGTCTCGTGGTGAATTGGATGGCCTTAATTTGGTTGGATTAAAACGACGCGGCGTCGCCCGTTCTGACATTACGGCCTTGCGGGCTGCATTTCAGATGTTGGCCCAAGG
This sequence comes from Paracoccaceae bacterium, assembly GCA_039984715.1. Lineage (GTDB taxonomy): Bacteria > Pseudomonadota > Alphaproteobacteria > Rhodobacterales > Rhodobacteraceae > JABSSA01. Next base: position 231,971 of record JBDWUA010000014.1, on the reverse strand, counting down.
GGATGGTACATTCCATGATCGGGCTGTGCGGCTTGGCAAAGAAACAGAAAGCGAATACGTGCGTGAAATTGTGACTTTTGTAATGGGCGACAGTGACCGTTCGTTCTTGACGCCACGCTGATGACTTTGGCGTTGGTGTGCGGGACCGGTGATTTGCCCGCAAGGATTGCTTCGGTCCAAAAGGAAAAGCCGATCGTTTGCGTGTTGGATGGGTTTGCTCCCAATGGGTTGCAGGCGGATTTGACTTTTCGTCTGGAAACATTGGGCAGTTTGCTGATCCGTTTGGGACATGAAGGCGTAACGCAGGTTTGTTTTTGTGGCGCGATTGAACGCCCTCAGATTGATCCAACAGCGATTGATTCTGACACGCGTCCACTGCTTCCGATCATTGCAGAAGCGTTGACATCTGGAGATGACGGGGCGTTGCGCGCTGTGATCGGATTGTTTGAACAAACGGGATTCCAGATACGTGGTGCGCATGAACTCGCACCGGACCTAGTGGCCGCACCGGGTGTCCTAAGTGATGCATGGCCTGATGCGCAGATGCGTGCAGATGCCAAATTGGGGGCCAGCATTCTAAATGCGCTTAGCCTGTTTGATGTCAGTCAGGCCTGTGTCGTCGGTGGCGGTCAATTGCTTGGTGTTGAAACGATTGCGGGGACTGATGCGTTGATCGCTGGTTTGCCGGACGTAACGCAACGCACTCAAGGCGTGTTGGTCAAAGGACCAAAGATTGGGCAGGACAATCGCGTGGATATGCCCACTGTCGGCCCAGAAACCGTTCGACAAGTCAAAGCCGCAGGGCTGCGGGGTATTGTGGTTGATGCAGGTGATGTCATTATTCTGGATCAAGAAAAGACAGTCGCGATGGCGAACGACGCGGGGCTTGTGTTCTGGTCGCGTTCAGGCAACTGACCCGTGCGCGTCTTTGTGATTGCGGGCGAAGCGTCGGGGGATGCACTTGGCGGCGCTTTGATGAGCAACCTGCGGACGCTGCACCAAGATATTGAATTTGATGGCGTCGGTGGCCCATTGATGCAAGCGCAGGGGTTGGTGTCACGGTTTGACATGCGGGAACTGTCCGTCATGGGTATCGCCGAAGTGTTGCCCAAATACAGGCAACTCAAGCGTCGAATCGCCGAAATTGCCGAAGCCGTTCTTGCGACGCAACCTGATGTGTTGATCACCATAGACAGCCCCGATTTTTGTTTACGCGTCGCGAAACTGGTCAAAGCCAAATCGTATATTCGTACCGTGCACTATGTGGCACCCAGCGTATGGGCGTGGCGACCAAAGCGGGCTGTCAAAATGGCAAAATGCATTGACCATGTGTTGGCCCTGTTGCCGTTTGAACCACCGCTTATGGAAGCCGCTGGAATGGCGTGCGATTTTGTTGGGCATCCTGTTGTCACGGAACCGGTTGCAACCGCCAAAGAGGTGGATGCGTTTCGAATGGCTCATTCCATTCCGGACACTGGTCCAACTATCTTAGTACTGCCGGGATCGCGCCGAGGTGAAGTTCAAAGATTGGCACCAATTTTTGGACAAGCCATCGATAAATTTTCGAAAACAGACAAACCTCCGACCGTTGTTGTGGTGCGTGCACCATCTGTTGCTGGCGTGGTGGACGAAGCGACCGCAGGATGGTCGGTTCAACCGATCATGGTATCGGGCGACGATCTGACTGCAAAACGGGCCGCGTTCAAAGGTGCCAATGTTGCGCTGGCGGCCTCTGGCACGGTCGCGCTGGAGCTGGCCGCGGCTGGGACACCGATGGTTATTGGCTATAATATGAACTGGTTGAGCTATAAGTTGATCCGGCGCGCCGCGTTGATCGACCGGGTTAATCTCGTGAACATCGTGACAGACACATATCATGTCCCAGAATGTCTGGGCCCGGAGTGCACGCCAGATCGATTGGCTCAAGAATTGCACAACGTTCTGAATGATCCCGATGCGCAGATAAAAACAATGTCGGAAACGATGCAGGCATTGGGCGCGGACGGTGAAGCGCCGGGTTTGCGGGCAGCCAAAGCTGTTTTGGCGCGCATGTGACCTTATTGAGCGCACAAGTGCGCGCATTTCTTATCGTGGTTGGTACGACGGATGCAGGTGTTGCCTGTCTTGTCCGCTCTTGCGAGAGGACAAGACGAAGCGGCATTATTTGTTGAAAACGACTAGCGCGTGACGTTTTTTGCCGGCGCTTAATTTGATCGGGTTGCCGAAGCTGGATGCGTCAAAGATTTGACCCGGATTGGCAACGGCCGCATCGTCCAACTTGGCACCACCTTCTTTGATCAAACGCTTGGCATCTTTGCCGGATTGAGCAAGGCCAGATCTGACAAACAATTGTGCAAGACTGATTCCGTCGGCGATGTCTGCAACCGTAAGCGCAAGGGTTGGGAGGTCTTCGCCAACGCCACCTTTTTCAAACACTTCGCGCGCTGTGTCTGACGCGGCTTGGGCCGCCTCTGCGCCATGCAGAATGGTTGTTACTTCGTTGGCCAGACGAGCTTTGGCTTCGTTGATTTCTGACCCTTCCAAAGCACCAAGGCGCTCACATTCATCAAGTGGGACTTCTGTGAACAGCTTGAGGAAGCGACCCACATCTGCGTCCGTGGTATTGCGCCAGAACTGCCAGTATTCGTAGGGGCTGAGCATGTCGGCATTCAACCAGACAGCGCCGCCTTGGCTTTTCCCCATTTTACGTCCGTCTGACGTGGTCAGCAAAGGCGTCGTCAGGCCGTACACTTCGTGTTCGATGACACGGCGTGTCAGATCAATACCATTGACGATATTGCCCCATTGATCCGATCCACCCATCTGCAACAGGCAGTCGTGACGGCGGTTAAGCTCCATAAAGTCATAGGCTTGCAAGATCATGTAGTTGAATTCGAGAAACGACAGCGACTGTTCACGATCCAACCGCGATTTCACCGATTCAAATGACAACATACGGTTCACCGAAAAGTGCCGCCCAATGTCGCGCAGGAAATCGAGGTAATTTAAACCTTCCAACCATTCCGCGTTATTCAACATGACCGCATCAGACGGGGCGTCGCCATAGTTCAGGAATGCGGCGAACGCTTTTTGCATGCGAGCAATGTTCGCATCGATTGCGGAATCGTCCAGCAAAGGCCGTTCGTCAGAGCGGAAAGAGGGGTCGCCGACCTTGGTGGTGCCACCGCCCATCAATGTGATTGGTTTATTTCCGGTCTTTTGAAACCAACGCAACACCATGATGTTCATCTGATGCCCAACATGCAGCGAAGCAGCGGTTGCATCATAGCCAATATAGGCCGTTTGCGGTCCAGAAAGAAGTTTTTCGTCTAAGGCTTCCAGGTCCGTGCAATCGGCCAGAAAGCCCCGGCTCTGCATGATATGCAGAAAATCGGATTTTGCGGTGTAGGCCATCGTATCTTGTCCTTGGGGCTTTTGATCCGGCAATCTATAGAAGGCGGATCAACAAAGGAAAAGACCATGAAACGTCTCAGAGACAAAAGGGCAGTGGTTCAAGCGCTTGGTGCAATGAGCGGGACGTCATTGGATGGGGTTGATGCTGCCGTGATTGAAACGGATGGCGTCGACATTCATTCCTTTGGTCGAAGTGATTATCGAAGCTATTCGCCGGAAGATCGGCAAGTTTTGCATGACGCGCTTGGCGCTTGGCGTGGACCATCAGTGGATCGTGCGTTGGACGTGGTTCAACGGGTTCATCTTGATGTTCTAAGCAGCTTTGACGACGCAGAGATCATTGGGTTTCATGGGCAAACACTGGCACATGCACCACGTGAAAAACGCACGCTTCAGATTGGCGATGGTCAAGCATTGGCTGATGCTTTGAATCGTCCGGTGGTTTCAGACTTTCGCAGTGCGGATGTAAAGCTGGGCGGCGAGGGCGCGCCCTTGGCTCCGTTCTTTCATTTTGCCTGTGCACGGTGGATCAAGGCAAGCGCGCCGATTGCATTCCTGAATTTGGGCGGCGTCGGTAATTTGACGTGGATTGATCCATCAGTTCATTCACCAGAAGCGCCGGGTGCATTGTTGGCCTTTGATACAGGTCCGGCTAACGCACCGATCAATGATCTGGTCAAGTCCCGCCTTGGATTGGATTTTGATGCGGATGGACAGATTGCGGCGTCTGGTACAGTTGCTCAAGGCGCGCTTGAGACCTTTTTGGCCGAAACGTATTTTTCGCGCGTGCCGCCCAAATCGCTGGATCGTAATGACTTTGGCGATATCTATCGCGAGGTTGCAATGCTGAACAACGCTGATGCCGCTGCGACCTTGACCGCGATGTGCGCGGCCTCTGTGGCGCATGGTTTACAACATTGCCTATCATCGCCTGAACAGGTTCTTGTTACAGGTGGAGGGCGTCACAATCCGGTGCTTATGCAGATGCTTGATGTGTCGCTGGATTGCCCGGTTCACCCGATTGAGAAAGTCGGACTAGACGGTGACATGCTTGAAGCGCAGGCTTTTGCTTATCTTGCAGTCAGAGTTGCACGCGGATTGCCGACGTCATGCCCGTCGACGACGGGTGTCAGTGCCGCTGTTGGTGGGGGAACAATCAGTGTTCCAAACCTCGCGCAGACCAACGTTTAACGGCATTTCAAGGACCTAATGTGATGCGTGGTCGATACCAACAAGGTAGCTTACGTGCCCGAGAACATGTGAAGATCAACCTATGCGCCCGGGATGTCAAAACCGGGATCGGCAAGCGTGAACCCTTCGAATTGAAAGCCGGGGGAAACGGTACAGCTGACCAATGTCCAGTCGCCGGTGCTTTGAGCCGCTTGCCAATGATCTTTGGGCACAATGATCTGCGGCGCGCCTTCCAGCAAATCTGGGGTCAAAAGATGGTCTTGTGCGGGTCCCTGATCCGAAGGGCTAAGCGATAAGATCAACGGCGCACCTGCATGATATAACCAGATTTCTGTTGCATCAATTTTGTGCCAATGGCTTTTCTGGCCGGCTTTCAGCAAGAAATAAATACATGTCCCACTGGGGCGATCTGGCCCGTCTGCACCCCATGTCTGGCGGTAATACCCGCCTTCTGGATGCGGGCTTAGGTCAAGGTGATCGATGATCTGTTGCGCGTTCATTTTTGCAAGTTAATCTCTGGTAACAAGGGGGGCAAGCAATGCGAGTCATAATCGTTGGCGGTGGGATAATTGGTGCTGCGTTGGCTTATCAATTGGATAAGGATGGCGCGGAGGTTCTGATCATTGAAGGTCGCGCGCTTGGGTCAGGCGCAACTGCGGCATCCTTTGGGTGGATCAATGCGTCGTTCTATTTAAACGAACATCACTTTCGCTTGCGCCAATCCGGAATTGAGGCATGGCATCAATTTGGATTTGGCGATCATCTAACATGGCAAGGCAGTTTGTGTTGGGATGTGGCTGAACCCAGCTTAGAGGCACAGAAAGCTGCGTTTGAAGTAATTGGTTATCGCGCGGATTTGGTGGATCGGAAACAAATCCAAGACTTGGAACCGCTTATCAACGCGCCAAATCAGGCGTTGTGGTTTCAAACTGAAGGGGTGGCAAATCCAAGTGCTGTTATCAACGAACTGTTAGGAAAAGCACGTAAGGTTAAAGTGTTACAGGGCGCAACTGTGCGCAACCTACTGCACGATGATGGTCAGATAACGGGTGTCGAAACGGATATGGGGCAGTTTCACGCGGATCGCGTTGTCTTGGCTGCCGGGACAGGTGTTGCGCATTGCCTGAACACGATTGGTATTGAGTTTCCGATGCTGACCCGACCGGGGTTGATGCTGCGTACGCGTCCCGTTCCGCCCGTTTTGACGCACGTTATCGCAAGTGCCAACCAAGAAGTGCGCCAAGATAATGATGGTCACCTGTGGGCACCGCTGGCGGCACACCATCAGGCTGACACATCGAGTACCATTGGCTCTGATGTGATGGGCTTGGCCCAGGACGCCATGGATCGGTTGAAGGGATTATTGCCTGATGTTTCCATGGACTGGGATCGGATCATGCAAGCAAACCGACCCATGCCTCAAGATAACTTGCCCGCAATTGGTGCGATTGGACCAGACGGGTTATTTGTCGCCGTGATGCATTCCGGAATAACCTTGGCCGCTATTTCCGCGCAATTGCTGGCCCCAAAAGTGTTGGGTCACTCCATGAGCAATGAAGCAGCAGATTTGCTAGCGCCTTATGATCCGACGCGGTTCAGCGCATAATCCATAAAACGCAGTGTGTGAACATAGGCGGGGTCAGGATCATAGAACGGGGCACAGGGTTTAAAACCAAGGCGTTCGTATAAACCTATCGCCTCGTGCAGGGTGTGAATTGTATCCAGAACCATGCGCGTGTGGCCATCTTGTGCTGCGCGCGCCATGGCATCCTTGATCAATGCCGATGCAGCGCCAGTTCCGCGCGCTGCTTCATCCAAGAAGATGCGTTTGATTTCGCAAGTGTTGGGGCTGTGTTCGTAATACATTGCGCAGCCCGCGATTTGTCCGTCCAGATCGACAACCAAGATGTCGCCCTTTGGACGTGCGTGAATGCGTGGAAGGTCAGCCATTAAGGCTGCATACGAGTCCTTGGCATAGTATTTTTCAAGAATGTCTGGAACATGGTCAATGCGGGTTGCCAGAAATGCCCGGTAATCCCAGCACAGACGGGCGACATCAGCCAGATCAGCTTGTATCGCCCGCCGGATTTTCATCAGCGCAGGATTGAACGGCCCGCATATTCTGCGGAGCTGCCCAAGGATTCTTCGATGCGGATCAATTGGTTGTATTTGGCCAACCGGTCAGAACGTGCCAAAGACCCGGTTTTGATCTGCCCGCAATTGGTCGCAACAGCCAAATCAGCAATTGTCGCGTCTTCGGTTTCACCCGAACGGTGCGACATAACGTTGGTCATACCGGCACGGTGGGCCATTTCGACAGCTTTCAACGTCTCGGTCAGTGTTCCGATTTGGTTCACTTTGACGAGCATCGAATTTGCAGACCCTTTTTCGATTCCCATCGCCAAGCGGGTCGGGTTGGTCACAAACAAATCGTCACCAACCAACTGACAGCGGTTACCCAACGTATCAGTCAACGCTTTCCAACCGTCCCAGTCGTCTTCGGAACACCCATCTTCGATTGAGATGATCGGATAGTCGTTTACGAGTGCCTCAAGGTAGGAAACGTTTTCATCGGATGAAAGAGTTTTCCCTTCACCAGCAAAGATATACGAGCCGTCTTTATAGTATTCAGTCGCCGCACAATCGAGCGCGAGATAGATATCTTCGCCCGGTGCATAGCCTGCTTTTTCGATGGATTTCAGAACGAAATCCAACGCATCCCGTGTCGAATTGAGGTTTGGAGCAAACCCACCTTCGTCGCCGATACCTGTGGACAGACCCGCGTCGGACAGTTCTTTTTTCAAGGTGTGGAACACCTCGGATCCCATGCGAACGGCGTGGCTGATGCTGTCTGCAACAACCGGCATGATCATGAATTCCTGAATGTCGATTGGATTGTCGGCGTGTTCGCCACCATTGATGATGTTCATCATTGGAACGGGCAGGACGCGCGCCTGTGTGCCGCCGACATAGCGATACAGCGGCTGTGATGTCCAATCGGCGGCTGCTTTGGCAGAGGCCAACGACACGCCCAAAATGGCGTTTGCGCCAAGGCGGGCTTTGTTTTCTGTTCCGTCAAGTTCGATCATCGCGTTGTCGATTTCGACTTGCTCGGTGACGTCATAGCCAACCAATGCTTCGGCGATTTCGCCGTTGACGGCTGTGCAGGCTTCTAAAACGCCTTTGCCTTTGTAGCGTTGCATATCGCCATCACGCTTTTCGACGGCTTCGTATGCGCCAGTGGACGCGCCGGATGGCACGGCTGCACGGCCGATTGTGCCGTCTTCTAGGGTAACGTCGACTTCGACTGTTGGATTGCCACGGCTGTCGAGGATTTCGCGCGCGTGGATGTCAATTATTGTGCTCATGAAAGGGATCTCCGCTGTCAGGCTGCAGCGCCTCTTACCGTCGCAAAGCAGGGGATGAAACCCCAATGTTCCCGCTAACATCGGTTTGCGGCGTATCTGACAACAGAAATTAGGTTTGATCAGTCTGTTTTGTCGCCAGCAAGCGCCAAACGGCGTTCGCGCAAGAATGTATAAAGCCCGGCACAAAGGATAATGCCTGCCCCCAGCAGTGTTGCGCCGTCTGGTCGTTCGCCAAGGAACAAGACGCCCAAGCTGGTTGTGAAGACCAAGCGCGTGTAACGAAAGGGCGAGACAACGGACACAGGTGCCATGCGCATCGCGGTTGTTACGGCCAGATATCCGGTGGTGGTGACCAAGACCGCCAAGGCAATGTGCCAAAGAGCGATTGGATCGGACGTCAGCGGATCGCCCGTGATCCACAGGTAAACCAAACCGCTTGGTATGGTTGAGGCAAACCCCCAAGTGCTAAGGGTCGAGGACGACAAATGGGCCGGTGCAAGCCGTGTCACCAAATCCCGCCCGGCTAGGCCGCAAACGCCCATCACTGCAAACAACGCATTGGGGGAAAAGGCATCAGTACCGGGCCGAAGTACGATTAACATCCCGATCAACCCAACAATAACCGCGCCCCATCTACGCCATCCGACGGTTTCCCCCAGAAACAATGCGCCGCCCATAACGACCAAAATGGGCGCAATTTGCATGATTGCGGCAAATGTCGACAAAGGGACCAGTGCAATACCCAGAACCAACCCAATACCGCCGATAATTTCAAAGGCGTTGCGCAACATGATCATCGGGTGGAAAAAGTCGCGACTGATTATCGGTGCACGCTGTATCACAGCATTTAACGCCAGCAACGCGGAGCCCCCAACGCTAAGATACAGCATGATCTGACCAAAAGACGCACGCCCTGCGGCGAGTTTTATGAACAGATCAGACAGGGCCAAAAGCGCCATGGAAAAGATCATAAGGAGAATAGCGCGAATAATGTGCATGAGGCCGCCGTAATAAAGCTGCTCAAGCACCAGTGCTTAAGGCTGCATCCTTGTCCACTTCACAATGAGAAAGTGCAAGGGTGGTTCGTTCATTGAACACGTGGTTGACCGATCAGGCGCTTTTCACCGCGTTGGGCTTCTCACATTAACCGGTAAATAGTCGTCTAGGGCAGGGAACCCATTATTTGCGCCGCACACCATAAAGCTCAAGACGGTGCCCTTTCAGTTCAAACCCAAGACGGTCTGCAATCTTTTCCTGAAGGGCTTCGATGTCTGGGTCCACAAATTCGATAACTTCACCAGACGAAATATCGATAAGATGGTCATGGTGATCGCGTTCCGCATCCTCATACCGCGCACGTCCATCGCCAAATTCCAGCTTGTCCAGAATCCCGGCCTCTTCGAACAACTTAACTGTTCGATACACTGTGGCGAGCGAGATATTGGAATCGATGGCCGAAGCACGTCGATACAATTCTTCAACATCGGGGTGATCTTTGGCGTCCTCAAGCACATCCGCGATGATGCGGCGTTGGCCGGTCATGCGAAGTCCTTTGGATGTGCAGCGTTCAGATATGGTCTGGCGGTGTTGCGTCATACTTGACGTTTAGCGGGCCAGATCGCGGGGGGCAATGCGTCCCCCGCGCTTTGATTGCAAACCTGTTCAAGTATAAAGCGACGGAACACCCAATTGGGAATGGATGTCGTTTACCTGCGCCGGATCAAGGCCATATCCTTGGGCCAGTGAATGCAGGTACTTCGCTTCGTTTTGGCTGTCCAAATTGATGGCTAAAAGCGACATTGCGTAAACTTGGGCCCCCATACCGGCAGGCGTGTCATTGATCACCGATTGCACATCAACCGGTTTTTGCATTTCGCTGCGCACAAAGGCTGCTTCTTCTTGATCGACATCGCCGCCCAATTGACCAACCAGTTTTTCTTGTTCTGCGTCGTCCAATTGGCCGTCAGACTTTGCCGCTTGGATCATGGCGCGCAACATCAATGCTGCGGCAGCTTCTTGATCCGCAGACGGTTCGATTGTTGCTTGAGGCGTTTGGTCAAAACTTGAATTCAAAACTTCACCAAAGCTGGCCGAATTCGAAGCTGGTCGTTTCTGCATCGCACCGGCAAGGCCACCCAATAATCCGCCGCCACCAGCAGCACCAGCCAAACCGCCGAGCATATCTTGCAAACCGCCGCCGCCACTTGCGCCACCGCCTCCAAGTTGCTCCAACATTCCACCAAGTCCGCCTGCGCTGCCACCGGCACCACCACCCAGAAGGCCACCCAACATGTCCTGCAAGCTTCCACCACCGGCCGCGCCTGCTGCGCTTGGGCTGTGCGTGCCACCAAAGGGCGACCCAGTACCCGAACTGCCGCCAGCTGCGCCAGCAAGCCCGCCAAGCAGACCGCCTAAACCAGTGCCACCGGCGCTGCTTTGCTTGTTCATCAGGCTGCTGGCCCCTTTGGCAACAGCAACACCGATGGCCACTTTGGCCAATGTTTTCATTAAGCTCATGGAATTTCCCCCTCGGGTGTCGAATCAATGTTTAAGACAGTGCCACGAAACGGCGCGAACACATCGGGGAATTTTGACAACGTATTGACATTGCTCCGTTCGGGTTCCCTTGTGACGCGATGAACCGAAAAGATCATGTCGATATGACTGGGGCTGTCGTATTGACGGCGTTCGCCTTGCATCTTGCATTCAATCAAGTGGTGATCAAAGTCACAAATGACGGTTTTGGCCCCATATTTGGAGCCGGATTGCGATCTGCAGGTGCGATGATCGTTGTGGCCCTGTGGATCTTTATTCGCCAGAAACGGCTGACCCTTCGACGCGACAGCATCAAAGGTGGTACGTTGCTGGGGGTGCTGTTCGCAGTCGAATTCATGTGCTTGTTTTCGGCATTGGATTTCACCAGCGTGTCCCGCATTTCGATCATCTTTTATTCCATGCCGGTTTGGTTGGCCTTGGCTGCCCATTTCTTGTTGCCCGGCGAACGCCTGTCGTCATTGCGATTGCTTGGGCTGGTCTTGGCCATGTTGGGGGTCGCGATTGCCGTGGCGGACCGATCTGGCGATGCAAGCCTATTGGGGGATGGATTGGCGTTGATCGGTGCAATCTGTTGGGCCGGGATTGCCCTGACCATAAGATTATCGGCATTGTCCAAGGTTGAACCAGCTGAACAATTGTTGTGGCAGCTGATGGTGTCTGCGCCCCTTCTTTTGATCGCGGCATATGTCAGCGGAGATATCTTGCGCGATCCAGAACTGATCCATTTTGCAGGCATGGCATTCCAGATCATCGCCGTGGCGTCGTTTGGGTTCTTGGCGTGGTTTTGGTTGATGTCGGTTTACCCGGCATCCGGTGTCGCATCGTTTTCGTTTCTATCGCCGGTGTTTTCCGTCCTTTTTGGATGGCTTTTGTTGCAAGAGGACGTCGGGGTCAGCATTTGGATTGCGCTTTCGTTGGTTGCGGTCGGGATCGTTTTGATCAACCGCAAACCAAACAAAACTTGAACGTCGTCAGGTTCCGCAAAATGTCGCTGGAACAACCTCATCCGATTTCGGCGCGCGTCTTAGATCATCAAATTCAGCATCGACGTCATAAGGCGATGAAAGCGCCTGTGTCATCCGATCAAACAAAGTCATGTCGCCAGCAACTGCGGTTTCGATCATCTCTTCGATGCGGTGATTGCGCGGTATTAAAACCGGATTGGCTTTCCGCATGACATCTTCTGGGGCCTTTTCTGACTTCAGACGATCCTGCCAACGCTTTAGCCACGCAGTGAACGCCGCTTGGTCCAATATTTCGGCAGCGCTGTTCCCGGTGCCAAGTGCGTGGAACGTGTTGGTGAAATCAGATTGGCCCGATTGCATCAAGGCCAGCAATTCCTCGATCAAGGGCTGATCTTCGGGTGTTGCGTCAGCAATACCGATCTTGCGACCAAAACGCGACAGCCACGCATCCTGTATCAACGCGGGCATTCCATGCACGATGTCTGTTGCCTTGGTGACAGCGGCGTCTTTGTCGTCGAACAATTGTATCAGGGATGTCGCAAACTGGGCCATGTTCCACACAATGATCCGCGGCTGATTGCCATAGGCATAGCGGCCGGTCTGATCGATTGACGAAAACACCCGCGCCTCGTCATAGGAATCCATGAACGCGCAAGGGCCGTAATCAATGGTTTCACCTGAAATGGTGCAATTGTCTGTGTTCATTACGCCGTGGATGAACCCCAAGCTCATCCAATGGGCGACAAGCTGCGCTTGGGCGTGCACGACCGCCTGCAACAAACCCATTGGCCCATCCGCATCAGGGTAATGACGCGCAATCGCGTAATCGGTGAGGTCTTGTAGCAATTCCGTTTGACCGCGCGCCGCAAAGATTTGAAACGTTCCGACACGCAAATGGCTGGACGCAACACGCGTCAACACTGCGCCGGGCAGAGCACCTTGTTCGCGAAACACAGACTCGCCTGTTGCGACGGCGGCCAAAGCGCGCGTTGTGGGAACGCCAAAAGCATGCATTGCTTCGGACACGACATACTCGCGCAAAACCGGCCCCAACCAGGCGCGCCCGTCACCCATGCGGGAAAAAGGCGTCGGGCCAGACCCTTTCAATTGGATATCAAATCGCTTGTTGGATGGCGTTACCTCACCCAACAAAATCGCGCGGCCATCCCCCAATTGCGGGTTCCAGTTTCCAAATTGATGTCCGGCGTAAAGTTGTGCAATGGGCGACGCGTCGGCGGGCACTGTATTGCCCCCAAAGACAGAGGCACGGTCGCTTTCGGTTCCGGGATCGATGCCTAAATCTTGGGCCAACCTCGTGTTCCAAGCCAGCAAACTGGGCTCGGACACCGGTGTCGGCGCAAGGGAGGCATAGAATGCCGGATCAAGTCGGGCATACGAATTGTCAAAGGGGATCGAAACGCTCATGGGTCAGAGGTAATCGCCCTGACGCCAAATCACCAGAGGTGCGTGTTAATTCGTGTCACTTGGGACAGTGTAGGGTCGCAAATCAAGCTGCGCATACGCGCGGCTGGTGATAGAAATGTTGTTTTTGGATGGGTCTTTGGCGTTGGCGAATATGTATCCATTAGCTTTGAATGGCTTGCTGAATTTCAAACCGTTTTCAAAAGCTTTGGCCGCAAATCTTTCAACGTCCTCGACGTCAAACCCAAGCTTCACAATCACTTGCCCTTCTTTCTGGCTTTTGGCCAGAGGATGCAGCTGCAAGATCGCGCCGGTCCCCGGTGGTTGTAGTTCCACAATGCGATCACCCGGTTCTTGAAACGCGCTATATCCAAAGTGAAGTTGATAGAACGCAACCATTTCATCGAGGTGTCGCGTGTAAAGGGTTAGTCGATTTAGATTGAGCGGCTGCATTCAAGACAAACCCCGAGTTTTGGCGATCACCGACATCGTGCGACGATCTGGCGATCGGATCAAGCTGCGCCGGAAATACGTTTGCTAAAAAGGACAAACACAGCCGCGGCGGTGATCAACCCACAGCCCAATAAAGTTATGAATGTCGGAAATTGTGCAAACAAGAAGATGTCAAATCCGATAGCCCAGATTAGCCCGATATATTCAAACGGCGCCAGCACGGACAAAGGCGCGCGAGCCACGGCTTCGGTTGCCGCGATATGACCAAGACCGCCCAAAATACCGGCCCCGATCAAAGCGACCAAAGTGCCTGTATCAACTGATGGCCATGTGTGCGGTCCAGATAATACGCTGAGAGCGGTACAAATCAGCGCAAAATAAAAGGCGATGCTGACCGGCGTTTCGGTATCAGTCATGCGTTTGATGTAAACGCGCAAGATCGCCATGAGTACGGCGTACCCAATGCCTGCCGCCGTGCCAATTAGAATGCCACGGTTCAGTTCAGGTGTGTCAAAGGCCGGGGCAACGATCAACAAAACACCGACGAACCCAATGATGACTGCGACCAAAAGCGGTTTTGCGATGCGTTCGTTCAGAAGATGCGCGGCCAAAGGCAGGCTAATGATCGGGACAAGATAGGCCAACGCCGTTGCACTTGCGACGGGCAGATAAGCCAAAGACAGAAATGCCAACACCATCGTCACCGCACCAAACACGCCACGTGTTACGTGTTGCATTGGTTGCGATGTCTTTAACGATGTAAAATTCGGTGTGATCCAAAAGGCGTATATCAGGATCGGCAACAGCGCGAACAGGCTGCGATAAAAGACAATCTGGCCCAATGCTGACTGTTTGGCCGCGGCATGTACACAGGCCGACATGGCCGCCAATAAAAACGTCGCCAGAACGCGCAGGCCAATACCGCGCCACTTTGAAATTGGTGCTGTTTTAGGTGGATTAATGCCGGTGTTCAGGTTTGATCCTGACACATCAGAAGGTTTTCGTCATCAAATGGTACCCTTCGCGCAGGCGAAACCCGGATCGGCCATAAAGCCGTTGCGCGGTTTCATTTTTAACGTCGACTTCTAAATGCAACGCTTTCAACCCTGCATCGGCCAGTGCTTTTGGCAAGGCCAACAACACCTCGGTTGCGATCCCGCGCCCGCGCACGCCGGGGCGGATGAAAAGTTCATCTACAAACCCGTCCATGCCGCCGAATTCCAAGGACCAGCCAAACGACAACACGATATATCCGATGGGCGCACGGGCGGGGCCAATCAAATAAGCAACCCCATGCGGAGACCCTTCAAGCAGCGGCATCAGCGCGGTTTCACGTTGTTCGGTTGTGGTTGTTAGACCTTCTTCAGCGTGAAATGCCGCAACCAATGCCGACAGGCGATCAAAATGTTCGGCGCTCGCCAATGTCAGTGCCGCACTCATGATTGATGCTCCAATGCGAGGGCTTCGGCTTTGGAAATCCAATCCGATTTGCAGTCACTATAATGCGCGCCTCCGTCTGGGTGGCGTTCGGCGCAGGCTGCTTTGACCGACGTATAAGCTGCTCGCATGCTGGCATTTTTGCGCAATGCGTCACGAAAAGCGAGATGACGCAGCACACCTTCATGCCCGACCTCGTAAGCATGCGCATGAAATATACGTTTGCCCGTGTCGGGATCATCCTTGCGGCAATAACGGCGTCCCGGCAGGCCAAATTCACCCATCCACTCATACCCGATAGATTCCAATTGATCGCGAACACGATCAATCGAACCGTCGTCATTGAACACAGGCAACAGATCAATGATCGGTTTCGCCGGAAGCCCCGGCACCGAGGTCGATCCGATATGGTGAACAGTCATCAACCCCAGACCACCTACTTTATGCCACTGAGCAATCTCGCTTGCGGCAATGGTTGGCCAATCCGGATCAGGTGGGGCCAAAAGGCTCATGGGAGGCGTGCCAAACGCTGGGTCAGCAGATCAAAGAATCCATCCGCGTCCAGATCACCAATGAATGTCGCATTGGCCGGGCGATCCGTGACCCCCCACCAATCCGCAACAGTCATGCCCATTGTCAGTTCTGATTGCGTTTCGATTTCCACATTCACATGCCGTCCAGTGAAAAGGTCAGGCTGGATCAAATACGCGGTCACACATGGATCATGAAGCGGCGCACCTGCGCTGCCGTATTTTTCCTTGTCGAACCGTTCGAAAAAATCGGTCATTTGACCCACGGCAATGCCCGCTGCGTTGCCAAGGGCGCGAAACGCATCATTTCGAGGTTGCGTGACAAGAGCCTTGTGGGTGACATCCAGTGGCATAACGACTATATCAACGCCGCTTTTGAACACGATATCAGCAGCTTGCGGGTCAACATAGATGTTGAATTCAGCGGTCGGAGTCATATTGCCGACCTCGAAATATGCGCCACCCATCAAAACAATCTGTTGAATACGTTCGATGATATCCGGAGCCCGTTCAAAGGCGGTCGCTATGTTCGTCAAAGGCCCAAGCGGGCACAACGTGACGGTACCTGACGTTTCGGCACGTAACGTGTCGATGATATAATCAACAGCATGCTCAGATTGCAGTTCCATTTTCGGTTCTGGCAATTTCGGGCCGTCCAGTCCGGTTTTGCCATGGACATGTTCCGCCGTCACCAATTCACGCCCCAATGGGCGATCACAACCAGCGTAAATTTTCATGTCGGTTTGCCCCGCCAATTCGCAAATGATGCGCGCATTGCGGGTCGTCAAATTAAGCGGAACGTTTCCCGCCACAGTCGTGATCCCAAGTACGTCCATGTCTTCTGGACTGGCAAGGGCAAGTAGGATGGCAACTGCGTCGTCTTGTCCGGGATCTGTATCGATAATAATTTTACGTGTCATTGGCTGCCTTATATTTTGATCAGACAGTGACAAGTGCGACAAAGGAAGTCCAGACAGGCTCTTGGCAATTGGGCTTGCAGCGGCAATGGTGCGCGACATGTCGCGTGCCTTTTACATTCATGCCGGTGCTCATCGTACGGGAACGTCTTCGTTGCAGATGTGCTTGCACGATAATCGTCATGTTCTGGAAGGTGCTGGCTTTGATCTCGCATTTCCGGGGCGGGACGGTGTGCCATCCGGCACGTTGGCGTTGCGCCTTCCGCGTCCAAGGCATGGCAAACCCATGATGGATGAATTTCGGACCAAGGCGCGTGCGCAAATCAATGCACTGACTCGGGACCCGGTGCATTCCATGATCCTGTCCGAAGAAAACATTCCTGGACCAATGAAGCATTTTTATCAGGGACGGTTCTTCCCCGGTGCTGGCAAAAGATGCCGTGTGTTGCGTCACGCAATGGCGGATGGGCATGTTGATACGCTTTTGTTTGTTGTGCGCGATTACGCGGGATTGTTCGTATCCTCTTGGCGCAAACGCGCAGAAGACAATCCAATGGAGCCTTTCAAGGAAACGGTTCCAGCCTATATGAATATGGATCGAGGCTGGCCCGAATTGGTGCTGACCCTGCAACAAGAACTGCAACCGAAACGATTTGTTCTGGTCGAACATTCCAGCCGGAAACAACGTGCAGAGCTGTTAAATTTGCTGTGTCCACAGACAAAGGCAATGGCGTTAACCGAACCGGCAGGAAACCTGAATGTCAGTGCGACCGATGCGGGGCTGAATGCGCTGCAAAGTCGATTTCAATCTGGCGAGACTCTGGACCGTGCTGAATGGCAATCTGTCATTGCCGAACATGCGGACGACACGCGCGATCAGGGTCTGACAGGGTTTAACAGCAAAGATCACAGCGCACTAAACGCCCGTTATGCGGCGGACCTATATCGCCTCAGGGACATGCCGGGCATCGAATTTATCGTTTAAGCGCGTGTTTCGCCTGATCCCAAAGAGCATCCATTTCTTCAAGACTGCTGTCTTCGGGGCGCCGGCCATTTTTGGCAAGCTGGGATTCGATCCATTCAAACCGAGACGTGAATTTGGCGTTTGTCCTGCGCAGGGCCTCTTCGGGTTCGATATCCAGATGACGTGCCAAATTGGCCATTACAAACAATAGATCACCAAATTCACCGACCATTTCGTCATGTGATTTGTGATCTCGGGCTTCGATCAGCTCGCGGGTTTCTTCCTGCAGTTTATCCAGAACTTGGTCGATTTCAGGCCAATCAAACCCAACACGCGCCGCACGTTTTTGCAATTTAACAGCACGCAATAAGGCGGGCAGATTTTGCGCGACACCGTCCAACGTCCCTTGTTGAGCTTTCGTTGCGCGTTCTGCGGCCTTGATCGCCTCCCAATCGCGGGTTTGTTGTTCCGCGCTTTTGTCGCGGTTTTCGTCCCCAAATACATGGGGATGACGGTCGACCATCTTGTCCGAAATTTTCTGCACCACGCTTTGAAAGCTGAAATGCCCAGCTTCTTCGCCGATTGCGCCGTGATACACGGATTGCAACAACAAATCGCCCAATTCGCCTTCCAGCTCGGGCCAATCTTGGCGTTCAATCGCATCGGCGACTTCATACGCTTCTTCAATGGTATAGGGCGCAATGGTTTCGAATGTCTGTTCGATATCCCATGGACACCCGGTTTCGGGATCGCGCAATCGCCGCATGATTTCCAACAAACGTTCAATCCCTGCGGATTTGTCATGGATCAGATTGTCGCTCATTGCGTGTCCCCATTGCAGACCGGACCAATTCGGGTTCAACTGCTTCTTGAAGCATTCACATAACAGGAGTCCAGCCATGGCGGTCATCAACCGTATCGGAGACCTTGCGTCAGAGATGACGGAATGGCGTCGCCATCTGCATACCATCCCAGAATTAAGCTTTGATTGTCCAAAGACTGCCGCCTTCATTGCTGAGCGGTTGCGAGAATTTGACGTGGATGAGATTGAAGAAGGGATCGCGCAAACCGGTATTGTGGCGATCATCAACGGGCAGGGTGACGGACCCACCATTGGGCTGCGCGCCGATTTTGATGCTCTTCCAATCATTGAAGAAACTGAGGTTGATTATGCGTCAACACATGCAGGGAATATGCATGCGTGCGGTCATGACGGGCACACGGCGATGTTGCTGGGTGCTGCGAAATATCTGGCAGAAACCCGTAACTTTAGCGGTCGTGTCGCGTTGATCTTTCAACCCGCCGAAGAAGAAGGTGGCGGTGCAGAGGTGATGTGTCAGGACGGTATCATGGATCGCTATGACATCGACCAAGTCTATGCCTTGCACAATGTTCCCGGGCTTGAACTGGGCGGATTTTACACAACACCGGGTCCAATCATGGCGGCGGTTGATACGTTTACGATCAATATCACAGGTCAGGGCGGCCATGCGGCCATGCCACAAGAAGCCAAAGACCCAATTGTCGCGGCTTGCGGCATGGTTCAAGCGATCCAAACCATTATCAGCCGCAATCATCATGCAGGCGAGGATTTGGTGATTTCGGTCACACAAATTCACACCGGGACTGTCAACAACGTGATCCCTACAACGGCCTATATCAATGGAACCGTGCGCACCTTTGAAACGCATGTTCAAACCATGGTCGAGCAGCGTTTGACTGAAATCGTTGCCGGGCAGGCGGCAAGTTACGGGGTCGAGGCCGAATTGGTTTACCAAAGGGACTATCCAGCAACTGTAAATACCGCCCTACAAACAGCGTTTGCTGTTGAAGTGGCCAAAGAAGTGGCCGGGCAAGCTCCGGTAATTGACACAGTTGAAAAAGTTACCGGGGCAGAGGATTTTTCCTTCATGTTGAATGAAAGACCGGGGGCGTATCTGTTTCTAGGGGCTGGTGAGGGGGCCGCGTTGCACAATCCGGAATATAATTTCAACGATGAAATTTCCCCCATAGGGGCGACTTTTTTCGCAAAGTTGGTTGAAACTGCACAGCCGGTGACATTGCGGTGACTGATGTTCCGTTTTATCTGATCGTGACAAACCGATCCCAAACCCTAGCAGCGGGTGTCGCAGATTTCGAAGGCGACCGATCAAAGTCGATGACCGTTGGTTTTGATGGTACAGACCCGGAATCCACACCGGGGACGAGTTGTCTTTTAGGCTGGAGAATGTGCGAGAATGACTAAGAATCAACCGATTGGCGGAAACGAATTGGCCCGGTTTTCTGGACCCAATACGTTTATGCGTCTTCCCTCAGCGACAGATCTGAAAGGCCTTGATGTCGCGTTCTTAGGTATTCCTATGGATATCGGGACGTCTTGGCGATCTGGCACGCGGTTTGGGCCGAAACAAGTGCGCAGCGAATCCGCAATGATACGCCCGTACAACGTGCAAACAGGCGCGGCCCCATTCGACAGTCTGCAATGCGCAGATATTGGCGATTTGGCCATAAATACGTTTTCGTTGCCGGACAGTTTGCGCATAATTCAAAATAGTTACGACGCGATCTTGAACTACGACGTCATGCCAATGGCAATCGGCGGGGATCATTCGATTACATTGCCCATTTTGCGCGCGATAGCAAAACGTCATGGTCCAGTCGCGCTTGTTCACATCGATGCGCATGCTGATGTGAATGATGAAATGTTCGGCGAACGCGAAACGCATGGAACAGTGTTCCGTCGCGCCTATGAAGAGGGTCTGTTGCGCTCCGAAAAAGTGTATCAAGTCGGTTTGCGTGGCACTGGATATACGGCGGACGATTTCAAAGTGGCAGAAGGCTGGGGGTTTCAGCAATGGCCAGCTCCGGAAGTTTGGCATCGACCACTTGATGGCTTGGGCACTGAAATACGTCGCGATATTGGTGAAGTTCCGACCTATGTCACCTTTGACATCGACAGTTTGGATCCTTCGTTTGCGCCGGGCACAGGCACGCCAGAAATCGGCGGGCTGACAACCCCGCAAGCGATGCAGCTTATTCGGGCATTGCGCGGATTGAACATCGTTGGTGGCGACCTGGTCGAGGTGTCACCGCCGTATGACACATCGGGAAACACCGCTTTGACGGCTGCCAACATCCTTTACGAGATGTTGTGCGTTTTGCCCGGAGTGACCTATCGCTAAGGGTCACCACGCACGCTTGAAGATTGGCATAGAATGAGAGTTGCCATGTATTTCCTATTGTTTCTGATCATTTTGGCCGTTGCCGGGATGACTTGGTTTCGTCTGGCCCCAAACGATGAACAACGCTGGCATGTGTTGATCGCGGATACTGAAAACGCGGATCATATCTTTGGTGTAACGCGCGTGATGGATGGATCACCTGCCACCCTTGACGCATTTAACACGTCGTTTTTGTCAGAGCCGCGGACAAAGATATTGGCGGGTACAGTTCAGGATGGGCACATTACCTATGTAACGCGCAGCAAATTCTGGGGATTCCCGGATTACACCACAGTTCAATTGGTGGATGACCAACTGCGTATCTTTGCCCGTTTGCGATTTGGCAGGTCAGACTTGGGCGTTAATCGCGCCCGAATTGACCGGGTCTTGGCCGCTCTCAAGGGATGAACTTGCACAGCCGCTGGACACTTCGCGCCACATGGGAACGTTCAAAGACATCTGACATTGCGCCATGAACATACGTCCATCGACTTGCAAACAGATCGTCTGACCCAATTCAATGCGGCTGCCGGATCGATCTGTGCAATAGCAATCGATCGTGCGTCCTTGCGGTGTTTTGACGTCGGCCAATACAGGGCTGGCCAGTAAAAATGATAGAAAAATGGCTCGCATTCGAAATCTATAGCATGCGGCTGGCTCTTGACCAAGCTTGAGCCATCAAGCAAACGAACAGAATGATCCCATTAGAACGCCTTTTACAGATCAAGGAACGATTCGAGTATCTCGAGGCGGCTATGGCGGATGGTTCGTCAGATATTGCCGCTTTGGCCAAAGAATACGCGGGCTTGAAACCTGTGGTCGATCAAATCGTGGCTTGGCAAAAGCTGTGTGAAGATCTGGAAGAAGCAGAAGGGATGTTGGCCGATCCCGAAATGAAAGCCCTCGCAGAAGAAGAATTGCCAGATTTGCGCAAAGCTTTGCCCGAAGCAGAAGCGGCGCTGCAAATCGCCTTGCTGCCCAAAGACACGGCTGATGCGCGTCCAGCAATGCTGGAAATACGTCCTGGTACGGGTGGGGATGAGGCCGCTCTTTTTGCGGGTGACTTGTTGCGCATGTATCAGCGGTTTGTCGAAACCAAGGGCTGGGGCTTTAATATCATTGAAGAGCAGACCACTGAATTGGGCGGCATCAAAGAAGTGACCGCGCACATCACCGGCGAAAATGTGTTTGCGCGGATGAAATACGAATCCGGTGTTCATCGGGTGCAACGGGTGCCTGAAACCGAATCTGGCGGGCGTGTTCATACCTCTGCGGCGACCGTCGCAGTTCTGCCAGAAGCCGAAGAGGTCGATATTCGGATCGAGCCGAATGACATCCGCATTGATACGATGCGCTCCAGTGGCTCTGGTGGTCAGCACGTCAATACGACTGATTCCGCTGTTCGCATCACTCATGAACCAAGCGGCATCGTCGTGACCAGTTCCGAAAAATCGCAACACCGCAACCGCGAAATCGCAATGCAGGTCTTGCGTGCCCGTCTGTACGATCTGGAACGACAGCGTGCGCATGACGAACGATCCGCTGATCGGGCTGCGCAAATTGGGTCGGGCGACAGGTCCGAACGCATCCGTACATATAATTTCCCGCAAGGACGCATGACAGATCACCGCATTGGTCTGACGTTGTATCGTCTGGAATCCATCATGGGTGGCGATCTGGATGAAATTATCGATGCGCTGACCGCGGATGATCAGGCCCGCAAACTAGCCGAGATGCAATCGTGACGACGGCCGCCGAAGCCATGTTCGCCGCCACTGCAAGGTTGCGCGCGGCTGGCGTTCCGGACCCGGCCAGAGATGCCCGTGTTTTGTTGGCTCATGCGGCCAAGGTGGATGCAACCCGTGTCACATTGATCGCACCCGAGGACATAGCGCCCGATATCGAAGAACGGTTTGATCATTTGATTTCACTGCGGGCCATTCGCGTGCCGGTCTCGCATTTGATCGGCGCAAGAGAATTTTACGGGCGCAGTTTCAACATCAGTGCAGATGTTCTTGATCCGCGCCCTGAAACTGAAACTCTGATCGAAGCGGCTTTGGCCAATCCATTCGAGCGTGTGTTGGATTTGGGTGTGGGGTCGGGCTGTATCGTTGTGACATTGCTTTCCGAACAGCCCGACGCAAAAGGCATCGGAATAGATCTGTCCGAAGCGGCGTGTTTGCAAGCAAGTGCCAATGCCGTAACCCATGGTGTCGCCAGCCGTTTGGAGATTCAGCAAAGCGACTGGTTTGAAAACGTGGAAGGGCGGTTTGATTTGATCGTGTCTAATCCGCCGTATCTTAGCCAGATAGAAATGAACGATGTGTCCCCAGAGCTCGCCCGCCATGAACCACGTATGGCACTGACCGATGAAGGGGATGGGCTGGCCGCTTATCGCATAATTGCGGGGCAGGGCGCTGCCTATTTATTGGACGGTGGGCGTGTGATGGTCGAGATCGGTTGGCAGCAAGGTGAGTCCGTCAGCAAGCTGTTTCAGGACCACGGATGGGCCAACGTCAACGTTTTGCAAGATTTAGATGGCCGTGATCGTGTCGTTAGCTCGCAAAATCCAGCTTAATTGACGCAAATTGTCGCCCTTTCGACATGAAATACGCAAAAATATAGATTAGCTCTTGCCCCGTGCAGCGCACCGTGCATATTCAGTCTCGTCTGCACACACCGACGCTGCTCGTCGCGTGCAGAAGACGCCCACTTCCGATCGCAATATTGGGTTCAGCGCTCGAACAGCGCCGCGATCAGCAACTTAGGCAAAAGCAGACCTTTATTCATGAAATCATCGAGATCACGGTCCCGGTCAAAGAACAATCGCAATAGATCCAGTGGTGGCGGCAACGTCGTCAATCGGGTGTTTGATAGTTCCGGTCCGGAAGGCAAAGTGCGGGGAACACCCCAGCAGATTATCGACAAGTACAATCAGCTCGCACGTGATGCGCAACTGTCAAACGACCGTGTTGCGACGGAAAATTTCCAACAACACGCCGAACATTATCTGCGGCTGCTCAGCGAAGCACAGCGTGAAATGGATGCCAAGCGCGAAGAGCAAGAGCGTCATAACCGCGAACGTCAAGCCGAGCGGGACCGCAATCGTGCGCCCCATCAAGACGGCGAGGCCAATGCGCCTTCGGCTGCACCAGTGGCTGCACCAGCAGCGGCAGCAGTTGTTGCACCGTCAATGGATCCGGCGGATCAGCCTCAACCAGATATTCTGGACGTGCCTGATGCGGGGTCTTCGCTTGTTGAAACACCGGAAGACAAGCCAAAGCCGAAACCACGGCGTCCGCGCAAACCGAAGCCAAAACCGGAAGCTGTTGCACCGGATGCAGAACCATCAACAGATGGTCCAGCGTCTGAAACGCCCGGACCTTCGGAAGCTGCTGAATAATCAGTTCTGCGCGAGGCTTCTTGCCAACGCGCAGAACGCTTCGACCGGGACTTGTTCTGCCCGGTCTGTTGGTTTGATGCCAACAGCATTCAAATGATCTTCGATCTGTGGTGACTGCCCTTTCAGGGCAGCACGCAGCATCTTGCGTCGTTGATTGAAAGCTGCGGCGACAACCCGTTCCAATACGGCTGGATTGGCGTCGAATTTGGGTTTTGGCAACGCTTGGATATGCACCACAGCGCTGGACACCTTTGGTGCTGGGGTAAAGGCCTCTGGCGGCAAGGACAGTGATATCCGCGCGTCTGTGCGCCATTGAGACAGGACAGCCAAGCGACCATAGGTTTTGGACCCCGGTTGCGCGACAATGCGTTCAGCGACTTCGCGCTGGAACATCAACGTTAAGCTGGTCCAATAAGGGGGCCATTGCTTGGGCGTCAACCATCGCACCAAAAGCTCGGTCCCGACGTTGTAGGGCAAATTCGCGGCCACTCGGATTGGGGGTGTCAGATGTTCCAAGGGATCGATCTCAAGCGCGTCGCCTTCGATCACTTGAAGACGGTCGGGATAAGCTTGGGCAATTTCGGCAAGTGCAGGCAAACACCGCGCGTCTTTTTCGATGGCCAAAACCTTGCGCGCACCTTCGGACAACAGCCCTCGTGTCAGTCCACCCGGTCCGGGCCCAATTTCCAGAACGTCCGATCCTGATATGTCGCCCGCTTGTCGTGCGATTTTTGCCGTCAGGTTTAAATCCAACAGAAAGTTCTGCCCCAAAGATTTGCGGGCACGCAGGTCATGTTTGGAAATGACGTCACGCAGTGGGGGAAGCGAATCTATACCGGCCATCTGCTCAGGGTCCTGTCGCGGCCATGTTCCAGGCCAACTTGCAGGCTTCGATCATGCTGGTGGGCGACGCAATGCCCTTGCCAGCAATATCAAACGCGGTTCCATGATCAGGTGAAGTGCGGATGAAAGACAAACCCAATGTGACATTGACCCCTTTATCGAAATCCAACGTCTTGATGGGGATCAAAGCTTGGTCATGATACATAGCAATCGCGGCGTCGTATTTATCGCGCGCTGCTTTGTGGAACATCGTATCGGCCGGCCATGGACCTGTGACGTCGATCCCTTCATCGGCAAGGTCATACACGACCTGTGTGATCCAGTCCTGTTCTTCCTCGCCCATTGCGCCGCCTTCGCCCGCATGCGGGTTCAGGCCAGCAACGGCCAGTCGAGGGGTGTCCAGGCCAAATTGCCGGCGTAAACCGTCATCAGTGATCCGAATGGTTTCGCGCAGCAGATCAGGTGTCAAAACCTGAGGGACGTCTTGCAGGGCGATGTGGATTGTCGTTGGAACAACCCGCAACTGATCGCTGGCCAACATCATGACGGCCCGGTGTTCCGAACCGGCCAAAGCTTCTAGAAATTCAGTGTGTCCGGGATAGGCAAAGGCTGCCCCGTCCTTCAGGACTTTTTTGTGGATCGGTGCGGTTACGACGGCCGACGCGTGTGCCTGTTGAACATAAGCGACCGACTTGGCGATGACATCAATGACGCCCTGTGCATTTTCCAAAGCCGGAAATCCGGGGGACACATCCGAAGCAAAACGGTGTTCCAAAACGGGCATTGCAGTTTGCATAACACTCGCGGCGTGCCCGATATCGTCGATCACTTGAAACACAGAACCATCAGGCAAATGCCGGGGGTCTCCGATCCAGGCAAATGTCAGATCATTCTTTAAGGCCTCCCAAGCCTTGTAAGAAACTTCTGGCCCGATCCCGGCGGGTTCTCCGCACGAAACAACGAGCGGGGCCCGCGTCAATTTTTATACACTTCGATGACGGAATCTGACCGGATGTCTTCAAGGTAAGCACGCGCGAATCCGCCAAAACGCTGCTGTTGTAGTTCAGCGCGAACACTTTCACGGTTTATTTCTTCTTCTTGTGCAGGTGTGCGCCCGCACAACATCAAAAACACCAATGTGTTGCCGTCTGCACGAACGATGTTGGTTGAAACTTCTCCGGCATCTAGTTTCGCCAATTCGATTGCGATGTCCTGCGGTATCTCTTCGGGCGATAGGCTGCCACGTTCTAGAACCTGTTCAGGTTGACCCTTGGCGACACCGTAAAGATCATCACACACATCAACACTGTCCTTGATCGCATTGGCACGCGTCAGAGCGGCTTGTGAACGGCCCCCTTCAATATAATAGGCCGCGTATTCCACTGCGGCGTATTCCCGTTGGGGGCGTCCGGTTTCTTCGATTCCGCGCAGTTGGAACAACGCTATGGCGTTGGGGATGTTCAAAGGCGTTGTCACTTCGCCGGGAGCTAGCCCCAAGATCAAAGGACGCAGCGCTGGCGGCAAAGTTGACAGTTCAACCCAATTCAAACGCCCACCAGCCTGACGTGACGCGGTTGCTGAAAACTGACGCGCATAGGCGGAAAATTCTTCTTCGGTCTCTGCCTGTGCGATTTCCTCTGCACGCGCACGGACCTGTTCAACCTGATTGGGGGGCGCTGGCATGATCAGTTCGGACAACAAAACGCGAATACCCGACGCACTGTTTGAAGTTGCTTCGACAGCCCGGTCAATGTCACTTTCGGACACTTGAACCCGATTGCCAAAGCGTGCCCGAATAAGATCGCGCCATGTCAATTGGGCCGCAACAAAGTCGCGAAATGTTTCGCGTGCAATCCCAGCCCCTTCAAGTGCCGTGATGAATTCATCCGTCGACAAGTTCGCGCGTCCGGCAAAATCGCTCAGGCCTGCTTGCAGCCCTTCCTCGCTTAGCTCAAGACCAAGGCTACTTGCCTCTTGAATGCGCAAACGGTCATCGATCAGCGCGTCCAATGCGCCATCCGGTGTCGCACCGGGTGCGTTCAGAACTTGAAGAAATCGAATGCGTTGATCGACTTCAAATTCGGTAATAACGGATTCATTGACGCGCGCCACAGACGCAAAGGCGTTTTGCGCATCTGTGGTGGTGCCACCGACTGCAAATGCCAAACATGCGGCGATTAGAGTATTTTTGATACTGCTCATGATGCGTTTTTCCCACAGGCTCGCA
The DNA here is from genome assembly GCA_039984715.1 of Paracoccaceae bacterium. Classification (GTDB taxonomy): domain Bacteria; phylum Pseudomonadota; class Alphaproteobacteria; order Rhodobacterales; family Rhodobacteraceae; genus JABSSA01. The sequence goes on along the minus strand of JBDWUA010000014.1, from coordinate 205,060 downwards.
CGTGTTTAGCTGTCCCCGGTGATGTGGAGAAGCCGCGTAGTGAAAGTGTTAAGCCAAAACTGGTCTGGGCCTCAACACTTGTTGATGATGTAAATCGTCTATCGACGCTGAAATCCATGCGAACACATTCATTTGTATAGCCAACGCCCACTCCGGCGCGTGATGCACGTCCGTCACCAAAGTCATATCGCCAGTCAACACTGGCGCTCCAGACATCGTTTAGGTTGAAAATGCCGTCAAAGTTGAATTCCGAAATGGATTCGTCGCGGTCTTCTTCGGCGTCTTCATCGAGATACACATATGATCCGCCAATGTTGAAGCGATTGGTGTGCCAATCCCCCCTGATCTCAGCCTTTGCAAATTCGAATGTATTGTCAAACAAGCTGCGCGCCGTCAGCGCAAGGCCGTTGGCCGTCTTGATTTGGCCCGCGAACAAATAATCAGAGGAGTTTCCGAACAAACCCGAGGTGTTCGAGAACTCTGAGGTGTCGTCAGAGCGTCGGACTTGACCGACGGTGATATTAGACTGCCAACCAGAGGGCGCATAATGAGCCCAGTTCACACCAAACGCTGCAACAGTACCGCGTTCCCGGCGATCAACCGATGGAAAACGTGACAAGGACAACAAGTTGCCTTCATCGAATTCAACGAACGTGCTTTCTTCGTTGGGTACATCCAGACCGTCACCACCGCTCCATGCGATTTGCGCGACAGGTTCTAACAATTGACGCGCCCCACCGCGCGCTGAACGAACCAATGGATACCGCAATGTCAATGTGCCGTAGGGTGTGACTTCGGAATCCGACTCGTCGAATGCTGCATCATTGTTGACGCGGAACGTGTCACCTACAACGCCAAACCGAACCTGAGTTTCCAAGCCCCGAGTAATCCATGACCTGCGCCAATCCGCACCAAATGTGAAACGCAAGATGTCACGCCCATCCGCAATTGAATCCTCGTCCGGGCCATCGACATCCAAATCCGATTCTCGAAAATGGGCATGACCTTCGGCGTTCAACCGAAACTCTCCTCCGATGGCAGAGGGAAAAAATCTCTTTTCGTAAAAGCCTTCGATGGCGTTGGTCGGAAGGGTCGAATTGTCTTCTCCGTCGCGAAGACTGCGGTAATTGGTCAGAACAAATCCAGTATATTGATCCCGACGTGCCCGATCGATTGAAACTTCGTTGCGAAGGCGATCCAGATCAGAATAGGAATAGTCCAACAGGTAGGACTCATCAGTGGTTGTCTGAATATCAAAGCTAAGTTTGTAGCCTCGGTTTAACTGGAAACTCCCTGTCCCAAACAAATAACCACGTGTCGCGCCTTCGCGAATATCATCGCGTGTAATCGCCCCGTCAAACTGAATACGTCCGCGTACAAAGGCCTGACGATAGCGAAATTCCAGTGTGCGTGTGGACGTTGAATAATAAGGGGTCAGGGTCAAATCGCGGTGGTCACCGATCTTGAAGAAATAGGGCACTTTGATACCCGTCCCAAGCTGCGACGTGCTTTGGATGGAAGGGATTAGGAAACCCGAAGCGCGTTCAAGCGTTGGATCGGGCAAGCGCAGGCGCGGAAGGTAAAAGATTGGAACATTGCGAACCCGCAACTGTGCGCCATCAAAATACAACTGTCGTTCTTCTTGATCGTGAATGACGCGGCGGGCCCGAATTTGCCAAAGAGGAGGGCGCGAGTCGTGCTCACAGACCTGACAGGATGTGACGGCGGTCTTGAAAAGTTGCGTATAACGTCCGTCAACACGTCCAAGTTCGACAGACGCGAGTTGTAATTGTTGGCTTAGAACCAGACGCGCACCAATCAAAAGGCCATTACGTAAATCACTGCTTAGCTCTGCTTGACTCGCCAAAATTAAGATATCGGGGCCTTCTTCAATGACGATGGGGCCGTTGATGATCATCTGACCGGTGGCATCATCATAGGTAATCGACTCGGCACGCAGACGCGTTTGACCTTGAAACGCTTCGACATTGCCGCGCGCAATTAGTACCCGATTGGACGAAATGCTGACCTCATCGGCAACCAAGACAGCAGGCGCAGGCACATCTGTGTCTTGGGCCAACGCCGCCCACGTGCTGCACAGGACGAATAATATCCCATATGCCAGCAGCCTCATCTAACCGTCCTCGGCATGCAAAAGCAGCCCAAGCGCAAGCAGAATGGCAGCAATAGGAGCCGCCCAAGCGGCGAGGAGAATGGGAATTTGTCCATTCTCACCTAAAATCTGCGCAAAACTCCGAATAAAAAACAATGTGAACCCCAGTAGCACCGCGGCCAGAACTGAAATGCCTGTCCCCCCAAACCGGGTATGACGCATGGTGAACGCGGCGGCAACCAAGACCATGCCAGCCAGAAAGAAAGGGCGCGATAATTCTGACTGGAACCAAACATGGTGCCGTCGGGCTGAAAACCCGGCCATTTCAAGCTGAACGATGAATTCCTGCATATCCCAAATGGAAATACTCGCCGGTGTGCCCAACGTTTCGCGGATGCGATCCAAGGTCAATGTTGAAGGTTGTGCAAGAAGTTCATGCTCAACAACATTTGCTTCGGGGTTCAAGCCCGCGACCAACGGCCAAACACGCGCCTTGCGCAAGGACCATGACCCATCCGAAAGCGCAGCACTTGCGGCATCGATTCGGCGCACGGGCCCTGAATTGGGCGCATAAGCAATAAAGGTTACATCATACAGAATTGACGCGTCGGCGTTGGAACGAGAGGCACGAATAACGGTCTGTCCCTGAGAGCTGCCTTCCCGCAGCCAAAGACCATCTGCCGACAAAGACAAGGTCGATGCGCCGCCCGACCGATATGTTTCAGCCAAAGTCGCATATCGTTTGGAAGCCGCCGCCACAAACGGCCCAAAAATAGTGACCGTTAAGACGCCAATCAAAAAGGCAACGGCAATGGGGGAAATAAGGGACCGCATTGCGGAACGACCAGCGGCACGCGTCACAACAAGTTCCGAACTGCGTGCCAACGAGATAAACAGGGCAACAGTCGCCAAGATCATCAGTATAGGCATCACTTGGTTCATCGTTGCGGGAACGTTGAAGAATGTCAGCCCCAATCGTTGCCCCACGCTGAGACCCAGATCAGAGAACCGTCTGGTTTGATCCACAAAATCGACAAGAGATACCAAGGCAAAAAGGACCAACGCCAACAAGAAAAACGCGGTCGCAAAGCGGCGTGCAAAATAGAAATGAAGGATCATGCTGGTATCCTCCGCTTCCACCAACCGGGTCTAGATGCGGATGCCAACAGCAAAAGGGCTAAAGTAAATCCAACACCGCTTGGTATGTACATCAAGTACCAATCCGCCGCATCTGCCAGAACAGCGCCAGACAACGCACCACGCAGACCATCAACCAGAATAAGCAGGCCAAATGCTCCGACAACCTCGCGCCAGACGCCAAACCGGGAATATCCGCCAACCAACAAGGTTGCGAATCCGATCAAAGCAGTGACGATACAAAACAAAGGTCGTGCAAATCTGTCATGCAGCTCTTCAGCGATTTCACCACGCGACGCGCTTGTGCCAGCCGCCACGGCGGCAGTGTCGTTGATCATTTCTAACGTACCGATCTCACGTATATTGGTGCCCAAAGACTGATCTTTGCGCACAAGTGATGTGATATCAAAGCTAAAGTCTTGGAACTTACCCGTGGACAGCCGCTGTTTTTCGCCGTCAAAACGTTGAGCAAGGCCATCAATCATTATCAATGTGGTCTGGTCACCTTGGCGCACCAGATACGCTTCGGAAGCGGTATAAATCATACGCTGCGCTTCAATTCGGCGATCCGCCAAGAACACGTCTTTCAATACACCATCTTCGCCAATTTCGCGGGTATAGAATGTGACGCCGGGGCTTGGGCTTAGAAACGACCCTTCGGTCAAAAGACGCGCGGTAACGTTCTGCGCAATGTCGGCTTCGCGCTCGCTTAATCGGGCCTGAGCGGCTGGAACCAGAACATGGCTGAGCACGGACATCATGAGTGCAGATATCAATCCAAACACCAGAACCGGACGCGCCAATCGCCAAGGACTGCGACCCGTGGCCATCAAAACTGTTAATTCGCTTTCGTTGTTCAGCCTGTTTGTGACGTAAACGGACGCTGCAAATGTTGCGATCGGCAAGACGGTGATGATCAATCTTGGCAAGGCCAAGGTGCTGAATTCAAGGAAAACAAGCGCGGATTGGCCGTCGCCGATCAGCCGGTCAAACAGCGATACTGCCCGGTTGACCCAAAAGATCGCGACCAGAATAAGAGAAAAAAAGCCGAACAGCCATAAAAATTGGGACAGCATATAGCGGTCGACTCGGGTCAAGCGTGCCTCCGTAAACTAAATATAGCAGCAACCTAGTATCATGTTAACCCATGTTGGGGCTCTGGAAAACGCGATTCTGCACTTGAAAGCTTGGAACTTATGCGGCTTGGTGCCCCAATCGCACACATAACATGACACACAACATGACGGAGCCCCCAAAATGACTGACCTGACGCCTGTTACATTTGTTGAGACCGATTTGGATGCGCTGAATTCGGCAACAGGTCGTATCGCAATATTAGTGACACCAGATGGGCAAATGGATCCAGCCGGGCGTCGCGTAAACAAGCTGACCAAAGGCGCGGTTGCACGATACCTGCAAAGCGAACGTTTTGGTAAGTCCCGCTCGGGTGATGTGAGCAGTCTGGCTTTTCCAACTGGGGTGCAAGTGGACGCGCTGGACGTTGTTTGTTTGGATAAACGCGCTGAACAGGCCGACATGCGCAAGGCTGGCGCGGCATTGGGGCGTCTGCGCGGCACGTCGGATATGTTGATTTGTACTGGCAATCAGCGCAAATCAGAAGAAATCGTTTTTGGCGCTTTAATGCGCGACTACGATTTTTTACCACACAAAACCAAAGCAGATGCTGCCGAGGGTGCGTTCATTGTTCATGCAAACAAACAAGACGAATTGTCGGCCGCTGCGGCACCTCTGATTGCTGTGGCGGATGGCGCGTTTTTCACTCGTGATTTGGTGAACGAGCCAGCGAATGTTTTGACCACAACGGAATTTTCCAATCGTCTGGACGCCTTATCGGCTCTTGGTATGGACGTCGAAATTCTGGATGAAGAAGAGCTTGCAAGGCTTGGTATGAGAACACTTTTATGTGTCGGGCAGGGGTCTGATAGCCCGTCTAAGGTGGTCGTCATGCGCTGGAATGGTGGCGGTGATGAAAAGCCGTTGGCATTGGTTGGCAAAGGCGTGGTCTTTGACACCGGTGGCATCAGCCTGAAACCAGCTGGTGGCATGGAAGACATGACAATGGATATGGGCGGCGCGGGTACAGTTGCTGGTGTCATGAAGGCCTTGGCGTTGCGTAAAGCCAAGGCAAACGTTGTTGGTCTGGTTGGTCTTGTCGAAAACATGCCGTCGGGCAATGCGACGCGTCCGGGTGATGTCATAACATCCATGAAGGGTGACACCGTCGAAGTCATCAACACGGACGCCGAAGGGCGTTTGGTTCTGTGTGATGTCATGTGGTACGCGCAGGAACGTTTTGAACCAGTTGGAATGATTGACTTGGCCACATTGACGGGCGCGATCATCATTGGATTGGGTCATGAAAACGCGGGCGTCTTTTCCAACGAAGATTCATTTTGTGGATCATTCATGAAAGCGGCGGGCGCAGAAGATGAAGGCGCATGGCGCATGCCCCTTGGAAAAGGCTATGATGATCTATTGAAATCGCGCATTGCAGACATGAAGAATATCGGGGGTCGACCCGCGGGATCAGTCACCGCCGCGCAGTTTCTGAAACGCTTTGTCAAAGACGAAACCCCTTGGATTCATTTGGATATCGCGGGTGTTGCGTCTGTTAAGTCTGACACGGCACTGGCTCCAAAAGGGGCCACCGGCTGGGGGGTTGCTGCGCTTAACCGCCTTGTTGCTGATAAATACGAGAGCTGACTTGGGCGCGGTTTATTTCTATCACCTGACACGTCGACCATTGGAAGACACGTTGTCCATGCTGCTGGCGAAAGCCATGCATGCTGGATGGCGTGTCGCTGTGCGTGGATCAAATGTGGAACGCCTGACGTGGCTTGATGAAAAGCTTTGGCTTGGACCCGAAGAAGGGTTCTTGCCACATGGAATGGCGGGCGGGGCGCATGACGCATTGCAACCTGTTTTGCTGACACAAGGACCGGCTGGAAATGATCCGCAATGTGTCATGGCTATTGATGGCGCAGAAGTTAGCGCGGATGAGCTGACCGGGCTGGAACGCGCATGCGTTTTGTTTGATGGCAATGACGCACAGGCGCTGGATGTTGCGCGTGGGCAGTGGAAAAAGCTGAAGGAATCCGGTGCAAGCGCGCAATACTGGTCCGAAGACTCTGGACGGTGGGAAATGAAAGCGAAAACAGGGGATTAGAAGCGAAATCTCATCCTGTTAATGATGTCGAGCCGACCTAAATCGAGTATTTAACGCGTCAGGATAAGCTCTCCACCGGTGATCTCAATCGTTCCCCAGCGTTGCAAGTATTCCATGCCCAGCAATGATTGGTCCATCTCACCGCCATTCACGACAGCATAGACATCCCGATCCGTTACGGGGCCGATTTGAACGCTTTCCAATCGTACCGGGGCTGTGCTGACTTCGCCATTGGCAGTATTGGCACGGCCCATGAATTTGAGTTGATCAAAACCAATGCCTGCGGCTTCTGCATCCTCGAGGGTCAACACAATATCCGTGGCGCCCGTGTCCACAAGGAAATGCGTCGGCACACCATTGATATCAAGCGTCAAATGGTAATGACCACCGCGACCACGTTCTGCAATGATGCGGCCTGAATCTTCGATCCGAGTTTGAAACGGGCGTTCGCCTTGGATGTCCTGCCAGATGCCAACACCGGCAATCGTGACAAGAAAAATCAGAACCCAAGCCGACGCTTGTTGCAGCGATTTCAATAGGCGACCAGACGCCAAAAACCATCCGCCGATCGCGATCAGCAAAACAACGAGATAAACGAGATGTGCGGTGTCTATATTTTCCATATGTTCAATATAGGGTCGATTGGCGCCGCTGTCAGCGGGCTTGTGCCGCTTCAAGCGCTTCTGTCGCCGAAAGCCATATGGTTTCCGCCCGAGACATTGCTTCTTCTAGCTCGTTGAATTTGGATTGCCAGACTTCCAGATCGTCGCGCCGCGAGTCTTCGTACAGTTTGGGGTCGGCAAGCTTTTCAGACAATTTCGCCTGCATATCATTCAGTTTTTCCATGCGAACCTCAGCGTTTCGAACATCCGTCTTCAACTGTTTCATCGCATCGCGTGGTATCTTTTTCGGCTTTTCCGGTTTCGGAGCCTTTGGTGCCGGTTGATCCAACAGATGTGCGCGGTACGCTTCCAAATCACCTTGAAACGGTTTGACCGTTCCGTCCGACACCAACCAAAGGCGATCTGCAACAAGGCTTAACAAGTGCATATCGTGGCTGACCAGAATCACAGCACCTGTATAGGCGGTCAACGCTTCGACCAAAGCTTCGCGGCTTTCGATATCAAGGTGGTTGGTCGGTTCATCAAGAATCAACAGATGCGGCGCATCCAATGTGGCCAATAACAATGACAGACGCGCTTTTTGCCCACCGGACAGTTTTCCAACCAATGTTCCGGCTTGATCAGCGGTCAACCCAAAACCAGACAACCGACTGCGCCATCTTTTGGGTTCTTCCCTGGGGCGTTCACGCCGCAGGTGATCCAAAGGTGTTTCATCAACATGAAGTTCGTCGACTTGGTGTTGGGCAAAATATCCGATGCGCAATTTGCTGGCACGCACCATTTTGCCGGACATTTTTGGCAATCTGTCTGACAACAGCTTGGACAAGGTCGATTTGCCCTGACCGTTTTTACCCAACAAGGCGATGCGGTCGTCCTGATCAATACGCAGATCCAAATGGCGCAAGATTTCGGTTTCACCATACCCCGTCGACACACCTTCAAGGTTGACGATAGGGGGCGCAAGCTCTTCAGGTGTGGGGAATTCGAACCGACGCAAGGCCGCTTCTTGTGGTGTCGTAATCGGCTGCATTCGCGCCAATGCTTTCAGCCGCGATTGGGCCTGACGTGCTTTGTCGGCTTTGTAACGAAAGCGATCAACATAAGACTGCAAATGCGCGCGCCGGGCTTCTTGTTTTTTACCCATGGCTTGGGCTTGGGCGATACGTTCAGCGCGTTGACGTGCAAATTGATCGTATGGTCCTTGATACAAGGTCAAATTGCGGTCTTCGAGGTGTAAAATTGCGCCAACAGCGCGGTTCAACAAACCGCGATCGTGACTGATGATAATGACCGTATGTGGATATTTCGCCAGATAGCTTTCCAGCCACAAGGCACCTTCCAGATCAAGATAGTTGGTCGGTTCGTCGAGCAGCAAAAGATCGGGTTGCGAAAACAAAACGGCCGCCAACGCGACGCGCATGCGCCACCCGCCAGAAAAGTCCGAGCAGGGGCGTTGTTGATCCGCCTCGTCAAAGCCCAACCCCTTTAGGATCGTCGCGGCACGTGCTTCTGCAGACCACGCGTCAATATCGACAAGACGGGTTTGAATTTCTGCAATGCGGTTCGGATCATCAGTTTCTTCGGCCAACAACGCCGCGCGTTCTGTATCGGCAACCAAAACCGTGTCCAGCAAACTTTGGCTGCTTGACGGCGCTTCTTGGGACACACCACCGATGCGCGCACGCTTGGGCAGACGCAATGTTCCGGACTCCAAGGCAAGTTCACCATAGATCAGACGAAACAGCGTGGTTTTACCCGTGCCATTGCGGCCAACCAGACCAACTTTGTGTCCATCAGGAATAACTGCCGACGCGCCCTCGAACAAAGGGCGGCCCGCAATCGCATAAGTGATATCTTCGATCCTCAACATATGCGCGGCTTGCCTGATTACGCGCAGTTGAGCAAGTATGTAGATGCAAATCAGCGATAAAGGATTTTGAGATGATTACCGGACTGGATCATATCGTTCTTGCTGTACGCGACGTAGCACAAACCGTTGCATTCTATCACGAACGACTGGGCTTTGAGGCGGAAGTAGACACAGATGGGAAATGGACACTGCATTTAGGTGCGCAGAAAATCAATCTGCAAAACGTAGAAAACCTTCCATCCATCGCGAAAAACACTCTTCCCGGAACCGCAAATTTCTGTGTTTTGACCAGTGAAGACACGTTTGGTTTGGTGCACAGGCTACGCGAGGCGGGCATTTCGGTTTTGAAAGGCCCCGTGGAACGGATCGGGGCGACGGGGCAAATAATGTCAGTCTATTTCAATGACCCAGATGGAAATTTGGTGGAAATAGCGCGACCTAACTGACCACGATTGGTGCGTTGCATGACCTTAGCGTTTGTTTGGTTCGACGCGACACATGATGGAAATGGTGTGGCCTAAATAAATGCAGAGCTTTCCAAGCTCTGTCAGCCGTGCTAACGGGCGCCCGAGATATAACCTTTGGAGTGACCCATGGCGCTGGAACGCACCTTTTCGATCATCAAACCCGACGCAACCAAGCGGAACCTGACTGGCAAGATCAATGCCAAGTTCGAAGACGCAGGCCTGCGCATCGTAGCACAAAAACGCATTCACCTGACAAAAGAGCAGGCGGGCGTATTCTATTCTGTGCATTCCGAACGCCCATTCTTTGGCGAATTGTGTGATTTCATGGCATCTGGCCCAATCATCGCGCAGGTTCTGGAAGGCGAAAACGCCATCACAAAGAACCGCGAAGTTATGGGTGCCACAAACCCAGCAGACGCAGCCGCAGGTACAATCCGCGCTGAGTTCGCTGAATCAGTTGGCGAAAACTCTGTGCACGGTTCTGACGCGCCGGAAACTGCAGCCGTTGAGATTGCATATTTCTTTTCGGGCCTTGAACTGGTTGGTTAAATCCAAACACGTTTCGAATTTGAAGCCGGCGCATATGTGTGCCGGCTTTTTTCGTTTTGAAGGATCGCGCGAACCACATTTTGGTTTTGACCGCCTGAGTGGTGCCCAATCCGTTTGTGATTGACTTCGTTTAACGTGCGACGTCACTGTCTAAATATGTATTTGATCGCAAAGAACCGATCCTTCCGGTTGCTTTTCTCTGCCACAGCAATCTCCAATTTAGGCGACGGGATTTCTGCATTGGCGTTCCCGTGGCTGGCAACTCTGTTCACACGTGATCCGTTATTGATCGCTTTGGTTGCGTTTGCCACGCGATTGCCTTGGTTTTTGTTTTCCATTCCTGTCGGCGTCCTCACGGATCGAAACGATAGGCGTTTGCTGATGGTTCAGGCCGATGTGTTTCGTTTCCTTCTGACGGCAGGTGTCATTGCGTTGATCTTTGCGTCGCCCGAGCTGCCCATGGAAGGCGACCCCTTAAAGTATATTCTGGCGCTTTCTGGTTTGGCATTGTTGTTGGGTACCGCCGAAGTTGTTCGGGACAACGCCGCCCAAACCGTTTTGCCGTCGGTCGTCGATAAATCGGACCTCGAAACCGCAAATGGTCAATTGTGGAGCGTTGAACACATCATGGGTTCGTTCGTCGGCCCGCCACTGGCTGGTGTTTTGATCGCAATGGCGGTTCCGGTTCCGTTCGCAGTTGATGCGGTGACCTTTGCGCTTGCCGCGTGGTTGATCTGGTGCCTGTCCATTCCGAACCGTCCGGTACCAAAGAAACGAAAGATGTGGTTGGAGATCGTTGAAGGATGGACCTGGATGCGATCACACGTAACGGTTCTGCGTTTGGCTATTATGCTCGGGATTTTGAACGCTGTGGCCACGATGGCCGTCACCGTATTGATTTTGTTTTCTCAGGAGATACTTGGACTTGATGCAGTGGGGCACGGTGTGTTGCTGACAGCAGGGGCCGCAGGTGGTGTGATAGGCGGACTTGTCGGGCCCGCGTTGATCACACGGATCGGTGGGCAAAGCGGCGTCATACTGGCCTTAATCCTGTTTCCGATGCCGTTGATCATAATCGGACTGACATCCAATCCGATTTTGGCTGCGTTCGCCTTGTTCCTTGAAGTGGTTGCCGGAGTACTGTGGAACCTTGTCACGGTATCCTATCGCCAGCGTTTGATCCCCGACAATCTATTGGGGCGCGTCAATTCGCTGTATCGGTTCTTTGGTTGGGGCATGATGCCGATTGGGGCGTTATTGGGCGGCGTAATCGTTTCGATGGCAGAACCCGAATTCGGGCGCGAGATAGCATTGCGCTTGCCGTATCTGATTGGGTTTGTCGCGATGTGTCTTATGTTGGCCTACGGATCGGTAAAATTGCGGTTGTGACCCGCATCAACACGTCAATTTTTGCCAGTCTGTCACCGTTTTTCGATCACACCTATTTCGTTTAACGCCTTTTCAAAGGCAGACTGACCCGCATCAAATGCATCCGCTTTGATCGCGTCAAATCGCTTGCGCAACGCAGCTTTTTCATCGCCTTTGCAGTCGTTCCACGGACGGCCTTGCAGCCCCATGACCAGAACGTAATAGCCGATGAAATGCGGTCGCACGCCACTGGCCAGCAACATGCGATAGGTTTCGTCTGGGCCAAGCGTGCGCACTTGTTCTGCCGAATGAATTCCAGCAGTTTTACAGGCCGCATCCATCGCTGGACCCAGATTTCTAATACTCGAGACGGGATCAGTCATGCCCAAAGTTTGGACCGAATAGACCCCAGTGTCACGCCATCAAATGCTGGCGTAGTCTGTAAATCGATAAGGCGGCGGCGTTCGTGTTGAACCGCTTGGCTTTTCTTTAGATGGTTTTGGTGTTTGTGGTGAGGATGGCATAATGACCTCCTTAGAAATGACTAGTTACGTACAAAAAATATAATGTTCGGCAAGTATAGCATAGAATCGACCCATCCGTGTTGGAAAAATGAATACTTTCTAAAATTCTAATACATATCGCGTGGTTTGGACCCACTGTTGCTGGGCTGGCAATAATATCGATGGAAAATGCGTGTATTTTGGCGCGTCAGGCCAAAACTGCGGTTCCAAAGCAATTCCAGAATAGGGGGCAATGGGCCATCCCTGCGTCCGTTCTGCAGGGATGTTTGGCAATCCCGCGCCAGCATAAACCTGCAATCCCGGGGCGTCGGTTTCGATCCGAAGGGCATAGTGCGGCATGGTCAAATCCGCGACGTATTCTGGCCTGTCGCGTCTGTGTTGGTTCAGGGCAAAGCAGTGATCCATTGCTTTGGGGACGGGCGAGGGGGTGCGTAGATCAAATAGAGTTTCATCAACGTCGTTCACCTGACCCGTCGGTAGATTTGTCGAATCCACTTCAAGGACTTGCGAACTCGCGACCGACAACCGGGCGTCATTGTTCATGGCCCAATAGGGATGATGCACAAGGTTCATAAGGGTCGTACGGTCGCTGGTCGCGGTCATGTGCAACTGCAGGGCGCGACCCGACAGGCTGTAATGCGCGGTGATCACACGCGTTCCAGGCAATCCGCAATCGCCGTCTGCCAATGTGCAACGCAGCGTCACAGACGATTGTGTGATGGCATCAACATTCCAAACCCGATGATGCAGCCCATCCGGACCTGAATGAAGGGTATTTTGCCCTTCGTTTTGCGGCAATTGATAATTCTGTCCGTCGATCGTCACGCACCCATTGGACAGCCGGTTCGCAACCGGCCCCACAATCGCACCTGCATAAAAGTCCGTACGGGAATAGATTTCTGCATTCTCGAAACCCAAGACCAGTGATCGTGGGTCGTTTATGTTCCACAATCCCGTCAGAGTCGCACCCAAGGGTAGAATATGGGCCTTTAAATCTGAGTTTTCCAAAGAAATAACAGTGTGCATAAACTGACACTGCAACAGCATTCAAAGGAAGGCAAACCCCTGTAAAATATGGATGCACATGCCTTTACACCCGTTGTATTTGAGACATTTTTGACAGTGCGGGGGGCTGGGCGTGAACAAAAGTTGGCTTTGGCGCAAAAAGCCTCTGGACGGGTTGAATCGCCCTTGCTATATCGCACCCAGTTCCGGCGTAGCTCAGCGGTAGAGCAGTTGACTGTTAATCAATTTGTCGTAGGTTCGATCCCTACCGCCGGAGCCAATAAATTCAGTAGCTTAAGAGATAATGGCTTACCCCTATCGGAGGCATAGTTGCCTCATTGTTACTTTGCATTGTCTCTCCGGAAAATACGAAAACACTAAGTGTTCTTGTGGCCAAACCGCATGTCACAAGTCATGCCAATCTTTGAAGCAACGCCATTTGCAGGGGAAAAGGGAAGGCTTCACTTGGAGGTTTTCCTTGAGGACGCAGGGTTGCTGACCTACCGAGGCTCTCTGACGGGGAAACAGGATAAGACCAGAACAAGGTTGCCGTAACAACCGTGGACCCGCTGTCGGAAAGGGCTTAACGGCAAGGCACTAGAGGGCCTTGCGTTGAGTAGCGAGAACTCATGAGGCGACCCTCATACGGTTGCCCGGAACAACTTCGTTATCTTGGCGCACCACCAAGAGCGTTTTGCCGCCACACCTCAATTAAATTGACTGAATTCGAGAAATCCGGGTGCTTCATTGGAGGCTTCAAAAGAAGGCTGTATGTCCAAATTGGCTTGGATCCCTTTCCGCTCGCTCCAAGCCACCATGCGCATCTTGAACCATCGTATCCACCACACTGACAACAGTATCGCACTCGATCATTTTTGATGTGATCGAATTTGAATCTGACATCCCATGGACCTGTCGCGGTTTGAACAGACGACCTTGAATTTGAGCATAAACTTTCGGCCTAAGCCGTATCGCATCTCCCGGAAGTGCAATTTCCCGGACCGTCAGCTGCCCTCAGATCAAGGCGACCGCAATGTCGCGGTGCAAGGCGTCTTGGAAAGGCACTCAAAATGTTCAAACACAGCAAAACACTTCTTCTGGCAACGCTTCTCGCTCCTGGTGTGGCTCTCGCACAAATCAATATCGGTGATGAACTCGGCGCGACAGAAACGGCCATTCGCGCGGCACTTGAGGCGCAGGGATACACCACGACAGAGATCGAGGTCGAGGACGGCGAGATCGAAATCGCCGCGTCGAGCGCGGGCCGCTTCTTTGAGATTGAGGTTTCCCCCGAGACCGGCTTGGTTCGTGCTGTTGAAGAAGGTGAAAAAGACGACGATGGAGACGAGGACGAAGACGACTCTGATGACGACCACTAAACATTTCATGATGCGCTCTTTAGTAAGGGCGCATCATCACCCAAGTTGAGAGATCGAAAATGTCCCGTTCCGCAATCTTATGGTCTTTATTTGCGATCCAGGCGATCTGTTGCGCCTATTTTCTGATGGACATCGCATGGGACTTGCTTTGGCCCAATTCCGTCAACCGTTTCACTGACAGCGACATGCTCGAAGCTTTGGTCACCATCGCATTGTTCTTCGGGCTGGCCTTTACTGGCAACGAGTTGAGGCAGATATTGACGCGTCAGGATCAACTTGAAGACCAGATCAAAGTCGCCTCCGGTGCCTTTAACGAAGTCATGGAAGCGCGTTTCAAGACGTGGTCGCTAACGAGCGCGGAACGGGAAGTGGCCATTTTGGCGATCAAAGGCTTCTCCATCGCCGAGATGGCGGACTTAAGAGAGACCAAACAAGGGACCATCAAGGCTCAATGCGCATCGGTCTACAAGAAAGCTGACGTCGCAGGGCGCTTACAGTTGCTCAGTGTTTTCCTCGACGATTTGATGGCCGACGACTTGGTCAAAGCGGCACAAGGCGCACCCCTATAAGGACTGAACATGAACCTCTTCGGATGCATTCTGATCGTTGCCACGACAGTGTTCCCCGCATACCAGCTGTTTTCCCTCTCAAACGTCACGGATCAAGTTGCACTGTTCTCGCAATTTCTAGGCCTCGCGGCGCTGATCCTGATGGCGTGGGGGCAAATCCTGTCAACGCGCCTGCGCGGCATTGAGACGGTTTTTGGCGGGCTTGATCGCGTTTATGTGCTTCACAAGTGGGCGGGCATATCTGCCATGCTAGCAATCCTGTTCCACGACACGATTGACGCCGAGATGCGCGGTTTGGGGAAAGAGACATTCCTGAATGAGCTTGCAGAGACATTGGGCGAGATCAGCCTCTATGGTCTGCTTATCTTGGTTGTGATCTCGGTCGCGACTTTCATTCCTTATCACCTGTGGAAATGGACCCACAAAGCCATGGGGGCTTTGTTCGCCGCCGGTGTGTTCCACTTCTTTTTCATCATAAAGCCTTTTGCCATGAGCGATCCAGCCGGGATGTACACAGGCGCATTCTGCGTCGCAGGGCTGGCCGCCTATGTCTGGATGATGCTGCCAGAGAACATGCGCCCCAGTTACGGTTATCGGATTATCTCGATTGAAAAAACAGGTGGAGCCACAGCCATCACGATGATGCCCAACGGAAAAGCCTTGAAGGCGGTGCCCGGACAATTTGGCATCTTTCGATTTAATGACTCAGGCATGGATGAGCCGCATCCATTCAGTTTTTCCAAAATTGGTCGCGACGGGTCGCTACGCGTCACTATCAAAGCGCTTGGCGATTTTACGTCGACCCTTCAAGACGTGGTCGAACCCGGTCAAAGCGTCCGTATCCAAGGGCCCTTCGGCAGGTTTCGCCAATCTGGAAAGCGTGCCCAGGTCTGGATCGCGGCCGGGATCGGCATCACACCGTTCCTTGCATGGGCAGACGATTTGACGTCAGACACGGGACCGGTCGACCTCTTTTACTGCGTGAAATCCCAAAGTACTGCCCCGCATTTGGTGGAGATAGAGGCAATCGCAACAGAAAACTCCAATCTCAACTTGCACGTGATCGCATCCAATCAGGGCCAACGGCTTTCAGCAGAAGTTGTCGCCAACACCGTTCAAGGCGATCTGTCACAAATGAAGCTTTCGTTCTGCGGCCCCGTTTCACTTCGCAAAGCCCTTCAACAAGGGCTTGGACAATACGGCATTAAGGCCCGTCGCTTTCACTTTGAGGAATTTGAATTTCGCACCGGTATCGGCCTTAGGACCTTGGCTGCACGGATTTTGGATCGCAAGAACACTTCAGGCGTGTTGAGGGACGCTTAGGGTTAAGAGCTGACGTTGGTTTGGACAAACTGAACGGCAGATTTGTCCTGGGTGGCATCCAATTCCCGGATTCTTGTTCGTTCCCGCGTTGAATGAAGTAGATAACCGTTCGCATCACAACCTATTTGGGAATTTTCCCAAGTAATTACAAATATTTATGCAATGTAATCGCACCAAATAACGTCGCAACCGACAGGTCGAACGCAAAGCCGTGATTCCTTAAACAAATTACGTCGATGGGCACAGCTCGCGGCTACCCACCACGATTCAACTCGGTTTGGCTTGCGACAGCATCTGTTGAAAACCTTGCGTCTTTCTTGAGCTTTCGATGCGCCAGTTTAGGATGTCGGTGACCAATTCACGTTGGGTATCGCGGTGGTCGGCATGATCCCAAAGGTTCACCCGTTCGTCTGGATCAACTGACAGATCAAACAGCTGACCAAGTTCGTTGTCGACAAAATGAACCAGCTTCCAATTCCCTTTGCGCACCATTGTCATGAACTTGGTTTCGGTCAAAATGGCATCGTCGGAATGTTCTGCGAATACGCGTTCGCGTGGTTCATCAGACGTGTCGAAAAGAACATCGCTTAGCGTACGCGCTTCCATCCAGTCAGGGATGGTCACACCTGCGGCTTCTAGGATGGTGGGGCCGAAATCAAACAAGGACACAAGCTGTGGCAGTTGTTTTCCGGCCTCAACTACACCGGGCCAGCACACCACGGCTGGAACATGGACGGATTGTTCGTACATGTTCCACTTTTGCGAATGACCATGATCGTTCAGACAATCCCCGTGATCGGACGTGAAAATGATCAATGTGTTGTCAAGAACGCCACGGGCCTCAAGCGCTTGGACGATCTTGCCGACTTGGGCGTCAATCATCGTCACGTTGGCGTAATAATGCGCCCGCTGGCGGTGCAATTGATCCTCGGTCGGGTGTTCGAGGTGTTCAACCGCGTCATGACCGCTGTCCAAGTGGTTCTTCCGCAGCGCTTGCAATGGGGCAGGCTGCGTTGACAAATCATAATCCAAAATCGCCTTGGGCAGGTCCTTGTCCAAATACAGATCGAGGTAGTCTTGAGTCGGGTCATAGGGTGGATGGGGCCCCGGAAAGCCGACCTGAAGGAAGAACGGTTCTTGGCCCGGATACCGTTCCAACCACCAACACGCAGTGTCTGCGACAAACACATCTGGATGCAAATCCTCGTCTTGTTCCCAGACGAAAGCGCCCAAAGCCTCGTTATAATCGGGGCGTTTGGAATAGGTGACCCGAGACGGTTTATGTGCGCCGCGTGCGTGGATGGCCTTGTCCCAGTTGTCCAAATAGAAGGGCAAGTTCGGATGATCGCGATCTTTGTTTTCGACCACATGCCGTTCGTGGAACCCAAACGCCCCTTCGATTGGCATTGTGTGCATTTTGCCGACATTCACACAGCGATATCCGGCATCGGCCAGTTCAGTGACCCAGCAATAATTCCACGGTTCATCGTTTCGAAACACACCATTCGTGTGCGGATAGGTGCCGCTGAACAGCGATGCGCGGGACGGGGCGCAGGACGGCGCCGTCACATACATGTTTTTAAAGACGGCCCCTTGCGCGACGAGTTTATCCAGATGCGGGGTGACCATGTGATCATAGCCATTTGCCGCAATCGTATCGAGCCGCTGTTGGTCCGTCAGGATGAAAACGATGTTTGGACGTTCGGCCATAGTCAACCTTTCACAGCGCCGCCCAAAGACTGGACGATATATTTATTGGCAAAGATGATGACAGGCACTGTCGGCAACGTGAGCGCGATACTGGCCAAGGCAATGCTGCCCCAATCAACCGTTGCATAGGACACAAAATTCATGATGGCGACTGGGGCCGTCACCGTGTCCGACCGTGTGATGATCAGTGCGAAAAAGAAGTCGTTCCAAGCGATCAGAAATGCCAAGACCGCTGTGGCAACCACGCCCGGTCGCGCCGCAGGCAACACGATTTTCCAAAATGTCTGGAACAAGGTCGCGCCGTCCAGCAAGGACGCTTCGATCAGTTCATTTGGAACCTGCGCCATCGACGTCCATGACGACCAAACAACAAGGGGCAACGTCAAGACCATGTAGGCGGCAATCAGACCAAACCATGTGTCGATCAACCCGATGTTTAAATAGAGCAGAAACAGCGGGATCACAAAACCCACGGGCGGCGCCATGCGCAACAATAACAGCATCCACGACGCGATGAATTTGCGATGAGAACGCCCCTTGGCCAAGGCAAATCCGGCAGGAACTCCGATCAGCATTGCAAGAATTGTCGCACCACCTGCGGTGACCAAACTGTTCAGCAATGCAAACGGGAAATCGGATCGTGCAAGCGTGCCGAAGTTATCCCATGTCAGAACAGTGGGCGAACTCCAGATGGGTTCAAACAGATGCGAAGCTGGCCGGAACGACAAAATGATGGCCCAGACAATTGGCAACAGCGTAAAGATCGCAAAGCCAAGCATCATGGCGCGACCAGCATTTTGCTTGAGATCAAAGCCGTTTTTACGCATCGGTTATCCTCGCATTGGCGCGGGCGACGTAAAAGCTGATGACGGCGGCAATGGCGAATAAGAAAACGGCAATGGCCGCACCATACGACACTTTCGACGATTGGAATGTCTGGATGTAGGCATAATAATTGGTGGCCTGTGTCGTGCGCCCTGGGCCACCGTTTGTCATGATAAAGATCAAAGGAAAGTGTTTCAGGGTTTCGATAAATCGGAACAAGGCGACCATCAACAACGCAGGTTTTAACAAAGGCAACGTGATCCGCCAGAACACTTGCATCTTGGTGGCTCCATCGATGGATGCGGCTTCTTCGAGGTCACTGGATATCCCTTGTAGGGCGGCTAGGATCAAAAGCATCACAAAGGGAAAGCTGGCCCATGTATCCGCAATGACGATAGCAAAGATCGCGCCATATTCCGATGTAAGGAACGCAGGCACCGTGATGCCGAAAATATCGAAAAACGCGTTGATGGGGCTGAGGGTCGGCGTGAACAAGCTCAGCCAGATCAGGGCGACAGCAACGGCAGGCACCACAAACGGCACCACGAATATTCCGCGCATAAAACGCCACTTTGGGACAATCTTTTCCAAACCGACCGCCACCAAAGTGCCCATGGTCACCTGAAATAAAACGCCAAAAACGCTGAGGAACAACATGACATTGATCGAGGCCAGAAACCGCCGGTCTTGGGTCATGCGCATAAAGTTGTGCAATCCCCATTCACCGCGCCAGCCTTTGATCAAATGGAAGTCCGTAAAGGCAAGGCCGATCATTCCAACCAAAGGCAAAATCGCAAACACGCCAACCGCCACAACAGCAGGAAGCAGCATGCGATTGTAACCACGCTGAAAAAGAGTTTGAACGCCCATAGCTTACGACATGCACTTTGCTGGAAAGTAGTCATATCGCCTGACCACAGAAGGCAGGCGATATGACAGTTTAGAAGTTTGAGTTACTCGGACATGATATCGGCGATATCTTCGTCTGACGTGGCCAACGCTTCTTGGTTAGACATGATGCCATTGACGGCGGCGTTGATGTTTTCACCAACGGTCTGACCGATCTGCGGCCATTGTGGCAACAGTGGGCGATAGTGACCGATCGCGTCACCCAACATCTGAACCTTCAGATCAAGAAAGTCCGGGTGGATGCTTTCATATTTGGCCAGAACATCCGCATTGCTTGCAACGGATGCACGCGTGAAATCAGGATAAGTTTCAGACAAAGCGATTTTTGTCAAAACCTCTTCGCTTGTCGCCCATTCCAAAAACGCAAACGATGCTTCTGGACTTGGTGCATCAGCTGGGATGCCCAATCCATGCACGGCGATTGCAGGCGAACGGCCCGCAGGTCCGGATGGAACGGCCGCAATGCTGATCTTATCGGCAAATTGGCTTTTCTCTGGGTCCAGAGTACGTGCAGCAATCGACGTTCCATCAACAATCATGGCGACTTGTCCGGTCTGCATCGCAGCAGCCACTTCGCCAAAGTTAAAGTTGCCGATACCTTCTGGGCCAAAGTCGTTCATCAAGCTTGAATAGACTTCAAGACCTTTCAACGCTTCTGGAGTGTTCATGTTTGGTGTGAGATCACCGCCTGAATAGTCAGCAAAGAATTCACCGCCATAGGCCCGCATGATCATTGGGAAAACGAACATGTTGAACCCTTGTCCGGGTGCAACACGCATGGCCAAAGCGCCTGTATCATCGGTTTTGACGGCTGCCGCGACTTCGAGCATCTCTTCCCAAGTTTCTGGCGCTTTGTCGAAGCCCGCAGCGGCCAAAAGATCCGTGCGGTATGCCATCATGCCAGTTTCAGCAAAAAACGGCAGTGCATAACGTTCGCCGTTTACAAGATATGCATCCAGAGGACCGGCAAGGATATCGTCCTTGCTGGCCATGCCATCCACTTCGGATGTAATGGGGCGCAACCAGCCCGCTTCGATCCAACGTTGGACCTGAATAACGGGGGTGTGGACAACGTCCAAATCGCCTGTCTTACCGGTAAAAGACAATGTAATCCGGTTTTCAAAGACATCCTGACCAATCACTTCGATATTTGCAGTGTGGCCTGTCTTGGCTTCAAAATCGGCTTCTAGCTTGGCCAACCCTTGAGTGTAGGGCATTGAAAACAAGACGATATTCAAATCGTCTGCGCGTGCTGTTGATGGCATCGACAGTGACAAGGCAATGCCTGCACCGACTGTGGCACTTAGTAATTGTGTTCGTTTCATCGTTTCCTCCCCAGAAACTTTTTGCAGTTACTTTATGACCTTCAAATTCGCGCGAGACCGACGCATGTCGCTTCGTCTCGAAGCTTCTGCGCTGACTTTTGCGCTTAACGTTTCACGCGCCTTATTCAGAACGTCCCGCGCGTTCGCGATGTGTTCATCCTTGTCCCGGACGGGCACAGCTGCTTCGGCGATGCTTAATAGATGCAGGAAATTGCCCTCGTCATCTTCCACGATTGTGGCAAAGCGACGGACACCCACATGATTTCCGTCAAAGTCCATGTCGAACGTTTCGTCTTTGACATTCTCAACGATCCGTCGAGCTTCGCTTGGGGCCAAACCTTTCATTTCCAGACCGGTTTTAAAGAAACCCCCGGTAAAGAAACGATAGCTGACTTCATCCCACCCAAGGCGGCTTAGATACAGACGCGACATCGCATCCAGCTCGTACAAGCTGCGACGAAATCCGCGCGCGGCGCGAATGGCAACGCTGGCATCTGGCAATTCAGTGCGGGAATGCCAAAGCAGATCAAACCCTGTGACGACGACAGCCTCGACCGACATCTTTTGGGTGGCTGTAATGTCGTTCATCAGATCACTTAGAACAGACAAGTAATCTTCTGACATCGGGACATTTCGCATCAAACGAAAGTTTGGGATGCAGTATTTTTCACTTGTTTGGAACAGATATCCGCGTTCGGCCAGTGTGCGCACAATCCGATTGACCGTTGCTGCAGGAATTCCAAGGTCACGTGATATCTGAACCTGTTTAACGGGTTCGGAACCAGCGGCCATC
Source organism: Paracoccaceae bacterium (assembly GCA_039984715.1). Classification (GTDB taxonomy): domain Bacteria; phylum Pseudomonadota; class Alphaproteobacteria; order Rhodobacterales; family Rhodobacteraceae; genus JABSSA01. The sequence continues at coordinate 183,384 of JBDWUA010000014.1, read as the reverse complement.
AGGTACTCCATCACTTCCAAAAGGCGTGCACTCGGGCCCACAAATTTTGCTTCCATTATTCCATTATTGAAATTATGAATACCAATAGTGAAACGCGAGTCAATGAAGAATTCGCACTTTCAGTCCACGTTGGACGTTGAAAAGGGGCGGGAATGGCCACGGTTGTCCTTGATAAAATCCGAAAGTCATTTGACGCTGTTGAAGTGATCCATGGGGTGTCCATTGATATCGCTCAGGGTGAGTTTGTTGCCTTGGTCGGGCCGTCTGGATGTGGGAAGTCAACACTTTTGCGCATGATTGCCGGGCTCGAAGACCCTAATTCCGGTGACATCAACATTGGCGGGCGAACCGTGAATGATTTGCTGCCAAAGGATCGAGACATCGCAATGGTTTTTCAATCCTATGCGCTGTACCCCCATATGACCGTGCGGGAAAACATGTCCTTTGCGTTGGAATTGGAAAAACGCTCCACGCCCGAGATTACGGAAGCGGTCGCTGCCGCCAGCGCCATCTTGGGGTTGGACGATTATCTGGATCGACGCCCCAAAGAGCTGTCAGGCGGTCAACGGCAAAGGGTTGCGATGGGGCGGGCCATCGTGCGCAACCCAGAAGTTTTTCTGTTTGATGAACCATTGTCCAACCTTGATGCAAAACTCAGAGCTGTAATGCGCAAAGAGGTCAAACGCCTGCATCAGCGGTTAAGGACGACTTCGATCTATGTCACCCATGATCAAACCGAAGCAATGACCATGGCGGATCGTATCGTGGTGATGAATGCCGGGCGGATCGAACAAATCGGCACACCGTTGCAATTGTATAATCATCCCCAAAATTTGTTCGTGGCCGAATTCATCGGAGCGCCACAGATGAACATTTTTTCAGGCGCTGTTTCCGTTTCAAACGGGCAGGCGTCACTGACCCACACACACGCGACATTGCCTTTGCCGGATTATCTAGCAGCACGCGATGGACAATCTGTCGCCCTTGGCATTCGGCCCGAACATTTTCGGCTTGATCCCGAAGGGGCCATCAAAGCGCGTGTCGAGGTTGTGGAACCTTTGGGGAATGAAACGCATCTGACATGCCGTGTTGGAACTGACGAAGTTCGCATCATCGAAGCGCCGGATGTCGAAACCAAGTCAGGCGAGGAAATACGGCTGTCATATGATGTGTCCTTGGCACACGTATTTGACCGCGATTCAGGATTCTTGATCACCACCACGGTTGTTTGATTCACCGCTCAAAGTCGCAACTTTTCGTTTCACGTGGTCAATTGCTGTCGCAACACCCGACGTAAGATTTTGCCTGACGGTGATTTTGGAATGTCTTGGACGAACTGAATCTGTTGCAGCTGTTTGTAGGATGCCAAAGTTTGGGCGATATACTGCTTCAACTCGTCTTCGCTTGGGGCGGGATCAGTCGGGATGACGAATGCAATGGGAACCTCTCCGGCTTCATCATCTGGTTTACCAATGACGGCCGCATCCTGAACACCGGGATGCGCAACAAGCGTGGCTTCCAATTCCGCTGGCGCGACTTGGAAGCCTTTGTATTTAATGAGTTCCTTTAGGCGATCGACAATGAACATATACCCGTCTTCGTCGATTATCGCGACGTCGCCAGTTTTCAACCAACCGTCTTCGGTCAGAGTGTTACGCGTCGCTTCTTCATTGTTCAGATACCCAAGCATCACCTGAGGGCCCTTAACCCAAAGCTCGCCTTTTTCACCGGCGGGCACGTCTTCGTTCGTCTCAGGATCGACAACGCGGCAATCGGTATTGGGCACGGCAAGGCCAGATGACCCGGATCGCGGTCCCGAAAGTGGTGTGACGTGGGTGACGGGGCTTAATTCTGTCATCCCATACCCTTGCAACATCGCGCAATTTAGACGCTTGGCCACAGCATCTGAAAGTTCGGCTCCCATCGGCGCGGCACCCGAGAATATCTGCTCCAAGTCTCCAAGATCAAATTCATCGATCATCGGATGTTTGGCCAAGGCCAACGCCACCGGCGGAACAATCCACATGCGTCGGGATTTATGATCTTGGCTGATGCGCAAAAACAGTTCCAAATCAAACCGCGGCATGGTGACCAGATGACCACCACAGGCCAGATGCATATTCATCAGCACATTCATTCCATAGATATGGAAGAACGGCAGAAACGCAGCGGCTGTTTCTCCGACCCGAAAATCAGCACCAACGGCTGTCTGGTCGATATTCATCACCAGATTGCGATGGGACAGTTTTACGCCCTTTGGCAGTCCCGTCGTTCCAGAAGAATAGGGCAGGACAACAGGATGCAAGTCTAAGTCCACAGGCACCTGATGTTGTATTGGGGTGCCATAAAGTGCGTCAAGTTTCGGTGCTGCGTCCGATTCACCAATGACGTAAATTTCCAAGCCATTTTGATTGCCTTGTCTTGCCGTATCCAGAAAATCAGGAATGGTAATCAGCACATCTGCCCCTGAATCCTTCAGCTGATGTGCAATTTCGGTTGCCGTATAAGACGGGTTGAGGGTGGTGATTGTCCCCCCGGCCCATGCAACGGCATGAAAGATGATGCAGTATTCGGGACAGTTTGGAGCCATAAGTGCCACAGTCTTACCCGTGCCAAAACCCATTTCCGTCAGACCGCCGGCCAAACTTTTGACCTGATCCATGAATTCAAGACCAGTCAAAGAACGATTGTCTATTCCGTCGATCACAATCGTTTCGTTCAATCGGTCTTTAAAACCTTCAAAAACACGCTCGGTGATCGATTGTGTGGAAAACGGCAAATCAGGTGCCAGGCTTTTTAGAATTGTCATCGTCCAGTATCCCAATGCAGCTAGAATTTTTCGAAATCTGCTCGCGATCAGGTCGCCATCGAGAACACATCAATAAATGGTCAAGCCACACTGACGCGTATGCATGAGGATATCAATGTTTACGATTGCCGAACGTCTAACCTACACAAGATTGTTAGGTCTGACGTGTTTAGCGCGTTGTTTTGATATAGAACGACGGTCTCATTGATCATTAAACGCCAACTGAACCTTGATGGCCTGCGTTCTATCCGAGGCCAGATCGAAAGCCTCGATAGCTTTGTCCAAAGGCATTGTGTGGGTGATCAGGTCTTTGACAGACAAGCGCCCCAGACGCATCATTTCAACAGCCGTGAAGAATTCCGCATGAAAGCGAAAGGACCCTTTGAAGTTCAACTCTTTGGCGGTCATCGCCTGAACCGGCAATGTCATGTCACCACCCAACCCAAGTTGCACGATAGTCGCGCGCGGACGCATCGCCGCAATAGCTGCGCTCAAAGCAGTCGCCACGCCGCTGCATTCAAACAAAACATCGAAATGACCTTTGCCCTGACAATACGGTGCCAAGGCTTCCGGATCTTGGGCAACGTTCAACGCTGTGTCTGCGCCGCATTCGCGGGCTTTGTTCAGAACGAAGGGTTCTATATCGGTGACCACGACTTCGATTGCACCTGCTTGACGAGCCACCAAAACGGTCAGCATGCCAATGGGTCCGCATCCTGTGATCAAAACCCGTTTTCCCATAAGATCACCGGCATGCTTTGCGGCATGCAAGACGACGGACAAGGGTTCGGCCATTGCGGCTTCGCCCGCGCTTAATCCGTCAGCGGGGGCACATTGCGTGGCGTCTGCGACCAGCAATTCACGAAAAGCACCCTGAATATGTGGAAACGGCATCGCTGATCCATAAAAGCGCATATTTTCGCAGTGATTGTGCGCGCCTTCGTGGCAGAAGGCACAAGCATGACAGGGACGAGACGGGGACACCGCAACCAGTTGACCGACGTCTAAGCCAGAAACATCCGCACCCAACGATGCAATGCGACCTGCAACCTCGTGACCAAGGACCATCGGTTCTTTCAACCGTACAGTCCCAAAACCGCCATGGCTGTAATAATGCAAATCAGAGCCGCAAATTCCGCCAGCTTCCATTTGGATCAGAACTTGGCCTGCGCCGGGTTCGGGCGCGGTTTGATGTTCAATGCGAAGATCTTTAGCGGCGTGCGCAACAATGGCTTTCATTAGAACCTCAAAAAACGGGAGTTAACAGGGCTTTGCCTGCGAAATTTACGAATAGGTGTTGCGAACAAGTTGACCCATGGCCCTACGGGTTTCAATGGTACATCGAAACATGATGCGGGTGTAACACCCCATTGTCGAGGTTCGCGAGATGTTGACAATCAAGCCTTCAGGCCCAACTGCGGAAATGACTTTTGGTCCGCAGGTTCAAAAAATCGCTTCACGCCAAATGGGTCCCGATACCAATATAGGAATGACCCAACTTGCAAAATCCCTACCTTTGACATTAGGGAAACCGAGGATGATATTGGCAAAGTGTTATCGGTACCAATCGTCAACAAGCCAATTTGTGGGGTAAAAGATGCGTTGCTTTGTTATCATGGGTGTTTCTGGATGCGGTAAGACATCGGTCGGTATCGCATTGGAAAAGGCCGAAGGGCTTTCGTTCATTGATGGCGACAACCTGCACCCATCAGCAAACATTCAGAAAATGGCGCAAGGAAACGCATTGGATGATGATGACCGTGCGCCATGGCTTGCCGATATTGGGCGCGCATTGGCAAACACATCTGATCCCGTCGCGATTGGCTGTTCGGCATTAAAGCGAAAATACCGGGATATGATCCGAACTAGTGCCGGAAAGCCTGTGCATTTTCTACACTTGAACGCACCATTTCATGTCATCGCAGACCGATTGAAACACCGATCCGAGCATTTTATGCCAACATCTTTGTTGGACAGCCAGTTTCAAGCGCTTGAAGACCTCGGCCCGGATGAACTCGGCACTCAGATCGATATTTCGCGATCTTTCGATGACGTTCTCGATCAATGCAAAGTGTATATTCAAGCGGCTTCAATATGAGCGATTGCGTCGCGCCCTTTTAGGTTGGGGGCAAGGTCGACGCGATGTTCGTAAAAGGAACAATTTCGTCAAACACGGTTGCCGCCAGCCAAAACGTTGATTTCGGAATGGCCATTGCGTCCCTTGCTGCCATAGGCGCAAATGTCACGACGTCGGCACATTGCGCAGCCTAAACGTTGCCCCTGCATGCAATGCACCCACCACTTCGACAAGATCACGGCCGACTAGATCGATTAAATGAGCAAGAACATTGCGTTCCGCAGCCCCAAGCAATGCGACCGGGGTGTCGGTATAAATTGTGCGGGCCAAGTCTGTGGCGGAATGTGGACATCGCCCAAGATGCTCTAAAATCGATGTTTCACGGGATTTGCGATGTGAGACCAACCATTCCAATCGGGCAGCAGGGTCCAGTATCGGCGCACCATGTCCGGGGTAAAAAACACTCCAATTACAGCCCATAAGCTTCTGACAGGATGATAAAAAGTCCGTCAGGTCACCATCCGGAGGCGACACCAAGGATGACGCCCATCCCATTACATGATCGGCTGTGAAACAAACGTCATTCCACCCGAAACACAAATGATTGCCTATATGTCCCGGTGTATGAATAGCGCGCAATGTCCATCCGCCTCCGTTGACGACGGCGCCATCTTCCAAAGCATGATCTGGCAAAAAATCGACGTCGATGCCTTCGCCTCCGCCCACCAAACCAGACTGAGCCAGCTCTTGCATCACAACACTGCGGCCCGCTTCCGCGGGGCCAAAGGCATAAACCGGAGCGCCAGTCACCTGCGACAAAGGCCGCGCCAATGGGGAATGATCTAAATGGGCATGGGTCACAAAAATATGGCTAATGTGCTGATCCGGTGCGACCGCTTCCAGAATGGCCGCCAAATGACCTGCGTTGTCAGGCCCGGGGTCGATAACAGCCAAGCCAAGCGTGCCCAGCAAATAGGTATTGGTTCCGCGATAGGTCATGGGCGACGGATTTGGCGCAACGATGCGGCGCAATCCCGGTTCCAGTGTTTCCGCCACCCCAATCGGGGGATCAAATTCATCTGGAGGTGTCATCTTGCTTTTCCATTGGGGTTCATGCGGTTAAGTTTAGCGCATGATATTCCAATGGCTCAAACGATATATGCCTCGAAGCCTGTATGGGCGTGCAGCGCTTATTCTTTTGCTGCCCGTGATCTGCGTGCAACTTGTCGTGTCCGTAGTCTTTACACAGCGCCATTTTGAGGACGTGACATTGCAGATGTCGACGACCGTCACGCGAGAATTGCGTTTGGTGCTGAATTTGGCCGACCAGATCAGTGAACCAAACATAGAAGAAGCGATTAAAGCCGAGCTTGAACCATTGCAGATGAATGTGCGTGTCGTTGACGATGCTGTGTTGACGGAAGGCAATCAACGAAAGTGGTTTGATTTCTCTGGCCGGATCATCATGCGGGAACTGTTGATGAACGTGCCCGAATTGCGCGTTATTGATCTGTCCCGAGATAAAACAGTGCGTTTGATCGCCCAGACCAAGTCAGCGGTCATTGAGATTGGATTTGATCGGCGGCGCGTTTCGGCAAAGAACCCGCACCAGCTTTTTGTGAACATGGTGTTTTACAGCGTTTTGATAACTGTCGTGGCGCTAATCTATTTACGTAATCAATTGCGCCCCATCAAACGTTTGGCTCAGGCATCCGAAGCGTTTGGTCGCGGCCGCCATGATCCCTATACACCTGCTGGTGCAACGGAGGTGAGGGCCGCTGGTGCTGCTTTTGTCGATATGCGTCAACGGATCGAACGTCAGATCGAAACGCGCACGTTGATGTTGTCCGGTGTAAGCCATGACTTGCGCACGCCATTGACGCGTATGCGTTTGGAACTGTCATTGATGGATGAGGATATTGCCAAACCGATCTTGCATGACGTCGAAGCCATGCAACAAATGATCGACGAATTCTTGAATTTCACGAGAAGTGCAGGCGAGGGCACGTCAGAATCTGTGGACGCAATTGAGCTGGCCAAAAGCGTAGTGAGCGAAGCCCAACGCGCGGGTCAGGATGTGACGTTAAATATCCTTGAAGGGAAAGGCGACGTCATGCTGCGTGAAGGGGCCATGCGACGGGCGTTAGACAATCTTATTTCCAATGCCGTGCGATATGGCGGACGTGCCGAAGTGTCTGTGCAAGTGACCGATAAATCGTTGCGGTTACGGGTCGAAGACCCAGGCCCCGGAATCCCCGAAGCCCAGCGTGCCGAAGCGCAAAAGCCGTTCACGCGGCTTGATCCATCGCGCAATCAAGACAGGGGCAGCGGCGTTGGTCTTGGCCTTGCCATCGCAACAGATATTGCACGTGCGCATGGCGGCGTTTTGCGTTTGGGCACCAGTGAAAGTTTAGGCGGCTTGCGCGCGGACATCGTGATTGCGCGTTAAGGATCGCAGCAACGAAAGCCAGGCCTGGTACCAAGGTGCGTTAACCTTTTCACAATATTTGACTGGAAAAGCGGTCGCCCGACATCGTAAAACCGGGTGGAAGGCCAAGGCATAAATGCTGCGGTGACAGATTAACTACCATGTGCGTGGTCCTGCGTTGGGCCATGCGACGCAATCGGGACCACCAATAACAAGTGGAGCGATTGCGATGCGAATTTTAATGAGTGTAACAACATGGGACGGCGCGCGGATCGAAGCAGGTTTGCGCGAAGCGGGTTTTCAAACGACGACGGCAAAAGACGGTATCGAAGTCTTTGAATGCCTTGATCTCCTGGACAGCCCTGCAATCATTCTGGAAACAGACTTGCCTGATTTGCGTTGGCGCGTCGCGTTAAGCCAATTGCGCAAAGAACAACCAAATGCGTCGATATTGCTGTTAAACAACGACGATTCAATTGATGTTTCGCTTACTGGCTTGGATTTGGGTGCAGACGACATTGTGTCCCCCAAAATGGCGTTTCAAGAAATCAAACATCGCTTGTTGGCGGTCACGTCTCGGCGAAATGGAAATTCGCGACCCGTCCTTCAAAATGGTCCTTTGTCGTTGGACTTAAGGGATCATGCGGTGCATTGGGCTGGCGTTCGTGTGGCATTGTCGCCTTCGCAATATCAAATATTTGAAACTTTGTGCCTGAACCAAACGACTGTTGTCACTAAGAGCAAGATTTTGGGTGAATTGTACGGAATAGACGAGACACCAGATTCGCGCGTTCTAGAAGTGTTCTTAAACGGCATGCGAACACGCCTTGGCGCTGCCGGCGCACCAAGTGATTTGATCGAAACCGTACGCGGGCAGGGGTATCGGTTGGCAAATCTTGAAAACTACAGTGCATCCGGTGATCTATATCCATTAACGAACATTGATCATCTGATTTACGCGGAGGAGGAGAGCATCGCGGCGTGAATACGGCGATGTTGGTAGGCCCGGCAGGACTTGAACCCGCAACCAAAGCGTTATGAGCGCTCTGCTCTAACCAGTTGAGCTACAGGCCCCCTGAATGCGGAAATACCACTGGTGCCACCCGTGTCAAGATGCCCAAAGGCAAGCGCGGCAGATATGCCGCGCTTGCGTCTGAATTTAGAATTTGAACCGCGCACCAACTAGGAAGCCGTCAAGATCCTGAAACGTCTGACCCGGTGAATCTACGCTATAGGTCCGGTAGCCTGCATAGATTTCAGTGTTGTAACGGTCGATGTTCTGCACAGCCAGCAACGCGAATGATTCAGAATCGCTTCCTGCGGCTCCGATATCGCTGCCATCATAGTAATCGATCGAAAATGCGGTTTTACCCCAAGCCAAGAGATCGTTCGTTTGATATCCAACTTTGACGTAATTAAAGCCCGGGTCACGTGCACCAGAATCCAGATCGTCGCTGCCTGATGCAAAAGTCAGGCTGATCCCGGTCGGATTATGCAGCGCTGACACAGATCCGTGGATACGATCCCGCGAATTCGTTGTGCTGTAAGAAATAGCACCAGCGACTTTGTAATCGCCGTAATCATTTTTGTACCGGATCGCGAGGTCTTCTTGATCATCTTGACCCAAAGAGATTGACCCTGTGAACCCTTTATACGTCGGGGTGTCATAGCGAATGCGTTCTATTCGGCTGTTTCCATCGAGGTTGGAAAAGAAGTTACCGATACGGCTCGTGGTCAATGCGCCCGCGCCATCCCGAAGTAACAAACCACCAGCAAAGTCAGCTATGCCGGAATACCCAACGACCGTTGTACCGGACAAATCAACTTCTGATGCGCCATTCGACGCACTGTCGCCTTGGCCAAATGACAGACGACCAAATCCACCCTCAACAAAAAGCTCAAACTTACGTTCATTCGCGACGGAAACACTATCGTCAGTGTTTATCTGGTTTATCTCTGCTGTAGAGCTGAATTCAAATTCGAACTCGGTGTGACCACCAATGGTGACTTGTCCGAAATCGTAAGACAATGTGGCACGCAAACGTGTTGATGAGTTGTCATTATCAACAAATATTTCACCGGTTTCACCTCCGTCATCAAAGAACAGGATGCCGCGGTTGATTTGGCCACTTATTGAGAATTTAAGACGGTTGTCTTCCGGCTGATCTTGCGCAAAAGCTCCACTTGCTAGGAGGCTGATCGGTAGGACTGCAAGTGCTGGTTTATAGAATCGCATAGTGATTTCCCCTATTCGATTTGCCCGCTGATTTGGCGTGCAACGCTGTGATCCACCATAGTTAGCTTAACCTGAGGGCAAAGTAGTTAATGCACAAATCGCGCACTTGTGAGCAATGCCTTTGCAAGTCCAGCGCGCATGCCCTAAATGCGGGCAAGAAAAAAACGGCCCGCGCTGGAGACAGATCATGAGCAACAAGAAGAACGGATTAACTTACAGTGATGCGGGCGTAGACATTGATGCCGGCAACACACTTGTTGATCGCATCAAACCTGCGGCTGCCCGGACAAAACGATCCGGTGTTATGTCCGGTCTTGGCGGGTTTGGCGGTTTGTTTGATCTAAAGGCGGCGGGTTTCAATGACCCAATCCTTGTTGCTGCAACCGATGGGGTCGGCACCAAGCTGCGCATCGCAATTGACACAGGGCATGTGGATACAGTCGGGATCGATCTGGTGGCGATGTGTGTCAATGATTTGATCTGTCAGGGCGCGGAACCTCTATTCTTTCTGGATTATTTCGCGACCGGTGCGCTGGATGTCGACAAAGCGGCACGCATCGTCGAAGGCATTGCCGTCGGATGTGAAGCATCTGGGTGTGCATTGATAGGTGGTGAGACCGCTGAAATGCCAGGAATGTACCCACCGGGTGATTTTGACCTTGCCGGATTTGCTGTGGGTGCGATGGAACGCGGGCAAGATTTGCCGCGAGATGTGATCGCTGGCGACGTTTTACTTGGCATGCCCTCCAATGGTGTTCATTCCAACGGATATTCCTTGGTGCGCAAACTGGTCGAGCTTTCGGGGCTTGGCTGGGACGATGCGTGCCCATGGGCAGATATTTCATTGGGCGAAGCGTTGTTGGCGCCGACCCAATTATATGTGCGACCCGCCGTCGAAGCGACACGTGCCGGTGTCGTTCACGGGTTTTCGCACATTACGGGTGGCGGGTTGACTGAAAACGTCCCGCGTATGATGCCGGAAGGCCTGTGCGCACATATCGACCTGAACAGCTGGACCTTGCCCCCTGTGTTTCAGTGGTTGGTAAAGGTCGGAGGTCTTGAGAAATCCGAACTGTTGAAAACGTTCAACGCGGGCATTGGCATGGTTGCCGCAGTGCCAGCGGATCAAGCCGACGCCGCGTTGCAAATCCTCGGCTCAGATACAGTGCGCATCGGCACCGTATCCGAAGGGCAGGGCGTTCAATACAGCGGGTCACTTTTTTGACGAAACGGGTCGCCATTTTTATTTCGGGCGGTGGGTCGAATATGCGCACCCTCGTCGAAAGTATGCAGGGTGATCATCCCGCGCGTCCGTGTGTGATATTCTCAAACAATCCAGATGCTGCGGGTATTGGTTGGGCCACGTCCAAAGGGCTTGCGACCGAAGTGGTGGATCATCGTTCCTTTGGCAAAGACAAGGCCGCATTCGAGGGCAGTGTCGACAAAGCGCTTGCGCCATATAACGCTGATCTATTTTGTTTGGCCGGGTTTATGCGTGTTTTGTCCCCAGCTTTTGTGGATGCGCGCGCCAATCAAATGCTGAACATTCATCCATCCTTGTTGCCAAAATATCCGGGCTTGAGCACACATGCGCGTGCGTTGGATGCCGGTGACACCACAGCAGGATGCAGCGTACATATTGTGACACCAGTATTGGATGACGGTCCGATCCTTGGCCAAGCCGTGGTACCGATTGAAACAGGCGACACAGTGGACAGTTTGGCCGCACGAGTGTTGACGAAAGAGCATCAATTATACCCCAAGGTGCTGCGTCGTTTCGCAGGCGGAAACAGAACACGTTTTGATCTTTGACGGGCACTGGCCCTTGGATTTACTTTCGTGTAAGTCTTTTAGGCCCGCGCCACTTGGGGTTGTGATGGATTACGAATGATTACACTTACGACGACCGACGAATTGCACGCTTTTTGTACTGAAGCTGCCAAATATGATTACGTGACGGTCGATACCGAGTTTCTTCGCGAACGCACCTACTATTCCAAATTGTGCCTAATCCAATTGGCGTATCCGGGTGACGGAAAAACCGACGCTGTTTTGGTTGATCCACTTTCTGATGGTCTGTCGCTTGAACCGCTTTATGCGTTGTTTCGCGACACGTCCGTCGTCAAAGTGTTTCACGCGGCCCGGCAAGACTTGGAAATTTTCTTTGTCGATGCACAGGTTTTCCCAGAACCTCTGTTTGATACGCAGGTCGCTGCGATGGTGTGCGGCTTTGGTGAACAAGTTGGGTACGAAACGCTGGTGAAAAAGATCGCCCGTGCAAAGCTGGACAAAACATCCCGGTTTACAGATTGGTCGCGCAGACCATTGACAGATGCCCAGATGACTTACGCCTTGGCGGATGTCACGCATTTGCGCACGATCTATGAATTCCTGTCTAAGGAATTGGATAAAACCAAACGCACGCGGTGGGTGTCAGAAGAGTTAAAAGTACTGCTCACGCCGACAACTTACATTATTGAGCCTCAAAATGCGTGGAAGCGCGTCAAAACACGGACGAACAACTCTCGGTTTTTGGCCAATGTTCGCGAACTGGCAGCCTTTCGCGAAAAACATGCGCAGGGCAAAAATGTTCCGCGAAACCGTGTTTACAAAGATGATGCTTTGATCGAGTTGGCCAGCCTGAAACCGAAAAACACAGAAGAATTGAACCGCGCACGGTTGCTTTTGCGTGAAGCTCGCAAAGGGGATATCGCAGACGGTATTCTTCAGGCGATCCAGAGGGCTGCTAACTTGCCGGACAAGTTATTGCCAAGCGTGGATCACAGCCGTGATCGACTGCAAGTTAATCCAGCGTTGGCCGATTTGCTGCGTGTCTTGTTGAAAGCAAAAACGGAACATGCAGGGGTTGCCGCGAAACTGATCGCGTCAGCTTCGGATTTGGACGCGTTGTCCGCCGGAGAACGCGACATGCCGGCACTTACAGGATGGCGCATGGAAGTGTTCGGCGATGACGCATTGCGCCTGTGCGAAGGTAAGATTGCGCTGACGGCCAATGGAAATGACGTTCAGATCATTCCAATAGACTAATTTACACGCGTCTTTAGCAATTCGACAGATCAGCGCCGCGCAGTAACGCGCGCATTGTCCTGACCAATGACTCGAATCTGTCGCACTGATTCCAATTCGTTGTCTGTAATGGTTCGCGCAACAACGATCGTCCGCAAACGTTCATCACCACCGGAAATTGGCTTTTCAGGAATGCGCGCCTCTAGACGATATTCCAAAACGCCTTCAACGGCCTCTTCATCTTCGTCGACGGGTGTCAGACGAACATCATAAACGTTCTGAAATTGTGACACGCCAGTGACTCGAATGATCGCTCCTCCGGGGACGCGTTCAATAACAAGGTCACGTACCACATTCACAGGCACACCCGTATAGGTGTCTCCCAAGTCTCTTTTTCGATTGAACAAACCACCGGATTTTTCTGGAATCAGTGGATTATCGGCCTTTTGTGTTGTTTGCACGGGTTCTTCCCGGCTGCCACCAAACCAATTGAATGGATTAATACGGCTGTCCCTGACTGTTCCGCACGCGGTCAGCCCAAGTACGGCAACGATTAGTAAAATGGTGACGCGACGCATCGACTGGCCCCTCCATGGTCTTTTGACAGTGTCGTAGCGCAACGACCTCACTTTGAAAAGACGTGTTGGTCTGGACCTTTGCAGATGTGCGTCCTAGGTCATGATCAAAGAAAGAGGCGATCATGGCGACAGAAGCGTTTGAACACATCGTTGAAGATTTCGAATTCCTCGAAGATTGGGAAGATCGCTATCGGCATGTCATCGAAGAGGGCAAGGCCATGGACCCTTTACCAGACGGTTTAAAAGTACCCGCAACCAAGGTCGACGGATGTGCCAGTCAGGTTTGGTTGCATGTTAAGGTCAACGCCAACGTGCTGACATTTGATGGCGAAAGTGATGCGATGATCGTCAACGGATTGATCGCTGTTTTGCGCAAATTGTATAATGGCCTGACGTTATCAGATGTTCTGGCCGTGGACGCACGCGCTGAAATGGGCCGCATCGGATTGACCGACCATTTGTCAGCTCAACGTTCGAATGGGTTGCGTGCAATGATCGAACGCGTTCGCAGTATTGCCGCCGCAGGCTAGTTTCCTCAGATTTCTGCCAAAACGTTTGCGAGATCGCCATATCCAGTAAAGCGGCGTTCAAAGGCCAACCCAAGCCGCTGTGCGCATTCTTTTGCTTTTTCGGTCAATTCAGGATCGTCGGTTTGCGCCTGATACACTAGTTTTTCGTAATTCCCGAAATACATGTCCCGCAAGTCTGGGTGGCGATCCAAACCCATAGGGCGCCAAATAAAGGCGTCAAACTGGCGAACCAGAAAATCCGTAAGAAAGAACGCGGTGAATTCACGTTCACTTTGTTCCGCAAAGCGTTCATTTCCTTCAAAAAAACTATAGCAATGCGGGCCTTTGATCATCTCAACACCCATTTCGTCACAGGCCGCTTTCAGCAACCCACCGGTCCCACAATCTGCGTAAGCGACAAAAATATTGTGATATTTCGACTTATGCTTTGCCACCGAACCACGCACTGCATCAGTGATTTTTTCCGGGTACAAGTGAAGGTTTGCGGGCAGACAAGTCAGATCCAAGTGATCCCAGCCATTCACCGCCTTAAGGTCGATAATTTCGCGCGCCAACGCACCACACGCAATGATCAAAACACGCCCGCCGCCAGAAGCGGCAAGCCCATTTTCGGACAATACAGTATCGGAAGGAAGGGACATGTGCCCCGACCTTTACCCAGCAGCGAGTTGGTTATGCTTGCGCGCAACAAACTCTTTTGCTGTTTCAACCGCAACGGCTGCATCGCGGCAATACGCATCCGCACCGATCGCTTTGCCAAACTCTTCGTTCAACGGGGCGCCGCCAACCAAGACGATATAATCGTCGCGCAGCCCTTGTTCGACCAAGGTATCAATCACGACCTTCATATAGGGCATCGTTGTCGTCAAAAGCGCTGACATACCCAAAATGTCGGCCTGTTCAGCTTCGAGCGCTTCAAGGTAATTTTCGACAGGGTTGTTAATGCCCAAGTCTACGACTTCGAAGCCTGCACCTTCCATCATCATAGACACAAGGTTTTTGCCAATGTCGTGAATGTCACCCTTAACGGTTCCAATCACCATCTTACCAACACGTGGCGCACCTGTTTCGGCCAAAAGCGGTTTAAGGATGGACATGCCGCCCTTCATCGCATTTGCAGCCAGCAACACTTCGGGCACAAACAAGATACCGTCGCGGAAATCTTGTCCAACGATGGTCATCCCGCCAACCAATGCTTCTGTCAGCACTTTGTAAGGCGCCCAGCCACGCCCAAGTAAGATGTTTACACCTTCTTCGATCTCTTCCCTAAGACCATCATAAAGATCGTCAAACATTTGCTGAACAAGCTCATCGTTGTCGAGTTCGGCCAAAACAATATCGTCTTCTTCAGACATGGGTTATCCTCTTGAATCAGGGGCCTTTACGCGCATTTGGTCACAATGCCGCAGTCGAACTGTCCGAATTGCGACATCGCCCGTATCGGGGGCGACCTTTGCGAATAAAAATCTAAGACTAACTTTCAAGTTCCGGTGATGATGCAAGAACTTGTGGTGAATGTTCCGTTTTTGTTCTATATTTGTGGAATGACACTGCAAGGCATCAAAACCAAAGGGCGCGGCGCGCTTTCCAATGACGTCGGGCGGTTCGAAACGCACACTCGGATCGATGTGGATGACGGATGGGAACCTGACACCGACTTGAAAACGTTGCGCACCGAAGTGGCAATCGAACGGCCACGCAAAATGATTTCTTATAATCGCTCGCCGGATCTGCCCTTTGATCGATCCATCAATCCCTATAGAGGGTGCGAACATGGGTGTGTCTATTGTTTCGCGCGGCCAACACATGCCTATCTCGGACTGTCGCCCGGGCTTGATTTTGAAACGCGTTTGGTCGCAAGACCTGCGGCCGCCGATGTGTTGCAGGCCGAATTGGCGAAAAAGAACTATGCAGTTGCGCCAATCGCCATTGGAACGAACACCGACCCGTATCAACCCATCGAAGTTAAACACGAGATTACGCGCGCCTGCCTTAAAGTGCTGGCGGATTCCGGACATCCGGTTGCCATTGTCACCAAAGGTAGCTTGATCGAAAGAGATATTGATATTCTGGGGCCGATGGCGCGGCGTGGATTGGTGCGTGTGGGTATTTCGGTAACCACCTTGGACGCAGAATTGTCCCGACAAATGGAACCGCGTGCGCCCGCACCCTTGCGTCGGTTGAAAACGATCCAACGGTTGGCACAGGCGGGTATTCCGGTGCGAATCATGGCGTCTCCGATGATTCCGGCGCTGACTGATCCGGAACTCGAATCCATTCTTCGCGCCGGCAAAGAGTCCGGTGCGCGGACGGCCAGCTGGATTATGTTGCGATTGCCACAAGAAGTCGCGGGATTGGTCGAAGAGTGGCTTCGAAATGTTATGCCAAACCGTGCTGACCGCGTTCTGGCGCGGCTGCGCGAAATGCACGGTGGACAGCTTTATGATGCGCGCTGGCATCATCGTATGCGAGGAGAGGGCCATTATGCTGAACTCGTTGCAGCGCGATTTAACATAGCGATCAAACGCCTTGGGTTGGCAAAGACGGCTCAACCCATGCGCACAGATTTGTTTCGTGCCCCAATTTTGACCGGAACCCAAATGTCGCTGTTTTAAATCGCATGGGCTTAGGCCGCGCGGCGACGTTTGCGACGGCGAGGGGCGTTGTCATTGCCATCTGTGCCATCCGATTCAGACGTAAACGGCCCCATCGCAGAAACGATTTCGTCCAATGTAGGTACATCGCGATCCACGGCTGAATCCAATGCCGCACGCATATGGCGCAAGTGTTCTGGCTGTGTCCCGCAACATCCACCAATGATCCGCGCACCAGACGCACGAGCAAGCAACGCGTATTCGCCCATCAATTCGGGCGTACCATCATAATGAATATGACCTTCAACATATTTGGGAATGCCCGCGTTCCCCTTGGCGATCACGGGTCGGCTGCTGTCTGAAAACCCAAGAACGGTGCGCAGCAGATCCGATGACCCGGTTCCGCAGTTTGCACCAAATGCGATTGGTGGAACGTCAAAGGTTTCCACCAACGCTGTGAAATCCTTGGCAGTGACGCCCATCATTGTGCGCCCCGCTGTGTCAAAGCTCATCGTGCCGCACCATGGAATGTCTGCGCGCGCAAATGCTTCTGCTGCGGCTTGGAATTCTTCAACGCTTGAAATGGTTTCGGCCCAAACAACGTCTGCACCACCGGCTTTCAGGCCTTCGGCAGTTTCCTGAAAAATCTCAACAGCATCAGCATGGCTTAGGGCGCCGACGGGCTGCATGATTTCGCCAGTTGGTCCGACAGATCCAGCAACAATCACAGGATGATCCGCAGCGTCTGCAATATCGCGTGCAATTTCTGCGGCCACCTTGCTAAGTTCAAATGCGCGATCTTGTGCATCGTGAAGCTTGAGACGGGACGCGTTTGCACCAAAAGAATTGGTCAGAAACACATCCGACCCAGAGTCCACAGCACCGCGATAAAGTTGGCGAATCTTCTCGGGTTCGTCAGTATTCCACAACTCAGGCGCATCGCCGGACATCAGCCCCATATTGAACAAATTTGTTCCAGTCGCCCCATCTGCCAAAAGAGTCCCTTTGGCCGCGAGCAATTTGCTGAGTGCATCTGTCATAACATGAGCTTTCTATGAGGTTGCTCTTGCTATTTCACGCGCGACGACGTGAATCAAATTCATAATACTCATGTAAATCATGAATGTCATTGAGGGATGAAGCCTTGATAGGACGTGGATTGTGAATTTCACGAGCGATATCAACCAATCCAACCGCAAGTTTAATTGAATTGGGAGCAGCTGCGTATCGGGGGTGCCAGTTTGGCGCAAATGCAGATTTGAATTGTCGCAAACCTGGGCCACCAGCGCGTTCAACAACTTGTCCAGCAATGTGTCGCCAGACAGCAGACGAAGGATCAGGGCACGCAGGTGTGGCTGCTAAGGAAACGGTCGGGATTCCGTGCGCTTTTGCAGTTTCAATAGAGTCGTGAACCAATGCGTGCATGACACCCGCTGGCGCGTCCTCTGTTTGACGCATTAAATCCAATGTCCATTCGTTTTGTGACGTAAAGAAACTGACAAAGGCAACGGCTTTCCCATCCACTTTTGCGGCCAGTGCGAATTGGCACTTAAGATATTCCTGGGAATACCTCCCCATAGTTCCACCGCGTGCGGGTCCCAAACGGGCCGACCATTCTGCGTCTATGTGTTCCAATTCAGATGTAGAGACAGCTTCGATGGGAACAATCTGCACACCCGCTTTTTCGATTGAACGAAGTTTGCGGCGCAAAGTTCTGCGTGATGGCGTATTCAAGGAATAAGTCTGCGTCTTAATAAGCGCGTCATCTGCCACATGAAGGATTGACCAACCTTCGGTACGGGCAATCAATGCACATCGTGACGAACATTTGTAAGCAACGGGCCATCGCCCCTTTGCAGCGGATAATGTGCGCAACGCCAGTAAGGTTTCGGACATCCCACCGCGAATAGGATCAAATAATGCGGTTACTGTTTGACCAGTTGTCCACGCCGCAAATGCACCGTTTCGGGTACGTTCCATGGTGCCGCCATTTTGCAATATGACGGACACTTCGCTTCGCGGCGCTTCTCGCAAGGTTAAGGCGGGCATTGGATATTCGGCGGTGCGGTCGCAAGGTGGAAATGGACGCACCAAAAAGGCCGCGCCGATACAGGCAGGCACGGCATAAAAGACCAAGCGGAACGCAACAACCGAAACCATCAATGCATCAGGCGATATCTGGGGTAGGGCGCTGATCAGAACCAATTCGAAGGGTCCGACACCACCCGGAGTGTTCGAAATCAAAGCCGCACCCAAAGCGATCATGTAGATTGGAAGAAACGCCGTCAAAGACACGTCCGCATCGCTGGGAAGCAACATCCATAATGCGGCCCCAGCCGCACACAGATCCACTGCGCTCCACGCGATGATGGAACCGGTCATACGTAAACTGGGCATATGAAGGCGAACAGATTTCAAACGCAAGACGGGCCAGCGAAAGATACCCAACGCCAAGGCTGGACCAGCAGTAACAACCGCCACGGCAGGCCAAAACGTCCACGACGGGGCGGGCAGTAACAGGCTCGCAACTGCCGTGACAAACATCCATCCCAATATAAAGGTAACGGACACAAACGCAGACAGTGCCAAAGCACGCGACAATGTTAGGTCAGGAAGCAATCGCCAGCGAACCAATGCGCCCGTAAAAACGCCAAAACCCAACGTTTGCCCGACAGCGATTGAAATCGTTCCACCGCGTCGAGCCTGTGACGCGGGCACACCTGTTTGCAAATGCGTGTGGGCAACACCGTCATATCGCCCGATGGCCCAAAAGCTGAGCACGGTGAACCCCAAGGCGGCAAGCCAAATGAGTGGGTTTATAGAGGACAGGGTCGAAGGAAGGGTTTGCCATAACGTATGGGTCACATGCTGTGACAAAACAGATAAACACAGCGCTAGAATGAGTATCGGAGCAAACAGGCGCACACAAAGTTTGAGCCGGTCTTTCCTCAACAATTCGCGCATGTCTTACACCACTCACTATACCCATGTTCGGTTCTAAGGGGCATAAATGAGTCGAAGCTTAAGAGGTGCGCGAAAATGGTTAAAATCGCGCGCACCTTTTTAGGACTTAAATTAGCCTTCGCCCAGCAACTGCGCTTTTGCTTCGGCCATATATTCCTTCATCTTGCCTCGGATCGTTGCTTCGTCAGCTTTTGATCCCAAGTCTCCGGATACTTTGCGATAGACGTCTTCGTCACCGGCTTCTTCAAAATCAGACTTGATGACTTCTTTTGCATAAGCGTCGGCATCATCGCCAGACTTGCCAAGTAGGTCAGCGGCCCACAAACCAAGAAGTTTGTTGCGCCGGGCTTCGGCTTTGAATTGCATTTCAGCGTCATGGGCATACTTGTTTTCGAATGCGTTTTCGCGATCCTCGAAAGAGCTCATTTGCGTCTCCCCTCTCATTGTTGTCCCATCAAGATATGCGGGGCCAGAGCACAGGGTGCAAGGGGCAAAGGCGCGCATCGCTTGCGAGCGATGCATGCTTCGCTTAAGAGGGCCACGACAAACCGCGTATGGTGGTTCGTTTTCAGGCGGAAGGGACGCCCATGGCGCGACGGAAAAAGATATACGAAGGCAAAGCAAAGATCTTGTATGAAGGTCCTGAGCCGGGAACAATTGTTCAATATTTTAAAGACGATGCGACCGCCTTTAACGCCGAAAAGAAAGACGTGATTGATGGCAAAGGTGTTCTGAACAACCGTTTGTCGGAATATTTCATGACTGGCCTGAATCAGGTCGGGATCCCAACGCATTTTCTGAAACGTTTGAACATGCGCGAACAGCTGTGCCGCTCTTGCGAGATCATTCCATTGGAAGTGATTGTGCGTAACTATGCAGCTGGATCGATCAGCAAACGCTTGGGAATCGAAGAAGGCACGCAACTGCCGCGTCCGATTATCGAGTATTGTCTGAAAGACGATAAATTAGGTGATCCGCTGGTCGGCGAAGAACATATCGCTGCGTTTGGCTGGGCCACACAACAAGATATGGACGACATCGTAAGCTTGGCTTTGCGGGTCAATGATTTCATGTCCGGCGTTATGATGGCCGTCGGTATCCGTTTGGTTGATTTCAAAATTGAAATTGGCCGCGTGTATGACGGTGATTTCCAACGGCTGGTCATTGCAGACGAGATTTCGCCAGACAGTTGTCGCCTTTGGGATATCGAAACCGGTGAAAAATTGGACAAGGACGTGTTCCGGCGCGATCTGGGCAATTTGACCGATGCGTATACCGAAGTGGCCCGTCGTCTTGGTGTTTTACCCAAGAATGCACCACCTGCGATGAAACCGACCTTGATCAACTAAACAAAAAGGGCAAACGAGCGATGAAAGCACGTGTGCATGTGATGCTAAAAGATGGTGTTCTGGACCCACAAGGCGCAGCGGTACGGCACGCTTTGGGCGCTATGGGATTTGATGGCGTCGGTGGCGTGCGGCAAGGGAAGGTCATCGAACTGGATTTGGCCGATGGCACCACAGAGGCGCAAGTTGACGAGATGTGCGAAAAGCTGTTGGCCAACACTGTCATTGAACGGTACTCGGTCGAGCTTTTGTAAAACTATACGCTGTGCACAACTGATTAATCGCAATCAGGCCAAGTGGGTCCTGTAATTGCGCCTCAATCCCACGAACATCGGGATTTACGGAGAACGAGAATGAAAGCTGCTGTCGTTGTTTTTCCTGGATCAAATTGTGATCGTGATCTCGCCGTTGCGTTTCGTGCGGCAGGGGCCGATGTCGAAATGGTTTGGCACAAAGACACATCTTTGCCTGATGGCATAGATGTTGTTGGTGTCCCGGGCGGGTTTTCCTTTGGCGACTACCTTCGGTGCGGTGCGATTGCTGCGAATTCTCCGATATGTCGCGAAGTTGTGGGCCATGCCCAACGTGGGGGATTCGTTTTGGGGGTCTGCAACGGGTTTCAAGTTCTGACAGAAACGGGCCTGTTGCCGGGTGCGTTATTGCGTAATGCGAAACTGAAATACATTTGCAAAACAGTCGGTTTGCGCGTCGAAACATCCCAAAGCCATTTTACCGAAGGGTATAATGCAGGTGACGTCGTCGATATTCCAATCGCGCATCACGACGGAAATTACTTTGCCGATGCCGAAACATTGAAGGTTTTGGAAGATCAGGACCGTGTCGCGTTTCGCTATACTGACAATCCAAACGGGTCTCAGAATGACATTGCGGGCATCCTTTCGCCAAACCGCCGAGTCCTTGGAATGATGCCGCATCCAGAGCGCGCGGCAGATGATGGACATGGTGGAACAGACGGACAAGCGCTTTTCCGCGCGTTGACCGGTGCGTTGACTGCTGTTTGACTTGAGCCGAGGTGCGTCCCGGCCTAATCTTGCCAAATGGAAAAGGGTGGGAATTCCAGTAAAGGTCTAAGCCTTGGTTGGCGAACACGCATCGCATTGTTGCTGATGAGTGTTGCTGCCGTGCTGACGGTTTACGTGACCAATCGCTATCTTACTGACCGATTTACTGAAACCACTCGAAACCGTGCCGAATTGCGGTTGGCGCTTTATTCCGGGAATTTGCTCGCAGAGCTGCGGCAAGGCGCAATTGTTCCGCAATTGTTGGCACGCGATCCGACGCTGATTGGTGCGTTGAATTCCGCCGACTACCAGTTATCCACTCAACGCCTCATCTCATTTGTTGAGGAAATTGGCGCAGCGTCATTGACGTTGATGGATGGCGATGGCCGCGTTGTGGCGGCGACCGACCGGAACAGGCTTGGTGAAAACCATCGCAGTCAGCCGTTCTTTATTGAATCGATCCGTGCTGCGACCACAATATTCACGGTAAACGAACGTGAGTCCGGCGGGTATCAATTCATCTATTCGCGCCGCGTTCAGGTGGGTGGCGACACATTGGGTGTCATTGCCGCCGAAGTGGACCTTCAAAAGTTTGAACGGACATGGGGTGGGATAACCGACGCTTTGTGGGTGACCAACAGCGAAGGAACCATTGTTCTAGCCACCGAGCCCCGCTGGCGTGGCCGTCTAACGCCTGACGCGCTTGCCATGCAAGATCCGCAAAGCGCGATTGCGCGGGCCATTCGCGCCACTGCCGATTGGACCGCGTTGCCACCTGATGCGTATCTGCGCGGCGAAGCCGTCATGCGTTTGGATACGCGCATCCCGTTTCGTGGATGGCAGATGACCGTTTTCACAACCTACACGAGCGTTCGTGAACGCGTAAACGGCGTGCTGGCACTAGAGATTATGGGCTTTGCGATTCTTCTCGCTTTGACATTCTATGCGCTCAATCGACGGTCAGCCTTGAGGGCGACTTTCTTCCAACGAGAGTCAGCAGAGCTTCGCCGACTGAATGAACGGTTGCAGCGGGAAATTGCCGAACGAAAACGGGTTCAAGAAGACCTTGCCGTGGCTGAACAAACGCTTGAACAAAGCTCGAAATTGGCAGCACTTGGTGAAATGTCAGCGGCCGTTAGTCACGAGCTGAATCAACCATTGGCTGCAATGAAAACCTATCTAGCAGGGGCGCGATTATTGCTGAATCGTCACCGTCCGGATGAGGCTGTTGCCAGTTTTGGGCGCATCGATGACTTGATCGAACGGATGGGGGCGATCACACGCCAATTGAAGTCCTATGCGCGCAAGGGACAGGATGAGTTTAGCCCAGTACATATGGGCGACGCGCTTGCTTCAAGCCTGTCTATGATGGAGCCGCAATTGCGTGAACGTCAGGTCCAAATCAACCGGATCATTCCAGACCAGCGGGTTGATGTTTTGGGGGATCGCATGCGCATTGAGCAGGTGATGGTAAATCTTCTGCGCAACGCGCTTGATGCAACAAAGTCTGTTGAGAAACCACAAGTTGACATCATTCTATCTCACGGGGAAACCGCGACATTGACAGTACGGGACAATGGACCAGGAATTGTCGATCTCGATTCATTGTTTGAACCGTTCTACACCACCAAGCAACCCGGCGACGGCGTCGGCTTGGGGCTTGCCATCTCTTCCGGGATCGTAAACGACCTTGGCGGACGTCTAACAGCACGTAACGGACGTGACGGCGGAGCGGTATTTGAAATGCAGCTGCCAATACTTGGCAGCGGCGATACGGTAAAAGCGGCGGAGTAAATCCATGACCCAAGCTATGAAAATTGCAATCGTTGATGATGAACAAGACATGCGTCAATCCATCAGCCAGTGGTTGGCCCTGTCGGGGTATGACACGGAAACATTCTCCAGCGCGGAAGACGCCCTGAAAACACTGGGCCCAGAATATCCAGGCATCGTGATCACCGACATCCGCATGCCCGGAATGGATGGGATGCAGTTCCTAAAGAAACTGATGGGGTCGGACAGTGCGTTGCCTGTCATCATGATCACAGGACACGGTGACGTTCCTATGGCCGTCGAAGCCATGCGCGTCGGAGCCTATGATTTTCTAGAAAAGCCATTCAACCCAGATCGTATGTCGCAACTTGCCAAGCGTGCGACCGTTGCGCGGCGCCTCACGATGGACAACCGCGCATTGCGCCGGGAATTGTCGGACGGTGGCCAGCTTATGAAAAAGCTGATCGGGTCAAGCCCGGTGATGGAGCGTTTGCGTGAGGATATTCTTGATCTGGGGCAGGCAGATGGTCATGTCCTGATCGACGGGGAAACCGGCACCGGTAAAACCTTAGTTGCACATGCGTTGCACGCTGTGGGGTCTCGGGCCGGCAAAAAGTTCGTTTTAGTCTCTTGTTCTGCGTTTGAAGAAGATGCGTTGATGAAACGTCTGTTCGGTCCGATGCTTCCCGAAGACGCTCAATTGCCTGCTGTCGAGGAAGCAAGGGGCGGAACTTTGGTGCTTGAGGACATCGAAGCCCTGTCAGAAACGACCCAAGGGCGTCTTTTAAGCGTGATCAACGAACAAGGCACGCCAGCCGAAACAAGGATTGTCGCGATCTGCAACATGCAAGAAGTTGGCAGAACTTGCGAAGATGCATTGCGGCCTGATCTGTTTTATCGTCTTGCGGCCTTGAAAATCACTGTTCCACCGTTGCGCCAGCGTGGCGAAGACATTCTGACGTTGTTCACCCGCTTTTCGGAGCAATACGCAGATGAATACGGCTGTGATGCACCCAAAGTCAGCGCACAAGAAGCAGCCCAGTTGCTGCAAGCACCTTGGCCAGGAAATGTCCGCCAGTTGATCAACATTGCAGAGCGGGCTGTTTTGCAGTCTCGGCGGGGCACCGGAACAATTGCGTCCTTGTTGATGAGCGATCACGAGGAAATGCAACCGGTGATGACCACAGAAGGCAAGCCGCTTAAGGAATATGTCGAAGCGTTTGAACGCATGTTAATTGACAACACGATGCGGCGTCACAAGGGATCGATTGCGTCCGTGATGGACGAATTGTGCCTGCCAAGACGAACGCTGAACGAAAAGATGACCAAATATGGCCTGCAACGTTCAGACTATCTTTGATTTTCTGCCTTTGATTGCCCATCTTTGATGACCAGTTGCAATTCGTGACCGCCTAAAAAGGTGGTCACGATTGTTGATCCAATCCCGGTGTGACAGACAGGGTGACGACAATTCTGTCTTGGACGAATTTTGGATCTACAATCTATGAAAACCCCTGCTGCGTTTCTGTTTGATATGGACGGTCTGCTTTTGGATACGGAGCGGGTCATCATGGAAACGTTTCTGGAAATTTTCGCGCCGTTTGATGTGTCCACTGAAACCGTAACACACTTCTTTCTGGGGCTTGTCGGTTCATCCAGTGCAGAAACCCAAAGACAGTTGCTGACATTCTTACCGAATGATTTGCCCTATGACACTTTTGTATCTGAATGGCATACTAATTTCGGGGCAAAGATGGCCAAGGACGTACCGATCAAACCCCACGTTTCGGAATGTTTGAAGATGCTGGCCGAACAAGGGCATCGCATGGCGGTTGTCACCTCGACAAAAGGGGATCAAGCGCGCCACCATTTGACTGGAGCCGGTCTGATTAACCATTTTGAACTGGTCACCGGCGGTGACGAAGTGTCAGCAAACAAACCTGACCCTGCGCCTTATCTGGAAACCGCTCAGGCGTTGGGGGTTTCTGCATCGGATTGTTTTGCGTTTGAAGATAGCGATCGCGGAATTACAGCGGCCGTGCGTGCAGGATGTCGCGCCGTGCAAATCCCGGATTTAAGGCCCGCAAATAAACCTCTGCCTGATTTAGGTCAGCATGTCGCCGCCGATTTCAGGCAGGCAATGCAGATCTTGCAGGTGTTATAGATGCGTTTGTGCCAGTTGAACGCGTAAAACGTGTTTTGCCCATTGTCATCCACACCCAAAAAACATTATCTGTAGGTGTAGGCCTATGCGCAGTTTGTGCAGCAGGCCACATGAGTTTCGCTGTTTGGGACACTGACAGGCTAAGTGCTTTGCAAGACCCGACAGACCGATTGGGCCCCATGGGCCAGAGTGATGCCGTCGAGGACTAAGGTCTTTCGGGGCGAGTAATGGGCGCTAGGTCAATATAGCCATGCGTCGGAGAAGAATCGCGATGACGCGCGCGCAACATGTTGAAGCGGAGGCAAGTGCCATTCAGGCCCTTCCGCAGCGCGTACAAAACGTCGCACAAATCAGACACATACACCGAACTCTTGCGCCCCCGGGCGGATGGTTCAGGTCTGTGTGCAATGGACTTTCATGGCAAAGAAGATGCTTATCGATGCCACCCACGCGGAAGAGACACGCGTCGTGGTGGTGGACGGAAACAAGGTTGAGGAATTTGACTTTGAATCTGAAAACAAACGGCAACTCGCCGGTAATATTTACCTCGCAAAAGTAACGCGCGTAGAACCGTCTTTGCAGGCGGCATTTGTCGACTATGGCGGGAATCGCCATGGTTTCCTTGCGTTTTCCGAGATTCACCCGGACTATTATCAAATCCCGGTTGCCGATCGCGAAGCGCTTATGGAGGAAGAGCGTGCATATGCTGATGCAATGCGCGCCCGTGACGAAGACGCGGAAAAAAAGAAACCGCGTTCTAAGTCTCGTCGCAAAAGCTCGAAAGCAGCAAAGACGACGACGGATGATGCTGTTGTAACGTCTGAAATCGGCGGAATGGAAACGATTGATCCGTCCGAAGACACAAGTGTCGAACAATCTGACGCGCAACCTAGTCCCGAAACAGGTGTTGACGCACCAACGGCGGATGCGCCTGTTGAAGTGGCGTCTGATCAACCCTCTGACCAGCCCGTTGAAGAAACAGCTGCCGCAGATTCCGCGCCTGTAGATGCTGAAATGGTCGAAGAGGCACAACAGACTGCTGGCGAAACTGCCAGTGATGAAACATCAGACAGTGCCGCCCAGGATGAATCGCCTGACGAAGACGAAAAAGAAGCAGGCAGCACGGCTTCTGACAAAGACGAATCCATAGAATCTGTCGCAGATGAAGACGACAGCGATGAAATCCGTATGCCGCGCAAACCAAGACCGCGCCGGTACAAAATTCAGGAAGTCATCAAAGTTCGCCAAGTTTTGTTGGTGCAAGTGGTCAAGGAAGAACGTGGCAACAAAGGCGCCGCGTTGACGACTTACCTTAGCCTTGCAGGACGCTATTGCGTTCTGATGCCCAACACTGCGCGTGGTGGCGGTATCAGCCGTAAAATTACCAACGCAGCAGACCGCAAAAAACTAAAAGAGATCGCAAACGAAATGGAAGTCCCGCAAGGGGCCGGCCTGATCGTTCGAACCGCAGGTGCAAAGCGGACCAAGGCCGAAATCAAACGGGATTATGAATACCTTCAACGTTTGTGGGAACAAGTGCGCGAGTTGACACTTAAGTCGATCGCCCCTGCAAAGATCTATGAAGAAGGTGATTTAATCAAACGGTCGATCCGCGATTTGTATAACCGTGACATCGAAGAAGTTCTGGTCGAAGGCGAACGCGGATATCGCAACGCTAAAGACTTCATGAAGATGATCATGCCGTCGCACGCAAAGAACGTGCGCAGGTACGAAGATTCCTTGCCGCTTTTCGCGCGTTTTCAGGTCGAAAGCTATTTGGGCGGGATGTTCAATCCAACCGTTCAGCTTAAATCAGGCGGCTACATTGTTATCGGTGTCACCGAGGCATTGGTTGCCATCGATGTGAACTCTGGTCGCGCGACCAAAGAGGGATCAATCGAGGAAACCGCGTTAAAGACCAACCTTGAAGCCGCCGAAGAAGTGGCGCGTCAACTGCGTCTGCGCGACTTGGCCGGTTTGATCGTTATCGACTTTATCGACATGGAAGAACGCAAGAATAACGCGTCTGTCGAAAAGCGCATGAAGGACAAGCTGAAAACCGATCGTGCGCGCATTCAAGTGGGTCGCATTTCTGGTTTTGGTCTGATGGAAATGTCGCGCCAACGTCTGCGTCCGGGCATGATCGAAGCAACGACACAACCGTGTCAGGTGTGTCACGGCACTGGTTTGATCCGCTCTGATGACAATCTGGCCCTGCAAATTCTGCGTGGGATAGAAGAAGAAGGCACGCGCAGACGGTCACGTGAAGTGTTGGTCAAATGCCCTGTCGGAATCGCGAACTATTTGATGAACCAAAAGCGCGATCACATTGCTCAGATTGAGGCCCGTTATGGCCTGAGTGTGCGGGTCGAAGGTGATCCGTCGTTGATGTCGCCTGATTTCACAATGGAACGGTTTAAGACTGCAACGCGCAAGGTTGTTGCCATCGATCCACCTGTTGTTTCGGTTGACGCGTCGCTTATGGATCAAGTGGACGAAGACGACGATGTCGTTGAAGAGGTCAGCGAAGAGCGTGAGGTTGAGGAAGAAGAACAAAAACCAAAACGCCGCCGCAGACGTCGCAGATCGCGTCGTGGCAAAGGCCCGCGTGAGGATCAAGCAGAAACCGAAGGTAACGCAGATGGCGAAGCGGACGCTAAGCCTGACAATTCTGACGCTGATGCGGAGGCCAATTCAAACGAAGATGAGGCTTCTAACAAAGTAGCAGAGGCGGAAGCTCCTGCTGCTGAGACTGACGTAAAGTCCGATGCGGAAACACCTTCGGACCCTGCGACAGAGGCGACAGAAGAAAAGCCTAAGAAAACGGCACGTCGCACGCGCAAACCAAAGCCAAAACCGGCTGAGGTTGAGGTTCAGCCCGCAACAGACGCTCCTGCAGACGTAGAAACGTCTGGCGAACCTGAAGCCGCTGTCGAACCTGCGGAAAAAGAAGCGCCCGCTGAAAAGCCAAAGCGTAAGACCGCGACGCGTAAACCGCGCAAACCCAAAGTGGTCGCAGAGGTAACGGAAGACGCTGCACCAACGGCAACCGAAGCACCCAAGGCAAAGGAAGCGCCCAAAGTGGCGGAACCTGAACCAGTGGTGGTTGCCGCAGCACAGGCCGCACCAGAGGTGGTGAAACCGGCGCCCGCACCGAAACCCGAGCCGGAACCGGATACCGTTTCCGATCCATCCAAGCCGAAGCGGCGTGGATGGTGGTCATTGGGTCGATAAACGAAATAGGGAAGGGCGGGTTCTAGGATCCGCCCTTAACTTTTGCGGATCACATAGACCTGAAACGCACCTTGATCGTCCTGCGACACCAGCTTGTGCCCAGATTCAGCACAAAAATGCGGGACATCGATAATCGCTGCCGGATCATCGGCATGAACGATCAATTCGTCCCCAACAGCCAAAGATTGCAACCGTTTGCGGGCTTTTAAAACGGGAAGCGGGCATAGTAACCCGCGCGCATCAAGTGTGTTTTGATCATTCATACATGCGAGATAGCTTTGATGTTTCAATGCGTCCACAGTCTTGTGACTGTATGCCCCCGTGACAGATGGCCCATGTTGGCATAACTCTGACACATGTTCGAAATAAGCCTCATAGACGCGAGCCTGTTGCCCGCCATCTCAATTGCGCTGTTTGCCGGTGTAATTAGTTTCCTTAGCCCCTGTGTATTGCCGATTGTGCCGCCTTATCTGGCCTATATGTCGGGTGTGAGCGTTGGCGACATGACCGACAATTCAGCAGGGCGACGTAAAGTCACGATAACCGCTCTGTTTTTTGTGATGGGGTTGTCGACGGTCTTTTTGATCCTTGGCTTTACCGCTTCGGCGTTCGGGGCGTTCTTTCTTCAAAACCAGATCCTGTTTGCGCAAGTGTCTGGTGCCGTTGTCATGATCTTTGGTCTGCACTTTATCGGATTGTTCCGCATTCCGTTTCTGGACCAAGAAGCGCGCATTGATGCGGGCGACAAAGGTGGATCATCATTTGGCGCTTATGTCCTGGGCTTGGCATTCGCCTTTGGCTGGACACCGTGCATCGGGCCACAATTGGGCGCGATCCTGTCGATTGCCGCATCCGAAGCTTCCGTGGGACGCGGTACATTCTTGTTGGGTGTTTATGCCGCCGGGCTTGGTATTCCGTTTCTTTTGGCCGCCATGTTCATGAGCCGCGCCATGGGGTTCATGAACCGGATCAAACGCCACATGAAAACGATCGAACGGGTCATGGGAATTTTGCTTTTGATCGTTGGCTTTGCAATGCTAACTGGCGCGTTTTCGACATTTTCGTTCTGGCTGCTCGAAACTTTCCCAGCATTGGCTGTCCTTGGCTAAGCGGTCTTACTTCTGTCGAAAAGACTCGTTAACCTGCACATAATAGGTGCAGGCAGATGAGCAGTCACAGCCAAACGCAAGTCAAACGCCGCCGGGTGTTTTATATACCCGGATATGATCCGTTCCATCCGCGCAGATACCGCGAATTGTATCGCACGGAGGCAGCGGAACAGACACGTGTGTCCAACTACAACATCGCGTTAAAGCCGTCGCCAAAGGGCGCGAATTTCGGATGGCAGGTGGATGCGGTCATTGATGATCAATCCGTTCACACCGATGTCGAAGTATTGGTCTGGTCCGACCTTGTGCGGGACAGCATGGATAATTCGATCATCGCCACATACCGGCAATTGATCCAAACTGCGTGGATTTACATCACCTCTGGCGCGTTGTTCCGTTTGATGCGTTTGCGCAAAGGACCCGTGATCGCCGCCCTTTACCCTGTGGGCATGTTGATCTTTCAACTGGTTCTGGCGCTGATAATCGGGGGGCTGCTTTCGGCAGTGATCAAATCGCTCCTTACCGGTTTCATAGGACAAGTGATCGCAACGGCGGTTTCACTTGCCGTGTTTGTTCTCGTGCTGCGGTGGTTCAAGTCAAAGGATGGTAAGGTCTTTGCCTACTATCTTATGCATGACTATGCTTATTCGGCCCAATCGCGCGGCGCGATCCCGGCAGAGTTGGAACAGCGGATGTCCAGTTTTCGCACCATGATTGCAGATGCATTGCAATCGGATGTGGATGAGGTGCTTGTTGTGGGCCATTCGTCAGGTGCGCATTTGGGCATTTCAATCCTATCTGACCTTTTAAAAGACCAACCACCATCCCGCGCCACGTTGTCGTTTCTGACTTTGGGGCAGGTGGTGCCGATGGTGTCCTTCTTGCCGGATGCCACCAGATTACGGGCGGATTTACAGTTTCTATCAACTTGCACCGATCTAACTTGGGTTGATGTAACCGCACCCGGTGACGGATGTTCATTTGCGTTATGCGATCCGGTGTCCGTTTCGGGTGTCGCACCGCACAACAAACGTTGGCCTTTGATCTTTTCCGCAGCGTTCACACAGACCCTTAGCCCAGAACGTTGGAAAGAACTGCGGTGGCGGTTTTTTCGGCTGCATTTTCAGTATTTATGCGCCTTTGATCGCCCCAATGACTATGATTACTTCCAAATCACGGCCGGTCCACTAACGCTTGGGCACAGATACAAAGATCGTAAACCGTCCAAATCACGGATAGAAAAACCCGTGAACAAACACACATCCATTGCCGCATGAAACCGCCTAAACCAAATAGTCGTCCAGACAAGGTTTCGCTTTGGCGTTACATGAGCTTGTTTCGCCAAGACATCCTGTCCGCACAACCGGCACGTTTGTATCGCGCGTGGATGGCGGAATTTCGCACTCCGTTCTTTCGCAGTTACATGATGAACCAACCGGATTTGGTGCGAACTCTGTTAAAAGACCGCCCTCAAGATTTCCCAAAGTCAGACCGTGTGGGCGAAGGGTTGCGTCCATTGTTAGGAAATTCGGTTTTCCTAACCAACGGTGACACTTGGAAACGTCAACGCCGGATCATCGATCCCGCCTTTGAAGGCGGTCGATTGCGCGCAACATTCCCAGCAATGTGGGACGCCGCCGAAGCAGCGGCAGACCGACTAAAGGAAGGCCATTTAGAGGTTGAGGAAGCCATGAGCCACGCCGCGGCTGATGTGATTTTTCGAACGTTGTTTTCCATTCCAATCGAACACGAAACCGCAAGTGACGTGTTTGATGAATTCCGAAAATATCAACGATCACAACCGATCTTGAACCTAGCGGCCTTTTTACCTTTGCCACGTTGGATGCCGCGCGGATTTAAAAGAGAAACGCGCAACTCGGCCCAAAAGATTCGAAAACTGATCACCAAACTGACCACAGACCGCATGGACGCAATCAATGCGGGCCAAGCGCCTCAGGATCTGGCCACGAAAATAATGACCACGCAGGATCCTGAAACGGGTGAAACGTTCTCGACCGATGAAATGGTCGATCAGGTTGCGATCTTTTTTCTGGCCGGTCATGAAACCAGCGCTTCCGCACTAAGTTGGGCGCTGTATCTCGCGGCATTGTATCCCGACTGGCAAACAAAAATTGCACAAGAGGCGCAGGCACTGACATCACCTGATTTCTCTGTGATGTCGAAATTGCCCATAACGCGGGATGTCTTTCGCGAAACGCTCAGGCTGTATCCGCCCGTTCCAATGATGGTGCGCGAAGCCACGCAATGCGAACATTTCCGCGACCGCAAAATCGATGCCGGCAGTCAGCTTGTCTTAAGCCCCTGGCATCTGCATCGACATGAACGTTTGTGGGAAAACCCAGACGACTTTGATCCAACCCGTTGGAAAACAGAAAACGGCAAGAAATGTGGGGCAGAGGCCTTTATCCCATTTTCCGCGGGGGCACGTGTTTGTCCGGGTGCGGGTTTTGCAATGGTGGAAGGTCCGTTGATTTTGGCAAGATTGTTGCGAGATTGGCGAGTCGAAACCATTACTGGAAACGTTCCCACACCTGTTGCGCACCTCACTGTTCGGGCAAAAAACGGGATTTTGCTAAATTTTGCAAAGAGATAGCGCTAACTGTTGATCTGGCGAATTCACGAACGGCTCGCAGTGCGCTAGTGAGTGGCGAATAGATTCGTGTTGAGCTGGAGATAATATGACTGATTTTCAAAAAATGCGCACACAAGTGATTTCAGGTGCAGGGTTTATTGCTGCTTTGGACCAGTCGGGAGGATCAACGCCTAAGGCTTTGCATCAATATGGGGTCGAACCGGACGCATATGATGGCGAAGAGGCGATGTTTGCCGAAATTCAAAACATGCGTGCGCGTATTATGACGGACGCAAATTTCAATTCGGCCAAGGTGATCGGCGCGATCTTGTTTGACAAGACGTTGGGCGAAAAGATCGACGGCGTTACAGTACCGGCGTATATTTGGGAAAATAACGGGGTCGTTCCGTTTCTGAAAATCGACAAAGGATTGGAAGAAGAATCCGACGACGTTCAGATTATGAAGCCAATTCCGGGACTGCCCGAAACACTGGCAGCGGCCAAAAAGCTTGGTGTTTTTGGCACCAAGGAACGATCCGTCATCAATGCAGCCAATGCGGATGGGATTGCCAAGATCGTTGCGAACCAATTCGACGTTGCAATGACAGTCATCGAAGCGGGCATGGTCCCCATCATCGAACCTGAAATCAACATACATTCCTCTTCAAAATCTGAAGCCGAAGAAATTTTGGCGGACGCGTTGTTGGCAAAGCTATCAACCCTTGAGGCGGATCAGGATGTTATGCTGAAACTGACCATTCCAAACAAATCTGGGATTTATGACGCGTTGGCGGATCATCCGCGCGTGTTACGGGTCGTCGCCTTGTCGGGCGGATATTCAACTCAGGATGCCTGTGCCCGTCTTAGCAAGAACAGCAAAATGATCGCGTCGTTCAGCCGGGCGTTGACCGAGGGTTTGCAAAAGTCACAAAGTGACACGGAATTTGGGGCCGCTTTGGGAAGCAATATCGACGCCATTTACCGCGCGTCGGTTTGATCCAAATAATAGCTCAGAACAAACACCCGAATTGCTGATGCAAGGCCGCGCTCAATACCGCGGCCTTCGTCTATTTCAGCGGCAAGTTCATTGATGGGAATCTGTTTCTCCTGCGCAATTTCACGAAACCGCAGCCAAAATTCAGGTTCCAATGACACGCTGGTGCGGTGCCCCTTCAATGTCAGTGAATGCTTTTGAGGACGGCCCGTCATGATGAACCGGGTTTATCCAGCTTCTTGCCGTCTAGTTGTTTTACCGCGCGCAGATTCAAATCACGCGCGGCGTCTTTCTCAGATTTTGTCCGTCCAAATGAAGTCGCGTTTGCATCGGCTTGCGCGCGCTTGTCTGCACGAGCCTTTGACTTGCGAATTTTGTTCAGATTGACGGGTGTGTTCATTTCGGGCCGATCATATCCTCGGGACGCACAACACGGTCAAACGTGGCTTCGTCTACAAAGCCCAATTTAATCGCTTCTTCTTTCAAGGTGGTTCCGTTTTTATGCGCAGTTTTGGCAACGGCGGTGGCGTTGTCATACCCGATTTCGGGGGCCAAGGCGGTTACCAACATCAAGCTTTCGCGCATCAATTTGTCGATACGCGTTTCGTCAGCTTGCAAACCAACAACAAGATTGTCGGTGAAGGCAACAGATGCATCGCCAATAAGCTGCATGGACTGCAACACATTGTAGGCCATCATCGGTTTATAGACGTTCAGTTCGAAATGCCCCTGACTGCCAGCAAATCCAACGGCGGCATCGTTGCCCATAACGTGCGCACATACTTGCGTCAGTGCTTCGCATTGTGTCGGATTAACCTTACCCGGCATGATCGAAGAACCCGGTTCGTTTTCAGGCAATGCCAATTCACCCAAACCGCAGCGTGGGCCAGACCCCAGAAAGCGAATGTCATTGGCAATTTTGAACAAGCTGGCGGCCACGGTTTTCAAGGCGCCGGAAATTTCGACCATGGCGTCATGTGCGGCCAAAGCTTCGAACTTGTTGGGGGCGGTGACAAAGGGCAGGCCGGTTATGTCGGCCATGTTGGCGGCGACCGCTTCGGCCCAACCTTTTCGCGTATTCAATCCAGTACCAACCGCAGTCCCACCTTGGGCCAATTCATAGATGCGGCCCAATGCGCCCTTGATACGTTCGATCCCCATAGCGATCTGATGCACATAACCAGAAAACTCCTGCCCCAGTGTCAAAGGTGTCGCGTCCTGCGTATGCGTGCGGCCAATCTTGATGATATGTTCAAACGCTGTCGCTTTTTCGGCCATCGCGGCGTGCAATTTTTCAAGCCCGGGGATCAGCACCTGATGGGCAGTCATTGCAGTGGCAATATGCATCGCGGTTGGGAATGTGTCGTTTGATGATTGCCCCATGTTGCAATGATCATTGGGGTGAACAGGATCTTTGGTACCCAATGTTCCGCCCAAGATTTCAATTGCGCGGTTTGCAATCACTTCGTTCGAATTCATGTTCGATTGGGTGCCAGATCCAGTTTGCCAAACAACCAATGGGAAATTGTCGTCGAACTTTCCGTCGACCACTTCACCCGCCGCTTGAATAATTGCGTTGCCCAAAACCGCATCCAAAGTGCCTTGTTCCATGTTCTGCATGGCACAGGCTTTTTTGATGACACCCAATGCCCGGACAATGGCAATCGGTTGGCGTTCCCAACCGATTGGAAAGTTGATGATCGAACGCTGTGTTTGCGCGCCCCAATATTTATCTGATGGAACCTCAAGCGGGCCAAAACTATCAGTTTCTGTGCGGGTTGCGGACATGTGTGCGCTCCTCAAGGGTGGTTGTTTGCAATTGGGATACTGGTTGCACCGCGTGGACGCAACAATGGGTAGGTCAACATCGCGACATTGCGAGCAGAAAGTAGATGCAACGATTGACGGGTTATGGTTTGCGGAAACTGTCCAGAGAAACGACCTGAGCATCTGCATCAGCGTCGTCATCTGCGTCTGGTTCCGCATCTGCATCCGACACTTCGCCCGTCGACTCATCGTCTTGTTCCACGGAAACAAGATCGTCATCGGCCGTTTCATCTTCGTCTTGCGTTTCGAAACGCAGACCAAATTCAACTGACGGGTCAACGAAAGTTTTTATCGCATCATACGGAATATAGAGCGGTTCAGGTGCTTCGCCAAAGTTCAATGAAACGCCAAAGCCGTCATCACGCACGTCAAGATTGTCATACCAATGCTGCATCACGACAGTCATTTCACCGGGATATCGGTCAGACAGCCAATCGGCCAATTCCGCATCCGGGTGGGATGTATCAAACGTAATAAAGAAGTGATGCGCGCCGGGCAGTCCATTTGCAGCGACGTCGTCAAGTACCTTCCTGATAAGACCGCGCATGGCCTCATGCATGAGGTTCCCGTAATCAATGTTGCGAGACATGAAATTCCTTGGCTGGCATTGTCACTACAATACTCCATTTGAACCTGTTGAAAAGGCCATGGATCACAAAAGTGGCACGATGACGCCGGCACTGACCAGCTGGGACAACATCGTTGCCAGTATATGTCCAATTACGGGCAATTTCAGACTACTTGCATTCAACCTAATCAATTGTGAATCAACCCACGTTTGATCCACCATGTTCCAAACCAAAGGGCAGGGAGCAAGGGCAAAAACAGTTAAAGAGTGAAGTGCAGGCTTCTGTTGCCAGGTGCCTGCGAACCCCGCCCTACGCTGCTAAGCGAAGGGGCTTAAGTTTCGATCGTCTAACTGCTTACGCAGCCAGAGCAACCGGAGCACGATTGTCATTTGCAATTGTACTTTGCGGGCCGATACGGTGGCACCCCGCCGAGACAAAGCTAACACCTTTAGACGTTCGTCGATCCTATTTCGGCCCCATGATCCCCAAATGAAGGATGTTTGGTGGAGCCGCCGGGTACCGCCCCCGGGTCCGATCCGTTTATTACGAGCGCGTTTATGTCCATAGTCCCGAAGGACAGTTTGAATATAGTCGCGCAGCTCGCCCAAGGGAAGGGGAGAAAGTCAAAGGAACAGATTCGTTGGTTGGTTTTTGACTAAGCGATTCTTTGCTGATCCAAACGAATTTTCGAATCCGTTGTACCGAAATCGTCTCAATTTTGGGCAAAACCGGCCCATTGTCTCAACCAGAGCGACAAAACTACTCGTCAGGATGGAAATTTGACGCGAGTTAAAGAAAACCCTTTTGTTCAACTCGCAAATCTGGTTCCAAGGTCAAGGGTGGAGGTGTTCTCGGACACTCAGGGCAATGTGATTGGGCTGCCGTTTTTTTGGTAGATAGTTTGTTCGGTAATTATTTTTGAGCAGCCTTAGGCCGGGTTCGAACAGTGTGGGTTCGAGCCCGGTCTTTTCAATTCAGGCGATGGCGGCTGCTATAAGCCAAGTTGCCAAAATGAATTCGATTACTGCAAATAAAGCGGCTTTCTTGACCGGTGATCATCCTGCAATCAACGACCGATGGATGTGTCCTAGTGGGCCATGTCAATTTCATGGTAACCAGTTGTAATAACATGGATATTCACTGATAAAGCGACAGCAACAAACGCAACTCTGACGCTAACGCGCACCTCTGGTGGTCTAATTTCTGAACGGTTTAGTTTCAAACCCAAGGCTAACGCGTTAAAATGATGGGTAAAAATCAAATACCCGCAATGCGATAACTATGTTGAATGCAATGGAATTGCATATAAAACACCATCTCTACGAGAGTCGTGCAATTTCCTAAACCTATTGGCGAAATTCCAGTTTTGCTCGATTCAATTAATAGAAGAAATACAGCTAATCTTGAAAGTTGATCGCCTTCATACCGCATCTGATGATGCCTAAATTCCGATCCTCACTGTTTCCACAGGGCGAATCA
Source organism: Paracoccaceae bacterium (assembly GCA_039984715.1). GTDB lineage: Bacteria > Pseudomonadota > Alphaproteobacteria > Rhodobacterales > Rhodobacteraceae > JABSSA01. The sequence continues at coordinate 146,031 of JBDWUA010000014.1, read as the reverse complement.
CTCACGCAAAATCATTGAAAAGTGACTTTTTTAGAACCGGCGACTTCCCGCTAATCTAGAAAAGTGGCGACTATGAGGTGAAAAGCGCCTCTTTTTCGGTTCAAAAAGGGCAAAATAGTGATTTTTGTTTGTGGGAAGTATGAATTTTCCGTTAAAAGAGCCGCAGGTTAAGTAACAAGGATTTTAAGATGAAAAAGTTGATTGGAGCAGCTCTTATTGCTGCAAGTACTATTTTCTCAGGATCAGCTCAGGCAACCGCGATCCCGGGTGTTTCCGACAGCTATAATGGCAATTTCGACATTGAAAACGCTTTTGGTGGACACGGCTTGTACCTGCCGAACCTGATCAGCGGATTGAATGATAGAACTTGGAGCATCACAGACGGTGCCGCATCATTCTTTAACAACACGCTTAAAATGGTAGGATCCGTATCAAACGGTGGTTTCAGCTTGGATTTTGATTTCCAAGTATTCGAAAACTCTACACACGCGGGCGGTTTAGTTTGCGGAAATAATCAAGCGTGTAACAACGCCACTCAAGAAATGCGCGACAACATCGTGTTCTTCGACATGGGTGCAAACTCCATCATGGGTACAGTCACAGGTACAGCCGGCACTGCGCTGGACGGTCTGTCGATGGATATCGTAATGAGCCCACTACCGTCAAAGCCAGGCCAATTGGGTTTTGGTGGCAACTGGACAACTCTGGACTTTGGTTATTCGAACTGGATGGAATGGACTGTTACGTCTCAGGCATCCAAACAGGCTGTGAAGTCGGCAGGCAACGGCGACATCAATTTTGATTTCGCGGGTAATAACGACAACAACGTTCCGCCTGTTCCGCTGCCAGCGGGTATGCCTTTGGTTTTGACAGCAATGGCAGGATTGTACGCCATCCGCCGTCGTCAAAACAAAGCCTAACAAAAATCAAATACGAATTAGGATGGCTGCCTTCGGGCGGCCATTTTTTTTGCCGTTTTTAAATTCGGAAAACCATTCAGCTTCTGGCTATTCTGATTTTTGAAGAACCGCTTTTGCGCGTTGTTCCATCACATCAACGGCCAAACTACGGGTGTATTCTTCAAGAACCGCCAATTGAGCGTCAGCTAAATGCCCGTCATGGTCTTCGACCGCATCTGCAAGAACTGTGTGCAATTCAACGATCCGTGCCCGCGACCGAGCTGTGAACGTAATCATGTTCATCAAAGGCTGCATGCCCTCAACAGCACCAGCCAACTGAAAACTAAGCACAGGATTTCCGGCACCATCGACCAACGCACGATGAAAAGCGACGTCAGAGGCGCAAAACGCTTCGTCAGATAGCCCCGGTTGTGATTGTCGGTGAATTTCTGCGCGCATCGTCGCGAGATGATCCGCAGTGCGTCGTGTCGACGACAAAGGCGCGCACGCCCGTTCCAATGCAAACCGAGCCTCGCATGCGACATCAAAGCTGACTGCGTTCATCGACAACAAAAGTGCTGCTGTTGTGACTTGCGTGTCGTAAGCATCTTCAAACCGCAATTTGCGAACGAACGCGCCGCCTGTTGCGCCGCGTTGTGTGCGGATCAATGATTGGGCCGCAAGACGCTTTAGGGCTTCGCGCACAGTCGGGCGGGACACTTCAAAATGTTCCGCCAATTCTGTTTCGGATGGCAACCTTTGATCCACATCCAGTTCACCCGAAACGATGGCGTTTCGAATGTCGTCAGCGATGTAGGCCGAAAGATCTGAATGATGCGACTTGTCTGATTTCATTTGTCTAACTTTTATATGTCTGACATTTAAGAAGGCAAGCGATTCACGAAAGACATATGACACACATTCTGCGTTCTACACTTTGGTTGCTATTTTTCGGTAGCATACTTCTCGCTTGGATCTGGCTGTATCAGATGACCGCCATGATGGGTATCGACCTAATCGGTCGGTCTGACCCAATAACCATGGGCGCAAGTGTTATGCAATCGGACCAGATGGGGCAGGGCATGGAAATGTCCATGACGGGATTTGGGCCATTGTTTGCAATGTGGGCGATCATGATGGCTGCGATGATGCTTCCCACTATGATCCCGACGTTGCGCGCATACGAAGACCTTATTCGTTCTGCGGACGGCACGCGCATGGGCTGGGTTGGGGTGGTTTTCGGTTATCTTATCGCCTGGATCCTATTTGCAGCCTTCATTGCTGGCGTTCAAATTGGTCTGCACCACACGGGTGTCGTGGACATGTTGGGCGTCGCCAAAAACACTGTGATTTCAGCGGCTTTGCTTGTTGTCGTCGGGCTTTTTCAATTCAGCCGAACCAAGGAAATTTGCCATGGCGTGTGCCACAGTCCAATGACCTATTTCCTAGGGCACTGGAAAACGAGTGGCGTTGGTGGGTTACGGATGGGCTTGGGTTTGGGTGCATTTTGCGTTGGTTGCTGCTGGGGCTTCATGGCCTTGGGCTTTGTGGGCGGTGTGATGAACCTGCTTTGGATGGGCCTTGCAACGCTGTTTATGGTCATCGAAAAACTGCCCGATATTGGGCATCGAGTCACCAAACCAATGGGCGCTTTGCTAATCGTAAGCGGCGTTCTACTTGGGCTTTCGCCCCTTTTCACAGGAGGATAACATGGCTTTGAAACGACGCCCAGATGCAGATCGGTTGCCGATTTCGCAACGTATCGACAGCCGTATGCCCAATCCCGGTCGCCGACAAATGCATCCGACTGAATGGGCGATAAAGGGCGAATTGTTCCTGAATTGCTCGTGCACGGTTTTTTGCCCCTGTGTGGTCAGTCTTGGCAAACATCCCCCCACAGAGGGCGATTGCAAAGCGTGGATGGCGATTGCGATTGATGAAGGGCATTTTGAGGGCGAAGACCTCAGCGGTCTGAATGTCGGCCTAATGGTCGAAATACCCGGGCGTATGGCGGAAGGCGGTTGGAAAGTCGCCGCATATGTGGACGAACGTGCCAGCGGCAAAGCCTATAACGGAATCTTACAAATCTTCAGCGGCGCTGCGGGGGGAACAACGGGGTTGTTCACTATGTTGGTCAGCGACATCGTTGGGGCGGAACGCGAAAAAGTTGAGATTGTGCGGGACGGCAAAAAACGCGGTTTGTACATCGGGCGCAAAATTCAGGGTGAGATTGAGATGATCGACGGTGGCGATCCAGATCATCCTGTTATGATCTCGAATTCCAAATACTGGATGGGCCCAGACATCATTGCGGCGGTTGGAGTAAAATCCAGAGTACGGGATTACGGACGCATTTGGGACTTTGGCGGGAAATCCGCCGAGATTTGCCCGATCGATTGGAAGGGCCCCAAATAAGCTGGTGGCTTGGACCAATTTGTCCAAGGAATGAAAGACGGGGCATCTCCCGGAAAGGACAGACATGTTTAACGCCTTGATGGTTAGGAAAGACGAAGAAAGCGGCAAAACTTCAGCCGCCGTCGAAGAGATATCTTTGGATGATTTGCCCTCGGGTGATGTTGTCGTGGCCGTCGAATATTCGACCGTCAATTACAAGGATGGTCTGTGCATCGGCCCCGGTGGTGGATTGGTCCGCAATTACCCGCACATTCCCGGGATTGATTTCGCAGGGACTGTCGAGCAATCGCAAGACGCGCGTTACAAACCCGGCGATAAGGTTGTTTTAACGGGATGGCGCGTCGGTGAAATGCACTGGGGCGGATATGCACAAAAGGCGCGTGTAAACGCTGATTGGCTTGTGCCTTTGCCAGACGGGTTGTCCACACGCCAAGCGATGGCCGTTGGTACGGCTGGGTTCACGTCCATGTTGGCGGTCATGGCATTGGAAGATCAAGGGATCACATCAGGTCCGGTGTTGGTCACCGGGGCCGCAGGTGGCGTAGGTTCGGTCGCCGTTGCTATTCTTGGCAAACTTGGCCACGAGGTTGCCGCCGTGACGGGGCGTCCAGAAACTGCTGATTATTTGAAAGGCCTCGGAGCCTCGCAAATTGTTGCCCGCGAAGAGATCAACGAAACGACCAAACGCCCGTTAGAAGCCGAAACATGGGGTGGATGTGTAGATGCTGTTGGCGGATCAATGCTCGCGCGGGTGTTGGGACAAATGCAATACGGCGCCAGTGTCGCCTCTGTTGGGCTTGCAGGCGGGGCAGCTTTGCCCACGACCGTCATTCCGTTCCTGTTGCGCGGGGTGAACATCCTTGGCATTGACAGCGTGATGCAGCCCTATGACAACCGGGTCCGGGCATGGCAACGGATTGCAAAGGATTTGCCGATGGATAAACTAGATAACATGGTGCACCCGGCCACATTGTCTGATCTTTCGCAACTTGGTGCGGATATTTTAAAAGGTCAGGTCAAGGGCCGCGTTGTTGTGGATGTCAATTCATGAGCAGCTATGACACTGACAACATCTTCGCCAAGATTTTGAGAGAGGAAATTCCCTGTTTCAAAGTTTACGAAGATTCCGAGACTTTGTGCTTTATGGATATTCACCCACGTGCGGATGGGCATTGCTTGGTGATCCCCAAAACGCCTTGCCGGAACATGCTGGATGCGACGCCGGACCAATTGGCCGCGTGTATGGCGACAGTCAAAAAAGTGGCAAACGCCGCCCAATCCGCATTGGAGGCTGATGGCATAACATTGCAGCAATTCAACGAGGCCGCCGGCGGACAAGAGGTGTTTCATCTGCATTTTCACATCCTTCCAAGACATGAAGATGTGTCGCTGCGTCCACCCGGAAATTTGGGTGACATGGACCAGATCAAGGAACTAGCGACGCGCATCCGCGGTGCCTTGACCTAAAAATGTAAAATCACCTTGGCAGCGTTCAACTTATGTGGCGCTGCCAAGCTGCGATACGAAACGCTGTTCACAGTTAAAGACAGTGGCCAATTCTCCGCCTTTAACGAACCGTCTTTGCAGGGACAGACGTTTCGTTTGTGTCGACGGGGTCAGCTATGCCCAACGGGGTCTTGCGGCATGGCTTTACGCATTACACATCCAAAGATGAAATTGATCAGGTGTTGAACGCACGTGACGCAGTTCTGTAATTTCTTGTTGACCTTACAGCCTGTGCCCTAAGTGGTGAACAGGTTGTAAGAGGAATGGCATGAACGCCCCAATCATTGTTTGGTTTCGCCGCGATTTGCGGCTGTCAGATCACGCCGCGCTAAGTGCGGCGCAAAAATCCAATCGGCCGGTCATTCCTGTGTTTATCCGCGATTGCGTGGTTGACGATTTAGGGGCCGCGCCTAAATGGCGGTTGGGTCTGGGACTTAACGCCTTTGCACGCAGCTTGGACGATATAGCCAGCAAGCTGATTTTACGATCCGGTGACGCACAGACAGTTCTTGCCACGTTGATGGCCGAAACGGGAGCAACGTCCGTCTATTGGACTCGCGCCTATGATCCGGCCTCGACACAGCGCGACACAGCCACAAAAGCCTTTTTCCGCAAGGCTGGTGTTGACGTCAAAAGTTTCGGCGGTCACCTGATGTTCGAACCATGGACGGTCGAAACCAAGACGGGTGGCTTTTATCGTGTCTACTCGCCGTATTGGCGTGCGGTCAAAGATCGTCATGTCGAAACACCCCTTGCCAAAGTGACGTCGCTTTTGTCGCCAAAAGAATGGCCAAATTGCGAAAACCTAGAAGACTGGCGCCTTGGGCGCGCAATGCAACGCGGCGCATCCGTCGTTTTGCCCTTTGCACAGATTGGCGAAGACGCAGCGCAATACAGGTTAGAGCAATTCATTCAAACCCGCGCGGACACTTACAAAGCTGACCGGGACTTTCCGGCAATCGATGCAACATCTCGTCTGAGTGAAAATCTAGCGCTCGGCGAAATAAGCCCACATCAATGTTGGCATGCAGGAATGCGCGCCTTGCTTGAGGGGTGTGCGGGTGCAGAGCACTTTTTGAAAGAAGTTGTCTGGCGTGAATTTGCGTATCATCTGATGCTTCATACACCAGATATTTTGACCAGAAATTGGAAACCCGACTGGGACAAATTTCCGTGGAACACGGATGGCACACACAGTGACGTCATCGCGTGGAAACAAGGTCGCACAGGCATCCGGTTTGTCGATGCGGCCATGCGCGAAATGTATGTGACAGGACGAATGCACAACCGTGCCAGAATGATCGTTGCTTCATACCTCACGAAACATTTGATGACACATTGGACAATTGGGAAAGATTGGTTTGAACGCTGCCTGATTGACTGGGACCCAGCGGCAAACGCAATGGGTTGGCAATGGGCCGCAGGATCGGGTCCAGACGCTGCCCCTTATTTCCGAGTGTTCAATCCAGTGTCTCAACTCGAGAAATTTGACCCACAGTCCCATTATGCAGACCGCTGGATCGCAGAAGGAAAGTCCGCCCCCCATCCAGACGCGCTGCGTTATTTTGATGCTATTCCCAGATCGTGGCAATTGTCGGCATCTGCGCCGTATCCGGCACCAATTGTAACTGCTGCCGAGGGTCGCGCACGTGCGCTGGCTGCATATGAAGGGCGGCAATTCTAGCCTAGATAGTACAGACAGATAAATCGCACCATTTGCGGTCAGATTCCCCCAAAATCACTCAAAACAATTTCTTGTTCCGATATCGGAACGAGCTAACTTACTTTCACTGTTTGGGAACAGGACGGGGGTGATATGACGGCTTTGATGACAACGGCAGGTCAAAAGGACCTTCCTCGCTATTTCACACAAGTGTTTGCGATGACGCAGGGTATGAACACTGGTCGACTTGATTTTGTATTGCCGGATGGACGTGTCTTTCGTGCGGAAGGCCGCAATCCTGGCCCCGTCGCAGAATTGCGAATCCATCACGCTGATCTATTCGCTCGTCTCATTCGTGAGGGTGATTTGGGGTTCTGTGACGCCTATTTAGACGAATGGTGGTCCACGCCAGACCTGCAAGCTTTTATGGATCTGGTGCATGCAGACAACGATGACATCTACGATGGGTTTCCCGGACGAACCTTTCTGCGCATGTACGAAAACTTTCGTTTCTGGCTCAAACGCAACCACAAGGAACAAGCGCGACGCAACATCAGCCATCACTATGATTTGGGGAATGAATTTTACGAATTGTGGCTTGATGATACGATGACTTATTCCTCGGCCATCTTCAAAACAGGGCAAGAAAGCCACGAGGCTGCGCAGATCGCCAAATACGCGTCAATGGTGGATCAGATGGGGGCAAAGCCCGGTGATCACATCTTGGAAATTGGGTGCGGTTGGGGCGGATTTGCCGAATATGCGGCTAAGGAACGGGGGTTGCGGGTTACGGGGCTAACCATCAGTCAAGAACAATTCAACTTTGCCACGGAGCGCATTGAAAAAGCAGGACTTTCCGATATCGTAAAATTCAAGTTTCAAGATTATCGCGACGAAGTTGGGGCCTATGATGGCATAGCAAGTATCGAAATGTTCGAAGCTGTTGGTGAAAAATACTGGCCCGTATATTTTGACACCGTGCGCGAACGGTTAAAGCCGGGAAAGAACGCGACTTTGCAGATTATCACGGTCCAGCATCGACGTTGGGACGTCTACAAGCGGGGCGTTGATTTCATCCAAAAGTACATCTTTCCGGGTGGAATGCTACCCAGTCCCGTGGTGTTGCGAGACCAAATTGCCAAGGCTGGACTGCGGGTGGAACGCAGCATTGAATTTGGTCCGTCCTACAGCATTTCACTGCGCCGTTGGCATGATACTTTCAATGAAAAATGGGACCAAATCGCCGATCTTGGCTTTGACGACAGATTTCGAAGAATGTGGAATTTTTATCTGACCTCTTGCGCGGCGACCTTTGAAAGTGCGAATTGTGATGTAACGCAGATCACTATCAAAAGGCCGGGTTAATCATGGGTCGCATAATGCCCAGTGCAGCAAATCTCGTGGCAGGCATCTGCCTCGCGCTTGTTGCCTTTGTTGTTTCAGGAATGATACCTTCATTGCTTCCCGAGGGAACCGATATGGGGTACTTCACATTGGTGAATGTTGTTCTTGGGTTCGTTGTCGGATGGAAAACCATCGGGTCGCGCATGGGACGAGACACAACCACAGCCATTACGGTTGGGTTAACAGGCGCTGTCGTCTTGGTGTTCTGGGGGCTTTTTGTACAAGCGTGTAATGAGATGACTCGCCTTGCGATGCGTAACCGGTATGACAATGCCTTTGAGGCGCTGATTGCGATCTTTGAACTCATGACTGAATGGTTTTTAATCATGTTGACGGTCCCGGTTCTAAGTACTTTGGCCATCGGCGGTATCTTGTCTGGCATAATGGCGGAATCTGCTGCTAAACGCTGGCGATGAACTTATTTTTATATGGCACGCTTCGGCACATCCCACTTTTAGAAATCGTCCTTGGCAGAACTGCTGAAGGTTACACTGTAAATGACGACGAATTGTCCGATTTTGCAGTGGCTCAGGTTGAGAACGGTGATTTTCCCGCGTTGAAATCGGCGCCCGGTGAAACAGCCAAAGGGCTGTTGGTATCAGGCTTGACCCAAGATGCGTTGGCGCGTCTGAACTTCTATGAAGGCGGCTTTGATTATGAGCTGCAAGAACAGACGTTGACCAGCGGTTCATCCGCTATGGTTTATCTGCCACCCACGTCGATTGTCACAAGTGAATTTGCATGGGATTTCCATGGCTGGGAAGACCATTGGGCACCTGTAATCTGCGAAGCCGCGCAAGAGGCAATGTCATTGTTTGGCAAAGTCTCGGCGGACGAATTGACCGCTGTGTTCCCGCGAATCCGCACACGTGCGCAATCGCGTCTTAACGCAAAACGCGACTATCAGGATCCTGAAACCTTGCGAGGGCGAATTGACATTGAATTCCGCAGGCGGGCGTATTCCGGATTTTATGCGTTGGATGAAGTGCGGCTTAGCCATGAAACGTTCAACGGTAAAATGAGCGCGCCAATCGATCGCGCGGTCTTTATCACGACAGACGCGGCGTTGGTGCTGCCCTATGATCCAATCCGCGATCGGGTGTTGTTGGTTGAACAAATCCGGATGGGTCCATTGGCGCGGGGGGATTCTGTTTTGTGGCATCTGGAACCTGTGGCCGGTTTGATTGATCCCGGCGAGAAACCGCACGAAACAGCGATACGCGAAGCCAAAGAAGAAGCGGGGCTTGAGCTGTCGCAACTGGAGCCTGTGTCCGAGGGATATTTGTCGCCGGGGGGATCGACAGATTATCAGTATCTGTATGTTGGAGTGTGTGACTTACCAGACGATGCTGCGCGGCTTGGCGGATTAGAAGCTGAAGGCGAAGATATTCGCGCCCATCTAATGCCGTTTGACGATCTTTTGGCCCGCGCAGATGCATGTAAGATCACCAATGCTCCGCTGACATTGATCACGCATTGGCTGGCCCGGCACCGTGACCGCTTGAGGTCGGCCTGAAGCGCCGCTACATGTCACGTAAGTTTAATAAAAGGAGGCCGCAATGCATATCGCAGCAGATCTGGCTCAAGCCGTTGGGAATACACCCCTCATCAAGTTGCGCAAAGCAAGCGAGCTGACGGGATGCACGATTCTGGGCAAAGCGGAATTCATGAATCCCGGTCAATCGGTCAAGGACCGTGCAGCGTTATATATCATCAATGATGCGGTGGCGCGTGGTGATCTGAAACCGGGCGGCACAATCGTCGAAGGCACCGCCGGCAACACCGGAATCGGCTTGGCCTTGGTTGGCGCGTCTATGGGATACCGTACTGTGATCGTGATCCCGGAAACGCAGAGTCAGGAAAAGAAAGACATGCTGCTTTTGGCCGGGGCCGAATTGGTTCAAGTGCCCGCAGCACCTTACCGCAATCCCAATAATTTTGTACGTTACTCTGGCCGTTTGGCCGAAAAGCTTGCGAAATCTGAACCTAACGGCGCGATTTGGGCAAACCAGTTCGACAATGTTGCAAACCGACAAGCGCATATTGAAACCACCGGTCCAGAAATCTGGGAACAAACAGGTGGCAAGGTCGATGGGTTTATTTGCGCTGCTGGGTCGGGCGGAACCGTCGCCGGTGTCGCAGACGTCTTGCAGTCCAAAGGTGTCAAAGTTGGTTTGGTTGATCCGGACGGGGCTGCGCTATTCAGCTATTACACAACTGGTGAATTGGCGTCGTCCGGGTCTTCTATCTCTGAAGGGATAGGGCAGGCGCGTATTACGGCCAACCTAGAAGGGTTTACGCCTGATTTCACTTGTAATGTACCCGACAAAGAAGCCCTTCCAATCGTGTTCGATCTTCTGCGCGAAGAAGGGTTATGTATGGGTGGTTCGACAGGCATCAACATTGCCGGAGCAATGCGAATGGCGCGTGAATTGGGACCGGGCCACACAATCGTTACGATTCTGTGCGATTACGGGACGCGTTACCAATCCAGATTGTTCAATCCTGACTTTCTGCGCGAAAAGGATTTGCCCGTTCCCGATTGGTTGAAAACCGGACCATCTTCGATACCGGGTGTGTTCGAGGACGCGTGATGCGGTTTTTAGCGCGCGTATTTGCAACTGCGTTTGTTGTCATTGCAATTGCTGTATCCAGTTTCGCACAGGAGTCAGAAGGACCAGATTACGATGCGTGGGATACCGTAGCGCAACGCGCTGAGGCCGCTGTTGAAGCCGGACGCGCGTCAGATCAAGCATTGGACAGTTTGCGCAAGGAAATCGTGGGTTGGCGCGAAAGTTTTCAAGAACAATTGACAGCCAATCAATCACGTCTGAACACGATAAACGAACAAATTGAATCGCTTGGCCCAGTTCCCGAAGAAGGCGAAGTCGAAGCGCTGGAAATTTCGGAACGCCGGGCCGCTTTGTCAGAGCAAGAACGCCGTCTGTCCACGCCACGACTAACTGCAGAAGAGGCCTTTAGTCGGGCAAACGGTGTTATTTCGGAAATTGACCTGATCATTCGTTCTCGTCAAACCGACAAGCTGTTGAATGCAGGGCCTTGGCCCATCAACCCGGTGCTTTGGCCGGACGCTTTGGATGATCTGAAGGATACGTTTCAGGCAACCAAGGCTGGTGTTCAAAGTGCGATGAGCACGCCTTCAAGCTTGCAAACAACGCGCGACAATCTTCCGTTGATTATTGGCTTAACGATCGCGGCTTTGATTTTGTTGGGACGCAGCCGCAAATGGGTCGAACGTCTTGTGAATCGCGTCACACGTCAGGATTCACAAAAAGCCACACATGTTGCGGGATTTTTCATATCCCTCGGAATGATAATTTTCCCCGTCATCGGGGCGTTTGCCCTGATTTTCGCTTTGCAAGTCAGCGACCTTTACGGGCCACGTGGCGAAATTATCGTAGACGCGCTGTTCCCCATGACGCTGATCATTGCGTTTGGACGTTGGTACAGCAGCCGTATTTTTCCGAAATCTGAAACGGTTCCGTCTCCTATTGGCTTATCCCCATTGGGTCGACGGGAAGGGCGTTTTTATACCAATTCAGCCGCATGCCTATATGCGATGTTTTATTTGCTGGAACACCTCAGCACATATGAAAACTACAGCGCGGAAACGTCAGCGGTACTTGAGTTCCCGTTGGTTGTTTTGTCAGGTGTTGTTTTGTTCGCCGCTGGACAGCTTTTGTTACGGCACGACGCTGACATCAGCAGCCAACCGACAGAAGCAAATTTCCGGCACCAATTCATTCGAATACTAGGGCGTGCGGCACTGATCATTGGTTTAATTGCGCCAGTCTTGGCTGCTTTTGGATATGCAGCGGCTGCGAACACATTGATCTATCCGGCGCTGATGACCCTGGCGTTGATTGGTACGATTTCACTGCTTCAGGATATCATCCGCAAAATTTACGCGATCTTTGTTCCAGGCGACGGGGGTGAAGATGGCCTTATCCCGACATTGCTCAGCTTTCTTTTACTGATAGGCGCGCTGCCGCTATTTGCGATTATTTGGGGCGCGCGGACCACAGATTTAACGGAACTTTGGGCGCAAGCTCGGTCTGGAATTTCAATCGGTGGAACGACAATTTCGCCCAGTGCATTCTTCATGTTGATTTTCGTGTTTCTGGTGGGGTATTTCCTGACCCGTGCATTGCAAAGCACATTGCGCTCAACCGTTTTGCCAAAAACGCGTATCGACACAGGTGGTCAAACCGCGATCATTTCTGGCCTTGGTTACGTCGGTATCTTTCTGTCCGCCATCGTCGCCATTTCGGCCGCTGGACTGGATCTCTCAAGCCTTGCCATCGTTGCCGGTGCTTTGTCTGTCGGGATCGGTTTTGGCTTGCAAACAATCGTATCCAATTTCGTATCCGGGATCATTTTGTTGATTGAACGCCCCATTGCCGAAGGGGATTGGATCGAAGTCAGCGGGGTCCACGGCAACGTGCGCAAAGTTTCTGTGCGTTCCACCCGGATTGAAACGTTTGATCGAACAGATGTCATCATTCCCAATTCCGACCTGATCACCGGCACCGTAACGAACTATACCCGTGGCAATACCATCGGACGATTGATCGTAAACGTTGGCGTTGCATATGGGACAGATACAAAACGCGTCGCCGGTATTCTGATGGAAATTGCGCAAGCGCATCCAATGGTATTGGCAAATCCCCAGCCATCGGTCGTCTTCGCTTCGTTTGGCGCATCCAGTTTGGATTTCGAAATCCGAATGATCCTCAGGGATGTCAATTTCATGCTGTCCGTCAAAAATGACATTCATCACAGCATTGCAGAACGCTTTGTTAACGACGGGATCGAAATTCCCTTTGCCCAGACGGACCTTTGGATTCGCAATCCCGAAACATTGCGAACACCAGATTCTTCGGGCGATACATGACACAACCTTTGTTCCGTTCAGATGCCTACATGCGCGATTGCGACAGCGTGGTTGCAGGGCATACCGACGAAGGTGGCTTGATACTGGATCAAACGATCTTTTATCCGAACGGTGGCGGTCAACCCGGTGACAGCGGTGCCCTAACGTTTAACGGTCACACGCTGGGGATCGCATCGACGATCAAAGGGCAGGGCGATCAAATCATATTGGTCCCGGCCGAACCGCGGTCTTTGCCTGCAATCGGTCAACCGATCCATCAAGAATTAGATTGGGCACGTCGTTATGGTCTGATGCGCGTCCACACTGCGCTGCATCTATTGTCCGTCGCGCTGCCATTTGGTGTGACGGGCGGTTCAATCTCTGTCGATCAAGGGCGATTGGATTTCGACATGCCGGACGCATTGTCGGATAAGGGCTCCATTGAAAACACCCTGAACGAATTTATTGCTCAGGATTTGCCAGTCACTGACGAATGGATCACGGACTCCGAATTGGACGCAAACCCTCAGATGGTAAAAACCCTGTCCGTTCAACCGCCTCGCGGCAAGGGGCGTATTCGCCTGATCCGGATCGGGACTGACGACACAACAATTGACCTTCAACCCTGCGGCGGAACGCATGTTGCGCGAACAGGTGAAATCGGTCCCATCAAAATTGGGAAGGTTCAGAATAAGGGCAGCCAAAACCGGCGTGTCTATCTGCATCTAGCCTGACCCAAATGGGCCATTGGACCTTACGGGACCGACAAAGATGAACTTGTTTCACTTTGGTCATCTGCAGGGGTTGCAGTCCATTGGCAATTACAGCTAAACCCGTCAACGGAGCGGTGGCCGAGTGGTCGAAGGCGCACGCCTGGAAAGTGTGTAGGCGGGTGACCGTCTCGAGGGTTCGAATCCCTTCCGCTCCGCCACAAAAATTGAAATGCATAATTGTTTCAATTGACTAGAGAATTTCAACCTTACTCTACCCGCCATTTTCCTGTCGAAGAACGATAGCGCCCATTGTACAGGTGGCATCGGAATACGCGAGTTTTACTGACATCGATCTAGGACCAGAAAAATTGCAAGATTAGCCGAGCTTGCAACTTTTTCGATGCAATCAGCTCGGAGCAGCCGTTCGCGGCAGACTGCACCAAGGTCCGATATGCGGGACAGAGCCGTCATAGACGACATGGTTTTTGATGCCGGTAGTCAATTCAGTGTAGAAGTTTCAGCAACCTTAGTCAGTTGCGGCAGCACAGGAAGTCGAGACCTGCCAGCTTGCGCCATTGTGGAATTTTGTATCGCTCCAAAGCACCATCCCAGGGCTAAGCCCATTCCGAAGGCAGATTGAATCGGTAGCAAGGACGGCAATCAAGAAGTTGCCGTGTTCGGAGAGCGTTGGAGCTTCAATCGCAAGGGTGAAATCTTGCATTGTATTCGCCTCAATTACGCCACCGGAAAAGGGTTGGCCGAGAAGTTGCCCTGAAAAAACAGAAGATTGATCTCCATCAACAAGGATGGGAAAAGCGAGCTGAAAACCGGACATCACTTCATCCATGTTAACGGTGCCATCTTCGATCAGGGGCACCTGAACAACGTCCGCGTACGCTGGTTGCATTGTTAACAGACATGCCAAAAGAAAGTAAGAAAAGCGCATGTCTTTCATATCCCGATCAACCGATGGCGTTGCCTTCCGATAGCCGCTTTATTCCCAGGTAATCAAGTCGCAGTATCGTTATTCTCTATCGCATTGCCGCCGTTCATTCAAAGCGCAGCATCGGTCAATATGACCTCCTAGCCGACATTGACTGAACTTTGGCATAGTTTTATGGGGGCAAGAAACGCGCTAGAAATTCACTCGAGCCCCATACAGCTTGCATAGTAACTGATCGTGGCGGGCCAGTCAGAAAAGACGCCCTTGACGCCAACGTCCTGCGCCAACACATCGATGACTTGGTAAAGGGCATCGTCGGATGTGATAACGTCCGCAACAGTTTGGTAGTACCAGCCGCCGCCGTTTTGCAAAGAACCTGAACGTTCAAACGTCCACGTAATAATATCCAGACCTGCTTTTCGAGCCTCAGTCGCATAGGTCGATGGCACGATCTGTCCATTTTCGAGTGCAAGTAGAACCCAGATAGGGGGCGCGATGTAATTTACCCCCATCGCCTTCAGCTCGTCCATCTGATGTGGCCAAGTTGTGGCGTCACTTGGTGTCCAGCCGGGAAGGCGGTAATTTCCATCTAAATAGACCGCTTGCGCACCAAATTCAGGTTCGTTTTTTATCCAATAAAGAACATCATCCAGATTGAACGATT
This sequence comes from Paracoccaceae bacterium, assembly GCA_039984715.1. Classification (GTDB taxonomy): domain Bacteria; phylum Pseudomonadota; class Alphaproteobacteria; order Rhodobacterales; family Rhodobacteraceae; genus JABSSA01. The sequence goes on along the minus strand of JBDWUA010000014.1, from coordinate 130,930 downwards.
GTGCCCAGACATCTGTCGCTGGAATGCCTGCGGACTTGTAGGCATCGATCATCTTTTGCGCATAATCTTCTTGCGTAAACCCATCGAACGGCATGTCGACTGCGGGGCTTTTCAGCTCGGGGGTGAACTTGACGCCAAGCGATTTGAACAGCGCGATCGATTCTTCGTGGCTCATCAGCTTTCCGCCGTCCGTGGCATAAAGATCTGTGCGCCACCCAGCTGTCCCATCCATGTATTCCGGAACAGTTTGCGCTGCTGGGTTCGCCGCGTCCATCTTACCGGTCAGGGTCTGAAATTCGGCAAATGTGATGTCTGAGGTCCGACATTCAGCGCTGGCCTTCGTGTCACCATTGGCCGGGGTAAATCCTGCTGTGCAGTTCGATGCCAGATCGGTTGCCAAGATGTTGGTTGTGGTGTGCAAATCGTCCTGTGCATGGCGGCAGACGAGCTGTTTGTCAGATGTGAACGTCACGTCGCATTCAAGAATACCGGCCCCCATGCGCGCCGCAGCCACATAGCTTTCGGCTGTATGTTCAGGAAACTGCAGCGGCGCACCACGGTGACCGATTGAAAAGTCAGTCCGTTGCACCGGATCAGCGGCACAGGACAGAAGCTTTTCTTTCAGCGGGCCGGGATCCATCTGATCAATCAGATAAAGCGGGCGCGGGCCTGTCGATATCGCGTCAGACAATGCCGGCGTTGCGACAACAAGACTTAGAAGAACACATCTGAGCATTTCACGACCTTTCGAGAGAGTTCAACTTAAGCCATATTCTAAAACGCGGATTCAACCCACAATAATCTGAAATTGCTCGAGGCTTTGGTTCGCACTCTGATTTCCAATGGGTGCAAATTGAGCATTCGGCACTTTCAGAACAGCCCAATAGCGCCGATCAAGACGCGGACGGAAAATCGGTGCAATCGATCTGCCAGGTCGTACCAATCCGCCACAAAAGCGGGAACAGCGTTATGTCAAAAGCCGAAGGAACGCCCCCAGAACGGATGCTACAAGTAAGATTCGTATGATGCCCCAGTGCAGTCTGAAGGCAAGCACACAGCCGAGCAAAAACAGCGCGAGCGCGAGCCATTCTATCGTTGCGAAATCTGGCCGCCACACTGTGACAGGGCCCCAATGTTCGCGCACCACGCGGGTGAACAGCACATGCGACGCAAACCAAATGGACAGGTTCAAAATGACCCCGACAACGGCGGCTGTGATCGCGCTCAGCGCGCCCTTTAACCGAGGTTGCGCAGATATCCATTCGATATACGGCGCACCTGCAAGGATCCAAAGAAAGCAGGGCGCGAACGTCACCCACAGCACTACCAACGCTGCGATCACCCCCAACAAAAGCCCACCTTCTTTAAACCCGGCGAGGAACCCGACGAATTGCGTCACCAATATCAAAGGCCCCGGCGTTGTTTCCGCCAATCCAAGGGCATCGACCATTTCGCCTGCGGTTAACCACCCAAAATGCACCACGACGTCCTGCGCCATATACGCCAGAACTGCATAGGCACCGCCGAATGTGACAATGGCCAATGTGGAAAAGAACTGACCCAATTCCGCCAACAGCTCAGGTGCCCCCAACCACGTAAGGGCAAATAGCGGCAGCAACCAAATCGCAAGCCAAACAATTATTGTTCCAAGCGTTTTTCGCCATGAAACATGCGCCATATCCACGGCCGTGGGGACCTGTTGCGCCGTGCCCCAAAACCACCCAAACAGACCAGCGCAAAGCACGATAAGAGGATAGGGGATCGACAGAAAGAAAATCCCGACAAAGGCCAATCCCGCGACAATCCAATGCAGGTTTTGCGTCAGCGCTTTCTTGGCGACCCGCAACAACGCCTCGATCACAACAACAAGAACTGTGGCCTTAATCCCAAAGAATAGCGCTTCGACCAATGGGACAGTGCCATAGATGCTGTAAATCGCCGCCAGCAGCATAATCACGACCGCGCCGGGAATGACGAAAAGCAGCCCGGCGATCAGCCCGCCCAGCACGCCATGCAAACGCCACCCGGCATAGGTCGCCAACTGCATGGCTTCGGGACCGGGCAAAAGCATACAAAAACTAAGCGCGTTCAGGAATTGCAGTTCGGACATCCATGCACGATCTTCGACAACCTCTTTGTGCATCAAGGCGATCTGTGCCGCAGGACCGCCAAAGGACAGAATGCCGATCTTCCACCATACACGGGTTGCCTCGGGCAGGGTGGGAGCCTGCTTTGACGACAAGGTCATGCTTTGGTCACCGCAGCAGGCCAATCATGCCCTTCATCGGTTGCATCCCGTGCCCATCGATAAAAGGCATCATAAAGCGTCATGCCCGCCTCAAGCTGTTCAAGGTCATCACGGTACATACGTGACAATCCCAATGACGCCGCAAGAAGACCTGCCGCTTCTGGTGCGAGATCGTGCCTGTTGGTATCGGCCGCGCGCACAATCAAAGCCAATCTTGCGAGGGCTTTGTGTTCGATGCCAAATTCTTTGACCATCGTATCAAAGGTACAGTCTTCGCCGCGATGGCTCCAGAACACATCCTCAATATCGAATGGTGTTGCGTTGAACCGTTCCGCCACATTGGTCACTTGCGAGGCAGACACGAACAAAAATTGCGCCTTAGGATCGACAAATCGACGTATCAGCCATGGGCACGCAATACGATCAATTTTGGGACGATGGCGTGTGACCCAGACCGTGCGGCCAACTGCGTCAAGCGGCGGGAGCGGTTTGGTAGAAACCATAGGATGCTTTGCATCGCGCCAAGCGAACTGACCGCCTTCCAGAACTTCTGCTTGTACGCCTGAATTGCGCAACAGCGCAGCCGCACCCTGACTGATCTTTAGACCCTTTTGGCAATAGACCACAACGGAACGGCCATCGATCTCTTGGACCAAATCCACAACGTCCTCAAACGGATAGCGAAACGCGCCGGGGATAAATCTGGGGTCATCGTCAAAATCTTCGTCGATGCGAACATCAAGAAGGACAGGGCAGTCTGGCGTTCCGATCAAACGGGCCAGAGCGGTTACGGGAATTTCATTATACGACGCCACACAGCATCCTCCATGTAATGCGTTGAAACGAGAAGGATGCAAGATTGGGCTGGCGCCTCACGGGGTTCTTGCCAACCCCTGACCTCTGTTTTTAAACGCCATCAATTTGCCTGTCAATTCCACCGAGTGGGATGGTTGACTGCCCAATAACGCGCTTCACCAAATCAGATGACCGATAGCAGTACCTGCATGTGTCTGGCTGGATTGGGACGTATTCGGTTTCGTGACTTGTCAGTTCACCGTAGGTTGCAAATACATGTCCTTGACAGCGTCGAGGCATTACTATCAAGTTGTACATACAAATTTCGCACGGGAGAGCGAATTCACACATCCGTCTGTATGACAGAAGGTTGCACTAAGGGGGATCAGTTCGAAAATTTTGGGCGTATTGGCCGTCAAATTGAACGGCACATTCCTCAAACCAAAGGCTGAAAAACAACAGCCGCACGACTTTTCAAAGGGAGAGACGATGAAACAGAATTTGAAAATCGGCCTGATGGCGACAAGCATGATGCTTGCCCCTCTTGGCGCGTTTGCTGATACAGCCGATGGAGACGCTTTGAACGCGATGTCATGGGACCAAGTTGTGGACCTTGCACGCGGCGGCGAAGTGAATTGGTTTTTGTGGGGCGGTTCGGACAACATCAATCAATATGTGACCGATACAATCGGTGGCATTTTGAAGGACGAATACGACGTCACACTGAATCGCGTTGGGCTAAGCGACACGGTTGAGGCCGTGAATATCGTATTGGGCGAAAAGGAATCCGGTGTGTTGGATTCCGGGTCTGTCGACATGATCTGGATCAACGGCGAAAATTTCCGCACGATGAAGCAGGGCGGCTTGGCCTATTGCGGATATACCGACATTCTACCGAATAACGCTTTAGTGGATTGGACCAACCCAGCAATCGCCAATGATTTTGGTGTGCCGGTTGAAGGATGCGAAGTTCCTTGGTCAAAAGCACAGTTTGCTTTTGCATATGATACCAACCGGACAGAGGAACCACCGCGTACCATTGGCGAACTGCTAGAGTGGGCTAAGGCCAACCCGGGCAAATTCACCTATCCTGCGCCCCCCGATTTCAACGGTTCAGTCTTTGTGCGCCACGTCTTTTACCATGCCGCCGGTGGCGTTGACGGGTTGCTCGGGGATTTCGATCAGGCGAAATTCGATGAAGTGTCCGCCAAAACTTGGAAGATATTGAACGATCTAGAACCATTCATGTGGCGCGAAGGCGCGACATATCCCGCGTCAATTTCAGCGATGGAACAGCTTTATGCGAACTCCGAAGTTGACCTGACGTTCAACTATGAACCTGCAAGTGTGGGTCTAAATATCGAAAACGGGATTTTTCCACCTACGACCCAAGGGTACGGCCTGACGGACGGCACGATTGGGAACACGAACTACACGATCATTCCGTTCAATTCGCCCAACAAAGCCGCTGCTTTGGTTTTGCAAAACGTCCTGTTGTCTGGCGAAGCCCAATACCAAAAGGCACGTCCTGATGTTTGGGGGGCAGCACCTGCAATCGTTGTTGGTCGCACAAGCGCAGAAGCTCAGGCGAACTTTGCGACAATCGTGTCGCATCCAAATGTCGCGCCTGCGGATGAACTGGCACAGGCTGCATTGCCCGAATTGCAAGCCGCTTGGATTTCGGCCATCGAAAAAGGCTGGCTTGAAAATGTAGGTCAGTAAAGCAAACTGATCATCTCCGCGGCGTTACGAACGCCGCGGTGTCCTTTTTTCGCTCACGCTTGCAGCTGTAAGGTGTCTGGTACCATGTCGGACCGCACAAAAATCTTCCTATTGTTGTTGCCAGCGATGTTCATCATTGTTGTGTTGTTCTTCGGTGGTTTGGCCATCGGATTGATGCGCAGTTTCAATTACATGCCAGTCATCGGTCTGACCGATCCAGATTTCAGTGCCTATATCGCTGTGTTTACAGATCGCGAATTTTACCTGTCGTTTGCTCTGACATTCCACATCGCGTTTACGTCCACTGTGATCTCTTCGGTTCTCGCGATTGGTGCGGCTTTGCTGTTACGGCGCAGTTTTATCGGACGCGGGATGGTGAACTTCCTGTTTCAATTGAATCTGACTGTCCCGCATTTGGTTGGCGCGATTGGAATGCTGTATCTGTTTTCGCAATCGGGCAGTTTCGCAAGGCTGGCCGCAGAATTTGAGCTGATCGCGGGTCCTGCGGATTTTCCGGCCCTTGTCTTTGATCCCTTCGCCATCGGTATCATTTTGCAATATGTCTGGAAGGAAATCCCCTTCATCGGTGTGATCGTTCTGGCGAACATGCAGTCCATCGGTGAAGACTACGAAAGCGTGGCGCGGTCCCTTGGTGCAAGCAAATGGCAAACCTTTCGCCACGTGCTGTTGCCGTTGATCTTTCCCGGTGTCCTGTCGGCCAGCGTCATGGTGTTTGCCTTCACCTTCGGGGCCTATGAAATCCCGGCCATATTGGGTGCGAATTTCCCAGCCGCTTTGCCGGTTCTGGCCTACCGCAAATACACCGATGTGGATTTGGCAGCGCGCCCAGAAGCCATGGCAATGGCAATCGTAATCGCGTTGCTCAGCGCATTGATGATCTACTTTTATGTGCGTTACTCACGCCGTCGGATCAGGGGGTAAAAATGTCGAATAAAGAAAGCCTTGGCATCCGCAGTTTTCGCGCCCTGACTGGCGCGTTCTTGATCACGTGGTTGATCCTACCCTTGATCCCTTTGGCGATCTGGTCCTTTGCAAAGGGTTGGTTTTATCCCGACCTTTTACCACGCAACTGGTCCTTGCGGGCGTGGGAATATGCGATGTCCGACACCAGTGGCGTGTTGGACAGTCTGTGGTTGACCATCTGGATTTCCCTTGCCGCAACAGCCTTGTCGATCTTGGTCGGTATCCCCGCCGGGCGCGCATTGGGAATGTACAAGTTCAAAGGCAAAGAGATCGTCGAATTGATGATCCTTGCCCCAACAATCGTTCCGGGCATTGCGGTTGTGCTGGGTATCCACTCGGTCTTTATTTCGCTGGGCCTGAACAACACCATCCACGGCGTGATCCTTGTCCATCTGATCCCAACGCTGCCCTATATGGTGTTGGTGATGTCTGGGATCTTTTCCAACTATGATCCTGCATTCGAAGCACAGGCGCGCAGTCTTGGTGCCTCACCTCTTAAGACCTTCTGGTACGTCACATTACCCGCTATTCGGCCCGGCATCATTGTCGGCGGTCTCTTTGCGTTCCTCGTGTCGTGGAGCCAGTACATTCTGACATTGCTCATCGGCGGGGGCAGGGTCGAAACCCTTCCTTTGTTGCTGTTCAACTTTGCCACAGCTGGGCGCAACGACATCACCGGTGCGATTGGTATGATCTACATCTTGCCCGGTATCATCATTCTTCTTCTTACAGCCAAGCACCTATCGGGTCGCTCCGGCGCAGTCGGAGGCTTTGGCCAGATTTGACACATGTTTCCATCAAAGAACTGACGAAGGTCTATCCCGGTGCCGATGCACCCGCATTGGACCGTTTATCGCTTGAGATCCCAACCGGTGAGTTGACAGCGTTGTTGGGGCCATCGGGCTGCGGCAAGACAACCACAATGAAGATGATCGCAGGCTTGTTAGAACCGACATCAGGTGATGTGACTTTTGACGACCGATCCGTCTTGCGTGATCGCCCAGAAGATCGCGGCGTTGTTATGGTGTTCCAGAACTATCTTTTGTTCCCTTACATGAGCGTCGCGGACAATGTCGGCTTTGGCTTAAAAATGCGAAAGATCGACCCCGCTGAAATCAAACAACGCGTCGGCAAGATGCTTGAGCTGGTCAAATTGCCCGATTTAGGCGATCGCAAACCGTCTGCGCTGTCCGGTGGGCAACAACAGCGCGTGGCACTGGCGCGCGCGTTGATTGTGCAGCCGAACGTGCTGTTGCTGGACGAACCCCTTTCGAACCTTGATGCACATTTGCGATTTGAAATGCGTGATCTGATCCGGTCATTGCAGCAGGAAATGGGGATCACCACGATCTTTGTGACCCATGACCAAGAAGAAGCCGTTGTATTGGCCGACCGTGTCGCCTTGATCCTGAATGGTCAGATGAAACAATACGACAAAGCCGATGCCTTTTACAAACGCCCCATAGACGAGGCGACAGCGCGGTTTTTTGGGGGGCATAACTTTATCCCCGGCACTTCAGATGGCCAGACATTTGATTGCGCATTGGGCAAACTGGTGTTGCCTGAAGGCGCGGCCAGTGGTCAGGGCAAGCTGACCTTTCGACCTGAAAACGTTCGGATAGGGCAAACACAAGCAGGCGAGAATGTCTTAAACGCGCAGATCAAAGACATCATGTATATGGGCACCCAAACACGCCTGAAATTGACTGTAACCGGCACCGAGATTGAAGCCGTCGTCAATCCAAACGAGATCGAGGCCCATCAGGTCAACGACACGTTGCCAATTCATCTGCCACGCCCGACGTTGTGGGTGATCTGATGGGGTTAAATTTCCGATCCATTTTCGAAGTGACCGACGATGAATGGCTATCGGGTTTAAACCTATCCAAAGACGAAATTCCTGACGTCGTTATCCTCGAAGGATCATGGTGGCGGGCAGAACGACAAGCCTTGCGGCTAAGCGCGCTTACGGATGTACGAGAACTGGGCTTTCCGGATATCTTTTGGGGCAAACACGGCGACAAGAAGGTCGTGTTTTGCATGGCCTACGGGGCTCCGCGTGCCGTTGAGATTTCGCAAATGTTTGCGCAATTGGGCTGCAAGCTGGTGATCCAAATCGGAACCTGCGGTGGATTGCAATCGTATCTGGCGCCGGGTGACATCATTGTGCCCGATCACATCAATTGTCAGGACGGCGTGGCCGAACATTATGTCGCGCGGAAAACGACGCGTGCAGATGCAGCATGGGTGAACAGAGCTAAGTCGGCGTTGACCGCGCAAGGTCGACGGGTCCACGTGGGCCGGCACATAACATTTTCGTCGCTTTTTGCGGAAACGGTCGAAATGTACGAACGCTGGCACAATGAGGGTGCGCTTAGCGTCGAAATGGAAGCCGCAAGCACAATTGCCGCCGCTGCCAAATACGGCGTGCCGGGCGTTGCAATGGTTGTGGTCTGGGACGAATTGACAGCAGGTCGGCGGTTTATGGACCCCATGTCGCCTCAGAACCTTGCGGAACTTGAAATCAGCAACAAAGCCGTGTTCGACGCAGCCCTGACCCTGACAGAGGAAATCCTATGAAATACGGCGTACACGCGGGTCTGTGGCAGGTTAAATGGACCGACGAAATGACCCCGGCGTTCAAGGCGGCGGCTGATTTGGGGTATGACGGGATCGAAGTTTCGCTGTTGGGTATGACCGATGAAAAGGCTGCATCACTCAAGGCTTTGGGTCGTGATCATGGGTTGGAAATCACCTGCAGCGATGGGTTGGCACCGGACAAAGACATCACATCGTCAGATCCCGCCATTCGCGCCGCGGGTGTGGAATATTTGAAATGGGCAATTGAAGCGACCGCCAAGATCGGATCGCGAGGCTTGGCTGGTGTCGTCTTTGGCGCTTGGGGCCAATTCGACCCTCTGAACAAACCCGAACGCGCCGCCAATTCCGCGCAATCTTTGGCTCAACTGCATGACACGTTGAACACCTTCGATGTCAATTTGGGAATTGAGATGTTGAACAGGTTCGAAACGGATTTGGTCAACACCGCCCAAGAAGCCGTCAGTTTGGCCCAAGCGGCTCAATCAGACCGTATTGGCGTGTTGCTGGACACGTTTCATTTGAATATCGAAGAAAAAGACATTCACGCCGCTATCACGCACGCCAAAGACAAGCTGGTGCATTTTCATGTCTCAGACAATGATCGCGGTGTGCCCGGATCAGGTCATGTCCCATGGGATCAGGTCAAAACGGGACTGGATGACATTGGATATGACGGGTGGATTGTGGCCGAGATGTTTGTCATTGCAGGCAACCCAACGAGCGCGGATTTGAACATCTGGCGCAATATTGAACCCGAATCCGGCGATGCAGCAGCCCGTGCCCTGACCTTTATGAAAGCCACATTTGGATGAAGGATTTTCTTACCCTTTGTGTTTCGCGGTTCGAAACCCTCGAAGACGAATTAAACGCCCTTGATGCGGCCACTGGTGATGGCGATCATGGGTCAACAATCCTGAAAGGCTTGCGTGCGGCGGCGTCCTCAGATGATCCGCCATTGAAGGCCTTTCGCAAAGCGGCGGGTGGTGCATCCGGGTCTTTGTTCGCACAGATCATTGCCGCATTGGACCGCGCATCCAAGACGACGCCTTTGCCGGATGCATTATCAGAAGCCGTCACAAAGATATCGATGTTGGGGCAAGCCAAAGCAGGTGACAAAACCATGCTGGACGCGCTTATTCCTGCTGCTGCCGAAACCACATTTCAAGCCGCCGCAGACGCCGCAGCCAAGGGCAGGGACGCCACACGCGACATGATCGCGAAACGTGGCCGCGCCAAACACGTCGAAGGGGCCGGGGTTGGGCATATAGATGCCGGGGCGACCTCTGTTGCCGAACTTCTGGCATTATTTGCCGAATGGAGAAGCCGATGAAGAAGCTGTTTAACAGCAAAGAGACGATGGCCGACGACATGATTGATGGGTTTGTAGCAGCCTATCCGGATATCGTTACACGCGGCGCTGATCCTCGCATTGTGCGGCGCAAAAATCTGCGTACTCACGACGGCAAGGTGGCCTTATTGATCGGCAATGGCAGCGGTCACGAACCGATCGCGATGGGATTTGTCGGCGAAGGGTTGTTGGATGCAAACGTTGTCGGCGACGTCTTTGCAGCCCCGTCGCCAGATGCCATTCTTGAAGGGATCGAAGAGGTATGTGGCGACGCAGGGGCAATCCTTTTGATATCGCGCCATGAAGGCGATGTGATCAATGGAAATGGGGCTGCCATGATGGCCATGGACGACGGGCTGAATGTGCAACCGTTGTTGATGTACGATGATGTTTCGTCAGCTCCCAAAGGCGAAGAACAAGACCGGCGCGGTGCTGCGGGCACGATGTTCATGTACAAAATTCTGGGGGCCGCCGCCGAACAAGGCATGGCAATTGATGATCTAATGACGCTTGGGGTCGATGTCCGTTCTGCGACACGGACTTTGGGTGTTGCCGCGTCACCGGGTGTTTCACCACTGACAGGGGACTTGATGTTCACGCTGCCGGATGACGAGGTGTTCATTGGCATGGGCGTCCATGGTGAACCCGGCGTGGGTCGGCGCAAAATGGGGCCGGTAAAAGATCTTGTGGCTTATATGCTGGATGCATTGCTCGATGATCGGCCAATCGCCGCAGGAACACCCACAATCGTTCTGATCAATGGAAGCGGCGGCACCACGATGATGGAGCTGTTGACGATCTATGGTGAGGTCGCAAACCAATTGGGGGCGCAGAACATTGATCTTTTGTCGCCGATGATCGGATCCTTTTCCACCACGCAGGAAATGGGTGGTTTTTCGATATCACTGTTCACACCAACACCGCACATGTTGGACCTGTGGCGTGCCCCGCATAAGGCACCTCACTTTCCTCATATTAGTGCCCAAGGGGAATAACGCATGGCCAACAAAATTCATGGTGTCGCAATTGATGCGGGCAGCGGGCTTGAGGCCAGCATCAAAGACGCGCGCCAAGATCGCGCAACGCCCGAGGATCTGTTGATTTTCAAAAGAGCAGTGCTTGAAACACTAGGACCAGACGCAAGTACCGTTTTGCTTGACGCAAATTGCGGGCCTGATTTGCTTGGCAATTACCCTGCGGGTTGTGACCGGATGCTCGCGTTTGAGGCGGATGTTTATCACATCTCGAACGAAGACAGGATCACGGTTTTACCCGATAACTTCACGGTTGCAGATTACCCAAGCATGGGCGTTCAGCTACTGAAGTTCTTCATATATTACGCGCCAGATGACGACGCCGCTTTGAATGAACGCAAACATGAATTGGTTGCCGACATTGGTCAACGCTGTAAAGACGCGGGCATTCGGTATCTTATGGAACCGCTGGTGTACCACCCGACAATTGCACCCGGCACCGCAGAATATGCCAAGCTGAAACCTGATCTTGTGCGTCGGGCCACGGCCGTATTTTCAGACCCTAAGTTCCAAGTGGATGTTCTCAAGGTCGAAATTCCCGTCGATCTGAACTTTGTCGAAGGCTTTGGCCAACCGCTTATGTCACGTGCAGACGCGTTGCAGGCGTTTCGCGATGCTTCCGCCGCCGCAAACGGAATTGATCTTGTGTACCTCAGTGCAGGCGTCGCGTTTGAATGGTTTGAAGCCTCACTTAAAATGGCAGGCGAAGCAGGCGTCGATTTCGCAGGCTTCATGTGTGGTCGCGCAATTTGGTCAGACGGTGTGGCGTTGTTCGGTGCGCAGGGCGAAGACGCGCTGCGCGATTGGTTGGCCGACACTGGCAAAATACGCCTTTCACGGTTGATCGCTGCGTTAGGGTGAAATCTATTAACTAAGGGAGCTATTGCCATGAAAGTAGGGCTTATTCGGGCATCGTTGCCAAGTTATTTTCCAAAAAAATACAACGTTTGGGATCAAGCTGAAACCGCCTTGCGCGGGCTGTGTGACGACGAAGGTGTCAGCCTGTATGTTAGCCCCGAAATTCCGATGGGCGGTGCCGATACTCAGTCAGTTCTGGATGATTTCAACACCCAAGGCGTCGACTTTGTGTTGCTTTTGCATGGTGGTTTTACGATGGGCGATGTTGCGCGTACCGTTGCCGCATCACCATTTCGATGCGGGTTTTGGTCTGTCCCCGAACCGATACGAACAGGTGATGTGCAGCTGAACAATTTTGTGTCGTTGAACATGTCACTGTCGATTGCACGTCAAGTCCGCGATCTGCGACGCAACCCCGTTCAGTGGTACCACGGCGCGCCCGACAGTCCCAAATTGCAAGACAGGTTGCGCAGCAGTTTAACCGCCATAAAGGCAATCACCGAACTGCAAGGTGCACACATCGGCGTGATTGGCGGTCTGGCCATGACGTTTTATAATATGGAAGTCTCGACCTCTGAACTGCGCACGCGGTTGGGCGTCGAAGTCGCACATCATGACATCCACGAATTAACGGATCGCATGGCCTCTTTGGACGGCACCCGCGTTTCAAACGAAGTCAGCGCAATGGCCGCAGCCGCCAAGGTTGACGGTGTGTCCGATGCACAAATGGCGTTGACGGCGCGTGCCGCACTTGCACTGGGCGATATGGCCGAAGCGGGCGGATATGCAGCACTTGCAGTCAGTGATTGGCCGGCATTACAGAACACGCCAGGTATGCACCCCGGTGCCGCGTTCACGTGGTTGGAAGAAAAGCATGCACTTCCCGTTGCTTCTGAAGGGGATGTGTTGGGCGCAATCACCCAGTTGATCGCCCGAACCGTGACCGGCAAGGTCGGCTATTTGTTGGACATGACGGAACCGGACCTTGATGCTGGTCAATTGCTGATGTGGCACGGGGGTGGGGGACCTTTGTATCTGGCCGATGACCAAGGCGCGAAATGGATCAATCATCCGATGATTGGCCGTGGTACTGAAGAAGGTCCGATTTACGGCGCGATCAGTGATTTGGTCTTTCGCGACGGCCCCTGCAGCATCTTCCGCGTGGCCCGCAACGCCAGCGCGTGTTTCACCATGACTGCCCGGATCGCCGGGCGCGATCCAAGCGGATTTACGGGATGCCGGGGTTGGCTTGACACCTTCGAAATCGACGGCACGGACGCCACGCTTGAAGACGTCGTGAACACAGTGATGGCCCACGGGCTTGAGCATCATTTCGTGTTGGTGCCCGGCAATGTCAGCGGCGTGTTACAAGAATTTGCAAGCTGGGCCGAAATGGACATCCTTGGCCCAGTGCCGATGAAAGATCATCTCGACGCGCGCGACTTTACTTAGCCGCGCGGGCGAGTTTTTCATAGAAATCAAGGAAGATTTCATCGCGCTGAACATCGTGGGCTTCGCGCATCAGGTGTCGATGATCGTCATGTTGCCAATACAAATCGGCGTCAAGGATTGGGGACGGTGTGACATGCGTCGGGACCCATTCCGGATTGATCAGCCACGCGATATTAATGATATCCCAGATCACCCATGTGCGTTGTTCGCGGTTTGTGATGGCAAACATGTCATGCAGAGGATTGTTGGTGTAAAGGTGGTTCAGATAGTCGCCAATCGCGCCTTGGCCTTTGACAAATTGCGCCATTTCGGGCCGCGAAATCTTGAGCTGCGCACCCACATGATACCCGGGCAGATAGATATGCGGCACACCGCAATCAAAGATCAGGCGTGATGCGTGGGTGTCCTGCACAAGGTTCAGCGAGGGTCGATTGCAATGCGGCGCTGACGACGGATAAGCCGACGTCCAGATAACAACAATGCGGTCGATGATGTCGGGCGCTTTCAGCAAGGCGCTTGCGATATTGGTGACGCAGCCCATCGCAGCAATATACAGCGGGCCGTCCCCAGTACGGGCCAACCTGATGATGGTCTCGACCGCGTCGGATTCCACAATGTCGTCGGGACTTTGCATATAGCGATCAGCCCCCTTAAACACGCGCCCCTGATGCGACATTCCCAGCTTGTCATAAATCGTGCAAATTTCGGTATGGCTTAGTTCCATGCCTTCGGCCGGACCCACAAAGTTAAGGTCAGCCGCACGACGCCCTTGGGCGTGCAGCCGTGACAACCATCCTTGAAATCCACCTACAAGATGTTCTTGACGGGTCGTGCCATCCTCCAAGGCTTTCTCAGCGGCCAACAATTCAGGTTGGTGATGAGCAAAAGAAAACGGCACGGCTGTCACAGCTTCGACCGTCATATGTTCGGGTGACAACAGCGCCCATGCGATGGCGTATTGATCGTCAATCTCGTTTGCCGCATCTGTGTCGATCAACAAACGGACTGGGCCGTCTCCTGAAGGCAGGGCAAGACGGTCGGTCATCAATTCGGTGCTAAGTTTGGCAAATGTCATGATTGAAGTGTCCTAAACATGGCGTGGCGTTCTGGAAGATTGCGATAAGTTAAAGCTGACGGAACCGGCGCGATAAACGTCTTCATGAAACACCATTCGACCTGCATCATCGAACGCAGAACAGGCTTGTTTCAACAAAGGTTCACCGGCGGTGACTTGAAAGGTTTCGGCCATGGCTGCATCGGCAAGAATGGGGCTGATGTCTTCGCAAGCTGCGGACCAATCCAGCTGGAACCGATCACTGAGGATGCGCAAGATTGATTGACCTGGACCCCGTTCTGGGAAATCTTCGGGTCGGGCATCTTTTAGCAAGCTGCGCGGCGCATAGGTCTTGACCAGCATGCTTGGCGTGTTGTCGACCAACCTAAGGCGCACGACGCGGCTGATTTCGACACCCTGCATTTCTGCTGGTAATTGCGTCAGTTCGTTCGAACCGGCTTTGAAATGATCAAGGGATATGAACCGCGACGAGGGATCATGCCCGGCCCGCAGCATGGCGTCTGTGAACGACGTCAGGCAGGTGTCGGATGCGGGCGACAGCGTCAACACCCGGTACCCGCTGCCCTGTCTGCTTTCGACATAGCCGTCCTGAACCAACATATCCAACGCACGGCGGATCGTGGCGCGGCTTACGTCGAAATGCGTTGCCAGTTCGCTTTCGGTTGGCATGCGACCACCCACAGGATAGCGGCCCGATTTCAAACGTTGAACAATCACCTGATAGGCGCGTTCATATTTCGGTTGGCCATCTGTTTGCATGATTTCAATCCTTTGCCCGTACCAGTGGTGTCTGGTTTGGTAGACGGGTGTTTTTGTCCTTCGCACGACTGTACCTGGATTGGATGGTTGCACCAAATGACGGGGCCACGTCTATCATGACGCCGCCGCTTTTTCTGCTTCGCGCAGCGCCCGGCGATTGATTTTACCGGATGATGTCATTTCAAACCCATCCACATATGCAAAGGCACGTGGGGCTTTGTATCCTGCCAATCGCGTCTTTACGTGTTCGCGCAGTTCAGCAGAAAGGGTATCATCCCCTTCGCACCCGGTGCGCAATTTGATCACGGCTTTCACAATCGATCCACGATCTGGATCCGGCTTACCGATCACTGCAACTTCTGCGACAGAGGCGTGCGCCAGCAGGCATTCTTCGATTTCGGCTGGGCCAATTCGAAAACCTGACGACTTGATCAAGTCGTCAGAGCGCCCTTTATACCAGAAATACCCATCCTTATCCCGCACGGCCAGATCGTGGGTCCGCAAATAAGGTCCAAGCTGCATTTCAGCCGTTTTTTCTGGATTGTTCAGGTACCCTAAAAACTTCGTTGGCGAGGATTGTACCGTTACGATCTCGCCGGGTTCGCCGTCTGCAACATCTGCGCCATCGGCATCCACTAAATGCACGCGATGCCCCGGATAAGCCCGCCCCATTGATCCGGGTCTGCGCGGAAACAGGGCCGCGCAATTGCCAATCAGGTGGTTCACTTCGGTCATGCCATAGAATTCGTTGCAAACAACCTTTAGCTTGTTTTCCGCCCAGTTCAGGGTTTCCGATGCCAACGCTTCGCCACCGGTACAGATTACCTTCAGTGACAGGTCATAATCATCATGTGGATCAGGCGTTTGGGCCAAACGCTTTATCGCAGTGGGGGCCAAAAACGTGTGCGTGACCTTGTGACGGCTGATAAAGGCATAGGCGTTTTGCGCTTCGAACCTCTCCAGCGACGTTGCGATGGGACGTCCCGCCATCCATGCCGGAAACAACATATCAAGCAAACCGCCCACCCATGCCCAATCTGAAGGCGACCAATAGACGGCGTTTTCCTGTTCCATCGACAGATTGAAAAACAGGTTTATCGACGGCGTATAGGCCGCCAAAATACGATGCCCGTGCAAGATGCCTTTGGGTTTCCCAGTGGACCCTGACGTATACATCAACAGGGCAGGGTCATCAGCCCCGGTATAGTCCGGTTCAAAATCGACTGCCTCGGTGTCAAAGGCCACCCCAAGGTCAAGATCACCGTCTTGAGGATCGCGGCAAAACACGTGCTTTAGGTCGGGCAGGTCCTGACCCGCAGTCTTGCGCATCGCTGCCCACGCATCGTTGGATGTCAAAATCACAGGCAACGCGCAATCGGTCAATGCGTGGCGCAAAGACTCTGGCCCATATAATTGCGAAAGCGTCACCGCGACGCCGCCCAATTTGCACACGGCCATATGCGCAACTGCGGTGTCCGGGTGTTGTCCTGTGTGCACACCGATCAAGCTGCCACGCCCATAGCCAAGCGTCTTGAGGGACGCCGCAAGGTTGGTGGCTTCTTGGTCCACATCCGCAAAGCTTTGTACATGCACATTGCCCGCTGAATCTTCGTAAATCATGGCTGGATCATTGCGTGTGGCGGCACCAAGGTACTTACCCACTGTCATATGAAAGATGTTGACGTCATCCGGCCAACTGATCGCCAACCCGTCACCATCATTGCGTAAATTCAACGCGGCCAATCGGTCCGCAGGGATTTCAATTGGGCTATGCATTTGGTTCCTCTGTCAAAAGCAGCATCGGAAGATCGCCTTCGGACGCGGCCAGTCGACCGTTGGTGGTGTCAGGATCGACATCAATTAATTTGACGGATGACAGCGTATTTGCGCCCTCAAACCGGGCCAAAGCGAACGATCCGTCAGCGCCATCCGCCCGCCATGTAATTTCAGCCTGACCTGACAATGCGACCCACGTTCCCTTGGTGCTTCCGCAGGGGCAAATACGCACGGGCGGAAAGCTCACTTTGGCGCAATCCGTACATTTTCGCCCCGTCGCCACACCCGTTTTCACGCCTTCAACGAACGGCGTCATCCAACCGGGGGCCAGCGTGTAATCAAGGGCAAGGTGATGCGAAATCATGCGGCTTGCTTTCCTTGTGTCAGGATTGTCACCGCCGATGTGGTACAAACCCCGCCATGCGTGTCAGCAAGCGCCCATACGGGTGGTTTTTGCGGTTGAAGCGCGGCGTGATACCGCCCCTCAAGAACCAATGCGCATGTCGCGGTCTGCGCCACACCGGTCGCACCAACAGGTGCACCTTGGCCCATCAGCCCGCCAGACAGGTTAATCGGGCAGGGACCATCACCGGCGAATTTCCCATCCCTAAGGTCGCGCGACACAGCATCAGACAGTCCCAACGCGGTGATCCCTTGCAACTGTGCCCCGGCATAGGCGTCATAGAGTTCGGCCATTTGAATATCTGAAGGGCTGATTTCAGCCTCTGTACATGCGCGCTGCATGGCTTTGGTTTTGGCAGAAAACGTGCCCGGATCGGCACGCGCACCCAGATGCATGTGATCGGTTGCCGCCCCAGCACCGGCAATACGCGGCGCGCTGGCTCGGTTGGCCGGAACGTAACGCGCCTGCGAAAGGATCAAGGCCGCCGCCCCATCTGACAAAGGCGAACAATGCAGCCGACGATATGGGGACGAAATCATTGGACTGGCGCTGATATCATCCGCCGTATCCTGACGGCGCAGATGCGCACCAGGATTGGAACAGGCATTCATTCGGTTCTGAATTGTGACTGCCGCCAAATCAGCCTCAGTTGTACGATGCTCGGCCGCGAACGCCTGATATGACAATGCGTACAAGGCTGTGGATGTCAGCCCCGTCATTCCATCCGTCCACGCATCAAACGAAAACCCGTAAAGCGACCGGATCGCATCGCCAGATAAAGCCGAAGCCGATGGATCAACACCAATGACCACAGCGTGACGCGCGGCCCCCGATTGGACCGAGCGTATGGCGGCATGAACCGCCAGCTGACCAGATGCGCCGCCACCCTCACAACGGGTTGCTGCCACACCAACCAAGCCCAATTCCGTCGCCAACACAGATGCCGGGTTCAGTTGCAGATGAAAAAAGTCGCTTTCGGATGCCACATATAACGCGTCGATGTCCGAACGTTCCAAACCGGACATGTCCAGTGCCGTGTCAAACGCTGAAGCTGCCCAATCCCGAAACCCTGTGCCATCACGACGGCGATTGAATGGCGTCAAAGCAGCCCCAGTCACAGTGACGTTCGTTTTGTGCATTTTGCGCGTTCTACTATTTTTCTGGATCGCTCAATCATCTTGACCTAACATATTTGTAGATACAAGTTGATTTATCTGCGCTGCGTGTGGGGGGCTCATCTTGTCTGCAAAGCGAAATGGTTCGGACTCAAGTATAGATAATGATGTTGGTATGCAGGCCGTCGCGACATCCGCGCTGATCTGTTGTTGTGCCGGTGCTCTTTATGGGTGGAGCGCTTTGATCGCCCCCCTTCAAGCCACATTTGCGGTTACGACTGCTCAAACAGGCTTTGTATTTTCGCTCGCCATCGTCTGCTTTACGATCGCGGTGATCATGACACCTCGATTGCCAATCCGAGCCCCACAAAAGCTGATGCTAGCTGGGTTTGGCTTGGCTGGGTCCGCCTTTCTGGTTGCCGCGGCGCAGGCGAATACATTCGCCGTTTTCTTGTTATGTTTTAGTTGTGGGTTTGGCGCGGCCAGTGGCGGGATTTATATCACTACACTTGGTATTGCCGGCCGGACGCGTTGGCACACAATAGCGACCCCTGTGATGGTCGCCTCTTTTGGCCTAGGGGGCGCGTTGTTTGGACCCGTCTGGCGGCAATTGGACCGGGCCGATTGGGGAATGACCGCGTTGTACCCGCTTGCCGCGTTGCTATGTGTCGCTGCCTTGATTGCATTGACCTCGAACAACCGAACTGGACCGATCAAGAGAGCCGTTACGCCATCTGACGGCCCGTCAAACGCACCGATGATGCGATTGATATGGGCCTTGTTCGCATTGGGATCGTTTGCGGGATTAATGGTGCTGGGTCTAGGTGCAAAAATGATGAGTGTGGCAGGGGCGGGTGCGGGGCTTGCGAGTTTCAGTTTGGCAGGCGTCGCGCTTGGGAACACTGCTGGCAGGCTATCTGTTGCATGGTTTGGAACATGGCTGCGGGCTGATCACATCATGCAGGGTGCGATGATGCTGACATTGGTCGGATTAGTCTTCACAATACTGCAGGACAGCCCCACAAGTGTTTGTTTTGGACTGTTCCTAGTCGCAACAGGCTACGGCGTAATCGCCGCGGGCGTGCCCGTTTTGACGCGAGACGTCTTTGGTGCCGACGAATTCCAACACCGTTTTGCGCTGATCTTTACCGCATGGGGAACGGCCGGTTTCCTAGCCCCTTGGGTCGGCGGCGCGCTATATGATTTAAGCCAAAGTTTCACGCTGCCACTGGTTTTTGCAGGTGTGTCTTCGGTTCTGTTTTGCTTGGTTTCCCGGCGCATCACAAAGGTTAAGCATCCACGTCAAACTCTGGATCAGCACGACCAAAACGTCGGCCCGAAAATGCAGATGTGATTGCAATCGATAACAAAGGACAAGAACAACACTCAATGAACCTATGAAAACTGCTGAGCATCAAAAGGTCGACGAACTGGAACAAGCGCAATTTCGAGCGCTTTTAGGACATTTTCCAGCAATCACATTTGCCCCATTGGGTGGCGTGATCTTTTCCGCGTGGGTGCTTTGGGACAGAGCAGACAACACAATTCTTGTGACGCTTGGCCTAAGTGTACTGGCAGTTTCTTTGATCCGGCTGTTGGCCTTTGCTCAGACCCGGCTTTGTTGCACAAATCGTTTGAAGGGATTCACTGTATGAATCCAGCGTGATAGCTGAAGGCATGAGCAGTTGGACCCCAACGAAATACAAGACCAAGAACTGGTCGTCTTACAATGACAGCTTGAAGCAACGCGGATCGTTGTCGATCCATTGACCGGAAACACATGCTTGCATGTGTGAGAGGTTGGTTTGATCCGGAGATGGGTTGGACACCGCCACCAAGCGGCAAGCGGGGCCGGCAACAGCAATTCAGTGATGCCGCCATTCAAACTTGTCTGACGCTGAAGATCTTGTTTGACATGCCGCTTCGGCAAACAACTGGGTTTGTCCAGAGCCTGCTGCGGCTGGTTGGGTTGGAATGGGCTGTACCAGATTTCAGCACCTTATGCCGTCGCCAGAAGACACTAAACGTGAGCCTCCCGTATCGCGGCTCTACGCGGCCACTGAACCTACTCATCGACAGCACGGGGATCAAAGCCGAAGGTGGAGGTGAGTGGAATGCGCGCAAACATGGCGGCCCCAAACGCCGCAAGATACACATAGGCATCGACGAGGAAACGCTGGAGGTTCGGGCCGTCGAGGTCACCAGCAGCAACACCGGTGATGCACCCATGCTGCCTGAACTCCTGAACCAAACCCCTCCAGATCAGGACATCGGCAGCGTCACCGCCGACGGGGCGTATGACACGCGCAAATGCCACGAGGCGATTGCCGCACGAGATGCCCATGCAGTGATCCCACCGCGCAAGAATGCCAAACCCTGGAGGTCCCCTCTCATGCATGCTGGCATGCACTGCCGGGCAGTGGACAAGCGCCGGAGCGGTCGCTCGTAACGATGCGGTCAATGCTCAACGGTATCTGGGTCGCACCGTGTGGCGACGCTGGAGCGGATACCGCCGCCAAAGCCGTGTCGAAACGAAACCTCTCGGGATCATGCTGCGCATAACCCTGTCGGTCAGTGGATGCATTGCATGAAACTGCTTGGCCAATCGCTGATGGCGAGGGACTTTGAAAGACAGATTGCCGAGATCCAAATCCGTATCGCTGTTCTCAACCGCTACACGACTCTTGGCATACCTATAACTGAGCCTGTAGGATAAGTCCGTCTGCGGTAAGGGGGAGAACCCCCTTCACCTGATTTGTGCAACAAAGACTGACCCCTTAAAAATACCCCTCTATGAAGGCACCAACCTGCTGCGATCAACGCGCAACGCCCATTTGGTCACAATTGAAGTAACCGGAAAGGCCATTCCGCGCGACATTCCACCCAGAACAGAAGTTGAAGTCATATTGCATTGCGATTCGAAGTCACGCGCCCTAAGTGCGCAGGTCTTTTTCCCGACCGTTGACGAGCTTCTTGTAGAAGCCAGTGTCCAAATGGATGAACGGGTTCCTGACATTGACTATTTGCGCACGCTTCTCAATGCAGAAGAACGCCGGATCACACAATTGCGCGAACGCGTCGAAGAAATTGGTGAACCCGACCTTCTGACCGGATTGAAGGACGTAGAAGCCAAGGACAATGCGCAACAGATCAGACGGCAACTGGATGAACGCCGGGATGCGGATGGGCTGGTCACCGCAGAAGATCAAATTCGCAGGTATGCCACCGATCTGGACGAGATCGAGGATGAGTTGGAATATCCAAGCCTTGTCGCTGACATCGAAGAATGGCTCGAGCTCGCGGATCAGATGTTTGAGCGCCAAGTAGAGATCAGTGCACAGGACGCGGTTTATACGTTGCGCCGCGAGGTCAAAACGGCCCGCGAAGAACGGTCATTGATCAAATTGCGTCAGCGGTTGGCAGAAATCAAACGAACCGTACAGCGCATGCGCGAGTCAGATGTGGAATGGTGGTTGGCGGTACAAAACCACATGGAAGACAACCTGCTGGCTTTTGAGGATCAAGACATGACGCTTATGCTTTTTCGCCAGTCAGAAGAGGCCCGCAAAAACAACGATTTCGACGCATTAAAAGCCGCTCTAAGGCAATTGATCGACCATTTGCCCCAAAATGCGTCGATGGACCTGAACGTTGGCAGCAACGCTCAGACAACCGGCGTGAACCTGTAGACTGGTGGCGTTGTGGACGTGAGTGTACCCTCAGACGAAACAGCAGAACCGCCTGCATTGGACACAGGCGGATTGCAACGGCGCTATGACAAAGCCCATGAGGTGCTGCAAACCCATTTGCTTGTCGGTTCGCAATATAAAAATGACACAAAGGACCATGTCCGCGCTGCGATAGACGCACGTAAATTAGCAGCAAGAGCATTCGAAAATGCCCCAGAAGACGAAATAAGTTCAATGCTTGATGCCTTAGACAAAGCGTTAAGCCATCTTCCCAAAATCAAATCGAGCGCACAGCAAGAACAGTCAGATACTCTTGATCGGTATGTGGCGTGGTTTAATGGCGATCTTGCTGCAACTAAACCGCCGGAAATGACATCTCCGGCAACTGCGGTTAATGAAGCGAAGCACAAGAAAAAACCGGCACCAGCCAAAGATACGGCTCCGAACCTCAAGGCACCCCAAAGGGCCGAAGAACAAGGTGACACGCGCCCCAAGAGGCGACGGTGGACAATGGTCGCGTTGATCTTGTTGGCCGTCGCAATCTCTGGGGTACGTTTGCCAGAACGTCGAACAGACCTAGCCAGGTCTTTGGCAACGGACTCTCTTTTCCAAACGCGATCTTTGGAAAACGTTCAGGCTTGGTTTCACGAAGCCCGTTGGCTGGAAACCTCTGCCTTGTTGGTGGGGTTTGTCGTGATCGACACGCGATCAATTGTCCGCGCTACGGGTAACACGGTGTCTGCTTTTGTCGGTCCAAGTGAGGACCCGATCGAAGAAATCCAAGTCGAAACTGCAGCACGGCTTGAGGCAGAAAGAATAGCCGCCGACATAAAGCTGCAAGAAGAAGAACGGATCGCGTCAGAACTTGAAAGGCAAGCAAAAGAGAGCCAAATCACACCGGCCCAGCAACGAGAATTGGCTGAAATTTCTGAAGCTTTGCGCATTGAAACTGATCGTGTCGCATTGTTGGTCAAGCGCATAGAAGAAATGAAAGACATGATACGCGACCAAGACGCTGCTTTGGCTTCCGCAAACGTGCAGATAAACGACTTGGGTCAAGCTCTGAATACCACAGTGGCAAAACTGGCGTTCGCTGAGCGCGCTCAATCAACAGAAGAGTCTCGGATCATCGCGTTAATGGCCGAGCGTGAAATTATGTTGCGGCGCATTGCGGACCTAGAAACTACCAACGCAGAACTTGCGAAGGTACAGCCCCCATCGCCAACCCATATCGTGAACCGATCCCGCATCAACGCCAGACAAGGGCCCAGCACCGCATTTGAGGTTGTCACAAGCCTTAGCCAAAACACGCCCCTAGTATTGGTAGAGACAACGGGTGGGTGGGGCAAGTTCCGTCTGCTTGACAGCCAAACAACAGAAGAGTTCGTTTGGGTTTCGTTGTCGTTGCTGAAGGCTGTGCCTTAGTCGCTTGGGGCCACTGCGTGCCCGCTTCGCAAGCCTTTGCTGATTATCAGCGGAACAAGGCTTGCGAAATTTAGGTTGGGCGCTTTGGTCAGTCGCCGAAGACGCGCGCAAAGATCGTGTTGACGTGTTTTGTATGATAGGCCAGATCGAACTTTTCTTCTATTTCCTCAGCACTTAGGGCTGCGATGACTTCGCTGTCACCCAGAAGTTCGGTTTTGAAGTCTTTGCCTTCTTCCCAAACCTTCATCGCATTACGCTGCACAAGACGATACGCGTCTTCGCGGCTGACACCGGCTTGGGTCAGGGCCAAAAGAACGCGCTGGCTCATCACCAGTCCGCGGAATTTATTCATATTGGCCAACATATTGTCGGGATAGATGACCAATTTGTCGACGACGTTGGTTAGACGCGCCAGCGCAAAATCCAAAGTCACGGTTGAATCTGGTCCGATCATGCGTTCGACAGAGCTGTGCGAGATATCGCGTTCATGCCAAAGGGCGACGTTTTCCATGGCCGGTACCACGGCGGACCGCACAAGGCGGGCAAGTCCGGTCAGGTTTTCCGTCAAAATCGGATTGCGTTTGTGCGGCATCGCACTGGACCCTTTTTGGCCCGCGCTAAAGAATTCTTCGGCCTCAAGCACTTCTGTACGTTGCATGTGACGGATTTCAGTTGCGATGTTTTCAATCGAACTGGCGATCACACCCAATGTGGCAAAGAAGGCAGCGTGGCGATCACGTGGGATAACCTGCGTGCTGATCGGTTCAGCCGTCAGACCAAGCTGAGCACATACATGTTCTTCGACACGAGGGTCGATGTTCGCGAAGGTTCCAACCGCGCCGCTGATGGCACCGGTTGCGATTTCTTCACGCGCTGTACGCAGACGCGTCAGGTTACGATCCATTTCGGCGTAAAACCGTGCGAAGGTCAGGCCCATCGTTGTGGGTTCTGCGTGAATACCGTGGCTGCGCCCAATGCGAACTGTGTCTTTGTGTTCAAGTGCGCGACGTTTCAGGGCCGCCAGTAAGCCGGTCATGTCGGCAATCAACAAATCAGCCGCGCGGGTCAGCTGAACGTTGAACGTTGTGTCCAACACGTCAGAGGACGTCATCCCCTGATGCACAAAGCGCGCTTCGTCATTTCCGATGATTTCAGCCAGATGCGTCAGGAAGGCGATCACGTCATGTTTGGTGACGGCTTCGATTTCATCAATGCGGGCAACGTTAAATTCGACATCCTTGGCTTTCCAAACCGCTTGCGCGTTTTCCTTTGGAATGACACCCAATTCAGCCATTGCATCACATGCGTGGGCTTCGATTTCATACCAAATGCGAAACTTGGTGGCCGGTTCCCAGATCTGAACCATTTCGGGGCGGGAATAACGCGGGATCATGGGAAGTCCTTTTGTGGCTATCACTTCTTGCGGGGGCCTCTTAGACTGCGCGCAATCTGGCCACAACCGTCTGAACCCAACATGAGACTCTTTGCCCTTATTTTCTATGTCATCGTTGGTCCGGCGTTTGCCGACGATTGGGTGGCGCTTAGCGGATCCGAGACACGTGCGGCCTTAGAAGGGCGTAAATTGCAGTATGCAAACGCTTGGCAGGAATTTCAATCTTCGGGGCGCACATTGTATAATGCAGGGCGAGACAGTTGGGGATATTGGCGTATCGAAGACGATCAGTATTGCAGCCAATGGCCCCCTTCAGACCTTTGGGCCTGCTATCAACTGGAACGTAAAGACGACAAGTTACGATTTGTGGGCAAGGGCGATGACATTACCGACGCGACCTACGCAGATTAACTTAAGCGACTTTCTTGGATCTTGGCATGTCGAACGTCACATTCGCCACGCCAATGGCACTGAGGCACAGTTCAAGGGAACAGCGACGTGGACACCTAACGATACCGGTGCAGTATACGTTGAAAAGGGCCAACTGAGCATGGCGAAAGGCGCATCCTTTCATGCAGAGCGGCAATATGTTTGGGATCACAAATTAAACGTCTTTTTCGATGACGGGCGGTTCTTTCACTCCGTACCCTTATTGGGCGAACAATTTACGCATGACTGCGATCCCGACACCTATCGTGTCGGTTATGATTTTGACGAATGGCCTGTCTTTCGCGTGGTTTGGCACGTCGTTGGGCCGCGCAAAGACTATGTATCAGACACCAGTTATTCGCGCTGAAGCCTGCGAAACATTGCTGCATTTCGACAGTATTCTGGCGGTTCATCCAAGGTTTCGTTCTCGTTCATCAATTTTGCGCAGGCCGCATGACTGTCGCATGCTGCACATCTTAACGTGATCCCTCGAAGCTCCATTACACCTGACATTGTTTCTGCGTCGTAAGCATTTTCCAAATCTGCACCAACTTTGTCTGCCATACGTCTGGACTGGTCTTGGCTGACCGATAGCCGTGTAAAAATACTCATGGATTTTCCCTTTCATATCACGTCGAACGTACTGAAAGTCTAAAATGAATACTTTGATCTCGATCAAAGGTCGCTTTGCACTTGCAGCAATTACTCAGTCTTGGCAAAACCCATCGCAAGAAAAACATCGCGAGGAGCGGATAGAATGGAAACAACTTTGAACAACAAAGTCCTAACCGAGATTTGGGGTGCTGACCAAGGTGTGGGCTTGCGCGTCAAACAGGCCGCTCTTGTGGTTCTGGGAATTGCAATCCTTGCGGTTGCGGCGAAAATCAAGGTTCCAATGTGGCCTGTTCCAATCACGATGGGCACGTTTGCAGTGCTCAGCATCGGCGCCGCCTATGGTGCGCGACTGGGTTTGGTGACCATCCTTGGATATATGATTGTGGGCGCGATTGGGTTTGACGTGTTCGCAGGATCGTCGGCAGAAAAATTCGGCCTGACATATATGATGGGCGGCACCGGTGGATATCTGGTCGGTTACGTCCTTGCCACTTTTGCATTGGGTCTGTTGGCGCGTCGCGGCTGGGATCGGTCGTTTGTCTGGATGGCGCTGGCGATGCTGATCGGGAATGTATTGATTTACGTACCGGGCTTGATCTGGTTGGGTCAGCTTTACGGATGGGATCAGCCCATTCTGCAGTGGGGTCTGACACCGTTCCTAATCGGGGATGCCCTTAAATTGGTTTTGGCTGCTGTCATCTTGCCTGCAGTTTGGTCGTTTGTCGGCAAAGCCCGTACATAATCCATCAAAAGATGAACAAAAGGGCGCAAGGCATTAACCTTGCGCCCTTTTTCTATACCGCGAGTTCCGTCACCACGCGTGAAGAATGCTCTAACGTTCGGTGAACCGGGCATTTATCCGCAATCTCAAGCAACCTTTGACGTTGTTCGGCATCCAAGTCACCAAGCAACGTGATCCGGCGAATCCATTCATCAATCTTGCTGTTTTCACCCGCGTCCCCAGCGTGCATTTTGGCGTGGCTGACATCGACACTGACATGATCCAAAGACCATCCTTTACGCCGCGCATACATACGAATGGTCATCGACGTACACGCCGCGAGCCCTGCCGATAGAAACCCGTAAGGTGTTAGGCCCTTGTTTGTGCCCCCAACACTGATGGGTTCATCCGCCAAAAGGTGATGATGTGGCCCGCTTTGGATGTCTTGCAAAAAGCCCGCTGAATCAGCCTCGGCTGACCGCACAACACCTTCTGGCGTATCTGGATCGGCGGCGTGGTGATGCAGGTTTAGATACTTTGATGCCCATGTCGAAATCACATCAGCTGCGTATTCAGCATGTTCGGCTTCTGTCACAAGATGATCCGCATCGTCCAAAGTCACAAAGCTTTTGGGATGCTTGGCTGCCAAAAAGATCTGGCTGGCGTTATCAATGGAAACGATCCCGTCTTGCGGCGCGTGCAACACCAACAAGGCCGAATTCAACTTGGCTATCGAGTCAGTCAGGGCCGTTTGTTTGACGTCTTCGACAAAGGATTGCCCAATGCGAATTGGACGTCCGCCCAGATTAACCTCAGCCACGCCTTCGGATTGGATTTCAGGCAGGGCGCTTTCGAAATTATGCGTGACGTGACCCGGATCAAACGGGGCGCCAATGGTCGCAATCGCTTTGATTTCGTCCAGTTGGCTGCCTGCTTTCAAAACGGCAGCTCCGCCAAGGCTGTGACCGATCAACAGGGCCGGGGCGTTGCCACGTTCGGTCATGAATTTTGCCGCCAACACTAGGTCTTGGACGTTGGATGTGAAATTCGTGTTGGCAAATTCACCCTTCGAATGCCCCAAGCCCGTAAAGTCAAAGCGCAAAACAGCAATCCCAAGCGACGCCAAACGTGCAGCGATCCTGCGGGCGGCCGGAATATCCTTGCCGCATGTAAAACAATGCGCAAACAACGCGTTGGCCAGCACCGGACCGTCAGGCAGATCAAGACGAGCGGCAAGTTCCGAGCCATCGTGACCCGTAAACGTGATGCGTTCAGTCGGCATAGTTCTTCTCCTTCTTTGCAGCAAAGAGTGGTGACCCTTTAGCGGCCTGTGAACACCTGTTACTGCAATCTCACGTCCATGTGTTAGTGACGTTCGGAAAAGTTTCATACACACCACATCGTGCTGTTTCACGCCAAAGACCTTTCAAGGCAGGTCAGATCATGAATAATTCAATTGGGCATTCCCTTTTTTTGATCGCAATTGCAGTTGTTTTTGCCACTCTTGGGCAACAGGCTGCTGCACAGGATCGCATGGTTCGATCGGACCTACAGGCCGTGTTTGACCAGCACAGCGTCACGGGAACATTTGTGCTGATTGATCCTGAAACGGATCGATATGTCGTCGTGAACGAAAAACGGGCCGACAGGCGCATGTATCCCGCATCCACCTTCAAAATCGCAAACAGCCTGATCGCGTTAGAAACCCGTGTTGTGGAGGATGTAGAAGAAATCATACCCTATGGCGGGCGCCCACAGCCCATCGCTCGCTGGGAACAAGACATGTCGATGCGGGATGCTATCAAAGTGTCAAACGTGCCCGTCTACCAAGAAATAGCGCGTCGCATTGGCCTGGACGGTTATGCGCATTGGTTGAACGTGCTGGATTACGGCAATCAACAAGCGGGCAAGGATGTCGAAACATTTTGGCTGAAGGGTCCGCTAAAAATCACGCCGTTTGAGCAAGTTGATTTCTTGGCACTATTGGCGACTCAAACCCTCGCAATGCAAATGGAACATCAATTGGCCGTGCGCGATATTCTACGTCTCGGTCGACGGGACGACTCCGTTTTGTTTGCAAAAACAGGTTGGACGACCGCACCCGATCCGGACATTGGTTGGTTTGTCGGATGGGTGGAACGCAAGGGCGCAATCTATCCCTTCGCGTTGAACATTGATATGAAATCAGATGCCGATGCAGAAAAACGCGAAATGATCGCAATCGAGATGCTTGAAGCTTTGGGTGTCTATTGAGCTCTAGTTCGCTTCAACGTCGTCGTTCCCAACGCTTTATATGAACTGCTAAGGCCAACAACACGTCAAGACCGAAAAAGGCGGCCCCAATTGGGACCGCCTAAATACGTTCGCATTCGATTGTTTATTGCGTGTCAGAAGTACGCGACGCGTCGATATCCGCTTCGACGGACGAAACGGTTGATGTCAGCGCATCAAAGATTGCCTGACCGCCATCAACATTGCCTTTGAACCAGTCATAAACGGGTGCAGCGGCGTCTTTGAACGCTGTTTTTTCTTCGGGCGTTGGCACATAAAGATCGCCACCGGCCGCGGTGAAATCCTGATAGGCTTGGATCGACTTACGTTTTGGCGACGCAAAGGTTGCCTGTTGCAGTTGATAGAACCCATCAGCCACAACATTGCGCAGCTCTGGTGACATGGACGACAGTTTTTCGTTGTTCATGAACCACAGCGCACCCATGTAGGCGTGACCGTCAAGCGTGACGTATTTAAGACCAGCATCAGGGAATTTCATACCCATGATGTCAGTGATGCCGTTTTTGGAACCTTCCACAACGCCCGTCTGGAACGATGTGAACAGCTCTGGCCACGGGATCGGTGTCGGCGCCGCACCAAGGGCTTTCACAAGCTCTTGAGGCAAGTCAGCGACAACAGTACGGATTTTCAGGCCTTCCATGTCAGTCGGGTTGGCAACACGGCGTTTCGTGTTGGCAAAGTTGCGCCAGCCACCTGTGTTACCGATGGTCATCAGACGGATGGCACCGCCGGATGCTTCCATTGTCATGGACTGCATGGTTTTTGTGAATTCCGTTCCGCTGGACAACGCGGCTTCGGCCACGCGGTCATCTGCCATCAGGTAAGGCAAATCAAGAACCTGCACGAAGGGAAAGATGCCCGACGCGCCACCAGATGTGGAAATATAAACGTCGATGTTGCCGTCGGCCACACCTTGCAAACATTCCGCACCGTTTGAACACAGCTGTGTGCCGATGAACATTTCGACTTCGATTGCGCCGTTTGATGCTTGTTCGACATAGTTTTTGAACACAACAAGACCATCATAGTCTTCGTCGTTCTCATTCGAATTCGCGGTTGCGCGGATTGTAAAATCAGCCGCCTGTGCAGCGATTGCGGACGATGCAAGCACGGCTGCCATCGTCAAAGGTTTAAGGATAGATTTGAGCATAGGTACCTCCCTGGTTAATTAGTGGCTCAGTTCGCAAACCCGGTTAGTCTCGGGATCGTCATGGAAATGGCTGGCACGAATGTGATCAAGAAGATCACAAACACTTCGACAGCCAAAAACGGTAAAATCGTGCGGGCGATTGTTTCGACCCTCTCTTTCGAGACGGCAGACGCCACGAATAACACAAGCCCCATGGGCGGCGTGGCCAGACCGACGGTCAGGTTGACGCTCATGATGATTGCAAAGTGGATGGAATCCACGCCTAGATCCGTAAAGATCGGTCCCAAAATTGGCCCCAGAATGATAATGGCAGGACCCGCGTCCAAGAACATTCCAACGATGAACAAAAGCAGGTTGATCAAGAACAACAAGATCAAAGGGTTCTCGCTGAGGGACAATATAAATTCGGCCAATTGTTCCGGCGCATGGCTTAGGCTGACAACGGTTTTGAACGCCATCGCAGCCCCAACCAAAAGCAAAACGACTGCAGATGTAATTCCGGAATTCACCAACACCTGTGGGATGTCGCTCCATTTCAGGCTGCGCAGGATGAGGAACCCAACCATGATCGCGTAAGCCACAGCAACGGCCGCAGCTTCGGTTGGGGTGAACACACCCGCCAGAATACCGCCCAAGATCAAAATCGGCGTTTGCAGTGGCACCATCGCCCTTTTGCACACCATCCGGAAATCATGACTGACCATGCGACGGATGCCCAAAAAGATCACATGTGCGATCAGAAGGGCGATCAAAAGCATACCCCACGACATGCCCGCGCTTAACCCTTCCGGGGCGGGCATAAATGACCAGATGACCAAAGCGATGTTGAGACGGACAAGGACAAACGAAACCCACCATTCGACTTGGCCCAATTGTGTGCCCGTCAGATCAACGCGGTGAGCAGCGGGCAAATCGTAACGATCCGCCATCAAACGCACCATGATCATCAACCCGACGCCCACAAGGATTCCGGGAACGATCCCGGCAAGGAACAGTGCAGCCACGCTTTCGCCCATAACATAGGCGTAAATGATCATGATGCCCGATGGTGGTATAATCGGGCCGATAACCGAGCTGGCCGCGGTAATGGCTGCTGCAAATTTGCGCGTATAGCCTTCTTTTTCCATGGCGGGGATCAACATGGATCCAAGCGCGGATGTATCCGCAACCGCAGATCCGCTGAGCCCGGCAAAGAGGATCGAGGACAGAATGTTGACCTGAGCCAAGCCGCCACGCAGATGGCCCATCAAGGCTTGGCTGAATTCAACAAGACGGATCGTTATCCCGCCACGGTTCATCAGCTCGCCCGCCAACATGAAAAACGGAATGGCCATCAGCGGAAAACTGTCCATGCCATTGTAAAGGTTGCGATAAAGCAAAGTGATCTCTTTTTCTTGGCCGTTCAACCAAAGCAAGATGCCCGGTGCCGCAAGCAAGCCAAAGAAAACCGGCAAGCCGATCATCAAAAAGATCAAGAACGCGGGAAGGAACCAAATCAGCATTTAATCCGCCCCCACCGTTTCCGCATCTGGAATCGGTTGCAGCCGATCACCGCCCCCAATCAAGGTCACGATTGATCGCAAGATCAGCTCAACATTGACCGAGATCAAAAGAACGATACCCACCAAAAGCGATGCCATCATCCAGCTGCGGGGCAGGCGGTACCATTCGCCACCACCCAGCGGTAGGTAAAGCGATGCGGATTTGAATTTCCCACCAAATCCGGTGACTTCGTTCCAGCCGATTTCAACGCCGACCAACAAGACCGCGAGGCATATCAAAAACAAGATCAAGTTCAGAAATTGACCGGCCTTGGTTGGCAACGCACGTCCGAACATGTCGATTGCCACGAAACCGCCGCGCCGGAATGCCGTGGGCGCCATCAATCCCGCCATCCACAACATACAAAACCGCGCAGCTTCGTCCGGCCAAGGTAGGGCGCTGTTCAACACATATCGGAAAAACACTTGCACAAGGATTGCCACGACCATTAGGGCCACCGCAATTCCTCCAATCGCGCGACCCAATTTCAATGCAGCTTCGTTAACGAAGCCGATCGGTGCAATCACCGCCAGCAATGCGCCCATGCGGGCCCTCCCAGTCACGCGTTTCGCGTGTTTTCGCGCCTTTTTACGGCGCGTGCGCTATGTCACTGCGCAAATTGGCCGAACTTTCCGGCATAAAAGGCCAAAGCGTCTCCATCCCTCACTTCGGCCCGTGTCACTTTCCCAACAATTATCACGTGATCCCCTGCGTCATGACAAGCTGCACGTGTGCATTCAAACCGCGACAAACATCCTGATATCAGTGGGACACCGTATTCACTTTCCACATGTTCCACGTCTCCTAGTGAAAATGCGTCTTTGGCGCAGGCATCGCACAGGTCTTTTTGGTCTGCTTCCAGAATATGAATTGCAAAGCGGTCCGCCATTGAAAAAAACGGATAACGTCGTGAATTTTTATCGATAGCCCACATCACCATAGCCGGATCCAGCGATATCGAAGAAAAGCTGTTCGCCGTTATGCAAATCGGGCCTTGATTGCTGGCACAGGTGACAACCGTGACTCCAGTCGCAAATTTTCCAAACGCATCACGCAAATTGCGTGTGTTTGTTGGATCGGGTGTGAAGGTCTTTGGAAACTCAGGCGATACCATGTTCATCAGGCAACCTCGTTTCCAAGAGCGGCTGTATAAAGACGATACCAAGCTTCACGATCAAGCTTAACTTTCAACGCATCCGACAAGCGCCCGATCCGATCAAGGTTATTGGTTCCCATAACTGGCAGGATATTCGCCGGATGAGCCAAAAGGAAAGCGACTGCGACGGCTGATCTGTCGACGCCAGCTTGCGCGGCGATTTCATCGGCAACTTTCGCCACATCGCCCGTGCCGGTCATCAATGACCCGCCGCCCAACGGTGACCACGCCATAATCGGCGTACCGATACGTTGCTGGAATGCCAGATCACCATTTGTGAACGGCGAGATTTCACCCAACGAAATCTCAATCTGGTTCGTGACCAGCGGCGTTTTCATTGCCGATTGCAGCAATTCCCAATCCCAAGGGCGAAAGTTGGACACGCCCACAGACCGAACCTTGCCGCTGGCGACCAGATCATCCAACGCGCCACCCGTTTCAAAGTGATCCATCAGTGGATCAGGGCGGTGAATAAGCAGCAGATCAATGTGATCAATCGACATTTCACGCAGTGAATGTTCCACGGACGCCTCGATATGCGTGCGTGACGTATCGTAGTGTTTCACCGTCGTTGTTTCATACCGTCCAACTGGCGCAACGATATCGCATTTGGTGACGATTTCCATTTTGTTGCGCAGCGATGGATTGGCTTTCAAAGCCGTGCCCATGACAGCTTCGGCAGCGTAACCGCCATAAATATCCGCCTGATCAAAGGTTGTGATCCCTTGGTCCAGACAAGATTGTATTTTCGCCTCAACATGGGCAGGTGATGTGTCATCAGCCTCGGCCAAACGCCACATCCCATAAACGATGCGGCTGAAATCCAAACCATCAGTGATCTTTACACGGTTCATTAGCGACGTTCTCCGACGGCAAGAGGGGTGGAAGGTGCGGCCGCGGGCACGCGACCATAGGCATGGGGCAGGCTGCACGTTTTCAGTTGTGGCAACACACGTTGGCCAAAATGTTGTGCTTCTTCAAGATGTGGGTAACCCGAAAAGATAAAGGCGCGAATGCCCATCTTTTGATATTCTTCAATCTTGGACAGAACTTGATCGGTGGATCCAACCAACGCGGCACCGCATCCTGAACGCGCACGGCCCACACCTGTCCACAAGTTCGGTTCAATATACCCAAACTGATCGGCCAGTTCCCGAGCGCGGGCCTGATGCGACACACCAAGCGACGTTGAATCCAAGGCCCGGTCACGGATCAATTGCCCGTATTCATCATCCAGTTTGGACGCGATGTAATCGGCATATTCGCGTGCTTCTTGTTCTGTGTCGCGCACGATCATGTGGACGCGCAGACCGTAATCAAGGGTTCTGTTATACTTTTCAGCGACTTGATTGACGTCTTTCATGCGCTGTTGAAGGTTTTCCACCGGTTCCGGCCACATCAAATAGACGTCGCAATGCTGACCGCATAATTCCAAAGCCGCAGGACTGTAACCACCAAAATAAAGCAGTGGCCCGCCATTTTGCTGATAAGGCTTTACCGGGTCCGTTGTCAGCCCCTTAAAGTTGTAGACTTCACCCTCAAAATTGATCTCATCGCGGCTCCATGCCTGTTTGAGGATCTCAACCACTTCGCGTGATCGTTGATAGCGAAAATTGCTGTCAGCTTTTTCACCCGGAAAGTCAGAGGAAATGATGTTCACCGTCAGACGACCTTGCAACATATGATCAAGCGTCGCCAAGGTGCGCGCAAGCATGATGGGTTGCATTTCCCCGCATCGCACGGCAGCCAACAAATTGATGTCATTTGTGATTGGCGCGCATCCCGCAACGAAAGACAACGTATCCTGACCAACCTGATAGGAAGACGGGCACAAGATGTTGCGAAAGCCTTGTTTTTCGGCCTCTTTTACAATGTCGGAACAATGCGCCCAGCTGGACCGCAGGTTTCCATCGGGCACGCCCAAGAATTGATAGTCATCCGAACACAATGCCGAAAACCACGAAACCTCTGCGGCGTCCAAATCAGGCGAAGTGATGGGCACAACGGTCATAGGGTGGTCCTTCAGGAGTTGTTCGACTTTCTACTTGCGTAACAGGCGCTTTGATATAGATCAATAATGTATCAATTTTCTTTTTGCGGACACAAATGACTTCAAAAACCGATCATCAAAATCTTCCGATGTATGTTCAGATCACCGAGCTGCTGATCAGAGATATCGGCGCAGGGCGTTTGATCGACGGTGAACGATTGCAGCCCGAACGAGAGATGTCCATTCGATTGGGCGTGTCTGTCGGCACGTTACGCAAGGCGTTAAAAGAACTAGAAACCAAAGGGCTTTTGGAACGCGTGCAGGGGTCGGGGAACTATATTCGCGCTGGCGATCAGAGTTCGGGCGTCTATGCAATGTTCCGTCTTGAGCTGCACGAAGGCGGGGGGTTGCCACGCGCGAAAACGCTGGATGTGGACTTCGTTGAAAAGCCTGCTGACCTGCCCGAATTTGGCACCAGCGCGCACGGGTCCAGAGTACGTCGCCTGCGGTCGTTGAATGACACAATTATCGCTGTCGAGGAAATCTGGCTCGACGAATCGGCGGGTCGCGTCGACAAAACGTCGGTTTCAGAATCGTTGTATCGTTACTATCAGCAGCAGCTCGGCTTTTGGATCAGCCGTGCAGAAGATCGTGTCAGTATCGGACCGGTTCCAAACTGGGCACCAAAAGAATTTACGAAACCTGTCGGCGATACCGTCGGATTTATCGAACGCTTCAGTTGGTCCGATAAACCCCAAGCCGTCGAATTTTCACGCACCTGGTTCGATCCGGACCGGGCGCGTTATGTACAGCGCCTTAGATGATAAAGGAAAACAAGTGAGTAAGACGATCAATTACGGCATCATCGGGTGTGGCATGATGGGGCAAGAACACATTCGAAACATTGCCTTATTGGACAACGCACAGGTTCGCGCGGTTTTTGAGCCGGACGCAGACATGGCCTTGGAAGTGTCCACACTGGTTCCGGATGCGCTGCTTGTCCCTTCATTAGAAGACCTGTTGAACGTTCAAGACTTGGATTGCTTGCTTATCGTCAGCCCAAACCACCTGCATGCCGAGCAATTGCACGAAATCGCGCGCATCCGCCCCTTGCCGTTGTTGGTTGAAAAGCCACTTTTCACCGATCCTGCGGATACCGACCGTATGCTGACCCTGCGCGATACATATCCCGCGCCAATTTGGGTCGCGATGGAATATCGCTATATGCCGCCCATTGCCGCCTTTCTGGACGCGTCTCTTAATGCGACTGGCGGCATTAAAATGCTCACCGTTCGCGAACACCGGTTTCCATTTCTTAAAAAGGTTGGCGATTGGAACCGGTTCAACAAAAACACGGGCGGCACGTTTGTCGAAAAATGCTGTCATTTCTTTGATCTGATGCGTTTGGCGCTTGGGTCAGAACCTGTCCGTGTCATGGCATCTGGGGCGCAGAACGTGAACCATTTGGACGAAGCGTATCATGGTGAAACCCCTGACATCCTAGACAATGGATATGTCATCGTTGATTTCGCCAATGGTGCGCGCGCCATGCTAGAACTGTGTATGTTTGCAGAAGGTGCAAAATACCAAGAGGAAATATCCGCCGTTGGACCCGCTGGAAAGATCGAAGCGTTTGTTCCCGGTCCCGGTCGGTTTTGGCCTGACCATCTGGGCGACGCGCCAACACCAAAGCTCATTGAAAGCCCGCGTTCGCCCAAAGGACCAATCACCCGCGAAATCCCCGTTGATCCAGAACTGTTAGAGGCGGGGGACCACAATGGGTCGACCTTTTATCAACACCAACGCTTTCTGGAACTTGTGCGCGGCGAAACCGATTTGCCCGAAGTGTCCATGCTGGATGGATGGGCTGCGGTTGTCATGGGGCAGGCGGCCCAACAATCTGCTTTGACAGGTCAGGCCATTGACTTGCACATTGAACAGGGCGCGGTGCGTCCTCGTGCCTCAGCTTAACCCACCCGGACTGCGGATTGTGGTGTTGATCTGCTGAAACAGCCGCGTTAGGACAAATGTGAGCGCTAACATAACCTGTGTTTAATGTTCCAGTGACCAGTTTAGGTGGACGTTACGCACAATTCGACCAGCCCGGAGGCCAGTCATGAATCCTACGATCACATCTGTCACCGATCGCATTATTGAACGGTCCAAAGCCAGTCGCGAAACATATATGGAGCGCTGTAAAACAGCCATTGATAAAGGACCGGCCCGCGCGCATCTGACCTGCGGAAACATTGCGCATGTCACAGCGGCAAGCGGTGATGACAAACTGCCAATCGCGCAAGAGCGGGGTGGCAATATCGGGATCATCACAGCCTACAACGATATGCTGTCAGCGCATCAACCGTTTGAAACCTATCCCGAACTGATCAAACAGGCCGCACGTAACGTCGGTGGTACGGCCCAAGTGGCCGGTGGCGTTCCGGCGATGTGTGATGGCGTGACCCAAGGCCAGCCCGGCATGGAACTGTCATTGTTCTCGCGGGATGTAATCGCATTGGCAGCAGGGATCGGGCTGAGCCATAACTGTTATGACGCGACCATCTTTCTGGGCGTGTGTGACAAGATCGTTCCGGGCCTTGTCATGGCCGCCGCAACATTTGGGCATTTGCCGGCCATTTTTGCCCCCGCTGGTCCAATGATCAGCGGTTTGCCCAATGATGAAAAGGCGAAGGTCAGACAGCAATTTGCGGCTGGTGAAGTTGGGCGCAAAGAACTGCTGCGCGCGGAAATGGCATCTTATCATGGTCCCGGCACGTGTACGTTTTACGGAACCGCCAATTCCAACCAGATGCTTATGGAATTCATGGGGCTACACTTGCCCGGTTCCAGTTTTGTAAACCCAAACACACCATTGCGAGACGCGCTTACCGCAGAAGCGGCGCATCGTGCCTTGGCGATATCGGCATTGGGCGACGAATTCACTCCGACATGTGATGTTCTGGACGAACGCGCCTTTGTGAATGGGATCGTTGGTCTGAACGCTACAGGTGGGTCTACCAATCTGGTTTTGCACTTGGTCGCAATGGCGCGGTCCGCTGGTGTTTTGATCGATGTCGAAGACATGGCGGAAATCTCGTCCGCAGTTCCGTTATTGGCACGGGTCTATCCAAATGGATTGGCTGATGTGAACCATTTTCACGCCTCTGGCGGAATGGGTTTTGTCATACGTGAATTACTGGGCGGGGGGCTTTTGCACGGGGATGTCAAAACCGTCGCGGGGCAAGGGCTGGACCACTATACCAAAGAACCAAAACTGGAAAACGGAAAATTGGTTTGGCAAGAAGGCGCGCGCGAAAGCGGCAACGACAAGATTTTGAAAACTGTTCCCGATCCCTTTCAAAAAACCGGTGGCCTTGCATTGTTGAAGGGCAATTTGGGACGTGCAGTGATCAAGGTGTCCGCCGTCAAACCTGAAAACCGCATTGTCGAAGCGCCAGTGCGCGTATTTCACACTCAACAAGACGTCAAAGCCGCCTTCAGAGCAGGTGAATTGAACAGCGACGTCATCGTCGTCGTTCGCTTTCAAGGTCCCAAGGCCAATGGAATGCCGGAACTGCATTCATTGACGCCCGCGCTCAGCGTTCTTCAAGATAAAGGGTTCAAAGTCGCGTTGGTGACCGATGGCCGCATGTCTGGTGCATCTGGCAAAGTGCCGTCCGCAATTCACCTATCACCAGAGGCCGCAGCAGGCGGTGACATTGCCAAAGTTAAGGACGGTGATTTGGCGCGGGTCGACGCGGAAAAGGGCACGTTGGAGTTGCTTGTTGACGCGAAAGAAATTGCGGCACGTACACCAGCCGAGGCTGATTTGTCAGGCAATGAATGGGGAATTGGACGTGAAATGTTTGCATCATTTCGTGCTTTGGTAGGCGCGTCAGATACCGGCGCTGCCGTCATCAATTAACCCCCCAAAGTCGCCAATTCTTCAACAACCTCTTGGCGCAAGAATTGGGGCTGGCGAAAGACACAGTGTCTCACACCTTGAAAGGTTATTGACGCGGTTAGCGCTCAGAGACATGTGTGGTTCATTTTCGGAACGCGTTGAGCGTACTGGTTGGAAAGATGCTAGGGAGCACACATTTTTATGCCCCCCAAGGACAGGCGACGCAAAACTGAACGATCGCGGCGAACAAAAATTACGTCAATCATTCGCCAATTAATCTGACGTTCATTCGACTTGATCAAAGTGCCGGTGAATCGCGGTCCAGGGATCAGGGTAGTAGTGAACGCAGACGTCTTTCAATTGATTGGGCTAAATACCCGCCTACATTTGCCAAGTGTCACATTTAACGACACCCAATGTGGGTGTCGTGTACGGGTGGAATCTTGAAAAACTGTGCTCGTGTTGTGGTTATTGATGACTCGATGACTATGCGCAAATGGTTGATTACTATATTGAATTCAGATCAACGCCTTAGTGTCGTCGGCGAAGCGAGCGACGCGATTGAAGCCAGAGAAGTCATCAAAAAGACGTCTCCGGATGTGATTACATTGGACATCGAAATGCCACGCATGAACGGCTTGGAATTCTTGAACCGCCTTATGCGGCTGAGGCCCATGCCCGTCGTCATGATATCCAGCGAAACAAGGAAGGGATCTGCAGCGGCAGTTCACGCATTGTCCTTGGGTGCAGTTTCGTATCTTTGGAAACCAGATAATCCAAGAAATTTAGACACCGCTGCAGTTTGTGAAACAGTTTTTGTTGCCGCAAATGCCAAGGTCCAGGAAAAAAACGGTGCGGTAAAACAACAAAAAGACGTCCACAAAGTTGTTGGCAGAGACGACCAAGTCATTCTGGTAGGAGCATCCACTGGCGGCGTTTCAGCCATAGAGACGTTTCTATCTGGTCTACCGATTACTGCACCGCCGGTCGTCATCGCACAACACATGCCGTCGCAGTTTTTGCGCAGCTTCTCCTCTCGACTTAATGGAATTATGCCGCACGATATCGCAATGGCGCAAGACGGTGAAATATTAAAACGAGGGCAAGTTCGCCTTGCTCAATCTTGCGACAAGCAAACCGGTGCGAAACAGACATCGATGGGATGGCAAATCGTCATGGAGCCCCCTGAAGGTTATGAAAAATACAACCCATCTGTCGAGCATCTCTTTCAGTCAGCAGTGCAATATGCACCTAATGTTGTTGCCATCATCATGACAGGGCTTGGAAACGACGGGGCCCGAACCATGCGGCTTCTAAGAGACAACGGCGCGCTAACCCTCGGACAATCTGAGACAAGCTGCGTTGTTTACGGGATGCCGCGCGCTGCCATGGAAATCGGCGCCGTGCAAGAACAAGTCCACATCGAAAAAATCGCGAGCAGGCTGGTTGCCTTAACCGAAAGTCATCAGGAGGCGTCGCAATGACTGAGCACAAAATTAACATTACCCAAGGGGAATACGCGACCAGCGACAATGAGAATGTCGTCATAACCACTCTCTTGGGTAGTTGCGTCTCGTGTTGCCTCTGGGATCCAGTCGCCGGAGTCGGTGGCATGAACCACATGTTATTGGCTCGTGGTGAATCTGGGGACGGAATGAACAATCTAGCCGGCGTTAATGCGATGGAAATCGTCATCAACGAAATGATAAAACTTGGTGCCGTCAGATCAAGAATGCAGGCCAAAGCGTTTGGAGGCGCGAGAATGGTTTCCGGATTGTCTGATATTGGAAAAAGTAATTCCGATTTCACCTTAGAATTTCTTGCTCGGGAAGGTATCGAATGTCTAGGTCATTCTCTGGGTGGAACGGCCTCACGCAACGTAAAATTCTGGCCATTTTCGGGGCGGGTCCTCCAGCGTCAGTCCGGTACTAAAGTCGTCGAAGCTGTAGCAACACCTACACCAGTTGAAAGTGGGAATGACA
Source organism: Paracoccaceae bacterium (assembly GCA_039984715.1). GTDB lineage: Bacteria > Pseudomonadota > Alphaproteobacteria > Rhodobacterales > Rhodobacteraceae > JABSSA01. Next base: position 90,475 of record JBDWUA010000014.1, on the reverse strand, counting down.
TGGAGCTATTTTAAAATAATCATCCAAATTTTGAGACAATCATCCGACGTGCGATAGCGCAAGCAACTTCAATTACAATATCGAAAATGAAATTTAGGGAATTAGGTAGCACTTATTAAGTGCACCTTCATTATGTGTCAAAAGATTTGACAGTCACCAGAATCCGATAACTTATTCTCAGCACATTTTTCTGTTTCCGGACTGAGAACAGACACTGTTCTCTCCAAATGTAACTTTTCAGCAATCACATTCACCGGTTCGACTGGTGACAAAGAGAAACCGGACACCAACCGAGCTGAATCGGCAGTTGCCTGCCGCACAAAATCCAAATTTTGCAACGTCTTAAGAAAATCGCTGTCAAAATCTGGAAACGACTCAAGCTTTTCACCCAACAATAGCTCTATGTCAGCAGTTACATCAGATATTTCGTTAAGATAGCTTGCCATGCGGCTCGCTATATCAACGGGAACAGCAATAACCTCCTCGTCACACTTTTTCATTATAACGGCCCAACGACCGTCTCAATGCACTTTCTCAACTCATCAGGTTGGAAAGGTTTTTTCAAATAATTGTTCATTCCCAATTTTTTACCATAATCGATAATCTGCTGTTCCGCGCGCCCAGTGATCAAAATAAACCCAACACCTTTTGTTTTTGGTCCAGCACGCAAGTTATGTAGAAGTTTTAAACCATCCATATTCGGCATGTTGTAATCGGAGATAACCAAGTGCACCGGACTACGAGCCAGAAGTTGTAATGCGCTGGTTCCATCTTCTGCAGTGGATACGTTTTGAACTCCGAAGTTGTCCAAAGCTTGTGTTATTAGACCGCGACTGGTCGACATATCATCTACAACCATGACTCGTATTTGATCACGCAATGCCATTATGAGACTCCTTAATTTCACTATTATCTTGTCCGGCGGTCATTAGTTCAGCTGCATATGCGGTTGGCCCACACGTATGGAAACCAAAAGACTCAGCTGATACCATTCGTTCAGAGTGCCCCAGAAATAGTCGTCCGTTAGCAGGTAACTTTTCCCGAAACCGTGGCCACAGTTGTCGTTGCGTTTCTTGATCGAAGTATATCACTACATTCCTACAGAAAATTACATCAAATCCATTTTTCATCGGCCAGTTTTTCAACAGATTCAACTCACGAAAGGTAATTCGTGATTTCAACTCATCGTTTGCAGAGTAATTTGCGTCTTCGGATTTTGTGAAATATTTATCCAATATTTCTTCAGATAAGTTTGAAACCATATTTTGCGGATAACAACCGTCCCTCGCAAACTTCACTACCTTTGGATCGATATCAGTTGCAAGAATTTTCAAATCCATGTTTCTTGCTTCCGGAATTCTTTCCAGTATAGAAATCGTGATTGAACACGCTTCCTGACCGTTTGAACATCCAGCAGACCACACTCTTAGTCGATCTTCATTAGAAGATCGCTTTGAAAGCTTCGTTCTAATGTGATCAATCATTAGGTCAAAATGATGCTCTTCCCTAAAAAAGTGAGAAACATTTGTAGTCAACGCCGATATCAAGTACCTCTGTTCAACGTCACCATCCGAAGAGCAAACAAACTCAACGTATTCGTCAAACTTCTTAATATTTAAGGATTTCATTCGCGGCCGAATTCTGGACTGAATCATTACAGATTTTTCCGGCACAAGTAGTAATCCACTTTCATCGTAGACGAATTTCGCCAACGTAGAAAAAGCAGACTCTGATATGTCAGAGTTTTCCATTGAACCAAGCATTAAGCAGCATCACATTGTTCGGTAAGAACCACGTTGGGCAAGTCTAAAACGCGTATCATTCGCTCGTCCAGCAAGGTTAACGACTTTATCACACCATTTTGCGTATTGGGCGCCAAGTCAGGCGGAGGTTGTAGGTCTTCGTCTGTGATGGCAATTATGTCGGATACCGCGTCAACTAACAAACCAGTCATTGCATCATCGTGCTTGACGACAATTATGACATTTCGATCATTGTGTTCACGTTGCGGCAAGCCCAATCTTTCAGCCAGATCCATGACCGGCAGGACTGTGCCTCGAAGGTTGATAACACCCTTCATATGGCTGGGCGCGTGGGGCAGAGGCGTAGTCTTTGTCCAACCACGAATTTCGCGCACACACATAATATCCAGAGAGTATTCTTGATCACTTAGCCGAAAGGTCAACAGTTCGACATGCTGTGTGGTTTCTGTTTCGCTCATGTTTACGCTTCCAATTGTTGGGGCATCGTAATCGGGCCTGTTTGGCTCAATGCGTGAGAAATGATGTCAGAAGGATCCAAAATGAGCGCGATTTGACCGTCGCCCAATATGGTTGCAGCTGCTATTCCTGGAGCTCTGTAGAAGCTTTCATCTAAGCCTTTGATAACAACCTGGCGTTGATCTTGAATTTCATCTACAATTAGTGCTGCACGATGGCCTTCCTCGTGCGCAATCAATAGAACAACTGAATTGACGTAGTCATCAAGGCGCTCACGGTATCCGAGTTGTTGCCCTAGGTCGAAAAGTGGAACAAAATCGCCTCGAACTCTGACAACGTCCAAGCCGGGTCTGACTTGATCCAGATTGTCTTGGTCCAACGTCAGCGTTTCCACGACAACATTTAGCGGCAAAACAAGTGTTTCTGAAGCGACGTTAACCACCATACCGTCCAATACGGCCAATGTTAACGGCAACGAGATCGAAAACGTCGTTCCTTCATCCGGAACCGAGTTGATCGTAATCCTGCCGCCAAGCGCTTGGATTGCTGTTCTGACAACGTCCATGCCAACGCCACGACCAGACAAGTCTGAGACAACTTGCGCCGTGGAAAACCCGGGAAGAAAGAGAAGGTTATCGATATCGCTGTCGCTTAGAACTGCGTCGGCTGGAATCAGTCCCTTGTCTATCGCAATTTGGTGAACACGAGGGCGGTTAATTCCCGCACCATCATCCGAAATTTCGATAACCACGCGTCCTGATCTGTGTGCAGCAGACAGGCGCACTTGGCCTTGTGGCGTTTTTCCGGACGCGACGCGTTTTTCTGTTTCTTCAAGACCATGATCAACCGCATTCCGGATCATGTGTGTGAGTGGATCTGCAAGCCTCTCAATTACGGTTTTGTCAACTTCGGTGTATTCACCTTCGGTGACCAATCGGACATCTTTTCCTACGGCCGCTGAAGATTCCCGGACAATTCTCGACATTCGTTGAAAAAGCGATTTTACGGGTTGTGCCCGGATCATCATAACGCTGTCTTGGATATCGCGGGTCAGACGCTGGAATTCTTCCAAACCATTCATCGCGTCAGAATGAGGCGATAGCCCCGCGCTTTCCAAACTTTGGGACAACATAGCCTGATTGATAACTAGTTCGCCGACCAAATTGACGAGCCGTTCAATGCGATCGAGGTCAACGCGAACGACCGACTTAGCAGTTGAAGCGGCTTGCTGATTTGCGGCAGGTTTGGTTTCTTTGGGTGATGCAGCCTTAGGCGCGGCTTGGGGTTCTTCTTTTTTCATATCAGGAACCTCAAGCGCGCCGTTGGGCTTTTCCGGCGAACTGGCCTCCTCGGCAGGCTCTTGTTCTTCGGATGGTTCGTCATCCATTGTATCCGGCATGTCGTCCAACGGAGGGAGCTCTAGGACACCGGAATTTTGTTCAATATTCAGAACACAAAGCCCCTCGACGAATTCAAAAACGGATAGAACTTCGTCTTTGTCCACGTCACTTGTCAGGGTTATCGTCCAGGACAAATACGGAATTTCTGCGGATAAGGTGCTGAGTTCCGGCAATTTTTCGGTGTTGCAAACAATGTCGCAAGGCCCAAGCTCTTGCAGCGCTCTCATGATCAGGAAAGGTTCATTTCCTGTGTCAAAAAGCTCGGCTTCTGGAGCAAAGGTTATCGTAAATCCCGGTTTCGGAAGATCGGCATCCATGGTGACATCATCACCACCCAAATCAAGTTCTAAAGCCAATCCCATGGGCTGAAACTCGATGTCTTCCTCTTCTTCCTCATCTTCTTCTTCGGCACCCAGATAAGCGTTCAATTCCGCAATCAACGCTTCACCTTCTGCGACGGGTAATTCGCCATCATCGCGAGACACACGAACCAAGTCTGACAGGTGGTCTGCTGCTCGGAAAAAGACTTTCATCAAGTCAGGGTCGATGGACAGCGTTCCGCTTCTTATTGCATCCATGACCGTTTCATAACGGTGGGCAAATCGAACAAGACCTTCTAGACCGAAGGCACCAGCGCCGCCTTTGATCGAGTGCACCGCACGGAAAACAACGTTAATTGTTTCTATATCACTTTCGCCGGAATCCAGCTCTTCCAAGCCGTCCTGCATCGCCTCTAAAAGCTCTTCACATTCTATGAAAAACGAGGCTTTGATTTCTGCCATTGGGTCCGACATAATGAGCTCCTATCCCGCAACCATCTGAAGTGCTTTGATCAGTTTGGCGGGATCAAAAGGCTTTACAATCCAACCTGTTGCTCCTGCTTCTCTGGCCCTTGCCTTCAACTCAGGGGCTGCCTCAGTGGTCAGAACCAAAATTGGCGTAGTGCGGTGTTTGTTTTGTTCTCGTACTGCGTCGATAAATCCAAACCCATCCATGCGGGGCATGTTGATATCTGTAATGATGACATCTGGCGCCAATCCACCCAACACTTCGACACCGTGAATTCCGTCATCCGCGGTGTGCACAGTGAAACCAGCGGGTTCCAACGCCAACCTGATCATGTCACGCATTGTACGGCTGTCGTCGACTGCCAAGACTTCAAGGTTCATCTCGCGCCCTCCATAACTGCCTCTTTCGTCAGGCCGAGTGACGCAAGTTGCTGATCAACACGCTCGGACACATTATCCAAGGTCATTTGTCCGCCCGCATCTTGAGTTGTGCGAGATGCCGCGATCAAAACCTGAACGCACAGCGCGCCCATGTGGGTCACTTCGTTCGCATCGAACTCAATACCTGAGCTCAGATCTTTATCCGCAAGATCCTGTACAAGCTGTTGGGCAGCAGACAAATCTAAGCGCGCAGGAAGTTTCATATTTTCAGCCAATGAATAGACCTCCAACGGGTGCAGCGGGAATGTGCATACAGGCCTCCTTTAGTTACGACGTGTCGGAGGTGTAGCGGACGGTCTGTTAAGACACGGTTACTGATCGCAGAGGTAATTTAGAAAATTCACAACATCCCCAATGACGCATCCCACAAGTCAAAAAAAAGCCCGCAGAGAATGCGGGCTTTTTCAGTCAAATTTGTTTCTTGTTATGCGCGCCGGCGTCGACCACCAGAACGCCCCCCGCGGCCGCGTCCGCCGCCATCGCTCCCGGATCCGGCAGGTTGGTTTGTTCTGATCCAATCGCTTCCGTGCGGATCATTGTTTGTCAAAAGATTGGCCGCACGAATGGCTTCCATTTCTTTTCCAGCGCGCGGCTTTGTCGACCCCAAGCCAAACATCTGCACAAATGTTTCGTCGTCCATACCTTTTGGCAAAATGACACCTGCCGCTTCGACTTCTGCGCGTTTTTCAGCGACCTTCTTTGGTCCAACAGGAAGTGCGATAGGGTTCATGATCGCTGACGTCATGCCAGCAGTTATAGCCATCGGAAGGAATGCGTTGTTGATCCCGTGACGGTTGGGCAAACCAAAAGATACGTTTGACGCGCCGCAGGTCGTGTTGACTCCCAGCTCTTCGCGTAGTTTTCGCACAAGTGCAAAGACCTGCTGCCCGGCCGTTGCCATAGCACCGATTGGCATGACAAGCGGATCAACGACAATATCATGCGCAGGAATGCCAAAATCTGCTGCGCGTTCAACAATGCGTTTTGCAACAGCGAACCGTACTTCGGGATCTTCAGATATTCCTGTGTCATCATTCGAAATGGCGACAACTGGAACGTTGTATTTCTTGACCAGTGGCAGGATGATTTCCAGACGTTCTTCCTCACCAGTCACCGAATTCAACAATGGGCGACCTTCGCATACTTCGAGGCCTGCTTCCAAAGCGCCAGGAACCGAACTGTCGATGCACAACGGCACATCTACCAATCCCTGTACAAGTTGGATTACCTTGCGCATCAATGGGGGCTCGGTTTGGTTTGGATCGGGGTTGGTGTTGTAAACCACGCCCGCGTTGATATCCAAAATGTTGGCCCCGGCAGCGACCTGAGCCAGCGCATCTCTTTCAACGGTTGAAAAATCTCCCGCCTCAAGTTGAGCGGCAAGGATCTTGCGCCCGGTGGGGTTGATACGTTCCCCAATGACGCAAAACGGCTGATCAAAGCCAATAATTGCAGTTTTGGTTTTCGATTCGACGATCGTTTTCGTCATTCTTTGATGTCCCTCTAGACAGCGTTGACCGGGGTGGCAGCTGATCCGCCGTTTTCAATAGCCCAGTGAGCATTCGTCTTAATACCGCCCAATGGGAAAAAGTGCACCCGAGTAACGTTGAAGTCAGGATTCGCGGCTTTGTGCGCCGCCAATTCAGTCAAAACGTCTGTTGGTTCAAAGGGCAACAGCAGTTTCGTGACGTCTTTGGCGCGACGTTGCAAAACCCGCAGAGACGCTCCAACGCCACACGCAATCGAGAACTTGATCAGAGTTTGTAATTTGGCCGGACCAGCGATTCCAATGTGAATTGGCAAATCGATGCCAGCGGCCTTTAAACCATTCGCCCAATTGATGATCGGTCTACTTTCAAAGGCAAACTGTGTGGCAATCGCCATTTCCGCATCTGTCTGTTCCGAAAACGATTGCTTCCACTTTAACGCGTCATCTACATTTTTTCGGGTTCCATCAGGATCGATATCCTTGTTTCCCTCGGGGTGCCCGGCGACGTGCAAGCGTTTGAAACCTGCTTTGTCGAAGGCGCCCGTCTCAAGCAGACTGATAGAACTGTCAAAATCTCCGTGCGGGGTATCAACGCCGCCCGCCAAAAGGAGAGCCTGATCAACGTCGGCTTCGCCTTGGTAACGCGCAATCCAATCGGCCAAGGTGTCCTTGTCCTTGATGATCCGTGCAGGAAAATGCGGCATCACGGAATATCCATCACTGTTTAAACGCGCGGCAGTGCGGACCATATCCTCGATTGGCGTACCTTCGATATGCGCCACGTAAACACGCGTCTTTGCTGGAAGAAGGTCATTGAAATCCGCAACCTTTTCCGCAGTCCGAGGCATGACTTCGATAGAAAAGTCTTGCAGGAACATTTCGACTTGTGGCGTTAACCGACCCGAAACAGGGCCTACATCCGACTTGAATTTAAGCAATGCCATTTTGTCCGCTCCTTGTTTCGGGACTGGTAGAGTGGGCTGAAGTCGTCAGGCCCAACCATCGTTTGCGATCAGCGTCTTTATCCGCTCTTTGTCATATTCAGTTTCCAGGCGTTCCGCTTCGGCGGCGACGATTTCTTCGGGGTCACCGGCCACTTCGAAAGAGGGTGCCTTGCGCCATTCGGCCAAGTACGCATCAGAATCATTTGCCCCGATTTTCATCGCAGCCCGATCAATCGCTTGCTCAAAGCGTTCTGCCAATTGTCGCTTGGCTCCGCGACGACCTTTGCCCACAATCACTTGGGCTGGGATGTCTCGCCAAAATACGACCGTTACGTCAGGCATCTGATTCCTCCAATTCTCTTTTCCTCACTAATCCCAACGTCTCTGTCGGTTTCGTTCATTTTCGACACGACACAGCTCACACGCGACGTTCATCAAAATAGGTGGGCTGCGCTCAACATTTACACAACCCATTGAACAACACGTTTGATCACAAGGCTTGCGCGGCTCATGGCTTGCTCCTATCCTTAACCCAACTCGTAATGAAAGGCGCAATTGTCATGGCGCCAAAGCGTCCCAGCGGTGAGGGCGCGCTCGAAAAAAGGAACGAAGCGCGACCCGCGTCGCGTGCCGATGACTCGCCTGATCTGTATGCAGCGCTCGATCTCGGTACGAATTCTTGTCGGATGTTGATTGCTGCGCCTGATGGCGCAGGCTTTCGGGTTGTCGACAGCTTCTCTAAATCGGTTCAACTTGGAACTGGTTTGGAACAATCGGGGCGTCTGTCACGTGGTTCCATGTCGCGCACCATTCAAGCCCTGCGGATTTGTCAGCAAAAATTGAAACGGCACCGCGTCAAACATATGCGCCTTGTCGCGACCGAAGCCTGCCGACGCGCTGACAACGCCAAAGAGTTCATTGCGCGGGTTCATAGAGAAACCGGGTTGATGCTTGATATCATCGCGGCCGAAGAAGAAGCGCGGCTTGCTGTGATATCCTGCGCGCCATTGGTCAGCCCAAAAACCGAACATTTGATGGTGGTTGATATTGGTGGCGGGTCGACCGAACTGGTTTGGATCGATCTGTCCAGTGTCGGCAAACGCAAACGCAAAAAAGCGATCATGGGCATCCGCGCAGGGTTCAAAGACACGATTCAACGCTCTGGTGCGAAAGTAATCGACTGGATCAGCGTTCCCTTGGGCGTCGCCACGCTGCGCGACCAATTTATGGATGTCGAAGACGACGCCGCGCGATTTGCATTGATGAGTTGGTTTTTCGAGGAAAACCTCGCCGACTTTGCGCCATATCATAATACTGAAACCCATGACCGGTTCCAAATCGTTGGCACGTCCGGCACGGTCACGACCGTCGCCGCATCCCATCTAGGCCTCAAACGATATGACCGCACAAAGGTCGATGGATTGCGAATGACATCCGAACAAATCGATTCTGTGATACGAAGCTACTTGACGATGGGCCCCTCAGGGCGCAGATCAGACCCTCGCATTGGACAGGATCGTCAGGCCTTGATCATGTCCGGTGCCGCGATTTTGCAAGCTTTGATGCGATGCTGGCCGACGGACAGGTTATCCGTTGCGGACCGGGGATTGCGTGAAGGGCTTTTATATTCACAAATGAACGCAAACAGCGTACTGGCCGACGAGTAACAGAGACAAGTCATGGCAAAAAACACTTCAGGACGCGGACAAAGAGACCTCAAGGTCAAAGTAAAATCAGCACGTGGACGGACCAACAGTTCGACCCGCTGGTTGCAGCGTCAACTGAATGACCCCTATGTGAAACGGGCGACAGCCGAAGGATACCGGGGCAGGGCCGCATTCAAGATTCTTGAGCTTGATGAAAAATATCGGTTTCTTGTACCGGGCGCGCGGGTTGTCGATCTTGGGTGTGCTCCGGGTGGGTGGTGCCAGATCGCCGTGAAACGCACCAACGCGCTTGGCGACCGATCCGACAAGGCCAAAGGTTTTATTCTGGGTATCGATATCCAAGAAGTCGACCCAATCGCCGGCGTGGACCTGTATCAGCTCGACTTTCTGGAAGACGATGCCGATTTAAAAGTCAAAGAATGGCTAGGCGGCGAGGCCGATGTCGTTATGTCAGACATGGCCGCGTCTGCGTCAGGCCACAAACAAACGGATCATTTGCGTATCATAGCGTTATGCGAGGCCGCAGCCTATTTCGCCTTTGACGTTTTGACTGTCGGGGGAACTTTTGTGGCAAAAGTGCTGGCAGGGGGCGCAGAAGGCGAATTGCAAAAGCTTCTAAAGCTGCGCTTTGAAAAGGTCGCTAACGTTAAACCACCTGCATCGCGTGCCGATAGTTCTGAAAAATTCGTCGTCGCGACAGGGTTTCGCGGCCCAGAGAGTTCGTCCGACTAGAACCGCGCGGAAGTTACGTAGAAGTAACCACAACCGTCGAAACGGCCTTAACGCCGCGCGAACAGTGATTCAGCCGCACGAATGCGCACATTTTCGAAATCTTCAGGCGTCAAACGATGAACATGCTTTTTCGTTGAAACTGTGGTTTGGGGAATCTCTTCGAATTTCCCTTCGTTTAACAGTTCGAACAGACGCGTGTGTCCGATATCTCGTGCGTGTTGCATAACATTCTACCCAAAACAATCTTAACTAAAGAAATGTTTAAATAACCATCTGGGCGCGAATTAGGCAGCAAAATGGCGCAGTTGGATTTTCGTCCTTAATTGTTGTTTTTAAACGTTTATATTACACAACCTGACAATACCTCTCGTTCTGGTTGGATTGCGTGCACGCCTCGTTTCCGTCCAAAAATTCGGGTGCCTCATTGGATTCGTGCGACGGAAATACACCCCGTCTCCATGACGACGATGCCTAAAGACGATTAAGTACGTGGCCCCGATCGATTTAACGGACAGACCAATCCGAGCTTGGGCCGCTTGACAGAACAGCGATGACAGACATGGTAGATCGGATAACCTTTTGAGGGTCGTCGCATGTCAAACATACTCTTTCAAAATGCCAAGATTTTGGATGCACGCCAATCCGACCCAATTGAAGGGCATGTGCTGATCGAAGATGATCGCGTAAAAGAGATTTCGACCACTCCGTTTCAGACGACGTCGGCACAGGTCATTGATCTCAAGGGTTTGTACCTGATGCCCGGCCTGATTGATGCCCATGTGCATGTAAAAGCCTCATCGCTTGATTTCGCGCAAATGGCGCGTACGCAACCGTCCTACCTTTTCGCCGGGGCGGCTCAGATCATGAAGGGCATGTTAAATCGCGGGTTTACCACGGTGCGTGACGCATGTGGTGCGGATCGCGGGTTGGCAGATGCCCTAGACGAAGGGTTGCTGGCAGGTCCGCGTTTGAAAGTATGTGGGCTAGCATTGAGCCAGACAGGCGGGCACTCCGACACGAGGTCCAGAAACGAATGGAGCGCACCTGCCGCGAACGAGCAGTATAACGCACTGCATCCGTTCGGACGGATTGCGGACGGCGTTGATGAATGCCGTCGTGCCGCACGGGACGAGCTGCGCAAAGGCGCGCACCACGTTAAGATCATGGCCGGCGGCGGCGTGTCTTCACCTTCTGATCCTATAGAAAACACGCAATATTGCATGGACGAACTTGAAGCGATTTGCGCAGAAGCCGCTGCTTGGCACACATACGCAATGGCGCACACCTATACGCCCGACGCAATTTCAATGGCTGTGCGGGCCGGAGTGCGCACAGTCGAACATTGCAACCTGATCGACAAAGCAACGGCTGAACTGGTCGCACAAAAAGGTGCATTTCATGTGCCAACTAACATTACGTATTGGGCGCTAAACAAACATGGTGCTGAATTTGGGTTTCCGCAGGTGTCTATCGACAAACTAGGCATGATCGTCGATGCGGGTCTGTCTTCTATTGAGATCAGTCAAGCCGCGGGTGTGCAGATTGGTTTTGGAACAGATTTGCTTGGGCCGTGTCATTCCTATCAAGCCCACGAATTTGCGCTGACGGCAGAAGTTCTGGGGAACAAAGGGGCCTTGGCAACGTCTCTTGAGGTCAATCCAAAAATCATGGGCATTCCTGATATTGGCCGCATGGAACCGGGTTACATCGCAGATGTTATTGTCGTGCGAGGCAATCCGATGGAAGACATCCACATTCTTGAAAGCGATGGCGCGCAAATCCCTCTGGTGATGCAAAGTGGGCGGATTGTGAAGAACCAGCTTCACGAGTTGGCACAATCGAACGCCTCAAGAAAAGCGTAACAGTTGGAATTTCCAAGGAATCACAAGGCGTTCAGAAAATTATCGTAGACAACGCGCATTTGTGCAGCAAAGCTGAACCCATAAAAATAATAATATTGGGAGAGAAGACAAATGATCTTCAAACAGAAACTGACAACCGCGTTGCTGTTATCTGTGGCCGTTGTTGCGGCGCCGTTGGCTGCAAATGCTGAAAACGTTCTGCGATGGACCAGTCAGGGGGATGCACTGACCCTTGACCCACATTCGCAAAACGAAGGCCCGACAAACGCAATGAACTCAATGATTTACGAGTCACTTGTCGGACGTAACGCAGCCCTGGAATTAGAGCCCGAGCTTGCCGAACGCTGGGAAGCGGGCGACGACGGATGGACGTTTTATCTGCGCAAAGGCATCAAGTTTCACAATGGTGAAGACCTGACAGCGGAAGACGTTGTATTTTCGTTTAATCGTGCAAATGCAGAAGCATCCGATTTTAAAGAACAAGCCAAAAACGTGCTCTCGGTCGAAGTGATCGACGACTATACTGTAAAGCTGAAGACAGACGGGCCGAACCCAATTTTGGCCAACCAGATGACCACGATTTTCATCATGGACAGCGGTTGGGCCGAAGCGAATAACGTTGTTTTACCGCAGGATTTCAAAGCCCAAGAAGAGAACTTTGCGGTGCGCAACACCAATGGCACAGGCCCGTTCAAAGTGGTCAGCCGCGCACCTGAAGAACTGACCGTTCTGGAACGCAACACCAATTGGTGGGGCAACGACATATTCCCCGGAAACATCGACAAGATCGAATATCGCCCAATCACAAATGCGGCCACACGCGTTGCTGCGTTGTTGTCAGGCGAAGTCGACTTTGTTCTTGATCCACCTCTCCAAGATCTCAAACGTATCGAAGGTGCGGATGGATTGAAAACATCGACCGTTGCTCAAATTCGGTCGATCTTTTTCGGAATGGATCAGGGCGTCGACGAGCTGCGCACATCCTCAGTTAAGGGCGCAAATCCGTTTAAAGACAAACGTGTACGCGAAGCATTTAACCTAGCAATCGACAAGGCGGCAATCCAGCGCGTTGTGATGGAAGGCCTGTCCTTCCCGACAGCTATGATCACCCCTCCGGGTGTTTTGGGCAATACGCCAGCATTGGACGAACCATATGGGTTTGATGTGGCAAAGGCCAAGGGATTGCTGGCTGAGGCGGGATATGCTGATGGGTTCTCGATCCAATTGGATTGCCCAAACAACCGCTACAACAACGACGAAAAGATTTGTCAGGCGGCTGTCGCGATGTTGGCCAAGATCGGCGTTGACGTCAGTCTGGACGCGATTCCAAAAGCGCAACATTTCCCGAAAATTCAGAACCGCACGTCTGATTTCTATATGCTGGGCTGGGGTGTGCCAACTTTGGACAGCCACTATGTGTTCTCATATCTTTTGGACACAGAAGGGTCATGGAACGCCACAGGGTATTCCAATGGACGTGTTGACGAAATTACGGACGCCATCACAACCGAGACAGATCTGACCAAACGGACAGCTATGATTGACGAAGCGTGGCAGATCGTAAAATCGGACGTGCCGTACTTGCCAGTCCACCACCAAGTGTTGGCTTGGGGGATGACGGACAATCTGGATGTTCCAATTGCGTCGGATGATGGATTGCGTCCACGCTATGCAGTTATGAAGTAATTCTAACAGTTCGGAGCGGCTCGGGCAGAGTCGCTCCGCGCAAAGGTCCGGTTCACATAAATGCTATTTTTCATTCTGAAACGGCTTGCACAGTCGCTTTTGGTCATGGCTGTCGTCTCAGCCGTCAGCTTTTCGCTGTTCAACTTTGTGGGCGATCCCGTCAACAATATGGTTGGTCAGGATGCGACACGTGAGCAACGCATCGAAATTCGCGAAAAACTGGGCCTTAATGACCCCGTGCTGACGCAATACACCCGATTTATTTCCAATGCAGTTCAGGGTGAATTTGGCCTGTCTTATCGTATACGCCGACCTGTCGATACGTTGATCATGGAACGCTTGCCGGCGACGCTGGAACTGGTTTTTGTGTCCGCCATTATCGCTTTGGTCGTTGGTATTGGATTGGGCGTCTATACTGGTATCCGGCGCAACAGTTGGATGTCGCGTGGTATCCTTTCGTTTTCCTTGGTCGGGGTCAGTCTGCCAACATTCATCATCGGTATTGCTCTCATCTATCTATTCGCCGTGATTTTACGATGGCTGCCGTCATCGGGCCGCAGTGGCACGATTGATCTGGGGTTTTGGAAAACATCGCTGCTGACCGTGGACGGATGGCGCGCGATCATCCTGCCGTCGATTACTCTGTCTCTGTTTCAGCTGACATTGATTTTGCGCCTTGTGCGCGCAGAAATGCTTGAGGTCATGCGGACAGATTACGTCAAATTCGCCCGAGCCCGTGGGCTAAGCGAACGATCGATCTATTTTGTGCATGCACTACGCAACACGTTGGTGCCTGTCATTACCATCATCGGTCTAAACATAGGCGGTTTGATTGCCTTTTCTGTCATCACCGAAACGGTATTCCAATGGCCGGGAACGGGGCTGATGTTCATTCAAGCCGTTGATTTTGTCGATGTGCCAATCATGTCGGCCTATCTGATGTTCGTCGCGTTATTGTTCGTTGTCATCAATCTGATCGTCGACATTTTGTACTTTGTCGTTGATCCCCGCATTCGGCTTGGAGGCTGACATGAACAACAACACCATGTCCCGATGGCAACGGATAAAAGACAACGATATCTTTTGGTCCTTTATCAACAGTCCCGGCGCTATGGTCGCAGCGGCGATCACCCTAATTTGCATAATCGCCGCATTCGCCGCCCCGTTGATTGCGCCGTTCAACCCGTTTGATCCTTCGCAAATTTCGCTGTGGGACGGCAAGTTACCGCCAGCTTGGGCCGAAGGTGGCCAATCCCAATATAAACTGGGTACTGACAACCAAGGACGCGACCTGCTGTCGACGATTTTATATGGCGGGCGGTTGTCTATCATCGTTGGACTGGCCGCTGTGTTTCTGGGCATGGTTCTGGGTGTGTCGCTTGGCGTTATCTCGGGCTATTTGGGGGGTACCGTCGACGCCGTGATTATGCGCATTGCGGATGTACAGTTGACCATCCCCGGCATCTTGCTTGCCATCCTGATCAACGGAATCGGCCGCGCGTTTTTACCGCTTGAGTTGCGCGATGACTTTGCAATCTATGTGGTCATCATCGCCATTGGTCTGACAGATTGGCCGCAATTTGCACGCGTTGCGCGCGGTGCAACGCTGGTCGAGGCCAACAAAGAATACGTGCAAGCCGCCCGCGTCATTGGATTGCCCGGTTGGTTGATCATGATCCGTCACATTTTCCCCAACACGCTGCGGCCTGTGCTGGTCATTGCGACCATCGGATTGGCGTTGGCGATCATATCCGAAGCAACGCTCAGCTTTCTGGGGCAGGGCATTCCCCCCACCACGCCATCCCTTGGCACCTTGATCCGTGTCGGCAACGAATACCTGTTTTCGGGCCTTTGGTGGATCACCTTCTTTCCTGCCATTGCACTTGTTGTGCTGGTCTTTTCTGTGAACCTATTGGGCGATTGGATGCGTGATGCACTTAATCCGAAGTTACGATGACTGAGCTTTTAACGATCACAGATCTCGACGTTGATTTTCCAACGCGTCGCGGCACTGTTCACGCAGCGCGCAAGGTGTCGCTGGATGTTTCACCGGGTGAAGTGTTGGGACTGGTCGGTGAATCCGGGGCAGGGAAGTCCACGATTGGCAACGCAATCATTGATTTGTTGGAACAACCCGGTCGCGTGGCCGGCGGATCCGTTTTGTTTCAAGGCGAAGAACTGATTGGTCTGGACGAAGACCAGATGCGCGAAATTCGCGGCAAACGGATTGGGATGATCTTTCAAGATCCACAAACGTCGCTAAACCCCTTGCTGACCATTGGGGCGCAATTGGTCGAAACGATTGAAACAACAACCCAACATCGCGGCAACGACGCCATAGGCCACGCCATCGAATTGCTAGAAGCAGTTGGGATCACCCAAGCGCGCGCGCGGCTTAAGTCTTATCCTCACCAGTTTTCAGGCGGCATGCGCCAACGCGTTGTCATCGCTTTGGCCCTTGCAGGCGATCCCGATCTGGTGATTGCAGATGAACCAACAACGGCCCTGGACGTTTCCATTCAGGCGCAAATCCTTGATCTGATCAAAAAGCTGTGCCGCGAACGCGACCTAGGCGTCATCATTGTGACCCATGATATTGGCGTCATCGCAAACATTGCGGATCGCGTCACCGTTATGTTCCGAGGCGAAGTTGTCGAAACAGGGCCCGTGTCGCAAATCCTTGGCGCACCTGAACATGAATACACCCGGTCCTTGATCGCCGCAGTGCCACGCGCCGATATGCGCCTAAAGCGGTTTGCCTCCGTCGATTACATCGAAGGCGGTGACGAAGAACGCAATCGGATCGACATAGGGTCACATTGGCTAGGTGCCGGGCAAAAGCACGAAAATGCCTCTGACGATGTCATCAAACTGGAAAAGCTAAATCTGGCCTTCACCTTGCAGCGTGCCGTTTTGAAAAAGAACCGAAAATACGTTCAAGCCGTTGATGATGTTTCGCTGTCTGTTCAGCAGGGCGAGGTTCTTGGCCTTGTGGGGGAATCTGGATCAGGAAAATCAACGGTCGCTCGATTGATCGCTGGGCTGTACCAACCAGATTCCGGTTCGATCCGAATACATGGCACTGATATTACATCAAACCCACGCAGCACTGATGCACGTCAGGCAAGCAAAGCGGTGCAAATGATCTTTCAAGACCCCTATTCGTCGTTGAATGCACGGATGCGGGTCATGGATATCGTGGCCGAACCCATTCGGTTTTACAAATTAACCTCATCCGAGGGAGAGACGCGTCAAATTGCCTGCGATCTACTGGATCACGTCGGGCTAGGGGCGGCGGCAGCATTTCGATATCCACACGAATTTTCGGGCGGGCAACGTCAGCGCATTTCAATCGCGCGTGCTTTGGCGTCACGACCTGAAATCCTGATCTGCGACGAACCGACATCCGCACTGGATGTGTCAGTACAGGCAACCATTCTGAACCTGTTAAAAGATCTGCAAGAAGAATTAGGCCTGACGATGTTATTCATCACCCACGACCTTCCAGTCATTCGACAAATGGCGGATCGTATTGCCGTGATGCGCAACGGTGCCATTTGCGAAATCGCTGACACAGAACAATTGTTTGCAACCCCAGAACACGAGTATTCAAAACACCTGCTTGATCTCATGCCCCGGATGGGCTTGCTGCAACGTTAATCGCGCGAACCCGGATCAAGCAGTGCAAGCAGGTCCAAAAGGGTTTCATAATTTTCATTGCCCAAGGTCGTTCGAAAGTTCGCGACAATCTGAGCCGACGATGCAGAATGATCATCGATAATCTTTTGCCCCGCTGGTGTAATAGCAAGCATCTGGCGGCGACGGTCCGCATCATCTCGGGTCTGGGTGATCAACCCCTTGTCACGCATGGTTGCTGCAATACGTGTCAAACTGGGGAACAATAAACTGGACCGATTGGCCAGTGTTTTTGTATCCATCGAACCACGTTCCGCCAGAACACGCAGGACACGCCATTGTTGTTCGGTGATGCCCGTTTCGGCCAACATAACACGGATCGGTGACATAACACCTTCGCGGGCACGGATCAGGGCAATAGGCAGTGATCGCGAAGTTGATGGAAGCTTGGTGTTCATGTGGAAACTCTGCGTTTAGATCATAATGTCGTGCTCGATTTGGCGGTCACGTACAGCGGTTGGACGGTAAATAAGGTGCTAACTGTCAGGTAACACATTAGAAACAAGGGTGCATTAGTTGCGACGATACTGTTCTATCATTCGCCATTCCATCGACACGCGCACAGCAGAATAACATCGGCAACTGGACCACGATATCTATTTTGATTTCGGGCTAGACGCAGGGATCTAACTGAAGAAAATCC
The DNA here is from genome assembly GCA_039984715.1 of Paracoccaceae bacterium. Classification (GTDB taxonomy): domain Bacteria; phylum Pseudomonadota; class Alphaproteobacteria; order Rhodobacterales; family Rhodobacteraceae; genus JABSSA01. Next base: position 72,908 of record JBDWUA010000014.1, on the reverse strand, counting down.
AAGATCGCCGATCAAAAACGCTTGATCCATTGAATCCATTTGAGGCGCCGCAAAACCGCATTTCGTTAGAACCAAAAGCAACACAAGCCCTATCCACGACCCAATAACAGACGTAAGCAGATAATTCGCGGAAACTGTCCGCACCCAAATGTCCCAATGAAACTGATAGGCTGTGGCGGAGAGACAGTCGGACAAATAAACTTATTAAGACATTAACTAATAATAGAAATTTATTAGGTGACTAATAAATGTACCACATTTGATACCCCACAAGGCTATGCCAAGTGCCCTACTTGCATTCTATAAAGGTCGTAAATTGAGTCGCATTCTGCGCCAATATTTCGGGCGGAATCCGTGTGTCATCCAAACTTAACTTGGGTTGAATTTGGTTCTGCGCCAAGAAAAGTTTGGCAATCTCGCCGCGAATTGCAAAATTCACGTTCTGAGGTACATCCACGTTGTCACCGGACAGCAATTTGGCTTTCAGTTTTGAAACAACAACTCCGACAACTTCACCATCAGAAGCTAGGATTGGCCCGCCTGAATTTCCACTTTGAATAGGCGCGGTGATTTGAAACGTATTGTCATCACCTCTAAACCCCCTGAGAGATGAAACAGATCCTCGCGTTACATTGAGACCGCCCAATAAGCCGGCGTAAGGAAAGCCAACCGCTGTGACATCCGAATTTAGCAATGCCGGACTTGCCGAAAAAACGGCAATACCTTTTGCCTTCAAATCTTCTGTTAACAGAAGTGCCAAGTCAAAGTCGTTCGAGGCATCGATCAGCGAAGCAGCCTTGCCGTCAACAAGGATGGCTTTACAATCATCGACAACATGCGCATTGGTCAAAATATGACCGCTTTCGGAGACAACAAAGCCTGTGCCTGAACTGACACTTTCTTCCTTAGGGCTTATAGGTGGTGTCGCCTTTAGCGCGGTCTTTGGAGATGGTACCGACTTGGCTTCTCGTTGCTCTTCGCGTTCCCGCTCTTCGTTGTCTAGAAAGGCAACGGTAGTCCTTATCACACTAATTAACTTCCCATCTCGCGCGATATCTAGCAAAGGGCTTTCACCTACAGAGATACTAGAAATCACTGCCTGGAAAATGTTTGCGTCCCAAGATTGGGCGGAGACCATAACAGTCGACCAAGCTCCGTCAATAAAATTCGAGCGAGTATACAGCTTCGTTCCGTCGCTCATTGTTGCAGTTGTGATAGCAAAGTTTGTCTTTCTTACTCCATAAGGTTCGGCCTGAAGCGCATGAGCGTTTGATGTAAATTCGTGCAGATTTGAGACTGTGCTTTGGGCATGGCGACCAACAGAAATTTTGAGGCTGCTATCTCTATGACTATAATTCACAAACAGTTCGGTTGTTGGGTCGGTGTTCAAACGCCTCTCCGGCAACATTACCGACATTCCGAGATGTGGAAAATATCTCATGTCCCACCCGCCACGACTATAGCGCTCATAAAAGCTAAAGGCCAACACCGCTGTGTGCCACTCCTCAGGGGCCGCTTGAAACTCTTTGTAGGAATACCTATTCATCGCTTGTAGGCTCATACGGCCCCAGTCGCCGTCTATGAGGCCAACGTAGTACCCTTCAAACGCCAGCGCGGTTTGAAGATACCGCCTTTCATTGTAGCTAAGATCTCTTGAACTGAAATTCTGAAACAGTTGATCGAACTGTTGCGCTTTGGTCGGACCAGCGACCCATGAAAGAGCTAACGCAATCAAAACAGCGAAAAAACTGTGCAACATATTCATTTGCAATCCCTACCCATCTGAACAAGACTGACATGATCGGCCCTGCGCTGACAATCACAGTCACAAAGCGAAGAGCTTTCGCCACTTCCTAAGGCCGGAAAATCACCTAACCACCGTTGTATCACCCTTTGGTTTCGATGTCCTCCTCCGCATCCTGCAACGACTTTCAGACAGGCTTAGGTCAAGAAACAGCAAGATATTCGAGCACAAACCGCGACATGATGTGTGGCTCATGATTTAATATTATTTTCTTGCGCTTACCTGTTCCGTATCTGAACACAATTCACTTTCTTCCCGGCTGAGAAGGTGCGCATATCGACAGGCATGCGCCCTATCTTGGGAAAGGCATAATCGCGCAAGGTGTTGATCCATTGCTGCCCTTGCTTGGGGTTCTTCCATGTGGGCAAGCGGTCAAAGTGGACTTGCCGCGCCAATTCTTCAAAAGTTGGGTTGTCACGTTGTGCGGTGAAGCGCGGGTTCAAACCAGACTTGGCCATGCGCCGATATTCAAGTACCCAGTCACTTGCTTGATGTAAGGTGACAACATTATCGCCGCACAAACCAAAGTCAGTTCGTAACGGTGCACCCTTGCAGTTTTTCTGACCTGCGACGGCAACGCGGACGATCCAGCATCTAGCACCTGACGGGTCGACCACTAATTACAGACCAGACACATCACCATGGCGACCCGACCCCAAATTATCGACCAGCTTTTTTGTCTGTTTGCCGTGCAGAGCCGCCAAGGAAATACTACCATCCATACCACAGAAGGAAAGTAAATCAGCGCAATCCAATAAAATCCAAAAAACGTCAGACTACCATGTTAGGCATAGAAACAAGGTGCATTGGCCATGTTATGCAAGTCAAACAAAAGACATAAAATGTGGTGTTGGCGGAGAGACAGGGATTCGAACCCTGGGTGGGCTTGCACCCACAACGGTTTTCGAGACCGCCCCGTTCGACCACTCCGGCACCTCTCCGCGGGGGTCTGGTGCGCCCGTTTAGTCGTTGCCTGCTGGCCTGACAAGGCCCATATTTGCGATCTGAGCAAAGCACCCTAAATTTATTGGACGTGACGGAACAATTGCCTAATCTAGGTTTCAAACAAGCTGCGAGGAATTGTATGTATCGGCTCCGCTCTTTGACATTCGCTGTGACACTGCTGCCTGTCTTGCTATTTGCACATCTTGCGCATGCCGCAGATCGAGAGCGCCTTGAGGCGTTTTTGGAGGTCACGGGCTTTGATGTTGCTTTGGAAAGTATCAAGCTGTCAGCCTCATCCGCGCCAAACATGATCGGACTAGAAGCAGAAGCCTTTGGGTCAGAATGGACTCGGTTGACGCAAGATGTGTTTGTTGTCGATGTGATGCATGACCTTGCGCTCGACATTTTGGGCGAAACTTTGTCGGATGACCTGCTGGATCATGCGACCGACTTTTATGCGGGCGACTTGGGCAAACGTCTGGTTGTTGCAGAAAACGATTCACATCTGGAAGAGGACGAAGACCTCAAACGAGAAATGGGGGATGCGATCGTTTCGGGTTTGCAAACCATCGAAGGTCCACGCCTGACCTATTTGAATCGACTGATAACAGCGTCGGACAGCGCGGATACTGGTATCCGTGCCATTCGCGAGGTTCAGGTACGCTTTTTGATGGCTGCTGCGGGGGCAGGGGTGATCGAAATGCAGATGGAAGAACCCGATTTGCGAGAAGCCTTGTCCGAAGGGGAAGACGAATTGCGTGAAAACATCGCTGTTTCCGCATTGTCAGGTGCTGCCTTCACCTATCAGTCTTTTTCTGATGAAGAGGTCCTTGAATATGCAAAGGCTCTGGAAGACAAGAATATGAAACAGGTATATGACCTCATGAATGCTGTGCAGTATGAAATCATGGCCAACCGGTTCGAGGCCTTGGCCGTCGCCATGAGCCGCCTTCAACCCAGTCAGGAACTTTGATGCTTCGGATTATAACTGCGTCCTTGTTTGCTTGCGCTATCGCTGTGCCGGTCTGGGCCAGCGAACTCAGCACGCGCTTGATGGAAGTTGCGCAAATCGAACGGTTGCTGGTGCAGCTTGCCCGCGAAGCTGAGCGCAGTGCGGTTTTTGTTGATGACGATTTTCTTGACGGGAACGGCGGTCCTGTTTTTTATGACACTATCAAAAAGCTCAACGACCCGGCACGCCTGACGCCGCGCTTCGAAGAGTTGCTGATGGAAAAGCTGAACGACCAACAAGTCGAAGCTTTGCTTTTGTTTTTCGAAAGCACGTTGGGGCAACAGATTATCGAATTAGAGCTGAGCGCGCGTGAAGTCATGTTTGATGACGAAGTCGAACAGTCGGTGCGACAGCAAGTGGCGCAAAACGGCACACCTGATCTTGTCCTGCGCATGATGGACGAAGGTGATTTGGTTGAACGCAATGTCATCGATGCCATGTCATCATTGCGACAATTCTATATGGGTCAGCTTGATGGTGGCTTGTCGGACTTTTCTAAATCCGATGTAGAGACGCTATTGGCCGAAACCGAAGAACCGATGCGCATAGATACGCAAATCTGGTTGGAATCCTTTTTGACCTTTGCTTATTCCCCTTTGAATGAGGGCGACCTGACGACTTATATCGAGCTGTGGGAAACACAGACTGGAAAAGCCTATGACACTGCTCTTTTCTATGCCTTCGCAACGCTCTTTGACGAGATAGGTTTCGCAACCGGACAGCTTGTCGCGCGCTTATCTCGGGTCAGTGATATCTGAGCCTTGACTTGGTTGGCGAATGCACCGATAAGCGCCGCCTGTAAGGACCAGCCGATGTGCTGGTCTATTCGTTTTAACACATGCCCTTTGCAGGGCACGCTGTCCGAGGCGGACGAAAGTCCACGAACACTCCACCTGGAGGGCCGCAGAGACGCGAGAGACAAAGGAAGACGCAATGTTCGCGGTTCTAAAAACCGGCGGCAAGCAGTATAAAGTAGAGGCGGGCGACACTCTCCGCGTCGAAAAACTGGCAGCAGCCGAAGGCGACAAAGTTCAATTCAACGATGTTCTGATGATTGGTGGCGACAGCCCCGTTGTTGGCGCGCCCTTCGTGGCAGACGCTGGCGTTCAGGCAGAAGTTCTGGGTCAGATCAAAGGCGAGAAAGTTATCAACTTTGTACGCCGTCGTCGTAAGCATTCATCCAAACGGACCAAAGGCCACCGCCAGCAACTGACGTTGTTGCGTGTGACCGACATCCTCGCAAAAGGCGCAGACAAGTCTGGCGTCATGGCTGCTATTGGTGGTGCTGGTGTTGATGCCGTTGTAAAACCAAAAACACCCAAGAAACCACCTGCTGCGAAAAAAGGCGCTGTCAAAGCGGCCGCGCCAAAAGCAGAAGAAGCCAAGGCGGCACCTAAAGCAGCTGCTAAGAAAGAAGCGCCAAAGAAAGCAGCCAAAGCGGCAGCAGGCGCAGACGATCTTAAGCAATTGTCAGGTGTGGGTCCCGCGCTTGAGAAAAAGCTGCACGCAAACGATGTCACCACATTCGCACAAATCGCGGCGTGGACGGCAGACGATGTTGCTGCTATGGACGAGAAACTTTCGTTCAAAGGCCGGATCGAGCGTGAAGGCTGGATCGAACAGGCCAAAGAACTGGCTAAAGGCTAAGGAGAGAGAGAATGGCACATAAAAAAGCAGGCGGTTCCTCCCGTAACGGTCGCGATTCAGCAGGTCGTCGTCTTGGCGTTAAGCTGTATGGTGGCCAAGCGGCTATCCCCGGAAACATCATCGTGCGTCAGCGCGGTACAAAATTTTGGCCAGGTGCTGGTGTAGGCATGGGCAAAGATCACACGATCTTTGCAACTGTCGACGGTGCCGTGACGTTCCACAAAGGCCTCAAGGGTCGAACATTTATTTCCGTCCTGCCGGTGGCAGAGGCCGCGGAGTAAGCCGAACCAAAAAAACGGATTTTTCGAAATTCATAAGGGGGTCGGCAGAACAGCCGGCCCCCTTTTTCAATTGCGCGAGGAGGGTCATCAATGACCCAACACAACAGACCAACTTTGCAAGGCCTACGGGTTGTTTTACGAGCTCCGTGCGCAGATGATGTGGCCGCACGCTTTGCCCTCGGTAATACGCCCGAAATTCAGGCCATGTTCGGTGCTGATCCTTCGCAAGTGCGTCCAATCACGCAACACGCGGCCGAAGCCTGGGTGCAAAACCAAATCAACGAAACGCATTCATGGATCATCGAGGTCGATGACCACCTCATTGGGTCTGTCCGCTTGCATTCGGTCAATCACGCGGATCAACGCGCGAACATAGCGATTGGCATTCTGGACCCCAACGCTTTGGGTAAAGGATATGGTACAGAAGCAATGCAGCTGTTGGCGCACCACGCGTTTGACACACTGGGTCTGCACCGGCTGACCTGCCGCGTTCTGGCGTTCAATGATCGCGCCACAGCAGCCTATGAAAAAGTTGGATTTGTCGTCGAAGGGCGCGAACGGGAAAGTGCGCTGATTGGGAAAACGCGTCACGATGACTTAATCATGGGGCTGTTGTCCAGCGACCTTGAGGCACGCTCATGACTGTCGCCGTTGGCGCATTGACGTTGTTTGCCGTCAGTCAAATTGGCACACCGGGTCCGGCCAACATGGCATTGATGGCCACCGGGGCACGTTTTGGATTGCGTCGCACCATTCCATTCGTAGCCGGCGTGATACTGGGTAAACAGATGATTATTTGGCCCATCGGATTTGGGTTGATGAATCTGGCCACATCAGTTCCGGTGTTGTTCGAGGCGTTAAAATACGGGTCTGCGGCTTATATTATCTGGCTGGCATGGCGTGTCGCAAACTTGCGACTGACCGTTGATCAAGATGCCAAAGCCCCCGGATTCGGGGCCGGTTTTATTGTTCATCCACTTAATCCAAAGGCTTGGGCCATAATAGTTGGTGGATTCACCAATTTTGTGGCCCCGGGGACGTCCGCCCTTTACGCAACTGCAACAATCGCCGCTGTATTGCTCACTTGTCAGATTCTTTTGCACCCGCTTTGGACGCTTGGTGGTCACACTTTAGCGAAGACCCTCGCAGGAACCCGTTGGGAACCCTATCTAATGTATTGCCTCGCGGCAGCCACTGTCGCGTCGGTTCTGTTTGTTTTGTTCGGAGGAGGAGCATAACGATGGAGATGGAAAAGATTGTATCGCAGGAATGCATAGAAACGGAACGCTTTGATTTGCGGCCTTTGCGGCGTTCGGATCAAGGTATGATCGAATTGCACAGCGGTGACGCTCGCGTGGCGCAAATGACCACGTCCGTGCCACATCCACTGCCGCCCGGCTCGGTCGAGGCGATGATTTCGCGTGCCATGTCGGATCAACGCGATGAAGACATCTGGGCAATGGACGGCACGAAACAAGGCCGTTCCGAAGTCATGGGTCTTATTTCGCTTCAGAAAATGGACCGCAATCAATCCGAAGTCAGTTATTGGGTTGCGCCGCCATATTGGAACACTGGTTTGGCCTCGGAAGCCGTTCAAGCGTTGGTTCTGGCCAACCCGACAAGCAATCAAACGATGTTTGCTTGCGTCTTTCAGGACAACCCTGCATCCGCACGTGTTTTGACCCATTGTGGATTTGAATATCTGGGCGATGCAGAAAACTATTCCGTGGCACGCGACAGGGCTGTGCCGACGTGGACCTATTCGCGCAAGCTCTGAGGGTCTTCTAAATTCACAGTCGACGCCCGGGGCAATCGCCTCGGGCGTTTACGTTTAACCTTCCCCCTCGGGGCGTTCGGCGTTAGGACGCGCACATGAAGTTTCTAGATCTAGCCAAAGTATACATTCGCTCAGGTTCAGGCGGGGCAGGGTGCATTTCGTTCCGACGGGAAAAGTTCATCGAATATGGTGGACCCGATGGCGGTGATGGCGGCGGTGGCGGCACTGTGATTGCAGAAGCCGTTGACGGCCTGAACACGTTGATCGATTTCCGATACCAACAGCATTTCTTTGCGAATAACGGCCAACCCGGTATGGGCAGCCAACGCACCGGTAAAGACGGTGGCGATATCGTGCTGCGTGTTCCTGCGGGAACAGAAATTCTGGACGAGGATCAAGAAACCGTTCTTGCCGATCTGACCGAAGTTGGTGACCGTGTCACCTTGGCTCAAGGTGGGAACGGTGGCTGGGGCAACCTGCATTTCAAAACATCAACCAACCAAGCACCACGGCGCGCGAACCCCGGTCAGGCGGGCGTTGAACGCACGATCTGGCTGCGCTTGAAACTGATCGCGGATGTTGGTCTTTTGGGTATGCCAAATGCCGGAAAATCGACGTTCCTTGCGACCACATCAAATGCTCGGCCCAAAATTGCAGATTATCCTTTTACCACACTCCATCCCAATCTCGGGGTTGTTGGCGTGGACAATGTGGAATTCGTTGTGGCCGACATTCCGGGCTTGATTGAAGGCGCGTCACAAGGGCGTGGTTTGGGGGATTTGTTCCTTGGGCATGTGGAACGCTGTGCCGTTCTTTTGCATCTTGTGGATGGGACCTCTGAAACCATGTTGCAGGACCACAAGACAATCTTGACCGAAATCGCAGCTTATGCTGATGAATTGGCCAGTAAACCCCGCATCACTGTGTTGAACAAAATTGACGCTTTGGACGCTGAAACGCTGGCCGAACGTGCAAGCGCATTGGAAGAGGCAACTGGCGGACCCGTATTGAAAATGTCGTCCGTTGCACGCGACGGTGTGAAAGACGTTTTGCGTGCCTTGCGCGGCGAAATCGATGATGAACGTCTGCGCCGCAAGCCCGTAGAAGAAGCCGAAACATGGCGTCCCTAAGCACTGCCAAACGTGTCGTGGTCAAGATCGGGTCGGCTCTTTTGGTGGACCGCGTCACGGGCCATTTGCGCGATGACTGGCTTCAAACACTGGCCAAGGACGTCGCCGACCTGAAGGACAATGGCACGCAGGTTGTTTTGGTGTCTTCGGGATCAATCGCGTTGGGGCGGGGCATATTGAACATGCCCAAGACCGATCTGGCGTTGGAACAATCCCAAGCCGCGGCCGCAGTGGGACAAATCCGTCTTGCCCAAGCCTATGAAACGGCAATGCGACCACACGGCGTCACCACAGCCCAAGTGTTGGTGACCTTAGAAGACAGCCGAGATCGCAGGCGTTACCTGAATTCGCGCGCCACGTTGGAACAGTTGCTTTCGCTGGGTGTATTGCCCATCGTGAACGAAAACGACACGATTGCGACTGACGAAATTCGGTTTGGCGACAATGATCGTCTAGGTGCTCAAATCGCCGCATCAATTGGGGCAGACGTTCTTGTTTTGCTATCCGATGTGGATGGGTTTTATTCGGCCAACCCGCAGACCGATCCGGATGCGACGCATTTCGATGTGATTGATCGTATAACCCCTGAAATCGAAGCGATGGCAGGCGATGCAGGATCGGGATTGTCCAAAGGTGGTATGAAAACCAAAGTGATGGCCGCCAAAACGGCCACTGCAGCGGGAAGCACTATGGCGATTTGTGCAGGGGATGTGATGCATCCTTTGCAGGCCTTGAACAATGGCGCGCGCGCCACTTGGTTTAAGGCGCAATTGAATCCGCAGGATGCACGCAAACGTTGGATTTCCGCAATGAAGCCATTCGGCGCGTTGGTTGTGGACGAGGGCGCGGCCCGTGCTTTGCTGAATGGGAAAAGCCTTTTGCCTGCGGGTGTGACGGCTGTGACCGGGGATTTCGAACGCGGCGATCCTGTGTCTGTCGAAAAGGCGGATGGCACTTTCATTTGTGCCGGGTTGTCGCGCTATACCGCATCCGAGGTACAGGCCATCAAAGGGCGTCAAAGCGCTGAAATCGAAGACATTCTGGGATATCCAGGTCGGGCGGCGCTGGTTCATCGCGATGACATGGCATTGTGATGCCCGATTTATTATACTGACTAAGATCAACACAGGACGTTCGATATGAAAGACATCGCTGATATATCTGCCGTTATGACCGACATCGGAACACGCGCACGCGCAGCGTCCGCAACACTTGGGTTTGCCCCGGCAGAACAAAAACGCGATGCCCTTTTGGCCGCCGCAGATTCAGTCTGGGCACGCCGACAGGATATTTTGGCCGCGAATGCCCAAGACATGGAGTTCGGACGCAACAAAGGCTTGACGGATGCCATGATGGATCGGCTGTTGCTGACCGAAGAGCGCATCCAAGGCATTTGTGATGGGTTGCGCAGTGTCGCGCTGCAAGATGATCCTGTCGGAGAAGTGTTGGCCGAATGGGATCAACCCAGCGGGCTTCATATCAAACGCGTCAGAACACCTCTGGGTGTCATCGGCGTCATCTATGAAAGTCGCCCAAATGTAACGGCGGATGCCGGTGCATTGTGCCTGAAGGCAGGTAATGCCGTAATTTTGCGTGGCGGTTCTGAAAGCTTTCATTCGTCAAGCGCGCTGCATTCCTGTCTGGTCGACGGGTTGCGCAAAGTCGGCTTGCCCGAAGACGCCATCCAACTGGTGCCCACGCGCGACCGTGCTGCTGTCAGTGAGATGCTGACCATGACAGACTTTATCGATGTGATTGTTCCAAGGGGTGGAAAAGGGTTGGTTGGCCTTGTTCAGCGCGAGGCCCGTGTCCCTGTTTTTGCACATCTCGAAGGGATCGTGCACATTTACATCGATGCGGCGGCTGATCCAGAAACAGTCATGAATGTCGTATTGAATGCAAAAACCCGCAGAACTGGGATTTGTGGTGCGGCGGAATGTTTGTTGATCCACCGCGATGTTGCCGACACGATTGGGCAGGATATCATCCGTACCTTGGTGGATGCGGGTGTTGAGGTGCGCAGCGACGCAAACTTTCTTTCGATTGACGGCGTAACCCCGGCGTCAAAGGACGATTGGGGATGCGAATATTTGGATATGATCATCGCAGCGCGCACGGTCGAGTCGCTAGACGACGCCATCGAACATATTCGCACTTATGGATCCAATCACACTGACTGCATTCTGACCGAGGATCAAACAGCCGTTGATCGCTTTTTCCAACGGCTCGACAGCGCTATTTTGATGCATAACGCATCGACGCAATTCGCGGATGGTGGAGAATTTGGTATGGGCGCAGAGATCGGCATCGCGACAGGTAAAATGCATGCGCGTGGCCCCGTTGGGGCTGCACAACTGACGTCGTTCAAATATCTGGTGACAGGTGACGGAACGACGCGAAGCTGATCGAATTAGGATCGATATCTAACAGACTGAAAGTTCAGAATTTTATTTCGACCGTGTCATCTGTGATATTGGCAAAAAGACGCAATCCATCTTCTGCGGCCAAAACCGGCAGCAGGGCAAATTGCACATTCGACGGTGCGATGTCTTTCATGCCGGCGGGGTCTGCCAGAACAGACCATAGCGACATATCGATGTTCATTTTGTCTGCAGTTCCGCGCAGGGTCCAATTGCCATCCAGACAGGATACTTCGATATGCCCGCCATACGGCAACGCAGCTTCAAGGCACAGAATGCTCAGAAAAGCCAATCGTACCATGCGACGCGGTTGGGATTCGATTGGTGAATAATCGACAGTTAATCGACCCGCGCCCATCATGTCTTCTAGGACGCTATTGGCCTCTGAACGACCGATATCTTGTTCACCAGCCGCGCCAAATGCCACGCGAAAGAACCGGATGCGCGCGCTTGCGTTTCCAACGCTTTCGGAAATCAAGTCAACTTCGGGACCACTTGATCCCCCGGTCATTCCCAGTAATTCGATCCCATTGTTGATCGCGCCGATGGGCGATATGAGGTCGTGACAAATGCGGCTGCCAATCAATGCGGCCAGTTTTACGTCTGACGGTCCCATTCTAAGCGCCCTTTCTAAATGCAATCACGGTGATCAACATGGAAGATATGAATGCCATACTGGCCCCCGGAATGTTAGTCCGCCACCCAAATCAGCCTGATTGGGGGACAGGACAAGTTCAATCGAATATCGCTGGCCGCATCACCGTCAATTTCCCTGATCACGGCAAAGTGGTCATTGATGGGTCCCGGATCGCATTGCTTCCGGTATTTGATGCATGATGAGTATTATCGATTCCTTAACAGCCAACCACCCTAGGTAGAACATCGCTTTTTCTTTGCTATCTTGCAACCGTTTGCGTACGCCGCCCCCATGAACATGTCGTCTGAACCTTTGTATCGTATCGCAATGGCGAAAGGCCCTGATGACATTCGCGCGGCTCAAGCTCTGCGTTACAAAGTGTTTGTTCAAGAGCTCGGTGCCAATGGTCCTTTGACCGATCACAGCAATCAGTTGGAAGCGGATCACTATGATGCGTTTTGTGACCATATGCTGTTGATCGATAACACACGTGATTGCGTAGCCGGTGTGTATCGGTTGTTGACGGATCAAAGGGCTGATGATGCCGGGAGGTTTTATTCGGAAACGGAATATGACCTGTCGATGCTGAAATCGAGCGGTCGCAGGCTTTTGGAACTTGGTCGATCATGTTTGGCACCCGAATATCGCGGTGGCGCTGCGATGTACGTTTTGTGGCATGCTTTGGGGGAATACATCGCGGAACACGAGATTGATCTGTTATTTGGTGTCGCGTCTTTCCGGGGCACAGACACAGGCGCGCTGGCAGCACCTCTGTCATTGCTGCATCACCGCCACTTAGCCCCAGACCCCTTACGACCGGTTGCACATGGACCAACGGCCACTTCAATGAACCTGCTGCGTGAATCAGATTTGGATCGCCGGGCTGCGATGATCCAAATCCCGGCATTGATCAAAGCGTATTTGCGTCTTGGCGGGGTTGTCGGGCAGGGGGCTTGGATCGACACGGCATTCAACACCACGGATGTGTGTCTGGTGTTAGACACGAAACAGATCACGCCACGCCAACGACAGATATATTCTTCATCATGAGTATGACGTGGGAGGAAGGTCCGCCGCCGCCACGGCGAAAAATAGGCCTGAATGGTTGGATTCGTGTCATATTACGTGGAATACCGGTCGGCGCCTTAGTCTTTGGCGGGCTGGCCATCTTGTTAGCGGTACGCCTGATCGAACGCCCTGTTTGTGGTCAGGACCGCCCAATAACCCCGCGCATCACCCGGTTTGTCTGTCGCAATGCGTTGCGGTTGATGGGGGTTGGTTTGGTCACGCATGGCACGCCCATGACCCAACGCGGGGCCGTTGTTGCCAATCATTCAAGTTGGCTGGACATCTTTGCCTTAAACGCATCCGACATGGTGTATTTTGTCTCTAAAGCCGAAGTCGCCAATTGGCCCGGCATCGGATGGTTGGCCCGCGCAACAGGCACCGTTTTCATAGCGCGTGACCCCAAAGAAGCCCGTCGCCAAACCGGACTGTTTCAAGACCGTCTATTGTTTGGCCATCGGTTGTTATTTTTTCCCGAAGGCACCAGCACAGATGGTTTGCGTGTTCTCCCCTTTAAATCGACTTTGTTTGCGGCATTCATGACGCCCGAACTTAAGGATAAGCTTGCCTTACAACCAACCAGCGTCATCTATCATGCGCCCGCCGGTGCTGATGCGCGGTATTACGGTTGGTGGGGCGATATGGATTTTGGCCCGCATCTTTTGAATACACTGGCCGGACGGTATCAGGGCACAATTGAAGTCGTCTATCATGATCCTATACCGGTTGCAGATCACCCAGATCGGAAGTCTCTGGCAGCTGCATGCGAGGCCAATGTGCGGCAAGGGCACACGAAGCAGCTTGCAATCCCCAAAAATCCAAGCTAAAGCGCGCGCACTTCACAGTCGTGGGCGGGTTTTTGAGGGAGACATCCTCAAAGTCCACCGGTTGGGGCAAATGCCCTGATACCCGCGGCAAGGATGGAAACCGGAAAGGAATTTTGCATGGCTCTTCCAGAGTTCACCATGCGTCAGCTTCTTGAAGCAGGCGTACACTTTGGCCACCAGACACAGCGCTGGAACCCCCGTATGGGCGAGTTCATCTATGGCTCGCGCAATGGCATCCACATTCTTGATTTGACGCAGACTGTTCCAATGCTGGACGCTGCTCTGAATGCCATTCGCAACACTGTTGCCAAGGGCGGAAGCGTTCTGTTCGTTGGTACAAAGCGTCAAGCTGCAGGCCCAATCGCTGATGCGGCTGAGCGTTGCGCACAATATTACATGAACCACCGTTGGTTGGGTGGCACGCTGACAAACTGGCAGACTGTTTCCAAGTCGATCAATCGTCTGCGCGAAATCGACGAACAATCCGCAAACGGGTTCGAAGGTTTCACCAAGAAAGAACGTCTTGGCATGGAACGCGATCAGGGGAAATTGGAAGCCTCTTTGGGCGGCATCCGTGAAATGGGCGGCAAGCCTGACCTTCTGTTCGTCGTAGACGTCAAAAAAGAAGCACTGGCCGTGGCCGAAGCCAACAAACTGGGTATTCCAGTTGTTGCCATCGTTGACACGAACTGCCCACCGGATGGTGTTGATTACATCATTCCTGGAAATGACGATGCGGCACGCGCGATCTCGCTTTATTGCGATCTTGCGGCCCGTGCTGCGTTGGATGGCATGAGCGCACAATTGGGCGCTGCTGGCGTTGACATTGGCGCAATGGAAGAAGCACCGACCGAAGAAGTTGTGGCAGAAGAAGCTCCAGCAGAAGCCGCGGCTGACGCTGCTCCGGCAGAAGCGGCAGCTGAAGAAGCCCCAGCACAAAGCTGAGCGTTTCGCCACATTTTTGAGACATGGGGCGGTTCACAAACCGCCCCAACCCGCATTTCGATTTGAGGAGAGCCAAGATGGCAATCACAGCAGCACTCGTGAAAGAACTGCGCGACTCGACCGGCGCAGGCATGATGGATGCCAAAAAGGCGCTGACAGAAACTGACGGCGACATGGAAGCCGCCGTTGACTGGTTGCGCACAAAAGGTTTGGCCAAAGCGGCCAAGAAATCCGGCCGTACAGCAGCCGAGGGCCTTGTGGCTGTAGTTGTGGATGGCGGAACTGGCGTAGCGGTCGAAGTGAATTCGGAAACTGACTTCGTTGGTAAAAACGCTGAATTCCAAGGCATGGTCTCAGACATCGCGAAAGTCGCGTTGGGTGTGGACACTGTTGAGGCGCTTCAAACTGCTGACATGGGCGGCAAAACAGTTGCCGACGTTGTTACAGACAAGATTGCGACAATCGGCGAAAACATGAGCGTGCGTCGCATGTCCAAAATTTCGGGCGGAACAGTCGTGTCTTACGTCCACAATGCTGCCGCACCTAGCATGGGTAAAATCGGCGTGCTTGTGGCGATGGACGGTGGCGACGAGGCATTCGGCAAACAGGTTGCGATGCACATTGCAGCTGTGAACCCGGCATCGCTTTCCGAAGCGGATCTGGACCCGGCAGTTGTTGAAAAAGAAAAACAGGTTCAGATGGACATCGCGCGCGAGTCCGGCAAGCCTGAGCAGGTCATTGAAAAGATGATCGTTGGCCGCATGAAGAAATTCATGGCCGAAGTGACCTTGTTGAACCAGCAATTTGTGGTGAACCCCGACCTGACAGTTGCCAAAGCGGCAGAAGAAGCCGGAGCAACCATCACAGGGTTTGTTCGTTTGGAAGTGGGCGAAGGCATCGAAGTCGAAAAAGAAGACTTTGCAGCCGAAGTTGCGAAAGCCGCACAGGGATAAATCTCTCTGCATCACTGAACTATTAAACGGCGTGCCAATGGCGCGCCGTTTTTGTACGTAGAGTCAGGAAATCAATTCGGAGAATACCATGGAAAAGCAAAAACTCATTTCGATCTTTGAAATCAGCGGGTCGGTTCTAGCCATGGCCTATGCCATGTTGATCGCATCCAATACCGGCTACGAAGTCCTTGGGTTTTCGCTTTTGTTGATTTCCGCACTCTTATTCGCGGCTTGGGGTGTTCTGGACCGCCGTTGGGCGTTTCTTTTGCTGCAAGCGTTCTATGCAGTTTCGGCGGTCATTGGATTGATACGCTGGGGATGACGGTCCTTGACGTTTAAGGCGTCGCTTCTGGGCAAGACGGATTTAACGGTTCGCCTGATACCAAGGAAAAACGTCACGGGGACCGAAAATGACACAACCAACTATCGTTAATTCTTGGAACGAATGGGATCCACTGAAGCACGTGATTGTCGGGCGCGCCGACGATTGCCACATCCCGCCAGCAGAACCCGCGTTAGACGCGAAAGTGCCCGAAGACAGCGATATGCGCGGGCAGTGGGGGCGCCGCCCGCAAGAAACGATTGATCGGGCCAACGAATTGCTCGACAATTTCGCTGCCCAGCTCAAAGCGCGTGGCGTGCGCGTTGATCGCCCTACATCGATAGATCACAGCCAATCCGCGACGACGCCAGATTTCCACACGGACAGTCAGTTCGGCTGTATGCCACCGCGCGATGTTTTGCTAACGGTTGGGTCTGAAATCCTCGAAGCCACCATGTCATATCGCTGTCGGTGGTTTGAATATTTGAACTACCGTCCGTTGCTGCAGCAGTATTGGGATGAAGACCCCAATTTTCGCCACGAAGCGGCCCCCAAACCCCGGTTGACAGACGCGGATTTCCATCCCGATTACCTCTCCGAAAAGATAGGGGATAGCAAGAGATTGGAATGGGCCGCCGAAAAGTTCTTTGTCACCACGGAAGAAGAACCGTTATTTGACGCGGCAGATGTTCTTAGGTTTGGCAAGGATTTGGTTGTGCAACACGGGTTTACGACTAACCTAAAGGGCATCGAATGGTTGCGCCGCCATTTCCCGGATCACCGCGTCCATACCGTGAACTTTCCAGGTGACCCGTATCCCATCCACATCGACGCAACCTTTACCCCGTTGCGTCCCGGTTTGATCCTGAACAACCCTCATCGCCGATTGCCACAAGATCAACGCGACATGTTTGAAAAGAACGGTTGGGAGATCGTTGACGCCGCTCAGCCCGCACATAATGCTCCGCCACCGCTGTGCTATTCTTCTGTATGGCTGTCGATGAATGTTCTGGTGCTAGACCCCAAAACGGTCTGCGTCGAAAAATCCGAAGTGTATCAGGCCGAGCAAATGGACAAGTTGGGCATGGAAGTGGTCGAAGTTGAACTGCGCGATGCCTATGCGTTCGGAGGTGGATTACATTGCTGTACCGCCGACGTTTTTCGCGAAGGCGACTGCGAGGATTACTTCCCCAACATCTGATCTGCGAAACGACATTCTTCGTAACACATGTCTGCATTTACACCTGATACAAGGTTGCGGCCTTCAGCGACGCCTGAAGGCCGCATTTGTTTCTTTTCCAACCTATCATCAGTGCGGGACAGACATACATGCAGCTGCTTGCACTTTCACTGGTGAATGGAAGAAGGGGGGAGGGTGTTAAAGCCGTTTCCGCCCAAGCGACCTGACCGATAGCATCGACCTACTCAGACCTCTGCCCAAATGAGAAACGGAGCAACCCCCCAAAGGTTACTCCGTTTCATTTTGCACAAGGCACCTATCAGTCACGGGGATGAGACACCAAGGTGACCTTAGTACTGATCCGGCCCGTTCACGGAAAAATACGCAAACGAGCCGGTTTCCGGAAAAACCGGACGAACCAAAGTGCCTCGCAATCACGAGGAGTTCAGTTCGTAAGTTCCCTGGCCAAAGCCACCACTCACGGAACTCGTACAAGGTGCCCTATTTCACCCCCAAAAAGGAAGTCAGGGATTCCTTACTGGGATAAAAAAAATATCGCGTGACTTAACGTAATTTTTGCAAAAGATGCGCGGAGCCTGGGGTAATTCGTATCAATTCGCATCCCAAAGGCAAAACAAGCGGTTTCAAATAGCGCTCATTTTCAACACCTTGTGGGTAAAGCAAACCGATCAGTTCAAAGATTGAACAAGAGCGTCTGTGCAAGAAAGAGTAGGCGCATGGTTAGAAACAATGTGTTTCCATATCGGCGCTAAATTCAACTCTCAATATCAACACCACAGCGACAACACACCACTCAAGCGGGAACTATCGCATCGATTCGAAATAGAAAGGAAGAATGATCAGGCTTCGAGAATGAACATTTGATTCGCAAACGCGGCCTTCATAACCGCTTGTGCGGTTGTCTCAACAGACAAAGATTCCCGCGCAAGACGCAAATGTTTTTCGACGGTGGCCGATGTTAACCCCATGAGCAATGCAATGTCTTGCATCGTCTTCCCATCGCCAACCCATTCCAACGCTTCTCTTTGTCGTTTGGTCAATGTCCGACCTGGGTTTTCATACGGCAAAGTCAGAATTTTCAAATGGGCGATATTGTTCATCAAATGGATATCGCGCCCGTGTTCAGCCCACAACGCATCGACCGCGTCTTGGCTCATGTTTTCGCGTGCCGTCAGCGCAATAGCGCCCTTTGACCGCGCCGAAACAGATTTAAAGCTGATGGTATATCCAGAACGCACACCCATTTTCTGATTGAACGCAACAACCCGTTGTTCTGCGTCGCTAAGGACATTTTGCCTGGCCATCTTACCCAAGATATTCCAGCTGCATGCGCCTTCGTTCTCAAGCGCCCAACGGACCATAGGCGCGTGGGTATAGTGTCCTTCGCCTATAAAGACATCCATATATGCCTTGGCTTGATTGGACAGAATAACGAAATCCTCAGGATCACCCAATGATGTGCCATACCGATACCGCGTAAACCCATAGATAAGACGATCAAAACCGTAGTCGGCCATCTTTTCAGTGTGTTTGGACCAAAGCTCTTCTATCGACCTGCAGTTCGCGAGAAAATGCAAATAGCTCTTCACGTTTTCGCTCCCTGTGTTTGGTCAATGATCGCTCTTAAAGCCAGTGCGTAACCAGCCGTTCCAAAACCCGCAATTACACCACAGCAAACGCCGGCTATCATACTTTTGTGACGAAAGGGTTCGCGAGCATACACATTAGAAACATGCACTTCAATTGTTGGTACTTCAACACCGGATATCGCATCACGCATCGCAATAGATGTGTGCGTGTAAGCACCGGCATTTAAAATGATACCATCAAATACACCGCGCGCGGCCTGAATCTGGTCAACCAATGTGCCTTCATGGTTCGATTGTGCGCACTGAACGTCCACAGACAGCGATTTTCCCAATGCCACCAGTTCGTCTTCGACATCAGAAAGTGTATTGGCTCCGTAAACGCCCGGTTCTCGAATCCCGAGCAGATTTAGGTTAGGGCCATTAAGAATAAGAAACGAAGGCATGATGCAAAATTCCACTGTGATTAAAAGCCCATAACTTGTTGCCACAGGGTGTGTCCAGTGGCGGTGCCGGTCAGGTAGGGGCAAACACCGCCATTGTAAGCCATTCAGCAACCAAAGCGGGCGTGTCCTGATCTTCTATCTCGACGGTCAATTTAACCTCGCGCAACAGAGATTGTGCGTCCCGCTGTGTCACGGCGACCAATTCGAAATGACCACGCACACGGCTGCCGGATCGGACAGGCGACAAAAACCGCAATCGGTTAAAGCCATAATTCACACCCATGGACTGCCCCGGTTCCATCTCAAAGCAGTCATATGCGAAACGGCTGGCAAGGCTAAGCGTCAGGAACCCGTGCGCGATAGTGCCACCAAACGGCGTGTCCGCTTTGGCGCGCTCTGCATCTACGTGGATCCATTGCGTGTCTACAGTTGTTTGTGCGAACTGATCTATCATCGACTGATCGATCGTGATCCACCGGGATGTTCCCACACTGCTTCCTATGCGCGCCTCCCAGCGGGCTTTGGCGTCTGTTATATCGCTCATGCGACCCCCTTTGGGTTTGCGCCAACGCGCACCATACGTTTGCCTTTGTTGTCCCCGGCAAGAAGTCCAATCAATGCCAAGGGGGCGTTTTCAAGACCGTGTACAATGTCTTCTTCGACCTTTAACTTTCCGTCTTCCACCCAGCTTTGCAATGCACGCACCGCTTTGGCATCTTCTTTGGCAAAATCCATCACGATAAAGCCTTCCATGCGCAGACGTTTCACAACCACAAGGCCGGGTAAATTTCTTGGTCCAGTTGGCGCCGCATCATCATATTGACTGATCGCGCCGCAACACACGATGCGCCCGCGTTCATTCATCACCGCCAATGTGGTTTCCAGAACCGCGCCACCCACATTGTCAAAATAAACGTCTATCCCTGCCGGACATGCGTCTCTGAGCGCTTTGAACAGGCCCGCAGCCCGGTAATCAACACAAGCATCAAACCCCAAATGATTTACAACCCAGTCACATTTTTCCGACCCGCCAGCAATTCCAACGACGCGACACCCAAACGCTTTGCCGATCTGGCCGACATATCCGCCAACTGACCCAGCCGCAGCACTGACAACAATGGTTTCACCAGCAATCGGTCGACCCACTTGAACAAGCCCGTGAAAGGCTGTTTTCCCGGCAATGCCAAAGACAGACAGCAAATTTTCCAGACGCGGAACAGGCGGCATCTTTTGGCATTTATGCGCCGGCCACGCCACATATTCCGCCCAACGGCTTTCAGACGCCACGATGTCACCCGGTTTAAAGCGGGACGACTGGCTTTGCACAACTTCGCTGATTGCATAGGTGGCCATGACATCGCCAGCCTCAACCGCTTCGCGATAGGTCGCGCCTTGCATCCAACTTCTGTTGGCGGCATCGATGCTCATCAATAAGGTGCGCAACACGACTTCGCCTTTTTCAGGGCGCGGCATATCCACTGATTGCAACGCAAAATGATCTTGCGACAAAGCACCTTTGGGAATGTCCTGAACGATGATCTGGCGATTTGTCATGGGATATGATCCTTAGAGCATGGAAAGAGGTGAAGGATGACGCAAGAATACCGCCAGCCCGTATATAGCCCGCCCGAAGGCGCGGCTGATGTGCTGTTGATCCGGCATGGTGAATCCGCGCCAGCCCGGCCCAATGAAAACTTTCCCACCAAAGACGGCCATGGCAATCCGGCCCTTCATCCGCAGGGCGTCAAACAAGCCATTGCCGTTGGTGAACGACTGAAAACCGACTCGTTTGCAGATATTTACGTGACCAAGCTGATCCGAACGCATCAAACGGCGGCCCCATTGGCGGAACATCTGGATATGACGCCGATTGAAGACCCCGATTTGCATGAAGTCCATCTGGGCGACTGGGATGGTGGGTTGTACCGCATCAAGGCCGCCCAAGGTGATCCAGTTTATAAACGTGTGGTCGCGGAACAAGATTGGGGGGCCATTCCAAATGCCGAAACGCGCACTGAGTTGTGTGCGCGCGTCAAACGAGGCCTCGACCGCATCGCTGCCAAACATGTCAACGAACGTGTCGCTGTGTTCGTGCATGGCGGTGTCATTGCCGCCGCCATGCATTTGGCCACCAACAGCGAACCCTTTGCATTTCAGGGTGCCGCCAACGGATCGATTTCGCGGCTTGTTATCAAACAAAGCCAATGGGCGTTGCGTGGTTTCAATGACACCAGTCATCTTCAGGGCCTTTAATCCAGAGTCAAAACCACCTTACCTTGTACTTTGCGATCAGCGATAAGCTGCAGCGCCTTGGCCGCTTCGTTCATCGGGAAACGCGCTGAAATCCGGGGGCGCACCTGACCTTTGGCGTACATTTGGAACAGATCCGCCATGTTTTCGCGATGCGAGTCAGGCTCCATTCGGATGGAAGCGCCCCAAAACACACCAACAATTTCGCAGGACTTCAACAGGGTCAGATTTAACGGGATTTTCGGAATGCCTGCTGGAAAGCCTACGACAAGAAAACGACCACCCCAGCCCATGGCGCGAATGACTGGTTCCGCATAATCGCCTCCGACCGCGTCATAGGCCACTTGCACACCTTTGGGCCCGGCACAGGCCTTAATCTCAGCGGACAACGCTTTTTGCGCGTCTCGATCCAATGTGCGCGGGTAAACAATGGTTTTGTCGGCCCCAAGCGACGTGCAAAATTCTGCCTTTTCCGCTGAACTCACGGCCGCAATAACGTTTGCCCCCGCAGCCTTGCCCAATTCAATAGCAGCAGCACCAACACCACCGGCCGCGCCAAGTATCAACAGGTTATCACCAGCTTTCAAAAGACCACGGTTTTTCAAGGCGTAATGGGATGTACCGTATGTGAAAATAAACGCCGAAGCTTCGTCAAACGGCATCTGGGGCGGTATGGGCAGACACACTGCCGCTGGCACGCAAATATGGCTGACAAACCCACCAAACCCCGGCATCGCAATCACACGATCCCCGACAGAAAACTGCGTGACCCCTTCGCCGACAGCCTCGACAACCCCAGCAACTTCGCCGCCGGGTGCAAAGGGGCGCGGTGGCTTCAGCTGATACAAATCTTGAATGATCAAAGTGTCCGGGAAATTGACGCCCGCCGCCTTAACAGCAAGACGGACTTCGCCCTTTTTCGGTTCGGGTGTTGGCAGTTCTGTCCATTCAAGACTGTCGGGGCCGCCCGGGGCATTGCTGAGCATGGCAAACATGATTTTGGTCCTCTCGATTACCTGACGTCACGATGCACGTGCATTCGTCCGGTCTTTGCGCCATCCTGCAATCGATAAGGGTGTTTCGTAAAGCCGCGTTGATCAAGACGTAGCGGCACCCAAAAAGGGAGAACTGCATGAGCGACAAGGCATTGGGTGCATTCGCATCTCAAGAAATTTGGCGTTCCGATGCAGATCGACAATAAGTTTCACACTGAACGACTGACTGCCTTACGCGGGCTATGATGCGTGTCACAAACAATAAACGGAGGATTTCATGACACCCGAAATGCTATTTTCTCTTGCCGGGAAAACCGCCTTGGTCACCGGTGGGGCGTCTGGAATTGGCCGGATGGCGACACATGGGTTGATGGCCGCTGGGGCCGATGTGTTGATCGCATCCCGTAAGGCCGATGCTTGCGCGGCTGTGGCGGACGAATTGAACGGGTTAGGCCTTGCCGGGACATGTACAGGGTTTGGCGGCGATGTTTCGACCGAAGACGGCGTTGCGCAGATGGTTCAGGATGTCAGCGAACGCACGCAATCATTGCACATTCTGATGAACAATGCCGGGGCAACGTGGGGCGCGCCATTGGGACAATTCCCATTCGAGGCTTGGGCCAAGGTGATGAATGTAAACGTGGCCGGCCTGTTTCATTTGACGCAAAGCCTGCTGCCAATGCTGTCCGCATCAGGCGATGCACAAGATCCAGCGCGCGTGGTCAATGTTGGATCTGTGATGGGCGATGTGCCAATGGGGGATGGTGCATATAGTTATTCGGCCTCAAAGGCGGCTGTGCACCACATCACCCAAACATTGGCCAAGGAAATCGCGCATCTCAACATCACAGTGAATGCACTGGCACCGGGCCCATTCGTCAGCAAAATGACAGCCTTTGCCACCGCTGACGAAGGGATGCGGGACAAGGTGGGCAAAGACGTTCCTTTACAGCGTGTCGGCAGTCCCGAAGACATTGCAGGCGCGATGCAGTTCCTATGTTCACGTGCAGGGTCTTATATAACAGGTGCGATTTTACCTTTGTCAGGTGGCGTTCAAGTCATGACCGCACCCAATTTGTTCCGTTCAGCGATGGGCTAATGGGACGATCCGATTTGATGAACAAGCCGCCAATGTAACCAGCGCGGGCGTTGAATCGGCCCGAACTCGTACTAAATTCAGGCGCGGTTGCGCTTTGCTAAGGGAACTTAAATGCCAAATCTTCTGTCCGCGCTGCAAGGATTGCGCATTCCGATGATCGCAGCGCCATTGTTCATCATTTCCAATCCTGACCTTGTGATTGCCCAATGCAAAGCTGGCATTGTCGGCAGTTTTCCAGCGTTGAATGCGCGTGAAAACGATGGGGAACCCGCGTTACTAGATGCTTGGCTGACACGCATTCGCGAAGAACTGGACGCGTGGAACCAATCAAACCCAGACACACCCGCAGCGCCCTTTGCGGTCAATCAGATTGTACACCGTTCCAACGAGCGGCTTGAACGTGATCTTGAAATTTGCGTCAAACACGAAGTACCGATCTGGATCACGTCCCTTGGTGCCCGGGTCGAAGTCAACGAGGCGGCCCATTCCTGCGGCGGCGTGGTTTTGCACGATATCATCAACAACACATTTGCCCATAAGGCGGTCGAAAAAGGCGCTGACGGGTTGATTGCTGTGGCGGCTGGGGCAGGTGGGCATGCGGGTCAACAATCGCCCTTCGCTTTGATGCAGGAAATTCGCGAATGGTTCGATGGTCCTGTCGCTTTGTCAGGGTCAATTGCCACCGGAAGGTCACTGCTGGCGGCACGGGCCATGGGGGCCGACTTTGGATATGTCGGATCGCCATTCATCGCCACGTCAGAGGCGAACGCTGATCCGTCCTATAAGAAAATGATCGTCGACAGTTCTGCCGAGGATATCGTGTATTCATCCTTGTTCACCGGAGTTTGGGGGAACTATCTGAAGGGATCTGTGAGCGCCGCCGGGATGGACCCTGATAATTTGCCAACCGCCGATGCATCTTCGATGAATTTCGCGTCCGGATCATCAAAGCCCAAAGCATGGAAAAGCATTTGGGGATCAGGGCAGGGCATCGGCGCAATTCACAAGGTGTCACCCGCACGCGAACTGGTGGATCAATTCGCCCAAGAATACAGAGCAGCCTGTGCAGAGATGCTGACAGACCTATCCTAACCGCATTCAAGAAAAGACGATCCCTTTATGGCCGAACTTATTCTGATCCGTCACGGTCAAGCCGCCTTTGGCAGTGATAACTATGATCAACTGACGGATTTGGGGCGACACCAATCAGCGGCGTTGAAACAGCATCTTGATCGAACAGGTTGGCACCCTGATTGCATCCTGTCCGGCACAATGGTGCGGCATTCCCAGACCCTAAAGGCGATGCAGCTGGAACCGGACGACACCCATGCAGGGTTCAACGAATATGATTTCCACAACCTACTGTCTGTGCGCTTTGATGGCCAAACCCCAACGGATGTATTGCAAGACCGCAAAACCCATTTCCGTATATTGCGTGACACGATTTTAGACTGGCAAGGCGGTGGTCTTGAGGCTGCGGAAGAAAGCTGGATCAGTTTCAAACAACGCACCTCAGACGCAATGTCAGCAGCGATGACCACACAAGCACGACGCGTTTTGGTCGTCACATCTGGTGGTGTGATCGGTCAATTGGTGGCGGCAACCTTGAACGCGCCATCCGCGACGATGGTCGATTTGAACCTGCAAGTGAAGAACACAAGTGTTTCAACCTTTGTATTTTCCAAAGGCCGCGTTAGCCTGAATGGATTCAATGCGACCCCGCATTTTGATCTGCAACCGGAATTGCTGAGCTATTCATGACCGACACCACACAAGCCCTCGACATCCCGAAAATCAGTGCATACCTGCGCGATCATCTTCCGGGGTTTGACCGTGATATCGAGGTTGAGAAATTTCAAACCGGTCAGTCAAACCCGACATTCCTGCTAAAAACACGCGCCCAAAACTATGTGCTGCGGCGAAAACCACACGGACAGCTTTTGAAATCGGCGCATGCCGTCGACAGAGAGTTCCGCGTGCAAAAGGCGTTGAAGGACACAGATGTGCCGGTCGCACAAATGCACCTGCTTTGTGAGGACGACAACATCATTGGTTCCATGTTCTATGTCATGGATTACGTACCGGGGCGAAATTTCTCCGACCCCACCATGTCAGGATGTGACAATGCCACGCGAACGGGCGTGATTGACGACATGAACCGCGTTTTGGCGGCCTTGCACAACATTGAACCATCAACTGTCGGGTTAGAGGATTACGGACCGCCCGGACATTACCTTGAGCGTCAAATAGCGCGATGGTCCAAACAATATCGCGCGTCGGAAACTGACCCGGTGCCAGCGATGGACCGATTGATTGACCGTATGGTTGACGAAATGCCCGAAGATGACGGTCAGCGCACATTGGTTCACGGCGATTACCGCATCGACAACATGATTTTTGACGCAAATTCTGCGGCATGTCATGCCGTGCTGGATTGGGAATTATCAACGCTTGGACACCCTTACGCCGACTTGGCGGCGGTCATCATGCAATGGCAATTGCCACCCGGAAACGAAGGGCGCGGGTTGATGGGGGTAGATCGTGCAGATTTGGGCCTGCCGTCAGATGATGAATTCATCGCAAGCTATTGTGAAAGAAGATCAATCGACTCCGTCAAGCATTTCGATTTCTTCTTGGGATTCACGTTCTTTCGCATGGCTGGGATCATTCAAGGCGTCTTGAAACGCGCCCTTGACGGTAATGCCTCAAACCCCAAACGCGCCATCACTTTGGGACAATATGTACCTGTCTTTGCCGAGATGGGGTTAAAAGCCTTGGATGGAAAATCGCCCAATCGAAATGCTTGACTTATACCACCTACGTGCGAACCTCCATTCATGCGCCGGTCAAAGTCACAAGACCTAGGACCGGATCCATGGGAGGAAAATATGCGCAAAACGTTTACGCTCGGCGTCTCTGCCGCGCTAGCTCTAGCCGTATCATCTGCTTCAGGCTTTGCTGGCGACATAAAAATTGCATTCATCGATCCATTGTCCGGACCTTTTGCGGGCACAGGGGAAAATGGGTTGCATCAATACGAATTTGCTGCGGAAAAACTGGTGAACGAGACCGGTGGAGTCTTAGGCGGCCAAACATTCGAAATTGTTGCCTTTGACAACAAAATCAGCCCCAAAGAATCCTTGATCCAGCTGCAAGTCGCGATTGATCAAGGCATTCGGTTTATCGCTCAGGGGAATTCATCCGGGGTTGCCAACGCCCTGACCGAAGCCATCGACAAGCACAATCGCCGCAATCCTGAGGATCGCGTGTTGTTCCTGAACTATTCCGCTGTCGACCCCGCATTGACGAACGACAAATGCAATTTTTGGCATTTCCGGTTTGATGCAAATGCCGACATCAAGATGGACGCGCTGACCGACGTGATTGCCCAGGATGACAGCATCAAGAAAGTCTATGTGATCGGCCAAGATTATAGCTTTGGTAAAGCTGTTGCGGCGGCTGCTGAACGCAATATTTCGGAAAAACGCCCGGATATTGAAATCGTAGGCAACGAATTGCACCCCATTGGAAAGGTGAAAGATTTCACACCTTACACACGCAAAATCATGGCTTCGGGTGCAGACGCCATTATCACAGGCAACTGGGGCGCTGACATGGTTGGGCTTGGCCGTTCTGTGTTGGAAAACGGGTTCGAAGGTCCCTTGTTCACCTATTACGCTGCCGCTGATGGTATTACGGCGGCATTTGGTGATGCCGGCGTTGGGTCATTGAAATTGGTGGCCGAGGGTCAGATCAATCCACCAGCAAATGATCGTGCGGCCGCATATTACAATGATTTCAAAGCGAAATACCCTGATGGGAATATCAGTCAGGCGCGCATCACCAACGTGATCGAAATGTTGGCCAGAGCAATTGACGAAGCCGGATCGGCGGATGATGTCGTCAAAATTGGATATGCCTTAGAAGGTATGGAGCACGAAAGCCTTTGGGGTGGTAAAATCCTAATGCGTGAAAATGATCACCAATTGATCCAAGATGTGCACATCCATGCCCACTCCAATGAAGGTGTCACCTTTGACTATGACAACTCTGGTTATGGTCTTGTCGTGGACAGCACGGTCGAACTGGCGGCCATGGACAGCCCAAGCAGCTGTAAGATGCGTCGTCCTTAAACCAAGCTCTTTTAACAGGCAGCGCACTAACCAAACGCGCTGCCTGTCTGCTTCTCACTTCATTGATTTTACAGGGATGCGCGCATGGACCTGATCCTCGTCAACCTGATTGACGGCCTCGTTACGGGCCTGCTTTTGTTCATGCTATCGGCTGGACTGACACTGATCTTTTCGATGATGGGTGTTTTGAATTTCGCGCATGCCAGTTTCTATATGCTGGGCGCTTATTTTGCCTATCAGATCAGCTTGTATCTGGGATTCTGGGTCGGTCTATTGCTCGCACCGCCTATTGTGGGTGTCATGGGCGCATTGGTGGAACGATACGGCCTGCGTCGC
Source organism: Paracoccaceae bacterium (assembly GCA_039984715.1). Classification (GTDB taxonomy): domain Bacteria; phylum Pseudomonadota; class Alphaproteobacteria; order Rhodobacterales; family Rhodobacteraceae; genus JABSSA01. Next base: position 45,097 of record JBDWUA010000014.1, on the reverse strand, counting down.
GTCCACCAGCATGGCCATGTGCCCGAGCTGATCTTTACTTTCGGTCTGGCGCTGCTGATCGAAGAATTGGTTCAATTCATCTGGGGTAAAAGCCAGATGGCCTATTTTACGCCCGAAATCCTGCAATTTACGGCGTTTTCCATCGCGGGCAATGCGATACCAGCCTACAAGGTTTTCATGATCTTCATCTCGGTCGCGATCTTTATCGGATTGCTGTGGGTGCTGACCAAGACACGCGTCGGCATGATCATTCAAGCGGCCCTCAGCTATCCCAAAACGGTCGAGGCGCTGGGGCATAACGTGCCGTTGATCTTTATGGGCGTCTTCGGCGTTGGCACGGCTTTGGCCGGGGTGGCCGGGGTTATTGCCGGGCCGGTCCTTGGCACGTTCCCCGGAATGGCCTTTGTCCTTGGGTCAATTGTCTTTGTGACGATTGTGATTGGCGGATTGGGATCATTGTGGGGTGCGCTTGTTGCATCGCTTTTGATCGGTTGGATCACCACATTTTCAAAGTCTTACAATCTGCGCATGGAAGACCTGCTGACAACTCTTGGCTTTGAAAAACCGGACCCAATCTGGGACAGCGGTTGGCGGGACTTGTGGACAATCACATCACCACAAATCGCGGATATCCTGCCGTACGTCCTAATGGTTCTGATCCTGATATTCCGCCCCTATGGACTATTCGGAAAGCGTGACGCATGAGCGAATATTCCTCGACCGACCCGACCAAAGCCCAGGCCAAAGCGCAACAACGTATGCGCGCGGGCAGCATGACTTTGTCGCTGACCCCATGGATCATCGGCGCGTTGATCTTGTTGGTTTTACCATATGTCTTCACCTCGAATTCGGGGCTGACGATTATGAACCAAATGCTGATCACCATCATTTTCGCACTGGCTTACAATATGTTGCTGGGGCAGGGCGGTATGCTGTCTTTTGGGCACGCGGTCTATATGGGTGTCGGCGGCTTCTTATGCGTTCACATCATGAACTGGGATGCATTCTTTGGCATTTTGCCGCTGCCTGTGTTGCCCATTTTTGGCGGTTTGTTCGGCATGGGGCTGGCGCTAATCGTGGGCAGTTTTTCCACCCGTAAGGCGGGCACCGTCTTTGCCATGATCTCACTTGGGGTGGGCGAATTGATCGCGGCCTGTTCCGTGATCATCGTGGCCTTTTTCGGGGGCGAAGAAGGGGTATCGGGCGACCGCACCTATGGCTTGCCGTTTTTTGGTGTCGAATTCCTGCAGCAGATCGAAGTGTATTATCTGATCGCATTCTGGACGATCATATCCGCCGCCCTGATGTATCTGTTTTCACGCACTCCCATCGGACGGATGGCAAATGCAGTACGCGACAATCCTGAACGCGCCGAGTTTCTTGGGTATTCTGCACGTTGGGTTCGCTTTTACAGCTTTGTCGCGTCTGGCTTTTTCGCGGGCATCGCCGGTGGATTGTTTGCGATCAACTATGAGATCGTGACCGAAGAAAACCTGAACACTACGCAATCCGGGCTGATCTTGTTGATCACCTTTTTGGGGGGCGCCGGCTTTTTCTTTGGGCCTATTCTTGGCGCCATCGTCTTTACGCTGGTTCAAACGGTTCTCAGCCTGCAAACCGAACTTTGGGCGTTTTATGCGGGCCTGCTGTTCGTGGCGACCGTTATGTATTTCCCCGGCGGCTTGGCCGGGCTGTTGATGATGCATGTTCCGGCTTTCCGACTGGGAAAGCTGCAGCGCATGTTCATTCCCTATATGCGAACGCTTTTGCCGGGGCTGATCGGGTTGCTTGGTGCTGCGGCCTTGATCGAGATGATATTTCACTGGCGCCATGCCAGCATCGGTGACGAAGAAATGACGGTCTATTGGACCACGTTCAACAGCCACAGCATCTTGCCCTGGATCATTGCCATTGCCGTGACAACGATTGGCATCTGGCTGTGCCGCACCGGAACACCAGCCATGCTTGAGGCGTGGAACGACGCCAATACACCCGATGGAGCAGGCCAATGACATCCGCGCTTCAATTGGCCGACCTTCAGAAAAGCTTTGGCAAAACCGAGATCATTCGCGGTGTGTCCCTTGATATCCCCGCAGGTGAGCGGCATGCGATTATCGGGCCAAACGGCGCGGGTAAATCAACGCTATTCAACCTGATCACCGGACGGTTCCCGCAGACATCGGGGCGCATTTCGTTGCATGGGCAAAACTTGGCCGGAATGGCGCCTTACCAGATCAATCGGCTGGGTTTGTCCCGGTCGTTTCAAATCACCAACATTTTTCCCAAAATGACCGTGTTCGAAAACGTGCGTTGTGCTTTGTTGTGGGCGCAAGGGTACAAATATTCGTTCTGGAACTTGGTGGGCAAACAACAACCTTTGACCGACGGCGCGGATGAAATCCTTGAGATGATCAACCTGACGTCTCGACGTGACCTGCCTGCAGGTGTGCTAAGTTACGCCGAGCAACGCGCGCTTGAGATCGGGATTACGATTGCGGGTGGGGCGAACGTTATCATGTTGGACGAACCCACAGCCGGCATGAGCCATTCCGAAACCGATTATATCGTTGATCTGATTAAACGCGTGACCGAAAACAAAACCCTGATCATGGTCGAACACGATATGGGCGTGGTCTTTGGCCTTGCCGACCGGATCAGCGTTTTGGTGTACGGGGAAATCATCGCCAAGGGCAGCCCTGAGGACGTGCGGGCCAACCCAAAAGTTCAAGAAGCCTATCTTGGCGCTGCTTTGGAGGAAGAGCACTGATGCTCGACGTATTGGATCTGCACGCGTATTACGGCAAATCCCACATCCTTCAGGGCGTGGATATGAAGATCGGCGAAGGCGAGATTGTCGCCTTGCTGGGCCGCAACGGGGTCGGACGATCCACCACCTGCAAAGCGGTGATGGGCGAGGTCGAACCCCAAGGAACCGTCAAATTTCGTGGCCAAAATATTGCGGGCAAAAAGGCCTATGAAATCGCCAATCTGGGCATTGGTTATGTTCCCGAAAATCGCGACATCTTTCCCGGCCTGACAACACGTCAGAATTTGATCCTTGGCCTGAAACCCGGCCAAAAAGAAGGGACGGGACGTTGGTCGATGCAGGACATGTTCGAGATGTTCGAAAACCTTGGACGCCGCGCGGATGTCGAAGCGTCGGTCTTGTCAGGAGGCGAACAACAAATGCTGACGATGTGCCGCACGTTGATGGGCGACCCCGATTTGGTCATGATCGATGAACCAACCGAAGGGCTGTCACCGCAAATGGTGACACGTGTTGCCAAACTTTTGCAGGAAATTGCCAAACGTGGAATTGCGACGCTGCTTGTTGAACAAAAACTGGCGATCGCGCTGGATATCGCGGATCGGGTCTATGTTATGGGACACGGTCAAATGGTGTTTGAAGGCACACCTGCCGAGCTGAAAAACCGTGATGACATCCGCAAGGAATGGCTTGAGGTTTAACAACGTCGTCGACTGGCGTTGGTTGATTACCCGGCGTTGATTTGGTCCAGTCGCCAGGCCAAATCGTTCAATGCGTCCTTGCCAAAAAACATCTCATTCCCAACAAACATAGTCGGTGCCCCAAAGACTTTGCGCGCGATAGCGTCATCCGTAACAGCGGCCAAACGCCCTTTAACATCGGGGATTTGTGTCGCGCTTAGAATGTCTGCGCCGGGCAACCCTGCGGCATCCAATGTCGAAACGACAACATCCGGATCGGCCATATTCGCGCCCTGCACCCACATCGCATCAAAGCACGTATCGATATATTGCTGTTCCCACGCCTTACCTTGCGCAAACACTGCACCGCGCATCATCGTCAGAGTGTTCACAGGGAAATGGTCATTCCACTTAAATGGAACCGCGTGACGTTCAATAAAACGTGCAAATTCACGCCGGATATAAGCGACCTTACCGGTGATATTGGCGAACGCTGCAAGAGGCGCTTGATTGTTGGTCGCCTTAAAAACCCCACCCAAAAGGATGGGGCTATAGGTTACGCGCGCCTCGTGGTTTTTCGCGATGCCGGGCAGGATCTTATGAACCAGATATGCGTTCGGTGACCCAAAGTCATATAGGAATTCAATATCTGTCATCACCACGTCTCTCTGTCTGGGCGCAAGTCCATTTCAAACGTCCACGCGTCTGGCGTTTGATTGGCCAATCCCCAATACGCTTCTGCGACTGAGGCCGGGTTGACCAAATCATCTGATTCCAAGATGCGGCCACGCTGTGCCATGAATTCACGTATCCAATCCGTGTCCACGCCAGCATCAATCACAAGATGGGCGACATGGATCCCTTGGGGACCCAATTCGCGCGCCATGGATTGGGCCAGATTTCGCAAACCTGCTTTGGCACTGGCAAAAGCCGAGAAACCGGATGATCCCCGCATCGAAGCCGTGGCACCTGTGAAAAAGATGCACCCTTTGCCACGCGGCACCATCACTTCGGCAGCGGCCCGTCCGGTTTGAAAGCCACCAAAGCACGCCATTTCCCACACTTTACGAAAGACCTGTGATGTCGTTTCCCGAATGGGGAACAGAACATTTCCACCCACATTGAACAGCACAATATCAAGCGGTTCGATGGCTTCGCAGGCGGCCATGGTCGCATTGATGCTGTCTTCATCGCGGGCATCAACGCTATAGCCGTGTGCCTGCCCACCAGCGGCCGTGATTTCGGACGTCAATGGTTCAAGCTTTTCGCCATTACGACGCCCTACCGACACACGATACCCACCTTGTGCAAATCGACGTGCAACAGCGGAACCGATGTAATCACCGGCCCCAACGATTAGAATGTGACTCATGTGTTTGATGCCTTCTGATATGCTGGGCGGGCTTGCAATCGCGCACAATACGCCTGCAAGTCCCCCAGTTCTGATATGTCTACGCCAATTTGCTGCGCCGAAAGAACCGCCGAACCGGTCATGATGTCAGCAGCAGAAAAATCGCCGGCCAAATAGACCTGTCCAGCAAGTCCGGCATCCACCGCCACAAGCATTTGCCCCATCAACTTTTTCGCGCGCTTCGCATGCACTTCTGATTGGCGCTCTGGTGGTAGGAAAAAGGTTTCGACCATGTAGCTGTTGATTGGCGGCATGATCATGCCTTCGGAATAGTGCAGCCATTGCAGATAAGCCGGGTAATTCACGTCATCCTCAGCCGGGCGCAATCGTCCCTGTCCATGGCGCGTGATCAGGTATTCCATGATCGCGCCGCTTTCAAACAGGCGAACATCACCATCCTCTAGAACCGGAACGCGGCCCATGGGATGTATTTTTCGAAATTCAGGACTGCGCATTTCTGGCGCCCCTAACGCATAGCGTTCCAGCTGATAATTCAACCCAAGCTCTTCCAGCAGCCAAACGGCGCGAACTGCGCGGCTATTTGGTGCGAAATGTAATGTAAGCAAACCCAAACCTCCGTTGGTTTGTCCAAAAGGTATCAGGCTGTCCGAGGTGGTCAACGCTTTTGACTTGTGAGCCCGCGCTCAGATCGTCACAATTCACGCAATCCTAGGAAAGACCCACCCCATGTTTGATCACAATCGCCTGAACCGCATCGAAACTTGGATGGACGCTTATGTGGCAGACCGGAAATTTGCCGGGTGCAGCGTCTTGATCCAATCAGACCGCGCGGAAATATTCCACAAGGCGAGTGGATTGCGAAATCTGGCCGCGTCCACACCATTTCAACGTGACACGATCGTGCGCCTGTATTCGATGACCAAGCCTGTCACATCGATGGTTTTGATGATGCTTGTCGAAGAGGGATTGGTTCATCTGGATGCGCCTCTTGATGCGTTTGTCCCTGAATTCAAGGATGCGCATGCGTTGATCCCTGATGCAGTCAGCTTGGATCAAACGACCCCCTGTGCCACGCCGACCTTACATCAATTGCTGACCCACACGTCTGGCATTTCCTATGCATTCAACCCCGGCCTTGTTCCGCAAGCTCTTGATGAACAAAAGATATTTTTCGCGCCGGTGCAGGGAACCTTGGCGGACATGAGTGTGCAATTGTCCAGCCTTCCCTTGGCGTTTCAGCCCGGCAGCCGGTGGGAATATTCGCTTGGTATTGATGTCATCGGGCGCGTGATCGAAGTGATCACAGGGCAAAGTCTGGACCGCGTCTTTCAGGAACGGATATTTGACCCGCTGGGGATGCGCGACACGGGCTTTGCCATTCCGGATGCATCGCTGGATCGATTTGCAAATCTTTATACGCCACTTGCAGGCAATGCGATGGATTTGAACGCATCATCAACAGGCGGCGATCCACTGCGGTTGGCGGATGATGCGGAAGGTTCGCAATTGCGCCGCACGACTTTGTTCTCTGGCGGCGGTGGCTTGGTTGGAACCTTGGATGATTTCATGGCCTTTGCGGAATGTCTGCACAGCGGGCAAGCGGCGGACGGGACACGATTGATTTCGCCCGCGACGCTGGATTTCATGATGCAAAACCATTTGGCTGGGGACATCGCATCGATGGGACCATCGAGTTTCGCAGAACAGCCCATGGAAGGCATGGGCTTTGGAATTGGCGGCGCGGTCGTCTTGGACGCGGCACGCAGCCGCACACCCGGCAATATCGGTGATTTCAGCTGGGGCGGTATGGCATCAACGTTCTTTTGGATCGACCGCGTACGCGGCTTCAGCGTCGTGTTTTTAACCCAACTGTCCCCAAGCTCCACTTACCCTGCACGTCCGCAGTTGAAAGCCCTTGTGCACGGTGCATTGGCATGAGCGCCGAACACGAAACCTTGCTGAACCTGTTGCGCCCCGAACAGCTTGAGGTTGATCTGTTTCGCGGCACGGGGGCGGGCGGCGAAACCCCCATGCGAATCTTTGGCGGGCAGGTTATTGGTCAGGCCTTAGCCAGCGCATATGCGACTGTCGTTGATCGTCTGTGCCATTCATTGCACGCCTATTTCATTCGACCCGGCGACCCCGAAGTTCCTGTCATTTACCAAATCGACCGGTCCCGTGACGGGGGCAGTTTCACGACGCGGCGCGTTGTGGCCATCCAGCATGGCAAGCAGATCCTCAACATGACCTGTTCCTTTCATGTGTCTGAGGACGGCTGGCACCACCAGCACGAGGCACCAGACGTTGAAGTGCCCGAAAACCTCGAAAGCCGTCTGGAGTTACGCAAAAAGGTTGTCGGCAACATTCCGGAGAAGTGGCAGGAAGAATTTCTGCGCCCGCGCCCAATTGAAATTAGGGCGGTTGCCCCGCGTGATATGTTCAACCCTGAACCGGAATCCGACAAACACCATTTGTGGTTCCGCATGGCTGCCGCCGAAGGCTGCGATATCCGGATGCAGCATTGTTTGCTGGCCTATGCGTCTGACATGGACCTATTGGGGTCTGGTCTGCGCCCGCATGGGCTGACCTGGTTCACTGGAAACGCAATGGCCGCCAGTTTGGATCACGCAATGTGGTTTCATCAACAGACGTCATTTCACGACTGGCACCTGTACACGATGGACAGCCCGTGGACCGGCGGCGCACGCGGGTTCAATCGCGGGATGATTTACGACCGGGCAGGGCAGTTGGTCGCGAGTGTCGCCCAAGAAGGGCTGATCCGCCCCATCAAGCCCAGCTAGTCATTCCTTGGACCAATCGCCGAATTGGCGATGTAATTTGGTCATGCCACCAATCCAGCGATCATAATCTGCTGTTTTCATGCGCATGTAATCCAGCACTTTTGGATGCGGCAGAACAAGAAAAGTCTCGGCCCGGATGGTTTCAACGCAGGCACGCGCGGCGTCTTCTGGTTCTAACATCCCGTCTAAGGCTGCCACGTGGTCTTCTTGGCCTTTGGTCATGTCGGTGCGCACGGCTTGAGGGCACAAGACAGACACCTTTATTCCGTCATCTGCGTGGCTCATGGCCAGCCATTCCGACAATCCAACAGAGGCATGCTTGGTCACGCCATAAGGCGCTGATCCCACCTGATTAAGCAATCCCGCAGCAGACGCCGTGTTCAACAAATACCCGCCACCTCGTGCGGCCATTCTTGGCACCATATGCCGCGCGGCCCACACTTGTGACATGACATTAATGTCCCAAATCCGCTGCCAGTCGTCATTGCCCGTTTCAACACCACCCGGTATCGCAATGCCCGCATTCGACACAAACATATCGATTGGGCCAACATCACGTTCCGTGTCTTCGATCAAGCGCTGAATGTCGGTCTCTTTTGACACATCCGTCTTAACCGCAATGCCGCCAATCCTTGATGCGGTTTCCTTGACCGCGTCCAGATCGATATCCGCACAGATGACAGATTTCGCGCCTTCATTGGCGAAAGCGATGGCCAAAGCTTGACCAATTCCACGGGCCGCACCGGTGACAACAACAATTTTATCTTTCAGTTCCATGGGATGCTTTCATTCGGAGGAGGAGGTTTGGGGCAATTGCCCGATACAATGCTGTTGAATGCCGCGCCGATCCAATTTGTCCGTCGCGCCACGGGGCAGGGTGGTTTCGTACATCCAGATGTTTTCCGGCACTTTGAAATGCGCGATCCGCTCGCGTAAATAATCCGTAATTTCACCAGCAGTCGCATCGTGACCTTGGCGCAAAAGAACCACCGCGCCCACGACTTCGCCCAATCGGGAATGCGGCACCGCAAACGAACAGGCTTCCAATACTGCCGGGTGCCCATGCAACGCGGCCTCGACATCGAGGCAGGCGATATTTTCACCACCCCGAATAATGATGTTTTTTATTCTGTCGACGATCGTCACGACGCCATTTTCATCAATGAAGCCCAAGTCACCTGTGCGCAACCATCCATCCTGAAGGGCGTCTTGTGTCGCCTCTGGTTTATTTAAATATTCCCGCATGTTACACGCGCTTTTTACCGTAATTTCACCAATCTCGCCTTGCGAAACAGGCAACCCATTTGGGTCACGAAATTCGAGCTGTTGAATGGGCGGATACAGACGACCCGCCGATGCCGGGTGGGACACGTATTCATCCCCAATGGCGCCAATCCCAATTGCGTTGGTTTCTGTCATTCCCCAGCCTGTACCAATTTGCGTGTTTGGCAGGGCCTCGTTCAATTCGGTGACTTGTGCAGGGGGGCGTTTTGCACCACCGGATCCCAAAACCGATAATGATTTCAACTCTGATCCCAAACGTTTGGCTGCATCCATTATATCGGCCGTCTGTGTCGGAACACCAATGACACGCGTGACCTTTTCACGATCAATCAATCTGACCGCTTCGTCTGCATCCCAACGCGCCATCAACACCAGCTTTGCGCCTGCAGGTATCGACACCAAGAACGCCGGGTGGCTTGCCGTGACATGAAATAGCGGCGTTATGATCATACCGCATGGACGCGGTGGAGCGGTGTCAGACGCCGGTTGCGTATCTGTCAGGGGTAATATCGAAAGCTGCATCAGCCAAGAATACACAGCGTTGATTGCGCCACGGTGGGTCAGCACGACGCCCTTTGGATGCCCCGTGGTGCCTGATGAATACATCACTGCAAAATCCGAATCCGGGTCAATCTCTGGCCAGTCAACAGCGCGGGCAGGGTGCGCAAGCAAGTCTGAAAACCTTACATCGCCACCATCACACCGGACCGAAATCAAATGAAGATCATTTGTGTCCTTAAGCGGCGATAATCGTTCAAGTCGTTTCTCATCCGCAAAAACAATGCGAACAGCGCTGTCTTCAATTGGGTAAACAAGCTCTTCTTGTGTCCACCAAGCGTTTAAAAAAACAACGACTCCGCCCAGACTAACAATCGCCATTTTGGCAATCAACATTTCCGGGCAGTTGGCCATTGCCAATGCAACACGTGTACCAGAACCAACGTTAAATCGCGTTTTCAATTGGTTTGCCACAGCCTCAACATGCGTTAAGAACGCGTCGTAAGTATATCTTTCTGATCCAAAAACTAAATATTCAGCTTGACCGTTATCATGGGCAGGTTTGGCGTTGCGCAACATCTGACCAAGATCAGTCGCGACATTCTTAAAGACAGGATATGTCACACCGCGAATGGTCGCCTGTGTCAGCTCAAATACTGGGTTTTCGCTTGTGATCTTCGCGACTGCATCATCAAGGGACATCGCAGTTTGCGGTGACACGTCGTTTGACTTGAGTGTCATGTGTGTGCTGCCCTCCCACGGTCGTCACGGTGCAATTCACTGTCATCGTACGCTGTCAAAACCGATTTAGTATACTTGAGATTGCAGTTTGTGACGCAAGGCGATCCATCTTGTACCGCGAACGCTGGCTTTTTGCAGTGAGTAGGCGGCCACATGACACCAGTGGGAATGATTAAATCCCCGGGTGTTTGCCGAACCCGTTTTGTTACCGTATCTTTGAACGGAATGCCGCGAAAGATTTGACACTATGTGCATGCTTGGGACAAGTTACACGCTCAAAGGTAACTTGGTAGGACATGTCGCCAGCCACATCATAGAAACAGCTGACCCAGAATGATCAACTAACTCCAATTGAACCAATGCCTTATGAAGGATTTTCAACCTTGAACTATGAAAATTCCGACAACGAGAGGCTGCGCAATTTAGAAGTACTTTCTGAATTGATCGAAGCACGTTCAATGGTTGGTCGTGAATTCAAGCGTGCTATTGGAACTCTTGATGACGACATAAAATATGTGGCGGATGCCCTTGGTAAAGACCCGGAAAAATGGCGTCTAAACAGGTCTTTTCATACCGTACATGCACCCAGCTTGACGGCGGTCATATTGATGTTGGATGACATTGATCAAATGGAATCCGTCTCTGACGATGAAATGCACCAGATTTTCTCATCAATTTCCAGAGCATCAACACTCGCCAAAACTGCGCGAATGCGCATTGAACAAGCAACCTTATCAAATGCCAAAGTCGAACTTGAAGTTCTTTCAGAATACGCTCCGCAACCAACGGAACCATTTCTGAAATCGTCAAGGTTTACTCGTGCTTTGGATAATGTGGCGTCGGTGTCTGGAAGTGTCTGGGACGGTGCAAAATCAAGCGTAACCTCCGTGCCAAGTATGGTCGGAGGGCTCCAAGACAATGCGAGATCGCGTGTCGCTTCAATTCCCAAATTGGCTGCAAATCTGCAAAAAACCATGGCAGGGACTTTTTCGGATAACATTTCAAACCCAATCTCGATGCGCTTAAAAGCAAGCGGTCGAGCGATAGAGAGCGGCGTTGGAACTGGCGTGGGGATTGGTGTCGTCGTCGGCGTGTTATGCCCACCATTGTTGCCTTTAACGGCGGGTGGAGCTGTGCTTGCAGCAATGCGGACATGGCGCAAAGAAATGGCTCGTGCCAGCCAGCTCAGTGAAAGCGAACGCCAACAGCGTATTGCCGACTTGAAAGCCGAGAGGTCAGCAGCTTTGCGACAACTGACGCATGGCGCTGCTGCACTGCAGATGGAATCCGACGACCTGAGTATGACACTTGATGTCGAGTCTGGCGAAGTCGACGCCGTGATACTGAAAGGTGATTATTCTGGGCGAATGTGGTCGAGCCTCACAAGCGTTGAAAAAGCGCATGCGGTTTTTCTTGTCGCTGATGGCGCTGCAAGTATTCTCAAAATACTTGCAGAAGCGGCAACAGAGTAGCATCCACTTTGGCGCAAAAGGCTGCCTTTGACATTTGGTTCAAATCGGTAACTAATATCTCATAATCAGTATTATGTAATATTAATGCATGACCCAAATATCGCGTATCATCCCACAACAACGTCATAATACTTGCGTTCGGACAGTTGCTGGGCTTTGTCGTGTCTTACATTGAACGTGACGAAACGACAGCATTCGAGAGTTTGGGATGACGACACAACACGACAAAGGCATGAAAATCCGTCGCGCTGTATTAGGTGACGCGCATGTTGATCGAGCTGAAGCACAGAAATCCGATTTTGATGAACCGTTTCAAGATCTGATCACTCAGGGTGCGTGGGGTCAGGTTTGGGCATCAGACGCAATCACACAGCGGGAACGATCGATGCTAACGCTCGCGTTGCTGGCTGCGTTGGGCAATTTCGACGAAATCCCGATGCATATTCGTGCAACAGCCAACACAGGTGCATCACCGCAAGATGTGATAGAAGCGTTTCAGCATGTCGCGATTTATGCGGGCGTTCCTCGGGCCAATCGCGCACTGAAATTGGCGAAAGACACATATAAAGACATGGGTATTGACGTCTGACGGACTGTTTGGCGCGGGTCACAGTTGCAGACAAATGCCGCCGCAGGTCTTTACAAGTAGCGTGCGCATATGGTTGCGAATGCACAGCATGCTGCAACCGAAACCCATCAATTCATGACTGAAATCGCACTTCTTGACGATTTGCGCAGCTTTGGCGACCTCAAAGTTTGGTCGTTTCTTGTGACGCTTTTTGGGGACTTGGCCGCCGAGGAAGGTGCTGAATTATCGGGTCCGTTGGTCTCACGGTTAAGCACGCGATTAGGTATTAAACCAGAAGCGTTGCGCGTTGCATTGCATCGATTGCGCAAAGATGGTTGGATCGAAAGCCGCCGTGAAGGTCGCGAAGCACGGTACGGCTTGACCGACACAGCCCGCATTGAGACCAAAGCGGTTCATGATATCGTGTATTCGAGCACGATGGCTCAGCCCGCGCAGGTTCTTTTGCTGACCTTCGAGACCGCTCCGCCAAAGAGTGCGGGCATTCCGATAGCGCCACGTTGTGTTTTGTCAACGCACCCTGCCCCTGATGCGCTTGCCACCACATTTGATGTCACAGCTATGCCGCCATGGGTCCGCGATTGCCTGACGTCTGCGGAACAAACCGAAAGCTATGTAAGTCTGCTGTCCCGGCTCACGCCCTATGCAGAGTCCGACACATTTAGTAGCGAAGATAAGTTGGTCTTGCGGCTGATCATCCTGCACAGATGGCGGCGCATTGTTTTGCGTCACGATCCTTTGGCTGCCGCGTTGATGGGACAGCATTGGGTTGGTGCGGATTGCCGATCAACCGTTACAGAATTATTGGCGTCCCTGCCCCGCAGCTTGATTGACGACCTTTAGAGGATCATCTCAGCCTAACGCGTATCCAGCACCACGCACTGTGCGCAAAGGGTCTGTGCCTCCGTTCAGAGTCAAAGATTTGCGCAATCGTCCAATGTGAACGTCAACGGTGCGCGTATCCACATAAATATCGCGGCCCCACACCCTGTCTAACAATTGCTCACGGCTCCAGACGCGTCCGGGCTTTTCCATGAACGTAGACAGCAGGCGGAATTCAGTCGGACCTAATTTCAACTCGATGCCGTCGCGCGATACTTTGTGACCTTCGGAATCAAGGATTATGTCTTCAAATTCAAGTTGTTGCCCTACAGCCGATGGACGGACACGCCGCAATTGCGACCGCACACGCGCCATTAATTCAATGACAGAATAAGGTTTGACCACATAATCATCAGCCCCCGTTTCCAAACCACGCACTTTGTCGACTTCTTCCGAACGGGCGGACAGCATGATGACTGGGATAGATCGCGTTTCGGGTTTGATTTTCAGGCGGCGGCATACTTCGATGCCAGACAGGTTCGGCATCATCCAATCCAGAACGATGATATCGGGCAGGTCTTCTTCGACCAAAAGCAATGCTTCTTCACCATCCCCTGCCCGACTGACGACAAACCCTTCTGCTTCCAGATTATAGGCAAGGACTTCGCGCTGTGCCGGTTCGTCTTCGACCACAAGAACGCGGGGTTGTCCGGCAGACATGACGCTAAACGTCAATCGATGTGCGGTCGGCTTTGACACGCGCTTCGTCGGGCGAGTCACCGGTCACCAGATACACAACCTGTTCCGCAATAGACGTGACGTGATCGCCCATACGTTCCATGTTCTTCGCAATGAAATGCAGGTGCATACAGGCCGTGATATTGCGTGGGTCTTCCATCATGTGGGTCAGGAATTCGCGGAATATTGACGTGTACATTTGATCGACATCTTCATCGCGGGCAATAACGTCCAAGGCCAGTTCCGCATCGCGCGCAATATACGCATCAAGCGAGTCTTTCAGCATGCGTTCAACCTCTCGGGCCATGCGTCGCAACGCGCCTGCACTGTCGCTGACCGGAGCCATCTGCGTCAAGACGCCTGTTCGTTTGGCCAGGTTCTTTGAATAGTCGCCAATGCGTTCAAGGTTGGCACTGATTTTCATGACACTCAACACAAGACGCAAATCAATCGCGGTCGGCGCGCGCAATGCGATGACCCGCGCGGCTTCTTCGTTAATCAATTCTTCCAATTGATCAATTGCCTTGTCGCCCTTGCGCACCTGTTCGGCCAGCTCTTCGTCGCGTGTTTCAAGGCTGATGGCTGCGTTCATGATCGATGCTTCGACAAGCCCGCCCATTTTCATAATTTGCGCCTGAATTGCTTCGAGGTCACGATCAAAGGCAGACGCGATATGTTGTTCTGAATTCGCCATGTGCTTAACCAATCCGTCCTGTGATATAGCTTTCGGTGCGCGGGTCTACGGGGTTTGTAAAAATCTGTCCGGTTTCGCCGTATTCAACCAGATTACCCAAGTGGAAAAACGCAGTCTTCTGGCTGACACGTGCGGCTTGTTGCATCGAGTGTGTCACAATGACGACTGAAAAGCTTTGGCGCAATTCGTCGATCAAGTTTTCAACCTGTGACGTCGCAATCGGATCAAGCGCAGAACAAGGTTCATCCATCAACAGTATTTCCGGTTCCGTCGCAACCGCGCGCGCGATGCACAAACGCTGTTGTTGGCCACCCGACAACCCCGTTCCGGGCGCATCAAGACGGTCTTTTACCTCGTCCCAAATTGCACCTCTACGCAGTGAGTTTTCAACGATTTCGTCCAGTTCCGCCTTGTTGCTTGCCAATCCGTGAATACGCGGACCGTAAGCGACATTGTCATAGATCGATTTGGGGAACGGGTTTGGTTTCTGAAAGACCATGCCGACCTTGGCGCGCAATTGAACCGGATCAACTTTGGGGTCGTAAATGTCTTCGCCATCTATCCGAATGTCACCTTCGACACGGCAAATATCAATCGTGTCGTTCATCCGGTTGATGCAGCGCAAGAACGTGGATTTCCCACACCCCGATGGTCCGATAAACGCCGTCACGGTTTTGTCTTCGATGGTGACATTCACGTCTTTGATCGCGTGCGTATCCGCATAATGGACCTGCACACCTTTTGCTTCAATTTTCGCTTTGTTCTGGTCCACGTCAGGCTCCAGTTTGTTCAGATCGTTCATGTGCCTGCCCTTTTACCAGCGACGTTCGAAACGGCGGCGCAGGATAACAGCCACTGTATTCATTGTGATCAGGAAGATCAGCAATATGATAATGCCGCCCCAAGCACGCTCGTAATAGGCGGGATCGGCCCGTTTGGCCCATTCATAGATTTGCGCAGGCATGGCCGAGTTTGGATCAAGCAAACCGCTGGCAAGGCCATCAGGAGCGTTTGTCGCAATGAACCCAACCATACCAATCAAAAGCAATGGCGCCGTCTCGCCAAGCGCTTGGGCCAAGCCGATGATTGTTCCCGTCAGAATGCCCGGCGCTGCCAATGGCAGGACATGGTGAAAGACCGATTGCATCTTGGACGCGCCAACCCCCAATGCGGCATCGCGGATCGACGGGGGCACAGCTTTCAGCGATGCGCGCGTTGAAATGATGATCGTCGGCAATGTCATCAACGTCAGAACCAAACCACCGACAAGCGGGGCGGATTGCGGCAAGTGCACAAACTGGATGAAGATTGCCAAGCCAAGAATACCAAAAACGATCGACGGAACCGCAGCCAGATTGGAAATGTTGACTTCGATCAGGTCCGTTATCCGGTTCTTGGGCGCGAACTCTTCCAAATAGATCGAAGCCGCCACCCCAATCGGCAGGGCAAGCACCAGAACGACCAACATCATAAAGAATGAGCCAATCATCGAAACGCCAAGCCCTGCTTGTTCAGCGCGGCTTTCTGAGGCGTCTGCACCAAAAATGAAGGCTGAGTTAAACGTTTTGTTCAGAACGCCCGCAGCCTGAAGGCCATCGACCAGATCAAGATGTTCCGCACTAATGTTCTTGTCACGTGCAACGTCTTCGCGTTTTACACGCCCCTTAAGATATCCATCGACGCGGCTTGAGGCGAGAATGCGAAATTCAATCGTTTCACCAATCAAGTTCGGATCGGCAATCACGACGTCGCGCACCTGTGCCGCCGCAGAGGCAGAGATCAACGACTTCATGTCTTTGCGTTTTTCAAACGGTGTCTCGATGCCGGCGTCCTGCACCTGTTTCAACACTGCATCTTGAATCAAGGGCGTATAGGCAAAGGTCGACGCCTTCTTGATATCGTCGATATTGCGTTGACCTTTTTTGTCCAACTTAGCCGGATCAAGATACACAGGCACGTCGATGAATGTCTGTTGAAATGCACCAAGCCCATTGGACAAGATAGTCGTCAACAGAACAATCAGTAACAGGATCCCTGCCCCAATGGCCGTCAATCCATATGCACGAAAGCGCCGTTCGGCAACGTTTCGTTTTCGCGTGCGTGCATCGGGTTTCATCAATGACATAAATGCTGCGGACTTGCCTGTTTCAGGCGAGGATGCGTCGGTCATTCGTACTGCTCCCGGTATTTGCGCACGATGTATAAGGCAAAGATATTCAGACCCAATGTCAGAACAAACAATGAGATACCCAAAGCAAAGGCCACAAGGGCTTCGGGGGATGCGAAATCTGAATCGCCCGTCAGTTGCGACACAATCTTGGCCGTCACCGTGGTCATGGCCTCGAACGGGTTCAAAGACAGACGTGCCGCCGCCCCTGCCCCAAGAACAACGATCATCGTTTCGCCAATCGCACGGCTGGCAGCCAACAAAACAGCGCCAACAATGCCCGGCAATGCGGCCGGTAAGACCACTTGGCGGATCGTTTCGGAATGTGTCGCACCAAGCCCATATGACCCGTCGCGCAGCGATTGTGGGACCGCGTTGATAATGTCATCCGACAACGAGCTAACAAACGGGATCAACATTATTCCCATGGCAATCCCAGCGGTCATGACAGCGCGCCCGCCCCCCATCCAACCAAAACCATCGTCGCCAAATACGCTCATCAACATCGGTCCGATGGTCAGCAACGCGAACAGGCCATAAACGATTGTGGGGATACCCGCGAGGATTTCCAACAGCGGCTTGGCAATCCCACGCAACCGCACATCGGCGTATTCGGACAAATAAATCGCGGCAAACAATCCAATCGGAACTGCGACCAACAACGCCACAATAGAGATGTAAATTGTGCCCCAAAGCAGTGGCAAAATGCCCAAACTGGATGCCCCACCCCGTCCAGAAAAGCTGGGGGCCCATTCCAAAAGCGTAAAGAACTCTGACGCAGGATAAAGTCGGAAGAATTCAATCGTATTGAAGATCAGCGACAGGATGATGCCAATGGTCGTCAAAATCGCCACCGACGCCGCCGCGATCAACAGGGCAAGAACACCCTGTTCAACCACATTGCGCGCGCGGAAATCCTTGTGCGTTTGAAACACCGAAACCGCAATCGCTGTGATTGCTGTCAGCACAACCAATATGGTCATCGCCAAAGCCGACGACGCAGCTGAGGATCGATAGACCTGCGCCGCATGTAAAACTGGTTGAGTGATCCCTGTTACAATTTGGCCCGCGTCTTTCAGACGGCTTGTGATGTCGGCCACATCTGCGTGCGCATTTCCCGCTGTTTCTTCGCCAATGGCACCAGATGCGACTGCATTTTCCAATCCAACAGCGGTTCGGCGCACCTCTGTCATGACCAACCCAATGTTTGATCCTTCGGCGATTTCGCTTGCCGGGATCAATTTTGACACCTTGTTCTGAATGACAATCGGTTGCACCAGCAACCAAACCGCCATCAAACCGAACGCTGGCACCACGGCCTTCATAAAGACATTCCAGCCATAATAGGATGGAAGAGAATGCAGGTTGATACCTTTACCACCTGCATCTTGAAGCGCGCGCCTGCGCCCCAAAAAGAAGCCGATTGCCGCAAGGACAAACACGATTATGCAAAGCCAGTAAATGGGCATCTATCCCCCTGATGTCCTACGCGCGTTCGAGGATCTTTTTGATTTCGAATGAGGCGATTTTAACCGCCGCCTCATTTGTTTTTTCAGACCTTCAAACCGACCTGTCCGACCACTTAATTGCCAGCACCGATGACCTGTTCGTCGAAAACAACATCTTGTGTTTCAGTCAAATCAGGATCTGACACCAACCCATAGGATGCCAAAGGGCCGTCTTCGCCAGCGATCTCGTCAGCGACAAAGAATTCTGTGAATTCTTTCAATCCGGGGATCACACCAATATGCGCCTTTTTGACGTAGAAATACAAAGGACGCGACACAGGATATTCACCAGTCGAAATCGTTTCTGTGGTTGGTTCGACACCAGCCATTGTTGCGACTTTCAACTTGTCTGTGTTGTTCTCGTAAAACGCCAGTCCAAACACACCGATACCGTTTGTATTGGCATCGATCGAGGCAAGCGTTTCTGTGTAATCGCCGTCAATATCGACAGAACGACCGTCGGTCATGACCTCAAGGCAAGAATCTTCGGCGTCGTGTTCTGACATACCACTCGCGATCATCGCTTCAAACGCGCCTGTGGCTTCACATCCCGCTGCAATCACCTTTTCCTCAAAGACTTCGCGCGTGCCGTGCTTGGTCCCCGGAATGAAAGCCAATATGTCTTCGGCAGGAAGATCGGGGTTAAAATCTGACCACTGCGTGTACGGATTGTCGGTCAGTTTACCATCAACCAAGACTTTGGGCGCTAAAGCGTTGAAAATATCTGATTGCGAAAAGGTCGTGTAATCTGGACCGTCAAATTGCGACGCAAATACGATACCGTCAAAGCCGATACGCACTTCGATGATTTCGCTCACACCATTTTCAGCACAGACTGCGATTTCATTTTCACGGATTTTGCGCGATGCGTTGGCGATATCTGTGTGTTCTGTCCCGACACCTTGGCAAAACCGCTTGAGGCCAGCGGAAGACCCGCCAGATTCAACAACAGGCGTGGGAAAATCAAAATTCTCGCCGAACGCTTCTGCCACGATAGAGGCGTAAGGCAGAACAGTGGACGATCCGGCCACTTGCACCTGATCGCGCGCAACCGCAGAAGTCGCCGCAATTGCCGACAACGCCAGAACCGAAGTGGATAAATTCACAAATGACATGAGTAACTCCTGTATGTCATCCCAAAGCGGATCCCCGACCGGGGCCCTTGAACAACCATCTAAGGTCGCTGTGCTATCCTTTTGTGACACTCACGTAACAGTTTTATGACAGCCGCTGTTTACTTGGGGTCAAACGGCCAAAAAACTGTCGATGGGCATCAAAACAGTGAACGTCGCCCCCTGCCCCAATTCGCTTTCGACCCGCAATCGTCCCCGATGCCGATTGATGATATGTTTGACAATGGCCAACCCCAGACCTGTACCGCCAAGCGCTCGGCTGCGGTGATCATCCGCCCGGTAAAAGCGTTCCGTCAGGCGCGGCAGATGAACGGGATCGATCCCCGGGCCATAATCAATCACTTGGACACACACACCCTTTGTGCGTAACACCGCGTCGCGTTCTGATGCACGGACACGCAAAACAACGCGCTTGCCAGAGCCGCCATATTTGATCGCGTTTTCAATCAGATTTGTGAACACTTGCGTCAACTGATCCGCATCCGCCGTCATTTCAACCTTTGCGACATCACAATCCAGTTCCAACGCGACCTGTGCATCCTGCGCCAACGGCCCCATCGTGCGCATGATCGAATCCAAGTGTTCGATCAATTCAATCTGCGTCGTTGGACGAACACGTTCATCCCCCTCCACCCGGCTAAGCGATAACAAATCCCCCACAAGGCGGTTCATCCGTTCGCCTTCGCCTTGCATGATGTTCAGAAACTTGTCGGTCGCCTTTGGATCATTGCGCGCCGGTCCACGCAGCGTTTCAATAAACCCAATCAATGCAGTCAACGGAGTACGCAATTCGTGGCTGACATTGGCCACGAAATCACGGCGCATTTGCCCGGCTTGTTGCAAAAGCGAAATGTCGGAAAAGCACAACAGTACAGCTTCGCTGCCTTTTGTGCTGTTGGGCATGACGCGGCAACTTACGTCAAATGTCGTGCCCTGCCCGCCATCATTGGAAAAGTAACGCGAACGTCGGGATTTCCCGTCTTGTAAGGTGGCCTCGATTGTATCCAGCAACGCAGGTTGGCGCAGCATGGTGACATAGTTCCGGCCCACCATGTTTGGATTGATCAACGTGGCAGCGTCCGCATTGGCCGCAATGATCACGTCCCACTGATCTATCGCGATAGCAGGCAAAGGAACGGCCGCCATTATGTTGTCCAGATCCTGCGTGCTCATCGGTCTTGTCAGTCCTTTAGCGCGGCAAGACCTCGGGCAAAGGCGGCGCATAACTCATCCGGGTTTTCCAATCCGACGGAAATCCGAAAGAACCCTTCGCTCATTCCCAATGCTGCACGTTGGTCTTCTGTCAAAGCTCGGTGCGAGGATGACGCGGGATGCGACACGGTTGTCCCCACATCCCCCAATGTTGGCGCAAAGGCCAAACCGGTTGCGCCCCGAGAAAACGCGTTGGCAGCGGCCCGACCACCTTCAATTTCAAAACTGACCATGTTGCAGAACTGATCACCCAACAGATCCTTGGCGCGCTTGTGATCCGGGTGATCATCACGTCCGGGATAAATGACGCGCGTCACGCCGCTTTGTTCCGCTAAGAAATCCGCCAGCATTTTTGCACTGCTTTGCGCACGATCAAACCGCAAGTCAAAACTCAGCATACCGCGTTCTGTCATCCAGCAATCAAAGGGACTTGGGGTAAGGCCCGTGGTCACCGAAAAAACGCGCAATCGATCCAGCACATCCGCGTCACGTGCAGCGACATAACCAAGCATCGCATCCGAATGCCCCGACAACAGTTTTGTCAAAGAATGGATGACGATGTCTGCCCCATGGGCAAACGGTTGGTAACTGCGCGGCGTTGTAAACGTGTTATCGACAACCAGTGTCACGTTTTTCTCGCGCGCAAGCTGTGCCAACCCATCCATATCCGCAACACGCAATGTCGGGTTCGACACAACCTCGACTATGATCATATTCGTTTCTGGGCGCAGGGCATCACGCACCGCGTCAACATTGCCCACATCCACCAGACTGGTGTGCATACCCAGCCGAGGCAGATCATCGTTCATCAGACGCATGGTCCGACCATAAAGCTGATTGCTTCCGATGATATGATCACCTGGTCGCGTCAGTCCCAAAAGAACCGCAGACACGGCCGCCATACCCGACCCAGTGACAACACCCAAATGCGGCGCCCCTTCAAGGCGGTCGACGCGTTTGGCAACGACATCGGCGTTGGGGTGGCCTTCACGACTGTAGGTATATCCATGCAAATCGCCATCATATTGCTGATCCAGCATGTCAGGCGTGTCCGACCCATAGACCACAGAAGGCGACAAAGGTGTCACCACCGGATAGCTGGCACTGTCCGGCAATGGATCTGGCCGTAAAAGAGTTCCTTTATCGTTGCGCATTAAATCACTCGCAATTCCGCGCGAAAGCGCCGCATGTTGTCTTGATAATGAAGCGCGGACGCCTCAAGCATTTTGATCGCATCCGCATCCAAACTGCGCACAACTTTACCCGGTGTGCCCATGACAAGGCTACCATCTGGGATGTCTTTGCCTTCTGTGATCAAAGCCCCAGCGCCAATCAGGCAATTACTGCCTATTTTCGCGCCGTTCAGGATGGTCGCGCCCATTCCAATCAGTGAATTGTCACCGATCGAACAACCGTGCAGCATCACCTTGTGGCCGATCGTGCAATTGCGCCCAATTGTCAGCGGAAACCCAAGATCGGTGTGGAACACACAGTTCTCTTGAACATTCGTCCCTGCCCCCACTGTGATGGTCTCGTTGTCACCGCGCAATGTTGCACAAAACCAAACGCTAGATGCAGCTTCCAACACGATATCACCAATCAGATTGGCATCCGGGGCGACCCATGTGTCACGATCAATCGTCGGCTGTTTGTCACCCAAGGCATAAAAGGTCATTACATATCCTCGAATTCGGTCTGCAATTGGCGCACATGCGTCGTCAGATCGGGTTGCTGAAGACGCCGCAAACGGGTCGCTTCTATTATGGTTTTCAGTTGCGCTTCGGTGGCGTCCAGATCATCGTTGACCAGTACGAAATCATACCCATCCCAATGACTGATCTCATCCCAACTGCGCTGCATCCGCTTGGAAATGACGCTTTCATCGTCTTGCCCGCGCCCTTCAAGCCGTTTGCGTAATTCCTTGATGGAAGGCGGCAAAAGGAAAATGGATAATGTGTGCTGTCCAAGTTCGGAATTTCGAATTTGCTGCGCGCCTTGCCAATCGATGTCGAACAAAACATCGCGGCCTTGCGAAATCGCCTCTTCAACGGGCGGTCGCGGAGATCCGTAAAAGTTGCCGAAGACATGCGCATGTTCCAGCATTTGGCCATCAATCACCATCGTCTTGAATTCGTGTTCCGAGATGAAATGATAATCAGCGCCATCTGTTTCACCATTGCGCGGTGCGCGCGTCGTCGCAGACACAGAAAACGCAATGTCCTTGTCCCAATTTCGCATGCGTTTTGCCAAAGTGGATTTGCCAGCACCTGATGGCGACGAAAGAATGATAAGAAGCCCGCGTCTTTGGATCATACCATCACTCCACATTCTGGACTTGTTCACGCATTTGGTCGATGACTGCTTTGAGATCCAGACCAATCGTTGTCAGGTCATTGTTTTGCGCCTTTGAGCACAAAGTGTTTGCCTCGCGATTGAATTCTTGCATCAGAAAATCCAGTTTCCGACCAACACCGCCGCCATCGTCAATCAAAGACGTCGCCGCCGAGATATGTGCCTTTAACCGATCCAGTTCCTCGGTCACATCTGTTTTGACGACAATCATCGCCAATTCTTGCGCCACACGATCCGGATCAGCGCCCGGTGCCCCATCCAGCACCCGCGTGAGGTTCACCTTTAACTGCGCGCTCATTTTATCTTTGCGGGCTTCAATCAAATCGGCGGCTGCATTGGTCAGACGATTTACTTCGTCAAGTTGACCGCGCAAAATTGCCGCCAACGCTTCGCCCTCGTTTGCACGCATGTCGTCCATAGCGATCACCAAAGCTTGGACATCTTTCAAAATCGCTTCTTTCAACGGGCCAGTGTCTGCGTTGTCGGCCTGCTCTTGTTCCAGAACACCGCGCACAACCGCAATATCTGCGGCTCTGGACGGGGCAAGGTCCAGCCCTGTTGCCAAAGCGCGCGCTTCAATCTCGCGCAGCGCCACAAGCACCGAATCCAGTTGCGCCGAATTCACGACGGTTTGGCCCACCGCGTCATCTCGCGATACGCGAATGTTCAAATTGACGTTCCCGCGCTTTAATCGCGATGACATGGACGCGCGCGCGCCTTGCTCTAATCCTTCGACCCAATCCGGCAATCGCAACCGCAGATCGAGCCCTTTTCCATTCACAGAACGCAACTCAGCGTTCCAACGCCACGCCTCAAAGCTGCCTTCGGCATTCGCAAACCCCGTCATAGACCGCAACTTCGACTGATCATTTTCTTTTGTCATAGTCTTGGCTTACGCGCTCTGGAAAGCCGCGGCAAGAAGCAGCTCAATCAGAGGTCGTAGAATAGTGATTAACCATTCGTTTAGAAAATAGGAGCGGAGTTAGCCTAAATTGAGTTATAACTTGTGAAGAAATCGGCGGGGTGGATCGTCGGGGACGAATGAAGTTTCAATCCTTTAGTGAGTGAGCAAGACATGGACAAGCACCGGGAAAACCCCCACAATGTGGTGGCAATGACAGAGTTCAGAACTGAAATCGGATATTCCGCAATTTCCCAAGTCGAAGGTTACTGGGAAGACTTGCGAGGCATGCGCATGATGCCCAAGCGGTCAGAGATTGACCCGCGTGGGATTGAAACTGCGTTGGAATACACATTCGTCCTTGAACGGATCGCACCTGGAATGGCGCGGTTGCGGATTGCGGGCAGTCATCTTAGCGATTTGATGGGGATGGAAGTACGTGGCATGCCGATGACGTCGTTCATCACGCCATCTGGCCGCCGCCAATTGAGCGACGCATTGGAAGAAGTCTTTCAACGCCCTGCAGTTTGCGAACTGCGACTAGCAGCGGAATCAGGTCGTGATAAGCCGATCATGGATGCACGCATGATCCTGTTGCCCTTGAAAAGCGACCTTGGCGATGTCAGCAGAATTCTTGGGTGTTTCGTCGCACGTGGTGACATCGGACGTAGCCCGCGACGTTTCGACGTGGTCGGCGCCAAAATTCGCCCGATAACAGCATCCGCGACAGCTCCTGCTTCGCAAGACGAACCAACGGCCAAACCAAAACCAACGATCCCCACACAGATCAAAGGTTTTGCAGAAGACAAGCCGCCGTTTGAAGAAGCACCAACCAAACAACCGCCAACAAAAGGCGGAGGCGCTCCTTACTTGCGACTTGTCAAAAGCGAAGACTGACAAACCAAAAGCTTGTCCACGTCTCTAAAAACCATGTTTTCAGAAATCGACGCGCCGACTAACGACGCGTCGATTTTTTTGTCAGCTGGCGACTTTGTTGTGGGCCTTCCCACGCAAAGCGGACAATTCTTCAGCAACGAGGAACGCAAGTTCCAATGATTGGCTGGCGTTAAGGCGTGGATCACAAGCCGTATGGTAACGGTCTTTCAGATCTTCTTCGCTGACTGCGTGAACGCCGCCCGTGCATTCGGTCACGTTCGAGCCGGTCATTTCGAAATGCACACCACCCGGAATTGTTCCTTCAGCATGGTGCACACCGAAAAACTCGCGCACTTCAGTAAGAACTTGCTGGAATGGGCGCGTTTTATAGCCAGTTGCCGATTTGATCGTGTTGCCATGCATCGCATCACAAACCCAAACAACGTCAGCGCCTTCTTCCTGAACCGCTTTGATCAAGCGTGGCAGGTGATCACCCACTTTGCCTGCGCCAAACCGTGAAATCAGGGTCAAACGACCCGCTTCATTTTCAGGGTTCAAGGTCGCCATCAAGCGTTTAAGGTCATCGACCTCCATGCTTGGACCACATTTCAAACCAATGGGGTTTTGAACGCCTTTGCAGAATTCCACATGCGCACCATCTGGTTGGCGTGTTCTGTCACCAATCCAGATCATATGGCCCGAGCCCGCAAGCCACTGACCAGACGTTGTATCTAGTCGCGTCAATGCTTCTTCATATTCCAGCAACAACGATTCGTGGCTTGTATAGAAATCCACAGTCGAAAACTCGTGCGTTGTGTTGGCATCGATGCCCGCCGCCGCCATGAAATCAATCGTATCTTGAATGCGATTGGCGATTTCGCGATATTTTTCAGCTTCGGCTGTATCAGCAAATCCAAGCGTCCAAGAATGGACGCGATTCATATCGGCATAACCACCTGTCGAAAACGCACGTAATAGATTCAAGGTCGCAGCGGCCTGAGTGTAGGCCTGCAACATGCGTTTAGGATCAGGAATTCGCGAATCCGACGTGAATGCCAAATCATTGATGATGTCACCGCGGTAACTTGGCAGTTCCACACCATCCAAAGTTTCTGTCGGTGCCGAACGCGGCTTGGCGAATTGGCCGGCCATGCGACCAACCTTGATCACTGGAACCTTTGCGCCAAAAGTCAAAACCATCGCCATCTGCAGCATGACCTTGAACGTGTCACGGATCATATCTGCATTGAATTGGTCAAAGGCTTCCGCACAATCACCGCCTTGCAGCAAAAACGCTTCGCCACGGGATGCAGCGGCCAGTTGTGTTTTCAGCCTGCGTGCCTCGCCTGCAAATACCAGCGGTGGATACTTTGCGAGCTGCGCCTCAACCGCCTGAAGGGCCACGGCATCAGTATAATCGGGCATCTGAATCCGGGGCTTGTTGCGCCAGTCAGATTTCATCCAATCGCTCATCTTTTCTCTCCGCTATGAGTGTTGCGAGTTTGAGGATATACTAAAGCAATGACGTATATGCCATAGAGCAATTGCAAGCTCTTGACGCCAATGATCGTGCGTGCTCAAGGTGGCCAACAACGGGAACGCCCTTTAGACCGGGAACGCACCATGAGCACACCAATTCGCGCCGTGCAAGGAACTTCAGACAACATGAAGTCGCAGCGGTTTGTATTTGTTTTACTTGAAAATTTCTCTCTTCTTAGCTTCGCTGGTGCGCTCGATT
The DNA here is from genome assembly GCA_039984715.1 of Paracoccaceae bacterium. Lineage (GTDB taxonomy): Bacteria > Pseudomonadota > Alphaproteobacteria > Rhodobacterales > Rhodobacteraceae > JABSSA01. The sequence goes on along the minus strand of JBDWUA010000014.1, from coordinate 18,755 downwards.
CCTTGCGGATTGCGAACATGATGGGGGGACGTGAATTATACAGGTGGATTGTCACCAGTGAAGATGGCAGCCCGATTGCGGCGTCATCTGGTACGGTTTTCCAGGTCGACGGTGATCTGCCAGAATTGTCGCGGGATGACTTGGTGTTTCTGGTTGGTGGAATCAATATTCAAGACGCGACGACGAAACGCGTACTGAATTGGCTGCGCCGCGAGTCGCGCAAAGGCCCCCTTATCGCTGGTTTGTGCACTGCCGCCTATACTTTGGCAAAGGCCGGGTTGCTGGATGGAAAACGCGCAACGCTTCATTGGCAAAATCAGGACAGCTTTTCTGAGGAATTCCCAGAAGTCGACCTGACCAAATCTGTTTTCATCGTCGACGGCACACGCATTACGACGGCTGGTGGAACGTCATCGATCGACTTGATGCTGAAACTGATCGCAGATGCACATGGCGAAGATTTGGCAAATTCCGTTGCGGATCAATTGATCTATGCGTCGATTCGAACGGACCAGGACACACAACGATTGTCCGTGCCGACACGCATTGGGGTGCGTCATCCGAAGCTAAGCAAAGTGATTCAAATCATGGAGCAAAATATCGAAGAACCGATCAGCCCCTCTGTCTTGGCAAAAGATGTGGGTATGTCCACACGCCAGCTTGAGCGGTTGTTTCGTCGGTATCTAAACCGCAGCCCAAAACGGTATTATATGGAACTGCGTCTGCAAAAAGCGCGGAACTTGTTGATGCAGACAGATATGAGCGTGATCAACGTTGCCTTGGCCAGTGGATTTGCCAGCCCGTCGCATTTTTCCAAATGCTACCGCGCCCATTATAACACCACGCCGTATCGTGAACGCGGTGCACACGGTTCGCGCCTATCTGTTTGACGCAGCTTTTCAACATTACAGCTATACATTTCTGAATATCACCCTTTGCAGGCGCAGCATTCTGGACTCATCGAATTGTTTCAGTCGTCTACATTTAGTGGTTTCTCGGTTTGTACCTGTTTTGTCTGTTCACTTTTGACGGCAACCTTCTGTTTTAATTTGTGAAATCTGAAACTCCCTCCATCGTGTTGGCCTGAAACTCATCTTTGGGGGATGAAATGTCACAAAATCTTAATGCGAACAGAAAGCAAGAAAAACGCCCGATTCTCAGCGTCGAGGGTTTGGGGCTAAAGTTTCAGGTAAACAGTTTGAAACTGGCCATTTTTGCGACGACAGCTTTGTGTGTAACGGCAATTGCAGTCATTTTAATCTATGAGGATTCATGTTTTGGGACTGCAGTGTCAAAGGGAGGCAATTTAGTGCCGCCCTACTCAGACATTCTATAAACTGTGCCATTCCCAACCGAAATGAACCAGATCGCCCCGTCCGGAGCTTGCACAATGTCGCGCACGCGGCCCGTTTCTACGCCTTTGATCTGTTCCACTTCAGATACGGTCGATCCGTTTCGTTCAAGCCGCGAGATATAGTCGAATTTCAAGCTGCCAACGAATATGTCACCGCGCCAACTTGGAAACATATCGCCTGAGTACACCAACAGTCCGGACGGTGCGATTGAGGGGTCCCAATAATGGCTTGGTTGTTCCATCCCGGTTTTGGATGTGCCTTCGCCAATTTTGTCACCAGAATAATGTTTGCCATATGAAATAACTGGCCATCCGAAATTTGCGCCCTTTTTGATGCGATTTACCTCATCTCCGCCGCGCGCACCGTGTTCAGCCGTCCAAAGGGTTCCTCTTTCATCAAGCCCCGCCCCCTGCGGGTTGCGGTGACCATAGGACCAGATTTGCGGTTGAATGCCGGACTGCCCGACAAAGGGATTGTCGCTTGGCACTGTTCCGTCACGATTGATGCGCACAATTGCGCCGTTGTGATTGCTGCGATCCTGTGCCGAGGGACGGTCGCCGCGATCCCCGATGGTGATAAACAAAGTCCCATCCGTCGCTTCGACAACGCGCGATCCAAAATGCCGGCCAGTTTTACCGACGGGGGCCGCTTCGAACAGAATGTTCACGTTGCTCAGCCGTGATCCACTTTTGTTTAATCGACCAGACGCGACCGCGGTTCCCGATCCGTTTGGTTGTTCTTTTGCAAAGGTCAGAAATACAGTGCGGCTGCTTTCAAAATCTCTGGCCAAAGTGACATCCAACAATCCACCTTGCCCCTGTGCGGCCACTGGGGGGACACCCGCAACACGCTTTGTTTGACCGTCTCGCACATACAAAAGATGCCCGTCTCGTTCCGTAACCAGTGCCGCACCATTTGGCAAAGGCGCGACGCCCCATGGTTGCTCAAGCCCGGCAACGACAGGCGTGACGCTGACGGAACCTTGGTTCAAATCAAGCGCAGAACCCGCTGTTCCACTTAAGCACAAACACAAAAATGATGAAAAGACGCGCATTGTGTTCTCCTTTGGGACACTTAACCAATTAAGTGCGCATGACTTCGCTATCACCTACGTCAACGAAGTTGTGATCATCGAAAGGCACTTTTCATTTATAGAAAGCCTGCTTAGGCTCTTTTATCAGGACAATAAGATCCACAATGGGAGAAACAAATGAAAAACTTGCTAGCAGCAACGGCTGCGACAGCGATCATGGCGGGCAGCGCATTTGCTGGCGGTCACGCAAAAGAAGTCAAACTGGGTGTAATTCTGGGATTCACAGGTCCCATTGAATCGCTGACACCGTCGATGGCGGATGGCGCAGAACTGGCCATGAAAGAAGTCACAGATAGCGGTCTGCTTTTGGACAGCGCGACAGTGTCTTCGGTACGTGCCGATTCCACATGCGTTGACGCGGGTGCGGCAAATGCTGCTGCTGAGCGTTTGATCACTGCGGACAAAGTTGACGGCATCGTTGGTGCTGACTGTTCTGGCGTAACCGGATCGATCCTGACCAACGTGGCACTTCCCAACGGAACAGTGATGGTTTCACCATCCGCTACGTCACCCGGCCTGAGCCATGGCAATAACGAAGACAACGGCCTGTTCTTTCGGACATCGCCTTCGGACGCGCGTCAAGGTGTTGTGATCACTCAGATCCTGTTGGATCAAGGGATCAAAGAAGTCGCCGTTACCTATACCAACAACGATTATGGTAAAGGTCTCTCTGATGCGTTCCAAGCAGCTTACGAAGCCGCAGGTGGTTCGGTCACAATCAACACCGCGCATGAAGACGGCAAAGCCGACTATTCTGCGGAAGTTGCTTCATTGGCATCCGCAGGTGGTGACCGTTTGGTTGTCGCCGGTTATGTGGACCAAGGCGGATCAGGCATTGTTCGTGCAGCCTTGGATTCAGGTGCGTTTGATACGTTCCACTTCCCGGATGGTATGATTTCCGCCAAGTTGCTTGAAAACTTTGGCACAGAAATTGACGGATCATCGGGTGCACACCCCAGCCCATCCGACGAACTGTCTGAAGCATTCGCAAACCATGTTGGCGGCGCGTTTGATTCCAGCTCTCCGTTCACGCCAGAATCTTATGATGCAGCAGCGTTGATCATGTTGGCCATGCAGGCTGCGAACTCCAAGGACTCGGCTGACTACAAAGGCAAAGTCATGGACGTAGCAAATGCTCCGGGCGAAAAGATCGGCGTTGGCGAATTGGCCAAAGCGTTGCAGATCATCAAAGACGGTGGCGAAGTTGATTATGTTGGTGCAACCGGTGTCGAACTGATCGGACCAGGTGAAGCCGCAGGCAACTACCGCGAAATCAACTTTGATGGCGGCAAAGACAACACGGCTGGCTTCCGCTGATTAGTCTGTCTTTCTAATTAACAGCCCGAAGTTTTCTTCGGGCTGTTTCCATATTGTAAAGACCGTTTCCAAGACGGCTTAGGGGGTCGGATGATCGTCGTTGACGATATTCACAAACACTTTGGCGGATTTCACGCCGTGGACGGTGCATCGTTGCGCATTGCACCCGGATCGATCACGGGGCTGATTGGTCCAAATGGGGCTGGTAAAACAACTCTTTTCAATGTGATCGCGGGCGTTCTTAAACCAACATCTGGCCGTGTCACGATGGACGGTGAAGATATTACAGGGCTGCCGCCACACACCTTGTTTCACAAAGGCTTGCTGCGGACGTTTCAGATCGCGCACGAGTTTTCATCAATGTCATGCCGCGAAAACCTCATGATGGTTCCGGGCGCACAATCTGGCGAAACCCTTTGGAATACTTGGATCGGGCGCAAACGAATTGCGAATGAAGAACGCGCGTTGCGGGCCAAAGCGGACGAGGTTCTGGAATTTCTGACTGTCGAGCATTTAGCGGATCACAAGGCAGGCCAAGTCTCGGGCGGGCAAAAAAAGCTGCTGGAACTGGGCCGCACGATGATGGTGGACGCCAAGATCGTGTTTTTGGATGAGGTTGGCGCGGGTGTGAATCGAACCCTGCTGAATACGATTGGCGACGCGATCCTGCGCCTGAACAAAGAACGCAATTACACCTTTGTTGTGATCGAACACGACATGGATTTCATCGGAAAAATCTGTGATCCGGTGATCTGCATGGCCGAAGGCAAAGTGCTTGCCGAAGGGACGCTGGCCGAGATCAAGGCCAATGACGCGGTGATCGAGGCGTACTTGGGCACAGGCCTTAAGAACAAAGAAAAGGCGGGCGCATGAAGAGCTGGGCACTGTTAGCTGCGCTTGCGTTTGGTCCGTTTACGCCTGCACACGCCCAAGTGGTCTGCGAAACGATCACCGATGGCATTGAATACTGCACTGCGGCCAAGCGCCGGCACGGCGGCATCAGTTCGGTAATTTACGCGGATCATGTTGCCACCTACAGATTGCAACGAAATCCGTTGGTCTCGTCCAATATCGTTGTCATGCCACTTGACCGTACATTGACGTCTGCGAACGATCTGCTCGAAATGGTTTTCGATCAATTCCGGCGCGGTACGCCGCCCTTCTTGTCCGTAGGAGATATTGCAACGCGCAACAATCTTATCGATGGGCGCGAAACCCTTCAGGTTGATTTTGTCGGGATCGATCGAAACGGAGACCCATTGGGTGCATACATTGTCGACGCATTGCCCGGTTCAGAGGCCGTTTTGATGGTGTTTACTGTGCAGGAATCTTTGGCCAAGGAAAGCGATGGCCGACCTGGCCCAAAAGTCACCGAAGTGACTCAAGATCATCGCGCGGCCCACGCCGCTGCTTTGCAAGATTATAGGATTGGCCGCCAATGACTGAACCCTTCCTTATAGGCGATGCCATGACAGGTGGTTATGGTGCGGGGCCTGACATATTACATGACTGCACCGTCGCCGTGAACCCCGGCGAGATTGCTGTGATCGTCGGGCCAAATGGCGCGGGCAAATCCACGGCGATGAAAGCTGTGTTTGGTATGCTGGATGTACGTTCGGGAACCGTGCGGTTGGATGGCGAAGATATCACGTCGTTAGATCCACAAGATCGAGTTGCCAAGGGTATGGGATTTGTGCCTCAGACATCGAATATTTTTACGTCGCTGACCGTCGAAGAAAACCTTGAGATGGGTGCGTTCATCCGCACCGATGACATCGCTGAGACAATGGAACAGGTCTATACCCTATTCCCGATCTTGCGCGACAAACGCCGTCAAGCCGCCGGAGAGCTGTCCGGAGGGCAACGTCAGCAAGTCGCTGTCGGGCGGGCACTGATGACACAGCCCAAAGTTCTGATGCTGGACGAACCAACTGCCGGTGTATCGCCCATCGTTATGGATGAACTTTTTGATCGGATCATCGAAGTAGCACGTACCGGAATCCCAATTCTGATGGTTGAACAGAATGCGCGACAAGCTCTTGAAATTGCAGACAAAGGTTTTGTTCTGGTTCAAGGGCGAAATGCGTTTACGGGGACAGGCAAAGAATTGTTGAACGACCCCGAAGTGCGCAAATCGTTCTTGGGAGGGTGATGATGAAAGTTTGCATCTGGACGACTTTAATCTTGTCGACTTCCATAGCACCCGTCATGGCACAGGAAAGGCCCGTTTTTGGAAGCCGCAATCCAAACGCCCCACCTGTTCAACAGGAATTTGCGATGATGTGTGAATTCACATCAGAATGCTACGAAACTGAATCCTGCGGCGAAACACAGTATTCTTTTGATCTGGACGGCGAAACCAGCGGCCTTGAAACAAATGCAATGGTCGCATCGGTCCAATTGTCATCGGACATCGGCACAGAAGACCTTGTCGGTGTTGTTCAGGATAAGACCACGTCCTTGTCCGGCGGAACGTTTGCGGCACGTCATTTCCTGACAATCGCACCGGACGGCGCAGCCCGGTACACCGTTCACTATGCCGAAGGGCCATTGATGATCAGTTATTTGGGGGAATGCCGCTGATGGAACTTCTCAACGCCTTTGTTGTGCTTTCCAATTTCGTTCTGATCCCTGCGATTGCTTATGGGTCCCAACTGGCATTGGGAGCTCTTGGGGTCACGCTGATCTATGGCATCCTGCGGTTTTCAAACTTTGCGCATGGGGACACGATGGCCTTTGGCGCAATGCTCACGATCTTAATCACGTGGCTGTTTCAATCTTGGGGCCTGTCGCTTGGGCCGTTACCCACTGCATTGCTGGCCCTGCCCTTTGGTATTCTTGGCTGTGCGCTTTTCATTTTGTTCACAGATCGTTTCGTCTATCGGTTTTACCGGGAACAAAAGGCCAAACCGATCATATTTGTGATGGTGTCACTGGGGGTGATGTTCATCATGAATGGCTTGGTTCGGTTTATCATTGGGCCAAACGATCAGAAGTTTTTGGATGGTGAACGTTTCATCATTTCCGTTCGGGAATTCAAAGCGTTAACGGGCTTAAACGAAGGGCTAGCCTTCAGGACAACCCAAGGGCTGACTGTTGTTACTGTCATCATCGTGGTCGCTATTTTGTTCTGGTTCTTGAACCGGACACGCACGGGAAAATCGATGCGTGCCTATTCCGACAACGAAGACTTGGCGCTGCTGTCCGGTATCAACCCCGAACGTGTTGTGATGATCACATGGTTGATTGTGGCCGCGTTGGCGACCATCGCGGGCGTGCTCTATGGTCTTGATAAGACGTTTAAACCGTTCACCTACTTCCAACTGTTGCTGCCAATCTTTGCGGCTGCCATCGTTGGCGGTCTGGGCAGCCCATTAGGGGCAGTCGCAGGCGGATTCACTATCGCCTTTTCCGAAGTGATGATCACCTATGCATGGAAAAAAGTCGCAGGATACGCCTTGCCCGATGCACTGGCACCGGATGGATTGGCCCAATTGTTGTCAACGGATTACAAATTCGCCGTCAGCTTTGTGATATTGCTGATCGTGCTTTTGTTCCGACCAACCGGATTGTTTGCGGGGAAAACAATATGACGGATTCAATGCGCAACACGCTTTACTTTGGCTTTGTCGCTCTTTTGTTGATCGCGACCGGCTTTAACTATTCATGGAACACGTCCCTGCAAATTCTGAACTTTGGCTTGATCAGTGCAATCATGGCTTTGGGTGTGAACCTTCAATGGGGCTTTGCTGGGTTGTTCAATGTTGGGATCATGGGATTTGTCGCATTGGGTGGTCTGGCCACTGTTCTGATCTCCGTAAAACCAGTTAACGAAGCATGGTCTGCTGGAGGCGTAGGTGTCCTTTTGGGATTGGCTCTAGGTGCTGCGACAATCGTTGCAGCCATTCTGGCCTATGCCCGCCTGCCCCAAGGCCGCATCCGAGGGTTAGGCGTCGCGGCAATCATTGTCGTCGGATTTTTCCTGTTCCGCAGTGTGTTCGACCCGTCTGTAGAAGCGATTGAGGCCGTGAACCCCGCCAATGCTGGCTATTTAGGTGGGCTTGACCTTCCCGTTGTTTTGGCATGGCCTGTTGGCGGGCTTTTTGCTGCTGGTGCCGCGTGGGTGATCGGGAAAACGGCCCTTGGGTTGCGCAGCGATTATTTGGCGATTGCGACTTTGGGCATTTCAGAAATCATCATCGCAATCCTGAAGAACGAAGACTGGCTAAGCCGAGGTGTAAAAAACGTCAGCGGCCTGCCCCGCCCCAGTTTGGCTGGGTACGAAATCGACATGCAAAATGATCCTACATTTGTGGAACGCGCAATCAACCTTGGACTTGATCCCGTGACGGCTTCGACGTTGTGGGTCAAAGGCGCTTACGCCATTTTGTTTACGATCGTTTTGCTGATCCTGTTTTGGATGGCACAGATGGCATTAAAATCGCCATGGGGCCGCATGATGCGCGCAATCCGCGACAACGAAGTCGCGGCCGAGGCAATGGGCAAGGATGTTACCGCGCGCCATTTGCAAGTCTTTGTCCTTGGGTCGGCGATTTGCGGCATGGCTGGTGCAATGATGGTCACGTTAGATGGGCAACTCACCCCCAGTTCGTATCAACCGTTACGCTTCACATTTCTGATCTGGGTCATGGTGATTGTCGGCGGATCAGGCAGCAATCTTGGCGCGGTTCTCGGGGGTATTCTGATCTGGTGGCTATGGGTCATGGTGGAACCGCTCGGCTTGGGTTTGATGCAGCTGATCACCTATGGAATGGCCGATGAAAGTGGGTTGCGCAAACATTTGCTTGATTCGTCAGCACACATGCGATTGCTAACCATGGGTTTGATATTACTTCTCGTTTTAAGGTTCAGCCCACGCGGTTTGATACCAGAACGTTAAATCTGTGGGCGAAACTAACGTTAAAATTGAACACTTCGAACAAAAGTTTGCACCCACCCAGAACGAGCGTTAATTCTAAATTAATCTCTCAGAACTAGTTCAGTATTAAAAAAGGTTAAATAAAATGTCCCGAATTTTGATCCTAGGTTTGATCGCTCCTCTCGCTGTTGCCGGCTGCGCTACGTCTCCGGCACAGTATGAAACTACCCCTGTTCAGCTCAAGACTGCGAAGGGTGTTGTCACGTGTCAGCTTTATACAAAAGAACGGGTGATCTGGGATCGTTCCATCGACCGCCCACATTCCATGACCGTCAAAGAAGCGGATGACATCTGCCTTGCAGAGGGTCTGCGTCTTAAAAACGAATAACTCTGAGAATTTCCCCTTTTTATGTCTGCCCAGCACTGCCAGACGTATGTGAAAGGGGCATTTCGTCTTTGAAAGGGTCGCACCAATTATTCAGGTGCGGCCCTTTTCATATTCCCAGACCTTTTTGGCGACCGGCAACGCATTGACCTTTCGGATGCGAATATTGGCTAAGAGTTTACAACTCTTGTTCGGTTCAACGACCCTTAAACAAGCCGCCAAGAATTCCACGCACGATGCGGCGACCCGTCGTCCCAGTCAGTTCTTTGACAACCATTTTTGTCATTGCTTGGCCCAACCCCGTGCCCTTGCGCGTCGTTGTCCGAGACGTTGAACGGGCGACCCGCGGCGCAGTATACCGACGTCCTGCGTTAAATTCGCGAAGGACTGGCGTTAATTCTTCTGCCTTTTCTTCTGCTTGAGCGGCCTCTTGCGCCGCCGTTTCTGATCGCGCTTTCAACATCTCAAACGCCGATTTTCGATCAAGCCTGTCTTCGTATTTACCAGCCAGATCAGAACCCTGAATATGTGCCGCACGTTCAGCTTTTGTGATTGGACCCAATTGCGATGACGGTGGTCGGATCAACGTCCGCTCAACGATGCCCGGCACCCCTTTTTTCTGCAACATTGAGGTCACCGCCTCACCCACACCGACCTCTTTGATCGCATCTTCGGTCGAAAACCGTGGGTTTTCGCGATAGGTGTCCGCCGCCATACGCAACTCTTTCCGGTCCTTGGCGGTAAAAGCCCGCAACGCATGTTGAAACCGATTTCCCAATTGCCCCAGAATATCTTCGGGTACATCCGCTGGGTTTTGCGTGATGAAATAGACGCCAACGCCCTTTGATCGGATCAAACGCGCGACTTGCTCAACCTTGTCGACCAACGCTTTGGGCGCGTCGTCAAACAACAGATGCGCTTCGTCAAAGAAGAAAACGAGCTTTGGTTTGTCTGGGTCACCGACTTCTGGCAATTCTTCGAACAGTTCGGAAAGCAGCCACAACAGAAACGTCGCATACAGCTTAGGAGCGCCCATCAATTTGTCTGCGGCCAGAATGTTGACCATGCCACGACCGGCGCCATCAGTACGCATTAAGTCAGTCAGCGCCAAAGCGGGTTCGCCAAATAAATGCGTCGCGCCCTGATTTTCCAAAACCAGCAATCGCCGTTGAATGGCACCGACAGATTGCGTTGATATATTACCATAGCGCAAAGACAGGTCTTGGCGACTTTCGCCAATCCAAACCAAAAGAGCCTGTAAATCCTTTAGATCCAGCAATGGCAGGCCTTCTTCATCGGCCAACCGGAAGGCGATATTCAAAATGCCTTCTTGCGCTTCGGTCAGTTCAAGCAACTGGGTCAACAAAAGGGGGCCCATTTCGCTGACAGTTGTACGAACTGGATGGCCTTGGTCCCCGTAAAGGTCCCAAAACGTGACAGGACAGGCATGATAGGAATAGTCGGTGAACTGGATTTTTTCAGCGCGCTCTGTGAAGGCGCCGTGCAGCTTGTGATCCGGGCTGCCCGGTCGCGCAAGCCCAGATAAATCCCCTTTCACATCAGACAGAAAGACCGGAACACCCGCATTTGAAAACTCTTCTGCTAAGATTTGCAGCGTTACGGTCTTACCTGTTCCGGTCGCACCAGCCACCAAACCGTGTCTGTTGGCGTATTTCAGGGTCAAACCTTGCGCCGTTTGATAGCCATCGCCACCGCCGCCAATGAAAACACTGTCGTTCATTCAACCCATCCTTGCAAAATACCGGTCTCAATCGGTGTGACCATACAAAGTTAACGAATGCACGCCATAGTGAATTCGTTCCCGCCTACTGTCCTCCTGGCGCGGAACACTTCCTCCCTGTCAGACTGGCCGCACCTTCGGGTGCGGCATTTTTTTTCAACTCTGACGATGACGTCGGACAGGAAGACACGTCCAATATCCAAAAACTCAGTCATTTCCCGACATTAGATGTTGACGCTTACATATCGCTTCCATACTCTCACCATATAATATGTCGGCTAGTCCGACGGGGAGAGACAAAAAACGACGAAAAAGAGAGCCTTAGGGTTCTCTTTTTTTAGTTTTGGGCCGCTTCTGAATATTCTGTCACTTATCCTCAAAAAATGATGCGCTTTCACGCTGACAGTCCACGCAGATCGTGATAGCACACGTTTCAATTCAGAAACCATGGACCGGAGCAGTCATGATAACCTGGAACGACGCGCGCCAATTGGGATTGGCCTCTATTCTTTGCGTGTCCTTTGCGGCGCCACTTTATGCACAAAGCACTGACACCACCGAACCAGCTGAGCCAGAGACGAGTGAAATCGATGAAACATTCGACTTAGGCCAAGACGCTGACGCGGACACTGAAACCAAAGTTGGTGAACCTTACCTAAAGGCACAATTCGACGCTTTCGAATTGCGCTGTATTCGTACAGAGGACGGCAACGATCCGTGCCAACTGTATCAATTGGTTAAGGACGAAAACGGTCAACCCGTTGTTGAGTTTTCTCTTTTCCGTCTTCCAGAGGGTGGACGTGCAGAAGCAGGCGCAACAATTGTGGTTCCGCTTGAAACCTCCCTTCAAGAGCAGTTGACCCTGTCCATTGATGGAAGCAATTCGCGCAAATATCCATTTGCGTTTTGTAACACTGTCGGATGCTATTCTCGTATCGGCCTGACCTCAGAAGACGTCGCAGCATTTCGGCGCGGTCGCGAAGCGAAATTGACAATCGTTCCAATCATTTCACCTGAATCGAAAGTCGAACTGACGATGTCCTTGAGTGGGTTCACTAAGGGTATTCAGGAAACATCCTTCCCACAAAACTAAGTTTTCGGGAACGGCACAAAACACTAGAAAACCGCGTTCATCACGCGGTTTTTTCATGTCTGGTTCAATGTTTAGAATTTACGCAACGCCAAGACCGCGTTCATGCCGCCAAACGCGAACGCATTGGACAAGACAACGTCCACATTCGCATCGCGTGCAGTGTTTGGAACAACGTCTAACGCGCATTCCGGATCGCTTTCTTCATAGCCTATCGTGGGTGCAATCACTCCGTCCCGCAGTGCCATGATGCAAGCCAGCAATTCGACCGCCCCAGTGCCGCCGATCAAATGACCATGCATGGATTTGGTCGATGACAACATCAGCTTGTCTGCGTGTGGGCCAAACACATCAGCCACGGCCGAGCATTCCGTTTTGTCATTTGCTGCCGTGCCTGTACCATGTGCGTTGATATAGCCGACCATTTCCGGGTTGATTTTGGCGTCTTCTAAAGCGCCAGACATTGCGCGGGCTGCTCCGCTTTTGGATGGCATGACGATGTCGCCAGCATCCGAAGACATTCCAAACCCAACTATTTCAGCCAAAATATCGGCGCCACGTCTCTTGGCGTGTTCCATCTCTTCAAAGACAAACACCCCTGCCCCTTCGCCCTGAACCATTCCGTTGCGGTTGGCGCTAAATGGACGGCATGCATCCTTTGACATAACGCGCAGACTTTCCCACGCTTTTACACCGCCAAAACACAGCATGGATTCAGAACCGCCCGTCACCATGGTTGGTGCCATTCCCGAACGCACCATTTGGAACGCTTGCGCCATTGCGTGATTTGACGATGCACAGGCAGTCGCAACTGTGAAGGAAGGGCCCTTCAGGTTCCATTCCATTGACACATGACTTGCCGCTGCGTTGTTCATCAGCTTTGGCACAACAAATGGATGAACTCGGTTTTTGCCGTCTTCATAAACCAAGCGGTAATTTTGATCCCACGTGTTAACACCACCACCGGCAGTGCCCAAGATGACCCCCGATCGCGCAGAAAGTTCGCCAGAAAACGTCAGGCCGGATTGGTCAATCGCTTCTTTTGCAGCAGCCAATGTGAACTGCGTAAACCGATCATACAGGCCCAATTGCTGGCGATTATAGCGCCCTTCTTCCTCGAAACCGCGAACCTGTCCACCGATACGAATTGTCAGTCGTTCAACATCCTGAAAGGACAGCTCACCAATACCACAACGCCCCTCGCGCATCGCCTCATAGGTTTCAGCAACGGAATGACCTAGCGCGTTGACTGTGCCGGCACCAGTGATGACAACACGCGGCATCGGCCGTCAAACCTGTTCCGAAACGAGCGTTTCAATACCCGTTATGATGGCCTGCACATTGGTGATGTCAAAATCACCCGCTGTAGGTTCATTGGCGTTGAAGGGAATCGAAATATCGAACTCTTCTTCGATGGAAAAAATACTTTCCACCAAACCAAGGCTGTCGATACCCAAGTCTTCCAAAGTCGAGGTTAAGGTGACATCGGACGGTTCTAGAACGGCTTGTTCCGCAATTATTGCGATAACTTTGTCCTGAACGCTTTGTTCAGCCATGTCCCATCCCCCTTTGGCGTAGCTCCTTGCGCCTGATTTAGTCGCTTGTATCTGACTTTGAAATAGCTTTCTTCAAGGCCGCCACGTCACGCATCAATCGCGGCAACCGACGCAAAGCTTTGTAACTTTCGATTTCAGTGTCCATTTTCTTCGCAGGATACCCTAAAACGGCGCGTCCTGCAGGTACATTGGTCAAGATCGACGACGACCCGCCTGCAACGACGTTATCGCCAACGAACACATTGTCGCTGACACCGACTTTCCCGCCAAGGACGACGTTGTTTCCAATTTTGACGGATCCCGCAATACCAACCTGTCCGCACAACAAACAATCGCGCCCGATGACAACGTTGTGCCCAATATGCACAAGATTATCCAATTTTGTGCCATTGCCGATTTCGGTCGGTCGGATTGTTCCGCTGTCGATGCAACTGTTCGCGCCGACTTCAACATCATCACCAATGGTGACTGCCCCTAGAGAATGGATACGTGACCAAGCTTGCGCGGACGTTGCGACATTGGTGCCAAGGCTTTCACGAGCGGCTTCGACGTTGGATTTTTCAGGCGTGACAAATGAAAACCCATCACTTCCAATCCGTGCGCCAGGTTGCGCAATAAATTGGGCGCCAATGATTACACGCGCGGCAATGGTGACCTGTTCCCTAAGATAGGCATTTGGCCCGATTTCGGCATCCGCACCAATATAACATTGCGGACCAATAACACTGCCCGCACCCAGTTTTGCACCAGACGCAACAATCGCAAGCGGTCCGATACTGACATCAGGCCCAATTTCAGCAGTCGGATCGACAATTGCACTGTGATGAATACCCGATTGGAACCCCTGCCCTTGGTCCAGCTTTTCGGTCAGCACCGCCATAAGGAACCGCGGACGCAATGGAAAAATGGCCCCGGATAGCCCCAAAGATTGCCAATCCGCACCGGGCCACAGAACTGCCGCTTTGGCGTTTCCTTGGGCCAGTTTGTCAGAATAGCTTTCGTTTGTTGCCAGTGCCAAATCTTTGGGTCCCGCTGTTGCGGGTTCGGACAGACCTTCGATAATCAAAGATCCGTCCCCAAAGAAATCTGCACCCAGAGCAGACGCAATATCAGCCAAAGTGTGACGCATAGTATTCCCGACTTCCTCTTACGAGGGTCGGATTAGCTTTGAATTGCGCGTAATGCCACCCCGGCCTTCGACAACGCATTCCAAATACGCGCATCACGACCGTAAATGTCACGGCGATAATTTGCTATTCCTTTGGACGTCGTGAAAGCAGTCCGATAGATCAGATGGACCGGAACCGGGTTTTTCAGTTCAACCCTGCGTTCTTTGCCTTTTGCCAACACTGATTGGAAATAAGGCTCAGGGTCGCTCATTTGCTTGGCCAAAAGCGCATAGGCAAAATCAAACGGATCTGCCAAACGCACGCATCCATGGCTGTATGCACGCACTTCTCGGCCGAACAGGTTTTTGGCTGGCGTGTCATGCAAATAGATATTGTGCGGATTGGGGAACATGAATTTGACCAGCCCCAATGCGTTGCCGCGTGAAGGAGGCTGGCGCATTGCGAATGGAAAAGTTTTTGCCGAGTATTGGGCAAAGTTGACGGCACCCCGATTGACCTTACGACCACGACGGTCCGTAATTTCGATATGCTTGACTGCATACGGGTTCTTTTTCAGCGCAGGAAGGTATTCCTTCGTCACGATAGAACGCGGCACATACCAAGACGGGTTGATCACCATAAATTCCATAACGTCCGAAAATTCCGGCGTTGGACGGTCTTCTTGCAGTGCGCCAACCACGCTTCGCGTCTGGAAAGTCACTTTGCCATTATCGACAATCTTAGCTGTGAAATCGGGAATATTCACCAGAACATGCCGCTTACCACGTTCGCGGTTCATCCAACGTTCGCGTTCAAGCGCAACGATGATCGACTTTAGACGGTCCTCGACCTGCGCGTTGATTTCGGCAATCGTCGCTTCGCCTGCAACACCATCCGCTGCCAAGCCATGCGACACCTGAAACTGTTGCACCGCTGATTGAATATTTGCGTCGTAAGTCTGCGAATTCGACCGCTTAAGATAGCCCATCGCAACCAACCGGTTCCGCATAATCGCAACTGAATTGCCGCTCTCTCCTGGCTTCAGCGACTTTGCAGGAACTTTTTGCCCCCAACCACCCTTGGCCAACAACCGCTCCATCCGCAGTTTTTCCTTGAGCAGGGCGTTATATTCCGTTGTTTTAGGTGGCAACGCGCGAAAGAAGCCCCGTGGCGAAGATTTCGCGAAATTCACCAAGTAAGACGTTCGATCCCTGTACGGAACCTGCCTTACAATCGCTGAATCAATTCGATTTGGTTGAAGGGCGCCAGTTTGAACATCTGCGGAATAGTCCAGAAACACCCGGCTTAAGTCCACTTCAAGCTGCCCCAGCTCGCGTGGGGTCTTGGCGGTCTTCATCCGTTGTTTCAAACCAGCGGCATCATAGCTGCTGACCGGCAGTCCATGGGTTCCGGATGCCGCCAATACATCCAACAAAGCGGCACGACGTTGGCGTTCCCGATTTGACCGCCCGGTCCAAAGACTTTTGTACCCGTTCGCCTTATAATATGCGGCAACATCCTTATCTCGGGATGCGGCTTCAGCCACCGCTTGCGCGAATGCGGGTATCGTACCCTGTGCAGAGACCGGATTGGTCGCCCAAACTAAAACAAGCGCAATCGCGGCGAAAAATACAGACAAAGGTCGTGCAATCGTGGTCATCCGACACCCCAAACAGATCAAAAAATACGTCAGCTTTCACAGCATTGTCTCTTAGAGTCGTAAAGAGTCCATTCACAACTATGATATCACTCACCTGAAAAAGCACATGATGCGTCCTTGCATCGATTGTTTTGTTTTTGAACGCCCCGAAAAGAAATGCGCAAAAAATTGCTCAAATATAGGCGCGAATAATGCGCACAGCATTAATCACTTGGTTAACGATTCGGGCTATGCCATAAAAACGTTGCATCTGGGGATGAGATGAAATCGGTCGTGTAACATCATGACCCGGCAGGCGTACGGGACGGCGCAGTGAAATGACAGAATCCAGCTCTACGGGCTTGACCCGGCGCGCGCTACTTGGCGCATTCGCAGCAACCACAATCACAGCAGCTCCGACGTTTTCGAAGGCCGCTGGTTTCTTGCGTGGTTCAGGCGACATACGAAGACTACGCATGTTTTCAGGTCGTACTGGTGAACGGATCGACGTGATTTATTGGATTGAGGGCGATTACCTCAAGGAATCGGTCAAAGAGATCAATCACTTCATGCGCGATTGGCGCACCGACCAAACAGTAAACATTGATCTGCGTACGGTCGACATTATGGCAGCATCTCACAATCTTATGGATGCAAACGAACCCTACATGTTGTTGTCTGGGTATCGCTCTCCAAAAACCAACGCGATGTTGCGATCTCGATCGCGCGGTGTGGCCAAGAATTCTTTGCACATGCAAGGACAGGCCGCCGATCTGCGTTTGACTGGAAAAAGCGTGGGCCAAATGGCACGTGCAGCCAAAGCGTGTCGCGGTGGCGGCGTTGGCAGCTATTCCGGTTCCAACTTCGTACACATGGATTGCGGCGTAGTTCGCTCATGGGGCGGCTGATTCCGGACTGACGTTGTATTATCGCAGCCTGAAGTTCTGATTGTAGTGTGTATGACCATATTCATGGTGCACAGGATTGCATGTCATCCAGTTTGACACACGCCCTGCCGAAGGGCTTCAAATATATTCTTCCGGAAGCGCGTCATTCCACTTTTTTAACCGCCCACTACACAGCGGGCTTTCACGGCCTTCCAAATGTAATAGTGGTGTGGTTTGAACCGTTGTACGGACGTGTCACATCGGGGCTGTGCTTGGAAACACGCACCCGCCTTCCTTTCAAGATGATCCGAACAGGCCTTTACAGTTTTCCAAATGTCCGCGCTGGTTTGGATATTTCTGGACGTTATGGACCTGTCACGGAATTGTTCCGCTCCTTTGACTTGGTATTTTGCCGCAAAGGAGAAACATCATGGCACAAAAGCTAACCCCTAAATTTCACGCGGAGGTCGTGCGCGTAGCGTTGACGAGCGGATTGCCTCGTATACAAGTGGTTGCCGATTTTGGCGTCGGCTTCTCAAGGCGGGCGTCAAGATCCCTTCAAGAGACCCTTCAAGACAATTTTGCAGTCGGCTCGTCGCTGAGGCCTACGCACATCCATCAACCCTATTGTCAGAACGTTGCTCGACAGACATTTCGCACTCTCTTGGCGCTGTACTCAAAGCAGGTTCAATTTCATCAGCAGCGCCTGCACGTTGCAACAAGATGGCTCCAAGAACAGAGTATTTGATCCACCGAGATCGAGTGAAGGCAGCGGATGCGGGCTCGTCGAGGTCGGGCTTCGAAGCGGTTCACGCGTCGCCAGAAAGCTCAAGTGTTTGAACTGCATAATCTATGGCATTGGCCGTCGTCGAGTTTACTTTCTGGAACTCTTCCCATGCTTCTGAGGGCAATAGAAATCGGGTCTCAGAGGCTTGTGAAGAAATGTTCTCAAGAAAGTGTTCCATGCCGTCTAAACTGATTAGGGCATTCACCACGACATCGATTTCACCAATCTCGAGCAGGCCAAGGTCAGCTGTAAGCTGCTCGGAAAACAACCTGTGTATTCGACCAACAGAAAAGAGCCCATCGATCGGGCGCTGAGCCTCAAGATTTTGCTTTAGTGCCCTTGCATAGTTTCGAAGCTCTGCAGCCAGTATCCGTCGCAATGCTGAGCGCCTAGATCCAAGTTGCCTGCGATGTTCCTCTCTTGCATTTCGGGAATTAGCGCGAAGCGTCCAGATTACACCAACAAAACCAACAATACCCACAAGCGTAGTTTGGAACTGCTCTAAGATCGCAAGGAGTTCTGAGTTTATCATCTAATGTCTGCAACTTCTGAGAGATCTGATGGAAACATGCTCTAGTATCTGTTGGCGGGCAACTCGGAATTTGCGCCAGTTGTGGATTGTCGGCACTTGGTCAGGTGTCAAGAATGTCCAGCTTTTTGCGCCAGGTGTTCTGACAACGGGTGCTGAGCGCAATTTGAAAGCAGTGCCAACTAGGGGGCCGGATGCAACGCTTACAGTCAAACTGCCATCTGTCTCAAACCATTTGATGACGGACCCCCCGTTAAGAAGTTGAAAGTAGAATTTAAGGACGACAGGATCTATCGCTTGGCACTGCACCGGACGCGTTGATATTTTCCAGTTTATCTTTTGGATTTTGGTCACAAAAAAGGCCGCCTTTTTGGGGCGGCTTTGTTTT